>NZ_LSEF01000100.1:163440-249653 GCF_001641695.1 Bradyrhizobium neotropicale
CCACGGGGACGGTGACAGTTGGACTCGAGGAGAGTCCCCCTCACCCGGAATTCGCGTGTTCCGCGCGATTCCGGCCTCTCCCCGCAAGCGGGGAGAGGCGAAGATCACGCCGCCTTCGCTGAGCTCCCGCTCGGCAGGCCCGCCCGCGCGACACCGCCGTACAGTGGCTCGTTCGGCATTTCCTCGCGCAGGATCTTGCGCACCGCGACCAGCTTCTCCAGGTCGATCCCCGTCGCAAACCCCTTGCTCTCGCACAGGAACGTGAGATCCTCGAACACGACGTTGCCGGTCGCACCGGGCGCGAAGGGACAGCCGCCGAGACCTCCGAGCGAGCCGTCGAGGATGCGCACGCCTTCGTCCAGCGCGGCCGCGGCGTTCGCGATGCCCATGCCGCGGGTGTCGTGGAGATGGATGCAGATCGGCTTTGAACCGGCGAGCTTCACCGCAGCGCGCGTCAATTCGGCCACGTGCTTCGGTCCGGCATAGCCGACGGTGTCGGCGATCGCGACGAAATCGACCCCTGCTTCGAGGCATTTGTCGACCAGCCGCAACACTTCCGCGGGATCGACCGGACCGGTGATCGAGCATCCCAGCGCCATCGAGATCGCGGCATTCACCAGCGGCTTGTGGCTGCTGGCGTCGCGCATCTCGCAGAGCCGCTTGACGTTGGCGATTGCGGATTCGCGCGAGCGGTGAGCATTGGCCTGGCTGTGCTCCTCGGTGGCCGAGACCACCGAGGCGATCTCGCCGACACCGGACTCGAGCGCCTCGTTCACGCCGCGCTCATTGAGCGCAAGTGCGATGCCATGCGCGCCGGGCAATTTTGCGACGGTCGCGATCACGTCGCGCACATCGACGAACTGCGGAAAGGTTTTTGCCGGCAGGAACGAGCCGACCTCGAAATGCCGGACGCCGGCGGCGTATTCGTCGCGCACCCAGCGCTTCTTGGCATCGGTCGACGGAAATTTCTTCACGAGCTGGAGCCCGTCGCGCAGGCCCACCTCGCGCAGGCTGACGCGATCCGACGGGTAGATCTCCTGAATCCGGCTCATGCACGCCTCCCTGCGGCTTTGGACGTGGGGTCTTCATTGTCGATCCCGGCACGGACGGCCGCGGTGTCGGCGCCGAGCGGCGCGACCTTCAGGCCTTCGCCGATATTGCTGCCGTTCCATTCGATCGGCAGCGCCGGCACACGGAACGGCTTGCCGTCGGCAGTGACGTTGTTGACGAGCCCGCCCGGCCGCAGCACGTGGGGATCGGCAAAGAGATCCTCGGGCCGGTTGATCGGCGAGAAGCAGATGTTGAGCGCGTCGAGCTTCTGCGAGAGCTCCGCCACGTTCCACTGCCTGATCACCTCGGCCACGCGCGGAATGATGCGCGACCGCGCCAGAATGCGGTCGGTCGTGGTCCGCAAGCTCGCGTCGTCCAGGAACTCGGCGAGGCCGAACTCCCGGCAAAAGCTCTGCCAATGGCCTTCGGTGACGACGCCAATGAAAATGCGCTCGCCGCCGCCGGCATCGAAGATGTCGTAGATCGGCCAGGCGTGCTCGCGCTCCGGCATCGAGCGCGGCTTGTTGCCGGTCATTTCATATTCGACCATGTGCTGGGCGACCAGGAACAGGCAGTTCTCGAACAGTCCGATGCGGATGTCGGCCCCGTCGCGCTTGCCCGCGCGCTTCTGATAGAGCGCCGCGAGAATCGCGATCACGCCGAACATGCCGCCCATGATGTCGTTGGCGGACGAGCCGACACGCTGCGGTTTTTCGCGCGTGCCGGTCATGGCGGCGAGACCCGACATCATCTGCACGACCTCGTCGAGCGCCGGGCGATGCTCATAGGGGCCGGACAGAAAGCCCTTGTGGCCCGCGACGATCAGATGCGGATGGCGGCGGCGCAGTTCGTCGGCGCCGAGCCCCTGCTTTTCGAGCTGGCCGTCGCGGAAGTTTTCCAGGAACACGTCGGCGGTCGCGAGCAGGCGGTGCATGGTCTCGCGATCCTCCGCCTTCTCGAAATCCAGCACGACGCTGCGCTTGCCGCGGTTGAAGAGCGGAAAGAAGGCCGTGCCCATGCCCCCCAAGCTGCGGGTCTTGTCGCCTGAGGGCGGCTCGACCTTGATCACCTCGGCGCCCAACTGCGCGAGGATCATGCCGCAGGTCGGGCCCATCACCATGTGGGTCATCTCGACGACGCGCACGCCTGCCAGCGGCAGCCCGGCCGCCGGTTCTTCCCTCTCCATGCGCCTCTCCTGTTCGCCGGCTCGAGAGCCTAGGCCTTCACAAGCCTTCTTAAAAATATAATCTGTCGAATGGTGTCTTCACGGTTTTCGAACGCTGCCCATCATGGATTCGCGCCAGCTCCGCTATTTCATCGCCGTCTACGAGCAGCGGAACCTGTCGCGCGCCGCCGACCAGGTCAATGTCGCGCAGTCTGCGCTGAGCCATCATATCTCAAATCTCGAAGCCGAGTTTGCCGCGCCCCTGTTCGAGCGCAAGTCGCGCGGCATGGAACCGACGGCTGCCGGCGAGCGGCTCTACGAGCACGCGCGCATCATCCTGCGCGCGATGGCGGAAGCCGAGACCGAGGTGCGCCAGGGCGCGCGCGTCATTGCGGGCGATATCTCGATCGGCATGGCCAATTCCGGCGTCAAGGCAATCGGCGTACCCTTGATGCGCACCGTGCTCACCGAGTATCCGAAGCTGAAGCTGTCGCTCACCGAGAGCCTGTCCGGCGCGACGCTGATGCATCTGATGGCCTCCGACGTCGATCTCGCGCTGGTCTACAATCCGCCGTCGGAAAAGGACCTGATCGCCGAGCCGGTGCTGGAGGAGCAGATGTTCCTGGTCGGTACCGCGAAGCTTGTCGGCAAGACCAAGGCACCGATCCGGTTCGAGCAACTGAGCCGGCTGCCGCTGATCCTGCTGCGCCACGGTCTCTCCGCCCGCGCGTTGCTGGATGACCCGGTGCTGCTCAAGCGGCTGGAAGCCGTTGCCATCCTGCACGCCAACTCGATCAGCGGCATGACCGGCGCGCTGGTTGCGGGCCTCGGATGCAGCATCGCGACGAAGTTGTTCGCGCAGGAGCAGCTCGCGGCGGGCCGCCTGGTCGCACGCGAGGTGATCGAGCCGAAGCTAACCCGAACGCTCTATCTCTGCCGCCTGCGCAACCGCCCGATGACCTACGTCATGGAAGAGATGCGTCGGCTGATCCTCAAGCTGATCGCAGACGAGGTGCATGGCGGACGCTGGCAGGCGAAGCTGTTGGGTTGAAAGCCGACTTTCGCCGCGGTAGCGGTGCGCTCCCTCTCCCCGTTCTTACGGGGAGAGGGTTGGGGTGAGGGGCCTCTCTCCGCGCACACGGTGAGAGATGGACTCGCGGAGACTCCCCCTCACCCGGAATTTGCTGTCGCAAATTCCGGCCTCTCCCCGCAGGCGGGGAGAGGCGAGGAGGAGCCGAGTTCGAGAATATCGATCGCTACCATCGATATGTTCGTCTGGATTTCTGGCTTCGACCCGCCAACATGATGCGATCCGGCACAGCTTCGGCAAGAAAGCCGCCGGGACCAGCGGAGGCCATCTCCGCGCGCACGGGAGGACATCATGAGCGTGGTGGGCATCGACACCGGCTTTGAGCTCGATACGACGGCCGCGGCGCCGGACGAAGTCTCGCGGCGCCTGGAGGCCATGCCGGCCTCCGCGCACGTCTGGAAGCTCATCATCCTGCTCTCGCTCGGCGGCTGCTTCGAGATCTACGATCTGTTCCTGACCGGCTATATCGCCCCGGGCCTGAGCCGCAGCGGGCTCTTGACCACGACGACACAGGCGTTCTTCGGCTTCTCCGGCATCGGCGCCTTCGTCGCATCGACCTTTGCCGGCCTGTTTGTCGGCACCTTCTTCCTCGGCTTTCTCGCCGACCGTTTCGGACGGCGTGCGATCTTCACCTACGCACTGCTCGGCTACACCGCGGCCTCGGTGATCATGGCCTGCCAGACCTCCTCGGAAGGCCTCTTGCTCTGGCGTTTCCTCGCCGGCGTCGGCATCGGCGTCGAGGTCATCACCATCGACGCCTACATCACCGAGCTCGTGCCGAGCTGGATGCGCGGGCGCGCCTTCGCGGTGAACCAGGCGATCATGTTCATCGCGGTGCCCATCGTCGCCTTCCTCGCCTGGTGGCTGGTGCCGCTCGCGCCGTTGGGCCTCGATGGCTGGCGCTGGGTGGTGCTGATCGGGGCCGCGGCCAGCATGGTCATCTGGGTGCTGCGCCTGTTCCTGCCGGAGAGCCCGCTCTGGCTGGCGCGGCATGGCCGGACCGAGGAGGCCTTCCGCATCCTGGCGACGCTGGAGGCCGCCGCCGGAAGCACCGCCGCACCGAGCTCCGGCGTTACGTCGGCGCGTTCTGTGACGCGGCCGGTTGCGACCGTCGGCTTCGCCGATCTGTTCCGGCCGCCTTACCTCTCGCTCGTCGTGCTCTTCATGGTGTTCAACCTGTGCCAGGCCTTCGGCTTCTACGGCTTCGCCAATTGGGTGCCGACCCTGCTGGTCGAGAAGGGCATCACCGTCACCAAGAGCCTGCAATATGCCTTCGTCGTCGCCTTTGCCTACCCGATCGCGCCGCTCTTGGCCGCGAGCTTTGCCGACAAATTCGAGCGGCGCTGGATCATTTCCGGCGCCTGCATCGCCATCATCGTCTTCGGCATGGCGTTCGCGCAGCTCAGCGCGCCGGCGCTGCTGATCATCTGCGGCGTATTGCTGACGGCCTGCAACACGACGATGTCCTACGCCTACCACGCCTATCAGACCGAGGTGTTTCCGACGCAGATCCGGGCGCGTGCCTCCGGCCTCGTCTATTCGATGAGCCGGCTGAGCGCGACGTTCTCCGGCTTCATCGTCGCCTACATGCTGAAGGAAGGCGGCGTCACCGGCGTGTTCGGCCTGATCACCGCCGCGATGCTGATCGTGGTGATCGCAATGGCGCTGTTCGGACCGAACGTGCGCGGCAAGCCGCTCGACGCGGCATAGCAGCCATCTGGCTCATCCCGTTCCGGCCCGATCGCGCTTTAGGCCGCAGGCAATAGCGGGTCAACGTCCCTTGCCGAAGCGGTTCCGCGTGTCTACCTCTCGCGGGTGATTTCGTGAGAGGACCCCCCATGCTGGATGCCGCCGTCAAGGCGCTGTCGCAAATGATCTCGCCGCCGATGCGCTCGATCCTGTGGCGCTCGATCGGTGTTGCCCTGGTGCTGATCACCGTGCTGGCGATCGGCCTGCAGCGGCTGCTGAGCTGGTTTGCGACCTATGGCGAGGTGTGGCTGGAAGGCTTGCTCGGGCCGAGCTGGCATTCATCGCTCGAGGTTATGGCCTGGATCGTCTCGATCGCGGCGGGCCTCGGCGTCGTGTTCGGCGGCATCTTCCTGATGCCCGCGATCACCTCGCTGGTGGCGAGCCTGTTCGTCGACGACGTCGCCGACATTGTCGAGCGCGAACACTACCCCGCCGAGCGGCCGGGCGCTGCGCTGCCGTTCAACCAGGCGATCTACGAGGGCCTCAAGACCGCGCTGTTGACGATCCTGGTCTATCTGGCCGCGCTGCCGCTGGTGTTCCTGGCCGGCGCCGGCTTTCTGATCTTTTTCCTCGCCGCCGCCTGGCTGCTCGGCCGCGAATATTTCGAGCTCGCCGCGATGCGCTTTCGCTCCCCGGAGGAAGCCAAGGCGATGCGGCGGGACAATGCGGCGACCATCTTCACCGCCGGCCTGATCATCGCGGCTTTCGTGTCGATCCCGATCGTCAATCTGGCGACGCCGATCTTCGGCATGGCCTTCATGGTTCACATGCACAAGCGCCTGTCCGGGTCGCGGCCCGAGCTGATCGAGCCGGCGCGGTCGATGCGGTGACCATCAGGTCACTGGCACCCCGCATTTGCGCAGCACAGTCTTGGCGAAGCCGAACGGCGCCGGCGTGAACGGGCCCGGCGGCGCGCGGGTGATCAGCGCGATGAGGCCGAGCGCTGCGATCGCAAGCCAGAAGCACAGCCAGAAGCCGTCGATGTAGGCGAGCACATTGGCTTCGCGCTGGACGAAGCTCGCGAGCGTTCCTACCGCGCGCGCCGGCGCCGAGCCCGCACCATGGGCGGCGAAATGATCGGCGAGCTGCTTCAGCATCCGCACCACGTCGGCGTCGCCGACGGTGAGGTTCTGGCCGAGATAGAGGGAATGGACCTGCTCGCGGACGCGCAGCCACGTTCCCATCAGCGCCACGCCGATCTCGGCGCCGCCGAGTCGCATGATCTGGATGTAGGCGGCAAAGGCAGTGGCGCGGCTCGGGTCGGAGTTGGACAGCGCCGTGACGATCAACGGCAGCAGCGTCAGCGACTGGCCGATCGCCAGCAGCAGCACGATGCCGATGAAGTCCTCGCGCGCCCAGTCATGCGTGAGCTGGGTGCCCCAAAGGTTGGCGGCGGCAAAGCAGGCAAATCCCAGCACCACGACCGTACGGGTGTCGAAATGCCGGAGCAGCCAGATCGAGATCGGCACCAGCACGAACATCGGCAGCGCGCCGTACGTGAGCAGCAGAAGGCCGCTCTGCTCCGGCCTGAGCAGGCCGACGGTGGCGAGGAAGTTCGGCACCAGCGATGAGTTGGAAAGGCTGGTCAGCGTGTAGAGCAGGATCACGACCAGCGACAGCCCGATATTGCGCGAGAACAGCACGTTCACATGCGCCCAGGGCCGGCGCACCAGCGCCTCGTTGATGAGGAAGCCCACGAACAGCACGCCGCCGCCAGCGAGCAGCGCCATCACCGTGCCGGATTCCAGCCAGTCGAGGCGATTGCCCTGGTCGAGCCCGGCATAGATCATCCCGACCGAGGCGCCGAGCAGCAACATGCCGCCCCAATCGGCTTCGCGCAGCAGGTCGCGGTTGACCGGCTCGCTCGGCGTGCCGAGATAGACCATCAAGCCCATCAGCGGCGCGATCACGACGCCCTGCCAGTACAGCCATTGCCAGCCGAGATGGTCGACATAGAAGCCGACCAGCGAGCTCGACGTGTCGAACGCGAAGCCGACGCGGATCGAGTAGAGCGCGATCGCCGGCAGCCACCAGCGGATCGGCAGGTTGCGGAACACGATCATCAGCGTCGCCGGCACGAAGGTCCCCAACAGCAGGCCATGCACGACGCTGAGCACCATCAGCATCGGATAGTCGTGCACGAAGGGAATGATCAGCGAGACCACGGCATAGACGAGGCTCGGGATGCCGAGCACGCGCCGCAGGCCAAATGCCGTGGCAAGCCAGGCCACCGCGGGCGCGATGAAGATCTGCGAGCCGATGCCGGCGGTGGAGAGCCAGGCGCCCTCGTCGAAGCTGAGCGAGAACGCGCCGCGCAGATCCGGCAGGCCGACAGTGGTCAGGCGGCTGTCGAAATTGGCGAGGAAGGAGCCGAGCAATACGGCGGCCACGGCGAACAGCGGCTGCTGCGCGATGCCGCCGCGCGAGACCGGCCCGCGACCGGCATCGTCATTTGCCGCCATTCGCGTCTGCACCGTTGGTGTTGATGCGGGTCACGACGGACATGCCCGGCACGAGGCGTGCCAGCAGCGGCTGGTTGTCGTCGAACTGGATGCGCACGGGGATGCGCTGCACCACCTTGGTGAAATTGCCGGTCGCATTGTCCGGCGGCAGCAGCGCCACCTGCGCGCCGGTCGCCGGCGCGATGCGCTCGACCCGGCCGCGCAGCTTTTCGCGCGGGAAGCCATCGACGGTGATCTCGACCGGCTGGCCCGGCTGCACATGAGTGAGCTGCGTCTCCTTGTAGTTCGCGATCACATAGACTTTCGGCAGCGGCACGACATTGATGAGATTGGTGCCGATGTTGACGTAGTCGCCGGGCTGCACCTGGCGCTCGCCGACGACGCCATCGAACGGTGCCGTGATCCTGGTGTAGCCGAGCTTGAGCTTGACGCTGGCGAGCGTCGCCTTGGCGGCTTCGAGATCGGCGGCGCGCTGCTTCTTGGTGCCTTGCAGGACTTCGAGTTGATGCTGCTGCTGCGCGATCACGGCGCGACTCGCGCGCACGTCGGCCTGCGCCTTGGCGTAAGCGGCGACCGCCTGCTCGAGCCGCTGCCGCGTGCCGGCCTCAGTCTGCGACAGCGATTGCTGGCGCTCCTGCTCCTGTCGCGCCTCGACCTCCAGAGCCTCTGTCGATAGCCGCGCGGCCTGGGCCTGCGCGATCGTGGCATATTGCAGCTCGATCTGGTTGCTTAAATTGTCGAGCGCGGCCTGCGCCGCGGCGACCGCCGCTTCCGCCTGCGCGACCTGCGCTTCGTAGTCGGCGGGATCGATCTGGATCAGGAGGTCGCCGGCCTTGACCCGCTGGAAGTCGGTCACCGCGACGGTCAGCACTTCACCGGCGACGCGGCGGGAGAGCCGCGTCAGCTCCGCACGCACATAGGCGTCGTTGGTGGTCTGGATCACTGCGTCGCCGACCCACTCGTCGAAGCGCTGCGTCGCCAGCGCGACGAAGCCGAGCGCGACGATCACGGCAAACAGTGGAATCGCGAGGCGGCTCCAGAGTGAGCTCGCTGGTGACGACGTTGGCTTGGGTGGCGCTGCGGCAGGTGCTGACGGCGCGACTTGTTCTTGTTGACTCACGACATCACCCCAAAGCACCTCGGACGAACGCCAATGCTACCATCGTCATTCCGGGTCACCTCGAAGAGGCGAACCCGGAACGACAGCCTGCTGACTCAGACCGTCTTCTCCGGCCAGCGACAGAGATCGTTGATCAGGCACACCTCGCAGCGCGGCTTGCGCGCGAGGCAAGTATAGCGGCCGTGCAGGATCAGCCAATGATGTGCATGCAGCATGAACTCGGCAGGGATCACCTTTTCGAGACCGAGCTCGACCTCGAGCGGCGTCTTGCCGGGCGCGAGGCCGGTGCGGTTGCCGACGCGGAAGACATGGGTGTCGACCGCCATGGTGTGCTCGCCAAAGGCCATGTTGAGCACGACATTGGCGGTCTTGCGCCCCGCGCCGGGCAACGACTCGATCTCGGCGCGCGTGCGCGGCACCTCGCCGCCGAACTCCGACAGCAGCTTCGCCGACAGCGCGATCACGTTCCTGGCCTTGGTGCGGTAGAGACCGATGGTCCTGATGTAGTCGCGCAGGCGCTCCTCGCCGAGGTCAAGCATCTTCTGCGGGGTATCGGCGACCTTGAACAATTCCCGCGTTGCCTTGTTGACCCCGGCGTCGGTCGCCTGCGCCGACAGCACGACGGCGACAAGCAGCGTAAAGGGATTGAGATGCTCGAGCTCCCCCTTCGGCTCCGGATTGGCCTTGCGGAAACGGCTGAAGACCTCGTGGATCTCCGCGGGCGTCCAGCGCTTAATCGCTTTGAGCGAGGTCTTCGCAGGCCGCTTCGGCTTGACCGTGGGCTTGGCCGTGGCCTCTTTTGCCTTTTTCTTCGGCACGGCCGGTTTGCGCGCGGCTGCCTTGCGGGTGATTTTCGCCATGATCGGGATATACTGAGGGACAATGAGCACAGGCAACGAAATTGAGCGCGAGAGCGAGGTGCCGATCTTCTCCGCGCTGCTCACGCCGCACCGCTCGCTGAACCGCACCGGCTTTCTTGCCGTGATGCTGTTTTTGAGCGTTGTCAGCTTTGCCACCGGAATCGTCTTCCTGATGATGGGGGCATGGCCGGTGTTCGGCTTCTTCGGCCTCGACGTGCTGGTGATCTGGTGGGCCTTCAGGGTCAATTTCCGCACCGCGCGGGCGAGCGAGGAGATCGTCATCACGCCGTCGGAGTTGCGCGTGCGGCGGGTGAGCCATCGCGGCCAGGTCGCCGAATGGGTGTTCAACCCGCTCTGGGTCCGCCTCGACCAGGACGTCGACGAGGAGTACGGCCTCGAACACCTCTACCTGATCTCGCGGGGCCGCTGCCTGTCGATCGGCGGGTTCCTGGGTCCTGAGGAAAAAGCCAGCTTTGCCAAGGCCTTAATCCAGGCACTGAACGCCGCCAGGCGCGGCCCGACCTACAACCCGGTCACCTGATTTGCGAGTCGGAAATCGGGTGGTTTCGAACCGCCCCCTCTCCTACATTTCCCGTCATGATGACACTCGCCATACATGACCAGCGCCTGGCCAGGCCGGGCTCCCAGAACGCGGCATTGCGCGACTACGATTCCGTGCGCCGGGCGATCGCCTTCATCTCGGAGAACTGGCGCGCGCAACCGACCATCGAGGCGATGGCGGATGCCGCCGGCGTCACGCCGGATGAATTGCACCATCTGTTCCGCCGCTGGGCCTCGATCACGCCAAAGGCCTTCATGCAGGCGCTCACCCTCGACCATGCCAAGGGCCTCTTGCGGGATTCCGCGAGCATCCTCGACGCCGCGCTCGACTCCGGCCTGTCGGGGCCCGGCCGGCTGCACGATCTCTTCGTCACCCATGAAGCGATGTCGCCGGGCGAATGGAAGAATGGCGGCGCGGGATTGACGCTGCGCTACGGCTTCCATCCCTCGCCCTTCGGCACCGCGATCGTGATCGCGACCGAACGCGGATTGTCGGGCCTCGCCTTCGCCGATCCCGGTGAAGAGATGGTCGCGCTTGCCGACATGACGCGGCGTTGGCCGAACGCCACCTATGTCGAGGACCACGAGGGCACGGCGCCACTCGCGCAGCGCATCTTCGAGCCAAGGCTCTGGCGGCCCGACCAGCCGCTTCGCGTCGTGCTGATCGGCACCGATTTCGAGGTGCGGGTGTGGGAGACGCTGCTCAAGATCCCGATGGGACGCGCGGTGTCCTATTCCGACATCGCCTGCAACATCAACAATCCGAAGGCCTCGCGCGCCGTCGGCGCCGCCGTCGGCAAGAACCCGGTCTCCTTCGTCGTGCCCTGCCACCGCGCGCTCGGCAAAAGCGGCACGCTCACCGGCTATCACTGGGGTATCACCCGCAAGCAGGCGATGCTGGGCTGGGAAGCCGGGCGGTTGGGGGTGCAGTAGGCCCCGACCTTGTAGGGTGGGCAAAGGCGCATAGCGCCGTGCCCACCACTCTTCCGCAATCGCTGGCGCATGGTGGGCACGCTGCGCTTTGCCCACCCTACGGCTCAGCGGCAGGGCCTACCCCGCCAGATCCAGCTTCGAGGCCACCGTCGAATCCGCGTTGAGCCGGTAGATGATCGGCACGCCGGTGGCGAGCTCGCGCTTTAGAATGCCTTCGGGCGACAGCTTCTCCAGCACCATGATCAGCGCGCGCAGCGAGTTGCCGTGGGCGGCGACCAGCGTGCGCTTGCCGTTGAGCACGCCGGGCAGGATCTCCTGCACGTAATAGGGCAGCGCGCGCGCCAGCGTGTCCTTCAGGCTCTCGCCGCCGGGCGGCGGCACATCGTAGGAGCGGCGCCAGACGTGGACCTGCTCCTCGCCCCACTTCTTGCGCGCGTCGTCCTTGTTAAGGCCCGACAGATCGCCATAGTCGCGCTCGTTCAGCGCGAGATCCCTGGCTGTCGGCAGGCCCTCCTGGCCGATCTCGCCCAGGATGAGATCGAGCGTATGTTGTGCGCGCGTCAGGACGGAGGTGAAGGCGACGTCGAAGACGAGCCCTTGCGCCTTCAGCTTGCGGCCGGCTTCCCTGGCTTCCCTCACGCCGAGCTCGGTGAGATCAGGATCCTTCCAGCCGGTGAACAGGTTCTTCAGATTCCATTCGCTCTGGCCGTGGCGCACGAGCACGAGGAGACGTTCGCTCATTGACTGCTTTCCGTTACTTATTTCCGTTCAGATGTCGGCAAGACCGAGCACGTCGGCCATGGAGTAGTGCCCGGGGCTCTTGCCATGCGCCCACAGCGCTGCCTTCAGAGCACCATGGGCGAACAGCATGCGGTCCTCGGCATGATGCGACAGCGTCAGGCGCTCGAACGGCCCAAGAAAGCTCACGCTGTGATCTCCGGCCGCAGTGCCGCCGCGCAAGGACGCGAAGCCGATATTGCCGGACCGCCGTGCGCCGGTGATGCCGTCACGGCCGCGTTCCGAATGCTCATCGAGCGAGACGCCGCGGCCCGCCGCAGCGGCCTGACCCAACATCAAGGCCGTGCCCGAGGGCGCATCGACCTTCATGCGGTGATGCGTCTCGACGATCTCGATGTCGAAGTTCTGGTCGAGCGCCTTGGCGACGCGCTTGACCACGGCGGCGAGCAGGTTGACGCCGAGGCTCATATTGCCGGACTGCACGACGACGGCGCGGTTGGTGACGCTCTTGATCACGGCGTTGTCGGAGGCCGAAAGGCCCGTCGTGCCGATGACATGCACGAGGCCGCGCTGGGCGGCGATGGCGACATTGGCGATGGTCGCCGCCGGCACGGTGAAATCCAGGATGCCGTCGGCATCCTTCGACATCGCCCAGAGATCGGCGGAGAGTTGTATGCCGTTAGCCGGCAGGCCTGCGAGCACGCCGGCGTCCTTGCCGAGCAGCTCCGAGCCCGGCGCTTCCAGCGCACCCGCCAGCACCGCGCCTTCGCTCTCGGCAATCGCTCGCGTCAACGCACGGCCCATCCGGCCGCCGGCCCCTGCAACAATCAAGCGCATATCGGACATGGCTCACCTCTCCACGCCCTATAGCGGGAGCGAGCCGTTCCGGCAACCGATCCAAGTCTCTAACCGCCCCGGCGCAGCCGGATTCGCCGGCCGGAATCCGGAACTAGAGCACGAGCTCCAGCTCCTTCTTGAGCACGACCTGGCCGTCGCGCCCGACAACATAGGTGGCCTTGTAGGTGCCATGGTCCCAGCCGCCAGGGGGGCGCTTTTTCCCGGCAAACAGCATGATCTGCGCCTTGTTGCCTTGAAGTGGTGCGGCTCGATTTTCTGCAATGACATGTTCGAGCGGGTCCTTGACGACCAGCCATTGCGCGTCGCCCGCCTTCAGCCCGATCGCCCGCACGAACGCGACGATTGCCAGTGAGCTGGCTGATGGTCTCTCCCTCTCGGCGCTTCCGTCCTCGATCAGTTCCATCGTGACCGGACCGGTCGTGAAGCCGCCATTGAGGATGGCTCGCTCCTGATACTCGAGCTTTGCGCGTACGGCCGGAAGCCACAGGGATTCACCGCCTTCACAGGAGTCGGGGCGAACGCCATAGGCAAAGGGATCGACGACTGCGCCGCCGTGCCTCACGGTGAAATGCAGGTGAGGATACTCCGTCAGGCCGGACAGACCGACACGACCGATCGGCTGCCCGATTTCGACCCTGTCTCCCGGCTTGACCAACACGCTGCCGGCGGCCAGGTGGCAATATTGGGTTTCCCATTGCGCCGGATGTTCGATGACGACGCCATTGCCACATTCGGCGTCACGCACCGCTTCGCGCCCCGATTTTGCAAACGCACCGTCCGGCGCGTCGTTGCGTGTACGAAGAATGCGGCCGTTTGCCGCCGCGCGCACCTCGACGCCGGCCTTTTGCACCGCCAGTGAGGGCAAGCGAAAGTCGGTGCCGTTGTGGTCGTCGTAGGTCAGCGTCCCGCACTTGTAATCTCGCGCGGATCGAGATGGATCGAGATCGGTGTAGTTCTGGATGTAGCAGCTCCGGCCAGGCTCGCAGGCGATTGGAATTGCCAATTGAACGTTCTGGGCGTCGGCATGGAAGCCGGCCCCGGCAACCGTCACGACGGCGAACGCCCGGTAGAGAAAAGCTGCACGGCACATGCGACCCAGCATCACGGGAGCGCCTTAACTCAATCGAGCGAACGTTTGCCAGCCGTCCACAATCTCATTGGACCATCTTCCTCCGATGGACGCTCGGAGGCCACACGGCTCAATGATTTCTCGCGCCT
Organism: Bradyrhizobium neotropicale; assembly: GCF_001641695.1. Classification (GTDB taxonomy): domain Bacteria; phylum Pseudomonadota; class Alphaproteobacteria; order Rhizobiales; family Xanthobacteraceae; genus Bradyrhizobium; species Bradyrhizobium neotropicale. The sequence goes on from NZ_LSEF01000100.1 coordinate 177,245, forward strand.
GCCTGCGCCAAAAGGCGATTGGGTGAGATGGTACAGAAGAAAGAACTCCGACTGTCGATTGATCCCTAGTTTGAGCATGATCCTCTTGGTGTACGTTCGAACCGTTGCCTCGGTAAGGCGAAGCTCGGCCCCGATATCGCGCGGGCACTGGAATTGAAGGATCCGGGCAACAATCCTTTCCTCGGCCCAGTTCAACCCGAATGCGGATGCGATGCAGTGCGCGCCGTGCACTTCGTCGAATTGCGGCACGACGATCAAGGCCCTTCCCAACTCGTCCTGCGCTGGAACGACGCCGATCTTGGCGAAGGCGAATTGCTGACGATCCATCGAAAGCGGGACCGTGGTATTGAGCCATCCGTGGCCCCTGCTCTGAAGCAGCACGTCGCGGATCGCCTCCCGCAAGCCCTCGGTTATGGAACCGCGTGAGGCAGCGAGCCTGCCGCCGTCCAGCCTCAGCAACTCGCGCTTGGCAAGCAGCACCCGTCCGCCTCGATTGACCGCGTGAACACGCAGGCTCTCGTCTGTAATGATGGCGGGAAAGGTCAGCTCTTCGAGCCAGATCTGAGCATCGACACGTTCGACCGGCGATTGCCGGGCAAGCGAATGAGCTGCCTCCCACATTGGGCGCACGGCATGCGCCAAGCCCGGAATCTCGGCTGCTGCGAGCGCAGTAGGTCGCCAACCCGCCACGAATATGACAGTCGCCCGTTCGCGGGAAGCAAACCTGCCGATGACTGAATGACTCTCTGTCGAAGGTTGAGAGCCAATCAGCTTCCGCACGAACGCGGTCCGGGGATTGATCGGCTGCAGAGAGGTAACGTCCTCAGCCGTGCCCTTGCGCGCAATTCGCGCAACCACCGTCGTGGATGACGGATCGGCCGTGGCGTCACCGATTTTGACTTCTTCCAGCCCGGAGGAAGATATCATTGCGACGTAGCAGCTCCTGCAATGGAGCAGCTCCGCCATGGCGTGCGCAAAATACTCCATCGCGGTCTGGTGCGGGTGCCGCTCCAAACATGGTGCTGATGCAGCACCTCCGTCATTACCCTGTGTCGAGGCGCGCTCGACGCAATCGAAACCAAAGCCATCCTGTCCGGAAGGTAGTGCTTTACTGCACTCATGCACGGTCGCCTCCCTCGTAGGCCGGCCTACCCCTTACCAGCGTCTCAATTCTCCTTGAATGCACGATTGATGCGCAGCGTCATCGGCTGCAGAAGGTATTCCGCAAAGGTTCGTTCTCCCGTCTCGACAAACACCTCGACGGGCATACCGGGCAGCAGTGTTGAGATGTAGGAGGCTGTCGGCGCGTTGGGATCGAGCTCGACCTCCGCCAGACTAAGAACTCACGCCCGAGTTGGTATCGGTCAGCGCGTCTGCTGCGACGCCGACGACCCTTCCCTCGAGCATCGGCCGGCGACGAATGTTCAGCGCGTGAACCCGCACACGCGCCATCTGTCCGACATAGACCTCTTCCCGATCCGTAGGCTTCAATGTCGCCTCTATGACCAGCCGATCTTGCGTCGGAACGATTTCCAGAAGGGTTTCCCGAGGTCCAAGCACGGCATTGAGGTCTCTGCTGTTAAGGCCGACGATCCTTCCACTTTCAGGGGCACGCAATTCAGACCGAACAAGCTGGGCGCGCAACGCGGCAATTCGATGTCGAAGGTCACCGATTTCCTCGCTCGTCTCGTGACGCTGCTTGGCGATGTCCTGATTCTGGTTGAACCCGAGTTGTCGGCGCCTGTCCTTCAATTCCGCGATCTTGCCCTGCATTTCCGAGATCGATGCAGCATTGCGAGCGACCTGTCCGGCTGCTTCGGCTTCGGCGCGCTTCAACGCCAAGACGCGCGGTTTTCGGGCGAGCCCCTTTGCCAGGAGATAGCTTGTATCGGCTATCTCTTCTCGCAACAGTACGAGTTGCTGCTCTAGACCTTCAGTGTTGCTCTCCAGGCCGCGGATGGCGTCCGCGTTTTGCAACATCTGCTGATCGATCACCTTGCGCTCGTTTTCGATCGCGGCCAGCCGCGCGGCAAATTCAACTTCCTGGGTTTGAATGGCGATACGCGCAGCGAGACGGGTCGCACTTTCGAGCAGTTCGTCCGGGAACCGGATCGACTCTGCGGCATTCTGCTCCGCCGCGAGGCGCGCCTCCATCGCCAAGTCGGCAAAAAACTTCGTTTCGAGGGAACCAAGGGTCGCTTCGATCTGCGCCGTGTCGAGGCGGGCAACGAGCTGACCGGCTTCGACGTGATCGTTTTCCCGGACATAGATCGACTTGATGATTCCTCCTTCGAGGTGTTGCACCGCCTTACGCTTCGAATGGACCTTGATGAAGCCGGGCGCCACGACGGCGCCGCGAAGCGGAACCGTTGTCGCCCACAGGCCGAAGCCGCAAAACTGCAGGACGAGCAGAACACAGCCCCATGCGATGATCCGTCCCATCTCGGATCGAGGTTGCTCTCTGCTCGACGTCGTCCGATCGGGACGGCCCGCAGGTGCCGAAATTACGATGGCGTTCTGCGTCATGGCGCAGCTCTCCCCCTCGGCAGTTTCTGGGGTTCGGCATCGCGAGCGACCACCTGCGGTTTCGGGACCGACGCTGGCCGCTGGGCGCGAAGAACCTGAACGGGCGGTCCGAACGTGATCTGGTTGCCGTCCCTCAAAAGCAGGACGGTATCCGCGATCGTCAGGAGACGCGGCCGATGCGTCACAATCACCGATGCTGCGCCGCGCGCTTTGGCGGATTGGATGGCCGAGCACAATGCTTCTTCACCGTCGGGGTCGAGGTTGGCATTGGGCTCGTCTAGCAGGAGCAATTTGCGATCGCCGTAGAATGCACGCGCAAGACCGATGCGCTGGCGCTGGCCGTCGGACAACCTGCTACCGTCGCGCCCGATGTCGGTTTGATAGCCAGCCGGAAGCGACAGGATCATGTCATGCGCCTGCGCGAGCATCGCGGCGGCGACGATATCATCATCGCGCGCGCATTCCCCGAAACCGGCGATGGCTTCTGCCACCGTGCCGCCCAACAGCTGCACGTCCTGTGGAAGGTAGCCGACGAATTGACCGAGCTGGTCGGGATCCCAGTTCTGCAGAGCTGCGCCGTCCAACCGGATCGTACCGCTGCTCGGCCGCTCCAGGCCAGCCATCAAGCGCAGCAATGTCGATTTTCCGGCGCCGGTCGGTCCGATCACGACGACGAGTTCTGAAGGCCGACATTGAAATGATATGCCTGCGAGAATGGGCCGCTGCCCCGTACCAATCCGGAATGTCACCCGTTCGACTTCGAGCATGCCGGATGGTGGCGGAAGCAATGTCTTCCGCGCGCGCACAAGCACCGGTGCGGCGGCGTCGCAAACTTGTGCCCAGGCATCCTGCGCGGATGCCAGCGCGCGCCAGGCCGAGACCAGCCCTTCCATCGGCTGCAACGTGCGAGCTATCAGGATAGAACTCGCGATCAGGCTGCCGGAAAGCACCTCGTTCTGAAGCACGAGCCAGGCACCAGCGCCGATCGCGGTAATCTGCAACATCGTCCTGACCATGCGCGCCGTGGCCGCAATCGTGTAGACGCGTTCGCTGGCGCGCACTACCGGCGACAGCGCTTCGTCATTGAGGCTCATGAATGCGCGGATGGCACCTCGCGTCCAGCCCATCGCCTGCACCACGCTGGAGTGCCGGACAATTCCATCGAGCATCGCCTGCGTCTTCAACGCGGCGTGCGAGGCTTGCGCGATTTCCCCGCGCGCGATCCGGTGGCTTGCAACTCCCATGGCCAGCAGGGCCCCCACCCCGGTCAAGGCGATGAGGCCATACCAAGGATGCAGGAAGAACAGGATGAGAATGAACACCGGGAGGAATGGAGCATCTATCAGCGATGTGACCGTTCCGCTCGACAGGAAAGTCCTCAACTCGCGAAGCTTGACGAGATCGTGCGGCCGGCCATCGCCCGGCGTGGCGCCGACAATGCTGCTTTCAAGGAGGATCGGGGCGAGGCAGCGCTCGAATCCGACGGCGAACCGGCTCAACAATCGGTTACGAAACGTGTCGAAGACAGCGCTGAAGCCGAGAGCGCCCACGGCGATGACGGTGAGGCCAACAAGGGTCTCGACGCTCCCGCTGCTCAGCACGCGGTCGAACACTTCGATGGAGTAGAAGGGTACGACCAGCAGCAGCAGGTTTACGGACACGCTGAAACACACGATCCACACCAATGCGGATCGTCCGGGAATCAAAGCCACCAGCGATCTCTCGCCAGACGCTGGGATCGCACCATGGTTACGCGAATACATAACTGGCCGGCACTATCACTGACTGAGTATGTACAGAGAGCAGGGCGGCCTAACGGCCGCCCCGCTCCCGCTGGTGGTGCTAGGCAATTTCGACGGCGGTATAACCGGCGGCATTGTTGATGTCGTCGATCGACTCGAACGGCGTCGCACCGCCCGTGATGCCATCGAGCTGGATCGCGCCGAAGCCGAAATCCAGCACGGTGTTGGTGCCGTCGTCCTCCACGACGACCGTAGCCGGGTCAAAGCCTGGCGGAGCATCGACATGAACGGCATCGCCATCGGCAAAGCTGAGGTCGGTGACTTCATCGTTGCCGAAGTTGGTAGCCGTGTTGTCGCCGAAATTGTGCGTATCGGTCCCCGCACCGCCCGTCAGCACGTCGTCGCCGAGTCCGCCGCTCAGAACGTCGGCTCCGTTGCCGCCGTTCAGCTCGTCATCCCCGGCGCCGCCATTCAGAGTGTCGTTGCCGGCGCCTCCCGACAGGATGTCGGCCCCATCGCCGCCATTCAGGGTATCGGTGCCGTCGCCGCCGTCGAGCGTGTCATCACCGGCGTCGCCGTTGAGCGTATCGTTCCCGGTTCCGCCGCTGAGTTCGTCGTCACCGGCGCCGCCGCTCATGACGTCGTTACCTGCGCCGCCGGCCATTTCATCGTCGCCGGCATCGCCGAACATCGTATCGTTGCCGGCGCCGCCATCCATGATGTCGTCGCCCGCATTGCCATGCATGGTGTCGTTTCCGTCACCGCCGTTCAGAGTATCGGCACCCAGACCGCCGTTCAGAATGTCGTCACCGGTGCCGCCATTCAGCAGGTCATTGCCAAGTCCGCCGTTCAGCGTGTCGTTGCCAGCGTCGCCGTTCAGAGTGTCATCTCCGAAGCCACCGTTGAGTACGTCGTTACCGTCGCCACCGTTCAAGACGTCATTGCCGGCATCGCCGTCCAATGTATCGTTGCCGGCGTCGCCCCACAGGGTGTCGGCACCCGCGCCGCCATGGACGTCATCATTGCCATCGCCGCCGTGGATGCTGTCGTCGCCGGCGTCACCGAACAGGTGATCATCGCCGGTTCCACCATCGATGATGTCGTTGCCCTGGTCGCCATGGATGGTGTCGATGCCGGCGTTTCCGTTCAGCGTATCGTCACCCGCACCGCCATTGATCGTGTCATCGCCATCGCCGCCGGTGATCGTATCGATGCCGGCATTTCCATTCAGGGTGTCGTTGCCAGCACCGCCATCGATGGAATCGTTGCCCGCGCCGCCGCTTACGGTATCATTGCCATCTAGGCCAGTAATGGTGTCGTTACCTTGAAGGCCAAAGATCTGATCGTCCGCAGCCGTGCCAGGCAATACATCGTCGCCTGCTGTTCCGATGATCACTGCCATGATCTCCGCTCCCTTTGCATGGAAATGCGCGATGCGGGTCGCCTTGCGGCCCGTCATGGACTTCGCAGATTTCGGGTTGCTTGATGCCCATCACCAATCGATGGGGCCTTCGATCAAGCAACCTTGGATGAAGGGAGATGGATGCGGCAATCCCCATTTGGGGACAAAAGAATCCGGCAAATGATTGGAACTAATGACGCCGAAGCCTTCGCCTCAGACGCCAACGGTCCCACCCGTTTGATCGCGTGAGGCCGTCAAGACGATGTCCGCCGAGTATCGGATGCGCGTTCTGTACGCGAGAGGGATCGCCCTCGCGTCAATCACTCTCGTGAGCGTGCGTTCTCAGGGCTGCGGGCCGTCGTAGCCCTCGATGATGATGAGGTCGGCGATCGAGTGCGGCTGGCGCACCTTGATGTTGGCCTGGTATTCCGGCGAATTGTAGCAGGCGATCGCGGTCTCGTAGTCCGGGAATTCGATCACCACGTTGCGGGTGCGGCTTTGGCCCTCGACGGTGGTGAACTTGCCAGCGCGGACGACGAAGCGACCGCCCCATTTCTTGAAGATCGGGCCGTTCGCGACCGCATAGGGCTTGTAGCCCTCGTCATTCGACACGTCGACGCGTCCGATCCAGTAGCCTTTTGCCATTCTTCTTCTCCTTGGTGTGTCGGTCAGCCGACCGCTTGCGCGATCTCGACCTGGATTGCCTCAGCCGTAGCCTTTGGATCGGCCGCTTCCACCACCGGTCGCCCGACGACGAGATAGTCGGAGCCCGCGGCAATCGCGCGGCCCGGCGTCATGATGCGCTTCTGGTCGCCGGTCGCAGAGCCTGCGGGCCGAATGCCGGGGGTGACGAGATTCATCCGGTGCCCGACGATCTTGCGCAAGGCCCCCACTTCTTCCGGTGAGCAGACGAGGCCATCGACGCCGAGGACCTGCGCCTGCTGGGCGCGTGCTTCGACCAGCTCGGAGACACCGAGCCGATAGCCGGCGGCGTGCAGGTCGTCGTCGTTGTAGGAGGTCAGCACCGTGACCGCGAGGATCTTCAGGCTGGTATTGCCGCGGCCTTCGACGGCGCCCTTCATGGTCTGCGGATAGGCGTGCACGGTGAGAAAGGTCGCCCCCAACCTGGTGATGCTCTCGACGCCCTGCGTCACCGTGTTGCCGATGTCGTGCAGCTTGAGATCGAGGAAGACTTTCTTGCCCTTGTCGGCGAGCTTGCCGACCAGCGGCAAGCCGCCGGCATAGGCGAGCCGATAGCCGATCTTGTAGAAGGTGACGCTGTCGCCGAGCCGATTAATCATCGCCTCCGCGGCATCAACGCTCGGCAGATCGAGCGCGACGATCAGGCGGTCCTTGGGGGCGATTTCGGTTGGCGTCATGTCACCTCACATCATGCGTTGGGAAACGTCGATCAACTGCCGCACCAGCTCCTTCAGCGCGTCGATATCGGCCTGGCTCTTCAACCTGTCCATATCGTCATAGGCCTGGTCGGCAAAGGCGAGCGCGAGTTGGCCGGCAATCACATTGGCGTGGCAGGAGGTCAGGATCAGCCGCAACGCTTGGAGCGCGCGGGACGCGCCGAGCCGGCTCTGCGAGGCGCCGGCAAGCGCGAAGACACGGTTGCGGAACACCTCGCCGCGCGCCTCGTGCGGATCCTGCACGCGGCTGACCCAGTCGATCGCGTTCTTCAGGAGCGGCGGCACCGAAGCATTGTATTCGGGCGTGACGATCAGGACGCCCTGATGCGCGCCGATCATGCGCTTGAGATTGACCGCGTGCTTCGGCACGCCGGACTTGGCCTGCAGGTCGCCATCATAGATCGGCAGCGGAAAATCGGCGAGCGAGACGCGGGTGACGTCGACGCCGGCCTGGGCGAATTCATATGCAGCGACCGCCGCCAGCTTCGCATTGTGCGAGCCGGTGCGCAGCGAGCCGGGAATGACCAGGATTCTTGGTGCGGGCATCCAATCCAATGCGTTCGGCGAAACGAGCCCGCCGCGCAATAGAGGAAGCCGGCGGAATTAGTCCTTGCGATACACCCAGACGCGGGCCGGCGGAAGGTTCATCCAGATCCGTTCCGAGGCCTCTGTGGACACGCCGGGCAGCGATTTCGGGATCGGCGGCACCACCGCATAGGTGAATTGCACGAAGGGAGCGCCGGGCGCCAGCGCCGTGAAGGCGTCGCGAATGAGCCGCAGCCGCGTCAGCATCGGCTTGGTCACCAGCGGCAGGCCAGAGACGACCGCGGAAGCCGGCGCGCTCAGCACGTTCCAGAGCGTATCACGCAGGCGGTAAGCATCGCCCTGCACAACCTTGGCCTGCGGATAGCGGTCGCGCAGCAGCGCGCAGAAGCCGGGATTGTATTCGACGAGGACAAGTCGCTTGGGGTCGACACCGCGCTCGATCAGCGCCGAGGTGATGGCGCCGGTGCCAGGTCCGAGCTCGACCACCGGTGCGTCCGAATCGACGTCGACATAATGCGCCATGGTCCGGGCAAGGAGCTTACCCGAAGGCATCACGGCGCCCATATGGAGCGGCTTTTCGATCCACGATCGGAGAAAACGGACCTCGTCGTCGAGACGGGGCTTCTTCAACGCACGCGCGGACGATGGCAATGGCATGTCAGGACCGGACGGGGACCGCGTCGCCGCGGCGTGTCAGAAAATAGTCATAAAGAGGTATAGGCCGCGGGCGGAACGGTCAAGCCGAGTCAGTTCGCCCGGTTACCGAAGAAGTCCTTGACCTTGGCGAAGAAACCCTCGGATTCCGGCTGAGTGTTGCCGGAAGAGAGCTTTTCGAACTCGGCCAGCAATTCCTGCTGCTTCTTGGTGAGGTTCTGCGGGGTCTCGACCACGACCTGGACATACATGTCGCCCATCTGGCGCGAGCGCAGTACTGGCATACCTTTTGATGCAATGCGGAATCGGCGGCCGGACTGGGTCCCGGCCGGGACCTTCACCTTGGTCTTGGCCTTCTCGATGGTCGGCACCTCGAATTCGCCGCCAAGCGCAGCCGTCACCATCGAGATCGGTACGCGGCAATGCAGGTCGGCGCCGTCGCGCTGGAAGAACTGGTGCTGGGCCAGCGACAGGAAGATGTAGAGATCGCCGGGCGGGCCGCCGCGGACACCGGCTTCGCCCTCGCCGGCGAGCCTGATCCTTGTGCCGTCCTCGACGCCCTGGGGGATGTTGACCGACAGCGTGCGCTCGCGCGTGACCCGGCCCTGACCCGCGCAGGACGGGCAGGCATCCTCGATCATCTGGCCGCGGCCCTGGCAGCCCGGGCAGGTGCGCTCGAGCGTGAAGAAGCCCTGTGACTGCCGCACGCGGCCGGCGCCGCCGCAGGTCGAGCAGGTCTTCGGCTTGGTGCCGGCCTTGGCGCCGGTGCCCGAGCAGGCCTCGCAGGTGACGGAGACGGGAATCTCGATCTGCGCCGTCTTGCCGCCAAAGGCTTCCTCGAGCGTGATTTCCATGTTGTAGCGCAGGTCGGCGCCGCGCTCGCGGCCGCCGCGACCGCGCTGCCCGGCCATGCCGAACAGATCCTCGAAAATGTCGGAGAAAGAGGAGGCAAAGCCGGCACCGAAGCCGGCACCGCCACCGCCCTGCTCGAAGGCGGCGTGGCCGTAACGGTCGTAGGCCGCGCGCTTGTCCTTGTCCTTGAGGACCTCGTAGGCCTCGTTGATTTCCTTGAACCGGACTTCGCTGGTGTCGTCCCCGGGGTTGCGGTCGGGGTGGAATTTCATCGCCAGCTTGCGGAAGGACGATTTCAGTACGGAATCATCGGCGTCGCGTTCGACTTCGAGGGTTTCGTAGTAGCAGCGCTTGGTGGACATGTCGGACTCGGTCTATCCAATCGCGATTCAAGTCGGAGCGAAACAGCGTCGCCACGCGACAATATAGGCAGCCTTCCGCCCTGCGGCAGAGGGCAGCACGGCGGCGTTCAGCATAACGGCTGGGAATTGATTGATCGTAACGGGGACAGGCCCCGTCCGACCCGACACGACGGCCTCCCCGCTGAGGGGGGAGGCCGGTAGAGCGTGTGGGGTCCAAGCCGTCCGCATCATGACCCTCTAAGGGTTTCAGGCGGACTTCTTGTTGTTCTTGTCGTCGTCGACCTCGGTGAATTCCGCGTCGACCACGTCGTCCTTCGCAGCGTCCTTGGCCGCGTCGGCCTCGGCCTGCTGCTTGTACATGGCCTCGCCAAGCTTCATCGAAGCCTGGGCCAGCGTATTGGTCTTGGCCTTGATCGCCTCGGCATCGTTGCCCTTCAGCGCTTCCTTGAGATCGCTGACGGCATCCTCGATGGCGCGGCGTTCCGTCTCGGCAACCTTCGAACCGTGCTCGGCCAGCGCCTTCTCGGTGGAATGCACCAGTGCGTCGGCATGGTTCTTGGCATCGACCGCCTCGCGGCGCTGCTTGTCGGCCGCGGCATTGGCCTCGGCGTCCTTGACCATCTTGTCGATGTCGGATTCCGACAGACCGCCGGAGGCCTGGATGCGGATCTGCTGCTCCTTGCCGGTCGCTTTGTCCTTGGCCGAGACGTTGACGATGCCGTTGGCGTCGATGTCGAAGGTCACCTCGATCTGCGGCATGCCGCGCGGGGCCGGCGGAATGCCCATCAGGTCGAACTGACCGAGCATCTTGTTGTCGGCCGCCATTTCACGCTCGCCCTGGAAGACACGGATGGTGACCGCGTTCTGGTTGTCCTCGGCGGTCGAGAACACCTGGCTCTTCTTGGTCGGGATCGTGGTGTTGCGGTCGATGATGCGGGTGAACACGCCGCCCAGCGTCTCGATGCCCAGCGACAGCGGGGTCACGTCGAGCAGCAGCACGTCCTTGACGTCGCCCTGGAGCACGCCGGCCTGGATCGCAGCACCGATCGCCACGACTTCGTCCGGGTTCACGCCCTTGTGCGGCTCCTTGCCGAACAGCTGCTTCACGACTTCCTGGACCTTCGGCATGCGCGACATGCCGCCGACCAGAACCACTTCGCCGATCTCACCGGCGGTGACGCCGGCATCCTTCAGCGCCTTGCGGCAGGGCTCGACCGTCTTCTGGATGAGGTCGTCGACCAGCGCCTCGAACTTGGCGCGGGTGAGCTTCATCGTCAGATGCTTCGGGCCGGTCTGGTCCGCGGTGATGAAGGGCAGGTTGATTTCGGTCTGCGTCGTCGACGACAGCTCGATCTTGGCCTTTTCAGCGGCTTCCTTCAGGCGCTGCAGCGCGAGCTTATCGTTGCGCAGGTTGATGCCCTGTTCCTTCTGGAACTCGTCGGCGAGATAGCCGACCAGGCGCATGTCGAAATCTTCACCGCCGAGGAAGGTGTCGCCGTTGGTCGACTTCACCTCGAACACGCCGTCGCCGATTTCGAGAATGGAGATATCGAACGTACCGCCGCCGAGGTCGTACACAGCGATCGTGCCGGCCTTGGTCTTGTCCAGGCCGTAGGCGAGCGCGGCCGCGGTCGGCTCGTTGATGATGCGTAGCACTTCAAGGCCCGCGATCTTGCCGGCGTCCTTGGTCGCCTGGCGCTGGGCGTCGTTAAAGTAGGCGGGAACGGTGATGACGGCCTGATCGACCTTCTGGCCGAGATGGGCTTCCGCGGTCTCCTTCATCTTCTGCAAGATGAACGCCGAGACCTGCGAGGGCGAATAGGTCTGGCCGTCGGCCTCGACCCAGGCGTCGCCGTTGGAAGCCTTCACGATCTTGTACGGAACGAGCTTCTTGTCCTTCTCGACCATCGGGTCGTCGTAGCGGCGGCCAATGAGGCGCTTCACTGCGAAGAAGGTGCGCTCGGGATTGGTGACGGCCTGGCGCTTGGCGGGCTGGCCGACGAGGCGCTCGCCATCATCCGTGACGGCGACGATCGAAGGCGTCGTGCGCATGCCTTCGGAATTCTCGATGACTTTGGCGTTCTTGCCATCCATTACGGCGACGCACGAGTTCGTGGTGCCGAGGTCGATCCCAATGACCTTTCCCATGGTCCTGATACCCTTCTTTATTGCGGCAGGTTGGTTGGGCCCAGAAGGCACCCGATCCAAAACCCCCTAAGATCAAACATCCGCGATATTGCGATGGTTGAGGCTCATATAGGAGGGGGGGAGGGGGCCGCAAGGACCGAACGCAAGTTTCGGCCGTGAAAACATTGGGTTTTGGAAGATCATATCCGGGTGCCGCCGGCCTTGCGGGTGAGGAAATATTAACAGGTCCCTGCCCTCGCCAGAGCCGTCGCCGCAGGCCGCCCGGCCCTGTTGCGGCAAGACCAAACCCGCTAAAAGGCGGGCCGTCGGGTCGCCTCGCCAGCGGGGCTGCCTCACGCGACAAAGAGGCCCGATGGCCACCATCGAACGGCCTCAATGTGAACCAAGTAGAGTGCCCATGAAGCTCATCCGCCCCCTCGCCGCGCTCGCGCTCCTCGTTGCTTCCGCGCTTCCGGCCGCCTCCGCCGATGCTATGTTTCCGCCTGGCTTGCGCCTCGGCATGGTGCCGCTCATCGGCCTCAACAAGGCCAAGACCTTTCCGGGCTTCGAGAACGAGGACGGCAGCGTCAAGGTGCTGGTCACCGAGCTGCCGCCGGCGGCTTATGGCGAGGTCGCGAGCGCCTTCAACGCCAATCCTGCGGGCACCGGCGTCAAGCAGGACAAGATCGAGACGCCCGCGGGCCTTGCCTATTTCACCACGGAGAGCGGCAAGGCCGGCGATACTCCGGTGAAACGCTACTCGATGATCGTGCCGGGCGCCGGCTTCTCCGGCTATGTCGCCGTGCAGATCCCCGAGAACGCCACCAAGATCTACACCGACGAGGCGGTGCGGCAGATGTTTGCGAGCACCGTCACCCGCAGGGAGGTGTCGGTCGACGAGCAGATCGCGCTGATGCCATTCAAGATCACCGATCTCGCCGAGTTCAAGAATGTCCGCACGCTGGCGCCCGGCATCAGCATCATCCTCGCCGATGGCGACGAGAGCTCGGGCTTCGAGCCCAAGCCATACATGATCCTCGGCTTGATCGGTGCGACGCCGCAGCAGGCCGACGACCGCGCCCGCTTTGCCCAGGAAGCGGCGCTCCAGATCCCCGGCATGCGCGAATCGCGCGTCACCATGTCGGAGCCGATCCGCATCAACGGCCAGCAGGGCTATGAGACCCGGATCGACGGCGTCAGCGGCAAGGACAAGACCCCGGTGACGGTGGTGCAGTGGATCCGCTTCGGCGGCAGCACCTCGCTGCGCATCATCGCCAGCGCCCCGCGCGACCAGTGGTCGAACGCCTTCACCCGCTTCCGCGCCGTGCGCGACGGCATCCAGCCGAAGGGCTAGCCCAAGCGCTGGACAGAACCGGCTGCATTTTCGGGCTTCTGTTCGTACACCAGCGGAACTACGCTCCTCCCTCGTTGGGTTCATCCTGGAGGGAGGCGAACGATGCTGGATCGGCGACAAGTCTTGGCGGCGCTTGGGACGACGGCGCTTGCGACCCTCGCGTCAAATCCGGTCCTCGCGGCGGCATCGATCAAGCCGGATGATGCATCCGCGCTGCTCGTGATCGACGTACAGAATTGCTTCCTGCCCGGCGGCAGCCTCGCCGTGAAGGAAGGCGAGCAGGTGGTGCCCGTGATCAACCGGATCGCGAAAGCGTTTGCGAACGTGGTGATGACGCAGGACTGGCACACGCAAGGCCACGTTTCCTTCGCCTCGGTGCACTCCGGCAAGAAGCCGTTCGAGACCATCGACCTGCCCTACGGCAAGCAGGTGCTGTGGCCGGATCATTGCGTGCAGGGCACCGACGGCGCCGCGCTGTCGAAGGACCTCTCGATCCCGCAAGCCGAGCTGATCATCCGCAAGGGCTTTCACAAGGACGTCGACAGCTACTCGGCGTTCCTCGAAGCCGACGGCAAGACCTCGACCGGGCTCGCCGGCTACCTCAAGGGGCGCAAGATCAAGCGCGTCTTCGTCGCGGGGCTGGCGACAGATTTCTGCGTCGCCTGGACCGCACTCGACGCGCGCAAGGCGGGTTTCGAGGTCTATGTCGTGGAGGACGCCTGCCGCGGCATCGACACGCAGGGCTCGCTGGCCAAGGCCTGGGCCGATATGGCCAAGGCCGGCGTGAAGCGGATTCAGTCGGGTGATATCGCGGTGAGCGCTTAGGAAGGCCTGTCAGACCCTCATAGTGAGGAAGCGCGTCAGCGCCGTCTCGAACCACGAAGGCCGAGCTCTCGCAGCTTTCTCCCCTCGTCATTCCGGGGCGCGCGTCAGCGCGATCCCGGAATGACGAGAAAACCCCACAAGCTGCTCAGCGTGAGGGTCTGCGCAAGCAGGAGTGCGGCAAGCGCGGCTTACGCCGCGCCGTTCGATTCGTTGTTGTTGGCGGCGGCCGCGGCCTTGGCGCCGCCCTTGGCGACACCGACCAGCGCCGGGCGCAGCACGCGCTCGCCGATCGTGTAGCCGGCCTGCACGACCTGCACCACGGTGCCTGACGGCACCGACGGATCAGGCACCTCGAACATCGCCTGCTGGAAATTGGGGTCGAACTTCTGGCCCTGCGGGTCGAACTTCTTCACGCCGTGCTTTTCCAGCGCATTGAGCAGCGAGCGCTCGGTGAGCTCGACACCCTCGATCAGCGATTTCAGGCCGGGGTCGGCATTGGCGCGGTCCTCGGCCGGGACGGCATCGAGCGCGCGCTGGAGATTGTCGGCGATGTCGAGCACATCGCGGGCAAAGCCAGTGATGCCATAGAGACGGGCGTCAGCGACCTCCTTGGTGGTGCGCTTGCGCAGGTTCTCCATCTCCGCCAGCGTCCGCAGCATCCGGTCGCGCGCCTCGGCGGCTTCCTTTTGCAGCAGCTCGACCGAACCAGGCTCGGGATCGTCGGGCATCACATAGGGCTTCGACACCACGGGCTCGCCGGTCGGCGCGGCCGTGTCTTCGGGTTGCCGGTTTTGATCGGTCATCGGCTGCTGTCTCGAACTCGTCTGAAGGGATTGTTGGCTGGGATATCGTGCCTAAAGCTACGAAAATCAAGCGCCCGTGATCGGCCTAAACTGCCGGTCAGCCCCCCAGGAGGCGGCTGACGATGCGGGCGGCATAGTCCACGGTCGGGATCACCCGGGCATAGTTCAGCCGCGTCGGCCCGATCACGCCCAAAACGCCGACGATATGGCCGGCGGCATCCCGGTAGGGCGAGATGATGGTGGAGGAGCCGGACAGCGAGAACAGCTTGTTCTCGCTGCCGATGAAGATTCGCACGCCCTCGGCGGTCTCGGCACGGCCCAAAAGGTCAATCACGCCGCGTTTGGTCTCCAGATCGTCGAACAGGAGCCGCACGCGTTCGAGATCCTCCAGCGCATGCAGGTCCTCGAGCAGATTGGCGTGGCCGCGGACAATGAGCTGGCGGTCCTCATTCTCGCCGCCGGACCAGCTCGCGATTCCGGCCGAGATCACCTTCTGCGTCAGTTGATCGAGCTCGGCGCGGGCCCGTCCCAACGCGGTTTCGAGCTCGAGTCGTGCTTCGGCCAGCGTCCGGCCCCGAATCCGCGCATTGAGGAAGTTGCTGGCTTCCGTCAGCGCCGAGGAGGGAACTCCCGGCGGCAGCGACAGCACGCGGTTTTCGACCTGGCCGTCCTCACCGACCAGGATGACGAGCGCCCGTTCCGGTTCCAGGCGGACGAATTCGATATGCTTCAGCCGCGCATTGGATTTTGGCGTCATCACGACCGCGGCGGCCCGGGTGAGGCCCGACAGCCGCGTCAGCGCCTGGTCCAGCGCCGCCTCGACCGACTGGGCCTGGCCGACGGAGGCGAGCTGGCTCTGGATCGATTGGCGTTCGGCCTCGTTGAGCTCGCCGACCTGCATCAGGGCGTCGACGAAGAAGCGCAGGCCGAGTTCCGTCGGCAGCCGGCCAGCGGAGGTATGCGGAGCATAGATCAGGCCGAGCTGCTCGAGATCGGCCATCACGTTGCGCACCGAGGCCGGCGACAGCGGAACCGTGATCAGCCGGGAAATGTTGCGCGAGCCGACCGGCTCGCCGGTCGCGAGATAGCTTTCGACAATTTGACGAAAGATGTCGCGGGAACGCTCGTTGAGCTGGGCCAGGCCTGCGTGCGGCGCGATCAGATGGATCGGATCGTGATGGGCCACAGACGTTAACTCCTCTCAGATGCTTGTAATTTGTCCATCCCTGAGGGTTCTGACAAGCGCGGCGTTGGGGCGAAAAAACCTTGCCGCCCACCCTTCCCCCTCCTACAAGCACCGCGAACAGCCTTTTCCCGTGAGTTTTGGAGGATTTCCCATGCGGCCAAGCCGCCGTGCGCCCGACGAGTTGCGCCCCGTGACGCTGGAGCGTGGCGTCGTCAAATATGCGGAAGGCTCCTGCCTCGTGAAATTCGGCGACACCCATGTGCTGGTCACCGCCACGCTGGAGGACCGCCTGCCGCCGTGGCTGAAGGGCCAGGGCCGCGGCTGGGTCACCGCCGAATACGGCATGCTGCCGCGCGCCACGCTGGAGCGCACCCGCCGCGAGGCGTCCGCCGGAAAACAGAGCGGCCGCACCGTCGAGATCCAGCGCCTGATCGGCCGCTCGCTGCGCACCATCATCGACCTCGAAGCGCTCGGCGAACGCCAGATCACGGTCGATTGCGACGTGCTCCAGGCCGACGGCGGCACGCGCACCGCCTCGATCACCGGCGCCTGGGTCGCGCTCGCCGATTGCGTCAACTGGATGAAGTCGCGCAACATGATCAAGGCCAACGTGCTGCGCGACAATGTCGCCGCGATCTCCTGTGGCATCTACAACGGCACCCCGGTGCTCGACCTCGATTATGCCGAGGATTCGGAAGCCGAGACCGACGCCAATTTCGTCATGACGGGCGACGGCCGCATCATCGAGGTGCAGGGCACCGCGGAACGCGAACCGTTCACGGAAACCGAGTTCCTGGCCCTGATGGCGCTGGCGCGCAAGGGCGTCGCGCGTCTCGTGGACTTGCAGAAACTGGCCGTGGCGTAGTCAATAGGCCATGCACCGCCGAATCACCGGAAAACTCGTGATCGCGACCCACAATCCCGGCAAGCTCGCCGAGATGCGGGAGCTGCTCGCGCCCCATGGCGTCGAGGCGGTCTCGGCCGGTGACCTTGGCTTGGCCGAGCCCGAAGAGACCGGCAACCATTTCCGCAGCAACGCCGCGATCAAGGCGATCGCGGCGGCAAAGGCGACGAAGCTGCCGGCCTTCGCCGATGATTCCGGCATCATGGTCGACGCGATCGACGGCGCTCCCGGCATCTACAGCGCTCGCTGGGCCGGCCCCAACAAGGACTTTGCCGCGGCGATGGCGCAGATCGAGCGCCTGTTGCAGGAGCGCGGCGCGACCACACCCGACAAGCGCAAGGCACACTTCGTTTCGGCGCTCTGCGTCGCTTGGCCCGACGATCATCTTGAAGAGGTCGAGGCGCGCGTCGACGGCACCCTGGTGTGGCCGCCGCGCGGCACAGCCGGCTTCGGTTATGATCCGATGTTCCTGCCCGACGGGTACACACGTACGTTCGGCGAGATGACCAGCATCGAGAAGCATGGCCTGCCGCCGATCGGCCTTGGCTTGTCACATCGTGCCCGTGCCTTCGTGAAACTGGCGGAGATCTGCCTTGAGCCGCGCTAAGGAAGCCTTCGGCGTCTACGTGCACTGGCCGTTCTGCCTGTCGAAGTGTCCCTATTGCGATTTCAACAGCCATGTCCGGCACGCCGCGATCGACGAGGCGCGCTTTGCGGCGGCCTTCGCTCGCGAGATCGCAACCACCGCCGAGCGCGCGCCGGGCCGCGAAGTCACCTCGATCTTCCTCGGCGGCGGCACGCCGTCGCTGATGCAGCCCGCGACCGTCGGTGCGGTGCTCGACGCCATCGGCAAGCATTGGACCGTCGCCAAAGATGTCGAAGTCACGCTGGAGGCGAATCCGACCAGCGTCGAAGCCACGCGCTTCGCCGGCTATCGCACCGCCGGCGTCAATCGCGTCTCGCTCGGTGTGCAGGCGCTCGACGATGCCTCGCTGAAGGCGCTGGGCCGCCTGCATAGCGCCCGCGAGGCGCTCGATGCGGTCGCCATCGCGCGCCGCTCGTTCGACCGCTATTCGTTCGACCTGATCTACGCCCGCCCCGACCAGACGCCGGCGATGTGGGCCGACGAGCTCCGCCACGCCATCGATGAAGCGGCCGAGCACCTGTCGCTCTATCAATTGACGATCGAGGAAGGCACGCCGTTCTTCGGCCTGCACCAGGCCGGCAAATTGAAGACGCCGGACGAAGCGGTCGCCCGCGCGCTCTACGACGTGACGCAGGAGACCTGCGACAGGCTCGGCCTGCCTGCCTACGAGATTTCAAATCACGCGCGGCGCGGCGCGGAGTGCCGGCACAATCTCGTCTACTGGCGTGGTGAGGAATATGCCGGCATCGGCCCCGGCGCCCACGGCCGTCTCGACATCGACGGCATCAGGCACGCGACCGCCACCGAGAAGCGCCCCGAAGCTTGGCTGATGCGGGTCGAAGCTTCCGGCCATGGCGTCGTCACCGACGAGCTCCTCAACAGCGAAGAGCGGGCCGACGAATTTCTGCTGATGGGATTGCGCCTCGCCGAGGGCATCGACCCCGATCGCTACACTGCACTCTCCGGCCGCCCGCTCGACCCCCGCCGCATCGCGCTGCTGCGCGAGGAAGGCGCGATCACGGTGGATCCGACGGGCCGCCTGCGTGTGACGAGTAGCGGATTTCCGGTTCTGGATGCCGTGGTCGCGGATCTCGCGGCGTAACGCGCTGCCGTAGGGTGGGCAAAGGCGCACTTGCGCCGTGCCCACCACCTGTCCGCAAATTGGATTGAAGCGGTGGGCACGCTTCGCTTTGCCCACCCTACGGCAGCGCGCTAAGCCCCAAAACTCTTCGGCGAGCCGGCCACCGCAACACCACCGCCCGTCGTCACCTTCATCACCGCAAGCCCGCGCTCATTGGTGCCGTCGGCGCGGAAGCGGAACAGGCCGTCGATGCCGGCGAAACCGGAGGGGTTGGTGAGCACGTCGGCGGAGAAGCGCGTCGTGCCTTGCGTGCGCGCGAGCGCGGCGACGAGGGCCACAGCATCATAGGCGAGCGTCGCCGTGCGCACCGGCTCGCCACCGAATTTGGTGCGATAACGGCCGGAGAAAGCGCGGAAGCCGGCTGGATCCGGCGCAGCGTAGAGGCCACCCTGGAGCGCGGCGCTGGCATAGACGCGCGGATTGTCCCAGAGGCCGGTGCCCAGCATCTGAATGTTGCGCAGATTCGCCCCCGCGGCCGTCAGCGCATCCGCGACCGCGACAACGGCATCTCCGTCATCGGCAATGAACAGCGCATCCGCACTGCCGAGCTGCGGCGCCACGGTGCGCGCCGCCGTCGCCCGATCGGACCCGTATTTCTCGAACGCGACGAGACGGCCGCCGCGCCGCGGCACCGCCGCCTTCAGCGCTGCCTCGACGACATTGCCATAGGCATTCTCGGGCACGAGCGCAGCGACGGACCGTTTTCCGATGCTCGCGGAATATTCGATGATGCGATTGACGTCGGACTCCGGCAGGAAGCTGAGCAGATACACGCCGCGGCCTGCGATGCTGGAGTCGGTCGAGAACGCCATCACCGAGATGCCGCGCGCGCGCGCCACCTGCGCCACCGCCGGGACCGACTGCGCGAACAGCGGTCCCAGGATGATCTCGGCGCCTTCATCGACCGCCTGCTGCGCGCCCTGTTGCGCGCCTTGCGGGCTGCCATTGTCGTCCTTGATCAGGAGCTGGATGTTGGGATTCTGGAACTCGGCCAGCGCCATCTCGGCGGCGTTGCGCATGGATTGCGCGGCGAGCCCCGCATTGCCTGCGGCCGAGAGCGGCAGGATCAGGGCGACTTTCACGCCGCCGGTCCCGGCGGTCGTCGCCTGCTGCGGCGGCCCGGCGGGCTGGGCCGGAGGCGAAGAGCTGCTGAAGGGGTTGGAGAACTGGCTGAGGCTCTGCTGCACGCCCGCGCAGGCCGACAGCAGCGGCGCGCCGAGCAACAGGCCAAGCGCGCTGCGTCGGGTCGCCCCCGCCAAACGGGGGCCCGGAACGGAAGACTCCTCCGATTCTTCGGAAGAGAACTTGGGATAATTCGGGCCCACCATGGCAACTCTTCTTTTGACCGGCCACTTCTGGCCGGTCAGAACCAGTCTTGCCGCGACCAAGGCCGCGGATTCACGCATAGTCTCGACAAATAGTTAACCAAAACAAAAGGATAATGACCGCCTAACGCGAACGCCTCCCCGTCCCGGCCAACTGTTCGCCGTCCGTCACGCAGCATCAAGGCGGCGTTTCCGCCGCGAATATGGCGCCAGCGCTTGTTTCCCTCTCGAATGTGATCCCGATGGATCACATTCCCGTCCGTCCCCGCCCCTGCGTCGGTCCTGAACTTTTTCGGCGGACTGGTTCCCAGCCCCTCGGATCATGCCTAAGTTCATCTCATTATGCGCGCAAAGCCGGCCCCGATAAATATGCCTGAAGGTGCGGCGGACTCCGCCCCGCGCGGTTTTTCCATCGACGCCCATCGCCTTGCCGCGCCGAAGGCCGCGCCCGGCCTGCATCTGGTCGCGACCCCCATCGGAAATCTCGGCGACATTACGCTGCGGGCGCTCGAGACCTTGGCTGGTGTCGATGTGATCGCCTGCGAGGACACCCGCATCACGCGGCGCCTGACGGAGCGCTATGCCATCTCGGCTCAGCTCAAGCCCTATCACGAGCACAACGCGGAAGCTGCGCGCCCAAAAATCCTGGAGGCGCTGGCGCAGGGCGGCTCGGTCGCGCTGGTCTCCGATGCCGGCACGCCCCTCATCTCCGATCCCGGCTTCAAGCTGGTGCGCGAGGTCTGCGCCGCCGGCCACGCGGTCTACGCCCTGCCCGGCCCATCCTCGGTGCTGGCAGCGCTGTCGCTGGCGGCCTTGCCGACCGACCGCTTCTTCTTCGAAGGCTTTCTGCCCCCGAAATCTGCAGCCCGGCGCAGCCGCCTCGCCGAGCTTGCCCGCATCGATGCGACGCTGGTCATGTTCGACTCCGGCAACCGCGTGCAGGATACGCTCGCCGACCTCGCCGAGATCATGGGCGGTCGTGAAGCTGCGATCTGCCGCGAACTGACCAAGCTGCACGAGGAGATCACACGCGCCCCGCTTCATCAGCTTGCGCGCGAAGCGGACACGCTGGAGACCCGTGGCGAATTCGTGCTGGTGATCGGCCCGCCCGCCGCCGATGCCGAGGTGCTGACATCGGATGCGCTCGACGATCTCCTGCGTGAGCAGCTCGCCACGCACAGCGTCAAGGACACCGTGGCGCATGCGGTCGCGCTTTCCGGGCGACCGCGCCGCGAGGTCTATGCGCGCGCGCTCGAGCTCGCCAAGGATCTGCGGGGCGGCGATGCCGAAGACTGAGGGGGCGAAGACCAATGGTACCACGCCGACGGAACTAAAAGTCGCCTCGCCCGAGCGCCTGGCCGCGTTCCGCACCGGCATCTCAGCCGAGAGCCGCGCCGCCGCCTATCTGATGGCAAAGGGCTATCGCATCCTCGCAAAACGCTACCGCACGCCGCATGGCGAGATCGACATCGTGGCGCGCCGCCGCAACCTGATCGCCTTCGTCGAGGTCAAGGCGCGTGCAAGCCTGGATGAGGCCGCCTTTGCCGTGACGCCGCGCCAGCAGCAGCGCATCATCGACGCCGCGCAAGGCTGGCTCGCTACGCATCCCGAGCATGCCGAATTCGAATTGCGATTCGACGCCATGCTGATTGCGCCGAAGCGACTTCCACGCCATGTGTTGGCGGCATTCGACGCCTCGACCTGAAAGGCAGCCCATGAAACTGAACGTCGCCGTCCAGATGGACCCCATCGCCCGCATCAACATCCGCGGGGATTCCACCTTTGCGCTGTTGCTGGAGGCGCAGAAGCGCGGCCATGGCCTGTCCTATTACACGCCGGACAAGCTCTCGATGGTCGGCGACGAGCTGGTCGCTCCGGTCCAGCTCCTGACCGTGCGCGACGAGCCCGGCGATCACTTCACGCTCGGCGAGCCCCGGCGTGAGGCGCTGAACGGCTTTGACGTCGTGCTGCTGCGGCAGGATCCGCCGTTCGACCTCGCCTACATCACCTCGACGCACTTTTTGGAGCGCATCCATCCCAAGACGCTGGTCGTCAACGATCCGGCGTCGGTGCGCAACGCGCCCGAAAAACTGTTCGTGATGAATTTTCCGCAACTGATGCCCCCGACTCTGATCTCGCGCGACCTCGATGAGATCAACGCTTTCCGCGAGCAGCACGGCGCCGTCGTGATGAAGCCGCTGCACGGCCATGGCGGTGCGGCGGTGTTCCGCGTGATGCCGCAGGACATGAATTTCGGCTCGCTGTTCGACATGTTCTCGGTGACGTTCAAGGAGCCCTGGGTGATCCAGCAGTTCATCCCCGAGGTGAAGCACGGCGACAAGCGCATCATCCTGGTCAACGGCGAATTCGCCGGTGCCGTGAACCGCGTGCCGGCCGCAGATGATCTGCGCTCCAACATGGTGCGCGGCGGCGCGGCAAAGGAGACCGAGCTCACCCCGCGCGAACGCGAGATCTGCGAGACGGTCGGGCCCGCGCTGCGCCAGCGCGGCCTGTTGTTCGTCGGCCTCGACGTGATCAACGACCGCCTTACCGAGATCAACGTCACCTCGCCCACCGGCATCCGCGCCATCGCGCGGCTCGGCGGCCCGGATATTGCGGCGAGGATCTGGGACGTGATCGAGCAGAGGCGAAAGAAGTAGCGCGTCTAGTTTCGTAGCCCGGATGGAGCCCAGCGAAATCCGGATGTTGTACACCGCCTCTCCAATGTCGTCCTGGCGAACGCCAGGACGACACCGACAATGTGTCGGATTGTTTCCGCCTCGCTGCGGTGGCGAGCTCGCTGCGAGCTTCGCTAAAACCCTAACCACCCATTCACCATGACGGCTCGCACGGCATCTGCGAGCGCGTGTCGACGTGCGTGAATCTACGGGGATCGCGGCTTGCTTGAATAACGCGCCATTCACCATCCGCCCAAAACCCGCACCGTGACCGGCCATCACATTCGGGCTCGCAACACCCCTTATACCTTTACTGCCTACTCATCGACGTCGGGGAACCCGCCACGTGCGGTTCGAGTGTCCCGCGTAAGAGTAGCAGCGTATGAATACCGCACGCATTGTCGTTCTCGTCATTGCGCTGGGCGCCGGCGGCGTCGCCGCGTATCTGGCGAACGGCTATGAGAACAAGCCCGCGCCGGTCCTCCCGGTGGCCGAGAAGCTGCCGACGGTCGAGGTTCTCGTCGCCAAATCCGACATCCAGCTCGGCCAGGCTTTGAAGCCCGAGGACCTGCAATGGCAGATCTGGCCCGCTGCGACAGCGAGCGGTGCTTTCATCCGCCGCGACAACAGACCCGAGGCGCAAAACCAGATTGCAGGCTCGATCGCGCGCGTGCCCTTGATGCAGGGCGAGCCGATCCGAGAGCAGAAGCTGGTGAAGGCCGATGGCTCCGGCTTCATGGCCGCGATCCTGCCGTCCGGCATGCGCGCGATCTCCACCGAGATTTCAGCCGAGACCGGCGCCGGCGGCTTCATCCTGCCGAACGACCGCGTCGACATCATCCTGACGCGGCGCCTGAAGAATCCCGACGCCGGCCATGGCGCCAACGGCAACAACGGCCAGACCAACGGCAATGACATCATCCTTTCCGAGATCATCCTGACCAACATCCGCGTGCTCGCGATCGATCAGGCGCCGAAGGAAAAGGACGGCCAGAACGCCGTGGTCGGCAAGACCGTCACGCTCGAGCTCAGGCCCGACCAGGCCGCCACACTCTCTGCCGCGCGCCAGGGCGGCACGCTGCAGCTTGCACTGCGCAGCATCGCCGATGCCAACGCATCGGAAGTCTCGCTCGAAGATCAGGCGATCAAGCGGCCCGGCGGCGTCAGCGTGATCCGCTACGGCGTGCCGGCGCGGCAACTTACGTCACAGAAGTGATGGGGACACCCAAGATGAACTACGGGGACAATCGGACGTGCATGCGCATTCGGGGGAATGGCGCACGCGCGTTCTGGACGGGGGCAATGCTGCTGCTGGGGCTGGTCACGGCGCCGAACTGGGCGAGCGGTGCCGACGCGCCGGTCGGCGACCAGGCGCCGATGCAGGCGCCGGATCTCGGCGTGGCGCCGGTTGCGACGATCGCGCCGGCCAGGACACGCTTCCTCTCGCTCGGCGTCGGCAAGTCGGTCGTCATCGACCTGCCGCGTGAGGTCAAGGACGTGCTGGTGGCCGATCCCAAGATCGCCAATGCGGTGATCCGCTCGGCGCAGCGCGCCTATATCATCGGCGGCCAGGTCGGTCAGACCAACGTCGTGTTCTTCTCGGCCGACGGCCAGCAGGTCGCCTCCTACGACATCGCGGTGAAGCGCGACCTCAACGGCATGCGCGCAGCACTGCGCCAGTCGCTGCCGGGCGTGCAGATCGAAGGCGTCGGTGACAGCGTGATGCTGACCGGTTCGGTGTCGAGCCCGGTCGAGGCGCAGCAGGCGGGCGACGTCGCCGCCAAGCTGGTCGGCGGCTCGGAGAAGGTCGTCAACAACATCGTCGTGCGCGGTCGCGACCAGGTGATGCTCAAGGTCGTCGTCGGCGAAGTGCGCCGCGACATCGTCAAGCAGATGGGCGTCGACCTCAGCGCCAGCCTGAACGCCGGCACTGCGGTCGTGAATTTCAACAACTCCAACCCCTTCTCGGTCAGCGGCGGACCGCTGGTCAGCGGCAACGGGCTCGGCGTCGCCGGCCTCGCCAAGGGCGTGGCCACCGTCAGCGCCACCATGCGCGCGATGGAAAGCGCCGGCGTGATGCGGACGCTGGCCGAGCCGAGCCTGACGGCGATCTCGGGTGAATCGGCGACTTTCATCGCCGGCGGCGAATTCCCGATACCCGCAGGCTACTCCTGCGATCCGACCACGCATGTCTGTACCACTCAGATCACCTACAAGAAATTCGGTATCTCCCTGAACTTTACGCCGGTCGTGCTCAGCGAAGGGCGGATCAGCCTGCGGGTGATGACCGAGGTGTCGGAGCTGTCGAACCAGAACGCAATCTCGGTGACGCAGGCGCTGTCCTCGACCTCATCGAGCTCCATCACCATCCCATCGATCCAGACCCGCCGCGCCGAGACCACGCTCGAGATTCCCTCGGGCGGCTCGATGGCGATGGCTGGCCTGATCCAGCAGCAGACCAAGCAGGCGATCAACGGCCTGCCCGGCGTCGACCAGGTGCCGATCCTCGGCCAGCTGTTCCGCAGCCAGGACTACGTCAACAACGAAACCGAACTGATGGTGATCGTAACGCCCTACGTGGTGCGCGCGGTCGCGCAGAAGGAATTGTCGCGGCCTGACGACGGCTTCGCGCCAAGCTCGGATGCGCAGTCGGCGCTGCTCGGCCGCATGAACCGTCTCTATGGCATCGCGCGCCGCGCTGATCCCATCAGCGGCTACCAGGGTGATTTCGGCTTCATCATCGACTGAGACGGGCAGGCGGCTCGACGACGACACTTTGGGGACGAGGGGCAAGAGGGGGACAAGGATGGCGAATACAGCGGCCGATCACCGTGGCAGGCTGCGCCTCGCAATCGCACTGACGGGGCTATCCGTCATGCTGGGCGCGTGCAACACCACAGGCGAGATCGTCACCCAGACGGTGCCGACCGACTATCGCCAGCGTCATCCGATCGCGGTGCAGGAAGCCAAGCGCTCGATCGTGATCTTCGTCGGCAAGTCCCGCGGCGGCCTCTCGGCCGAACAGCACGCCGACGTCGTGGGCATCGCCCGGGACTGGGTGCGCGAAGGCACCGGCTCCGTCATCGTGGATGTGCCCATCAGCACCGCGAATGCCAGGCCCGCAGCGGCGACCTATCAGGAGATTCGTTCGGTGCTGACGGCGGGCGGCGTGCCGTCGCGCGCGATCGTCCAGCATCCATACCGTCCCGAGGATCCGGGTCTGCTGCCGACCATCCGGCTGAGCTATTCCAGGATCGCAGCCGTCGCCGGCCCCTGCGGCCTGTGGCCGGAAGACATAGGTCCTTCCATCCTCAACCCCGGCTACAACGAGAACCAGCCCTACTTCAATCTGGGCTGCGCCAGCCAGCGCAATCTCGCGGCAATGATCGACAACCCTGCCGACCTCGAGCAACCGCGGGCGGAAACGCCGGTCTATACCGCACGGCGCGACATCGCCTTCGACCGCTATCGCAAGGGCTCGCCGACTTCGACCACCTATCCCGAGGCTGACAAGGCCAAACTCAGCGACACAGGCAAATGACAGACGGCCACGAAGACCAAGCGGACGATCCGCGGCACCCCGAGGAACACATTGCGCCGGTCCCGCGCATTTCGGTGCAGGCGTTTTGCGAGACCGAGCAGACGCTCGCCGCGGTGACCGCGGCGGGTCAGGACCGTCGTCTCGCCAAGGCGCATCTCACCGCCAAGGACGGCGGCCTTGCCGCGGCGATCGAAGTCTATGATTCGATGCCGACGCCGAACGTGATCGTGATCGAATCCGACGGCACGCGCGACATCCTCGAAGGGCTCGATGACCTCGCCGGCGTCTGCGATCCCGGCACGCGCGTGGTCGTGATCGGCAATCCCAACGATGAGGCTCCCTATCGCGAGCTCGTGCGTCGCGGCGTCAACGACTACGTGGTGGGCCCGGTCGAGACCATCGACGTGGTGCGCTCGATCTGCAGCCTGTTCTCGGCCTCGGAAGCCATCATCACCGGCCGCGTCATCGCGGTGGTCGGCGCCAAGGGCGGCGTTGGCGCATCCACCGTGGCGCACAACGTAGCCTGGACCATCGCGCGCGATCTGGCGCTCGATTCGGTCGTGATCGATCTCGACCTCGCCTTCGGCACCGCAGGCCTCGACTACAATCAGGATCCGATCCAGGGCATCGCCAACGCGGTGCTGTCGCAGGATCGTCCCGATACTGCGCTGATGGAGCGCCTGCTCGCCAAATGCACCGAGCATCTCAGCCTGCTCGCCGCGCCGGCGACGCTTGATCGCGTCTATGATTTCGGCGCTGAGGCGTTCGACGCGGTGTTCGACACGCTGCGGATGACCACGCCCTGCATCGTGCTCGACGTTCCCCATCAATGGTCGGGCTGGACCCGGCGCGCGCTCGTCAGCGCCGACGACATCCTGATCGTTGCCGAGCCCGATCTCGCCAACTTGCGCAACACCAAGAACATGCTGAGCGTGCTGAAGGGCGCGCGGCCCAACGATCGGCCACCGCTCTACTGCATCAACCAGGTCGGCATGCCCAAGCGCGCGGAGATCGAGGTCAAGGCGTTCGCCAAGACGATGGAAAGCCAGCCGATCGCGGTGATCCCGTTCGATTCGAAGCTGTTCTCGACCGCCGCCAACAACGGCCAGATGATCGCGGAAGTCTCCAGGAGCCACCGCACCACCGAGCTGTTCCAGAACATGGCGAACCGTCTCGCCGGGCGCGGCGACATGAAAAAGCCGAAGCGCTCGCTGCTCGGGCCGTTTCTGAAGAAGCTGAAGGGCAGGGGCGGGCGCAGCTCCGCGCCGCATCGTAAGGCGTCGTAAGCCTAAACCTGCGCCGGGCTATTTGTTGTCGGCCCGCTGCTGCCTTTTCGCCAGGAGCTGGCGCAGCGCCGCGACCTTGGCCTCGGCTTCGGCCGGCGGCAGATCGGCCTTCACGATGGTCTCGGCCTCGGACTGCTTTCCTTCCAACCCCAGCACGAAGGCGAAATTGGTCCGGACGCGGGAATTGGCGGGATTGCGCTCGTAGGCACGCCGCAACGTCTCCTCCGCCCTGGGCAGATTGTTCTGGAGCACATAGGACAGGCCGAGATTGGACAGCACCAACGGCTCGTCGGGTACGATCTTCAGCGCAGTCGCGTAATATTGCTGCGCTTCCTCGTTGCGGCCGAGCTGATCCAGCACCGCGCCCTGCGCCGACAGGATGCGCCAGTCGGGATCCTCCGGCGTGTGCGCGCGGCTCAGCACGTCGAAGGCCTGCTGGAAATTGCCATTATCGGCGAGCGCGCGGCCGTAGCCGGCGAGCAGCGCCTTGTTGCTGGGATGGCCGAGCACGGCCTGCTCCAGCACCGCAACCGCCTGGGCGCGCTGGCCGGTCTCGCGCAGCGCCTTGCCGTATTCGAGCGCGACGTTGGGATCGCTCGGCTTGGCGCGATAGCGCTCGCGCAAAGCGTCCACGTCCGGCTTGGCGTCTTGCTTGCCCGCGGTTTCCGTCTTGCCGCCGAGCGCACCGGTGATGTCCTCGAGGCCCGTGGTCTGGCAGCCACCGAGGGCGAGCACCAGGAGCGCGGGAAGGAGGAATCTCGCCGGAGGAGAGGCAAGGGGCGAACGCTTGGACATGCTCTGATCTACCGTCGGCGAGTGATCAGAGATGCTTTGCCGATTAACGCTAAATTCCCGTTAAGGGAACACGCCCGGCGAATCTATTGTTTGAGATGATCTCCGCGCAAACGCGTTCCGCGTTTGTCGCGAGGGAAAACCGCTGCACGCTTTTCCGGATCATGCTCGCCCTAGTCGGTGAATTCGGCGCCGAATTCGCAGCCGATGCGCCAGCGCAGGCGGCATTGGCGGGAATAGTCGGGCGCGAAGATGATGGTGAATTGCGGCGGCACTTCCAAGAACTCCGCCACCACTTTCACGCCACCGTCGGAAATATCCGTGATCGTGCAGTCCCTCGGCAGCGAGCCCGCGCCAAAATGAATCTTGGCGAGCCGACTGCACACCCGACGTTCGCTTCTGCGGCGATTTGCAAGCATTTCGATTGTTCACTGGTTAGATCACGGCCCATCCCGCGAGCCTAGGAGTAGCGAACATTCGTTGGAATGTGCTGAGCATAGAAGCTCGCATTCGAGGCGTACTGTCCTGATCCCGTTTACGATCCGTTAGGGCTTCTCTCGCCGCGAAATTGTTCCCGTATTGTTCTTGTCAGGTGCGCTTCGCCCTGCTACCCTTGATTGTGCGAGGGGCAGCCTGGGTCGAAGATGGTTCAGCGGGTTTCTACAGTCGCCTTTGAGGGGATCGAGGCCCGCACGGTCGACGTGCAGGTGCAGGTCGCGCCGGGTCTGCCGGCCTTTGCCATCGTCGGCCTGCCGGACAAGGCGGTATCCGAGGCCCGCGAACGAGTCCGCTCGGCGCTGATCGCCTCCGGCCTGGCGCTGCCGGCGCGGCGGATCACCGTCAATCTTGCGCCCGCCGATCTGCCCAAAGAAGGCAGCCATTACGACCTGCCGATCGCGCTCGGCCTGATGGCGGCGATTGGGGCGATTCCGCCGGATGCGCTGACGGGTTTCACCGTACTTGGCGAGCTCGGCCTCGACGGCTCGATCGCGCCGGTGGCCGGCGTTCTGCCTGCCGCGATCGGCGCCAATACGCGCGAGGAGGGGCTGATCTGTCCGGCCGCCTGCGGCTCGGAGGCGGCCTGGGCGAGCCCGGACATCCAGATCATCGCCGCGAGTTCGCTGATTCAGATCGCCAACCATTTCAAGGGCACGCAGGTGCTGTCGCGGCCCTCACCGAAGGTGCATGAGGCCGCCGCCTCAACGCTCGACCTGCGTGACATCAAGGGTCAGGAGAGCGCCAAGCGGGCGCTGGAGATCGCGGCGGCCGGCGGACATCACCTCCTGATGATCGGCGCACCCGGCGCTGGCAAATCGATGCTGGCCGCGCGCCTGCCGTCGATCCTGCCGCCGCTGTCGCCGAGCGAGCTGTTGGAGGTCTCGATGATCGCCTCCGTTGCCGGCGAGATCCAGGGCGGCGCGCTGACGTCGCGGCGGCCGTTCCGCTCGCCGCATCATTCCGCCAGCATGGCCGCACTCACCGGCGGCGGCATGCGGGCAAAGCCCGGCGAGATCTCGCTGGCGCATCAAGGCGTGCTGTTCCTCGACGAGCTGCCCGAATTCGATCCGCGCGTCTTGGATTCGCTGCGCCAGCCGCTGGAGAACGGCGAGGTCTCGGTGTCCCGGGCCAATCACCGCGTGACTTATCCGGCGCGTTTCATGCTGGTCGCGGCGATGAATCCCTGCCGCTGCGGCAATGCGTTCGAGCCGGGCTATGCCTGCAAGCGCAGTCGCATCGATCGCTGCACGGCCGACTACCAGGCGCGCATCTCGGGCCCACTGATGGACCGCATCGACCTGCGCATCGAGGTGCCGGCGGTCACTGCGGCCGATCTGATCCTGCCGCCGCCGGCGGAGGGCTCGGCGGAAGTCGCCGCGCGCGTGGCCGCGGCGCGCGACATCCAGCTCGCGCGCTATGCCGATGCGGGGCTGCCGCATGTCCGCACCAATGCCGAGGCGCCGGCCTCGGTGCTGGAGGAGATCGCCAAGCCTGACGCGCAGGGCCAGAAACTGCTGCGCGATGCCGCCGAGAGCATGCGGCTGTCGGCGCGCGGCTATCACCGCGTGCTGCGGGTGGCGCGCACGCTCGCCGACCTCGACGCCGCGGACAAGATCGGCCGGCTGCATCTCGCCGAGGCGCTGTCCTACCGCGCACTCGCAGAGGATGTGCGCCAGCTGGCGTAACGACCTCGGGCATCAACCCGGCGGTAACGAGTTTCCTTTACGCTCTGCAAACCATAAGGCCCGCAAGTGTCCGCGCGGCCCGGCGAGTAGAGTGTCATGTTGCGTTTCAAGATCCTGGCCTCGGTTGTTCCCCTCCTGGCGGCTGCGGTGTTCGCTCGCAGCGAGATCGGATCGGTCTCGCATCCCTGCATCGCGATTGGCGAAACCTCGGTCGAGCTGACATCCCTGTTCTGGACGGCCGGCGTCCAGGTCGCCTTCACCGAAGATCCCGCGCAGGCCACCGTACGGGTCCGGATCACCGAGAACGCGGACGCCGCGGATTTCGCGGTGGTCGACGACGGCATCAGCGACGAGCCGGGCGCCTGCGAGACCAATGCCGCGACGCGCCTGGTCGCGATTTCCGCGAATCCGGGCCATGACCGTGCGGTGATCTATCTTTCCACCGACGGGCCGGCCGACTACCGCATCTATGTGCGCTCGAAGACGTTCTCGCAGCGCGAGGCGGCGGCGCTGATCGTCGGCGCCCGCGGCGTCCACCATCATCTCCAGGCCGCCGCGCTCTGAGGCATTAACCCCTCATCAACCCTGTTTGGAGGCGGCTTCCAAACCTCAAACTGTTCGCAAGGTCGGCCGGGACATCGTCGCTGCGCGCGATCACAGGGTTTCGGAAAGAGTCGGGGTCGGTAGGGATGGGTCGGACGTTCCGGATCAAGGTGCGCATGCGCCGCTTCAGGCGCAGCCATCCCAGGATCGCCTTCGCGATCCGCTCGTCCATGATCTTCTCGGCGACGTTCGGCGCCGCCTATGGCTTCATCACCGGCAGCCGGGCCGAGAATTCCGGCTACGACCCCAATGCGTTTGCGATCGGCGCAAGCTTTCTGTTCGCGCTTGCCTGCCTCGGCCTTGCGACGCTGAGCATGCGGCTGCGCTTCGTCAACAAGAGGATGCGCAAGCTCGCGGTCCACAACGAGGCGCTGATCGACCGCAACTGGGAGCTGAAGGAGGCCGAGGAACGCGCGCGCAGCCTCTTTGAGTCGCAAGGTGATCTCATCGTGCTGCGCGACCATCAGAGCCGCATCACCTTCGCCAACGACGCCTATTGCGCGCTGGCCGGTGAGGTCCGCACCGCGCTGGTCGGCACCCGCTTCGATTTCGACGTGCTGGAGCAGGGCGACAGCGCGCGCGAAAGCAACGGCACGCGCATCCACGACCAGAAGATCGCAACGCATCTCGGCGCGCGCTGGATCGCCTGGCGCGAAGGTTATGTGCGTCTCGATGCCGGCCAGCCCGCCGAATTACAGAGCGTCGGACGCGACGTCACCGACCGCACCGAGACCGAACGCGCGCTGTCGGATGCACGCGACCAGGCCGATGCCGCGAGCCGCGCCAAGTCGCGCTTCCTCGCGATGGCCTCGCACGAGATCCGCACGCCGCTGAACGGCATCATGGGCATGAGCGGGCTCCTGCTCGACACCACGTTGACGCCGGAGCAGACGACCTATGCCAGGGCCGTGAAAACCTCGGGCGAAGCGCTGATGGCGCTGATCGAGGAGCTGCTCGACTATTCCAAGATCGAGGCCGGCAAGCTCGACTTCGAGCTGCGTCCCTTCGCGCTGTCGACCCTGATCGAGGAGATCACCGAGCTGCTGGCGCCGCGGGCGCAGGCCAAGAATCTCGAGATCGCCGCCTATGTCGACGAGCGTCTTCCGCTCGAAGTCATGGGCGATGCCGCACGGCTACGCCAGGTGCTGCTCAATCTCGCCGGCAACGCGATCAAATTCACCGCGAGCGGCGGGGTCGCGCTGATCGTTGAGCCCGGCATCTGGCCCAACGAGATCAGCTTTCTGGTCCGCGACACCGGCATCGGCATCGCGCCGGAAGCGCAGTCACGCATCTTCCGCGAATTCGAGCAGGCCGACGAGCGCGTCGCGCGCACCTATGGCGGCACCGGGCTCGGCCTTGCGATCAGCGAACGCATCGTCAAGCGCATGGGCGGCCGCATCACGCTGGAGAGCGAACCGGGCAGGGGCTCGACCTTCGAGGTTGCGATCCCACTGGCGCCTTCGCAAGGCGGCGCCGGACAGACGACGTTCCCGAGCCCGGAGCTCGCGGGCAAGTCGATTCTCCTGATCGCCGACGGCATCGAGGCCTCGCTGATCGCACGGCGGCTGGAGCGCTGGGGCGGCCAGACCTGCATGATCTCGGACGCGGCGGTCGCCGAAGCGCTGCTGCCGGAACGTTCATGGCATGCCGTACTGATCGATCGCGCCCTCGGTACCGCTGTCGCCGATCGCCTCGGCGAGGTGGCCCGCACGCATGCGACGCAGCGCCTGGTGCTGCTGACGCCGAGCTCACGGCATGAAAAGCTGTGTCCGGCCTTCACCGGCTATCTGGTGAAGCCATTGCGCGCGGCCTCGCTTGCCGCCCGGCTGGCGCTGACGCCGGAGGTGATCTCGCCCGATCTCGCACCGGAACCGGTTGAACCAGCGGAGGCGGGCGCTGCGCCGGCAAAGGGTCTTTCGATCCTGGTCGCCGAAGACAACGAGATCAACGCACTCTTGATGCGGTCGCTGCTGACAAAACTCGGCCACCGCGTCGTCATCGCGGTCCATGGCGAGGCGGCGCTGGAATCCTGGCTCGCCGCTTCATCGGCCGGCGCGTCCTATGATCTCGTGCTGATGGACATCCAGATGCCGCAGCTCGACGGCATCGAGGCGAGCAAGCGCATCCGCGCACATGAAGCCCGCACCGGCGGCCGCCGCACACCGATCCTGGCGCTCACCGCGAACACGCTGGTGGAAGATCGCTACGCCTGTTTCGAGGCAGGCATGGACGGATTCCTGATCAAGCCGCTCGATCGCGAGAAGCTCGACGAGGCGCTGGCCGGGCTCGCGGCGGCGCGGCATCTGGTGCTCTAAAGAGGTCTCTCCGTCGTCATTGCGAGGAGCGCAAGCGACGAAGCAATCCAGAATCCTTCCACCGAAAGATTCTGGATTGCTTCGCTTCGCTCGCAATGACGACGTGGAAGTCGTGCACTCAGAGCAAAGCAGCCGAAGGGTGGGCAAAGCGCAGCGTGCCCACCATTCACGTTTGACAATGCGGATAGATGGTGGGCGCGGCGCGAAGGGCGCGCCTTTGCCCACCCTACGATAGCGATGGCTACAGCCTTCGCAGCGCCACGCTCTCCACCACGTGGTCGGCGCCCTTCTTCAGGATCAGCGTCGCGCGGGGGCGGGTGGGCAGGATGTTGTCCTCGAGATTGGCGAGGTTGGTGCGCTCCCAGATCGCGATCGCGGTGGCGGTGGCCTCCTCGTCGGACAACGGCGCGTAGCGGTTGAAGTAGGACTTTGGATTGGTGAACGCGGTGTCGCGCAGCGCCAGGAAGCGCTTGATGTACCACTGCCGCAGCGCCGCTTCATCGGCGTCGATATAGACCGAGAAATCGAAGAAGTCGGAGACGACCGGCACCGCCTTGCCGTCACGCGGCAGCTTGCCGGTCTGCAGCACGTTGACGCCCTCGACGATCAGGATGTCCGGCTGGTCGATCTCGACCCACTGGTTCGGCACGATGTCGTAGGTCAAATGCGAATAGACCGGCGCACGCACGTGGTGGCGGCCGGCCTTGATGTCGGAGAGGAAGCCGAGCAGCAGTGGCAGATCGTAGCTCTCGGGAAATCCCTTCTTCTGCATGTTGCCCTGCCGCTCGAGCACGGCGTTGGGATACAGAAAACCGTCGGTCGTGATCAGGTCGACCTTGGGGCGCGGCGACCAGCGCGCGAGCAGGGCCTGGAGTACGCGGGCCGTGGTCGACTTTCCGACCGCAACCGAACCTGCGACGCCGATGATGTAGGGCATCTTGCGGTCGCGGATGTTGAGGAACTGGCGCTGCGAATAATACAGGCGCTGCATGGCATCGACATAGATCGACAGCAGGCGCGACAGCGGCAGGTAGATGTCCTCCACCTCCTGAAGGTCGAGGCGATCGTGCATCGAACGCAGCCGGTCGAACTCACCGGGCTCCAGCGTCATCGGCGTATCGTCGCGCAATCGCGCCCACTGCTCGCGCGTATAAATGCGGTACGGATTATACTGCTGCTCGGGCGCGCGGATATCCATGACCGTTTCCACCTTGGCTAGTCGCTCTTGCGCGATGCTTTCTCGTCCAACCCTGACATCGAGGTCCGCTTGTCCAGCGCCGCCTCGACTTCTTCCAGCTTTACGCCGCGTGCCTTGAGCAACACAAGGAAGTGGTAGAGCAGGTCGGCACTTTCAGCGATCAGATGCGCGCGGTCGTTTTCGACTGCTGCGATTACGGTTTCGACCGCTTCCTCGCCGAACTTCTTGGCGCAATGCTCCGCACCCTTGTCCAGGAGCTTGCGGGTATAGGACCCCTCTCCGCCGGATGCCGCGCGGACATCGATGGTCTGGGCCAGATCGTGGATCGTGAAACGCGGCATACAGAATACTCGGAACGCGCCCCGGCTGGTTCAGCCGGCATCCCGGCTGATGTAGCATTTTTATGAACGGGAGTCGTCAGGCATCGAGGCGCATGGCTAGCCCGCGCCTGGCCATGTGCTCCTTGGCTTCGCGGATGGTGAATTCCCCGAAGTGGAAGATCGAGGCGGCCAGGACCGCGGTGGCATGCCCGTCGCGGATACCGTCGACGAGATGATCGAGATTTCCGACGCCGCCCGAAGCGATCACGGGGACGGTAATGCTGTCGGCGATCGCCCGGGTCAGCGGGATGTCAAACCCCTGCCTGGTGCCGTCCCGATCCATCGAGGTGAGCAAAATTTCACCAGCGCCGAGCGACACCACCTCCTGGGCATATTCGATGGCATCGATGCCAGTCGAATTGCGCCCGCCATGGGTGAATATCTCCCAGCGATCGGAGCCCCCCGGACGCTTGACGCGCTTGGCGTCGATCGCGACCACCACGCACTGCTCGCCGAACTTTTCGGCCGCTTCCTTGACGAACTCGCGCCGCGACACCGCGGCGCTGTTGATCGAGACCTTGTCGGCGCCGGAGCGCAGCAGCGTCCTGATGTCGTCGATGGTCCGCACGCCGCCGCCGACGGTGACCGGCATGAAGCAGGCTTCCGCCGTGCGCCGGACCACGTCGAGCATGATGCCGCGGTTCTCATGGGTCGCGGTGATGTCGAGGAAAGTGAGCTCGTCGGCGCCGGCCGCGTCATAGGCGATCGCCGCCTCGACGGGATCGCCGGCATCGCGGAGGTCGACGAAATTGACGCCCTTGACGACCCGGCCGTCCTTGACGTCGAGGCAGGGGATTACGCGCGCCTTGAACATCTGATGTCTCCTAAGCGGGGCGCGCGTTGCGGATCAAGGTGAGGGCCGCAGCGGGATCGAGCCTGCCGTCGTAAAGCGCACGGCCGGCGATCGCACCGGCGAGCCTCGATGCTCGTGGCGTCAGCATCGCCTTGACGTCCTCGATCGAGGCGAGGCCGCCGGAGGCGATCACGGGGATGGAGATGGCCTCGGCGAGCGCAATGGTCGCGTCCAGGTTCAGCCCTTTGAGCAGGCCGTCGCGCGCGATGTCGGTGAAGATGATGGCGGCAACGCCGGCATCTTCGAAACGCTGCGCGATCTCCAGCACGGTCACCTGCGAGGTCTCAGCCCAGCCTTCGACCGCGACCTTGCCGTCGCGGGCATCGAGCCCGACCGCGACGCGGCCGGGGAATTTCTTCGCGGCAGCCTTCACCAGCTCCGGATCGCGCACGGCGGCGGTGCCGATGATGACGCGGGTGATGCCCTTGTCGAGCCAGGCTTCGACGGTTGAGAGATCGCGAATGCCGCCGCCGAGCTGGACGGGAATCTTGATCGTCTTCAGCATCGCCTCGATGGCCTGCGCGTTCACCGGCTTGCCGGCAAAGGCGCCGTCGAGATCGACGACGTGGAGATATTCAAAACCCTGCGCGACAAAGCTCTGTGCCTGCGCCGCGGGATCGAGGTTGAACACGGTCGCGCGCGCCATGTCGCCTTGCTCGAGGCGCACGCATTGGCCGTTCTTGAGGTCGATGGCAGGAAAGAGAATCACGGCTTCCATCGCAAAAAGTTCGAGATCAGGGCGAGGCCAAAACGCTGGCTCTTCTCGGGGTGAAATTGCGTGCCGACCGCGGTGTCCTTGGCGACGATCGCGGTCACCGGCCCGCCGTAGTCGGCGCGCGCGAGCACGTCCGCCTCATTGGCCGGATTGAGGTGGTAGGAGTGCACGAAATAGGCATGCTGGCCCTTGGGACCGAGCGGCAGCTTGTTCAGCACCGGATGCTCACGCAGCACATCGAGCGTGTTCCAGCCCATGTGCGGGATCTTCAGGCTCTCGTCGCGCGGCGTGATTTTCTCGACATCGCCGGCGATCCAGTTCAGCCCATCGGTGATGACGTGCTCCTTGCCGCGGGTGGCGAAGAGCTGCATGCCGACGCAGATGCCGAACATCGGCCGCGCCTTGACCCTGACCGCTTCGGTGATCGCCTCGACCATGCCGTTGACGGCATCGAGCCCGCGCCGGCAATCGGCGAAGGCACCGACACCCGGCAGCACCAGGCGATCGGCGCCATAAGCCTGATCCGGATCGCTGGTGACGAAGACCTTTTGCGGATTCTCCAGGCTCCGCGCGGCGCGCTCGAACGCCTTGGCGGCGGAATGCAGATTGCCGGAACCGTAATCGATGATGGCTACGCTCATCTTGACCCTCCCGGTTCTGGAAACAATCCGATGATGCCGCCGGCCGGCAGCGGCGGCGGGTTGGAGAAGTGCTGACCCGGCACGTTGCGGGTCGGCGGCGGACCGCCGCGATCGACGGCCCACTGATCGTTGACGATGCCGCGCTGCTTCTGGCTCCAGCGCTCGAAGAAGCGCCGCTCGGCGGTGTCCTTGTCGTCGGCGACGACGACGTCGAGCTGACGCCAATTGCCGCGTGACAGCGTCCAGCGGCGCAGGCTCGAGGCCTCGAGGCCCATCAGAAGAGCAACGACGATTTCGGCAAAGAAGATCGAGGTGCGTCCGAGCCCAAGGCTGGACAGCCCGGCATAGAACGCGGCAGCAAAGATCAGCCAGCCGATCAGCGCCAGCCAGAGCCTGTGCCAGAGCAGCCAGAGCGGGCCGAACACCATCGCCCAGAAATGGAAGCCGTCACGCACGAACGCGAACTTGTCGGTCGCGCGCAGGTCGGCCCCGCCGGGGGTGGGAGCATGAACTGTGTACACAGGCATTTGGGATGCCCCGTTCTCGAGGATTGAATAGAAGCCGCCAGCACCGCCTTGGCGCCGCCGAACGAAGAGGTCAGCCGCCGAGCGAGCCCTTGGTCGAGGGCACCTCGCCCGCCGCCCGCGGATCGATCGCGACCGCCGCCCGCAGCGCCCGCGCCAGACCCTTGAAGCAGGATTCGGCGATATGGTGGCTGTTCTCGCCATATAGGGTCTCGACGTGGAGAGTCACGCCGGCGTTCATGGCGAAGGCATGAAACCATTCGCGCACGAGCTCGGTGTCGAACTCGCCGATCTTGTCGCGGGAGAAGTCGACCCTGAACACCAGGACCGGCCGTCCCGAAATGTCGATGACGACGCGCGACAGCGTCTCGTCCATGGGCAAGTGAACGTCGGCATAGCGGGTGATGCCGGCCATGTTGCCGAGCGCCTGCTTGACCGCCTGGCCCAGCGCGATGCCGGTGTCCTCGGTGGTATGATGATGATCAATGTGCAGGTCGCCCACCGCCTTGACCGTCAGGTCGATGCGGGAATGGCGGGCGAGGAGATCGAGCATATGGTCGAAAAAGCCGATGCCGGTCGCAATGTTGGACGCGCCGGAACCATCGAGGTTCACAGTCACCTCGATGTCGGTCTCTTTGGTCTTGCGCTTGATCGTCGCGGTGCGCATTGGTCCACCTAAGCCGGAAAACGGCGGTCTTTTAACAGCCAAATGACGCCTTCGCTACTGCGGGATCGCCCTGGCAGGGCGGCACTTGCGTCTATGGTGAGCGAAATTTGGGACCGGAGCGGCCCGTTGTACACGCGCCTCCGACCCCCTAAATCAGGCCGGACAACGAGGTATTTCATGCAGGATTCCCGGAACAGCCTGCCGGTCTGGCACGGCACCACGATTTTGACGGTCCGCAAGGGCGGCAAGGTGGTGGTCGGTGGCGACGGCCAGGTCTCGATCGGCCAGACCGTCATCAAGTCCAACGCCAAGAAAGTCCGCAAGCTCGGCAAGGGCGACGTCATCGGCGGCTTCGCCGGCGCCACCGCCGACGCCTTCACCCTGTTCGAGCGGCTGGAGAGCAAGCTCGAGCAATATCCGGGACAACTGACCCGGGCCGCGGTCGAGCTCGCCAAGGACTGGCGCACCGACCGTTACCTGCGGCGACTGGAGGCCATGATGATCGTGGCCGACAAGGACGTCTCCCTGGTCCTGACCGGCACCGGAGACGTACTGGAGCCGGAGGCTGGCGTGATGGCGATCGGCTCGGGCGGCAATTACGCGCTGGCCGCGGCGCGTGCGCTGCTCGACACCGACAAGGATGCCGAGACCATCGTTCGCCGCTCGCTGGATATCGCCGCCGAGATCTGCGTCTACACCAACCGCAACCTGACCATCGAAAGCCTGCCGACCGGCTAGGCAAAGTGTCATTTGCTGGGAACGCCCGATCCGCGCGCTGCAACCTCTCCCGCTTGCGAGGGAGGTCGGCGCGAAGCGCCGGGTGGGGCTAGCTCCACATTGGGAGTGTCGATTGCGGAGGCACCCCCAACCCAACCCTCCCCCGCAAGCGGGAGAGGGAGCGCAGCACCGATCGGTAGCAATATGGGCCATTCCTACGCCTTCCGCCCGATGACCGCGGCCGACCTGCCGCTGGTCCGGCGATGGCTCGGCGCGGCGCATGTGCGGGAATGGTG
Source organism: Bradyrhizobium neotropicale (assembly GCF_001641695.1). GTDB lineage: Bacteria > Pseudomonadota > Alphaproteobacteria > Rhizobiales > Xanthobacteraceae > Bradyrhizobium > Bradyrhizobium neotropicale. Next base: position 216,447 of record NZ_LSEF01000100.1, read on the forward strand.
GGGCGATCCGGACCAGCAGTTTTCGCTCGTGAGCAGCGACCTCGATGAGCCCGCGATGGACCAGTTCATCGTGTTGGCCGGCAACCGGCCCTTCGGCTATCTTCAGTGCTACGGCTTGACCGCCTGGAATACAGGCTTCGGGTCGCAACCGGAGGGCACGCGTGGCATCGACCAGTTCATCGGCGAGAGCGACATGATCGCGCGCGGCCATGGCTCGGCCTTTATCCGCCAGTTCGTCGATGCCGAGCTGCGGCACGGCCTGCCGCGCATGGTGACCGATCCCGATCCGCTCAATCTGCGTGCCGTGCGGGCCTATGAGAAGGCGGGGTTCATCCGCGACCGCATGGTCGAGACGCCCGACGGAGCAGCCCTCTTGATGGTGTGCGAGCCGTGACGCTGACATACACCGGCAGGAGCAGGGCAGCGTTTCCACCGATTGCATGGGTCGGCATCGCGCTGTTGCTGCTGGCGCTGCAGGCCTCGATCCTGTTCGCGATGGGGCGGGTGCCGATCTGCACCTGCGGCTACGTCAAGCTCTGGCATGGCGTGGTGAACAGTTCGGAGAATTCCCAGCACATCGCCGACTGGTATAGTTTCTCGCACATCCTTCACGGCTTCCTGTTCTATGGACTGACCTGGTTCCTGTTCTCGCGCCTGCCGTTCCTGCGACTGTCCTGGCCGGCGCGGCTGATCATCGCCATGCTGATCGAAGGCGCCTGGGAGATCGTCGAGAATTCGCCGTTCATCATCGAGCGCTATCGCGCCGGCACGATCTCGCTGGATTATTACGGCGACAGCATAGTCAATTCGATCTCGGACACGCTGTTCATGGTGCTGGGTTTCCTCGCGGCACGTACTCTGCCGGTCTCGGCCACTATCGTGATCGGTCTCGCCTTCGAGGTCATGTTGGCGCTGCATATTCGCGACAATCTGACGCTGAACATCCTGATGCTGATCCATCCGATCGACGCCGTGAAACAATGGCAGTCGGGCCCGCCGATCATCTGACACAAAAAAGCGGCTTGTCCCGGCCTGCTTCTGACCCTAGCTAAGACCCATGACAGACTTCTCCCCCCGCGAAATCGTTTCCGAACTGGACCGTTTCATCGTCGGCCAATCCGACGCCAAGCGCGCCGTCTCCATCGCGCTCCGGAACCGCTGGCGCCGCCAGCAGCTCCAGGGCTCCTTGCGCGAAGAGGTGCTGCCGAAGAACATTTTGATGATCGGCCCGACCGGCGTCGGCAAGACCGAGATCGCGCGCCGCCTCGCCAAGCTTGCGAACGCGCCGTTCCTTAAAGTTGAGGCCACCAAGTTCACCGAGGTCGGCTATGTCGGCCGCGACGTCGAGCAGATCGTGCGCGATCTCGTCGAGGTCGCGATCTCCCAGGTGCGCGAGCGCAAGCGCAAGGACGTGCAGGCACGCGCACAGCTCGCTGCGGAGGAGCGCGTGCTCGACGCGCTGGTCGGCGCCAATTCCAGCGCCGCGACGCGGGAGTCTTTTCGCAAGAAGCTGCGCGCCGGCGAGCTCAACGACAAGGAAATCGAGATCGAGACGCAGTCCTCCGGCAGCGGCTTTCCGATGTTCGAGATCCCGGGCATGCCGGGCGCGCAGATGGGCGCGATCTCGATCGGCGATATCTTCGGCAAGCTGGGCGGCCGCAGCAAGACGCGGCGCCTGACGGTAGAGGGCTCGCACGAGATTCTCGTCAACGAGGAATCCGACAAGCTACTGGACAACGATCAGTTGACGCTGGAGGCGATCAGCGCGGTCGAGAACAACGGCATCGTGTTCCTGGACGAGATCGACAAGATCTGCGCGCGCGAGGGCCGCGTCGGCGGCGATGTCTCGCGCGAGGGTGTGCAACGCGATCTGCTGCCGCTGATCGAAGGAACCACGGTCTCGACCAAGCACGGCGCGGTGAAGACCGACCACATCCTGTTCATCGCCTCGGGCGCCTTCCACGTCGCAAAACCCTCCGACCTCTTGCCGGAATTGCAGGGCCGCTTGCCGATCCGCGTCGAATTGCAGGCGCTCAGCCGTGACGACATGCGGCGCATCCTCACCGAGCCCGAGGCCTCGCTGATCAAGCAATATGTCGCGCTGCTGCAGACCGAGGGCGTCACGCTCGACATCACCGATGACGCCATCGATGCGCTCGCCGACATCGCAGTAGCCGTCAATTCGACGGTCGAGAACATCGGCGCGCGGCGGCTCCAGACCGTGATGGAGCGGGTGCTGGACGAGATTTCCTTCACCGCGCCCGACCGCAATGGCGACACCATCCGAGTCGATGCGGACTACGTGCAGAAGCACATCGGCGATCTCGCCAAGAACGCCGATCTGAGCCGGTTCATTTTGTAATTCTGGGCGAGACGACATTCACCGCCGTCTCGTGATCGCGGCGCTCGTCACGCGCGTGGGGATCGTGCGGCAGATCTAGAATCTGGCGCGACGTATTCGAACGTAGAGCGCGCCCTCACCGCCATGGCCGACATGCGCCTCCTCGAATCCGACGACGAAGGCGCGGAATTCCGGCAGGCTGAGCCATTCCGGCACCTGGCGGCGCAGCACGCCGCTTTCGCCGCCGCTCCGGCCCTTGCCGGTGATGACGAGCACGAAAGTCAGGCCGTCATGATGGGCCCGCTGCAGGAAGCCCGACAGGGCGCGATGGGCGCGCGTCTGGGTCATGCCGTGCAGGTCGAGCCGGGCCTCGATCTCGCTGCGCCCGCGCGACAATTTTGTCCGCTCGCGCTTGCCGAGCGGCGCCAGCGGCGGCATGGCCGGTTTTGCAACACGTGGCGACGGCGCAGCGGCAACGGTCCTGGCCGAGGACGCGGGTCTGGGAGCGGATGCTGAGGGCGATGGCTCGGGGCGCGGTGTTGGATGCGCCTTCACCGGGCGATGCTTCCTCAGCGGTTTGATCTGTTTTGCGACCTGGTCCCACAACTCGCGCTCCTCCTCGCTGAGCGCGCGGCGGCGCGGCGAGGGACGAGGCTCCAGCACGGGCGGACGGGATGATCGCTTCATTGCCGGTTGGAACGACGGTTCACCTGACGGCGCGGCTCGCGGGCGGGCTTGATGTTGGGGCGCGGCTCCGGCAACGGCACCGGGCTCGCCACCGCGACGGTGGCGTCCTTGGCTTGTGGCACGGCAGGTGAGGCGGCGCCAGCTTTCCCTGAGTCAGCAGGTTTCGCCGCGATCGCCGCGCTCTTCGGGTCCTTCGCGGGATCGGTTTGCGGAAACAGCTTTGCGATCTTGGCCGACGGCCGCGGATCCGGCACCGGCAGCCTCGCCCCGCGCGCGATCGGATCGAGGCTCTTCGGCACCAGCATCACGAAATGCATGCTGTGGCGCAGCCGTCCCGAGACGCGGCCGGCCTCCTGACCTGCGCCGAAATAGAGATCGGCGCGCGCCGGTCCAATGATGGCCGAGCCGGTGTCCTGCGCGATCATCAGACGATGGAACGGGGTCTTGGACCGTTCGGAATCGATCGGCAGTTCGCCTTCGATGAAGAACGGCGTGCCGTAGACGTGGAGCGATTTGTCGACCGCGATCGAGCGGCCGGCCGTGAGCGGAATGCCTTGCGCGCCGACCGCCTCGTCCTTGTCGGAGAGGTTGACCTCGCGGAAAAAGATGTAGGCGCGATTTTGGCGGCGCAGCTCCTTCGCGCCATCGGGGTTTTGCGTCATCCACTCCCGGATCCTCTGCATCGACATCTCCTCCTTCGGGATGATGCCGCGCTCGATCAGGATGCGACCGACGGCCGTGTAGGGATAGCCGTTATAGGCGTCGTAGTTGAGGCGGACGGTTCCGCCGTCGTCGAACTTGATCCGCGCCGAGCCCTGAATTTGCGCGAACAGGAGATCGGTCGGATCCTTCAGCCAGGCGATCTCGAGCCCGCGGCCGGCGATCTTGCCGTCCTCGATCTCGCCGCGGTCGTAATAGGGCACCAGCTTGCGGCGCCCGATCTTGCGGTAGACCGGTCCCTTGTTGGGCAGGCTGACTGAATCCTGCTTGTAGCCGCGCACGAACAGGTTGGAGGGGCGGCGATAGACCGGGACGTTGTAGACGTCTGTCTGTGTGCGGGAGCCCTCCAGCACCGGCTCGTAATAGCCGGTGACAAAACCGTCGGGCTCGCCGAGGCGCGAGATGCGCAGCGGCGAGAAATTGCTCTCGAAGAAGGCCCTCGCTTTGGCGTCGTCGGTGAGCTCGAGCGATTTGGCGGCCCGGCAGGGTTCGCTCAGCGAGGCACCGAGCGCCTTGAATTCGCCTTTGGATTCGACCGTGCCATTTTGCGCATTGATCGAGCGGCAGCTGGCGCGGAAGGTCTTGTAGGCTGCGAGATGATCGTCCTCGTTCCAACCCTTCACATCAGCCCAGGCCAGCGGCAGATATTGTGCGCCGGGGATTTCGAACGGCAGGGGAAGCTGCGGGTAGGGCAAGGCCCGTACCGGTAGTGCGGCCGCATCAGGAAGATGGTGGTGATGACTGCGGTAGTGACGCCGCGCCGCTTCGGCGCCGAGCGAAAACGACGATAGCGCGACGACACCTGCGCAAAGCGCCGTCGCGCTATTCTTCAGGAAAGCCTTAATTCGCGCTTCCGGTGCCAACCAGCTTCCAGTTCGGATCGCGAGAGGTGGTATCGCGGGCAAACGTCCAGATATCGGTGATGTCGGCGACCTTGTCGGCGTTGCCATCGACGATGTTGCCGGCCTTGTCGCGGGTGACCGAGATCATCTGCGAGACGAAGCGTACGGTAAGCTGCGCGGTGCGGTCGCGAAGCTCCGCGCCGACGAGCTCGGCCTTGTCGATCGAGACGAAGCGCGTCTCGGTCTTCTGCTCGTTCTTCTCGCGCTCCTTGATCGCGGCATCGAAGCTCTCATAGACCTCCGACGACAACAGGTCGCGCAGCGCGCGGCGGTCGCCATTGGCAAAGGCCAGCACGATCATCTCGTAGGCGCCGCGCGCGCCGGACAGGAAATGCCGGGGATCGAACGCGGAGTCCTTCTCGACGATGGCATCGAGACCCTGCGCCAGCGCAGTGCCGGGTTCGGTCAGACCTTTCCAGCGATCGGACGGCGGGGTCGGTTCGGCGGTCGGCGCCGGCGGGGCCTGGTCGATCACCTTGCCCGGCATGGTCACGACGTTCTTGTCCTGGGCACCCTGGAGCGCATTGCGGGCGGTGCGGTCAAAAGGCGGACGCTCGTTGCCCGTCCGCTGGCCCAGCACACTGCGGAGCCGCAGGAAGATAAAGACCGCCAGCGCTAGGAAGATGATGGTGTAGATATCCACGTCGTATTCGCTTTCTGGTCTGGTCTTCGAGAGAGGTGTTCGCCGGGAAAATCGCTCCGGCCAGTAGACCGTTCCATGCTGGAACGGCAAGACTTCGTCGCCATTTTAGGTCCGGCTCTCAGAGGCCGACGTCGGGCTCATTGGATGTAGGCACGAAATCTTGCCCGGCCAATGGCGCCTTTTGGCACAGTGGCGATTGTAGCGCGTTTTATGCTTAAGGGGAAACCCGATCCTGCCCGGAAATCGCGCATCTTCAATTGTTTAAGGCGCGATTTCGCAGGTGGGGCGGGCCGGACGTCACACTTATGGACGGCGTCCCGGATACCCCATCCGGGGCCGTTCGTCCTTGTGGAACGAGGCGGGCCTATGTTAGCCAACCGCCGCGAAATTCAGCCCATTCGGGTAAGGAGAGATTTTCATGACGAACGGCAACGGCACCCCTCCCGAGGCGGCCCAGGCTCCCCAGCTCAACGTGCTGGCGCAGTACACCAAGGACCTCTCGTTCGAAAATCCGAACGCCCCGGGCTCGCTCCAGCAGCAGAGCCAGCCCCCGCAGATCAACATCCAGATCAACGTCACCGCCAATAACCTCAGCGAACAGGAATTCGAGGTGACGCTGTCGGTCGAGGGCAAGGCCGAGACCGCGGGCAAGGTGATGTTCTCCTTCGAGCTCGCCTATGCCGGCGTGTTCCGGATCGTCAACGTGCCGCAGGAAAACCTGCATCCGCTGGTGATGATCGAGTGCCCGCGCCTGCTGTTCCCGTTCGCCCGCGAGATCATCGCCACGGCGGTACGCGACGGAGGGTTCCCGCCCCTGATGCTGGATCCGGTCGACTTCGTCGGCCTCTACCGCCAGAACATGGAGCGGCAGATGGCCGCTCAGAGTGGTCAGGCCTAACCAGCCGGACCGGCAGCTGGAGCAGGCAGGAACTCGTTCCAGATCGCCTTGTCGCCGAGCGTGGCAATGAAGGTCCGGTGGGCCTCGCGCTCGGCGTCGGAAATCCGTGGTGCAAGCGGCGTCGGCCGCTGCCGCCGTGGCGCTTCGCCGGCCGCACTGACCCGAATCTCCTCGTTCTCCGAGGCCAGGATAAGCTGCGACTGCCGCGCCCCGATCAGATCGACATAGACTTCGGCGAGCAGCTCGGCGTCGAGCAACGCGCCGTGCTTGGTGCGGTGGGAATTGTCGATCGCATAGCGCGAGCAGAGATCGTCGAGCCGGTTGGACACGCCGGGATGCTTGCGCCGCGCCAGCAGAAGCGTATCCACCAGCCGGTCGCGTGGAATCGCCACGCGCTTGATCCGGTCGAGTTCGGCATTGATGAAGCTGATGTCGAACGAGGCGTTGTGGATCACCAGCGGCGCATCGCCGATGAATTCCAGAAACTCGTCGACGACCTCGTGAAACAGCGGCTTGGTCGCGAGAAATTCGCTCGACAGTCCGTGCACCGCGAAGGCCTCCGCCGGCATATCCCTTTCGGGATTGATATAGCGGTGGAATGTCTGGCCCGTCGGCATGCGGTTGAAGATCTCGACGCAGCCGACTTCGACCAGGCGATCGCCACGGAGGGGATCGAGGCCGGTGGTTTCAGTGTCGAGGACGATTTCGCGCATAATTCAAGAGATCTGAGAGGCCGGTTGAAACGGCGAATCAGCTTCGCCGCTGCGGCATCTTAACGACCTCGGCCAGAATGTCCCTGATCTGGGCGCGCACCGGCTCAAGTCCGTGGGACGTATCCACGATGAAATCAGCACGCTTGCGCTTCTCGGCGTCGGGCGTCTGCTTGGCGATGATGGCGTCGAGCTTGGCCTCGTCCATCGTGCCGCGGGCGAGCACGCGCTCGCGCTGAAGTTCCGGCGAGGTCGACACCACGACCACGGCATCGACCCTTTTCTCGCCGCCGGTTTCGAACAGCAGCGGAATGTCCAGCACCACGACCGGCGCCTTGGCGGCCTCCGCATCGGCAAAGAATTTCTGCCGTGAGGCACCGAGCATTGGGTGAACGATCTGCTCGAGCTGCTTGATGGCGGCGGGATCGTGCACCACACGCGCGGACAGTTTGGTCCGGTCGACCTTGCCGCCCGCCGTGGTGCCGGGGAAGGCGGCCTCGATCGCCGGCGCCGCCTCGCCCTCATATAATTGATGGACGGCGGCATCGGCGTCGTAGACGGGAACGCCAGCCTCCGCGAACAATTTCGCGGTGGTGGATTTTCCCATCCCGATCGAGCCGGTCAGTCCGAGGATCCGCATCAGCCCAAAACCATCTCTGCCATTCACACCGCAACTAGCCGTTCGCGCCGCAGGAACGCAAGCAGAGGCAGGAGCGGCAGGCCGAGAATGGTGAAATGGTCGCCCTCGATCCGCTCGAACAGATGGATTCCCAGGCCTTCGAGCTGATAGGCGCCGACGCTGGAGGTGACGGCCTCGCCGGCCGCGTCCAGATAGGCCGTGAGCTCGGCCTCGGTCATCTGCCGCATGGTCATGTGCGCGACCGACACATGTTCGAAGACAATCTGCCCATCATGAGCCACGGCCAAGGCGGAATTCAGCTCGTGGCTCAGGCCGGCGAGATCGCGCAATTGCGCCATGGCCTGGGCGCGGCCCGCGGGCTTGTTGAAGAGACGCTCGCCCAGCGCCAGCGTCTGATCGGCCCCGATCACATAGGCGCCCGGATGATTCACCGAGACCGTCTTGGCCTTTTCGCGCGCGAGCAGCAACGCGATCTCGCGCGGATTTGCAAGGCTTGACGCCGCCTGCACGCCGCGCTCGTCGATGTCGGCCACAATCGCCTGAAAATCCAGCCCGGCATTGGCCAGCAGCATTTTGCGCGCGCTGCTTTGCGACGCCAGGATCAAGGGAGATTCGCCGCGCCAGAGAGCCATGGCCGAAAACCTATTCCGAAGGCCGGTTGCGTTGCCGGTCGGAGTAGAGCTTCATGATCGCCGCGGCGGTTTCCTCGATCGACCGCCGCGTGACATCGAGCAGCGGCCAATCGTGTTTCGCGCTGAGCTTGCGGGCGAACGCGACTTCGTCGGCGACCGCCTGCCGGTCGGTGTAGGTGTCACTGCCGGAATTGGCGCCCATGGATAGCAGGCGGTTCTGGCGCACCTGGATCAATCGTTCCGGTGTCGCATGCAGGCTGACGACGAGCGGCCGTGTCAGCGTTCCCAACTGATCCGGCACCGGGATGCCCGGCACCAGCGGCACGTTGGCGGTGCGGATGCCGCGATTGGCGAGATAGATCGACGTCGGCGTCTTCGAGGTGCGGGACACGCCGACCAGGACGACGTCGGCCTCCTCAAGACCTTCGACGTGCTGACCGTCGTCATGCATCATGGTGTAGTTCAGCGCGTCGATGCGCTTGAAATATTCGGCGTTGAGCACGTGCTGGGCGCCGACGCGGCCGGTGGTCGCAGCACCGAGGTAAGCTTCGAACAGCTGCATCACCGGGCCGATGATCGACAGGCTCGGAACGTTGATCTCTTTGCACTTGTTCTCGAGCCGCGAGACCAGATCTTTCTCGAGCAGCGTGAACAGCACGATTCCGGGCGCTTCCTCGATCTCGTCGAGCACGCGGTCGAGCTGCTTTTGGCTGCGCACCAGCGGATAGACATGCTCGACCGGCGTCACATTGGCGTATTGGGCCGCGACCGCGCGTGCCACGGTGATCAGCGTTTCACCGGTGGAGTCGGAGACGAGGTGCAGATGGAAATAATTGTTCGAGGTCGGCACAGAAACTCTTTGAATTTCGATGGGGCGATTTGTGGATTTCTGTGGAGCTTAACCCCTCGGAAAGGGATGTGCGACACCAGGGGCGGGACAACGGCCAAGTTTCTTCACACCAGTGCCCGAAAGAACAAGTTGGACGCCTGCATGACCGTGAAGCGGGATTGCGCGGACAAGCCCCTTGATAAGCTGCCGACAGGTTAGCGCAAGTCCTTGATCGTGGACGGCTTATCCGGATCGGCCGGTTCCGCGCAGGATATGTTGATGGATGTGAACAAGCGCCCGTGAAGCGGCGGATGGTGTTGCGTGAGTCCAATCCACGGTCACTAAGACTCAAACCTTTAAGAATCTAAGATTCTAGATTTGAGGGGAGCGCTACGGACGGATATGTGTGCGCTGGAAGAACTTAACGAGTTCTTACTATCCCCAGCGATCGAAACGCTGGGCGCAAATTCGGACGCTGGAAATGTTTGAAGATCTCTATCTCTGGATCAAGGCGCTGCACGTGATCGCCGTCATCTCCTGGATGGCGGGCATGCTCTACCTGCCGCGACTGTTCGTCTATCACTGTGAGGCCGAGATCGGCTCGAAGCAGTCGGAAACCTTCAAGGTGATGGAGCGGCGGCTGCTCAAGGCGATCATCAACCCCGCTATGATCGTCACCTGGCTCGCCGGGCTCTATCTGGCGTGGTCCGGCCATTGGTTCACCTTCGGCTGGTTGCACGTAAAACTGGCACTGGTGTTGGTGCTGTCCGCGGTTCACGGCTTTTTTTCACGCTGGCTGAAGGATTTCGCCGCCGACCGGCGCCCGCGTTCCCAGAAATTCTATCGGATTATCAACGAGGTACCGACGGTTCTGATGATTTTCATCGTGATCATGGTGATCGTGAAGCCGTTCTAGGCAGCGATCGTTGTTGAGCGCTCAGCGCTTCAGCTTGCGGAGTGGGAAGCGATTTTCTATATTATTGAAATCCCACCCAACGCAGGCGGATGTGGTTGTGTCCGAGCTTTTGAAGGCCGGACACCGCATCAGGTTTGAAGCCCCCCGGCACTCACCTTGCTAGACCTGCGGACCTTACCTGCTCCTGCTCGTCCGCATTTCTGAGCCTCCTCGCACCCCCCTTCCAAGGTTTACCCTACAGGACCACCCCAATGCGGGAAATTAAACTCCAAGACCTCAAGTCCAAGACCCCGGCCGAGCTCGTCTCGTTCGCGGAAGAGAACGGGGTCGAGAACGCCAGCACCATGCGCAAGCAGGAGCTGCTGTTCGCCATCCTCAAGCAGCTCTCGCTGGCCGAAACCGACATCGTCGGCGAGGGCGTCGTCGAGGTGCTCTCCGACGGCTTCGGCTTCCTGCGCTCGCCGGACGCCAACTATCTGCCCGGCCCTGACGACATCTACGTTTCGCCCTCGCAGATCCGCCGTTTCGGCCTGCGCACCGGCGACACCATCGAGGGCCACATCCGCAGCCCGAAGGAAGGCGAACGCTACTTCGCGCTGCTCAAGGTCAACACGCTGAACTTCGAGGATCCGGAAAAGGCCAAGCACAAGGTCAATTTCGACAACCTCACGCCGCTGTTCCCGAATCAGCGCTTCCGCATGGAGATCGACGATCCCACGCGAAAAGACCTGTCCGCGCGCGTGATCGACATCGTCGCGCCGATCGGCAAGGGCCAGCGCGCGCTGATCGTCGCGCCGCCACGCACCGGTAAAACCGTGCTGATGCAGAACATCGCGCACTCGATCACCGCGAATCACCCGGATTGCTATCTGATCGTGCTGCTGATCGACGAGCGTCCGGAAGAAGTCACGGACATGCAGCGCTCGGTGAAGGGCGAGGTGGTGTCCTCGACCTTCGACGAGCCGGCCGTGCGTCACGTCCAGGTCGCCGAGATGGTGATCGAAAAAGCAAAACGCCTGGTCGAGCACGGCCGCGACGTCGTGATCCTGCTGGACTCGATCACGCGTTTGGGCCGCGCCTACAACACCGTGGTGCCGTCATCCGGCAAGGTGCTGACCGGCGGTGTCGACGCCAACGCGCTGCAGCGGCCGAAGCGCTTCTTCGGTGCTGCCCGCAACATCGAGGAGGGCGGCTCGCTGACCATCATCGCGACCGCGCTGGTCGATACCGGCAGCCGCATGGACGAAGTCATCTTCGAAGAGTTCAAGGGCACCGGTAACTCCGAACTGATCCTCGACCGCAAGGTCTCGGACAAGCGCACCTTCCCGGCGATCGACATCTCGCGCTCCGGCACCCGCAAGGAGGAGCTCATCACCGATCCGCAGGTGCTCAAGAAGATGTACGTGCTCCGCCGCATCCTGAACCCGATGGGGACGATGGATGCGATCGACTTCCTGCTCGACAAGCTGCGCTCGACCAAGAGCAACGCCGAGTTCTTCGATTCGATGAACACCTGAGCCACTGCAGGCGGTCAGAAATCGAAAGGGGCGCCTTTGGGCGCCCTTTTTCTTTTGTTTCTTTTGTGCGGCTTTGCTGCGGTCAAGTGCAGCATGGCGGGTTCCGCAAATCTTGGGAATCGTCCATATAAGGAATTGAAATAATTAGATATTTTTGCGTTTCGGTTTGTCGGAAGATCGAGCAGGTGGAACTTTTGCAGCAAAATCCCCGAGGTTCATATTGCGTCGCAGCATAAAGTATTTGCTTTTGGGAAACGCGGCAGCGAACAGAGCCAAGTTGCGATCAAAGCGGGTTTGCCTTTTCGTCGTCAGCCGGACAAATAGGCCATGCATCCGCGAGATCAGACCATCTTTGCATTGTCGTCGGGCCGGCCGCCGAGTGCCATCGCCGTAGTGCGCGTCTCGGGATCGCAGGCTGGCCAGGTATTGACGGCGCTCGCGGGCAAGCTGCCGTTACCTAGGCTGGCGAGTCGCAGGCTGCTGCGTAACGCGGAAGGCCAGCCGATCGACGATGCGGTCGTGCTCTGGTTTCCGGGTCCGGCGAGTGCGACCGGCGAGGACGTCGCCGAATTTCACGTCCATGGCGGACGCGCGGTGCTGTCGGCCGTCTTCACGGCTATTTCCGCGATTCCGAATACACGGGCGGCCGAGCCCGGCGAGTTCACCCGGCGCTCCTTCGAGAACGGCAAGCTCGATCTCACCGAGGCCGAGGGCCTGGACGATCTCATCCATGCCGATACCGACCGGCAGCGACGACAGGCATTGCGGCAGTTGCAGGGTCTGCTCGGTGACCGGGCACGCGACTGGCGCGAGCGCATCATCGAGGCTTCCGCGCTGATCGAGGCCGCGATCGACTTCTCCGATGAAGGTGATGTGCCAGCGGAATTGATGGCGCCAGCGCTCAAGGCGATCGGTGCGCTGCATGGCGAAATCACAAAAGTGCTCGCGGCACAGGGTCACGCTGAACGTCTGCGCGAGGGCCTCGTGGTCGCCATCGCCGGTCCGCCGAATGTCGGCAAGTCGACGCTGATCAATCAGCTCGCGCGGCGAGAGGTCGCGATCGTCTCGCCGCACGCCGGCACCACGCGCGACATCATCGAGGTGCAGCTCGACCTCGACGGCTATCCGGTCACGGTGATCGACACTGCTGGCATTCGCGAGACCGAAGATCCGGTCGAGCAAGAGGGTGTGCGCCGGGCGAGGGCCCGCGCGGCCGATGCGGATCTTGTGCTGTGGCTGACTGGCCCTGGCGCGGATGTGGATGCGCGGCCGGCCGGAAGCACGCCGGTCTGGATGGTGCGCAACAAGATCGATCTTGGCCAGGAGGCTTCGGCCGCGGAGGCCACCGCGGACAGGACGTTTGCGATATCGGCCCGACACGGCGACGGTCTGGCCGAGCTGATCGAAGTGCTCGTCGGATTCGCCGCCGAGTTTTTCGGAACCGGCGAGGGCGCGCTGGTCACCCGGGCGCGTCAGCGCGACTTGTTGCGTCAGGCCGCGGACTGCTTGCAACGCAGTCTGGATTTTGCCAAACATGGTGAAGAATTGGTAGCCGAAGAACTCCGCGCCGCGGCTTACGCGCTGGGTCGCCTGTTGGGCCGGGTCGACGTTGAGGACGTCCTCGGGGCCATCTTCCAGAAATTCTGTATCGGAAAGTAGCGCTAGTTCTTCATTGTAGAACTATCGCTTGTTCCACTGCTTCGTGTTTCACGTGAAACAGTCGAAGCGCGGGCCCCATTGTGTTTCACGTGAAACACGATCGTCAGGACGACGTGCTACTGTGCATGGGGTTGTTTTGCGAAAAATGCGAGGCGCCTGTGTGCCCCTGTTTCACGTGAAACAACCGGCGCACCGAGTTTCCACTTCCGGCTTTTTGCTCCCTGAGTTAGAAATCCGCCCATGCGAACAGAGCGAGAGAGCTTCGACGTCATCGTGATTGGCGGCGGCCATGCCGGCTGTGAAGCCGCCGCTGCGGCAGCTCGTATGGGTGCGGCGACCGCTCTGGTCACGCATCGGTTTTCGACCGTCGGCGCGATGTCCTGTAATCCCGCCATCGGCGGTCTCGGCAAGGGCCATCTGGTCCGCGAGGTCGATGCCCTTGACGGTCTGATGGGGCGAGTGGCCGATGCTGGCGGGATCCAGTTCCGGGTCCTCAATCGCCGGAAGGGTCCCGCTGTCCGTGGTCCGCGCGCCCAGGCTGATCGGAAGCTCTATGCCGCGGCGATGCAGTCCGCGATCCAGGAGACTGAAGGTCTTTCGGTTATTGAGGGCGAGGCCGACGAGCTGATCATGGGCGATGGCCGAGTGACCGGGCTTCGGCTCGCCGATGGCCGGACCTTCCGGGCAGGGGCCATCGTCATCACAACCGGCACCTTCCTGCGCGGTCTGATCCATCTCGGTGAGAAGAACTGGCCGGCCGGGCGGGTCGGAGAGGCCCCAGCGATGGGTCTGTCGAACTCTTTTGAGCGCGCCGGCTTCACCCTCGGACGATTGAAGACCGGGACGCCGCCACGCCTGGACGGCACGACAATCGACTGGTCCGCGGTCGAAATGCAGCCGGGGGACGAGCCGCCGGAGCCGTTCTCGGTGCTGACGGAGCGGATCACGACCCCGCAGATCCAGTGCGGGATCACCCGGACCACGTCTGCGACCCATGAGGTGATCCGGGCCAATGTCCATCGCTCGCCGATGTACTCCGGCCAGATCAAGAGCACCGGACCGCGCTATTGTCCCTCGATCGAGGACAAGATCGTCAGGTTCGGCGACCGCGATGGTCACCAGATCTTCCTGGAGCCGGAGGGGCTCGACGATACCACGGTCTATCCCAACGGCATCTCGACCTCGCTGCCAGAGGAGGTTCAGCTCGCGATGCTGGCCAGAATTCCCGGCCTGGAGCGGGTGAAGATGGTCCGGCCCGGCTATGCCATCGAATACGACCACATTGATCCCCGTGAGCTGGATCCGACCCTCCAGACCAAGCGGGTCCGTGGCTTATTCCTGGCCGGCCAGATCAACGGCACCACCGGGTATGAGGAGGCCGCCGGCCAGGGCATCGTGGCTGGGGTGAACGCTGCGCTGGCGGCCAGCAGCGCCGCGCTGACGGTGTTCGACCGGGCGGACGGCTATCTCGGCGTGATGATCGACGACCTCGTCACCCGCGGGATCAATGAACCCTATCGGATGTTCACCTCGCGCGCCGAGTACCGGCTGACGCTGCGGGCGGACAATGCCGACCAGCGCCTGACCGAGAAGGGGATCGCCCTGGGATGTGTCGGGAATGCCCGGACCCAGCATCATCGCGCCAAGATGGACGCCTTGAATGCCGCGCGGACGCTGTCGAAGTCCCTGACAATCACCCCGAACGAAGCGATCAAGCACGGGCTGTCCTTGAACAGGGACGGCCAGCGCCGTTCGGCCTTCGAGCTGATGGCGTACCCGGAAGTTGGCTGGAGCCAAGTGCGCGCAATCTGGCCGGAGCTGGCGGCCATCGATCCCGTCATCGCCACCCATCTCGAGATTGACGCCAAGTACGACGTCTATCTGGAACGCCAGAGCGCCGACGTCGAAGCCTTCCGGCGAGACGAGGGGCTGGTGCTGTCCGAGGTCGACTACCAACTCGTGCCGGGTCTTTCCAATGAGGTGCGCGCCAAGCTTGAGAAGGCCCGGCCATTCACCGTCGGTCAGGCCGGTCGCATCGACGGGATGACGCCAGCGGCGCTGGGCATTCTCGCGGCCTATCTCCGGCGCGAGGCGCGCAAGTCCTCGAAAGCAATCGCATAGGCGTTTCACGTGAAACAGCGCGGGCCGGCGGGCGGCAGATCTTCACCACGGCGACCAGAAGCAGGCGAGGGCGCCGGTCAGCGATCCGGACCAGCTCCGACCGGCCATAAAATTGATAGGGCGAACGCGAGCGACAAGTCGCTGGACTCGGCCCTTGCAGCCGACAAAGCTGCGGCGCTGAAGCTCGCACCCGTTTCACGTGAAACGGAAGACCGGCTCGATCGCTACATCACGCTGCTCCGAGAGTGGCAGGCCAAGACCAATCTGGTCGCGCCCTCGACCCTGCCGCATCTCTGGACCCGGCACATCGCCGATTC
Source organism: Bradyrhizobium neotropicale (assembly GCF_001641695.1). Classification (GTDB taxonomy): domain Bacteria; phylum Pseudomonadota; class Alphaproteobacteria; order Rhizobiales; family Xanthobacteraceae; genus Bradyrhizobium; species Bradyrhizobium neotropicale. The sequence goes on from NZ_LSEF01000100.1 coordinate 231,979, forward strand.
GCTTCAGCTCGCGAGCCTTGCGCCGTCGGCCAAACGCTGGGCAGACCTCGGCAGCGGCGGCGGCTTTCCCGGTGTCGTCCTGGCCTGTGCCCTGGCCGGGACGACGGGGGCGAGCGTCCACCTCGTCGAGCGAATCGCCAAGAAAGCGGCGTTCCTGCGCGAAGCAATTCGAATCACGGCCTCGCCAGGAGTCGTACATCTCGCTGAGATCGGGGATAATGTGGATAGAATCACTGGCCCCGTCGATTGCGTCACCGCCCGCGCGCTGGCTCCGCTACATCAACTCATCGGCTTTGCGGAGCCGCTGATGCGCAACGGCGCAAAGGCGCTATTTCTCAAGGGTCAAGATGTAGAGGCTGAATTGACCGAAGCCGCTAAATATTGGAATATTCAGCCTCAGCTCCATCAAAGCCGTACAGGTGACGGCTGGATCGTGGAGCTGACGTCCGTCGAACGGCGCGGCTGAGGCGTCCAGGGGTTGAGTGGGGAATTTCGATGACCATCATTGACGAACCGCAGCAAGAACAGACCGACATGGTCCCGCAGGGCCACCCGCGCATCCTGGCGCTCGCGAATCAGAAGGGCGGCGTGGGAAAAACAACCACAGCGATCAATCTCGGCACGGCGCTCGCGGCGATTGGCGAACGCGTCCTGATCGTCGATCTCGATCCGCAGGGCAACGCCTCGACCGGCCTCGGCATCGATCGCCGCAACCGCTCCTGCTCGACCTACGACGTGCTCGTCGGCGAAGCCAATTTGCGCGAAGCGGTGGTTGCAACGGCCGTGCCCCGGCTGCACATCGCGCCCTCGACCATGGATCTCTCCGGCCTCGAGCTCGAGCTCGGCCACACGCCCGGCCGCGCATTCAAGCTGCGTGACGCAATCGGCTCGCTCAACAACAACGTCTCGCCGGACGCCGACTACACCTACGTGCTGATCGACTGCCCGCCCTCGCTCAACTTGCTCACGGTGAATGCGATGGCCGCGTCGGACGCGATCCTGGTGCCGTTGCAGTGCGAGTTCTTCGCGCTCGAAGGTCTGTCGCAATTGCTGCAGACGGTCGAGCAGGTGCGCTCGACGCTCAATCCGAACCTGTCGATTCACGGCATCGTGCTGACCATGTTCGACTCGCGCAACAACCTGTCGAACCAGGTCGTCGCCGACGTCCGCCAGTTCATGGGCGAGAAGGTCTACAAGACCATGATCCCACGCAACGTGCGCATCTCGGAAGCGCCGTCCTACGGCAAGCCGGTGCTGGTCTACGATCTCAAATGCGTCGGTAGCGAAGCCTACTTGCGGCTTGCCACCGAAGTGATCCAGCGCGAGCGCGAGCTGCGCACCACGCATTGACGATGCCGTAGGGTGGGCAAAGCGAAGCGTGCCCACCGCAACCATCCGAGCGACAGATGGTGGGCACGGCGCTTCGCGCCTTTGCCCACCCTACGTTCTACGATCTTGAAATTCAGTTCTGGAGTGCTGCCAAGTGAATCCAAGGGAGCTGGCGATGGCCGACGAAGCGCGTTCGCGACTGGGCCGGGGTCTTGCGAGTCTGATCGGTGACGTCGGCGGCGAGGCGGCGCATGTCGAGCGTCCGCGCACGCAGCGCAAGGTGCCGATCGAATTCCTCAAGCCCAATCCGCGCAATCCGCGTCGCACCTTTTCGGAAGCCGAGCTCAAGGAGCTCAGCGACTCCATCAAGCAGCACGGCGTGATCCAGCCGATCGTGGTGCGCCCGGTGAAGGGCACGCAGGACCGCTTCGAGATCATCGCCGGCGAACGACGCTGGCGCGCTTCGCAACTCGCCGGTCTGCACGAAGTGCCGATCGTGCCGGTCGACATCAGCGACAGCGATGCGCTGGAATTCGCGATCATCGAGAACGTGCAGCGCGAAGACCTCAACCCGATGGAAGAGGCGCAGGGCTATCACGCGCTCGCCAACGAGTTCAAACGCAACCAGGACGACATCGCCAAAGCTGTCGGCAAGAGCCGCAGCCATGTCGCCAACATGATGCGGCTCACAAAGCTACCGGCCGAGGTGCAGGCCTTCATCGCGAACGGTCAGCTGACGGCGGGTCACGCCCGCGCGCTGATTGGCGTGCCCGATCCGCTCGCCGCTGCCAAGCGCATCGTCGAGGAGGGCCTCAACGTCCGCCAGGCCGAAGCGCTCGCGCATGAGGAGGGCGTTCCGGAGCGCAAGCCGCAAAAGGCGCGCGCCGGGTCCAAGGAGAAGGACCCCGATACGATCGATCTGGAAAGGCGCGTCAGCGACGCGCTCGGGCTCAAGGTCACCGTGACTCACCGCGACCCCGGCGGCGCGGTGCAGATCAACTACCGCAACCTCGAGCAGCTCGATGAGGTGATGCGGCGGCTGGCGAAGGGCAATCTCTAACTCCGCATCCTCATTCCGGGTTCTCGCCTGACGGCGAGCCCCGGAATGACAGCGTTTCGTCGAGCATTCATGTGCCCTCTATCACCCTCACCCTGAGGAGCCGCGAAGCGGCGTCTCGAAGGGCGAGGGCCACCGGCCGGGCCTTCATCCTTCGAGACGCGCGTGCCGAGCTCCTCAGGATGAGGAACTGACATCCCCACACATCGTCGTTGCGAGCGCAGCGAAGCAATCCAGAATCTTTCCGCGGAGGGACTCTGGATTGCTGCGCTTCGCTCGCAATGACGCGCGGATGAAGTGGGCCCTAACCCCGCCGCTTTGCGTTCGCGGCAATCGCCATCAGGGTGCGCTGCGCGATCGCGGCGGCGAGGGCCGATTGCTTCCGGGTGTCGAGCGCGGCGGTCGCGAGCTGCTCGATGATGGTGGCGAGACGGGCCACGCTGAAATTACGCAGCGCCGTTTCAACCGCTGGCTTTCGTGAAAAATGCAGGCGCGGGAATCCGCCATCGAGCACGGCGGAAGCCGGCGTGCCGTCGGCGATCGCCAGCGCGGATTTGTGCAGCCATGCGGCCTGGCGCTGCGCCGCGGAGATGATCACGCCGGGATAGGTGCCGGCGATCATGGCCTTGGCGAACTCGCTTTCGACGATATCCGGCCGGCCGGCGAAGGCGCCGTCGACGATCGGATCGAGCTTCAGTTCGGAGGCGTCGGCGACCACGGCCATGACATCATCCAGCGTGATCTCGCCTCTGCCGTGCGCATAGAGCGTCAGCTTGTGCAGCTCGTTGCGCGAGGCCTGGCGGTCGCCGCCGAGGAACGACATCAGCGCGGCGCGGGCGTCCTGCGCGATGCGCAGGTTCGCGATGCGAAGCTCGTCCTCCATCAGTTTTGCGAGGTCGCGTTCGGTGTCGGGGTAGCAGCCGATCGCGACCGCCGTCTTGGCGCGCTCGCACGCTTTCCGCAGCGGCGATTCCGGGCGCAGCTCGCCGGCCTCGATCACGATGCGGCAATCCCTGACCTGCATCTCGGCCAGCGTGTCGATACCGCTGGCAAAGCTGCGCGAGCCCGCGCGCACGCGGATGGCGCGGCGGCCGCCGAACAGCGGGACGGTCATGGCTTCATCGACCAGACGCGACGGCTCGGCGGAAAGCTCGTCACCATCGAGCTTCACCATCGAGAAGGGGTCGTTGGGGTCGTCGACGGCCGAGGCAATCAGTGCGTCGGCGCGTTCACGCACGAGGCCGGCGTCAGGACCATAGAGCAGGATGATCGGCCGGCCCGCATCGGGGCGGGCGAGAAAGGCGTCGATCTCTTTTCCGCGCAGCGCGACCATCTTGCCTAGGACCGGTCATTCCGGGGGGCGCATCGGCGAACCCGGAATCCGGAAGTATAATGGATCGAGATTCCGGGTTCACCCTTCCGCCTTCGCCCTTCAAGCTTCGGCGGACAAGTCGGGCGCCCCGGAATGACAGGGGTGGCTTAAGTGCCCGCCGTAAAGAACGAGGCGAGCCGGGTCGAGATGTTGTCGGCGATCTCCTGGGCCGCGCGATCCTCGGCGTCACGGTACGCCCGGGTGCGGGAGAAGCGCTGGTAGGAGCCGGGCATGTCATAGGACACGCGCGAGAACGTCGTGCCGGTCATCACCGACTTGTTGGTTACGATCTCGATCAGATTGTACTGGGCGTCGATGCCGTAATTCTCGCTGCTCGGCAGGCCCGTATTGGGATCGATGATCAGGGACGAGCGGCTGGACGTGAAGCGGATCACCAGGCGGTGGGTCGGCGGCATGCCCGTGGCCGTACCATAGAGCTTGAACGCCAGCGCGTTGCGGACCTCGACCCCGACGCGCGCCTCACGGGAGGCGTTCGGCTTGTCGATCGGCGGGAGCTCGACCCCCATCAGCTTTTCGCGCAGGTCGGGGGTGCCGTCGGTATGCTCGGCATACATCGGCCGGAAGCAGCCGGCCGTGAGCGCCGCGAGAGCGGCGACCGCCAGCAAGCGTGCTGCGATGCGGATCCTAGCCGACAACATTCACGATCCTCTTGGGGACGATGATCACCTTGCGGACGGGCTTGCCGTCCAGCGCCAGCTTTACCGCATCGAGGGCCAAAACGGCAGCCTCGATTTCCGGATTCTGGGCCGCTGTTGCAACTGTGACCTCACCTCGCTTCTTGCCGTTGACCTGGACCACCAGGGTCACGGCGTCTTCAACTAGCAAATCGCGTTCGATTTGCGGCCAATTGGCCTCGGAAACCAGCCCCGTCAGGCCCAGCACCTGCCAGCACTCCTCGGCCAGATGCGGCATCATCGGGGAGAATAGCTGGACAAGGATCTGGCCGGCCTCCCGAATTGCCCAGGCGAGGTCGGGGGCAGGCTCGCCGGGGCGCTGCAGCACCTCCGACAGCGCATTGGCGAATTCGCGGATATGGGCGAGGCAGACGTTGAAGTGCAGCCGCTCAATTCCGGTGGTGACCTTGTCCAGCGCGCCATGGGCCGCCTTGCGTAAACCGGTCGCGTCGGGGCCGAAGCTCGCCGGCCGCGCCGCCGGCGCCGCCTTGCCGGCCTCGGCCGATTCACTCACCAGCCGCCACAATCGCTGCACGAAGCGCGAGGCGCCCTGGACGCGCTCGTCGCTCCAGATCACGTCGCGGTCCGGCGGGGAGTCCGACAGCATGAACCAGCGTGCAACGTCGGCGCCGTAGGTGTCGATGATGTCGTCGGGGTCGACCGTGTTCTTCTTCGACTTCGACATCTTCTCGATGGCGCCGATCTGGATGGCTTCGCCGCTCGCGAGCAGCGTGGCATGGCGGTCATTGCCTGCGCCCTCGATCTTCACCTCGGCCGGCTGCACGTAGGTGCCGTCGGCCTTCTGGTAGGTCTCGTGCACCACCATGCCCTGCGTGAACATGCCGGCGAACGGCTCGTCCATCGCGATGTGGCCGGTTGCCTTCATCGCGCGCACGAAGAAGCGGCTGTAGAGCAGATGCAGGATCGCGTGCTCGACGCCGCCGATATACTGGTCGACCGGCATCATCCGGTTGGCGACCGCCGGCGTCGTCGGCGCGTTCTCGTTCCAGGGATCGGTGAAGCGCGCGAAGTACCAGGACGAATCCACGAACGTGTCCATGGTATCGGTTTCGCGGCTAGCCTTGCCGCCGCATTGCGGGCAGGTGACGTGCTTCCAGGTCGGATGATGGTCGAGCGCGTTGCCCGGACGGTCGAAAGTCGCATCGTCCGGCAGCTTTACGGGCAGGTCGGCATCAGGCACCGGCACCACGTCGCATTTCGGACAATGGATGACGGGAATCGGGCAGCCCCAATAGCGCTGGCGCGAGATGCCCCAGTCGCGCAGGCGGAAGTTGACCTGCCGCTCGCCGACCGCCGCGTTGCCACGCATCTCGTTTTCCAGGCGCTTTGCGATCTCTTCCTTGGCCTCGTTGATGGTCATGCCGTCGAGGAAGCGGGAATTGATCATGCGGCCGTCACCGTCATAGGCGGTGTCGGTGATGACGAACGTCTTGGGATCCTGGCCCTCGGGGCACACCACCGGCGTGTTGCCGAGATTGTACTTGTTGACGAAATCGAGGTCGCGCTGGTCGTGCGCCGGGCAGCCGAAGATCGCGCCGGTGCCGTATTCCATCAGCACGAAATTGGCGACGTAGACCGGCAGCTTCCAGGAGGGATCGAACGGGTGCACGGCGCGGATGCCGGTGTCAAAACCCTGTTTCTCCGCGGTGTCGATGATCTCCTGCGCGGTGCCGATCTTCTTGATCTCAGCGATGAACTCCGCAAGCTTCGGATTCTTCGCGGCCGCGGCGATCGCCAGCGGATGATCGGCCGAGATCGCCATGAATTTTGCACCGAACAGCGTGTCCGGGCGCGTCGTGAAAATCTTCAGTTCGGTCTCGCCGGCCGGCGTCGTCGCCTGGTCCAGCGCGAAACGGACCAGCAGACCCTCCGAGCGGCCGATCCAGTTGCGCTGCATCAGCCGCACCTTGTCCGGCCAGCGGTCGAGCCCGTCCAGTGCTTCCAGCAGCTCCTGCGAATATTTCGTGATCTTGAAGACCCACTGGTTCATCTCACGTTGCTCGACGACAGCGCCCGAACGCCAGCCACGGCCGTCGATCACCTGCTCGTTGGCGAGCACGGTCATGTCGACGGGGTCCCAATTCACCTTGCGCTTCTCGCGCTCGGCGAGCCCTGCACGCAGGAAGTCCAGGAACATCTTCTGCTGGTGCTTGTAGTAGGAGGGATCGCAGGTCGCGATCTCGCGGCTCCAGTCCAGCGACAGCCCGATCGAACGGAGCTGCTTCTTCATCGCGGCGATATTGTCGTAGGTCCAGGCTTTCGGTGCGACCTTGCGCTCGATCGCCGCATTCTCGGCCGGCAGGCCGAAGGCGTCCCAGCCCATCGGGTGCAGCACGTTGAACCCCTTGGCCCTCATGAAGCGAGCCAGCACGTCGCCGAGCGTGTAATTCCGGACATGGCCGATATGGATCCGCCCGGACGGGTAGGGGAACATCTCGAGCACATAGTATTTCGGCCGCGGATCGTCGTTCTTGGAGACGAAGATCGCTTGCTCGTCCCATTGGCGCTGCCAGCGCGGTTCGGCGTCGCGGGCGTTGTAGCGTTCGGAGGTCATGGAATCGTTGGGTTTTCTTGGGTTCGGCCGTCTAAAGACGGCGGACTAGGCCATAGAAGTCCTCAAGGGGTCAATGGGTTGCGACGGGGCGGATCCGCAGGGCGGACCCCCGCATAACTACTGAGACCGCCGTTGGGGCGCGATTAAGGGGTCGGTGCGAGGTTGCGGCCGGACAGGACCCCCAATAGCCGCCGCTATGGACACCAGCTTCGACGATCTCGATTTCGACTATGCCGCGTCGATCGCCGAGCGGGCAATGCGGAGCATGGTCGAACAGCGGATTCCGCCGACACCGAACAATTTCGCCGTCTGGTTCCACTATTTCGCCGGCGACCATGACGATCTGCGCAATGCCGTCGACCTCCTGATCGACCACAACCGTCCGTTCGACGCCCGGACCAATCAGGATTTGTTCGAGACCTATATCGAGCCCAATGCGGGCGGCGTCGCCATCGAGACCTCCGAACGGCTGCATGCCCTGATGGGCGCGGCCAAGGAATTTCTGGCGACCGCGATCGCCGACAATCGGTCCCAGATGCAGGTGATCAGTGACGTGGCCGATCAAAGCCAGACGGGCGTCGACCCGAGGACATTGGTCGCACAGCTCATGAACGAGCTGGCGCGTGCCGCGACCCGGGCGACGCGGCTCGAGGCGGGCTTTGCCGAAAAGACCCGCGAGCTCGACGTGATCCGCGATTCCCTCTCCAAATCGGAGGAGCGCGCCCGCACCGACACGCTGACGGGCCTGGCAAACCGGCGTGCGCTCGACGAATTTTTGCGCAAGGCGCAGGCAACTGCGGAATGGGGCGAGCCGCTCAGCGTGCTGATGCTGGACATCGACCACTTCAAGACCTTCAACGACAATTTCGGCCATGGCGTCGGCGACCAGGTGCTGCGCCTGATGGCAAAGGTCTTGCGGGAAAAGGTTCGCGAGCAGGATCTGCCAGCCCGCTATGGCGGCGAGGAGCTGATCGCGGTGTTGCCGGATGCCGACCTTGCCGCCTGTGCCGAGATCGCTGAGCGCATCAGGCGCGCGATCGGGGAGTGCAAGATTACCCGCCGCTCGACCGGCGAGGTCCTTCCGAACATCACTGTCTCGATTGGCGTGGCGCAGTATCGGACCGGCGAGGCGACCGCGGATCTCATCGAGCGCTGTGACCGCGCCCTGTATCTCGCCAAGGGTGGCGGCCGCAATCGCGTGGTGACGGAAAACGAGCTCGATCGCGCCTGGGCCGCGGGCTAGCGCGCGGGATCAACCCGCCATCATTATTTTCGCTGTACCGTCCTCGATCGGCAGGATGCCGTGCTCGGCGACGGTGTTGCGGCCGCGATGCTTGGCGGCGTAAAGCGCGGCGTCGGCTGCTTCGATCAGATCGCCGGGACGCAGGGTCTCGTTGGGCTTCGTTGCGGCCACGCCGATCGAGACGGTGACGATCATGTGGTTGGAGGTGATGTGCGGCAGGCACAGCTTGAGCACTGCCGCGCGCACATGTTCGCCGATCTCGACGGCGCGCGTCACGTCGGTGTTTGGCAGCAGCAGGCAGAATTCCTCACCGCCATAGCGTGCCGCAAAGCCCATCGTGTCGGCGGCGATGCCGGACAGTGTCTCGCCGAGACGGGTCAGGCACGAATCGCCTTCGAGATGGCCGTACGTGTCGTTGAAGAGCTTGAAATGGTCGACGTCGATCATCAGGAGCGCGAGATCGCTGCCATATTGCTGCGCGCGCATCCATTCGAAGTCGAGCCGGCTCTGGAAGCCGCGGCGGTTGGCGAGCCCCGACAGCATGTCGATCGAGGCCATCACCGTCAGCCGGTCATTGCTCGCGATCAGCTCGCGCTCGCGCTGGCTCAGTTGCGCGGCCATGGCGTTGAAGGCGCGGGCCAGCGGCACGAATTCGGACGGCAGGCTCTTGCGTGCGGCGCGCGCCGATAGATCGCCCTCGCCCAGACGCTTGGCCATGTCGGCGAGCATCTCGACCGGCTTGATCACGAGCTTCTCGGCGGCGATCAGCGCGCCGAGCAGGACGAACACGACGACGAACGCGAGCTGGAGATAGGCGGTGCGGATGTCGCGGTTGACGGCCGCGGACACCTTGTCTTCATCGATGCTGGCGATCAGGCGTGCATTGGTGCCGGCGATGCGGATGAAGCTGACCGCGCGGCGCGAGCCGTCAGCGGCGAGGAAAGACAGCGAGCCTTCGTCCTGGTCCGAACGAAGGGCCCGATCGGCAATCGCGGACATCAAAGGCATATTATCGAGTGGACGGCCGACCGCGCTATGCTGGTCCGCCGGCGCCGCCAGCACGGTACCGGTGCTGTCGACCAGCACGGCGGTAATGCCGGCGCGGCCGCCGAGATTGCTCATCACCTTCGACATCCAGTCGAGGTTCACGGTCGCGAGCACCACGGCATCGGGGACGCCGCTCAGCGCCGACACCGGATACACCGCCATCACGGTCGGCGACTGCACCGGGCGAGACAGCAGGAAATCAGAGAGCACGAAGCGGCCTGTTTCCTGCGCCTGCTGGAAGTAGGGCCGGTCGCTGAGGTCGAGGCCGACATACATGTTGTTGGTGGCGCACTGGATGCGCCCGTCCTCGCCCGCGATGAGAAGCGTGCGGATCCAGGGAAGGTTGGACGGCAGGCTCGCGCGCAGCACGTCGCAGCTCTTGCTGATGCCGCCGGCCGAAGCGCGGATGAAGGCCTCCGATTTCAGGATGGTCTCGACCGATGAAATCACTTCGCGCTGTGCATCGGCGCTGTGGCGCGCGACCGTGGTGAAGTCTGCAGTGGCCTGCGCGATCTGCCGGACGCGCGTCTCCTCGAGCGAGCGGATACGCTCGAGCATCAAGGGCGCGACCAGAATCACCGCAAGCAACGCAAGCCGGGCCCGGATTCCGAGAACCTGCTTGAGTTTCGCTCGTTTGCGGTTGAGACTGACGTTGACCATCTTCGCTACCCACCCCATCGGGCAAGGTAAAGCGAAGGGTTCAAAAACCCTTTCTTGAACTCGGTAAAATTGGAATTACCTCCGTCACCATCAGCGACGGGTCAAATCTCATGATGAACGAAAACACCGCCCCGCTAACCGGGCATTCAGCAAATGCACTCGCCGCCGTCGAGGCCGAAATCGCTCGCGCCTGCAAGGAAGCGCGGCGCGATCGCGCCTCGGTCACGCTGATCGCGGTGTCCAAGACCTTCGCCGCGGATGCAATTACGCCGGTTATCGCCGCCGGACAGCGCGTATTCGGCGAGAATCGCGTGCAGGAGGCCAAGAGCAAGTGGCCGGCGTTAACATCCGGTTACCCGGATATCGCGCTGCACCTGATCGGTCCGCTGCAATCCAACAAGGCGAAGGAAGCGGTCGCGCTGTTCGATGCCATCCATTCGGTCGACCGTCCGAGCATTTGCCAAGCGTTAGCCAAAGAAATCGAATCCCAGCACAAGCATCCGCAGCTCTTCGTTCAGATCAACACCGGCGAGGAGCCGCAGAAGGCCGGCGTCCCGCCCGGCGAGGCCGATGCCTTCATCGCGAGCTGCCGCGACACCTATGGGCTGACGATTTCCGGTCTGATGTGCATTCCGCCGGTGGACGAGCCGCCGGCGGCGCATTTCGCGCTGACCGCCAAGATCGCCGCGCGCAACGGATTGGAGAATCTGTCGATGGGCATGAGCGCCGATTTCGCCACCGCCATCATGCTCGGCGCCACGCATGTCCGCGTGGGGAGCGCGATCTTCGGGCACCGGTAGTCATTGTGTAACTCGTTTTCGTCGTCCTGGCGAATGCCAAGGGCTGCGCGAGTTCTCAGGTTCGTCATTGCGAGCGCAGCGAAGCACTCCAGAATCTTTCCTCGAAGACAGTCTGGATTGCTTCGCTGCGCTCGCAATGACGGCGGAGTATGTGGCGGGCTAACCGAATCTCACCGACACCCTTCCCAACACACCAAAGTCCGCCGCGAATTCGTCGCCCGCCTGGATCGGCAGCGGCGGATGGCACGTGCCTGTCGTCACCACCTCCCCTGCCCTCAAGGTGATGCCTAGTTCGCGCAGCTCGTTGGCAAGCCAGGCCAGCGCGACACGGGGATCGCCCAGCACGTTCCTGCCGTGGCCGATGTAATGCTGGCCGCGCAGCGTGATCTGCGGCCGCTCCTCGACGAGATCCATCGCCCGCCAATTGGCGGAGGTCGATGCGCCCAGCACGAACAGGTGCGCGCAGGCATTGTCGGCGATGAGCTGGGCCTCGCCGGCGCCGACGAAATCGGCGAAGCGCGAATCCGGAATCTCGATCGCGGGATGCAGGGTCTCGACCGCGGCAAGCACTTCGTCGACGCTGTAAGGTGTCGCGCGCGGCGGCAGGTCGCGTCCCATGCGGAAGGCGAATTCGGGTTCGCCGACGCGCATCTCGTTGCCCTTCATCGATGCGCTGCCGCCATCGGCGATGACGGTGTCGCTCAGGATGCGTCCGGCCATGGGGCCCGCGACATTGATGTGCTTCTGTCCGGCCTCGCTCGTTGCCGCGATCTTCCAGCCGAACAATTTCCCGGGCGAGTTTGCTTCGAGCGCGGCCTGCACGGCGTAGCCTTCGGCGCGGCTCCGTGGCCGCAAGGAGGCCTCGAGCGCGTCGAGCTTGGTGCCGTCGCGCCAATGTCTGACGAGGACGCGCGATGCTGCGACGATCTGGTCCTTATCGAGCATGGTCCCTCACCCGATGATGATTTTCGTCCGCGGCCCCAGCCGCCGCAGCAATTGCAGCATCGCGGACTTGGTCATCGAGACGCAACCCGCGGTCGGACCGAAATTGTCGCGGGCCAGATGCAGGAACACTGCGCTGCCCCGGCCGGCGATGCGAGGCTTCGTGTTGTGATCGATCTCGATGATGAAATCGTAGAGGTGGTCAGCCCGCTTGAGCCGGTCGCCGCCCTGCTCCCGCCCGAGCCGGACCGCCTGATTGTAGTGCCGGTCGCTTGGGTTCTCGCACCAGGCATCCTCATCGCCGATGCTTCGCGCCGGCAGGAATGTTTGCGGGCGGCTGTGGCGATCGCCCCGCCACCATAATTGCCGCGGCCGGAAGCTGCCCCTGGGGGTGCCGCCATCGCCCTCACGCTTGTTGGCCAGAATGCCGCCGCGCCCCAGCGCCACCGGAATCATCAGCTCTCCGGCCGTCAGCCAACCCCGGCGCGGATTACCGGCGGCAGGCTTAACGCGGATCGCCGATAGCGGTCCCGCGCGACGATTCTTGATGTAACCAACTGAAATCGCTCTATTTTTCATACGAACGTGCGATGTCGAATTCATTACGGGACATTCATCAAGACGGCCTGCTATTCTGAGTTAGAGTAGTTCTGGCTTGTGAATCGGTAACAGCCCACTACTTCAAGACGAACAACAATAAAAACAGCGACCCCTAAACTTTACCATCGCGGCTGGGCGCGGCATCCGCGCGCGTCGAGCCGGACTCCAAAAGGATGATCCCCAATGCCCAATGCCCGCAAGATCCTGATCGTGGATGACGATTCCGATCTGCGCGATACGTTGGTGGAGCAATTATCGCTGCACGAAGAATTTGAAGCTTCCGCCGTCGATACCGGCGCCAAGGGAGCCAGCGCCGCGAAGGCCAACTCCCCCGATCTCGTTCTGATGGATGTTGGCCTGCCCGATACCGACGGCCGCGAGGTGGTCCGCTCCTTGCGCAAGGGCGGATTCAAGGCCCCGATCATCATGCTGACGGGCCATGACACCGACTCCGACACTATTCTGGGCCTGGAATCCGGTGCCAACGATTATGTCGCAAAGCCCTTCCGTTTTGCCGTGCTGCTTGCGCGCATCCGCGCGCAGCTTCGCCAGCACGAGGCCAGCGAGGACGCGGTGTTCTCGGTCGGCCCCTACAGCTTCCGCCCCGGCTCCAAGATGCTGACCGCCGCCAACGCCCGCAAGGTGCGGCTGACGGAGAAGGAAACGGCGATCCTGCGCTTCCTCTACCGGGCCGGCCAGATGCCGGTCTCGCGCGAGACCCTGCTCCAGGAGGTCTGGGGCTACAATTCCGGCGTCACCACCCACACACTGGAAACCCACATCTACCGCCTCCGCCAGAAGATCGAGAAGGACGCGGCCAACCCGGAAATCCTGGTCACGGAAGCCGGTGGCTACAAGCTGGTGCCGTGATACGCTTCAGAGGCGCACGAATCGTTTCAAATCGCGCGCCTTTGAGCCTCGGACCTGAATGTCAATCGACGACGACGTAGCGCTGCTCGAGCGTGTCCCGACCCTGCGCCTGTTGGGAGACGCCTCGTTGCGCATGCTCGCGATCGGCTCCGAGCAGCGCGACTTCGTCCGCGGCGACGTCCTGTTCAATCTCGGCGACGACGCCGATGCCGGCTTCGTGGTCCAGCGCGGTGCCTTTCGGGTCGATGACGGCGCCGGCGCTGAGATGATCGCAGGTCCTGGCGCGTTGATCGGCGAGCTCGCGCTGGTGGTGCCGATGAAGCGGCCGTCGAGCGCGATCGCGCTTGAGCATTCCTCCGTCATCCGCGTCTCGCGCAGCCTGTTTCAGCGCGTGCTGGAGAGCGACCCTGCCGCCGCGGTCCGCCTCCGCGATGAATTTGCAGTTCGCTCCAGCCAGATCGCCAGCGACATTCTGATGGCCGGCGCGAAGCTGACGTCGTAGCTCTCTCCCCTCGTCATTCCGGGGCGCAACGAAAGTTGCGAGCCCGGAATCCATGGAGCCGCAGAGAGTGTGGATGAATGGATTCCGGGCTCGCGCTAGGCGCGCCCCGGAATGACGAGAGGTCACACCTCCAGCGTCACCGTCACCGGGACGTGGTCCGACGGCCGCTCCCAGCTCCGCGCGTCGCGCAAGATCCTGAAATCGCTGACGGCATCCTTCAGTGCCCGCGAGACCCAGATGTGGTCGAGCCTGCGGCCGCGGTCGCCGACGGTCCAGTCGGCGGAACGGTAGCTCCACCACGTATAGACCTTCTCCGACATCGGGATGCGCTCGCGCGCGACGTCGATCCATTCGCCGGCATTCAGTGCCGCCAGCAGTTTCTCGGTTTCGACCGGTGTGTGCGACACCACCTTCAAAAGCTGCTTGTGCGACCACACGTCGTTCTCGTGCGGGGCGACGTTGAGATCGCCGACCAGGATGTGGCGGTCCTCACCGCGCGGATGCAGCGGCTCGCAGGCCTTCATCTCGTCGAGGAAGCGGAGCTTGTGATCGAACTTCTCATTCAGCGCGGGATCGGGAATGTCGCCGCCGGCGGGGACGTAGAAATTGTGCAGCACGAGCGGCTTTGCGATGTTGGCTTTTTCGCCGAACGACACCGAGATGTGGCGCGAATCCACCTTGTCGCAGAAGGTGCGGACATCCTTCGACTCGAACGGAATCTTCGAGACGATGGCGACGCCGTGATAGCCCTTCTGCCCGTTCAGCGCGACATGCTCATAGCCGAGCCGCTTGAATCGCTTCAGCGGAAAGGCATCGTCGATGCACTTGGTCTCCTGCAGGCACAGCACGTCCGGCCGCGCGCTCTTGAGGAATTTCGCGACGAGATCGATGCGCAGCCGCACCGAATTGATGTTCCAGGTTGTCAGGGAAAGACGCATGGGAACTGCGTCTTAGCAAGCTCCCGCAGGGTGGGCAAAGGCGCAAAGCGCCGTGCCCACCGTCTTTTCGAGCGTGGGAATGGTGGGCACGCGTCGCTTTGCCCACCCTGCGAACCTAACCCGGTGCGGGGCCGTAATTGGTGAAGTCGATCTTGAACATGCTGGGATCGAGCCTCTTGCTCGTATCCAGATTATAGACCGCGAAGGTGGTGTCGTAGCCCTGCGGGTCGGTCACGGTCCACTGCTTCAACTGGCCGTCCTTGGCGCCGATCATCAGCAGCAGGCGGCTGGTGCCGACCAGCGCCTGCTTCTCCTCGATGGTGACGCTGATGAAGAGATCGTCCGCGGTCACGCTGACGACGTTGGTGTCCTTCATCAGATCGATGCGGTCCGACAGCAGGAAGCGCAGCGGCGTCTGCGACAGCGGGTAGACGTCTTGGGTCGCGAGCTTGCGGTCGCGCACGACCACCGACGAGCCATCGGCGATGATGTCGATCGGGCTCGGCGGATCGTACTCGACGCGCATCTTGCCGGGCTTCTGGATGTAGAAATCGCCTTGCGTCTTGCTGCCGTCGGGGCCGACCTGGACGAAATTCCCGACCAGCGTCGACAGCGAGGACAGATAGGCGCTGACCTTGGCGGCCTGGGCCTTCTGGTTCGCATCGAAAGTCTGGAAGATGCTGCTCGGCACGTTGCGGCGAGGATCCGGGATGATCGGATTCGGTGGCGCCTGCGTCGCGCCCGTCGTCGCAGGCCCGCGCTGTGCGTCGGAAGCTGACCCGTCCCGGCCCTTCGGCGCGGGCTTCGGCACAGGCACGTTCTGGGCAAACGATGTCGCGGTCACCATCCCGGCGGTGACGAGAAGCACGCCGACAACGCGCGCGCTTCGCGCGGCGAAGGAGGCAGCGAATCGAATGTCCGGATGTCTGGTCAACGCATCGTCCTGTTATGCTAAGGCGCCCTTTTACCGTGATTTCGGGCAAAAGCAGATCGTTTTTGCGTGAAAATATCATTCTGAGGCGGCTTGCCTCACATATGGCTGTCTTCTTCCTCGACCAGAATCTCGCGTTTGCCGGCGTGATTGGCGGGGCCGACAATGCCTTCCAGTTCCATGCGCTCCATCAGCGATGCGGCACGGTTATAGCCGATTTGCAGACGGCGCTGGATGTAGCTGGTCGAGGCCTTGCGGTCGCGTTTGACGATCGCAACGGCCTGCGCGAACAGGTCGCCGCCGCCATCTGCGCCCATGCCGGTGGCGTCGAACACCGCGCCGTCCTCGTCCTCGGTCGGCTCCTCGGCCGTGACCGCCTCGAGGTATTCCGGCTGTCCCTGCGTCTTGAGGTGACGCACCACCTTCTCGACTTCCTCGTCGGACGCGAACGGGCCATGCACGCGGCTGATACGGCCGCCGCCCGCCATGTAGAGCATGTCGCCCTGGCCCAGCAGCTGCTCGGCGCCCATCTCGCCGAGGATGGTTCGGCTGTCGATCTTGGAGGTGACCTGGAAGGCGATGCGTGTCGGGAAGTTCGCCTTAATGGTGCCGGTGATGACGTCGACCGACGGACGCTGCGTCGCAAGGATCACATGCAGGCCGGCGGCACGCGCCATCTGCGCGAGGCGCTGCACCGCACCTTCGATGTCCTTGCCGGCGACCATCATCAGGTCGGCCATTTCGTCGACGATGATGACGATGTAGGGCAGCGGCTCGAGCGAAAGCTTTTCTTCCTCGTAGATCGCCTTGCCGGTCTCCTTGTCGAAGCCGGTGTGCACCGTGCGCGTCGGCTCTTCGCCCTTGGCCTTCAATTCGACCAGGCGCGTGTTGTAGCCGTCGATGTTGCGTACACCGAGCTTGGCCATGTTCTTGTAGCGCTCTTCCATCTCGCGCACGGCCCATTTCAGCGCGACCACCGCCTTCTTCGGATCGGTCACGACGGGCGTGAGCAGATGGGGAATACCGTCATAGACGGACAGTTCGAGCATCTTCGGATCGACCATGATCAGCCGGCATTGATCGGGCCGCAGCCTATAGACTAGGCTGAGGATCATGGTGTTGATGGCGACCGATTTGCCGGAGCCGGTGGTACCGGCGATCAGCATGTGCGGCGTGCGCGCGAGATCGATGATGACGGGATCGCCGCCGATGGTCTTGCCGAGGCAGAGCGGCAGTTTCGCCACCGTCTCGGTCGCCTCCTTCGCGACGAGCAGTTCGCGCAGGTAAACCTTTTCGCGATGCGCGTTCGGCAGTTCGATGCCGATGGCGTTGCGGCCGGGAACGACGGCGACGCGCGCCGACAGCGCGCTCATCGAGCGGGCGATGTCGTCGGACAGGCCGATCACGCGGGACGATTTGATACCGGGCGCGGGCTCCAGCTCGTACAACGTGACGACGGGACCCGGATTGGCCTTCACGATCTCGCCGCGCACGCCGAAGTCCTGCAGCACACCTTCGAGCGCGCGCGAATTGGCCTCGAGCTCGGCCTTGCTGAGCGGCTGGCGATCGGCGGCCTTCGGCGCCGCCAGCATCGAGACGGAGGGAAGATCGAACTTGTCGGAGGATTTCTTCGCAGCCGCCTTCGGCGCAGCCTTCTTGCGCGGCGCGCGCGCGGCGGGCTCCTCTTCCTCTTCCTCTTCTTCCTCCTCCTCTTCCTCGTGCTCTTCCTCGTAGTCCTCGTCCTCGGACTGCGGCGAGATCGAGGGTGCGGCGCGGCCGCCGCCGAGATTCGGCTCCTGACGATCGAAGCTAACGGCGCGGGCCTTGGACCCGCTCGAGACCAGCGTGCGATAGGCGGTGCCGAGCAGCCAGGTGAGCCGTGCCTTCGTGCTCATCAACGCATGGAACAGCCAGCCCAGCGACACCGAGCCGCGATCCTGGTCTTCGTCCTCCTCAATCGGCGCATCTTCGTCCTCGATCGATGCGAGCTCCTCGTCGTGCTCGCGGGCGCCGAGGCCGCAGGCGATCAGGAAGGTCGCGGCCATCGCCACGAACAGGATGGCGCCGAGCACCATGCGATAGATTATGCCGGGCGGTCCGAAGATCACGGCGGG
>NZ_LSEF01000100.1:249749-299710 GCF_001641695.1 Bradyrhizobium neotropicale
CAGAGAATCCAGGAACCGAGCCGCAACGCCTCGCGGTCGAAGGGACGGTGGGTCAGCATGCGCCAGCCCCAGACCGCGACGGTCAGGACCAGCATGATCGCGCCCAGCCCTAGGATCTGCATGGCGAGGTCGGCGCCGATCGCGCCGGCATAGCCCAAAATGTTTCGGATCGGCCGCGAGGTCGCGTGGCTGAGGCTGGGGTCTTGCACCGACCAGGTCATCAGCGCGGTCGCGGCGACGCCCGACAATCCGATCAGGCCGAGGCCGGTGAGCTCGCGCATACGCCGCGTCAGCGCCTCCCGGATCGAGGGTGGCAGATGGCCGACCAGTGGAATGACACGTTCGATTGCCGACATGCTCATGGGCCCCGCCTAACCCAGAGTCTCGACCAGGCGATGCAGCGCCTGGGCTGTGGTCTCACCGTCCTGCACCAGCGCGAGGCGAATGAAGCCCGCGCCCGGATTGAAGCCGTCGGGCTGCAGCCGCGCCAGGTAGCTGCCTGGCACCACACGCACGCCGGCGTCCTTGAAGAGCTTAACGGTCACGGCCACGTCGTCGCCGAGTTCGGAGATGTTGAGCCAGACGCAGAAGCCGCCGTCGGGCCGGCGATAGCCATAACGATTGCCGATGATCTGGTCGGCGAGATCGAACTTGATCCGATAGAGCCTGCGGTTCTCCTCGACATGCGCCTCGTCGCCATAGGCGACCGCGCCGACATGCTGCAGCGGCACCGGCACCTGCGGCGCCGCGATGTTGCGCAGCTCCAGGAACATGCCGATGAACTTCTTGTCGCCAGCGGCGAAGCCGACGCGCAGGCCCGGAAGGTTCGAGCGCTTCGACAACGACTGGAACGCAGCCACGCGGGTGAAATCGGGGCCGGCGCATTCGAGTGCACTGCCCGGTGCTTCGCGGGTATAGATTTCCGAGTAGCACTCGTCGCTGAGGATCATGAAGCCGTAGCGATCGGCGAGCTGTTTCAAGCGCTTGAAATAGTCGGGCTTGGCGACTGAGCCTTGCGGATTGGCGGGCGAGGCCAGATAGAACGCCACGGTGCGCGCCAGCGTCGCCTCGTCGATGGCGTCGAGATCAGGCAGGAAGCCGTTTTCGACGGTGGTCGGCAGATAGACCGCCTCACAGGCTGCGGCACCGGCGCCGGCGCCATAGACCGGATAGAACGGGTTCGGCATCAGGATGGCCGGCTTGCCGGGACGCGGACCGACATAGCGCGCTGCTGCGATCGCGGCGAGGAACAGCCCCTCGCGGCTGCCATTGAGGACGAGAATCTCGCTCTTGGGGTCGAGCGGTCGCGGCAGCTTGAAGCGCGACGATAGCCAGGCGCTCGCTGCTTGGCGGAACGGCTCGGTGCCCTGGTTCATCGGGTAACGGCCGAAATCGGCGGTGTGCTTGGCCAGCACCGGGCCGACGAAGTCCGGCACCGGATGCTGCGGCTCCCCAACGGCAAGCGAAATCAAGGGCTTGCCGGGTTGATGCGGCGCGAGGAGCTCGTTCAGCCGGACGAAGGGCGAGCGTTGGGAATCGGAGCTTCCACCGCCCAGCGGCGCACGGGATGAAGCGGTCATGGCCATTCGTTGGGCGCCAGCACTCTTGGAACTGCCGGTCACGGAAAGGCGCCGGCGGGAAGCGGTTCAGTTCACCATAGATAGGGCGAGGTTAAGACGCGATTAACCATCGGCGGGCGGGTCCGTCCAGACCGGAATAATTAGACGGGAACAATGGGATGCGCCCTTCCGCGAGGACCGCCGGTTCCCGATGGCTCGATGTTGGACGAGCCCGTCGTGCAGCGCACGGTCCGCGCCGATACGGATCGTCATCCCGATCTTTCGCGCGTCGTCATGACCGACGCGCGCTGACGCTTGATCGGGCGTGATCAGTGCAGCTTCCCTAGTGACCCGGCAGCTTCTCGAATGTCGGCATGCCCGTGGGGATCTGATGGAACTCCTGCTTGTCGCAGGTGTAGATCGCCATTTGTGGGTGGAACTGCGCGGGCTCATCCAGCGTGCCGACCTTTAGGATCGCGGCAGGGAGGCCCGGAACCTTGGTCACCAGATGGGTGCCGCACTCGGCGCAGAATTCTCGGGTGACGGCGCGTTCGAGGTCCTTGCGGGTGAACTGCTTGGGGTGCCCGGTGATGTAGGTGAAGCCGGCCGCAGGCATTGCGATGAAGGTGTTGGGCGCGCCGCCCGAGATGTACTGGCACTCGCGGCAATGACACTGCGCCTGCATCATCGGGTCGCCCTCGGCGACGTACCGCACCTCGCCGCAATAGCATCCACCTTCCAGTCGCATGGCGACCTCCCTTTTGTTGTTCGTTGAGGCCGATATTTCTGCGCCGGCGGCCTCGAATGGCAATCTTTTTCTTTTGCGCGCGCGGACGAAAAAGACATCGCCCCGCAACAGGCCTGCGGCAGCTATCTTTTGGCCAGTCCGCAGCCGCTGAACCCGCGCCCGCGCCAGCATCCGCTGCTCATGCACTCCGCTTCCAGCCGCGGACAAGCGGTTGAAGCGCAATTCGGATTGCCGCTGATACCGACGCAGTTTACGGCGCACTTGCTCCGCATCATCGAACAGCTCAACCCTCCCCCGGTCTGCCGGGCCTTTCCACCTTCCCGCTGTTCGGGCGGGATGACGGCCGTCTTGTCGTCGCGCTTGGTCGCCCGTTTTGAATCGACATGAGGTGGGTTTGCATCCGGTGCGAGCTTCGACAATTCCATCCGGCACGGCCGCGGCGTCTCGGTGCGAACGCCGGCCCCGCTCGTTTCCTTCAGCGCGAGTGCGACCTTGTACTGGTAGGGACTGCCGGCGGGTCGGCGCAGCGGGTCATTGTCGGCAAAGAGACCTTTGACTGTGATGCTGGCGCTGCCATCGGCCTCGATCCTTCCATCAAAGACGGACGAACCGGGCTTGCCCTCCTCGCCGAAAACGGAGTGAAGGACCCCATCCTTGATGCGCAAGGCGTACTGGTAATAGCCCTCCGGAAAGGGCGGTTTGCTCTCGCAGGTTTCCTTGCCGATCCAGGTGCCGTCGAAGGCGGTCGTGCGCTTGTCGTCATCTGCGGATTTTGCCAGCGCTGCGATGCGCGATTTCGCGAGGTCCGCGAACGCGCAGGCCGGGAAGCGGACGAGGTGGTCCTTGAATGCCGCAAGCGTTCCGAGCGCTTCCGCGCTACGCCAATGATCGGCGGCATCCGCGCAGGGATCGGCCTGGGGCGCCGATGGCGCCAGCGCAGCCGTCTCGGGCTTGCCGTTCAAATAATACTCGCCAAAGAATGACAGTGAGAGTTCAGGCACCTGCGTGCCTTTGGTCCGCTGGTAGACGCCGGCGCTGATGGTCTGAAACACCGTATTGATGTTGTCCCTGTCGCGGATGTGTTCGAGGAACGCGCTGGTATAGGGACTATTGCGGCCGTCGCCGTCGTCGGCGGTCCGGCCGGCCTGGGTTGCGTAGGAGATGATCGTGCCGTCCGGGCTCTCCATCTTGGCCAGCCCGCGCGCCACCGCTACCCCGCGGCCCTGCCCTACGTTGCGGCGCAGCTCGTCGGCAAATGGATTGTCGCGGCAGGCATCGAGCACGAGGATGCGCAGGTTCTTCGCCTGCTGCAGGTCTGCAAGGATTTCGTCGGCGCGCACGAGGCGTCGCAGGTCGACCTCGTCGCGGACGACCGCATCGACGGGCACGAGATAATTGACGCCGGCGAACTGGAGCGCGTGCCCGCTGTAATAGAACAAGGCAACGTCCGCGCCGCGGGCGTCGCGCGCAAAGCGAAGGACGGCCTCCTGCATTGCGGCCTGGTCGAGATCGGTTGCGACCAGAGGATCGAATCCGGCCCGCTTTAGCGCCGCCCCGACGTCGGCGGCGTCGTTGGTCGGATTGGGCAGCGTAGGAACGTTCCTGTAGGCGCCGTTGCCGATCACCAGCGCGACGCGCTTATCGGCATGGGCGTCAAGCGCCGACAGAGCAAACGACAGGAAGCACAAAGCCAGGCATTGAAACAAACGCATGAAACTCAGCTCCAAATGGGGAGCATGATATTCGCCGACTTTGACATTTTGCAATTTGACTTACGGTGATCCCGTCGCTGGACGCGCTGCGGCGGCACAAAAAGAAAGGGGCTCCAACTTGCGCTGGAGCCCCTCAACGGTCGGGGCATTGCCGGGTATGTGCCCAAACCGTAGTTCTGGGCGCGATCCCCGAGGAGATCGCGCCCCGGGAGAAGAGTTACATGTTGTAGGCGCGCTCGGTGTGCTCGGTGATGTCGAGGCCTTCACGCTCGCTCTCGACATTGGTGCGCAGGCCAACGATCACGTCGACGACCTTGTAGAGGATCGCCGAGCCGACGCCCGACCACACCAGCGTGGTGCAGACGCCCCAGGTCTGGGACAGCATCTGCGCCGCGAAGTCGTAATCGGCAACCTTCGGCGGGATCGCGGTGTAGTCGATGATGCCCGCACCACCGAGCGCCGGGTTGACCAGGATGCCGGTGCCGAGAGCGCCGACGATGCCGCCGACGCAGTGCACGCCGAACACGTCGAGGGAGTCATCGTAGCCGAGCGCGTTCTTCACGACGGTGCAGAAGAACAGGCAGACCACGCCGACCACGAGGCCGAGGACGATCGCACCCATCACGCCGGAATAGCCGGCCGCCGGGGTGACCGCCACGAGGCCCGCGACGGCGCCGGAGATGACGCCGAGCACCGACGGATGACCCTTCACGATCCACTCCGCGAACATCCACGACAGCGCGGCGGCCGCGGTGGCGACGAAGGAGTTGGTCATGGCGAGGGCTGCGCCGCCATTGGCTTCGAGGTTGGAGCCGGCGTTGAAGCCGAACCAGCCGACCCAGAGCAGCGAGGCGCCGATCATCGACATGGTCAGCGAGTGCGGAGCCATCAGCTCCTTGCCGTAGCCGATGCGCTTGCCGATCAGAAGCGCGCCGACGAGACCGGCGATACCGGCGTTGATGTGAACGACGGTGCCGCCCGCGAAGTCGATCGCGCCCTTCTTGAAGATCCAGCCGGCGTCGGCGTTGATCTCGTCGAGCTTGGCCTGCGCCGCGGTCTTCGCCGCCGCATCACCCGCCGCAGCGAGTGCCTTGGCCGCATCCTGGATCGCGTCCGGGCCGGGCCAGTACCAGACCATGTGCGCGATCGGGAAGTAGATCAGCGTGACCCAGAGCGGGATGAACAGGGCGATCGCCGAGAACTTCATGCGCTCGGCGAAGGCGCCGACGATGAGGGCGGGCGTGATCGCCGCGAAGGTCATCTGGAAGCACACGTAGATGAGCTCCGAGATGTTGGCGTCGACGCTGAACGTCGCGGCCTTCGAGTCGGTCGTGACACCCATCATGAAGGCCTTCGAGAAGCCGCCGATGAAGTCGGAACCGGTGGTGAAGGCGAGGCTGTAGCCGTACACGGCCCAGATCACGGTGACGACGCAGACGGTGTAGAACACCTGCATCAGGACCGAGAGCATGTTCTTGGAGCGGACGAGGCCGCCATAGAACAGCGCGAGGCCGGGGATCGTCATCAACAGCACGAGCACTGTCGATGTCAGCATCCAGGCGTTGTCTCCCTTGTTGACCGTTGGCTCGGCGTAGGCCGCGGTCGCAGCGAACATGCCGACTGCGAGAGCCGCCAATCCCGCGCCATAGGGACGCTTAAACGTCATTTCATTTACTCCTGATTGGATAAGGTTGAGCGCGAAATCAAAGGGCCGCGGCGTCGGCCTCGCCGGTGCGGATGCGAACCGCATGGTCGAGGTTGATGACGAAGATCTTGCCGTCGCCGATCTGTCCGGTTTTCGCAGCGGACGTGATGGCGTCGATGGTCTTGTCGACCTGCTCGGAGGCGACAGCGACTTCGATCTTGATCTTGGGCAGGAAGCTCACGGCGTATTCGGCGCCGCGATAGATTTCCGTGTGGCCTTTCTGACGGCCGTATCCCTTGACTTCCGTCACCGTAAGACCGTGAACGCCGATGGCGGTCAGGGCGTCACGGACTTCTTCCAGCTTGAATGGCTTGATAATCGCCATAACAATTTTCATGGGTCCTATCCCCGCTTGGGCCCGGTCCGGACGTGGCCGGGCGTTTCTCGACTGGTTCGCCACGAGGGAGAAGTTTCACTACGCGGGCACAGCCGGGACCCGTAGAATCAAATGCCGTGCCAGATCGTCCGCCTTGCCTAACGGACTATGAAAGCGGGGGTTTTCGCGCTCGACGGGTGGTGCGGCGCGGTGCGCTATTACGTCGCGCTCAAAACGTAGTCAGGCCTGCTCAAAGTGCAGGCATGACAGGCTGCCGACACAATGTTGCTCACGCGCCGGGCAGCCTTCCGGTACTTTGGTGGGGGTAGGCTTACTGCAGGGCCTCGCCGTGCTGCGAAATATCGAGCCCTTCCAGCTCGTGCTCACGAGATACGCGCAAGGGCACGAACAGGGCGACCAGCTTGAGCAGGACGAAACTCACGCCCGCCGACCACGCAAAGGTAACGGCGACGCCGTAGAGCTGGATCAGCAGCTGCTGGGGATGGCCCTCGAGCAGGCCCGCCGTGCCGCCGATGGCGCTGGTCGCGAACACGCCGGCCAGCAGGGTACCGGTCAGCCCGCCGATGCCGTGGACGCCGAACACGTCCAGCGAGTCGTCGTACTTGAAGCGGTGCTTCAGCCAGGTGCAGGCCCAGTAGCAGACCGCCCCGGCGATGACGCCGATGACGATGCCGTGCCACGGCGCGACGAAACCCGAGGCCGGCGTGATGGTGCCGAGGCCTGCCACCGCGCCGGAGATCATGCCGAGCACCGAGGGTTTGCGCCGCGTCGACCATTCGATCGCGCCCCATGTTAGCGCGCCGGAGCAGGCCGCGAGATGCGTCGCGATGATCGCCATCACGGCACGCGCATTGGCCGCGCCCGCCGAGCCGCCGTTGAAGCCGAACCAGCCAACCCAGAGCAGGCCCGTGCCCATGACGGCGAGCGAGAGATCGAACGGTGAGAGGTTGTCGATGCCGTAGCCATGACGGCGTCCCATCACCTTCGCCGCCACGAGACCGCCGGTGCCGGCCGACAGATGCACCACGAGGCCACCGGCGAAATCCAGCACGCCCATGCCGGCGAGGAAGCCGCCGCCCCACACCCAATGCGCCAGCGGAATGTAGACGAAGATGAACCAGGCGATGGAGAACAACAGATAGGCGGAGAAACGCATGCGGTCGGCGACCGAGCCCGCCACCAGCGCCACCGTGATGATGGCGAAGGTCATATGGTAGAGCATGAACAGCGCTTCCGGAATCGTCTTGGCGGCGGGGTTCACGCTGTCCATCGTCATGCCGACGAGAAACCAGCGGTCGAGCGTGCCGAGCCACGGACCGTCGCCGACGAAGCAGAGCGAGTAACCGAACGCGACCCAGAGAATAGAGATCAGCGTCACCGCGGCGAGACTCTGCGCCATGGTTGCGAGCACGTTCTTCTTGCGCACCATGCCGGAATAGAACAGCGCCAGCCCCGGGATCGTCATCATCAGCACCAGGGCGGTGGCGACGATCATCCAGGCGGTGTCGGCGGTGTTGATCTCGGAGCTGGCGGCATGCGCGGGCGTTGCCGGCGAAACTGTCAACGCAAGTCCAATCGGCGCAGCAAATGTCGCTGCGCGGCGCAAGAATCCCGCCATGTCGTTTCCCCCAGCATAGAAGTCGCGTCGCACCCTGTGGCGTCGTCGCCCGGTGCGATCGAAGAAGACGATTGTTAGAGCGCGTCGCTGTCGGTTTCGCCGGTGCGGATGCGCAGCGCGTGGTCGATCGGCGTGACGAAGATCTTGCCGTCGCCGATCTGGCCGGTGCGCGCCGTCGCGGTGATCACGCTGACGGCCTTGTCGGCGATGTCGGACGGGACCGCGATCTCGATCCGCAGCTTCGGCAGGAAGTTCACGACATATTCGGCGCCGCGATAGATCTCGGTGTGCCCCTTCTGGCGGCCATAGCCCTTCACTTCGGTCACGGTCATGCCGTGGACGCCGATCGCCGTCAGCGCCTGACGGACCTCATCGAGCTTGAAGGGTTTGATGATCGCGACGACGAGTTTCATGGTCAGGCCTATTCCCCGGGCTACGCCACGCCGAATGTCCCCGGCGCTGCGTCAATCTGGCATCTTTCCGGGCAAATGGCACAAAAAAGTTGCAGATTGAAGGGGAAAAACGCGGGTGGTCTCCGGCCGTCGCCTCTGTACATGGCAGCCGTTCATCCCTCACAATGCATTTTTGGCATGGATGCGGTGAACCTGCGCGTGCCGAACGGTACATAAGTATTTTGGGACTTGAGGGGGCGCTTCATGGCGAGTTGGTTCTACGCATCCGAGGGCAAGCAGCAGGGGCCCTATCCCGAAGCGCAATTCCGCGATCTCGTAAGCCAGGGTGTCGTCCGCCCGGACACGCTGGTGTGGACCGAGGGCATGGCCGGCTGGCAGAAGGCCGCCGAAATTCCCGGACTGATCGGGGGCGCCGGTGCGCCGCCGATGATCCCGACCGCCGGCGGCCCGCCGATGCGCGCCGGGACTGACCAACCGCTCACGGCCGATTTCAGTGTTTTCGGTCTGCTCGGTCGCACCATCGTGTTCATCATCGGCATGCTGCTGGTGATCCCCGCACCCTGGGTCGCCGTCTGGTTCTACAAATGGATCACGTCGCACATCCACGTGCCGGGTCGCCCGAATTTCGGCTTTGCCGGCCAGCCGATGGACATCTGGTGGGTGTTCATGGCCAACGGCCTCCTGACTTATGCCAGTTTCACCGGCATTTCGTTCGCGCCGCTCGTTGCGACGGTGATCAACGCCTTCCTCGCCTGGATGATCATCCGATGGATTGCGGCCAATCTCACCTCGAATGGCGAGCGGCTGCCGATCTCGTTTCAGGGCAGTGCGGTCGGCTATGTCGGCTGGTACCTGCTGTTGTTCATTTCCACCATCACCATCATCGGCTGGGCGTGGGTGATGGCGTTCTGGATGCGCTGGATCTGCCGCAACATCGAAGGCACGCGGCGCGAGGTTGTGTTCAGCGGCAGCGGTTGGGAGATCCTGTGGCGAACGTTCGTGTTCTCCTTGGCCTCGAGCTTCATCATCCCGATTCCGTGGATGCTGCGCTGGTACGGCCGCTGGTACGTGTCGCAATTCGCGCTCGCCGATCGCGGCGCGGTGAATCACGGTTTCTGAATTACTTCCGCTCGCGCACGGAGCCTTCCTGCGCGACGGACGCCACCAGCGTGCCGTCGGGCTTGAAGATCAGGCCGCGGGTCAATCCGCGGCCGTCCTGAGCGCTCGGCGAATCCTGCGAATAGAGCAGCCATTCGTCGGCGTGGAAGGGGCGGTGAAACCACATCGCGTGATCGAGGCTCGCCGGCATCATGCGCTTGTCGAACAGCGTGCGGCCGTAACGCGCCATGACCGCATCCAGCAGTGAGAAGTCGGACGCATAGGCCAGCGCGCACATGTGCAGCGCCGGATCGTCGGGCAGTTTGGCCGCTGTCTTGATCCAGACATTGATGCGGCCGTCCTCGATCTTCTGGCCGAAATAGCGGCCGATCTCGACCGGGCGCAGCTCGATCGGACGATCGGATTCGTAGTAGCGGCGGATGAATTCCGGCATCTCGCGGAACATCGGCTGCTTGGCCACCTCCTCCGCCGTGAGCTTCTCCGGCGGCGGCACGTCGGGCATCTTGTCCTGGTGATCGAAGACGCCCTCCTCCTCGGCATGGAACGAAACCATGATCGAGAAGATCGCGTTGCCGTGCTGGATCGCGGTGACGCGGCGGGTCGAATAGCTCCTGCCGTCGCGCAGGCGCTCGACCTGGTAGATGATCGGGATCTGCGGATCGCCCGGCAGGATGAAATAGCAATGCAGCGAGTGCGGCAGCCGGCCTTCGACGGTGCGGCAGGCCGCAACCATCGCCTGCCCGATCACCTGCCCGCCGAACACCCGCTGCCAGCTCGTCTTCGGGCTGTTGCCGCGGAACAGATTCACCTCGAGCTGCTCGAGGTCGAGGATCGAAATGAGGTCGATCAGGCCTTTAGACATGGCGGTGCTTTCCTGCTTGCCGTGTTTCCGGGTGCGCGTCAGCGCGAACCCGGAAAACCGGAAGTTATTGCGCGAGATTCCGGGTGATACCCGGGCCGCGCTTCGCGCGGTCCCATCGTATCGCCCCGGAATGACACACTGGGCCGTTCCGCCCTTGTTTCACCGCACTGTTTCGCCCACCTCAAGTCTGCTAGCAAGGCCCAGGAAAGCCGAAGCGTTTGCCGGGAATTTGGGTATGTCGGTACAGGGTAGCATTGTCATTGGTGGTGGCGCGTTTGCGGGCCTGGCGCTGGCGCTGGCGCTGCGCCAGGGGCTCGGGCCCGACGTGCCCGTCATCGTCGCCGATCCCGCGCTCAGCACACGGCCGAGCCGCGACCCGCGCGCCACCGCGATCGTTGCCGCCTGTCGGCGGCTGTTCGAGGTGATCGGCGCCTGGGACGACGTCAAGGGCGAGGCGCAGCCGATCCTCGACATGGTCGTCACGGATTCGCAGCTCGAGGACGCCACCCGTCCGGTGTTTTTGAACTTTGCCGGCGATGTCGCGCCGGGCGAGCCGTTCGCACATATGATCGAGAACCGCCGCCTGATCGATGCGCTGGTGGCGCGCGCGACAGCCGAGGGCGTCGATCTCCGCGCCACTGCGGTGACGTCCTACGACTCACGCGCGGATGGCATCGACGTGACGCTCGGTGATGGCAGCGTTATTGCAGCGAGCTTGCTGATCGCCGCGGATGGCGCGAGGTCGAGGCTGCGCGAACGCGCCGGCATCCCCACCCATGGCTGGGAGTATGATCAATCCGGCATCGTCGTCACCGTCGGTCATGAGCGCGACCACGAGGGACGCGCCGAAGAGCACTTTCTGCCCGCGGGCCCGTTCGCGATCCTGCCGCTCACGGGCAAGCGTTCATCGCTGGTATGGACCGAACGACGCGCGGAAGCTGCGCGCATCGTTGGCCTGAGCGAGGAGGATTTCCATGGCGAGCTCGAGCAGCGTTTCGGCCTGCATCTCGGTGAGGTGAAGGCGCTCGACAAGCCGCGCGCGTTCCCGCTGTCCTATTTCGTGGCGCGTTCCTTCATTGCCGAGCGCATGGCGCTGGTCGGCGATTCCGCCCACGTCATCCACCCCATCGCCGGCCAGGGCCTCAACATGGGGCTGAAGGATGTCGCGGCGCTGGCCGAGGTGGTGGTCGACGCCGCGCGGCTCGGCATGGACATTGGCCAGGCCGATGTGCTCGAACGCTACCAGCGCTGGCGCCGCTTCGACACCATGGCGATGGGTGTCGCGACCAACTCGCTGAACTTCCTGTTCTCCAACAAGTCGACGCTGCTGCGTACCGTGCGCGATATCGGCCTCGGTATCGTCGACCGCGCCCCGCCGCTGAAGAACATGTTCATCCGCCAGGCCGCCGGCCTCACCGGCGAAGTGCCGCGGTTGCTGAAGGGCGAGGCGTTGTGAGGAGGCGGATTGTGAGTGGGGAATAGCGAGTAGGCCTATTCGCCACTCACCGTTCGCCACCCTCAATCGATCTTGCGCGCCTCTTCCGGCAGCATGATCGGGATGCCGTCGCGGATCGGATAGGCGAGTTTTGCGCTGCGCGAGATCAGCTCCTGCCGGGCAGCGTCGAATTCGAGCGGGCCCTTGGTCAATGGGCAGACCAGGATTTCCAGCAGCTTGGGATCGACGCTGTTTTCGGGGCGTTCGGTGGGCGCGTTCATTATGGTCTCCGGCGGTCGGCTGCCTGTAGCACAGAAGCGGCAGCCGCCCAACGTCCATGTAACGGAATTGCTACGCGCGGATCACGAGGCAGAGACCATCCGCAGGAGCTCGCCGAGCTGGATATTCAGCCGTGCCGCCGGCATAGGCGTGCCCGACAGGGCGAAACCGAGGAACGTCCAGTACAGGATCTGCGCGCGGGCCTCCGCCATCGCCGGGGCAAGCCCCCGCTTCGCCAGCAGCGCCTCGATATAGTCGAGCCTGCGGCGGTCGATGGCGCGGACCGCTGCTTGCGCCGCCGGATCGAACGCCGCCCAGTTGCGCACGGCCCGCTCGAGATCGAGCCGCGCGCCAAACGACCTGCGCAGCAAGGATTTCAGCGGCTCATCACTGTCCGCCTCGACGTCGGCGATGATCTGCTCGGCCGCGATTTCGCGCCAGCGCTTCAGCACGGCCGCATGGAACGCGCCGAGATCGGCAAAATGCCAGTAGAAGCTGCCGCGCGAAACGCCCATGGCTTTGGCCAGCGGATCGGCCTTGAGCGCGGTGAAGCCGCTTTTGCCGAGCGCCTTGAGGCCTTGTTTGATCCAGTCGTCGGCGGAGAGCTGTTCGGTCATGTCTGGTTCCGCTACCTGACCATACAGTAGTGTATTGACAGGCGCCGCGCCAGCGCCTATCTCACCATACAGTACTGTATGGAAAACCATCGAATGGAGGCTTATCGATGCGCGATCTGTTGCTCCAATGTTCCGGCGCCGCCGCGATCGTGATCGCGCTGATCCATGGTCTGCTCGGCGAAACAAAAGTGTTCACCCGCGCCAGCATCGAACCGCCACGTCTGCGCACCCTCATTCGCCTGGTCTGGCAGGCCGGCACGGTGGCGTGGATCGGCGGCGGCGTGCTGCTTTTCGCCGTCCCTTGGATGGAGTCGAATCTCGCGCGTCATTGGATCATCGTGACGCTCGCGATTGTGTTCGGCTTTGCGGCACTAGCCAACGCCTGGGCGCACCGTGGACGCCATTTCGGCTGGATCGGGATGAGCGCCGTCGTCGCGATGGCACTTGCCGGCTACTGACCGTCCCTCGAACAAGGCGCCATGCCTTCAAATGCCACGCCTCCAAATGGAGCCGTGCTATGGACGCCGCAATGGAGCCGCGCATGAGCACGACTGACGGACCACGGGCGAGCCGGTGCCCAGGGCTGACGGATGTTGAAGCATGGCATTGACGCTAGTCACCGGCGGCACGGGCCATTTGGGTCAGGATATCGTCCGTCGCCTCGTCCGAGACGGGCACCGCGTTCGGGTTTTTGCGAGATCGCCGGGCACGCGATCGGATATCGAATGGGTCATCGGCGATCTTGCCACGGGCGCGGGACTGCGCGAGGCGCTGCGTGACGTTGACACCGTCATCAATGCGGCGACCTTCTCGCCCATCGCGCGGCGCGGCGGCATTCGTCCCGTGGACTTCTTCCGGTCTCCCTCTGCCGTGGATGTCGAGGGAACGGAGCGCTTGCTGTCGCTCTGTCAGGAGACGTCGGTGCGACACGTCCTGCACGTCTCGATCGTCGGCCTTGAAGGGGCCACGTTGCCTTACGCCCGGGTCAAGCTCGCCGGCGAACGGCTGGTCCGCGCCTCCGCGACCCCGTGGTCTGTCGTTCGCGCGATGCCGTTCTACTATCTGCTTGACGCCATGCTCTCTGGCCTCGCCTGGCTTCCGGCATGGCCGGTGCCGACGACGTTGTTCAATCCCGTCGACACGTCGGATGTCGCCGATCATGTCGTGGCATATGCGTTCGACGGTGGACGCGGCGAACGCGCGGAGATCGGCGGTCCCCAGGATCTCAGCCTTGTTGTGCTTGCCAGCCAATACCGGGATGCCCGCGGACTCAGCCGCAAGATCCTGCCGCTGGCCCTTTCGGAGGCGAGGGCACAGGGTATGGGCTTCGTCGTCAGCGGTGGCGTGCGCGGACGGCTCTCCTGGGCGGATTGGCTGCAGCGTCGGTATCAGGGCATGCGAGGTTCAGGTTAGGAGCTGATCTCAACTCATGAGGCGTAAGGCCGCAGCGAGGTATCAAATACACGTTGCATGCGGGCGGCACAGAGGTTTTGGCCGACGTTAGAATATATCTAAAGCATTTTCAGGCCCGAACCGAGTTGACTCCGCTATCTCCTTTGCTTCCTTCGATCGCGCTTCGCGCTAGGCGTTGCGCACACGAAACAGGAGGAGATTTTCGTGAGGGTCATTCGCGTTGTTGCCATTGCACTGTCGATCGGGATGAGCATGGGGTCGGCGGCCATGGCCGACGGCTTCAAGAATTGCACCAAGCTCGACAAAGCGTCATGGAAGCCGGCAAGTGACGCCGAAGCCAAGGCCAAGGCGGCCGGCTATGAGGTGCGGCGCTCCAAGATCGAGGGTTCGTGCTATGAGGTCTATGGCGTGAAGGAAGGCAAGCTCTACGAGCTGTTCTACAGCCCCGAGGATCTCAGCCTGAAGCACACGATCGCAAAGTGACGGTCTAAGGTGATCCTGGCTTGAAGGAAGAAGCGGTGCCAGATGCGCGCGGGGTGGCCGGACGGCCCCCCGCGGACCGAACCGCTCCGCGGATGGTCGAGGTCTGGGACCTCCCGCTGCGGCTCTGGCACTGGCTCCTCGCCGGCTTCGTCCTGGTCGCGTGGTTCACGCCCACCGTCCATGACACCTTTCACCGCTTCGCTGGCTACAGCGTGATCGGGCTGTTGGCCTTCCGCCTGATTTGGGGCGTCTATGGCAGCCGCTATGCGCGCTTTCGCATGGTCGGGGTCAGGCTTCGCGCCGCGCCGCGCTATCTGCTGAATCTGCGCCGCGGCATGACCGGCCGCTATATCGGGCTCAACCCCGCCGGCACGTTGATGCTGGTGGCGTTACTGCTGACGCTCGCCGTCTCTGCGATCTCAGGTGCGATGGCGGTGACGGTCACCTTCTTCGGCGTCTGGTGGGTCGAGGACACTCACGCCTATGCCTCGGATGCCGTCATCGTGCTCGTCGTGCTGCATGTCGCGGGCGTGGTGCTGATGGCGATTCTCCAACGCGAAAACCTCGTGCGCGCGATGATCACGGGACGCAAGCGCATCCGCGGTCACTCCTGAGCACGGGTGGCTTCCGATCGAACTGTTGGAGCGCGATGGCAACGGCGCCGATTGAGGCCTGGACAGTCAATCCGAAATGCGCGAGTGCGTCTCCTAGTCCCACTCGTCTCTTTCTGTAGGGATTCCAATCATATCAACTGCTGACGCTGTAGCGGGAAGGAGTTTCTTTTATTTATTCTAATTCTAATGTGGAGTGATTCTAGTCACGAATTTCCTTCTTCTGCTTCCCAAGAACGCTCTTGCCTGTTTTTCCTGCGGCCGGATGTCGCAATTCCTGGGGGCACGAATGTCACGGCACGTTTCCACTGATCCGTTTGCATTTCGATTCGAACGCCGTCGATGCCCCAGCCGATCAGCTCTGCTGGCGGCGACCGCAATATCGATCCTGAGTTCTGGTGGAGCTTTCGCAGCGGATGGTGACGCGAACGCCATGTTGCTGAAGAAGCTGGAGAAGATGGAGCAGCGCATCCAGCAGCTCGAAGCCGAGCTGAAGCAGAAGCAGGATCGCCCGACCGTTGATGCAGACGCAAAGCGGGTAGCCAAAACGGCATCGCTGACGAGCACCAATGCAGCCGCGCCATCCGCTGAGGCAAAGGACGCTCCAGCCAAGTCTGACGTCCAAAAGTCTGACGCTCAAAAGCCTGAAGCCCAATCGTCCGAGAAGTCGGCCAAGTCGAAGTCGAAAGACTTCATCCCTCTGCCGCCACTGCCGTCAGCGTCGGACAAACCGATCCTCGGGCTTGCGGATTCTCCGGTCTCCGGCCTCAGCATCGGGGCTTATGGCGAGATGAATTTCGGCACCATCCAGAATTCTGCTGCCGGTGGCCAGTGGCAGAAGGGTTTTGACGCGGCCAGGTTCGTTCTCCTGCCCACCTATGCGATCACCCCGAACATCATCTTCAATGCGGAGATCGAGTTCGAGCACGCGGGCTCCGGATTTGACAACGACGACAAGCTGCACGGCACCGCCGAGATCGAGCAGCTCTGGGTCGATTTCAAGATCATCGACCAATTCAACTGGCGTTCGCCGGGCATCGATCTGGTGCCGATCGGGTACATCAATCAGCATCACGAACCCACGCAATTTTACAGCGTACTCCGGCCCGCACTCTACAACGGCCTCATTCCGTCGACCTGGAAGGTCCCATCCACCAGCGTCTATGGGACGATCACCGAGGACCTCAAATATCAGGTCATGCTCAGCACCAGCAACGAGGATTTCGGCGACTCCTTCGACAATCGCACTGAGGCAAAGACTGTCCCGCTTCCCGGGACGGCGTACGTCGCCGGCATTGACGGCGTAACCGCGCTCGCATTCTCAAGGCCCCCGCTCGGCGACTTCCAGCAACTCAACAACGCCATGGCCGTGTCCGGCCGGCTCGACTTCACGCCGACATTCTGGCCAGGCTTCGCCGGAAGCGTCAGCGCCTATTTCTCGCCGAACACGACGCCGCGCGGAGCGCATGACGATCTCGGTAACTTCCTCGGCAGGTCCAGTCTCACAATGTTTGATGCCGAATTCCGCTACAGAGTGCCCGACACAGGTCTTGAGTTTCGCGGCGAATATGTCCTCGCCGGCTTCGGACACCCGGAAAACCTGCGCGCCAACAACGACTCGGATCCGACCAACAATGTCGGCAAGTCGATGTACGGCTATTCCGGCGAGATTGCCTACCATGTCCCGCTCGGCACGATTCTCAACAGCGAGTGGGAGGCTGTGCCGTTCTATCGCTACACCTATCAGAATCTGCAAACGAGCGGCTTCGCCGGCACCGATGCCAATCTGCCGACTGGTCAGGGTCAGCGACAGTACCACACGGCCGGCTTTGCGGTGTTTCCATCCCCGAAGATTGTGCTGAAGGCGACCTACCAGCGTGTGATCGACAAGAGCGTCACCGGCGCGCTTTCGGATTCGTTCCTCGGCGGCGTCGGGTTCTTCTTTTGATGCCGACCGGGTCGCTTGGGACAGCTTTGCAAGACATGATGACAGGACCAGAAGCGAGGTGACTATGAATTGGGTTCGATACACCCTGCCGGCTGCAGCGATCTTGTCTGCCGCCTCTCCCGCCTATGCCGTTCGATATCTGTCGATCGAGGAAGCGCAGAAGGAGGCATTTCCGTCCGCGACACATTTTTCCGAAGTCCAGGCGGGCCGAGTCTGGAAAGCCGAGGCCGGCGGCAAGGTCGTCGGCTTCTTCGTGTTCGACCGGGTCGTCGGCAAGCACCTTTTCATCGACTACGCGGTGGCGCTGACGCCGGCGGGTGCGGTCCACAAGGTCGAGATCCTCGAATATCGCGAATCCTATGGCGGCGATATCAGGAGCCCGAGCTGGCTCGCACAGTTCGTCGGCAAGACCAGCGGCAGTGCGCTCAAGATCAACGGCGATATCAGGAACATCGCCGGCGCGACGCTGTCGTCGACCCATGTCACCGAAGGCGTGAAAAGAATACTGGCGGCTTATGGCAATCGCCTTCGATAGCATCCGTCGCGCAAGGCCGCTGCTCGGCTCCTTCGTGGAGATCGAGGTTGCGGGCGCTCGCAGATCCGACATGGACGGCGCCATCGACGCCGCATTCGATGCCATTGCGCAGGTGCATCGGCTGATGAGCTTTCATGAGCCGGATAGCGACGTCAGCCGGCTCAACCGCGAAGCCGGCATTCGCCCCTTGAGCGTTCATGCGTGGACGTTCGAGGTGCTCGAGACCGCCGTTGAGCTGCATCGCCGCTCCGGCGGGCTTTTCGATATCACGATCGCACCAGCGTTGCAGACGATGGGGTTGTTGCCGCTCCTGAAGGACAAGCCGGCGTCGGCGCCGATTGCGCGCTCCGCCGACGCGATTGGGCTGCTTCCGGACCAGCAGGTCCATTTTCGATCGACCGATGTCACGATTGACCTTGGTGGCATAGCGAAGGGCTTCGCCGTCGACCGCGCGGTGGCCACGCTGCGCGATTTTGGCATTCCCGGCGGCATGGTGAACGCCGGTGGCGACCTTCGGGCCTTTGGCGCGGAGCTGCGCGCGGTTCACGTCCGTGATCCCCGCGCCCCCGGCCGATCGATCTGCCGCATCGACGTGGCCGACGAAGCGCTGGCTTCAACGGCGCGCCGCGTCGTGCTGTTCGACAGCAGTGAGCCAGGTTGTTCGGCGGTGATTGATCCCGCAACTCAGAGGCCGGCATGCCTGATCGACGGCGTCACGGTTCGCGCGCCCTCCTGCATGGTTGCCGACGCCCTGACCAAGATCGTCATGATCTCCGGGACCGACGCGGGCCAACTGCTCGAATGTTACCAGGCCGGCGCCTTGTTGATCTCGGCCGACGGCGACGTTCAGATCACCTCCGACTGGCATCACGCGGTGCACCTTGCGGCTTAGAACATCGTTTCGCTATTCGCTCTATGCGGCGTTCGCGGCGCTGCTTTTGACCGGCGCCGGTTGGCTCGTGGCCGACTGGCAGAAGGACGTTGCCGGCGACGAGATCTGGCAGCACATCGCTGCCAACATGCTGATGGTCCATGGCGGCATCGCGATGCTCGCGCTGTTGCTGGTGGGCGCCCTCATTCCCGTGCACCTGCGGCGATCGTGGCGAAGCGGCAAGAATCTCGTTTCCGGATCAGTCATGGCGGCGTTCAATGCCGTGCTGATCGTGACCGCGTTCGGGCTCTATTATTTGGGATCCGAAGCGGTGCGGCCATGGATGAGCTGGATCCATCTTGGCGTCGGATTTTCCCTGGCCCTGATGTTTCCGCTTCACATCTGGCTGGGTCGACGGGAGCAGCGGTAGCGCCGTGGGCCAGCCTATTGCAGCGGCGGATCGCCGCTGGTGCGCTTCTTGGCGAGATCCATCTCGGTCACCGCGATCAGGATCTCGGCACGGGTCTTGAGGTCCGGCGCCTCCAGCATGGCCTGCTTCTCGGCCGGGCCGTAAGGGGACATCATCGCCAGCGCGTTGACGAGAGCCTCATTGGGCGCGCTCTCGACGCCTTCCCAGTCGACCTTGAGGTTGTTGGCCTTCAGAAAGTCAGCCAGCGCCGCGAGCAGCGCCTCGCGGTTGACGTCATCCTCGCCCTTGCGAGCGGTGAAATCGTCGGCGAAGGAGAAGAAATCCACCTTGCACTGCCGGTAGGCCGTGAGAACCTCGAGCTCCTCGACGATCTTGAAGCGCGCGACGCCGGTGAGCTCGACGATGTAGCGGCCGTCGCCGGATTCGGCGAGCTGGGTGATGCGGCCGACGCAGCCGATTCGGAACAGCGCCGGCTTGTCGGCGTTCTTGGGCGAATGCGCCACGTCCGGCTGGATCATGCCGATCAGGCGGTGGCCGTCGCGCAAGGCGTCGTCGACCATGGCGAGGTAGCGCGGCTCGAAGATGTTGAGCGGCATCTGGCCGCGCGGCAACAGCAGCGCGCCCGGCAGCGGAAACACCGGAATGATCTCCGGAAGGTCGGCGGGCCCGCGATATTCGATATTGATCGGCATCTGTGCCCGGTCCCCACTGACGTCGCTAGAGCATGATCCGGATGCGGAGGACCCCGTCAGTGCAAAGTGTGCAGCGGTTTTCCGACAAGATCATGCTCAAACAATAGCCTCGCGCCTATGAAAACAGGATCGTCGACAAGCGCTTCCGCCCCTCGATGGTGGCATCGTCGGTGCCGCCCCAGGCCTCGAAGAACTGCACGAGCTGCTTGCGGGCGCCGTCGTCGTTCCATTTGCGGTCGCGCTTGATGATCTCGAGGAGCTGATCGGTGGCGGCCGCGCGATTTCCTTGCGCGTTGAGGGCGGTCGCAAGATCGAATCGCGCCTGATGATCGAGCGGGTTTGCGGCGACTTTCTGTTCCAGCTCGCCGACCGGTCCGAGCGACTCGGCCTGCTCGGCGAGATCGATCGCGGTCTGCACCGCCTTCACCGCGGGGTCGTTGCGCTTGGATTCCGGGACCATGGCCAGGGTCTGCTTGGCCTGCTCCATGGCGCCGGAGACGGCGTAGCATTTCGCGAGGCCCGCAAGGGCCGCGATGTTCGTCGCATCGTGGTGCAGCGCCTCGGCATAGATCTGCGCTGCCGCAGCCGCGTCGCCTTCGGCGAGCACGGCCTCGGCTTCTTGCACGATCTCGGCGACATTGACCTCGCCCGGGGCGGTGACGCCCTTGGTCAGCCGTTCGATGAAGGCGTTGACCTGGCTCTCCGGCACCGCGCCCATGAAACCGTCGGCCGGCTGGCCGTTGACGAAGGCGATCACGGCCGGGATCGACTGGATGCCCATCTGGCCCGGGATCGCCGGATGCTGGTCGATGTTCATCTTGACCAGCTTGATCTTGCCCTTGGCGGCCTTGACCGCCTTTTCCAGCACGGGGGTGAGCTGCTTGCAGGGGCCGCACCACTCCGCCCAGAAGTCGATCAGCACCGGCTGGCGCTTCGATTCCTCGATGACGTCCTTCACGAAGGTCTGGGTGGTCGTGTCCTTGATCAGGTCGGCCGCAGCCGGGCCTGCCGCTCCGTTACCCTGGTCGATGATCGTCACGGGATCCCCTCGTCTGATGTCTGGAATGGCGGCTCTTTAGCACGTCGCCAATGCATATGCTTCGCTGTCGGCTCCTAAAATTGGGCCGGGACGGCCGAATTTCAATCCGGGGGTGTCGATTCGGCAGTTCCGAGCCGTTTTCGGTCGATTCGACCGGGATTGGGTCCATATGGGGGCCCCAAATACGAATCTATGCCGCCGGTAGCTGTTGCATTCGCCGCCCGCTTTTGGCATACGACAGCCGTTGCCGGCGCGTCATGCGACCGACACAGGATGCGGGTGTAGCTCAGTGGTAGAGCACGACCTTGCCAAGGTCGGGGTCGAGGGTTCGAGCCCCTTCGCCCGCTCCAATTTTTCCCAGAGCATCCAGCCAAACCGGAACGGATCGTGGTTCGCCACGCCTCTGGCGGCTGGTCGGGATCTGCAATGACAATACTGGTTACGGGCAGCGCGGGTCGCCTCGGGGAGGCCATCGTCAGGACATTGCGGCGGCGCGGTTCTACTGTGCATGGGGTTGATTTGAAGAAATCAGCCTTCACCGATGCGGCCGGTTCCATTGTCGACCCCGGCTTCGTGCGGGAGCAGATGGACGGAGTCACCGCCGTCATCCACACCGCGACGCTGCACAAGCCGCATGTGGCGACCCACGCCAGGCAAGATTTTGTCGACACCAACGTCACCGGCACGCTCAACCTGCTCGAGACGGCCGTGGCCGGCGGCGTGCGCAGCTTCGTCTTCACCAGCACCACCAGCGCATTCGGCTCGCAGCTCCGGCCCGAGGCGGGACAGGCAGCGGTGTGGGTCACCGAGGATCTGCCGTCGGTGCCGAAGAACATCTACGGCGCGACCAAACTGATGGCGGAGAATCTGTGCGAGCTGTTCTCTCGCGAGCACCGTCTGCCGATCGTCATCTTGAGGACATCCCGCTTCTTCCCGGAAGACGATGACGATCCGGCGATGCGTTCGGCTTACGCGCTAGCGAACGCGCAGGCCAATGAGCTGCTCTATCGCCGGCTGGACATAGCGGACGCCGTGAGCGCCCATCTGCTCGCGAGAGAGAAGGCTGAACGAATCGGTTTCGCGCGCTACATCGTCTCAGCCACGAGCCCGTTCGAGCCGCACCATGTCGCGGCACTCGCCCGCGACGCGGCCGGCGTGGTGCGCGCGCTCTATCCCGAATGCGAGCAGCTCTTTACTGCGCGGGGCTGGCGTCTGTTTCCGGCGATCGACCGCGTCTATGTCAATGATCGCGCGCGTCGCGAATTGGGGTGGCGGCCCGAATTCGACTTCGCCCATGTCCTGAACTGCCTTCGCAATGCCAGAGACTTTCGCAGCGCGCTGGCGTGTGAGGTCGGATCGAAGGGCTATCATGACACGGTGTTCGCGGACGGGCCTTATCCGGTCTTTTCGTAGATCGCCTCGGTCGCTGCCCGCAGATTAGTCGCGCGTGTCTTTTGATTCCGCGTTGCAGCGAGAATGTTGTCGTTGCCAGTCGTGCGTTCGCGAAAATTCCGTCTCAATTTTTATTGAGCCAACTGCCGCGCGTGTGCCGCGCTTCTCACCGCTCGCAGATGTGCTAACCTTTTTCGGTCTGATCTCTCGACAGACTCCGAACTTCGCCTACTCGACCAGCAAAACAAAATAATGTGCAGCCCGGATGGCTGCCTTAGGGGAGTGACGCGATGAAATTCCATCGATCCGTTTTTGCGCTTGCAGCGGTTGCCCTTCTCGCGGGGACGAGCGTTCTCAATGCGCAGCAACAGCAGGACAAGAACCGGGCGCTAAAGAAATACGAGTCCGGCACCAAGGAGTTCTGGACTCATCCACCGGATGACTGGTTCCTCGGCGACGAGACCGAGGCGCAGAAGGGTCTGGCGCCGCCCTCGGGTCCGCCGACGGGCGCGTCGGAGGCCGAGCTCGCCGCGATGATGAAGAAGATCAAGCTGCCGCCGGGTTTCAAGATCGAAGTCTGGGCGCCGGGCGTTCTCGCGGCGCGACAGATGGCCTGGGGTGACAAGGGCACGCTGTTCGTCGGCTCGTTCGGCCTCGGCAACGTCTATGCGATCAAGGACAACAACGGCAAGCGCGAGGTCAAGACCATCCTGAAGGGGCTGAACATGCCCACCGGCCTCGCCTTCAAGGATGGCGCGCTCTACGTCATCGCCGTCGACAGGCTGATCCGCTATGACGACGCCGAAGCCAAGCTCGACAATCTCGGCGAGGGCAAGGTCGTGTATGACGACATGCCGTCCTATGCCGCGCATGGCTGGAAGTACATCGCGGTCGACAAGGACGGCTGGTTCTACATCCCGTTCGGACCGCCCTTCAACGTCGGCATTCCCCCGACCAGCGTCTCGCAGATCCGGCGCGTCGATCCCAAGACCGGCAATGCCGAAACCTATGCACTCGGCGTTCGCAACTCGGTCGGCGGCGATGTCGATCCGCGCACCGGCAAGTACTGGTTCACCGAGAACGCCCGCGACTGGATCAGCGATGATCTGCCCTCAGACAAGCTGAATGTGATCAACAAGATCGGCGAGCACTTCGGCTATCCCTACTGCCATCAAGGCGACCTGCCCGATCCGAAGTTCGCGATGGGCCACAAATGCTCCGAGTTCACGCCGCCCGCGCTGAATCTCGGCGCGCACGTCGCTCCGCTCGGCATGAAGTTCTATACCGGCGACCAATTCCCCGCCGAGTACAAGAACAACATCCTGATCGCCGAGCACGGCTCCTGGAACCGTCACAAGTACCAGGGCGGCCGCATTGTGCGCGTGATCGTCGGGCCCGACGGCAAGAACGCCAAGCAGGAGGTGTTCGCCTATGGCTGGATCGAGGGTGACCAGGGCTATCTCGGCCGTCCCGACGACATCATCCTCGCCAAGGACGGCTCGATCCTCGTCGCCGACGACTGGGCCGGCGCGATCTATCGCATCAGCTACAGCAAGAAGTAGCGCGACAGGAAAAAGAGGCTGCGGCCAGGAGACGGCCGCAGCCTCTCTTTTTGAGACTTGACGCCGTCATTCCGGGTTCGCCCTTCGCGAGCCCCGGAGCGATGATCCCCATAAATTGGAATTCCCATCATGCGTCGGCAATTCGCTTCGCTCG
The DNA here is from genome assembly GCF_001641695.1 of Bradyrhizobium neotropicale. GTDB lineage: Bacteria > Pseudomonadota > Alphaproteobacteria > Rhizobiales > Xanthobacteraceae > Bradyrhizobium > Bradyrhizobium neotropicale. The sequence goes on from NZ_LSEF01000100.1 coordinate 273,284, forward strand.
CCATCACTGTCCTCGCCACTGTGCTGGCGGTGCCGTTTGCCCGCGCCGCGGACCCCGCCGCCATCAAGGAGAAAGCGGCGGTCTGCGCCGGCTGTCATGGCGAGAACGGCATCTCGCAGACCGAGAACATCCCCTCGATCGCCGGCCAGCCCGATCAATTCCTGCAATGGCAGCTCGTGTTCTTCCGCGCCGGCTCGCGCAAGAACGATCAGATGCAGCCGATCGCCGAGGAGATCACCAACGAGGACATCCGCAATCTCGGCGCCTACTATTCCGCGCTGACGCCGCCGAAGGGACCGGAGGACAAGGACCCCGATCTCTCGAAGAAGGGCGCACAGGCGGCCGTCGGCCGGCGCTGCGCCTCATGCCACACCGACACTTACGCCGGCACCAAGGCGGTGGCGCGTCTCGCCGGCCAGCGTGAGGAATATCTCGTGGAAGCGTTGCATGACTACAAGGCCGGTCAGCGCGTAGGTGGCGGCGTCGCCGCGATGGCCGATATCGCCTATTCGCTGAGCGAGGAGGAAATCACCGCGCTCGCGCATTACCTGGCGCATTTGCAGTAGCGGGGAATGCGTAGCAGCAAACTCCACCGTCGTCCCGGACAAGCGAGCCTTAGCGAGCGCAGATCCGGGACCCATAACCACAGGGAGTAGTTTGGCGAAGACTCGTTGTTACCAGCTCGCGCCGCAACCACGTCCTGGAGGCATGGGTCCCGGGCTCGCTTCGCGCCCCGGGACGACAGTGGAGTGTGATGCCCTATCCCGCCCGCTGCTTCTCATACGCCTTCAGATGCGTATAGGCGACGCGCAGCTTCGGCACCGGCACCTTGGCGGCATCGCCGCGCGCGATGAGGTCGCCGATGACGTGATCGGCCTCGACCGGCAGGCCCGCCTTGATGTCGCGGAACATGGACGCCGTCATCGGCGAGCCCTCGGTGGTCAGGTTGCCCTTGACGCGCGCGAAGAACGGCCCGCCCGGAGGGTAGCCTGAGGCGGCAGCGATCTCGCTGGTCTCATCGAGCATGCCGAGCAGAAAATCCTTGCCGCCGGGAGCAGCGAGGATGTTGCCCACGGAGGTCCGCATCAAGCTGGTGGACGCCGCAAGCGTCGAGAGGAACACCCACTTCTCCCACATGTCCTGCATGATGTTCTGGCTGGCGGTGGCACCATTGATGCCGCTCTTGAAGGCCTCGTCGATCGCCTTGACGCGATCCGACAGCTTGCCGTCGCGCTCGCCGTAATTGATCGACTGCATCGGCTGGAGCTGCACCACCTCGCGTTTCTCGTTCAGCGTGGCGGCGATGGCGCAGAGCCCGCCGAGCACGCGTTCGGCGCCGAACTTCTGGTCGAGGATGTCGAGATGCTTCATGCCATTGAGCATCGGGATGATCGCCGTGTTCGGGCCGACCGCCGCCGCAAAGGACTTGAGGGCGTCGTCGAGATCGAACGCCTTGCAGCTCAAGAGCACGACGTCGAACTTGTCCTTGAGCTTGTCCGCCTCGACCCGCGGCGGATCCTTCAGCGTCACGTCGCCGTTCGGGCTCTTGATGATGAGGCCGGCGCTTGCAAGCTCGCTGGCGCGGCGCGGCCGGACCAGGAAAGTTACGTCGCGGCCGGCCTGCAACAGCCTGCCACCAAAATAGCCGCCGATGGCGCCGGCGCCGACCACGAGGATACGCATGGGATGCTCCATTATTGCTATTGGCGGCTATTTATAGTCGTCATTGCGAGCGAAGCGAAGCAATCCAGAATATTGCCGCAATCACATTCTGGTTCGCAGATAGCTTTGCCGGCTTACTTTCCGAGCACCATCTCCTCGACCTCGCGCAATTGCTCCTTGCCGAAGAACATCTCGTTGCCGACGAAGAAGGTCGGCGAGCCGAACGCGCCGCGGGCGACGGCCTCCTCGGTGTTCTTGATCAGCTTCGCCTTCACCTCCGGCTCCTGGGAGCGGGCGAGCAGCTTCTGTGCATCGAGCCCGGATGATGCGAGCGCCTTCATCGCGACCTCGGGATCGTCCATCTTCTTCGGCTCGCGCCACATGTGATGGAAGGCGGCCTCGACATATTTTTCGAACACGCCCTCGAGCTGCGCTGCGATCGCCGCGCGCATCAGGTTCAGCGTGTTGACCGGGAAATGCGGATTCCAGACATAGGGCTGGACATGAAAGCGCTTGACGAAGCGCTCGGTCTCGACCACCTGGAATTCGCGCTTGTTCTTGATGCCGGCGAGCGTCTCGGCCGGCGACTTGTTGTTGGTCGCCTTGAAGATTCCGCCGAGCAGGATCGGCACATACTCGAACTTGACGCCGATCCGCTTTTCGATCGCCGGGATCGCCTCATGGCTGAGATAGGCGTTGGGGCTGCCGAAATCGAACAGGAATTGCGGGGCTGTGCGGGTCAAACTCGTCCTCCCTGACGGCTCTTTTTCGCATTGTGGCGCAGGGCGCGCCACAGGTCCACCGTTTAATGACGGTCATAATATTGTAGCGATCCGGCCTGATCAGATCAGGCGCTCGATCCTGCGCTTTCGCCACACCAGCATGTAGTAGCTCATCTGCAATATCAGCATGGCGCCGAAGGTGATCGGATAGGCGATCCAGATGCCGTCGAGGCCAACGTGCCGGCTCAGGATGAACGCGCTGGGGACCTCGATCGCGGCGATCGCAAAGCTCGAGAGCAGGAGCGGCAGCCAGACCGTGCCGCTGGCGCGCATGGCGCCGGAAAACACGGTCGACATGCCGAACAGGATCGAGCTCCAGAGCACGATGTGCAGCAGGCGCTGCGAGAGCTCGATCACGCCGGCGTCGACGATGAAGAAGCCCATCAGTGTGCGCGAAAATATGTAGCCGAGCGCGACCAGCCCACCCGTCAGCAGCAAATTCATCTCCAGCCCGGTCCGAACGATGCGCCCGATCTGAACCGTCTGGCCGCGACCAATCGCCTGCGCGCTCAGGATCGAGACCGAGATCGCGATCGAGAGCGCCGGAAACTGCGTGTAGCTGAAGACCTGGTTGACAGCGCCATAAGCCGCCGTGGCATCCGCGCCATAACCATTGACCAGGCCGAGCAGCACGAGTTCGGCAATCGACATCACGACCATGCCGAGCGCGGCCGGGATGCCCAGCCGGAGGATCGTCCCGAGCAGCGCGGCATCCGGGCGCATCGCGCGCAGGGCCGCGGCATCAATCGCGAGCGGATGCCCGCGGCGGGCAAGTCGGATGTGTAGCCACATCAGCGTCAGCGCGCTCGAAACCACCGAAGCCCAGGCAGCGCTGGCGACCCCGAGTTGCGGCAGCCCGAACCAGCCGCGGATCAGGGTCGGCGTGACCACGAGCCCGATCGCGGTCGAGATTGCCAGCGCAATCAGTGGCGTCACCGTATCGCCGACGCCGCGCAACATCGAGGTGACGAGAACGAAGGCGAAAGTCAGGGGCATCGCCACCATCATGACCTCTGCATAGGATGCGGCCTCGTCCACGATGCCGGCGGGCGTCGCGAGCATGATCACGAGCGGACGGCTGAACAGTGCGCCGGCGATCGCGATCAGGAACGCGAGAAGCATCGCGACCGTGTAGGTGGTCCCCGCCACGGCGCGCACCCTGTCCGGCTTGCCGCCGCCCCAGGCCTGCCCGATCAGCACGGTTGCGCCGGAGCTCAGGCCCATCACGAAGGCGATGAAGAAGAACATGACCGGAAAGAACACGGACGCCGCGGCGAGCGCGTCGACCCCGATCATCTGGCCGAGATAGGCGCTGTTGATGGTGCCGAACATCGATTGCAGGATGTTGCTCAGCATCATCGGTGCGAGGAAGGCGACGAAATTCTTGCGCAAGCCAGAATCTTTGCGCGAGTCAGCAGCAGGCGACACGGATTGCCTCTTATGCATGAGTGATTGATCGCCGCCACGGTCCGTGGCGGCGTTGGAAGATCGTTGGTCGATCGATTAAGCGCGGTCGCGGTAGGCGAGCTTGACGACGTGGTCGCGGATGTCGGCGGGCCAGTCGGCGATCAGCCCGGTGAAGCGTCGCCGGTCATCCGCAAATAGCGCCCGCGAGGCTTCCTCGAAACGCGCAAAATTACCCGCCATCGTCGACATGAAGTGGTAGGCCGCATCGCGCGCCTGCCGCTCGCGATCCTTGTCGCCACTCGCCCGCCGCGTCTCGTCGACGAGTTTTCGCAGCGCGACCGAGGCGCCGCCGGGCTGGGCGTTGAGCCATTCCCAGTGCCGCGGCAGCAGCGTCACCTCGCGCGCGACCACGCCGAGCCTCGGCCGGCCGCGGCCGCGCGACTCGCTCGGCGGCGTAGCCTCCTCGGCTGACGGCGGCGGAGCAAGCTTCGCCAGCCGCGCCAGCACCTCGTCGTCCCCGCCGCGCAGGTCGAAATCGATCGTCCGCCCGGTCCCGTCGTCGAAGATGATGATCGGCTCGTCCGGCCGCGGCGCCGCGTGCTTGACGGCAAGCGCGACATCGCCCGCCGGGCCCGAGGCCAGCCGGCGCTGGCCGATGAAGGCTGTGAAAGTCCCTAGCATTGGAATCATTGCCATATTGGTCGCAGTCGGAATTTAATACCCGGGTAAATTGGCGGCGTCAATATACCCGGGTGGAAATATCCTTCCGGATAGCTCGACATTGTGTTCCCGGGCTGGCACGAACGCGCGGCCAAGTGACCAAGCCGAGCCCCGGGGACCCTGCGATGCTGACCGTTCATCACCTCAACAATTCACGATCGCAGCGCGTGCTGTGGCTGCTCGAAGAGTTGGGCGTGCCGTATGAGCTCGTGCGCTATCAGCGCCAGCCCGACATGCGCGCGCCGAAGGAGCTGCGCGCCATACATCCGCTCGGCAAGTCGCCTGTCATCACCGACAACGGCAACACCATCGCCGAGTCCGGCGCGATTATCGAATATCTCATCGGCACCTACGGCAACGGCCGGCTGATCCCGCCGCCGAACACGCCGGAGCGGCTGCGCTACACCTATTGGCTGCACTATGCGGAAGGCTCCGCGATGCAGCCACTGCTCCTGAAGCTGCTGTTCACCCTGATGCCCAAACGCGCGCCCGCGCTGCTGCGCCCGCTGGTGCGCAAGGTCTCGAACCAGGCACTCACCGCCCTGGTCAATCCGCAGCTCAAGCAGCACATGGACTATTGGGAAGGCGAACTCGGAAAGAGCGAGTGGTTCGCCGGCAGCGAGTTCACCGCGGCCGACATCCAGATGAGCTTCCCGCTCGAAGCTGCGCAAGCGCGCGGGGGATTGGAGCAGGGCCATCCCAAGGCGATGGCGTTCCTCGACCGCATCCACGCGCGTCCGGCCTACACCCGCGCTTTGGAAAAGGGCGGGCCGTATCAGGTGGGGCGGTAAGCCTCGCTAGTCCGCGTGCAGCACGCGGCCCTTCGTCTCCGGCAGCGCGAATGCGGCGATGAAGAACACCGCATAGGCCACCACCGCGAAGATCGCGATCGCGGTGGCGAGCGACGTTGATGCCGACAGCGCGCCGACCAGAAATGGAAACAGCGCGCCGATGCCGCGGCCGAAATTGTAGCAAAAACCCTGGCCGGAGCCGCGCAGCCGCGTCGGATAGAGCTCGGTCAGGAACGCGCCGACGCCGGAAAAATAGCCCGAGGCGAAGAAGCCGAGCGGGAAACCGAGCACCCAGAGGATCTCGTTGGTGAGCGGCAGCTGGGTGTAGAGCAGCACCACCGCGATGGCGCCGAGCGAGAAGGTCAGGAACAGGTTGCGCCGTCCGATCCGGTCGGCGAGCCAGGCGCCGACGAGATAGCCGATGAAGGAGCCGATGATCAGCGCCGAGAGATAGCCGGTCGAGCCGACAATCGACAGATGCCGCTCCTTGGTCAGGAACTGCGGCACCCAGAAGGTGATCGCGTAGTAACCGCCCTGGCAGCCCGTCACCATCAGCGAGGCCAGGATCGTGGTCTTGAGGATCGGGCCGGAGAAGATCTCCCATAGTGCGGGACGATCGCCGCTGGCGGCCTGCTTGGCGCGCGCCGCGGCCGCGATCTCCGGCTCTGTGACGGAGCGGCGGATGTAGAACACCAGGAGTGCCGGCAGCGCGCCGATCACGAACATCCAGCGCCACGCGGTCTCCGCCGGCATCACGGAGAACAGGATCGCCTGCGACAGCACCGCAAGTCCCCAGCCGACCGCCCAGCCCGATTGCACCGAGCCGACCGCGCGTCCGCGATATTGCGGCCGGATCGCCTCGCCCATCAGCACCGCGCCTGCCGCCCATTCGCCGCCGAACCCGAGGCCCAGCACCGCGCGCGCGATCAGGAGCTGGTCGAAATTCTGCACGACGGCGCAGACCAGCGAGAAGAACGAGAACCAGATGATGGTGATCTGAAGCGTCCTGACCCGGCCGATATGGTCGGAGAGATAGCCGCCGAGCCAACCGCCGATGGCGGATGCCAGCAGCGTCACGGTGCCGGCAAAGCCGGCTGCGCCGGGATCGACCTTCCACAGCGCGATGATGGTGCCGATCACCAGCGGATAGATCATGAAGTCCATGCCGTCGAGCGCCCAGCCCGCAGCGCAAGCCCAGAACGTCCGGCGTTCCGACGGATTCATGTCGCGATAGAAGGCGAGAAGGCTGGTGTCCTCGATCTCGGCGCGTTCGATGCGCTCGGTCGGATCGGCTGTGGTCATGTGCGTTTCCTAAAGGCCGGTTCGTTGGCTGGGTGCGTGCCTGCCACGTGCTCCAGCGCCGACAAACTGCCGCGCCTCGACGCCGATGTCATCCGGCAAATACGTCTAGTCTGCGCTGCACAAAGCGTCGGGATTACTGTCCCGCCGCCTCCGCACCGCGGGTGCGCGGGTCGGGCGCGCCGAACGGACCGTTCGGCGTCACAGCGATCGAGTTGGCCGATGTTTGTCCCATCGGCTCGACGACGAGGTGGCCCATGGCCTTGAGCTTGAACAAGACGTCGTCGGGAAAGCCGCGCTCGACGCGTACCTCGTCCGGCAACCATTGATGATGCAGTCTCGGCGCTGCAACGGCGGCAGCCACATCCATCTTGTAGTCGAGGACGTTGACGACGACCTGGAGCACCGTCGAGATGATACGGCTGCCGCCCGGCGAACCCGTGACCAGCACCGGTCTGGCGTCCTTGAGCACGATGGTCGGCGACATCGACGACAGCGGCCGTTTGCCGGGTCCCGGCAAGTTGGGCTCGAAGCCGACGAGGCCATAGGCGTTGGAGGCGCCGACCGCGGCGGTGAAATCGTCCAGCTCGTTGTTGAGGAGAACGCCGGTGCCGTCGGCGACGAGGCCAACGCCGTAGCTGAAGTTCAGCGTGTAGGTGTTGCTGACGGCATTGCCGTAGGCGTCGACGACGGAGAAATGCGTGGTGTTGCTGCCTTCGTGCGGCGAGGTGGCAGCCGAAGCGAGTTTGCTCGACGGCGTGGCCTCGTCGCTCGAGATGCCGGCGCGCAGCTTGGCGGCGTAGTCCTTTGCGATGAGGGTCTCGATCGGCGCGTTGACGAAGGCGGGATCGCCGAGATAGCGCGCGCGGTCGGCATAGGCACGCTTCATGGCTTCGATCAAGAGATGCAGCGATTGCGGCGAACCCTGTTTCAGATCCGCAAGCTGAAAGCCTTCGAGCATGTTGAGCGCTTCGATCAGCACTACGCCGCCGGATGACGGCAGCGGCATCGAGACGATGTCGTAGCCGCGATAAGTGCCGCGCAACGGCTGGCGGATGATCGCCTGATAAGACCTGAGATCTGCCGATGTCATGATGCCACCGGCGTCGGACACGGCCTTGGCGAGCTTCTCCGCGACCGTGCCTTCATAGAAGCCGCGCGGGCCTTGCGCAGCGACGAGCTTCAGCGTCTCACCAAGATCGCTCTGCACCAGACGGTCGCCTTCGCGCAGCGGCGTGCCGTCGGGCCGCGAAAATATCCTGGCCGTGGACGGCCAGCGCGTGAGTCGCTGGTGCCAGCCCGGCAGCGTGTCAGCAATGTCATTGTCGACGACAAATCCATCGCGCGCGAGCGAAATGGCGGGTTCGACCAGCTGCGAGAGCGTGAACTTGCCCGAGCCGTATTTCTCCAGCGCCAGCGAGAGACCTGCGACGGTGCCGGGGACGCCAATGCCGAGTGCCGAATCGCGCGACTTCGCGGCGTCAGGCTTGCCGTCGGCTCCGAGAAAGATTTGCGGCGTGGTCGCCGCCGGCGCGGCCTCGCGATAGTCGATCGCGATGTCCTCATTGCGCTCGGCCGAATGGATGACCATGAAGCCGCCACCGCCGATATTGCCGGCGCGCGGATAGGTCACGGCCATGGCAAAGCCGGTGGCGACCGCGGCATCGACCGCATTGCCGCCGCGACGCAGGATCTCGGCGCCGACTTGCGCGGACAATTTCTCCTGCGCCACCACCATGCCATGCTCGGCGGCGACGGAATGAACCGCGTCGAGGGGAGGCGGCGTGTAGGCGCGCCGCGCGTCCTGCGCTATGACAGGCGCGAGACCAACTGCGAGAGCGGCAATGGATGCGAGGAATGCCCGCCGCGTCGAAAATAACGACATGATCACAGTTCCGCCGGTCTTCGGGCTAATTCACACGCGTCACTGCAATGCTATACGGTTTGCGCTAAGACAGGCAAAACTGTTCGTGATGGGGACTGGACGATGACGACGATCGCCACGGATGCGCGCATGGCCGGCGCGACGCGGACCTATCCGCCGCGTGCCGCCGTCGTCAGCTGGATCTTCTTCGATTGGGCCGCGCAGCCTTATTTCACGCTGATCACGACCTTCGTGTTCGCGCCCTATTTTGCCACCAGCGTCGCGCCAGATCCTGCCACCGGGCAATCGCTGTGGGGCTTTGCGATGGCAGCAGCTGGCATGGCGATCGCGCTGCTGTCGCCGGTGCTCGGCGCCGTTGCGGATGCTGCGGGCCGCAGAAAGCCGTGGATCGCCGCGTTCGGCACGCTCCTGGTGCTAGCCTCCTCGGCGCTGTGGATCGGCAAGCCCGGCGATCATGCCATCATTCCGCCGCTGCTCACGGCGGTTGCCCTCGCCAGCGTCGGCGCGGAATTCGCCACCGTCTTCAACAATGCGATGATGCCGACCCTGGTGCCGCCGGAGCGGATCGGCCGCCTCTCCGGCACCGGCTGGGCCACGGGCTATGTCGGCGGCATCGTCAGCCTGATCATCGTGCTCGGCTTCCTCGCAGCCAATCCCGAGACCGGGCGCACGCTGCTCGGGTTCACGCCGCTGTTCGGGCTCGATCCCGCCATGCACGAGGGCGACCGCATCACCGGACCCTTGACCGGGCTGTGGTTCATCATCTTCGTGACCCCGATGTTCCTGTTCACGCCGGATTATCCGGCGAAGCGCCCGGTGCGCGCGGCACTGCGCGAGGGTCTGTTGGAGCTGAAGCAATCGCTCGGTTCTCTGCCGAAGCAGAAGTCGCTCGCGGCGTTTCTCCTCGCCAACATGATCTATACCGACGGGCTGGTGTCGCTGTTCGCCTTCGGCGGCATCTATGCGGCCGGCACCTTCGGCTGGCACACGATCCAGATCGGCACCTTCGGCATCATCCTGGCGATTGCCGGCACCTTTGGCGCATGGCTCGGCGGCAAGCTCGACGATTTGCTGGGACCCAAGCGCGTGATTGCCTGCAGCCTGCTGATCCTCCTGCTCGCGGTGGCGGCGATCCTTCTGGTCGACAAGGACAGCGTCCTGTTCGTCAAGGTTGCACCGCCCGAGCCGGGCGGTGCCTTGTTCGCGAGCGCCGCCGAGCGCGCCTATCTCGTGCTGGGCTGTCTCATCGGCGCCGCCGGCGGACCCTTGCAGGCCGCATCGCGTACGCTGCTCATCCATCTCGCGCCGAAGGACCGCATCGCGCAGTATTTTGGACTGTTCGCGCTGACCGGAAAGGTGACGTCCTTCATCGGCCCGCTCCTGATCGGCGTGCTCACCGCCTCGACCGCGAGCCAGAAGGCCGGCATGGCCGTGCTCGTGGTGTTCTTCACCGCGGGATTGGGGCTGTTGATGCGGGTGCGCGATTAGCCGCCTAGCCCGGACGGAGCGAAGCGCAATCCGGGGCCGTCGTTGCGAAGTTGCGAAACCCGGATTTCGCTGCGCTCCATCCGGGCTACGCTAGCTCGTTGAGAGTTAGTGCCTGAAGTGCCGCGTCCCCGTGAACACCATGGCGATGCCGTGCTCGTCGGCGGCCTTGATCACCTCGTCGTCGCGCATGGAGCCGCCGGGCTGCACCACGGCGGTGGCACCGGCCTCGATGCAGGCGAGCATGCCGTCGGCGAAGGGGAAGAACGCATCCGAGGCCACGACCGAGCCCTTGGTGAGCGGCTCGGCGAGCTTCAGCTCGTTCGCTGCATCCTGCGCCTTGCGTGCTGCGATCCGCGCTGAATCCACCCGGCTCATCTGGCCCGCACCGATGCCGACGGTGGCGAGGTCCTTGGCGTAGATGATGGTGTTGGACTTGACGTGCTTTGCCACCCGGAACGCGAATCTGAGATCGCGCATCTCGGCATCCGTGGGCGCACGCTTGGTGACGACCTTGAAGGTCATGTCGTCGACCACCGCATTGTCGCGGCTCTGCACGAGAAGGCCGCCGGCGACCGTCTTGGCGGTGAGGCCTGGCGCGCGCGGATCGGGCAGGCTGCCCGCCAGCAGCAGGCGCAGGTTCTTGCGCGCGCCGATGATGGCGATCGCCTCTTCGCTGGCGTCGGGCGCGATGATCACCTCGGTGAAGATCTTCGTGATCTCGCGCGCGGTGTCGGCATCGAGCGCGCGGTTCATCGCGATGATGCCGCCGAAGGCTGAGGTGGAATCGCAGGCGAGCGCCTTGCGATAGGCGCTGACGAGGTCAGAGCCTTCCGCGACGCCGCAGGGGTTCGCGTGCTTGACGATGACGCAGGCCGCGGTGCGCTTGGCGTCAAACTCGCCGATGCATTCATAGGCCGCATCGGTATCGTTGATGTTGTTGTACGAGAGCTCCTTGCCCTGCAACTGCCGTGCGGTCGACACGCCCGGCCGCTTGTCCGGCGTTGCATAGAACGCCGCGGTCTGGTGCGGATTCTCGCCATAGCGCAGCGACTGGATCAGCTTGCCGCCGAAGGCACGGAAGTCGGGCGCGTCGATTTCGAGCTGCCGGTTGAACCAGTTAGAAATTGCGGCGTCGTAGGCGCCGGTGCGCGCATAAGCCTTTGCGGCCAGACGCCGGCGCAAGGCAAGCGTGGTTGCGCCGTTGTTGGCGGCGAGCTCGTCGAGCACAGCCTTATAATCCTGCGCCTCGACCACGACCGCGACATCGTCATGATTCTTCGCGGCGGCGCGGATCATCGCGGGGCCGCCGATGTCGATGTTCTCGATGCACTCCTCGAAGTTGGCGCCCTTCTCGACGGTCGCCTCGAACGGATAGAGATTGACGACGAGCAGATCGATCGGCGCGATGCCGTGCGTTTTCATCGCCTCGGCATGTTCCTTGTTGTCGCGGATCGCTAGCAGGCCGCCATGCACCTTCGGATGCAGCGTCTTGACGCGACCATCCATCATCTCGGGAAAGCCGGTCAGCTCGGAGACGTCTTTCACCTTGAGGCCGGCCGCGGCGATCGCCTTGGCGGTGCCGCCGGTCGAGATAAGCTCGACGCCATGAGCGGCAAGCGCCTGGGCGAACTCGATCAGGCCGGTCTTGTCGGAAACGGAAAGCAGGGCGCGGGTGACACGGCGGGGACGGTCAGTCTCAGTCATGAGCAAGATCCTCTGTCTAAGGGAGTACCTATGCCCAGGCGCGCGGCAGCTTAGTCCCGCGCTTCCCGATGGTGCTCCATCCAAGGTCGCCAGTCGCGCGAGCGCGTGCTCGTTAGCAGCTTTCGGCGTTCTTCACAACGACCAGATAGGGCTGCGGGCCGCGCGTCTACAGCGGAAGTTCCGGCTCCCGCCGCGCGTTGCGGCGGGCATTGGTGACAGCCGGCGAAGCGGTGGAGCGGACGAAGCTCCAGCGGATCGAGGGCGCCTGCCGGGCATCCTGCCGGATCACGATCTGCGCGGTGCGGCGCGGGCCGTCATTGCCTGCCAGGAACACGCTGTCCTCGAGCTCGACCTTGTCGTCGAGCGCCTCGAAGGTCCAGACGTCGCGGTTCGGCAGCACCAGCATGACGCCGCGGGCATCCGACAGCCGGCTCGCCTTCACAGCCGGATGCAGATGGAAGCGCAGAGCGAAGTCGGCATCGCCGCCCTTGAGGCGTCCGCCCTGCGGCGGCGACAGCGTGTCCTCGCCGTCGATCCGCGCGCCGTCATTGGCGACCATCAGCACGCGGCGATGGATCGCGCCGAACTTGCCGAGATAGCCGTCATGCGAGGTCGTGAGCAGCGTGCCGTTCTGCACGATCTCGCGGTAGCTCTCGACCTCGACGGGGCCGCTGACGACCAGCGCGCCGTGCAGCAGCCGCTTCATCGCCGACATTTCGACGAACTGGCACGACGAGGTGTCGTGATAGGTCAGCGTCGAGTGCGCGGCGGTGCCGCGGGCAAACGGCCGCCAGTTGTCACGGCCGGTGGTTGGCATGCCGCAATTGGTGACGATGCGGCTGATGCCCGAGGACAATTCGAACGACAGGCAGCCGGCATGGGCGTCGTGGCTGACATTGGCCGGCGGCGGCGGGCCGGTGTCGATGATCAGCGTGGTCTGGCCGGCGTCGAGGCGCTGGAAGCCGGTATGCGGCATGTTCGCCATCGGCGCGCCGTGGGTGTCGTCATAGGCGAGCAGCGTGGCGAGCAGGTCCGAAGGCGTCGCGCTCATGCCGTTGAACAGCGCGAAATTGCCGTCGCCGTGCCGGAAGAAGCGCAGCATCGGCATCATCCGGTCGATCGCGTTGAGCAGGGCCGGTGGCGGCGCGATGTTGCGCGCGGCAAAGGTCTGCCGCAGCGGCAACAGGTCGATCAGCAGCTCGATCAGCGCGCCGGGATTGCGGGAGATGTGTCCGCCGTCGGGCAGGATCTGCCGCTGCAATTCATCGGAGAGTTTTTTCGAGGCGCTGCGGATGTGGCGCGCCTGGTTGGCAAGGCAGAGCGTGGTATAGCACAGCGCGATCAGCACCTGGAGCTTCGGCACCCCGTCCGGAATGTCGACCATGGTGAAGCGTAGAAAACGGATTTCGCGCGCCAGCGCCCGCAGATAGCGGCGGTAGAATTTGTTGTCGGTGTCGTTGAGCACCAGCGGCGCCTGCGACAGCAGCGAGATCACGCGCCGCGCCAGCACGTCGGCGCGGCGGGCGACCGGACGGCGCTTGTTGGCGGGGTTGGAGATCCAGTCCTCGACCAGCGCGCGCGCATTCGCTCGCGTCAGCGCGGTGTCGGCGGCGCGCAGGTGGCGCAACCAGCCGAAGCCGAGCAGGGCAACCTCCCAGTCTTCCGACGGTGGCTCGAGATCGAAGATCGAGCGGCCATGGCAGTTGACGATCTTGCCGGCAAAGACGAAGCGCCCGGCATAGATCTCGGCGGCGCGCGTGGCGTCCGCCGTGCGCAGATCGTGGGGCGCGATAATCAGCCGGTCGCTCCGGCCCGGCCAGACCCGCGACAAGGCGACGGAGCCGCCGCTCGCGCGCGCAAGCATGTTCCGCGCAAAGCGGTTCATGACCAGCGTCGAGATACGTCTGCGTTGAGCGACCGACACGCCTTGCCTTGAAGGGGGAGAGGGATTCCGACGAATCCTTATTAATCCCAAAATCGGACGGCCGACACCACCTTGAAAGGGTGCGAATCAGCGTTGGCGAAACGAAATCCGGTGCAAAATCAGGATTTAACGAGTCGGGCGGCGAAAAATCCGTCCAGCCCGCCGAGCCTCGGGTCGGTGTGCGGCAGGTGACTGGGCAGGGTGCGCAGGTCGCCCTCGGGCGTGATGATCTCGCTGAGGCCGGCGACCTCGGACGCGGCGATCGGCACGCGCCGAAGCGCGGGCTCGGAGCCAAGGAGCGAGGCGATGGCCTGCTCGCCCTCTTCCGGTTCCAGCGAACAGGTGCAGTAGACCAGCATTCCGCCCGGCTTCAACAGCGAGACGGATTTGCGCAGCAGCCGCTGCTGGAGCGCGGTCAGTGCCGCGATGTCCGTCTCCTGCCGGAGCCACGCCACATCCGGGTGACGGCGAATCGTGCCAGTCGAGGTGCAGGGCGCGTCGATCAGGATGCCGTCGAAGCCATCCGCAGGGCCGGCCCATTCGACGGCGTCAGCGACGACAGTCTCGGCCTGGAGCGACAGTCGCCCCAGGTTTTCGCGCAGGCGCGCCACGCGGGCGGGCGAGCGGTCGATCGCCGTGACTTGTGCGCCGGCCTGCGCCAATTGCGCGGTCTTGCCGCCGGGAGCGGCGCAGAGATCGGCGATGGACTTGCCGGCGATGTCGCCGAACAGGCGGGCCGGCAGCGCGGCGGCAGCGTCCTGCACCCACCATTGGCCCTCGGCGAAGCCGGGCAGCATCGTCACCGAACCATGCAGCAGCGTGCGCACCGTTCCGGTCGGCAGCACCTCGCCATGCAGGCGGCTCGCCCATTGCGCAGCTTCCGCTTTCACGGTCAGGTCGAGCGAGGGCTCGTGGCCGAGCGCGAGCGCCATGTCGCGTGCGGTGGCCTCGCCATAATGCGCAGTCCAGCGCGCCAGCAGCCATGGCGGCAAGTCGAGCGATTGCGTAGCGACTTCGTCCACCAGCGCCTTGCCCTCGCGTGCGCAGCGCCGCAGCACGGCGTTGACGAGGCCGGCATAGCGCGCCGCGCGCCGGTCGGACTGCACCAGCCGGACCGAGAGATCGACCGCGGCGTGATCAGGCACGTCCATCCAGAGGATCTGCGCTGCGCCGATCAGGAGGGCACTCTGCGCGCGCGGTGCGTCGGATGGAATGCCCTTGTCGAGCAGGCGCGACAGCACATGGCCGAGCGTGCCGAGCCGGCGCAGGATCGTCGCGACCAGACGCCGCATGAGCGCGCGGTCGCGATCGGCGAGCGTCTTCAGCCCGGGATGGGCGCCGCCACCGTCGAGCTGGTCATCGAGCGTGCGGTGCTTGTGCAGCACGCCGTCGACGATGTCGGCGGCGATCCGCCGTGCCGCAAGACCAGGCACTTCGGGCGGAGGGGCGAAACGTTGAGATGGCATGCGGAGGTAAGGTTCTGAGCGAGCGGCAGTTCCGCCATAATGGGCGCATGCCTTAACAAGCTCATCTGTGGCATGCGAATATGCCAAATGTAAGAATCTTCCCTGGTGTTTTCAGCCCGTCACGACCATTTCAGCAATGCGTTATTGGGCGTCGCGCGCGCCACCGTCCTGCGCTAGGAAGCCAGACGATGACTGATCAGCCCTCCGTTTCCGACCGCAAGCCGCTGTCGCCGGCCGCGCAGCGCGCGCTGGCCGAAGCCGAAGCGCGCCGGCAGGCCGCCGCGGCTCATGCCAAGGCTGCTGCCAAGGCTGCGCCAAAGGAACTACAGGGTCCGAAAGGACCCGAGCCGACTCGCTACGGTGACTGGGAGCGCAAGGGCATCGCCTCGGACTTCTGAGGCTCTGGTTTTTCAGGTTCTCTTGCAGGCCTGGCCGACTCAGCCATAGCGTGCGTGGATGTCGCGCTTCGACCCAGGCAATTCATTTCGACCGCAGTTCAGCGGTTCGCCATTCGGTCGTCGTTTCTCCGGACTGCTGCCGTGGATGTTCGTGGTCGTTGTCGTGACGGCGGTGGTGCTCACCTTTCGGCACGGGACGAACTGGCCGCTACCGCATGCGGCCGATGAGCGGGCGCAGGATGCAGAGATCATCCTGCAGAGCGGCAGTCCCGACGCGCGCCAGCCTGTCGATGTCATCCGCACCATCGACGGCGACACCTTTCTGGCGCGCGTGCATCAGCGCGACGGGCGTGGGCTCGTCGCGCGGGTTCGCCTGCGCGGCATCGATGCGCCCGAAATGAAAGCGTCCTGTCAGGAAGAGCTGGACAAGGCTGAAGCCGCCACTGACGCGCTGCGCAGCCTGCTCGGCCAGGGCAGCGTGACGATCTACAATCTCGGGCCCGAGAAATACGGCCGCATTCTCGCCGACGTCGCGACCAGACACACTGCCAATGTCTCGGCCGCACTGCTCGCGGGCGGTTATGCGCGCAGCTACAATGGCGGCCATCGCGACGGCTGGTGCGCGCGAGGCTGGCGCTTCTGGCAATGAAAAAGCCGCGTCGAAACGCGGCTCTCGCAATTCTGTTCTGAGCTAAGGCGTCAGCGTGTCACGACCACCGTCGTGCCGACGGAAACGCGGCCGTAGAGATCCGTGATGTCGTCGTTGAGCATGCGGATGCAGCCGTAGGAGACGAAGCCGCCGACCGAGCCCGGCACGTTGGTGCCGTGGATCGCATATTCGCCGCCGGACAGCGTCATCGCCGCAACGCCCATCGGATTGCGCGGCGAGCCACCCGGGATCACGTCGGGAAGCTGCGGCTTGTCGCGCTTCACCTCGGCGGGCGGCGACCAGGCTGGATTGCGGTACTTGCCCTCGATGTGGGTGGTGCCGGCCCACTGCTTACCGGATTTGCCGACGCCGACCGGGTAGCGCACGGCGTGGCCGTCATCGAGAATGAGATAGAGCCTGCGCTCGTTAGTTCTGACCACGATTGTGCCCGGCGAATATTCGCCTGCATGCAGCCCAACTATTTCCGGCCGCGCCTCGGCCGCCGTCGACATCAAGACCCCTGCCCCGATGGTGGCAGCTAGCGCCACAGCAATCCTCATCGACATCAATGCTTCCCCCTGTACCGAACGGGTCGTCCAAATCTACGCAAAACCGGCAATCGTCGCCTCACCCACATAAACTTAACCGCGCTTGTTAACCGGATGGTTTCCGTGCGCCGCCACAGCAGGCCAATCGGCAGGGGGAACAACGGAAATGTTCGAAATAAAGTAAATGACTAGAAAACAACACTCGGCGGGAAAGGGACCGCCGCGCCCGGCGTGTGTCCTGACAAGTGCGTGAGGGTGTGTACCGCTGTCATTCCGGGTCGCGCGATGGCGCGCCCGGAACGACAGGGGATGGCTTACGCCGACTTGCGGTTCTGCCGGTTCTTGACGAGGTCGTCGACGACGGCAGGATCGGCCAGCGTCGAGGTGTCACCCAGGCTGCCCGGCTCGTCCTCGGCGATCTTGCGCAGGATGCGGCGCATGATCTTGCCCGAACGGGTCTTGGGCAGGCTGGGGGCGAACTGGATCTGGTCGGGCGAGGCGATCGGGCCGATCTCCTTGCGCACCCAGGTCACGAGCTCTTTCCGCAGATCCTCGCTCGGCTCGATGCCGGCCATCAGGGTGACATAGGCGTAGATGCCCTGGCCCTTGATGTCGTGCGGGAAGCCGACGACCGCGGCCTCCGACACCTTCTCATGCGCCACCAATGCGCTCTCGACCTCGGCGGTGCCCATGCGGTGACCACTGACATTGATGACGTCGTCGACGCGGCCGGTGATCCAGTAATAGCCGTCGGCGTCGCGCCGGCAGCCGTCGCCGGTGAAATACTTGCCCTTGTAGGTCGAGAAATAGGTCTGCTCGAAGCGGGCGTGGTCGCCATAGACCGTGCGCATCATGCCCGGCCATGACCGGGTGAGGCAGAGGTTGCCGGTGGTCTCGCCGTCCAGCACCTTGCCGTCGGCATCGACGATCTCCGGCACCACGCCGAAGAACGGCAGCGTCGCCGAGCCCGGCTTCAGCTTGGTCGCGCCAGGCAGCGGCGTGATCAGGATGCCGCCGGTCTCGGTCTGCCACCAGGTGTCGACGATCGGGCAGCGATCGTCGCCGACGACGCGGTGATACCACTCCCACGCTTCCGGATTGATGGGCTCGCCGACCGAGCCGAGCAGGCGCAGCGAGGCGCGCGAGGTCTTCTTCACCGGCTCGTCGCCGCCCTGCATCAGGGCGCGGATCGCGGTCGGCGCGGTGTAGAACGTGTTGACCTTGTGCTTGTCGATGACATTCCAGAACCTGGAATTGTCGGGATAGTTCGGCACGCCTTCGAACATCAGCGTGGTCGCGCCGTTCGCCAGCGGCCCGTAGAGAATATAGCTGTGGCCAGTGACCCAGCCGACGTCGGCGGTGCACCAGTAGACGTCACCGTCGTGATAGTCGAAGACGTATTGATGCGTCATCGCGGCATAGACGAGATAGCCGGCAGACGTGTGCAGCACGCCCTTGGGCGTTCCGGTCGACCCTGACGTATAGAGGATGAACAGCGGATCCTCGGCATGCATGTGCTCGGCCGGGCACTCCGTCGTCACCATCTTGGCGGCGTCGTGGTACCAGAGGTCGCGCGACGGATTCATCTCGACCTTGCCGCCGGTGCGTTTGACGACAATGACCCAGTCGACGCCTTCGGCCTTGGTGAGCGCCGCGTCGACATTGGCCTTGAGCGGCACCTTCTTGCCGCCGCGCAGGCCTTCATCGGCGGTGATGATGACCTTGGATTGGCAGTCGTTGATGCGCTGGGCGAGTGAGTCCGGCGAGAAGCCGGCGAACACCACGGAGTGGATGGCGCCGATCCGCGCGCAGGCCAGCATCGCGTAGGCCGCTTCTGGAATCATCGGCAGGTAGATGGTGACGCGGTCGCCCTTCTTGACATTGCGGGTGCGCAGGATGTTGGCCATCCGGCAGACCTCGTCGTGCAGCTCCTTGTAGGTGATGTGCCGGGACTGCGAGGGGTCGTCGCCCTCCCAGATGATCGCGGTTTGATTTGCACGCTTGTGAAGATGCCGGTCGATGCAGTTCCAGGCGACGTTGAGGACGCCGTCCTCGAACCATTTGATCGAGACGTTGCCGGGGGCGAACGAGACGTTCTCGATCCTGGTCGGCGCCTTCATCCAGTCGATGCGCTTGGCCTGTTCCGCCCAGAAAGCGTTCGGGTCCGAGATCGAGCGGGCGTACATCTCCTTGTACTTGGCCTGGTCGACCCAGGCGCGCTTCGCCCACTCCGCAGGAACGTCGTAGATCTTCTCGGACATGCTTCCCTCCACATGCGGCCAGCCGAACACGAGCGACGGACAAGCCGACCTGATCGTTGCGCTGATTATGCGTCGGGCTAGCGGTGCCCGACAAGGAGCACAAGCTGGACCTTCGGTGGGCGGACGGCCATGCGGCGGATCAAGACGGTCCGCCTGACTGTCGCAGGACCGAAACAGGTCGCCGGCAGCCCTTCGACCTTTTTACCCAAATCGACAGAACCGGCTCCCGCAGGGACCCCATGCGCGCCATGGCGGTATTTAGCAACCGTTCCTCACTGATTCGGGACTCGCAATGCCGTTCGGAACACCCTAAATGGCCTCCCCGGGGTCAAGAGAAACCCTTCGGAACAAAAATCAGAGCAGCGGCATTGACCGACAACAGGCAGGGTTAAGGCATAAGACTATGACGGATCAGCAGAATTTCGGGACGATGCGGCCCGCTTCAGCCGATCCTGCAGCCGTTGCGCTGGCCAAGGCCCTCGGACAATGGCCAAAACCGCCCGCTCCCGGGCGTCTGAGCCCGAAAAAGACCTTCGATACGGCACGTGCGCCTTCGGTCGAGGCGCTCGCCAAGGGCCTGGGCCTGCGGCTCGGCGACCAGAACGAGCTGACGATCCGGCGCATCAAGCGCGGCAAGGGCTACTCCTTCGTCCGCCCGAACGGCGCGCATATCCGCGACGCCCGCACCATTCGCCGGCTGCACGCCATGGCGGTGCCGCCGGCCTATCGCGAGGTGCGCTACTCGGCCGACCCGAGCTCGCATCTTCAGGCGGTGGGACGCGATGCCGCGGGCCGGCTGCAATATCGCTATCACGCCGACTGGGAAAAGGTCCGCGAGCACCGCAAGGCGCATCGCCTGGAAAAGCTCGTCGGCGCGTTGCCAAAAATCCGGCGCAAGGTCTCGATGTTCCTGTCGGGCGACGAGCCGACGCGCGAATTCGCGCTCTCGGCCGTGATCGAGCTGATCGCCCGCACCGCGATCCGTCCGGGCAATGAATCCTATGCCCGCCTCAACGGAACGCGCGGCGCCACCACGCTGCTCAAGTCCAACGTCACCCTGGAAGACGACAGTTTCGTCCTGACCTTCAAGGCAAAGGGCGGCAAGGCGGTGCGGAAAGAATGCGACGCGGCCAAGCTGGTGCGCGCCGTCGGCATTTTGCGCGGCGTCCCGGGCAAGCGCATGTTCCAGTACCGCGATGCCTACGGCATCGTGCGCGCGGTCAATACCACGCAGGTGAACGCGTTCCTGCGCGAGATCGCCGGCATCAAGATCTCGCTGAAGGACTTTCGCACGCTGATGGCATCGGCGGTGGTCGTGGAATCGCTGTCGCGGATCACGCCGGCGACCAGCCAGCGCGGTCGCAAGAAGCAGGTGCTGGAAGCGATCCGTGCCGCAGCCGATAAGCTTTCCAACACGCCGGCGATCTGCCGGCGGAGCTATGTGCACGACACCATCGTCACCGCCTTCGAGGACGGCATCCTCGAGCGGTTCGCCGCGACCATGAAAGGCCAGCGTTCGCAGGCCAGGCGCGAGCAGCTTCTGGCGCAGGTGGTGGCGACCGCAGCGGTGTAGCGTCGTGCTGCCGTCGGGTGGGCAAAGGCGCGAAGCGCTGTGCCCACCATCCCGCTCCGAATCGAGGCACGAATGGCGGGCACGCTACGCTTTGCCCACCCTACGGTTGCAACTACGACTTCGTTGACGCGCCCATGTCCGGACCAGGATCGCTGCCCGCAGCGGCGACCGTGAGCCGGCCCAGATAATGCGCCCAACCCTTGTTGTGGGCGGCCGCCTGTTCCGCGGACGGCAGGCCGCTATGGGTCATGCGCAAGAGCGTGCCGCCATCGCGCTCGATCAAATCGATTTCGACCAAACTCGAGCCGGGCGGCACTTCCTGGCCGCCCTCCCAGCCGAACGTGTAGGCCAGCCGATGCACCGGCACGACTTCGCGAAATGCCCCGCGGGCCACGCCGTCGCGCGGGCCGATGCCTTTGAGCAGGTAGACCCCACCCGGATGCGGTTCCATCGTCGCGTCGGATCCCATCCAGCTCAGGATTTTGTCGGGGTCGGTCAGGTAGGCGAAAACGGTGGCACGCGGGGCCGCGATCTGGGTTTCGCGTCGCAGTATGAACGGCTCGGTCATCGGCGATCTTCCCTGGGCTGACACTGGCACATGGCGGCGGCAAAGCGGCTCGTCAAGGATTGCCCGTGACAAAGATGCTCAGCCTTCGCCATCATCGGCCCATGCAACTCGCCCCCACCCTCGCCTGGCTCGTTGACGCCGCCTCGGATAGCCTAGGTGCCGACCGCCTGCTTGCGGAACTCGGCGCGCATCTGGTCGCCGACGGCGTGCCGCTCACAGCCGGCGCCCTGACGCTGGAGGTGCCGCATCCCCTGATCGCGCGACGAACCTGGTTGTGGCGCGCGAAGGGTGGCGAGGTTATCGAGGCGCTCGGCTTCGCACCGACCGGACTTGCACCCGACCCGCCCGGCGATGCCGGTCGGCGCTGGCTTGCGGAACTGGCCTCCGGCGCGGTGCATGAGGATACGGTGGGCGAGGCGCAAAATGCGCCCCTGCTGGCGTGGGCCGGCGCGCGTCCGTTCGCGCCGCAGGAGGTCGATGCCCTGCGCCAGGCAGCGCGTTTTGCGGCGGCGCCGCTCGCAACGCTCGCCGCGCGCGCGACACTGACCGCGTCGCTGGAGGCCTATCTTGGCCGTCGCAGCGCGGCGCGGGTGCTGTCGGCGCCGCTGCGTCGCGACGTCGGCGAGACCATTCAGGCGGCGCTGCTCTATGCGGATTTGCGCGATTTCACCGCGCTCTCGGAAACCGCTTCTCCTGGTGTCGTCATCGCGTCGCTCGACGCCTGGTTCGACCGCATCGCCGGCGCGGTTCACGCCTTCGGCGGCGAGGTGCTGAAATTCATCGGCGACGGCATGCTCGCGATCTTTCCGGTGACGGGCGCAGCGCGCCGCGGCGCATGCGATGCTGCGCTGAAGGCGGCATCCGCCACACGGGCCGGGATGGCGCATCTGAACGAAGAGCGGCGCAGCCAGAACCTGCCGCCGCTGTCGTTCGGTCTGGCCTTGCATCTCGGCGAGATGCTGTGGGGCAACATCGGCGCCGCCAATCGTCTTGATTTCACTGCGATCGGACCGGCGGTCAATCTGGTGAGCCGGCTCGAGGGATTGTGCAAGCCGCTTCGCGAGACCGTGCTGGTATCTGGCGCGCTCGCGGCGGAAACCGACCTCCCGCTGGTTCCGCTCGGCGAGCATCCGCTGCGCGGGATCGCATCGCCATGCAAGGTGTTCGCCCTGCCGGAGACGTGAGCGCGTCTTCCGCGCCAACCCGTCCAAAAAATTTCTTCCGGATACCGATGAATTCCCGCCCCTCCGCCGGTCTTACCCGATGAGACCGGCCATTGCGGCCGGCGCCAGGGAGAGTTGAGATGCGGAAGCTGATTACGGCCTTCAAGGTGTCCGTCGACGGCAAGGTGGAGGCAGCGCAGGACATGGCCGACTGGGCCGAGGCCTGGTCGGACGATTACGGCCTGACGGATGAGATCGACGCCTGCGTGCTCGGGGGCAAAATGTATCCCGGCTATGAGCGGTACTGGACGGGGATCCAGACCGAGCCGGACAAGCCGGCCTGGATCACCGGCACTGCTCCGACGCCGGGCGAGCTCGCATGGGCCCGCTTCGCCGCAAAAACCCCGCATTACGTCCTCTCCACCACGGTGACGTCCGTGGCCTGGCCGAACACGCGCATCCTGCGCAAGCGCGACGACATCGCTGCGCTCAAGCAAGAGGCCGGCAAGGACATCTATCTGATGGGTGGCGCGCAGATTGCCGCAAGCTTCATCGATGCCGGCCTCGTCGATGAGATCAGGCTGATCGTCTATCCGCTGATCGCAGGTCCAGGCAAAGGACTGTTCGCGCTGACCGAGCAGCGCCGCGAGCTGGAGCTTTGCAAGGTCCAGCAGCTTCCGGGCGGCAAGCTCGGCCTCACCTATGGTCTCGCGTGATGGAGGGCGCCATGCATTCATTGGCAGGCAAGAGGGTGACGGTGATCGGCGCCAGCCGCGGCGTCGGACGGACAATCGCGGAAGTCGCGCACGATCAGGGCGCCCAGGTGCTCGCGGTGGCGCGGCAGGAGCGCATGCTCAGGCAGCTCGCCGAACAGGTCTCCGGCATCAGCATTCTTCCACTCGATGCAACGGACGAGGACGCACCGGCACGCGCGTTCGGCGTCCACAAGCCGGATGTCCTGGTTCTGTGCGCCGGAGCGCTTCCGCCGGCGGCGCCGTTCTACGAGCAGAACTGGCACGAGTTCGCGATCAACTGGGAGACCGATGTCAGAATCGCGTTTCACTTCTGCAAGGCGGCGCTGTGCTGGCCGCTCGCGCCTGGTACGTCGGTGATCGTCATCTCCTCCGGCGCGGCGCTCGCGGGCTCGCCGAATTCAGGCGGCTATGCCGGCGCAAAGCGCACGCAGCTCTTCATCGCGAATTACGCGCAGAAGGAATCCGATCGCCTCGGCCTCGGGCTGCATTTCTCTGCGCTCGCGCCGCGCATGATGCCCGACACCGATCTCGGCAGGCATGCGGTTGCCGGCTATGCCCGCTATCTCGGCATCACCCCTGCGGACTTTATCGGTGGCATGGCCTCTGCGCCCGGACCGTCTCATGTCGCAAACGGCGTCATCGAGCTCGTGACCCAGCCGGACCGTGCCAAGGGCAACGCGTTCATCGTGACCGGCAAGGGTCTCGAAGCTACGTCCTGAAGCAGCGGGCCTTGAACAAAAGCGTTGGAGGTCTAATCTCAATGACCATGACCGCGGCTGAGACATCGCAGCAAGTGCCGCTGCCGGAGCGCACGAGCGCGGCGTTCGAACGCCTCGCCGAACCGTTCCGGCGCGAGCTCAGGCTGCACTGCTATCGCATGCTGGGCTCGCTGCACGAGGCCGAGGATCTCGTGCAGGAAACCTACCTTCGTGCCTGGCGCAGTTTCGACAGCTTTGAAGGCAGTGGAACGTTTCGATCCTGGCTCTACCGGATCGCGACCAATGCCTGCCTCAACGCGCTCGAAAGCCGCAAGATCGCGCAACGCGTGTTGCCGGATCGGCAAGGTCCGGCCGCCTCAGGGATGCCGGAGAGCGGTCCTGCGACCGAAATCGCGTGGCTCGAGCCCTATCCGGACTCGCAGCTCGACGGTATCGCCGACGATCGGCCAAATCCGGAAGCGCGCTATGTGTCGCGTGAGGCTGTCCAGCTTGCTTTCGTCGCGACCATCCAGCAATTGCCGCCGCGCCAGCGTGCGGTGCTTCTGCTCTGCGACGTGCTCGGCTGGGCCGCGACCGAAGCGGCCACCTTGCTCGGCGGCTCCACAGCTTCGATCAACAGCGCGTTGCAACGCGCGCGCGAGACGCTGGCGAAGCGGTATCCCGACGGCCGGCCGCAAGTCGCGGCGAGGCCGGATACCGCCCAGCAAGAACTTCTCAGCCGCTATCTCAGCGCCTGGGAAGGTCACGATCTCGATGGCTTCGTTGCGCTCTTGAAGGAGGATGCGACCTTCACCATGCCGCCGTGGCTGCAATGGTATGCGGGACGCGAGGCGATCCGTTCCTTCTTCGCGATTGCGTGGCAGAGCTGTCGCGGCATGCGTCTCGTTCCGACCGCTGCGAACGGCCAGCCGGCCTTCGCCGTCTATGCTCGCACCGAGGCCGACCCGCGCCTCGCCGCCAACGCGATCCACGTGCTCACGCTGGAGGGCGAGCGGATTTCGACGGTGACGATGTTCTTGGAGCCGCGGATGTTCGCCGAGTTCGGGCTGCCGCTGGTGTTGGAAGAGGATGGGACGCCGACGCCGTAGGGTGGGTTGGCCGACCACAGATGCGGTCGTTCAACGAGCGAATGCGGAAGGCGTAACCCACCATCCCGCGGGTGAGAGGAGCGGTGGGTTACGCTGCGCTAACCCACCCTACCATTCGAGGCTGCTTATACCCCGCCCATCTTGCAGACGAGCTTCCACTCCTCGGAAGTCACCGGCTGCACCGACAGGCGCGAATATTTCACCAGCGCCATGTCGGCGAGCTTCTTCTCGGCCTTGACCGCGGCCATCGTCACCGGCGTCTGCAAGGGCTTGTCGGCCTTGATGTCGACGCAGACGAACTTGCCGGTCTTGTCGGTCGGATCGGGATAGGCCTCCTTGATGATCTCGGCGATGCCAACGATCTCCTTGCCCTCGTTGGAATGATAGAAGAATGCCTTGTCGCCCTTCTTCATGTTCACGAGATTCTGTCGCGCGGTGAAGTTGCGCACGCCGGTCCAGGCTTCACCCTTGGCGCCCTTGGCCACCTGCTGGTCCCAGGACCACACCGACGGTTCGGATTTCACCAGCCAGTACGCCATGTTCATTCCTCTGCCTTGAAGGGGCGCGTCAAAAGTCCCGATATCGCGGCGTCGATCGTGCTCCTGCCGCTCAGGATCGCCGCGACGGCTTCTGATACCGGCATCTCGATGTTTTGCGAAGATGCGAGTTCGATCAGGACCGGTGCGGTGAACTCGCCCTCGGCGAGCTTGCCGGCAGGCGGCTGCTCGCCCCGTCCGAGCGCGAGGCCGAGCGCGAAATTGCGCGACTGCAGGCTCGAACAGGTCAGAATCAGATCGCCGAGGCCGGAAAGGCCAACGAGCGTTTCGCTGCGCGCGCCGAGCGCGCGGCCGAAGCGGGCGAGCTCGGCGAAGCCGCGGGTCGTCAGCGCAGCCTGGGCGGAGGCGCCGAGCTTGCGCCCGACCGCGATGCCAACCGCGATCGCCAAGACGTTCTTGGCTGCGCCGCCGATCTCGACGCCGCGAACATCGGTCGAATGATAGGGCCGGAACGTCGGCGAGCCCAGCGCCTGAACCAGCGCGCTCGCCAAGGCCTCATCCTTCGCCGCCAGCGTCACCGCCGTCGGCAGGCCGCGCGCGACATCATCGGCGAAGCTCGGGCCCGACAGGATCGCCGGCTGCGCGTGCGGCGCCGCCTCCGCGATCACGTCGGTCATGAATTTGCGCGTGCCATGCTCGATGCCCTTGGCGCAGGCGACGATGGGCGTCGGTTTCGTCAGATGTGCGGCCAGCATGTTGACTGCGCCGCGCAAGTGCTGCGCCGGGGTTGCGATCAGCAACATGTCGGCGCGGGCCGCCAGGGCCAGCTCGCTCGTGACGACGATCTCAGCAGCGACCTGCACGCCGGGCAGCCGCGGATTTTCGCGGGTCGACGCGATCCGTGCCGCGTGCTCGGCGTTGCGCGCGCACAGCGTCACGGCGCGCCCGGCGCGTGCCGCTACTGTCGCAAGCGCCGTGCCCCAGGCGCCCGCGCCGATCATCGCAACGGATTGGAATACGGTCATTGCGCGCTCTCTCCACTCCCTCTCCCCGCTTGCGGGGAGAGGGTTGGGGTGAGGG
>NZ_LSEF01000100.1:299819-306718 GCF_001641695.1 Bradyrhizobium neotropicale
GCAAGGTGCAATCCGACCTCTCCCCGCAGGCGGGGAGAGGTGAAGTTGAGATTGTCGCGGCGCGTCTTCATGCGAACCTGCTAAAATCCCGCGCGGGTGTTGGAGTAGCCGGCCGGTGCCGTGGCGTTGGCGTCGAGCAGCCAGCGCGCGCGCGGTTGGGCTTCCATCGTATCGGTCAAGCCGAGCGCGAGGCGTTCGGCGCCGGCCCACGCGATCATCGCGCCGTTGTCGGTGCAGAGCGAAGGCGGCGGCATGATCAGCTGCGTCTTCGCGTCTCTCGCAACGTCATGCAAGGCACCGCGGATCGCCTGATTGGCGGCGACGCCGCCGGCGGCGACCAGCGCACGCGGCGTGCCGAACTGCTCGCGGAACAGTTTGAGGCCGACGCTCAACCGGTCGGCCGTCGATTCCAGCACGGCGGCCTGGAAGCTCGCGCAGAGATCGCTGATGTCCTGCGGCGTGAGCTGTGCGATCCGGCTCGCCTCGTTGCGCACTGCGGTCTTCAATCCCGACAGCGAGAAATTCGCATCGGGGCGTCCCTGCATCGGCCGCGGCAAGGCAAAGCGCGACGCATCGCCGTTTGCCGCCGCGCGCTCGACCTGCGGTCCGCCCGGATAGGGCAGGCCCAGCATCTTCGCGACCTTGTCGAAGGCCTCGCCGATCGCGTCGTCGACGGTGGTGCCGAGCCGCACATACTGCCCGACGCCGGTGACCGCGACGATCTGGGTGTGGCCGCCGGAGGCGAGGAACAGGCAGTAGGGAAATTCGATGCCGTCGGTCAGACGCGGCGTCAGCGCGTGCGCTTCGAGATGGTTCACCGCGACCAGCGGCGTGTCGTGCACCATCGCGATCGCTTTCGCGGTGGTGAGCCCGACGATGACGCCGCCGATCAGCCCCGGGCCCGCGGCTGCCGCGACACCATTGAGCTGGGCGTAGTCGATGCCGGCCTCGTGCATGGCGCGGTCGATGATCCCGTCGAGCAGATCGACATGGGCGCGCGCGGCGATCTCCGGCACGACGCCGCCGAAACGGGCATGCTCCTCGATCTGCGACCGCACGATGTTGGACAGAATCCTGCCGCTCCCGCCAGGCGCGCGCTCGATCACCGCCGCGGCGGTCTCGTCGCAGGTGGTTTCGATGCCCAATACCAGCATTGGCGAATTGTTATCCAATTTGCGCCCTTGCACTCATCCATAAAGCAGAGTTCTGGTACGTCCGGTAGCATTCCGGGGTCGCCCAGCGCAATTGCCGTGCGCAGCCGTCCTCTTGAAAGCTTAAGGCGCCCCGGGGGAACACACGCCATGTCCATTCTTGTCACGCGGCCGCATCCTGACAACGAGGCGACGGCGGATAGTCTGCGCGCGCGGGGTCACGTGGTGCTGCTTGCCCCGATGCTCAAGTTCGAGCCGGTCCCCTTCCACGACGAAAGCGAGGTCGATTATAACGCCATCATCGTCACGTCGGCCAATGCGATCCGTGCCGTCGCACCGCTGTTGAAGGATCTCGATCTCTTGAGGCTGCCGTTGTTTGCGGTCGGCGAGCACACCGGGGCTGTCGCGCGCGACGCCGGCTTTGCCACGGTCATTGTCGCCGGCGGCGATGCCGCGGCCTTGCGCGACAGAGTGATGCAGGGCGCGCGCGACAAGGTGTTGAAGAAGAACAGCACCCTGCTCTATCTGGCCGGCGCGGACCTGTCGCGCGATCTCGGCGGCGAGCTTGGTGCGGAAGGGTTCAACGTGGTCACGCAGACCACCTACCGCATGGCGCCGATCAAGCATCTGCCGCGAGAGGTCTGCGATGGCTTTGCCGCCCACGGTATCCGGGCGGTGCTGCACTACTCCCGTCGCAGCGCCCGCGCCTTCCTGGAGGCGGCGCGCGATGAAGGTGTCGAAATTTCGGCGCTGTCCATTCCGCAATGCTGCCTGTCCGAGACGGTCGCTTCCGTGCTGCGCGAGGCCGGCGCGTCGCAGGTCCTGATCGCCGTCAAGCCGGACGAAAATGCCTTATTTGAAACGTTGGAGCGTGCTTTGCGGACCCGTTTGGCGTAAGAGGACGGGCCGAATCCGACGAAATCGGTCCCAAGGCACGCAAGTTTGAGGAACCGTCACGATGGCCGACGACAAGGCTGAAGACGCAGGATTGGCCCCCGAATCCGGCCGAGCCAAGCGCACCCCGCCCACCATCGACCTCGAGGCGACCGAAGTCTCCACCCAGCCGCAGGAGACGGCAGCCGAGCCGGAGGCGCAGCCGACGCCTGAGCAGGCGCAGGCGGAAGAAGCCAAACCCGAGGAGATCAAGTCCGAGGAGACGAAGTCGGAGCCCCAGCCCGAGCACGCCGAGACGCAAGCCGCCGCGGCGCCGCCGGCTTCGCGGCCGATTTCACCCTGGGTGATCGCGCCGCTCTCCGGCGCGGTCGCGGCGGCGATGGTGATCGCGGTCGGCTGGATGCTGGGCTGGCCCGCCGTGCAGGCGCCGCCGGCCGCTCCCCAAGTCACCAATGCGACGGTCGATGCCCTGAGCGGGCGCGTCGCCGCCGTCGAGACCAAGGTGGCCAAGCCGGCCGCCGATCCGGCGATGGCGGCGCGGATCGATGCGCTGGAAAAATCCGCAGGCGTCTTGCGCAGCGATATCGCCAATCTGCGCACGCAGTCCGACAAGACCGCGAGCGCGCTGAACGATGTGAAATCCGCGCCGCGCGATGCGGCCGCATCTCCCGATCTTGCTGCCATCAACGAGCGCATCACCCAGCTCGAGCGCGGCGTCAGGAGCGAGCGCGCCGAGCTTGCACAGCAGGGCGAGAAGATCGCGGATGCCAAGCCGGCCGACGACAAGCCGCTGCGCCATGTCGTGGCAGCCGCGCTGCTCGATGTCGCCGTTCGCCACGGCGATCCCTATGAGGCCCAGCTCGCCGCGGCGCGGTCGCTCGCGGGCAATCCCGACGTGCTGAAGCCGCTCGACACGTTCGCAGCGTCAGGCATTCCGACGCCGGTCGCGCTGAGCCGCGAGCTCACGAACATCGTGCCAAAGCTGTCGCCGCCGGCGGAGGCGCAGACCAGCGGCACCGGCATCGTCGAGCGGCTGCAGGCGGGTGCGTCGAAACTCGTCCGCATCGAGCGCACCGACGGGGTCGGCAACGACCGCGGCGCGATCGTCGCGCGGGTGACGGCCGCGGCCTTGCGCAATGATTTCGCGGAAGCGCGGCGCGAGCTGAAGACGCTGCCCGAGGCCGATCGCGTCCCGGCGCAAGCCTGGCTCGCCAAGGCCGATGCCCGCGATGCCGCGCTCGCGGCGTCCCGCAAATTCGCCGACGATGCCATGGCGGATCTCGCCAAGCCTGCTCAATAAGGTTCGCGCAATAACTGGCGCGTAATAGGGATCGCCATGCTTCGCATCGTCCTTTTCCTGATTCTGATTGCGCTGGCGGCGGCCGGCGCGGCCTGGGTTGCCGACCAGCCCGGTGATCTCGTCCTGACCGCGGGCGGTTTCCGCGTCTCAACGACGCTTCCCAGGTTCGTGTTTTTGCTTGGCATCTTTGCCGCGGCAGTCGTGCTCGTCTGGAGCATCCTGACGACGATCTGGCGCACGCCGGGGCGTATGCGTCGCCGCCGTTACGAAAAGCGCAATGCGCGTGGCCGTCATGCCATCACCCACGGCCTGCTCGCGATCGGCCATGGCGACACGGCGCTCGCCCGCCGGCACGCCGAAGCGGCGCGGCGGCATGCGCCGGACGATCCGCTTGCACTCCTGCTGCACGCGCAATCGGCGCAGCTCGAAGGCAGGCGCGATGAAGCGCAGCGCGTCTTCCGCGCCATGGCCGAGCGCGAGGATACGCGGCTGCTCGGCTTGCGCGGCCTGTTCATCGAGGCGCAGCGCGCCGACGATGCGGTCGGCGCCGTGATGATCGCGGAGGAAGCGATCAAGCTGTCGCCGTCCTCGACCTGGGCCTCGCACGCGGTGCTCGGCTTCCGCTGCGCGCGCGGCGACTGGAGCGGCGCGCTCGCGATTCTCGATTCGAATTTGTCCGCCGGCCTGATCGACAAGGCCGCCTATCGCCGGCAGCGCGGCGTGCTGCTCACCGCGCGTGCACTGGAGCTCGAGACGATGGACCGCGACGTCGCGCGCGAGAGCGTGGTGGAGGCGGTCAAGCTCGCGCCGACGCTGGTCCCGGCTGCTGTGCTCGCCGCAAAATTCGAGAGCGAGGCGCATCAGGTGCGCCGCGCCATGAAGCTGGTGGAGGCGGCATGGCTTGCCAACCCGCATCCCGATCTCGCTGACGCCTATGCACATGTGAAGCTCGGCGATTCGGCGCGGCAGCGCTTGCAGCGGGTCGAGACGCTCGCGGCAAAGATACCGGCCGACAAGCCTGGCCATATCGAGGGCCTACTCGCGCTCGCGCGCGCCGCGATCGATGCCTCCGAATTCGTCCGCGCACGCGACGCGCTGGCGCCTTATGTCAGTGATCCGACCCAGCGTGTTGCGCTGCTGATGGCCGAGATCGAGCGGTCCGAGCATGGCGACAGCGGCCGTGCCCGCGCCTGGACCTTGCGTGCGGTGCGCGCCCGCCACGATCCGGTCTGGACCGCGGACGGTTATGTCAGCGATCGCTGGCGCCCGGTCTCCCCGGTCACTGGCCGGCTCGACGCGTTCCAGTGGCAGACGCCGGTTGCGAGTCTGCCCTCCGACAAGGGGACGACGATCGAATCCTCCGCCTTCGAGGAAGCCATGCTGGCCGCCCCGCCGCCCAAGCGGGTGACGGTTGCCGGCCAAAGCCCGGTGGAACCGGCTCCGTCCGCGCTCGCCCCGGCTCCGGCCGCGCAGGACAATGCGCCGCCCGAGGCCAAAGCGCCTGAGATGACGTCCGATGTGGCGTCCGCCGAGCCCGTCAAACCGGCGCCTGAGCCCGCCGAATCATCGCCGCCGGTTGCAACGCCGGTGTTCCGGACCCGTGCCGATCTCGGCAAGCCCGCGCCGGCCCCAATTCCGGCCGTCATCCCGATCGTCCGCGCGCCGGATGATCCCGGGATCGACGACGAGGGTCCCAGCGATGAATTTACGGAACAAATCGGCACGCCAAAGGCCCAGGCCGGCGGCTGGCGCGGATTCTGGTCCCGCTGGGGCGCTTGAGCCGCATTTCGCACGCCGCTTGTCCTTGCCAATTCGGGCCATGCCCGATATCAGGAGCGCGCGTATCGGGACCGGCTTCGCCCGGCCCCGGCAGGGTCCGCCGCAATAGCTCAGTTGGTAGAGCACGTCATTCGTAATGACGGGGTCGGGGGTTCGAGTCCCTCTTGCGGCACCAGCGCTCAACATGTCCAGACCGAAGACATCGGTAACAGATCGTACCTAAGACATAGGTGACAACCTCGTGCCGAGCGGGTTGCCGATTGGTTGCAAGGTCATTTACTCCAGGTCGATCCCGCCGACGCGCAACGCATCCGATTTGGTGTGTTACGGCGAGACGCGTTCATGGCATGACCATTATTGCTCGGTCCGCGCTTTCGCCGTCAACCCCGCGCGGCAAAGG
Source organism: Bradyrhizobium neotropicale (assembly GCF_001641695.1). GTDB lineage: Bacteria > Pseudomonadota > Alphaproteobacteria > Rhizobiales > Xanthobacteraceae > Bradyrhizobium > Bradyrhizobium neotropicale. The sequence continues at coordinate 305,344 of NZ_LSEF01000100.1, forward strand.
CCGCGCCCCTGCGGGCTTCGGGGGGGTGACGGCTCAGCGCGGCCAAGCAACTGGCCACCATGCCAAGAATGCAGGAAAGCGCGTCTCGGTCAGAGCGCCGAGGCCGTACTTGAGACATGGGTGGCGGGCTTCGGGCCGAACGGGTTGTCGAGGGGTTGCAAGGTCTTTTGCTCGAGGTCGAAGTAACCGAGATCGTAATGCATGAAGCTGACGAGCCAAATGCCGTCGTCGACTTCCTTGATGCCGAGCTTCTGGCCGGCCAGCACGGTGGAGATGTTGATCTTCTTGCGATGGAGGCAGAGGCGGCCGCAGGCGGTGATGACACCGTCGCGGTCGTGGAACGGATATGTGAGTTCCGGCAGACCATCGTAGCGGCGGGTTGAGGCTGTGTAGAGCTCTCCGGGGCACTTCATGTCGAGCGCCTCGTGGGGACGTTCAGAATTGAACTCGCGGAGGAAGGCATCGAAGCGTGCCTGCTGCTGCAAGCTGTTGAACCCCGGCGGCCGGGTGGCCTCCTTCTTCAGCGTGAGATGCATGCGCTCGTGACGGCCGTTCTGCTGCGGATGGCCCGGCTTGATGCGTTCGATCGCAATGCCGAGTCTGAGCCACCACACCGACAGCTTCGAGAGGTTGAACAGCGCGTTTGGACTGGCAAAGGGCACGCCATTGTCGGAGCGGATGGCAAAGGGCAGACCGCGCTCGCGGAACAGCCGTTCAAAGGCAGTAATGGCAGGATCTTCCCGCGTGGAATCCAGCGCTTCACAGAGCAGCAGGAAGCGCGAGGCATGGTCGGTGACGGTCAGCGGATAGCAGTATCGGCCATTGCCGAGCTTGAACTCGCCCTTGAAGTCGGCACACCACAGATCGTTGGCAAGCGTGCCCTGCGACAGCGGCGTGCCGTGCGCGCGGTGGCGCGGCACGCAGCCGCGCTTGACCAGGCCATGGCGGTCGAGGATCGCATGGATGGTGCTTTTGGCCGGCACCCGGACGTCGCCGTCGAGCCGTCGCACCAGGAGCTCGCGGATCTTGCGGGCGCCCCAGTGTGGCTTCTCGCCCTTCAGCCGAACGATCAGGGTCTCGACCTGCTGCGGGAGCTGGTTGGCGTAACGGATCGGCCGCCTGGAGCGGTCGCTTAACGCTTCAAGCCCGTGCTCCTTGTAACGATCGAAAATCTTGTAGCCAGTTTTGCGGGAGATGCCGAACTCCCGGCAGACCTCGGCCATGGCTTCTCCATCCAGAAGCCGGGCGACAAAGCGAAGGCGCTCTTCCATTACCGAACTCGCTTTCCACGGCATCCACACCTCCCGCAGAACAAAAGCGGAAAGTGTAACCCATGTGTCCGGTACGTTCTGTCACCTATGTCTCGGGCCGCTCA
>NZ_LSEF01000101.1 GCF_001641695.1 Bradyrhizobium neotropicale
CTAGTGGTTCATCACAGTGATTTTGACGTTTTGATACCGAGCCATCCGAGGATAGGCAACTTTTCGGGTGGCAAGAGGATCTCGATGCTTCGAGCGACGCCGGGCTGGCGACGAATGAACCCGTTGCGTTCGAGGGTGAGGATCATCTGGTGGACTGACGGCGGGCTGACGCGGAAATGCCGCTGGATGTCGGCCTCGGCGGGCGGCTGTCCGAACATGTACGAGTAGGTATGGATGAAAGCGAGATAGTGTCCCTGCTTCTCGGTGAAGTGCGCGCCTGATTTTTGACTCATAGCTGGATTCGTCCCGGCCTCCGACAAGGAGGCGAAGCATGAATGTACGTTATCGGGTCGAATTGAGCCAAGCCGAGCGGGACGAACTGACGGCAATGCTCGGCGGCGGCACGCATTCCGCCCGCAAACTCAAACGGGCTCAGATTGTGCTGGCGGCCGATTCAGGCAGCTGCGACGCGGAGATTGCCCGAACCGTCCGGGTCAGCCTTTCCACCGTCGGCCGGACCAAACGCCGTTTCGTAGAAGGCAATCTGGAGCGGGCCTTGAGTGAGGAGCCGCGTCCGGGCGCGGAACGCAAGCTGACAGGCAAGGAAGAGGCCCTGCTGGTGGCGACGGCATGCGCCAAGCCGCCCGCCGGCCGCAAACGCTGGACGCTGACATTGCTGGCCGACGCGATGGTCAAGCTCACCGATCACGCCAGCCTGTCGGGCGAGACCGTGCGCCGCCGGCTGGCCGACAACGACCTCAAGCCGTGGCGCCGGGATATGTGGTGCATTCCTCATGTCGACGGCGAATACGTCGCCCGGATGGAGGATGTGCTCGATCTCTACGCCGAGGCGCCGGATCCCGAGCGGCCCCTGGTTTGCTTCGACGAGACCCCAGTCCAGCTGATCGGCGAGGTACGCCAGCCGATCCCTGCCCAACCGGGACAGCGCGAGCGCTACGATTACGAATATCGCCGCAACGGTACCGTCAATCTCTTCGTCACCTTCGATCCGCATCGCGGCTGGCGCAATGTCAAGGTTACAGACCACCGCGCCGCGGTCGACTACGCGCACTGCATGCGCGAACTCGTCGACGTCCACTATCCCAATGCCGCCTGCATCCGTGTGGTGCAGGACAATCTGTCGATTCATACGGCCGGCGCGCTATATCAGGCATTTGCGCCTGCCGAGGCCCGTCGCATCCTGCGCCGCCTCGAGTTCCACTACACCCCGAAACACGCCAGCTGGCTCAATATGGTCGAGTGCGAGATCAGCGTGCTGCAGCGCCAGTGTCTCGGCCGTCGCATCGACGATCCCAAAAGGCTTCGAAAAGAAATCGCAGCATGGCAACGGCAGCGAAACAAGGCGCGAGACCGCATCAAATGGATGTTCACAACCGACAAAGCCCGCGCCAAACTCGGTCGCGCCTATCCAGTTGCCGCCAAAGAGTCAAAACCACTGTGATGAACCACTAGTCTCCCAGGCGCGGGCACTCGCTGTCTTTGTGGCAAAGACCAAACCAAGGCCACCGAAACCGGTTGCGCTTCTATTTATTGTGGCAAATGAATTCGTGACATGCATGCGGGTTGCAACTTAAGGGGCACCACCAATGGATGAAGCTGGGGCATCCCTCGCCGAAATCTCTCGTTTTTTCGTCCGGTCTCTCAAGACACGGTTCCGGGATCACAGGGCCGAGCTTTCGATTGTTCGATCGCATATCGCCCATCGGGCCGGGATCGCCTGCGACGTCGGCGCGAACAAGGGAAGCTTTACCCTTTGGTTGTCGCGCTGGTGCCGCGGCGGCCGCGTGGTTGCTTTCGAGCCGCAAATAGATCTGGCCGCGCGCCTCGCGCGCACCTGTGCCTCGATCGGCCTGCACAATGTCCAGGTCGAAGCCAAGGCCGTCTCTGCGGCACCGGGCCTTCTTCCTCTCTTCATCCCGGACGGCCATCAGCCGGGCGCCTCGCTCAACCGGTCCGCCGTGGCCGACCTCGCATTCACCAAGGCGACCGTTCCAGTGGTCGCGCTTGATGACTTCTTTCCGGCATCGGAGCGGGTGTCCTTCTTGAAAGTCGACGTCGAGGGAGCCGAGCTCGATGTTTTCCGCGGCGCCACGCGGATACTCGATCGAGACAGGCCGCTTTTGCTGTTCGAGTGCGAGGGGCGCCACCTTGGCGACGCATCGGTGAGCACCGTGCTCTCCTTCCTGCAATCGCGTGGGTATGACGGGCGCTTTGTGTCCGCCGGACGGTTGCTGCCGGTCTCAATGTTCGCTGAGGCCATTCACCAGCGCCGGGATGGCGAGTGGTTTTGGAAGAAGGAAGGCTATTGCAACAACTTCCTTTTCGCGCCTCGGTAACGCCGTCGGCGACGAAAGAGGCCGTCGGGCGTGACCGGCGGTCAGTTTGTTGGAGGTTATGAACCCGAGCCCGGCCTTTAGTCCCCAAAGCCGATGTCAATTCTGCGAACAGAATTGGCAAAGGGCGGTTAGTGGCAAACCAACCGCCCTAGAATATGCGTGCTGTTATTGAGCAAAATGGTCGGAGCGAGAGGATTTGAACCTCCGACCCCTAGTCTCCCAGACTAGTGCGCTAACCGGGCTGCGCCACGCTCCGAATGTCGTTCCATTAGCTAGGATCGCCGCTTTGCGCAAGGCGAGCCGTACCATTTTGCTATCCGTCTCGTGCCCCGGAACTGCGGCAAAGGCCCCGAAATCTCCTCAGCCGTCCCTCAGCGCCTGATCGAGCAATTCCCGGCAGGCGACGAGGTCGCTGAGCACCCGTTCCAGCCGCTCCCGGTCGGCGGCGCTGGTGCCGCCGCGGTCGGTCCCGCCCTTGCGGAAGGTGGTGAGGATCTCCTCGTCGTCGATCTCCGCGAATCGGAAATCGATGCCTTCCTCCTCCTCGCCTTGATAATCGTCGTCATCGGTGTCGGCGACGCCCTGGATGGGCGCCTCGTCCTCCGGCTCCATCAGGCTCTGGCCGATGGCGTCCTCGATCGCCCCGAACGAGACCGCAGCCGAACTGTCGGCAAGGCCCTGCACCGACTTGACGCCATGCTCTTTCAGGATCCGCTGCACCCCGCGGATGGTGTAGCCCTCTCCGTAAAGGAGCCGGCGGATACCCTTGAGCAGGTCGACGTCGTCGGGACGGTAATAGCGGCGGCCGCCGCTGCGCTTCATCGGCTTGATCTGCGAGAAGCGGGTCTCCCAGAAGCGCAGCACATGCTGCGGAATGTCGAGTTCCTGGGCTACCTCGCTGATGGTGCGGAACGCATCCGGCGCCTTGTCCAAATGCAAAATCCTCCGTGCGGGCGATTACGCCTCCGGTTGAGCCTTGCTGGCATCGCCATTGCCGCGGTGCTGGGAGTTGATCCGCTGCTTCAGGATCGCAGACGGCTTGAACACCATCACCCGGCGCGGCGAGATCGGCACTTCCGTACCGGTCTTCGGATTGCGGCCGATACGCTGGCCCTTCTTACGCACCATGAAAGAGCCGAACGAGGACAGCTTCACCGTCTCGCCCCGCTCCAGGCAGTCGGTGATCTCCTTCAGCACGAGTTCCACGAACGCAGACGACTCCGTGCGCGACAAGCCCACCTTCTGGTAGACGGCTTCGCAGAGATCAACACGCGTTACGGTTTTACTAGTCTCGGTCATCGCCCTGCCCCACATCACGGCGAACAATTGTTGTCTAAAATTAGGAGGTTACGATACGGCGGTCAACACCGCTCATCAATGCAGAAGCATCGATAATCGGAGATGATTCCGGCAAAATTTTATCGACTGTGGCTACCAGCGCACGAGTGCAGAGCCCCAGGTGAAGCCGCCGCCCATCGCTTCCAGCAGAACGAGATCGCCGCGCTTGATGCGGCCGTCCTTGCGCGCAACCGAGAGCGCCAGCGGGATCGAGGCCGCCGAGGTGTTGCCGTGACGGTCGACCGTCAGCACCACCTTTTGCGGTGCGATATGAAGCTTGTGTGCGGACGCATCGATGATTCGCTTGTTGGCCTGATGCGGCACGAACCAATTGATATCTTCGGCATTGAGGCCGGTGGCCTCGAACGCGTCGACGATCACGTCGGTGATCATGCCGACCGCATGCTTGAAGACCTCGCGGCCCTCCATGCGCAGATGACCGACGGTCTGGGTCGAGGACGGTCCGCCATCGACGAACAGCTTGGCCTTGTGTCGGCCGTCCGAGCGCAAATGCGTGGTCAGGACGCCGCGATCTGTCGCAGCCTTGCCCGGCTGCTGCTGCGCCTCCAGCACCACCGCGCCGGCGCCGTCGCCGAACAGGACGCAGGTGCCGCGATCGTTCCAGTCGAGGATGCGAGAGAAGGTCTCCGCACCGATCACCAGTGCGCGCTTGTAGGCGCCGGTGCGCAGGAAATTGTCGGCGGTGGCGAGTGCGAACACGAAGCCCGAGCACACCGCCTGGAGGTCAAAGGCCGCGCCATGATTGATGCCGAGCCCGTGCTGCACCGCGACCGCGGTCGCCGGAAATGTGTTGTCCGGCGTCGAGGTCGCCAGCACGATCAGCTCGATCGACTGCGCGTCCACGCCGGCGTCAGTGAGCGCGGCCTGAGCTGCCTTGATCGCGAGATGCGAGGTGAATTCGCCGTCAGCCGCAATGTGCCGCTCGCGAATGCCGGTGCGCTGCACGATCCACTCGTCGGACGTGTCGATGCGCTCGGCGAGTTGCGCATTGGTCACGACCTGCCCCGGCAGATAGCTGCCGCAGCCCAGCACGACCGAACGAATTTGAGTCACGAAACATCCTCCGGCTCGGTTGGCACTGACACCAGCGCACCCCCGTCGCGGTTGAGCATCTGATTGATCTTGTTCAGGAGATCGTATTGGACCATCTCATAGCCAACATCGATCGCATAGGCAAAGCCTTCGGCGTTGGTTCCACCGTGGCTCTTGATCACGACGCCGTTCAATCCGAGGAACACGCCGCCGTTGGATTTGTTCGGATCCATCTTGTCGCGAAGGGTTCGGAAGGCGCTCCGCGCGAAGAGATAGCCGAGCTTCGACATCCAGCTCCGCTGGAGCTCGTTGCGGAGAATGTCCGCTATCTGCCGCGCGGTGCCCTCGGCGGCCTTGAGCGCGATATTACCGCTGAAGCCCTCGGCGACGATCACATCGGCCAATCCCTTGCCGATGCCGTCCCCCTCGACGAAGCCGATATAGTCGAGCTGCGGCAGGTTCAGCGCGCGCAGCCTTTCCCCGGCCTCGCGGATCTCCTCGTGGCCCTTGACCTCCTCGACCCCGATATTGAGCAGGCCGACCGTGGGACGCGGCTTGTTGAACAACACGCTCGCCATCGCTGCGCCCATGACTGCGAGCGCCACCAGGTGCTCCGCGTCGCCGCCGATGGTGGCGCCGAGATCGAGCACCACGGAATAGCCACGCATGGTCGGCCAGGGCGACGCGAGCGCCGGACGGTCGATGCCCGGCAGCGTGCGCAGGTTGAAGCGCGACATCGCCATCAGCGCGCCGGTATTGCCGGCCGAGACCGCGACATCCGCCTCGCCCTTCTTGACCGCATCGATGGCGAGCCACATCGAGGATGTCCTGCGGCCGCGCCGCAGCGCCTGGCTCGGCTTGTCCTCCATGCTGACGGCGACATCGGTATGGATGACCCTGGAGGCGGCCTTGAGCTCGGGGTGCCTGTCGAGTTCAGGCTCGATTTTGGCGCGGTCTCCGACCAGCAGGAATTCGGTATTCTGATGCCGGCCAAGCGAAATGGCGGCGCCGGGAATGACCACGGGGGCGCCGACATCGCCCCCCATGGCGTCAAGCGCAATGCGAACCTTGCTTGGCATAAGCGTCCCGGAAACCTGGTCTCGTGCGGTCGTGAACTAGCGGGGCCGCAATATGGCTTCGCCACCAAGATGGCGATCGGTCAAGCGCCACGCCGCACCCGGACCGGGGCGCGACAATAGCGTTTTGTCATCCCGAAACAACCTCTTGCCCCCAGTCTTTTGTATCCCGGGCGATCCGGCCGCAAAGCCGCCAATCTCTCGAAAATACTTAAAAATCATATAGATAGTCTGATCTCTCAAAGCATCCCTGCAATCGCCTCACGCCGGATCGCAAGGCGAGGTGGCCCGGCAGGCGCGCCTATTGGTCTTTTTTCCTCTCCTGAAGCGCCTTCAGCGCCGCAAAGGGACGGTCTTCCGGATCGGGAGCGGTGACATCGGTCTCGAACACGGCGCCCGGCTTGCGGGGATAGGGATCGATCGCCAGGAACATCACATCGGTGGCGAGCCGGCCTAGGTCGATGATTCCGCCCACGATTGCCTCCGGCGGGTCGGCGACCTCCGGGGGTTCCTCGCTGTCCTGCCCCTCCTCGATCAGATCGGCCAGCCGCCGCGCCTCGGCCTCGGGCGCGAACATCAGGTCGATCTCCTCGTCGATGTCGTTCTCGATCGGCTCCAGCGTCACCACGCAGGTTTGGCCGATCCGGGCCCGGATCTGGCCCGTGACATGGATCCGCCCGCCACTTTTCGGCGTCAGGTCGAAGGCGGCATGAGCGGACAGAATCTCGCGCAGCCCCGCGATATCGGCCAAGGCCTGCCGCTGCGCGACCGATGCCTCCAGCTCGCGGTGCAGCCCGGCGTCCGGGATTTGCGCGACGATCACGGGCGCGCGCCAGGGGTCTGGGTCGAATCCGGCGTCCGGTCGGTTCATGTCGTCGCCTCCTCCCGAAGCGGTTGTGGAAATCTGAATGATGCGAGCAGAAGTGCCGACTCGTCGGCCCGGCCGAGATCAGCCTCGGTGGCCCCGGCATAAGCGGCAAGCTGGCGCGCCTGCTCCATCCCGGTGCCATTCAAGATATTCTTTGAAATCGCCGCTGCCAGCGCCTCGCTGCCCTCCTCCATCGCCCGGTCATAGGCCTGCGCCCGGCCATAAAAGGCCTCGCCGAAGGCGCGCATACGCTTCGGGACGGTCTGGTCGCCGATGCCCATCTCGCGCAGATTGTCGTCCATGTCCTCGCAGAAGCGGTCGAATAGCGCCTGAGACAGTGCCGCGCCGTCCCGGGCGGCCCGCAGGCGCCGCAGCAACAGGCACAAATGCAGCAGCAACAGGTCGAATCGGCCGTTAACCGTATCGGGGACGCCCAACTCCCGGTAAAATATGGGTTCTCGCGCCTGCGTCACGATCATGCCATAGATGGCTTCAATGGTGCCGCGCGGGGCTAGCCGGGGTTTCCTGAAGTGATTGAACGGCCAAACCATTGTGGGCTCCGCAAGGGGGCGCGCGTGTGTTGCAATCGCAGCCTCCGCCCGGTACTTCAGCGCCTCGCGCGACGCAAGGGGACGGAATCAGTTCCGCAATGACGATAACAAACCAGACCTGCCCGCACGCGGACCAGCCGCGCGGCCTTCACACACGCCGGCGTGCGCTACGCCTGTTCGCGGCCGCGGCCCTCGTCGGAGCCGCGCTTGCAGGCTGCACCGGCGAGCAATTCCAGAAGGGCTACATCCTGCCGCCCGGCGCGCTCGAGCAGATTCCGATCGGCGCGAGCCAGGACCAGGTGCTGATCGTGATGGGCACGCCCTCGACGGTCGCCACCCTCGACGGTGAAGTGTTCTACTACATCTCCCAGCGCTCCGAGCGCATGGTCGCCTTCATGAACCAGAGGGTCGTCGACCAGCGCGTGATCGCTATTTATTTCGACAAGAATCGGCGTGTGCGCCGGCTTGCGAATTACGGTCTGCAGGACGGCAAGATCTTCGACTTCATCAGCCGCACCACGCCGACCTCGGGCCAGGAGATGAGCTACCTCACGCCGATCTTCAAGCTGCTGAGCTTCAACTGAGGCCTCGCGCCTAGGTTTGGCCTGCGGCGTCGTGCCGCCCTCGGCGCGGCACTTGCCGCCGCGTGCGACTTGCCGTTGTGCGGCGGGTTCCCTACGCTCCCTGCAAAACAAGAAGCAGGGAGTGGATTCGTGCCGAACAAGTTGTTGTCCCGCCGTCGCGTGCTCGCCGGGTCCGCCGGTCTGTCGGCTGCAGCCATCCTGCCGCGATCGAGTCTTGCGGACTGGAAGCCGACCGAGAACGTCCGCCTCATCGTCCCGGCGGCGGCTGGCGGCTCGACCGACGTCATGGGCCGGTTGCTCGCCGCTCACCTGCAAACCGCCTGGGGCCAGTCGACCATCGTGGAGAATCGCTCCGGCGGTGGCGGCACGATCGGCACGGCCGAGGTTGCGCGCGCCAAGCCCGACGGCCACACCATCCTGATCGGCAATCCCGGACCGAACGCGATCGCTTACAGCATCTTCAAGAACCTCTCCTACAAGCCGAACCAGCTCCAGCCTGTCTCCAACATGATCCGGATCCCGAACATCGTCTCGGCGCATCCGAAGACCGGCATCAAGTCGGTCGCCGAGCTGATTGCCTTCCTCAAGGCCAATCCGGACAAGCTCAGCTACGCCTCGTCCGGCGTCGGCCAGAGCCCGCACCTCACCGGCGCCTGGTTCCTGCAGCTGACGGGGCTGAAGATGACGCACATCCCGTTCCGCGGCGCCGGTCCCGCGCTCCAGGCTGCGCTCGCCGGCGACATCCAGATCCTGTTCGACAATCTCTATCCGAGCCTGCCGCAGGTGCAGAACGGCACGCTGAACGGCCTCTGCGTCACCACGACCGACCGCAGCGACCTTGCGCCGAACCTGCCGACCATGCGCGAGTCCGCGCCGGAGCTCGCCAATTTCGACGTGTCGTCCTGGTTCTCGGTCTTCCTGCCGAAGGGCGTCCCCGCCCCGGTGCTCGAGGCATTGAACCTCCAGGTCAAGGCGATGCTGGAGCGCGACGACATCAAGAAGCAGATTGCCGCCATGGGCGCCCGCGCCGACTACGGCACCCCGCAGCAGTTCGCCGATTTCGTGGACGCCGAGACAAAGAAGTTCGCGGGCATCATCCAGAAGGAAGGCCTCCAGATGGATGTGCAGTAGGCGAGCCGTTCGCTCCGGTCCCTCTCCCTCATGTTGAGGAGGCCACGCAGCGGCCCTCTCGAAGCACGAGGGCCACCAGCGGGCCTTCATCCTTCGAGACGCGCGTTCCGCGCTCCTCAGGTTGAGGGAGCAACCATCGGAATCGTTGCCAAGACAGAAACAAAAACCCCGCGGCTCGCGCCGCGGGGCTTTGATTTGCACCTACGTCGCCGCTCAGTGCGCGAGGATCGCCAGCAGCAACAGCGCCACGATGTTGGTGATCTTGATCATCGGGTTCACTGCGGGACCGGCCGTATCCTTGTAAGGATCGCCGACGGTGTCGCCGGTGACGGCGGACTTGTGGGCGTCAGAGCCCTTGCCGCCGAAATGGCCGTCCTCGATGTACTTCTTGGCGTTGTCCCAGGCGCCGCCGCCCGAGGTCATGGAGATCGCGACGAACAGGCCCGTCACGATCACGCCGAGCAGCATCGCGCCCACCGCCGAGAACGCCGCCGACTTGCCGGCCGCTCCGCCGCCCGCAATCGCGTAGATCAGGAAGTAGACGACGATCGGCGACAGCACCGGCAGCAGCGAGGGGATGATCATCTCCTTGATCGCCGCCTTGGTCAGAAGGTCGACCGCCTTGCCGTAGTCCGGTTTGTCGGTGCCCTGCATGATGCCCGGCTTCTCGCGGAACTGGCGCCGCACTTCCTCGACGATCGCGCCGGCCGCACGGCCCACCGCGGTCATGCCCATCGCGCCGAACAGGTAAGGCAAGAGACCACCGAACAGCAGGCCCACCACGACGTACGGATTGTTCAGCGAGAAGTCCGGATTGACGCCCGCGAAGTAGGTATGCTGCGCGGACCCGGCGACGAAGAACTTGAGGTCCTGGTTATACGCCGCGAACAGCACCAAGGCGCCGAGACCGGCGGAGCCGATCGCGTAGCCCTTGGTCACCGCCTTGGTGGTGTTGCCGACCGCGTCGAGCGCGTCGGTCGATTTGCGCACCTCCTTCGGCAGGCCCGCCATCTCGGCGATGCCGCCGGCATTGTCGGTGACGGGACCGAAGGCGTCGAGCGCCACGATCATGCCGGCCAGCGCCAGCATGGTGGCGGTCGCGATCGCGATGCCGAACAGACCAGCAAGGCTGTAGGTGACCAGGATTCCGGCGATGATGACGATCGCGGGCAGCGCGGTCGCCTCCATCGAGACGGCAAGGCCCTGGATCACGTTGGTGCCGTGGCCGGTCACCGAAGCCTGGGCGATCGACTTCACCGGGCGGTAGTCGGTGCCGGTGTAGTATTCGGTGATCCAGATGATCGCCGCAGTGACGATCAGGCCAACAACGCCGCATTCAAACAGCGCCGTGCCCGTGTACTCGACACCGTCGAGCTTGCCGAAGCCGATCAGGTAGTAGATCACCCCCGCGATGCCGATCAGCGACAGGATGCCGGTTGCGATCAGGCCCTTGTAGAGCGCGCCCATGATCGACTGGCTCGGCCCGAGCTTCACGAAGAAGGTGCCGATGATCGAGGTGATGATGCAGATGCCGCCGATCGCGAGCGGCAGCGTCATCATGTTGGCGAGGATCGGCGTCTTGGCGAAGAAGATCGCCGCGAGCACCATCGTGGCAACCGCGGTCACCGCATAGGTCTCGAACAGATCGGCGGCCATGCCGGCGCAGTCACCGACGTTGTCGCCGACGTTGTCGGCGATTGTCGCCGGGTTGCGCGGATCGTCTTCCGGAATGCCCGCCTCGACCTTGCCGACGAGGTCGCCGCCGACGTCCGCACCCTTGGTGAAGATGCCGCCGCCGAGACGCGCGAAGATCGAGATCAGCGAGGCACCGAAACCGAGCGCCACCATGGCGTCGACCACGGTGCGGCTGTCTGGAGCCAGCTTGAGCGAATAGGTCAGGAAGCCGAAATACAGGGTCACGCCGAGCAGCGCGAGACCGGCGACCAGCAGACCGGTGATCGCGCCGGCCTTGAAGGCGAGTTCGAGGCCACCGGCCAGCGACGTCGTCGCGGCCTGCGCGGTGCGCACATTGGCGCGAACCGAGACGTTCATGCCGATGAAGCCGGCCGCCCCCGACAGGATAGCGCCGATAGCGAAACCGATCGCGACATAGAGTCCGAGGAAATAGGCAAGCAGCACGAAGATGACGATGCCGACGAGACCGATCGTGGTGTACTGGCGCCGCAGGTAGGCCTGTGCGCCTTCGCGCACTGCTCCCGCGATCTCCTGCATGCGCGGTGACCCCGCATCCGCACCCAACACCGAAGACGTCGCCCAAATCGCGTAGACGACGGAAAGCACTCCGCAGAGCACTATCAACCATAATGCTGTCATGTGATTTTTTGCCTCAGATCCTTGATGTACCCCCGGCGCCTTTGTGTTTTTCCGTCGTGCGGAGCGGCGCCTTGATGCTGAACAGGGCCACCCCTTGCCCGAAGGGGCGGCCCCAGTCGGTCACGAGCTTGCCAAAATCAACTTGATGGTGCAACGCCGGAAGCGGCCGAAAAAGGCGATCTCGGCAGGTATTTAGGGCGCAGGCGCCCGGTCTGGAGACATTCCTAGAAGTGGCTGTAGGACAGTCGCTTCAGCGCCAGTTCCTTGCCCTGGCTATCCAGGAAACGCGGCCGCTCGGAGCCTTCGACGATCGTTCCGATCGCCGTGACCGCAATGCCGGCCGCCCGCCCCGCGGTAACCAGCGCATCGCTCCGCGCGGCTGGAACGGTGCACAGCACCTCATAATCGTCGCCTCCGGCGAGCGGCATCTCAATGCCAACGGCGTTGCGCGCCACCAGGCTTGCGGCCGCCGCCGACAGCGGAACGCTCGCAACCTCAATGATCGCCGAGACGCCTGACGCGGCACAGAGCTTGGTCAGATCGCCGGCCAGCCCGTCGGAGACATCCATTGCTGCGGTCGCATGCTCGCGCACGGCCAGTGCCAGCGCGTTGCGCGGCTGCGGCACGCGATAGCGCGAGGTCAGCATCTCTCGCGCATGCAGATCGGAGGCCAGCGCCTGGGCGATTACCCCGCCCTTGAGGACGTCGAGGCCGAGCGCGGCATCGCCGATCGTTCCCGTCACCAGGATGCGGTCGCCGGGCTTCGCGCCGGTGCGGCCGACCATCCGGCCCTGTGGCACGCGGCCGAATGCGGTAATCGAGATCATTTGCGGCCCCGGCGTCGACACAGTGTCGCCGCCGAGCAGCGGGCATGCGAACGCCTTGGCGTCCTCGCCGAGCGCGTCCGCGAAGGGCCTGAGCCAGATGTCCTCCTTGCTGCGCAGCGCCAACGTGAGCACGAAGCCGGCCGGCACCGCCCCCTTGGCGGCGAGGTCCGACAGGTTCACCCGCAGCGCCTTGCGCGCGATCGTGCCGGGCGGATCGTCGGCAAGATAATGCACGCCCTCGACCACGGCGTCGGTGGTGACGACGATATCCTCGCCGGATGATCTCAGGATCGCCGCATCATCGACGAGACCGAACGCGCCCGGATCGGTCGCCAGCGGCTTGAAATAGCGCGCGATGAGGGAGTCTTCGCCGGAGGGATTGTGCGAGTTTGCCATCAGCTCCAGCCCCAAACACAGGTGTCATCGCCCGGCTTGACCGGGCGATCCAGTATTCCAGAGACGATCGCGTGAAATCGATAGGCCGCGGCGTACTGGATGCCCCGCCTTCGCGGGGCATGACAGAGGAATATGGGGCTGGCGTATTGCTTCAATCGACCGCCCTCGCCGACACCTACCCCCGCCCGAACTCGTCACCGCGAAACTGGCGGCCAATCTGGTCGAGCACCGCGTTCACCATGCCGGTTTCCTCGCGGTCGACGAAGGCGTTGGCGACGTCGACATATTCGGAGACCACGACACGGCCCGGTACATCCTTGCGGTGCTGTAGCTCATAGGCCCCTGCCCGCAGCACCGCGCGCAGGATCGCTTCGATGCGCTTGAGCGGCCAGCCCTTCGACAACGCGTCGTCGATCAAGGGATCGAGCTTCTTCTGATCGCGCACGACGCCCGAGACGACGTCGCGGAAGAAAGCCGCTTCCGCGGGCAGATATGTGTCGCCCTCGACCTCGTTGCCAAGCCAGTGGCTCTCGAACTCGGCGAAGATGTCGTTGATGCCGGCGCCGGCAATGTCCATCTGGTACAGCGCCTGGACCGCGGCGAGCCGCGCCGCGCCGCGCCGGTTCGCCTTCTTCTCCAGACCGCCGGCCTGCTTTTTGCCGTTGTCAGCCATGTGTCAGGCTCGTGCCAGGCGGCGTTTGATGCGCAGCATGGCCAGTGCGGCCCGCGCGGCATCGCCGCCCTTGTTGAGTTCGCTTGCCCGCGCCCGTGCCCAGGCCTGCGCCTCGGTGTTGACGGTGAGAATGCCGTTACCGAGCGGCAGTTTCCGCGCAACCGCGATATCCATCAGCGCGCGCGACGATTCCTGCGAGACGATCTCGAAATGGATGGTGTCGCCACGGATGACGCAGCCGAGCGCGATCACCGCGTCATAGGGCTTGCCGTTCGCCACGGCCGCGTCGACCGCGATGGCGATCGCCGCCGGAATCTCCAGCGCACCGGGAACCGTGATCACGTCATGGGTCAGGCCGGCCGCCTTCAGCTCGGCGACCGCGCCTTCCAGCAGCGCATCCTGGAGATCGTCATAGAACCGTGCCTCGACGATCAGCGCGCGCGCGCCGGAAATGTCGGTCAGGTCCTTCAGGGGTGCGCGCCGCGCGTCTGCCATTGTAAGCCTACTCTGTCACTGCCGGGCCTGCCCCGGCAAACCAACGGGTCAAGACCTCTTAAGAGGATGGATGCGCGGGTCAAGCCCACGCATGAGGATCTTTAGTCACCATCACTTCATTTCCGTCAGCCGCGCCGCGTAGCGGGCCATCAGGTCGACCTCGATATTGACCTCGCTCCCCGCCTTCCAGCCGCCGATGGTCGTAACGGTCAACGTGTGCGGGATGATCAGCACCGAAAACGTCACGCCGGCCACCGTATTGATCGTCAGCGACACACCGTCGAGCGTGATCGAGCCCTTGGTGGCGATGAAGCGCGCCAGCTCGCGCGTCGTACGCAGCTCGAACCGCGCCATATCGGGCAGGTCCTCGCGGCTGACGATGGTCGCGATCCCGTCGGCATGGCCGGCGACGATATGGCCACCGAGCTCGTCGCCGATCTTGAGCGCGCGCTCGAGATTGAGCCTGGTGCCCACCTTCCAGTGCTTCGCCGTGGTCAGCGCCAGCGTCTCCGCGGCGGCGTCGACGTCGAACCAGGTTTTGCTGCCTTCAACGCCCGAGGCGACCACTGTCAGGCAGACGCCGTTGCAGGCGATCGAGGCGCCATCGGCGATGGTCGCGCGATCGTAGCGGCAGGCAATGCGCAGGCGGTGCAACTGCCCCTGCGCGGTCGGCGTCAGGCTGACGATCTCGCCGATATCGGTGACAATGCCGGTGAACATTAGGCGCGCTCGTAGATGGTAAGAGTATCCTTGTCGAACGTTTCGCTAGCATGAACCTTGAACGCCTGCGACTGCGTGATTTTCGACAGGGGCAATGCATCAAGCGCATCGACGCCATCGGCGCCAACCTCTTCCGTGCCGCGGAACAGCCAGATGTCGTCGACGAGGTCGGCCGCGACGAACGAGGCCGCCACGCGGCTGCCGCCCTCGACCATTAGCCGCGTGATGCCCTTCTCGGCAAGCGTATGAAGCACCGCCAGCAGATCAAGCCCTGTAGCGTTCCCGGGCGGGACGCGAATGACCTGCGCTCCGGCCGCACCGAGGCGCGTCGCCGCAGCCGCTTCTGCAAGCTCCGAGCCGACCACCCAGAGCGGCGTCTCGCGCGCAGAACGAACGAGCTGGCAGGATCCCGGAATCCGCAAGGCCTGGTCGAGCACCACGCGCACCGGCGAGCGCGCCGTCATGCCCGGCAGGCGGCAGGTGAGAAGCGGATCGTCCGCAAGCACCGTGCCGATACCGACCAGGATCGCATCGCTCTGTGCGCGGAGCAGATGCACGCGGTCGCGCGAGGCTTCGCCGGTGATCGCCACCGGCTTGCCGCCGGCCGCGCCGATCTTGCCGTCTGGCGAGACCGCAAGTTTCAGGATCACATGCGGGCGCTTGTCGCGGATGCGGCGGAAGTGGCCGGCGTGGTCAAAAGCAGCCTCATCCGCGCACAGGCCCACATCCACGGCGATGCCGGCCGCGCGCAAGCGCGCATGGCCCTGCCCTGCGACTTCCGGATTGGGATCCTCGATAGCCGCCACCACCCGCTTGACGCCGGCGGCGACCACAGCGTCCGCGCAAGGCGGCGACTTGCCGAAATGCGAGCACGGCTCGAGCGTGACATAGAGGGTGGCGCCGCGCGCCGCTTCGCCTGCCTGCCGCAACGCTTCGGGCTCCGCATGCGGCCGCCCGCCAGGTTGGGTCCAGCCACGACCGACGATCACCCCGTCCTTGACGATGATCGCGCCGACGGCTGGGTTCGGCCAAGTCCGTCCCTGCCCGCGCCGGCCGAGCGCCAGCGCAAGCTGCATGAAGCGGCGATCGGCGTCTTTGGCCTCGCGGGCCCTTTGCGCGAACTGATCCTCCAGGATGCGGAAGATCATTTGCGGATCGCGGCGAGCCGCGCTTCCTCCTCACCGGAGAGCTCGCCGAGCACGTCGGCGAAATCCTTGGCCTCGCGAAAATTGCGATAGACGGAGGCGAAGCGCACATAGGCGACGTCGTCGAGCGTGCGCAGATGCTCCATCACGGTCTCGCCGATCACCTCGGAGGAGATCTCGGCTTCGCCGCCGGTCTCGAGCTCGCGCACGATGGTGGAGACCATTTTCTCCACCCGCTCCGGCTCGACCTGGCGCTTGCGCAAGCTAATCTGCACCGAGCGCATCAGCTTGTCGCGGTCGAACGGTACGCGGCGGCCGTTGCGCTTGATCACGGTGAGTTCGCGCAGCTGCACGCGCTCGAAAGTTGTGAAACGGAAATTGCAGGCGACGCACACGCGCCGCCTGCGGATCACGGAAGAGTCCTCGGTCGGACGCGAGTCCTTTACCTGCGTATCGAGACTGTTGCAGTTCGGACAGCGCATCCGCTTGGTCCAGCCTTACTGATAGATCGGGAACCGATCGGTGAGTGCCTTGACCCGCTCCTTGATCGCAGCTTCGACCAGCGGTGCCTTGCCGTCGGATGACTGCGCGATCGCGTTGAGAACCTCGGCGATCATGCCGCCGACCTGCTGAAACTCCGCAACGCCGAAGCCACGGGTGGTCGCAGCCGGAGTGCCCAGGCGCAGGCCCGAAGTGACGAAGGGCGTCTCGGGGTCGAAGGGAATGCCGTTCTTGTTGCAGGTGATGGCCGCGCGGACCAGCGCCTTTTCCGAGACGTTGCCCTTCAGGCCCTTCGGCCTGAGGTCGACCAGCATCAGATGGTTGTCGGTCCCGCCGGAGACGATATCGAGCCCGTGGCCCTTCAGCGTCTCGGCGAGCGCCTTGGCGTTCTCGACGACGTTCTTGGCGTAGACCTTGAAGTCCGGCCGCAGCGCCTCGCCGAAGGCGACCGCCTTCGCTGCGATCACATGCATCAGCGGGCCGCCCTGCAGGCCCGGGAAGATTGCCGAGTTGAGCTTCTTGGTGAGCGTCTCGTCATTCCACAGCATCAGGCCGCCGCGCGGGCCACGCAGCGACTTGTGCGTTGTGGTGGTGGTGACGTGCGCGTACGGCACCGGCGAAGCATGCACACCACCGGCGACGAGGCCGGCAAAGTGCGCCATGTCGACCAGCAGGTACGCGCCGACGCTATCGGCGATCTCGCGGAAGCGCTTGAAATCCCAGGCGCGCGAATAGGCCGAGCCGCCGGCGATGATCAGCTTCGGCTTGATCTGCTCGGCCTGCTTGGCCACCGCATCCATGTCGATGATCTGGTCCTCGCGGCGCACGGTGTAGTGCGCGGCCTTGAACCACTTGCCGCTCATGTTGACGGGCGAGCCATGGGTGAGATGGCCGCCAGCCGCGAGATCAAGACCCATGAAGGTGTCGCCGGGCTGAAGCAGCGCCAGGAACACCGCCTGGTTCATCTGGCTGCCGGAGTTCGGCTGCACGTTGGCGAAATTCGCGCCGAACAGCTTCTTGGCGCGATCGATCGCCAGGTTCTCGGCAACGTCGACCCACTCACAACCGCCGTAGTAGCGCGCGCCCGGATAGCCTTCCGCGTATTTGTTCGTCATCACCGAGCCCTGCGCTTCCAGCACGGCGCGGCTGACGATGTTCTCGGAGGCGATCAGCTCGACCTCATGGCGCTGCCGGCCGAGCTCGCCCTTGATGGCTGCGGCGATTTCCGGGTCGGCCTGTTCGAGCGAGGCGGTGAAAAACGAATCGGGCGCGGAGGCGGTCTTGGCGAGGGTCATCTTGCGAATATCTCCACCGCCGCAGCCTTTTGGCGGGCTACGGGCGGTCTGGTGTGGCGATCGGAAGCGGCGAGCGCGATCTACCACATCGCCCGTCCCGGGCCAAGCATTTGCGGGTCCGGGGCGATATTTATGCAAGATATGGTGGGATTTGGGGATTTGGGACGGCGGAGCCCATAAGGAATCGCAGGCGCGTCAATCATCCAGGAAGGGCCGGTTCGGACCATTCAGCCCCACACGGGCGGTGCCGCCGCGGCTCTACAGCCCGGTATACCCCGCCTTCACGGGATCCACGCTGCCGTCGAGCTGGCGCAAATAGGTCAGGCCACAGACGGTCAACCTGTGGGTGTCCTTCTCGCCGGCTTCCATCAAAGTATTGAGGTAAATCGTCACCTTCGCCCTCGCCTCCTCGCTGGCCGCCGCGGTGCGGTTAGCGAGCAGGTCATAGGTCTTCATGATGCGATCGATGGCAGCTTCCATGGCACCCTCTGGTTCTTTACGGATTTTGGCAGTCTCGATCAGGCAACCGCTTGCGCCTGGGGCTGCGCCTCAAACCTGGTGATTGCCTTGTTGGCGAGCCTGATCTTGTTGAATTCGCCGTGCTGGAGCAGCTTGATGATGATCTCGAGCAGGCGTTCGTTGGTGACGAGCGTGTCGGGGATCGCACCGGAGCGGCGAAGGTAGTTCGCGGCGATGGCGTAGGCCTCGCTGACGAGTTCCACGTTCATCACGCCCAGTCCGCGCTCGACCAGCATCGTCATCCTCCGATCCGGAAGAGATAAGTGCCGAGCGGGGAACTCGTTCCCTTGCGCTGCCATTTTTTTCGCAGCTGCAAAAAGACAAAACGCACCGGTCCGGACGGAGCCGGGCCGGTGCGATTGGGGAAGTTAGGCACGTTCGGGAGGCTTGCCGGTCTTGTTGTGGGCCGGCTTGGCCTTGATCCCTTCGAAAGAACTCAGAGCCGGTACAAAATCTGATCGGTCCAGAACCGCTCGAGACGGTGCAGCGACTTGTTGAGGGTCGCGAACTCATCGCCCGAGATGCCGCCGACCTGCTCCACCGTCTTGACATGCTTCTGGTAGAGCGCATCGACGATGCGGCGAACTTCCTGGCCCTGCGGGGTCAGGCGAATGCGCACCGAGCGGCGATCAACGCGCGAGCGCTGATGATCGAGGAAGCCGAGCTCGACGAGCTTCTTCAGATTGTAGGAGACGTTGGAGCCGAGATAGTAACCGCGCGTGCGCAGCTCGCCCGCGGTCAGCTCCTTGTCGCCGATGTTGTAGAGCAGCAGCGCCTGCACCGAATTGATGTCGGCGCGGCCACGGCGATCGAACTCGTCCTTGATGACGTCGAGGAGGCGGCGATGCAGCCGCTCCACCAGAGTCAAAGCTTCCAGATAGAGCGTCTGCACCGAGCCTTGCTGGCCGGAGACGCGCTCTGCGGTGTCTGCCGCAGTTGCGACGGCTTTCATCATGACACTTCCCCTGTTGTCGTTTTTATCGACACTTATTCGACGAAACTTGTGTCCCGCCTGATAGGTGCAACTTAAGGGGCCGGTTTGAACATCAGCTTAAATAAGACAATAAAGAGATCATGAATTTAAGACAGTGAATTGCGGATTAAGCCTGTGCTGCAAGGACTTTTCGCAACCGTCTGTTGACCGTGGCAAGGTCCTGTTCACCCTCCGTCCGCCGGTTCTGTCGCATTCCAGTACAGCTCCGCCCCGTTTCGAAACGAGCACGTAACGGCTGTGGCGGAACACGCTGGTCAACGAAAACTTACCGCGAATTTTAGGCAACCAACGGTCAACCAATCGCGCACAAGTCCGCACTCGTGTCCCGGACAAGCGAAGCGCAGATCCGGGACCCAGGCCACATAACGAGATCGCGGAGAGATCGGCCCCGGCTCGGCAGCGCATCACTTCGTGCTGCGCTGCGTCCGGGCACGAGAAAGTCGTACGTTGAATTCGTGTGCGCTCTATGGCGGCCGTTCGCGCGCGGCCATCCAGGCGAGCGCGAGATAGGCGGCGAGCATGAAGGCTTCGACGCCGACCACGATGAGGCTGCCGCCGTAGATGCCGGGGAACATCAGTTCGATCACCGCCATCGACACCACAGTCGTCAGCCACACCACCGCGCCCCAGGGCGTGGCAAGCCAGAGGCCGACGGCGGCGACGAGTTCGATCACGGCGAAGTAGACGGTCGCGGCCTGCCAGGCCATCGACTGGTTCTCGAACGCCTCGTCCTCGCCGCCGACGAAGCCGGTGACCTGCGCCCAGTGATAGAGCCCCTTGAGAATCGAGAGCAGCGCCATCACCCGTAGGAACAGCACGAGCCGGCGCGTCCAGACGTTGTCGTCGGTGTCGGGCCGCTCCGACGAGATCGCCGCCACCGACATCGCCTTGTCTCTGGCATTGTCCCTGGCGCTGTCGCGGGCCGCATCGCGGGTTGAGATTTCGGACATGGCCCCTTCTGGCTGCTTTGCCCCGCAAAATCAATCGGCTGCCATCACCTTGCGGCAGGTCAAGCCGCGGTGACGGGAACCATGCGAGCTGGTATAAGAATAATTCCAGCCGGAGGAAGAGTAATGGCGATCAAATACGGACGTCCGATCGAATTGCGCGAGGTCGCGCGCTCCAGCGGCGCAGTCGCCTCCCCCGCGCTCGATCTGACCGTCCGCCCGCGCCGCAATCGCAAGGCCGAATGGGCACGGCGCATGGTACGTGAGAACGTGCTCACCACCGACGACCTGATCTGGCCGCTGTTCCTGATCGACGGCAACAACAAGCGCGAACAGGTCGCCTCGATGCCGGGCGTCGACCGGCTCAGCGTCGATCAGGCCGTGCGTGAGGCCGAGCGCGCCGTGAAGCTCACCATCCCCTGCATTGCACTGTTTCCCTACACCGATCCCTCCTTGCGCGACGAGGAAGGATCGGAGGCCACCAACCCTGACAACCTGGTCTGCCAGGCGGTGCGCGCGATCAAGAAGGAGTTTCCCGATCTCGGCATTCTCTGCGACGTCGCACTCGATCCCTTCACCAGCCACGGCCATGACGGCCTGATCACCGACGGCAAGATCCTGAATGACGAGACGGTCGCTGTGCTGGTGCGCCAAGCCCTGGTGCAGGCCGAAGCCGGCTGCGACATCATCGCTCCCTCCGACATGATGGACGGCCGCGTCGCCGCGATCCGCGAGGGGCTGGACCATGCGGGCCTGCTCGACGTGCAGATCATGGCCTATGCGGCGAAATACGCGTCCGCCTTCTACGGCCCGTTCCGCGACGCGATCGGCTCGGCCAAGACGCTTGTAGGCGACAAGCGCACCTATCAGATGGACAGCGCCAACACCGACGAGGCGTTGCGCGAGGTCGAGCTCGACATCGCCGAAGGCGCCGACATGGTGATGGTGAAGCCCGGCATGCCCTATCTCGACGTGGTGCGGCGGGTAAAGGACACCTTTGCGATGCCGACCTTCGCCTACCAGGTGTCGGGCGAGTACGCGATGATCGCTGCAGCCGCGAACAACGGCTGGCTCGACGGCGACCGCGCCATGATGGAGAGCCTTCTGGCCTTCAAGCGCGCCGGCGCAGACGGCGTGCTGAGCTATTTTGCGCCGAAGGCGGCGGAGAAGATCAGAGCGCAGTAATCGTAGGGTGGGCAAAGCGAAGCGTGCCCACCAATTTCCGAGCGCATATGAGGCAAAGCGTGGTGGGCAGGCGCTGACGCGCCTTGGCCCACCCTACAGCCCCGGTGTTGTCGTGGCGAAAGCCAGGATGACACCAAGGATTGTTGCGCCAGCGTTCCCTTTCCCGCCTCCTCCCGCGGCGCCGCGGAATCGCCGGAATATTTCCGCCTGTTAAAGCCAGCGCGCCCTTGGCATGAGGACGGCCTGTTCCCATGTCCTGCCACGGGAGTTTCCCCTTGAGAGGACGGACCATGTCGTATTCGGACTCAGGCAATGGCTGGCGCAATAACGGCGGCATGCAGCCGCATGCCTATGATCCCTATCTGCACCCGGAACTGTTCCGCGGCGTAGCGACGCGGCGCGTGTTCGCCTTTCTGATCGACCTCGTCGTGATCTCGGTGCCGGTCATCCTCGGCTACCTCTTCATCGCCGTGTTCGGCGTTGTCACGCTTGGCCTTGGCTGGGCGCTGTTCTGGCTGGCGTGGCCGGCGTCGGTGATCTGGGCCATCGTCTATTACGGAGCCTGCATCGGCGGTCCGTCGTCGGCGACGATCGGCATGCGGGTTATGGATCTCGAATTGCGCACCTGGTACGGCGCGCCCGGCTATTTCGTGCTCGGCGCCACGCATGCCGTGCTGTTCTGGGTATCGGTCTCGTTCCTGTCGCCCTTCGTGGTCCTGGTCGGCCTGTTCAACGGCCGCCGACGCCTGCTGCATGATTTCGTGCTCGGAACCGTCGTGATCAACAACTCGGTTCGCGCGCCCATCTCGCATGCGGCGCGGACCTATTGAGCTAATCGATTGACCGGGGGCCTCCGTAGCGCGATGCTGATACCCACTTCGGAGGCCCACGACGTCCCTTGACCCAGCACTCGCGCGACACCCCACAGTTCTACCTTACGGCGCCCTCCCCCTGCCCCTATTTGCCAGGCCGGCATGAGCGCAAGGTGTTTACGCACCTCGTGGGAGACCGCGCCGGCGACCTCAACGACCTCCTGACCCATGGCGGGTTCCGCCGTAGCCAATCGATCGCCTACCGGCCAGCGTGCGACCAGTGCCGCGCCTGCGTCTCGGTCCGGGTCATCGCCAATGAATTCCGTCCCTCCCGTAATTTCCGCAAAGTGCTGGCGCGCAACGCCGACGTCATCGGCGAGCAGCGCAGCGCGGTGCCGACCTCCGAACAATATTCGGTATTCCGCGCCTATCTCGATGCCCGACACCGCCATGGCGGCATGGCCGACATGACCGTGCTCGACTACGCCATGATGGTCGAGGACAGCCATGTCGAGACCCGCATCATCGAGTACCGCAGGCGCGGACCCGACAGCGGCATCACCGGCCGCGGCGAGGAGCTGCTCGCGGTGGCACTCACCGACGTACTCAGCGACGGCCTGTCGATGGTCTATTCCTTCTTCGAGCCCAGCCAGGTCAGCCGCTCGCTCGGCACCTTCATGATCCTCGACCACATCGCCCGCGCCCGCCGCCAGGGCCTGCCTTACGTCTATCTCGGCTACTGGATCGAAGGCTCGAAGAAGATGGATTACAAGGCCCGCTTCCTGCCGCAGCAGCGCCTCGCGCCCTCCGGCTGGCTCCGCATCGACGCGCAAGGGGATGCAGCGTCCGAGCCGCAGGATTAGCTAGCAAACCAACACTCGATGTCATGCCCCGGCTTGACCGGGGCATCCAGGGCGGATTCAACCGCTCGTCGCAACACTCCGTGTATCGCTCACTCGGAGCAATTCGTCGAGGGTTTCTGCCGGTGTTTTCCAGCCGAGGGTTTTGCGGGGCCTTGTGTTGAGTGCAAGAGCCACGGCCTCCAGATCATCGGCATCGTGCATGCTGAGATCCGTCCCCTTTGGAAAGTACTGGCGCAGCAACCCATTCGTGTTCTCGTTGGTGCCGCGCTGCCACGGGCTGTGAGGGTCGCAAAAGTAGACCTGCACGCCTGCATCGATCTTCAGACGCGCGTGCTGAGCCAGCTCAGCTCCTTGATCCCAGGTTAGAGACCGCCGCAGTCGCTCGGGCATGGTGAAGATTGCGCGGGTGATGGCGTCTCGCACCGCCTCAGCGCCATGTCCGGCGAGTGCAGGTCCATTCTTCACGCGAGCATCCTGTTCCTGACCGGTCATGCGCGGCAAATGCAGCAGAATGGTAAAACGGCTCGTGCGCTCCACCAAAGTGCCGATCGCGGAACTACCGAGGCCCATGATGAGGTCACCTTCCCAGTGACCCGGCACAGCTCGATCGGCAGCTTCCGCCGGACGTTGACTGATCATGATCTCGGAAGGAATGAAGCTTCTGCCTTTGCGGGCGCGCGCCCTCGGCATCCGCAAGGCCCGCCCAGTGCGCAAGCAGGCCGTCAGTTCACGGCGCAAAGCTCCTCGACCCTGCACATAAAGGGCCTGATAAATTGCCTCGTGACTGATGCGCATCGTCTCATCCTCGGGAAAGTCGAGCCGAAGTCGCCGAGAAATCTGTTCCGGGCTCCATGCCGTCGCCCAGCGTCGGTTTTGCCGATGCACCGCCCGGCGGCCCTTCCACACGACCTTCGGGCCAACGAGGAGCGCCCCGTCTGGCTTAGCGATCATACCGGCAAGCCTGTCCTGCACATAATCCCGCAGGGTCGGGTTGATTGCCAACTTCGCAAACTTGGGCCGTCGGGCGGACTGATCAGCATGCCATTGTGCCGTGGTCGCCCGGTACTCTGGAGCGCCATGGCGGCGCGCCACATTGCGACGGAGCTCACGGGAGATCGTGCATGGAGGCCGGCCGAGCTGACGAGCGATGGCTCGCACCCCATGCCCCTGCGCGCGCAAGATGGCAATCTCCTCACGTTCGGCGAACGACAGGTAGCGCTCCGACCGAGGTTTGGACGATCGCGACAAATGTGTTGGCGGCATACCGCCCGCCCTCCGGAACCAGCGTACTCCGACCGACGGCGACACCCCGGCCTCAACCGCAGCATCCCCGCTCGATCGCCCCAAGGCAATCGCAGTCCAGAACGGTCTATAATCTTCTCGTAGGACCTCTCGGGGACGATCTGTCCGCACACGCTTCTCCATCGCAACCTCTTTTGCTCGAGTGTTGCGACGAGCGGTTGAATCCGCCC
>NZ_LSEF01000102.1:0-54968 GCF_001641695.1 Bradyrhizobium neotropicale
CTAGTGGTTCATCACAGTGATTTTGACGTTTTGATACCGAGCCATCCGAGGATAGGCAACTTTTCGGGTGGCAAGAGGATCTCGATGCTTCGAGCGACGCCGGGCTGGCGACGAATGAACCCGTTGCGTTCGAGGGTGAGGATCATCTGGTGGACTGACGGCGGGCTGACGCGGAAATGCCGCTGGATGTCGGCCTCGGCGGGCGGCTGTCCGAACATGTACGAGTAGGTATGGATGAAAGCGAGATAGTGTCCCTGCTTCTCGGTGAAGTGCGCGCCTGATTTTTGACTCATAGCTGGATTCGTCCCGGCCTCCGACAAGGAGGCGAAGCATGAATGTACGTTATCGGGTCGAATTGAGCCAAGCCGAGCGGGACGAACTGACGGCAATGCTCGGCGGCGGCACGCATTCCGCCCGCAAACTCAAACGGGCTCAGATTGTGCTGGCGGCCGATTCAGGCAGCTGCGACGCGGAGATTGCCCGAACCGTCCGGGTCAGCCTTTCCACCGTCGGCCGGACCAAACGCCGTTTCGTAGAAGGCAATCTGGAGCGGGCCTTGAGTGAGGAGCCGCGTCCGGGCGCGGAACGCAAGCTGACAGGCAAGGAAGAGGCCCTGCTGGTGGCGACGGCATGCGCCAAGCCGCCCGCCGGCCGCAAACGCTGGACGCTGACATTGCTGGCCGACGCGATGGTCAAGCTCACCGATCACGCCAGCCTGTCGGGCGAGACCGTGCGCCGCCGGCTGGCCGACAACGACCTCAAGCCGTGGCGCCGGGATATGTGGTGCATTCCTCATGTCGACGGCGAATACGTCGCCCGGATGGAGGATGTGCTCGATCTCTACGCCGAGGCGCCGGATCCCGAGCGGCCCCTGGTTTGCTTCGACGAGACCCCAGTCCAGCTGATCGGCGAGGTACGCCAGCCGATCCCTGCCCAACCGGGACAGCGCGAGCGCTACGATTACGAATATCGCCGCAACGGTACCGTCAATCTCTTCGTCACCTTCGATCCGCATCGCGGCTGGCGCAATGTCAAGGTTACAGACCACCGCGCCGCGGTCGACTACGCGCACTGCATGCGCGAACTCGTCGACGTCCACTATCCCAATGCCGCCTGCATCCGTGTGGTGCAGGACAATCTGTCGATTCATACGGCCGGCGCGCTATATCAGGCATTTGCGCCTGCCGAGGCCCGTCGCATCCTGCGCCGCCTCGAGTTCCACTACACCCCGAAACACGCCAGCTGGCTCAATATGGTCGAGTGCGAGATCAGCGTGCTGCAGCGCCAGTGTCTCGGCCGTCGCATCGACGATCCCAAAAGGCTTCGAAAAGAAATCGCAGCATGGCAACGGCAGCGAAACAAGGCGCGAGACCGCATCAAATGGATGTTCACAACCGACAAAGCCCGCGCCAAACTCGGTCGCGCCTATCCAGTTGCCGCCAAAGAGTCAAAACCACTGTGATGAACCACTAGACACCTTCCGCCTCAAATGGAAGGTGTCTTATGCAGCGTTTTCAGCGCGCGCTTCTCGCCCTGATGTCGGCACTCGCGATCACCGTGATCGGCGGCGTGTCGCATTTCGTTTCCACCACGGCCTCGGCCCAGACCGCAGGAAAGACCATGACCACAGCTTCAGGCTTGCAGATCATCGATAACGTCGTCGGCACCGGCGCCTCGCCGAAGCCCGGCCAGATCTGCGTGATGCACTACACCGGCTGGCTCTATGAGAACGGCCAGAAGGGCAAGAAATTCGACTCGTCGGTCGATCGCAACGAGCCGTTCGAGTTTCCGATCGGCAAGGGCCGCGTCATCGCGGGGTGGGACGAGGGTGTCGCCTCGATGAAGGTCGGTGGCAAGCGCACGCTGATCATCCCGCCGCAGCTCGGCTACGGCGCACGCGGCGCCGGCGGCGTGATCCCGCCGAACGCGACGCTGATGTTCGATGTGGAATTGCTCGCGGTGAAGTGACCGCAGGTCGCGACGTAGCGGTCCGAAGGACGGCGTCGCTTCCGCTGGCCTACGCCCGGGCAACCACGTTGTTGCTTCCGTCGGCCAGGACGCGAATGGCCGGGCAAGCCCGGCCATGACGGATAGAGATCAACACAAGAGACCGGCCCTTGTGGCCGGTCTTTCGCTTTCAGCTCTGACGTCCTACTCGGTACCGCGCTTTGCGGCCCCTGCTGCGCGGTCGATCGCATCCTTTGCGGCGTCCTTGGCATCACCCATGGCCTTCTGGCCCTTGCCCTTGACCTCCTGGACCGTGCCTTCGCCCTTCATGCGCTCGGAACCGGTGGCTTCACCGACGCCCTGTTTGGCCTTGCCGATCGCCTCGTTGGTGGTGCCTTTGATCTTGTCGGTCGTGCTACCCATGAAACTCTCCTTGCGATTTGCTCAGGAAAGCAACGCTGGGCGGCTATGAGCGTTCCGATTTTGGTATGGCTTGATGCGGCGGCTTTGGTTAGCTTGCCGCGCACGGAACCAACGGAAAGCAAGACCAATGACCGGCCACGACCACACGCATTCCCACCATCACGATCACGACGATCGCTGGAAACATGATGGCGTGCGCATCATTCCCGGCAACCAGCTCGATACGAACGTGCCGTCGACGGCAGGTATGGACCGCGCAGCCGCCATCAATTTCGCACGTGTCGGCGCGCAGAAATTGTGGGCGGGCACCGTCAGCATCAAGCCGGATGCCAAGACCGGCGCGCATCACCACGGCCATCTCGAAAGCGTCATCTATGTGGTGAAAGGCAAGGCGCGTATGCGCTGGGGTGAGAGCCTGCAATTCACCGCGGAAGCCGGCCCCGGCGATTTCATTTTCGTGCCGCCTTACGTACCGCATCAGGAGATCAACGCCAGCCCCGACGAGGTGCTGGAATGCGTGCTGGTGCGCAGCGACGGCGAGGCGGTCGCGATCAATCTTGACATCGAGCCGGTCGAGAAGCCCGAGACGGTGCTGTGGGTCGATCCCATCCACCGGGATCCGAACGAGACGAAGTAGGCCCAGCGCCAAAAAATATTCGGAAGCCGTGTCGGATGGCCGCCTGGCCGTCCGTCCTTGGGCGGAACCCCTCGAAGGAGCTTCCGATGCCCAAGATGATCTTCGTCAGTCTGCCGGTGACCGACCTCAAGCGCGCCACCGCCTTTTATGAGGCGGTCGGCGCGGTCAAGAACCCGCAATTCAGCGACGAGACGGCGTCCTGCATGGTCTTCTCCGAGACCATTTTCGCCATGCTGGTGACCCACGACAAATTCCGCCAGTTTACGCCGAGGCCGATCATGGATGCGAGGGCCGCGAGCCAGGTGCTGCTCTGCCTGTCCGCGGACAGCCGCAGCGAGGTCGACGATATCGTCGGCAAGGCCGTGGTCGCGGGCGGCATGCCCGATCCCAGCCCGAAGGAGGAGTTCAGCTTCATGTACGGGCGGAGCTTCGAGGATCCCGACGGCCATATGTGGGGCGTGACGTGGGTGGACATGGCGGCCGCGCCTGCGCAGCCCGACATGGCGCACGCCTGATCGAAATCCCGAAAGAGGAGCATTCACGATGTCCAAGGTCACGCCATGCCTGTGGTTCAACGGCAATGCCGAGGAGGCCGCGAACTTCTATGTCTCGCTCATGCCCGACTCGGAGATCCTGCACGTTCAGCGCAACGTCGCCGACAATCCGTCCGGCAAGGAAGGCTCGGTGCTCGTCGTCGAGTTCACGCTGGGCGGTCAGCGCCTCGTCGCGCTGAACGGCGGCATGAAGAAAGAGTACACCCACGCGCTCTCGCTGATGATCAAGTGCGACGACCAGGCCCAGGTCGACAGCGTCTGGGACGCCTTCCTCGCCCATGGCGGCAAGGAAGAGCAGTGCGGCTGGCTGAAGGACCGCTACGGCGTGTCCTGGCAGGTCGTGCCGAAGGCGATGTTCGAATTCTTTTCGAGCTCCGACACCGCAGCAGCGAGGCGCGCGATGCAGGCCATGATGAAGATGGTCAAGCTCGATATCGAAGGCGTGCGCCGGGCGTTCGAGGGCAAGTCGGCGGCGTGAAGTCAAGACCGATGCCGTAGGGTGGGCAAAGGCGCGCCAGCGCCGTGCCCACCGTCTTTCCCGACTGAGAGAGAAGCGGTGGGCACGCTCCGCTTTGCCCACCCTACGATCTCTGCGCTAGTAATTGATCCGCAGCCCTACGCCGCCGTGAATGGTGTTGCCGACCGGCTGCGGGCCGAGCGTACCGTTCGCGAAGAGGTCCACGATCCAGCCCTTGGAAACGCGGAAGCCGAGCCGGCCGCCATATTCGAACCAGCCCTGGTTGCCGATCGTCGGCACCACCATGCCGTTGCCGGTCACGGTGGCGACGATGCCGCTATGGGCCGCGAACGACTGCACCCAGCCGCCATTGATGTTGGCCTCGACATTGCTGCCGTAGAGATGGGTCCATTGGCCTCCGATCTTGACCAGGTTGGTGCGGTCGGTGCCGGTTGCGATTGCAGCGTCGAACGGGTTGAACGCCACCGCGCTGTCCGTATAGCCGGAGACACGCTGCCAGAGCTGCCAGACTTCGATGGAGGCGGCGACCTCGTCGCGCTGTGACAGGCGGCTCATCCAGCCGGCGCGGCCATAGACGGCGTAGTTCGAGGCGTTGGTCGAGCTCGTGACACTCACCGGGCCGAGGCTGGTGTTGTAATTCCGGGTGTAGCGCGCCTTCTCCCACGGCGTCAGGATCGTGCCGATGTCGAAGAACGGCCGGGACGAGCCCCAGTCGGTGAAGTCGTAGCGCAGTGCGAATGCGCCGATCGGCGCGCTGGTGATGTTGTAGCCGCCCTCGCTGTATTGCGTGTAGGCAATGCCGGCGAGCAGCGACAGGTTGTTGGTGAGCTCCTTGCGGCCGTGGACGCCGGCCGAGAACGAGCCGGCCGAGCCGAACGCGCTGATGCAGTCGCTGCAATTGACCTGCTCGTTGACGCCGAGCAGCACCGTGCCGAGCACCCGGTTGGTGATCATCTGGTTGAAGCGCTGGTCGGCGAGGCCGCTGATCGAATTGCCGCTGGAATCCGCGCCTGTCGGGGATGGGTTCGGATAAGGCGACGGATAGGCGTTCGGTGTGTTCGATGTCGGCGTGGAGGTCGGGGCGATCTGCGTTGGCGTCAGCCCGCCGCACTCGGACTCGCAGGCGACCTGGGCTGCGGCCGGGCGCGTATCGAACGCAGCGACCGCCAGCACGGCGGTTGCGGCCAGGATGCCGCCGATCAGGAGACGCATGAAGCCTAGCTTGGCCATCATCAGCGCCCGCACAGCATGCCGTCGTCATGGACGGCAGGCGGGGTGGTCGAGGCGTCCGCATACTGGTTCACGGCGCACAGGCCGGCATTCGCGGCGCAGTTCGCTGCGAACGTCCAGGGCGGCGTGTTGGTCTTGGTAATGCTGACCTTGCCGGCGGCCGAGGTGATGATTGCGGTGTCGCCGGGCTGGGTGAGCTGCACGCATTGGAAGCTCAGCGTGCAGACGCTGGCCGCACCCGCCTGGAGCACGACGACGGAGCGGCCGCGCTGCGACAGGATGTCGAGCGTGGTGCCGCGCACGCCGATGGTCGCGAGCGGCGTCGTGATCTTGTAGGCGGTCTTCTCCGAATGTCCGGTGACGAAGCGGAACGCGCCCGTGGTCATGCGAATCGCGACGTCGCGATAGCTGTGCTCGTCGTTGAAGACGGTGCGGTCGAGCTTCAAGGTCGCGCTCGGCCCCAGCGACAGATTGGTGCTGTCGGCCATGACGAATCGGGCCGCGCTGTCGGCGCCGGTGCGCACGGTCTCGTCGCGCAGCATGCTGTCGCCGACATTGATCGGCGTCGTGGTTGCGGCCACGCGCACCACTTCGTTCTGGACCAGCACCGCTTCGCCAACGCGTGTCTGCGCCTGCGCGCCAGACGCGGCGCACAGGACGGCCAAGAATACTGTGGGGAAAAGCAAGAAACGCAAATTCATTTCACAACCGATCGATGTGTCCCTGATCGTACCGGATCGCGCATGCTTGCGATGTGGCGGAATTATCACAAGGGGCGCGGGACTCGCGTTATGCTTAGTGACAGTTGCGGCAGAATGCGTTCAAAGCAATGCGCGAGTTTATTTTGTCCCGGGGTGACGCAGATTTGTCACGCAAAAAATCTTCACAACCACCACTGGAAGTCCGTGCAGCTCCGTCGATGTCGCGGAGCGCAGTGATTGCTGTCGTGATTTTCCTGGTCGCGCATCTCGCGCTGCTGGTCGGCCTCACCACGCCGGAGAAGTTCGTCTTCGACGAGGTGCATTATGTGCCGGCGGCGCGGCAGATGATTGCACCGGTGATGTCGCAGTCCGTGCTCAATCCGATGCATCCGCCGCTGGCAAAGGAGCTGATCGCGCTGTCGATCGCGACGTTCGGCGACAATGCACTGGGCTGGCGCTATCCGGGGACGCTGTTCGGTGCGCTCGCGATCGTCGCGATCTATCTCTGCGGTCTCGCACTGTTCGCCGCACAAGGACCCGCGATCGCCGCCGCGCTGATCGCGGCGGCGAACCAGATGGTGTACGTGCAAGCGCGCATAGCGATGCTCGACATCTTTGCGCTCGCCTTCGGCCTGCTCGCGACTGCCGCCTTCATGCATGGATTCCGAAAAGAGCGCCCGCACGCATTGTTCGCGTTCGCCGGCACCCTGTTTGGTCTTGCCGCGGCCTGCAAATGGAGTGGGCTGTTTCCGCTCGGCGTCTGCATCGTCATCGTCGCGGCGATCCGCCTGATGCAAAGCTGGCGCACGCTGTTTGCCGACGCGAAGCCGGACGACTGGTATCGGCCCGACCTCTGGCCCGACTTCAGGCTGCACCATGTCGCGCTGTGCTTCGCGGTGCTGCCGGCGGTGACCTATCTTGCGACCTTCGTGCCGCTTTACGGGCTGTCGCTGTCGGACCTGATCGAGGCGCAGCGCCGCATCTTCGCCGACAACACGACCACCGCGATCGCGGGCCACACTTATATGAGCGCGTGGCCGTCCTGGCCGTTGCTCGCGCGTCCGGTCTGGTTCCTGTTCGACAAGATCGCCGAGGACCACATCTCCGCGATCGTCTTTCTCGGCAATCCGCTGGTGCTGTGGCCGGCGCTGCTCGCGCTCGCCGTCGCGCTGCGCGACTTCATCGTGACGCGCCGCTGGGACGCGTTCCTGATCGCGGCGTTCTATTTCGGCCCGTGGCTCGCCTGGGCACTGCTTCCGCGCACGCTCGGCTTCATCTATTACTATCTGCCGGCGGCAAGTGCGGCCTCGCTGGCGCTCGTCTATGTCCTGCGCAGGGGCGGCCTGCCGCGGTGGCTGCTGTGGGCCTATGTCGGCGTCGCGGCCGTTGGCTTTGCGGTGATGCTGCCGATCTCGGCGGCATTCGTCGGCACCTCGATGCAGACGTTCAACCGCCTGATGCTGTTTCAGAGCTGGATCTGACAACAGAAAACCGCCTGCCGCTTCGGGCGGCAGGCGGGTTGTCGATTGCGGCGATCACTTCGACGCCGTCTTGGTGTCCATGTTCACGACCTGGACGCGGCGGTTGATCGGGTCGGCGCCGTTGGCGGCATCCTTCAGCTTGGTCTTGCCGTAGCCGACGGTGAC
The DNA here is from genome assembly GCF_001641695.1 of Bradyrhizobium neotropicale. Taxonomy (GTDB): domain Bacteria; phylum Pseudomonadota; class Alphaproteobacteria; order Rhizobiales; family Xanthobacteraceae; genus Bradyrhizobium; species Bradyrhizobium neotropicale. Next base: position 7,617 of record NZ_LSEF01000102.1, read on the forward strand.
GAGATCGCCGCCGCTGAGGCCGTAGTTCTGCACCAGATACTTCTTGATGGTGTCGGCGCGCCGCTCGGAGAGCCCCTGGTTGAACTCCTCGCCGCCGATTGCGTCGGTGTGGCCGGCGACCACGAAGGTCGAGCCTTTCAGCGCCGGATCGGAGAGCGCCTTGCCGAGTGCCTGCACGGAGGCGATCGAGGTCTTGGCGATGTCGGCCGAGTTGTAGTCGAACTGGATCTCCAGATCGATCTTCGGCTTGGTCGCGGCGAGCTCGGCGATCTGCTCGCGCTCGCCCATCGAAAGCGAGCGGGTCGCGCGGTTGCGCACGGTGTTGAGGAAGGTCGATTCCTTGGCCTGCTGGGCCGTGTCGGCCTGCGTCCCGACGGACAGACCGCGGGTCACCGGCTTCGGCTTCAGCGCGTTCAGGATCTGGTCGGCGGAGACGTTGTTGTCGCCGGCAAACGCCAGGCCCGCGGTCATCGACAGCGCGGCCGCAAGGGTAATCGCCTTCAGTCCAAAAAATTTATGAAAACGGGTCATTGTCGTGTCCTCGCTGTTACGCCTGATGGCGATTTGATGCCGCGAGCCTAGGCCGGGTTCAAATGCCCTGATGTGATGCGGGTCACATTCACCACACCCGAATTGCAGGCAGATCTTAGCGCCGGCGCGGGTTGGCATCCATGGCATGTCCAGCCAGTGGCAGCGGCCTACCGCCGGGAAGCAGCGCCGTCTCATACGCGCATCGAAAGCAGAGCGCAGCTCCGGCTCACCTGTTCGAAATCGTTGTCCGCGACGCGCTGGACTCCAGGCCCTCGCGGGTACAATCTCTCTGTTATTGCTCGTCACCAGCCGTTATTGCCCGCTGCGTCAGCAGCCCGAAAAGTAACTGTCGCAGCGTCTTCAAGCTCGGTTCGAGCAGCAGAAATCCCCGGGTGATCCAGATCACAGTGCGTTGCCGTGAACTGGATCAGACTGCTCTCATCGGATCGGCTCAGGCCGAACCGATGGCAGCGAAGAAGTTTGGATCAGGGGAGAATGATCATGCGCTTCTTGATCGCAGCAATTTCAATCGCAGCATTTATCGTCAGCGGCAACGCGGCTTTCGCGGACAAGCGCGTCGCCTTCGTGGTCGGCAACGCCGCCTACAAGAACGTCCCGCAACTCCCTAACCCAGCGATCGATTCCAAGGCGATGGCCAGGGTGCTGCGCAATGTCGGCTTCGATGTCGTCGAGGGCTCCAATCTCACCCGCGACGCCATGACGGAAAAGCTTCTGGAGTTCGGCAAGAAAAGCGAGGGCGCCGACGTCGCCGTGTTCTTCTATGCCGGCCACGGGATTGCCGTGAACGGCGTCAACTATTTGTTGCCGATCGACGCCGACCTGAAATCCGAGATGGACGTGAAGCTGGGCGCGGCTATCAACGTCGACCTCACGCTCGATCAGACCATGTCGGACGCGAAGGTGAAGCTCGTGTTCCTGGATGCATGCCGTGACAATCCGTTCGCGGCAAAAATCCGTTCGGCCAAGGCCACCCGTTCGGTCAACGTGCAGACCGGCCTTGCCGAGATGAAGTCGGGCGAGGGCACGCTGATCGCCTTTGCCACCGGCCCCGGCCAGACCGCGCTCGACGGCGAGGCCGGCACCAACAGCCCGTTCACCCGCGCGCTCGTCGCCAACATCGCCCAGCCCGGCGTCGAGATCCAGCAGGCCATGACCAAGGTCCGCGCCCAGGTCAGTGACGAGACCAACAAGGGGCAATTGCCCTGGGGGCACACCAATCTCACCGGCAACGTCTATCTCAATCCGGTCGGCGCACCGGCTGCGGCCACGACCGATGGGGCGAACGCGGCGGTGTCGACCGCGAGCAAGCAAGGCGCCGACGTCGAGCTCGAGTTCTGGCGATCGATCAAGGACTCCAACAAGGTGGAAGAGCTCAACGCCTATCTCACCAATTATCCGAACGGCACGTTCAAATCGATCGCGCTCGCCCGCATCGCGGCCTTGCAGGATGGGCCGTCCAACACCACCCGCAACCTCTCGGCCGGGATCGATCCGGCGACCTTTACCGAAGAAGCCAGCCAGGTGTCCGAAGACCAGGTTGGTCTGGACAAGAGCCAGCGCCGTGACGTGCAGCGCCGCCTCACCGGGCTGGGCTTTGACGTGAAGGCGACGGGCAAGTTCGACGACGAGACCCGTTCGGTGATCAAGCGGTGGCAGGCTGCGCGTGGCTATCCCGCGACCGGCTATCTGAACAAGCTCCAGCACAAGGCTCTGCTGTCGGAGATCATCTCGACCCGCGCGGCTTCCTCCGAGCAGGCCGACGACGAGCCGGTGCGTCGCCGTTCCTCCGGTGGTGGTGGCGGTCGGCGCCATTATGGCGGCGGCGGTGGTGGCGGTGGTAATCCGATGGGCGGCCCTGGTGGTCTGCTCGGCGGCATGATGGGTGGGCTGTTCGGCCGCCGCTGAGAGGCAGGCAAGCAAAGGCGGCCCGGTTCGGGCTGCCTTCGCGTTCCTCTTGCTCGCCGATCGTCGCAAAGCCGTCGCGCGATGGCCTGCCTGCGAACAAGAATTCGGCCAGATGCGCGCCTAGCACGACCTCATCATCCGACAATCACCGAGGAAGGGAGCCGAGTTCCGTCCAGTGCCCAGGCCGAGCGACTATCAATCCCATCGTGGCGGCCCGCCGGATCGGACAGCCTTCCTGAGTTCCATGCCCATCTACATCGGTGCCGGGATGATCGCGTTGGCGATCCTGGTGTCGACGCTGATGACGGGTCTCACCAGCCGCTATGTCGGCCTCGAAGCTCCGACCGACGAGAATATGTGGCTGGTCGATCGCCTGACCGGCGATGTCTATCGCTGCCAGGCGTCGGAGCGGGGCAAGGCCTCCTGCGAGCCCGACATCGCCACCGGCAGCGTCGGCGACCGGTCGAGGGCGCCGAAGGGCAGCCGCTGATCGCTCGCGCTTCGTGCGTGCCGCGCTGTCAGCAGATGGCAGCCGCGGCTTTTCCTGCGCTCGCTTGGCGGCCCGCTTCTTTCGCCCGGCGCGAATCCCGCTACATTGCACCTCGCAATGTCACGCGCGCCCAAACCGCTTCCACTCAGCACCACACAGGCCCGGCAGATCTGGCTGCATGCCCAGCGGCTCGACGTGCGCGCGCCGTTCGGGGAGGGGGCGCAAGCCGTTGCGGATGCGACCGCCCATCTCGGCTACGTGCAGATCGACACCATCAACGTGATCGAGCGCTGCCATCATCACATCCTCTATAGCCGCATCCCGTCCTACCGCCGCGCCGATCTGCGCCATGCCCAGAGCGTCGACAGAAGCGTGTTCGAATACTGGACGCATGCGCTGTCCTACGTGCCGACGGGCGATTTCCGCTTCTTCCTGCCGGCGATGCGCGAGCACCGCCGCGACGGGCACAAATGGTATGCCTCGGTGACGCCGGCCGACATGCGCAAGGTGATGCGGCTGGTGCGGGCCGGTCCGCTGACGATCCGCGACATCGAGGATGACGTGCTCACCGAGAAGGAGCATTTGTGGCAGAGCCGTAAACCCTCCAAGCGCGCGTTGCAGCTCGCCTTCTATACCGGCGTCGTGACCATCAGCGAGCGCCAGGGCATGCTCAAGACCTATGAGCTGATGACGCGCCATTTCGGCTGGGACAAGCTGCCGAAGCCGGCATCGACAAAGGACATCACGGCCTATCTGCTGGACAGGGCCCTGCGGTCACAGGGCGTCGTGAGCCTCGATTCGGCCTGCCATCTCGACGCTCCGCGCAAGAAAGAGGTGGCGCGCCTGATCGCCGCGCGCGTCCGCCGCGGCGAGCTCGTCTCCGTCGCGCTTCATGGCGCCGGCAAGCACGAGCATTGGACCGCGCCAGCCTCGCTCGAGGCGAACGGCGAGGCGATTTCACCCGATCTCGTCCACATCCTCTCGCCGTTCGATCCCCTGATCATCCAGCGCAAGCGCACCAATCTCTTCTTCGGCTACAACCATCTGTTCGAAGCCTATGTGCCGAAGGAGAAGCGCAAGTTCGGCTATTTCGCGTTGCCCGTGTTGGTCGGTGACGAGATCGTCGCGGCGCTCGATCTCAAGACCGATCGGCAGGACAAGAAGCTCCTGATGCAGAAATGGACCTGGGTCGGGGAGGGGAAGAAAACCGCCGGCCGCAAGGAACTGAAGCGGAAGATCGAGGACGAGCTCGATCGGTTTGAGCGGTTTCAACTCGCGGAGTGAGTGTAGGGCGGGTTAGCCGAAGGCGTAACCCACCACTGCTTGTCTCCGCCGAGGCGAAAGAGGTGGGTTACGCCAGCGGACTGCGCTTCGCGCAGCGCGGGCTAACCCACCCTACGCAGCGCGACGAGACGGTCCAGCCAGACGCCAACCGCAATCCCCGCCGCATACGCCACCAAATTCCACAGCGAAAAGATGCGGCCGAGCAGCAAGGCGCCGGCCGTAGTCAGCCGGAATGCATCGAGCCAGGGTGCATGCACCAGGCGGGAGAACTCGACCACGAGCGCAATCGCGGCGGCAATGGCTGCGATCTGCAGTCGCGTCAGGCGCGGCGCCAAAACGCCGACCAGCAGGAACACCATGGTCGCCCACAACAGCGAGCCGCCGTACTTCACGACGAAGGCGGGGAGGCCGAGCGGAAAGCCGTGCCAGCGCAGGGATAGGCCGCAGGCGATCACGACCAGAACGAGTGCAGCGCGGGAAAGCGCCGTCCGCACCGCCGCAACGGGTTCATGCGGCTGCGTCCCGTGCATTGCTCGCTCCATTGACTCTTTGCCCGCGATGCTCAAAACCGCACTTCTGCCCTAAAAAAGCAACAACCCCGGGGGGAAGCCATGAGCCAGACCACGACCTTTGCCGGTTCCGCCGGCGGCGCCAAAAGCGCAATCGAGACCTCGACCATCCGCGCCATCTCCTGGCGCCTGATTCCCTTCCTGGTGCTGGCCTACTTCTTCTCCTATCTCGACCGCGTCAATCTCGGCTTCGCCGCGCTGACCATGAATGCCGAGCTGAAGTTCACGCCGCTGATCTTCTCCTGGGGCGCTGGCATCTTCTTCATCGGCTATTTCATCTTCGAGGTGCCCAGCAATCTGGCGCTGGAGAAGTTCGGCGCCAGCCGCTGGATCGCCCGCATCATGGTGACCTGGGGCATCATCTCGGCGCTGATGGCGACGGTGAACGGGGTGACGAGCTTCTACGTTCTGCGATTCCTGCTCGGCGTCGCCGAAGCCGGCTTCTTCCCCGGCATCATTCTTTATCTGACCTACTGGTACCCGGCCGAATACCGCGCGCGCTTCCTTGCCGCCTTCGCCATCGCGGTGCCGGTCTCGACCGTGATCGGCGCGCCGATCTCGGGCCTGCTGCTCGGGCTCGACGGCGTGATGGGTCTGCAGGGCTGGCAGTGGCTGTTCATCATCGAGGGCATCCCCTCGGTGCTGCTCGGCATCGTCACCTGGTTCTATCTCACCGACAAGCCGGAGAAGGCAGCCTGGCTCTCGGCCGAGCAGAAGGCCTGGCTCAAGGGGAGGCTTGATTCCGAGATTGCGGCCAAGCAGGCCGTGAAGCATCTGTCGCTCGGCGAAGCCCTGTCCTCGCCCAAGGTGATCGCGCTCAGCCTGATCTATTTCGGCTTCGTCGGCGCGCTCTATGGCATGCAGTTCTGGCTGCCGCAGATCGTCAAGGCGTTCGGGCTCACCAACGCGCAGACCGGCTTCGTCACCGCGATCCCGTACCTGTTCGGCACCATTGCGATGATCCTGTGGGCGCGGCATTCCGATGCCACGCGCGAGCGCGTGATGCATGTCGGCGCGCCGCTCCTGCTGACCGCCGTCGCGCTCGGCATCTCCTCGTACCTCACCGATCCCACCCTGACGATGGTGGCGCTGACAGTGGCGGCGATCGGCGTGTTCTGCTGCTTCGGCGTGTTCTGGACCCTGCCGACCGCCTGGCTCTCCGGCATGGCCGCCGCCGGCGCCATCGCCCTGATCAACTCGATCGGCAACCTCGCCGGCTTCGCCGGGCCCTACCTGATCGGCTGGGTCAAGGAAGCCACGGGCCAGACCTCGACCGGCCTCCTGGTGCTCGCCATCCTGCCGCTGATCGCCGGCATTTTGGTCTTTGCCGGCGGCCACGAGAGCAAGCACGAATTCGCCGATCAGGGGCGGTGAGGGGACCTTCGTCCCCGTAGGCTGGGCAAAGGCGCGCACCTTGCGCGCCGTGCCCACCGTTTTTCCCCGATGGCGACGATGTGGTGGGCACGCTTCGCTTTGCCCACCCTGCGAGTTTCGCACCCCAGAATGGCCTGGCGCGACCCGCTTCAGCGTCGCTACGCCGGCCCTCGAGCTCGCGCGACCTGACGTCACACCCAAGCTAACTCTTTGGCCGGTCTCACATCCTTACCATTCCTTAACGATCACGCTTTTCTGATGACTGACGATTATTGACTTTTATCAGTGATTAGTCGACATTTCTCCGGAACACAGAAGCAGGAGTGTCTCCGATGTTCGTCCGGTCCGTTTTGTCGAGCTATTCCAAGCTCTTGGCAGGCGCTTCGTTGGCCCTGATGGCCGTCGCGCTGGCCGGATGCAATGACACCGTCGCCGAGAAGGCCGAGCCGCCGCGGCCGGTTCTCGTCGCACCCGCCCATTATGAGGCCGAAACGCCGGAGCGCAGCTTCGTCGGCACCGTCAGGCCGCGGATCGAGAGCGACCTTGGCTTCCGCGTCGCCGGCAAGGTCGCCAAGCGCCTCGTCGAGGTCGGCCAGACCGTCGAGGTCGGCCAGGCGCTCGCGACCCTCGACGAGGTCGATCTGAAGCTCCAGGCCGAGCAGGCCGTCGCCGAGCAGACCGCCGCAACCGGCGTGCTGGCCCAGGCTGCCGCCGCCGAGCAGCGCGCCAAGGATCTGAAGGCCAAGGGCTGGACCACCGACGCCCAACTCGACCAGAGCCGCGCATCTGCCGATGAGGCCCGCGCGCGCCTCGACCGCGCCGTCCGTTCGGTCGAACTGACCAAGAATTCTCTTTCCTACGCGACGCTCAACGCCGACGCACGTGGCGTCGTCACCGCAACGCTGATCGAGCCCGGCCAGGTGGTCGCCGCGGGCCAGGCCTCGATCCGTGTCGCCCGCTTTGCCGAGAAGGAAGCGGTCGTCGCGATCCCTGAGACGCTGGTCGAACGCGCCAAGTCGGGCGTCGCCAGCGTCACTCTTTGGTCGGAGCCCAACAAGAAATACGCAGCGAAGCTGCGCGAGATCGCGCCCGCCGCCGATCCGGCGACGCGCACCTATCTCGCAAAGTTCTCGCTGCCCGAAGCCGACGACAAGGTCGCGCTCGGCATGACCGCGACGCTGACGCTGTCGGATGCCGCGACCGAGCGCGTCGCGCGGCTGCCGCTGTCGGCGCTGTTCAACGAAGGCGGCAAGCCCTCGTTCTATGTCGTCGACGACAACGGCGCGGTCACGCTGCGGCCGGTCGCGGTGAAGTCCTATGAGAGCAACGACGTCGTCATCACCGGCGGCGTGCCGGAGGGCGCCAAGATCGTTGCCCTCGGCGTGCAGAAGCTCGATCCGAGCCAGAGGGTGCGGATCGTGTCGTCACTGTCGTTCTAACGCGTAGCGCATGATCCGGAAAAGTGTGCAGCGGTTTTCCGAATAGATCATGCGCAGAAAACAAGAGTTCCGTCGTTGCGAGGCGAGTTTCGGCCTTGGCCCCTACGCGAAGGCTGAAGCGGCGAAGCGATCCAGAACCTGCCCAGCCCCCTGGATTGCTTCGCTGCCTCGCGATGACGGGTTGAACAAAGTAGCTGTCGTTTTTGGCAATTGGATCGTCTTACGGAGAGTGCGATGAAGCGCTTCAATCTTTCGGCCTGGGCCGTCAGCCATCCGACGCTGGTCCTGTTCCTGATGATCGTGCTCGGTGCCGCCGGCTTCTTCTCCTACCAGAAGCTCGGCCGCGCCGAAGATCCGTTCTTCACGGTGAAGGTGGTCAACGTCTCCGTGATCTGGCCGGGCGCGACCGCGCAGGAGATGCAGACGCAGGTCGCCGATCCCATCGAGAAGAAGCTGCAGGAGCTGCCTTACTTCGAGAAGGTGCAGACCTACTCCAAGCCCGCCTTCACCGCGCTCCAGGTCACCTTCCGCGACAACACCCCGCCGAAGGACGTTCCCTATCTCTTCTATCTGCTGCGCAAGAAGCTCGTCGACGTGCAGGGCCAGTTGCCGTCCGGCATCCTCGGGCCCGTGGTCAATGACGAGTTCTCCGACGTCGATTCCATCCTCTACATGATGACCGGCGACGGCGCCGACTACGCGCAGCTCAAGAAGGTCTCCGAAGGTTTCCGCCAGCGCCTTCTGAAGGTGCCCGGCGTGACCAAGGTCGACGTCTACGGCAACCAGGACGAACGCATCTTCGTCGAGTTCTCGCATGCCAAGCTTGCGACGCTGGGCATCACGCCGCAGGCGCTGTTCGACTCGCTCGCCAAGCAGAACAACGTGACCCCGGCCGGCACGGTCGAGACCTCGTCACAGCGCGTGCCGCTGCGCGTCACCGGTGCGCTTGACGGCGCCAAGGCGGTGGCCGAGACGCCGGTCGAGAGCAACGGCCGTGTCTTCCGCCTCGGTGACATCGCGACCGTCACCCACGGCTATGTCGATCCGCCGAGCTTCGTCGTGCGCCAGGAAGGCAAGCCCGCGATCGGCATCGGCGTCGTCACCGCCAAGGGCGCCAACATCCTCGAGCTCGGCAAGGAGGTCGAGAAGGCGACCGCCGAATTCATGAAGGCGGTGCCGCAGGGCGTCAATGTCGATCTGATCGCCGACCAGCCCAAGGTGGTCGAGCACGCGGTGGGCGAGTTCGTGCACTCCTTCATGGAAGCGCTCGTTATCGTGCTGTTCGTGTCGTTCCTCGCGCTCGGCTGGCGCACCGGCATCGTGGTCGCGATGTCCGTGCCGCTGGTGCTCGGCATCGTCTTCATCGTCATGAACACGATGTCGCTCGACCTGCACCGCATCACGCTCGGCGCGCTGATCATCGCGCTCGGCCTGCTCGTGGACGACGCCATCATCGCGGTCGAGATGATGGTGGTGAAGATGGAGCAGGGCTGGGACCGCATGCGCGCTGCGTCCTTTGCCTGGGAATCCACCGCGTTTCCGATGCTCACGGGAACGCTGGTCACGGCCGCTGGCTTCCTCCCCATCGGCTTTGCCAATTCCGCGGTCGGCGAATATGCCGGCAGCATCTTCTGGATCGTGGCGATCGCGCTGGTCGCTTCCTGGTTCGTGGCGGTGATCTTCACGCCCTATATCGGCGTCAAGCTGCTGCCGGACATGAAGCTGCACCACAACCACGATCCGCACGCGGTCTACGAGACCCGCATGTACCGCGGCCTGCGCGCGATCGTGCAGTGGTGCGTCAATCACCGCATCACGGTGGTGGTCGCGACCGTCGGCATTTTCGTCGCCTCGATCGTCGGCTTCGGCCACGTCCAGCAGCAGTTCTTCCCGCTGTCGGAGCGCCCCGAGCTGTTCCTCCAGCTGCGCCTGCCGGAAGGCACCGCCTTCAACGTGACTGAGAAGGCCGTGAACAAGGCCGAGACGCTGCTCAAGGACGACAAGGACATCGCGACCTACACGGCCTATGTCGGCCAGGGCTCGCCGCGCTTCTGGCTCGGCCTCAATCCGCAGCTCCCGAACGAGGCCTTCGCCGAGATCGTCATCGTCGCCAAGGGCGTCGAGGCACGCGAGCGCGTCAAGGCCAAGATCGAGAACGCGGTCGCCGACGGCATGCTGACCGAGGCACGCGTCCGCGTCGACCGCTTCAACTTCGGTCCGCCGGTCGGCTTCCCCGTGCAGTTCCGCGTGATCGGCCCCGACGCCAACAAGGTGCGCGAGATCGCCTATCAGGTCCGCGACGTCATGCGGGAGAACAAGAACGTCAAGGACGTCCAGCTCGACTGGAACGAGCAGTCGCCCTACCTCAAGCTCGTCGTCGACCAGGACCGCGCGCGGGCCATGGGCCTGACGCCACAGGACGTGTCGCAGGCGCTGTCGATGCTGATCTCGGGCGCGCAGGTCACCACCGTGCGCGACGGCATCGAGAAGGTCGGCGTGGTTGCCCGTGCGATCCCGTCCGAACGCCTCGACCTCGGCGGCGTCGGCGACCTGACCATCACCTCGCGCAACGGCGTTGCCGTGCCGCTGCAGCAGATCGCCAAGATCGAGTACTCGCATGAGGAGCCGATCATGTGGCGGCGCAACCGCGACATGGCGATCACCGTGCGCTCCGACGTCGTCGACGGCGTGCAGGCGCCCGACGTCACCAACCAGATCACGCCGAAGCTGAAGGCGATCAAGGACAACCTCGAGCCGGCCTACCGCATCGAGGCGGGTGGCGCCTTCGAGGAATCCGCCAAGGGCAACGCCTCGATCTTCATCCTCTTCCCGGTGATGGTCATGGTGATGCTGACGCTGCTGATGATCCAGCTCCAGAGCTTCTCGCGCCTGATCCTGGTGTTCCTGACCGCGCCGCTCGGCATCGTCGGTGCCTCGCTCGGCCTCAACGTCGCCAACGCGCCGTTCGGCTTCGTGGCGCTGCTCGGGCTGATCGCGCTCGCGGGCATGATCATGCGCAACACCGTCATCCTGGTCGACCAGATCGAGACCGACGTCTCGCACGGCCTGACCCGGGGCGAGGCGATCGTGGAGGCAACCGTCCGCCGCGCCCGGCCCGTGGTGCTGACGGCGTTGGCGGCCATCCTCGCCATGATCCCGTTGTCGCGCTCGGCGTTCTGGGGCCCGATGGCGATCACGATCATGGGCGGATTGTTCGTTGCAACCTTCCTGACCCTCCTGTACCTGCCGGGTCTCTACGCGCTCTGGTTCCGCAAGAGCCTGGACGAGGCGGGCGCCCCCGAGCTGACCGCTGCGACGCAGCATGGGAGCGATGCCGAGCCGGCAATTCCGCTTGCTCAGGCGGCTGAATAAATGAAGAGTACCGACTAACGAGTCCTGATAGATGACACTGATTGCGGAACATATCGAAGGCGACACCCGGGACCGGATTCTCGAGGTAGCCGAGCGGCTGTTCCGCCAGATCGGGTATCAGAAGACCACGGTCGGGGACATCGCCAAGGAGCTCAGGATGAGCCCCGCCAATGTTTATCGCTTCTTCGAATCGAAGAAGGCGATTCATCAGGCGGTGGCGCGGGGCTTGATGGGCGAGGTCGAGCTCGAGGCGCAGCGGATCGTGGCGAGGCCCGGTCCGGTGCTGGAGCGCTTCCGCGAGCTGCTCACCACCATCCACCGCATGAACACCGAGCGCTATGTCGGCGATAACAAGCTGCACGAGATGGTCGCGATCGCGATGGAGGAGGACTGGGACGTCTGCGTCGCCCATATGGAGTGCATTGCCGGGGTGATTGGCCAGATGATCGCGCAAGGCGTTGCCTCCGGCGAGTTCGAGGCGCCCGACCTGCCGCTGGCCTCGCTGTGCGCTTGCACCGCCATGATACGGTTCTTCCACCCGCAGATGATCGCCCAGTGCGCCACCAAGCCGGGCCCGACCATCGACCAGATGATCGATTTCGTCATCGCCGGTCTGTCCCCCCGCCACTGACGGGCCGGGGATTTCTTCCCTATAAGCAGCTTCACCGTCATCCCAGGGTGATGGCGGGCAAGGCGGATCAACAGATTCCGTCATTGCGAGCGCAGCGAAGCAATCCAGGCTGTCTCCGCGGTGGGATTCTGGATTGCTTCGCTGCGCTCGCAATGACGATCAGGGAAAAACCAGCGTGACCGACAAAGACCTGCACTTCTACGAGCCTGCCAAAGGCCACGGCCTCAAGCACGATCCCTTCAACGCCATCATCGCGCCGCGGCCGATCGGCTGGATCTCCTCCCGCGACGCCAACGGCCACGTCAATCTCGCGCCCTACAGCTTCTTCAACGCGTTCTGCTACACCCCGCCGATCATCGGCTTCTCCTCCACCAACTGGAAGGATTCGGTCGAGAACATCCAGCAGACCGGCGAGTTCGTCTGGAATCTCGCCACCATGGATCTGGCCAAGCACATGAACGCGACCGCGGCGCATGTCGCCCCCGAGGTCGACGAGTTCAAGATCGCAGGCCTCACCGCCGTCCCGGGCAGGCTGGTCAACGTGCCGCGCGTCGGTGAGAGCCCGGTGGCCTTCGAGTGCAAGGTGTCCGACATCGTCCGCCTCAAGGGCGCGGACGGCAAGGAGGCCGATGCCTGGCTGACGCTGGGTGAGGTCGTTGCCGTCCACATCGACAAGGCCATGATCAAGGACGGCGTCTACCAGACCGCCGCCGCCCGCCCGATCGTCCGCGCCGGCCGCCGCGGCGATTATTTCGAGATCAGGCCGGAAAACATGTTCGAGATGGTCCGGCCGGACTGATCTGAGCCGGGTCACGCTCCCCCTTTCAATTTTCGTCATTCCGGGGGCGACGCGTCAGCGTCGAGCCCGGAATCCATGCGTCCGCGGATACATGGATTCCGGTTTCACGCTTCGCGTGCCCCGGAATGACGGTGAGGGGACGAGCGCGCCCGTTACCCCCTCCCGGAACTGCCACCGCGCCCCGGCCGTTATGGCCCTGGGCGGCCGCCCGGCCGCGTCAATTCGCTTCTTTTTGCGGGCGAAGTGTTCACTTCTGCCGGCCACTTTCCGCTAAAATGCCAGTCATCCGCGCGCTCCGTTCTTGCCATGAGGTTCTGCCATGAGCTTCCGCCGCGACACCCTCACCAAGCCGATCTTCGCTCTCGCCCGCGGCGCCCTGCCTGCGATGTCCGACACCGAGCGCGAGGCGCTGGAAGCCGGCGACGTCTGGTGGGACGCCGATCTCTTCACCGGCAATCCCGACTGGTCGAAACTGCTGAACGTTGCGCCTGCGAGGCTGACCGACGAGGAGCGGGCCTTCCTCGACGGCCCCGTCAACGAGCTCTGCGCCATGCTCGACGAGTGGAAGATCTTTTGGGAATGGCGCGACCTGCCGCTCGATGTCTGGCATTTCATCAAGCGCGAGAAGTTCTTCGGCATGATCATCCCGAAGGAGTTCGGCGGCCTCGGCTTCTCGCCTTATGCGCATTCGGAAGTGGTGCGCAAGATCTCGACCCGCTCGATCGCGGCCGCCGTCACGGTGATGGTACCGAACTCGCTCGGGCCGGGCGAACTTCTCATGCGGTTCGGCACCAAGGAGCAGCAGGAGCGCTGGCTGCCGCGGCTTGCCGACGGCCGCGACATTCCCTGCTTCGGCCTGACCAGCCCGGAAGCCGGCTCCGATGCCGCCTCGATGGTCGACACCGGTATCATCTGCAAGGGCATCTTCGACGGCCGCGAGGTCGTCGGCCTCAGGCTCAACTGGCACAAGCGCTACATCACGCTCGGTCCCGTCGCGACGCTCCTGGGCCTCGCCTTCAAGGCCTATGATCCCGATCATCTCGTGGGCAATCAGGAAGAGCTCGGCATCACCGTGGCGCTGATCCCGACCAGCTTGCCTGGCGTCGAGATCGGCCATCGCCATCTGCCGTCGATGCAGGTGTTCCAGAATGGCCCGAACCGGGGACGCGATGTCTTCATTCCGCTCGACTATGTCATCGCTGGCAAGGAGCTGTTAGGGCAGGGCTGGAAGATGTTGATGACGGCGCTTGCCGCCGGCCGCGGCATCTCGCTGCCGTCGCTGTCGGCCGCGGGCGCGGCCTTCGCGGCGCGCACCACCGGCGGTTATGCGCGCATCCGCGAGCAGTTCGGCATCTCCATATCCAAGTTCGAAGGCGTCGAGGAGCCGCTCGCGCGCATCGTCGCGACCGCCTACCAGCTCGATGCGGCGCGGCGGCTCACCTGCGCGGCGCTGAATGCCGGCGTTCATCCCGCCGTCATCTCCGGCATCATGAAGCTGCACGCGACCGAGCGGATGCGGACCGCGGTCGACGACGCCATGGACATCCATGGCGGCAAGGCCGTGATCGACGGGCCGCAGAACTACCTCGGCAATCTGCATCGCGCCGTGCCGGTCGGCATCACGGTGGAGGGAGCCAACATCCTCACCCGCAATCTCATCGTGTTCGGGCAGGGCGCGATCCGCGCGCATCCCTATCTGCTCGACGAGATGAATGCGCTCGCCGACACCGACCGCGAGCGCGGGCTCACCGCCTTCGACAAGGCGTTCTGGGAGCATGTCGGCCACAGCTTCCAGACGCTGTTCCGCGCCTTCGGTCGCAGCTGGACCTTTGGCGCGTTCGCGCCGGCGCCGGATGCGGGCGAGGCGACGGGGTTCTATCGGCAGCTCTCGCGCTATTCGGCGGGCTTCGCGCTCTGCGCCGACATGGCGCTGCTCACGCTCGGCGGCGCGCTCAAGCGCAAGGAGATGCTGTCGGCGCGCTTCGGCGACATCCTCTCCGAGCTCTATCTGCTCTCGGCCGCGCTGAAGCGCTGGCAGGACGAGGGCCGGCAGAAGGAGGATTTCGCCGCGCTCGAATGGTGCATGGCGACCGGCTTCAAAACCATCGAGAACAGGTTCGCCGAGATTCTCGCCAACCTGCCGAACCGCTTCGTTGCGGTGATCCTCAAGCTCGTGGTCCAGCCCTTCGGCGCCCGCGTGCTCGGTCCAAGTGACCGCGTCGTGCATCAATGTGCAAGCCTTGTGCTGGAGCCCTCGGCGGCACGCGACCGCCTCACGCCGGATCTGGCCCATGTCGATGATGACAGCGGCTTTGCCCGGCTGGAGCGTGCGTTCAAGCTGGTCGCAGGCGCGGACGCGATCGCAAAGCGCATGCGCGCCGCGCATATCCGCGACTGGAAGGAGGCGGTCACCAAGGGCGTGATCACGCAGGCCGAAGGTGAGCAGCTTGCGGCGGCTCACGAAGCCGTCACAAAAGTGATCGAGGTCGATGATTTTGCGCCGGAGGCGCTGTCGCCGATTTACAAGAAAACCGGCGACGTGCATCAGTTCTTCCAGGAACTGGGTGAACAGAGGGCGGCGAGCTGATGGCACGACCGGTTTTCATCGTCGACGGCAACCGGACGCCGTTTCTCAAGGCGCGTTCGGGGCCGGGGCCGTTCACACCGGTCGATCTCGCCGTGCAATGCGGCCGGCCGCTGCTGGCGCGTCAGCCGTTCGCGCCGACCGCCTTCGACCAGCTCATCCTCGGCTGCGTCAACGTGATCGCGGACGAGATGAACCCGGCGCGTGTCGCGGCGCTCAGGCTCGGCATGGGCGAGGACATGGTCGCCTTCACCGTGCAGATCAATTGCGGCTCCGGCATGCAGTCGATCGACACGGCGTACCGCTACATCCGCGAAGGACATGCCGACATGATCCTCGCCGGCGGCACCGAGGCACTGAGCCACGCGCCGCTGGTCTGGCCCAATTCCGGCGTGCGCTGGTTCGCAGGCCTCGCCACCGCGAAGGGCATGGCGGCGAAGATCGCCGCGGCGCTGAAAGTGCGGCCGCGTTTCCTCAAGCCGATCATTGGCCTCGAGCGCGGGCTGACCGATCCCATCACCGAGCTGAACATGGGCCAGACCGCAGAGGTCGTCGGCCATCTCTTTGGCATCACCCGCGCGCAATCGGATGCCTATGCCGCCGAGAGCCATCGCCGGCTCGCGCATGCGCAGGCGCAAGGCTTCCTCAAGGGCGAGGTCGAGACCGCGTTCTCTCGTGACGGCAAGTTCTTCGACCACGACGACGGCGTGCGGCCTGACTCCACGCCGGAGACGCTGGCGAAGCTGAGGCCGGTATTCGAGCGCCCCTGGGGCCAGGTCACTGCCGGCAATTCCTCGCAGATCACCGACGGTGCCTCCTGGGTGGTCCTCGCCTCCGACGAGGCGGTGGTGAAGCACAAGCTGACACCGAAGGCGGTCATCATCGACAGCAACTGGGCCGCGCTCGATCCGAGCATCATGGGGCTCGGCCCCGTGATGTCGGCGACGCCGCTGCTGTCGCGCAACAGCCTCACTATCCAAGACGTCGAGACCTGGGAGCTCAACGAGGCTTTCGCCACGCAGGTGCTTGGCTGCCTCGCCGCCTGGAACGACGACAAATTCTGCCGCGAGATCCTCAAGCTCGACGGCGCGGCGGGCGAGATCGATCGCGACAAGCTCAATGTCGATGGCGGCGCGATCTCGCTCGGCCATCCCGTCGGCACCTCCGGCAACCGCATCGTGCTGCATCTCGTCAACGCCATGAAGCGGCTCGGCACGCGGCGCGGCGTTGCTACCGAATGCATCGGCGGCGGGCTCGGCGGCGCCATGCTGATCGAAACGGTGTGACCATGGATTCCAAGATCATGACCGCGCTCGGCGACCGCGTGCTGGCGCTCGGGCCTCAGCCCGCGGCCGACGGGTCCTATCGCCATTTCAAGCTGACGCGCGATGCCGACGGCGTCGCCTGGCTGTTGTTCGACCGTGCGGAGGCCAGCGCCAACACGCTGTCGTCGGATGTGATGGAGGAGTTCGACGCCGTGCTCGCGGCGATCGAAACCGAGTGCCCCGCCGGCCTCGTGATCCGCTCGGCCAAGCCGTCCGGCTTCATTGCCGGCGCCGACGTCAACGAATTCCGCGGCGCGTCCGATCCCGGCATGGTGGAGACGCGCATCCGCAGCGCGCATGCCGTGGTCGATCATCTGGAGGCGCTGCGGCTGCCGACGGTTGCGGTCATTCATGGCTTCTGTCTCGGCGGCGGCCTCGAGGTCGCGCTGGCCTGCCAGTCGCGCATCGCCATCGATGGCGCGCGCTTCGGCTTCCCGGAGGTGATGCTCGGCCTGCATCCTGGCCTCGGCGGCACCGCACGCTTCACCGCGCTGGTCAACCCGACCCAGTCGATGGCCTTGATGCTGACCGGCCGCACCATCGATGCGCGCCGCGCCAGATCGCTCGGCCTCGTCGACACCGTGACGCAGGAGCGGCACGTCCACAACGCGGTAAAGGACGCGCTGTTCGGCCGGCTGAAGCGGGCCCGGCCGGGTCTTCTCACCCGCGCGGCCAATTTCGGCCCCGTGCGCGGGCTGCTTGCCAAGCGCATGCGCTCGGAGGCCGCGAAGGCGGCCTCGCGCGAGCACTATCCCGCGCCGTACGCGCTGATCGATCTCTGGGAGACGCATGGCGGCAGCAAGGCCGCGATGCTGAAGGCCGAGCAGGCCTCCTTCGCCAAGCTGATGGTGACGCCGACGGCGCAGAACCTGATCCGCGTGTTCTTCCTGCGCGAGCAGATGAAGAAGGCGGCAGGCTCCGGCAACACGGTCAAGCACGTCCACGTGATCGGCGCCGGCGCCATGGGCGGCGACATCGCGGCCTGGTGCGCGGGGCAGGGGCTGCGCGTCTCGCTCGCCGACATGAAGGCGGCGCCGATCGCAGGCGCGGTCAAGCGCGCCGCCGAGCTCTACGGCAAGATCATCCGCAAGCCGACCGAGGTGCGCGATGCGCTCGACCGCCTGATCCCGGACATGGACGGTGAGGGCGTCCGCAACGCCGATCTCATCATCGAGGCGGTGCCGGAAAAGCTCGAGCTCAAGCAGAAGGTCTATGCCGGCCTCGAGCCGGTGATGAAGCCGGGCGCGATTCTCGCCACCAACACATCGAGCATCCCGCTCCAGGATCTGCGCAACGGACTGGCGCGGCCGGAACGGCTCGTCGGCCTGCATTTCTTCAACCCGGTGTCACGGCTGCAACTGGTCGAGGTCGTCAGCCATGACGGCAACGATCCGCAAGTTCTGAAGGAGGCGCTCGCCTTCGTCGGCGTGATCGACCGCCTGCCGCTTTCAGTGAAGAGCTCGCCCGGCTTCCTCGTCAACCGCGCGCTGACGCCTTACATGCTGGAGGCGATGGTGATGCTGGACGAGAAGATCGACCAGCGCCTGATCGATGCCGCGGCCGAACAGTTCGGCATGCCGATGGGGCCGATCGAGCTCGCTGATCAGGTCGGGCTCGACATCTGCATCGACGTCGGCGACATGCTGCGCACCAAGTTCGGCGATCTCCTGCCGCCGACGCCGGCCTGGCTGCGCGAGAAGGTTGCCAAGGGCGAGCTCGGCCGCAAGACCGGCAAGGGCTTCTACGCGTGGCGCGACGGCAAGGCGGAGAAGGCGCCCTTGCCGGAGACCGGCCCGCGCGTCACCGACCAGATGATCGACCGGCTGGTGCTGCCGATGTCGAACGTCTGCGTCGCAGCTCTTCGCGAAGGCATCGTCGACGATGCCGATGCGGTCGACGGCGCCATGATCTTCGGTACCGGCTACGCGCCCTTCCGCGGCGGTCCGCTCAACTATGCGCGCACGCGCGGGGTGGAAAATATCGTATCCACCTTGCGTGCGCTGACTGAGCGATTCGGCGGCCGCTTCGCGCCCGATCCGGGCTGGGACAATTTCAAGTGAGAGGCACATGACCGAAAAGGCCGACACCGAGCCGCGCGGCGATCTCTGCATCCGCACGCTGGCGATGCCCGCCGACACCAACGCCAATGGCGACATCTTCGGCGGCTGGCTGCTCAGCCAGATGGACGTCGGCGGCGGCGTGTTCGCGTCGAAAGCGGCGAAGTCGCGTACCGTCACGGTCGCGATCGAGGCGATGAATTTTCGTAAAGCGGTCTATGTCGGCGATCTCGTTTCGGTCTACGCCAATCTCGTGCGTGTGGGACGCACCTCGCTCACCGTGCATCTCGAAGCCTGGGCGCTTCGTCGCGGGGAGGAGCACCCGTTCCTCGTCACCGACGGCAACTTTACCTACGTCTCGATCGACGAACACGGCCGTCCGCAAGCGGTTCGCTCGACCGATCCGTCGATCGCGACGTAATCGCGCGCGACGCCGTGCCTCATGCTCGCTGTCGTTGCTGTTGGCGATCACGGCGCCACTGAGTCATCGCGTCGCGGCTTCGCCAAGAACCAGTCATAAAAGAGATGAGGTCCCGGCGTACTCAATTGCGTGTCGATTCGGGGACAAAAACGGCTGATTTGCCCTAGGAACCTTTGGGCAGGACTGTCGTTATTTGCCCGCACTCAGGACACAACGGGCCATGACGGACAGCTACATCATCGAAGTTAATTCGCAGACCGCAGGTATCGTCGTTCGCAATCAAGGAGGCTACTGCTTCTTCGCCTCATCCCACCAATTCAACCGCCTGGAAGGCCAACTCTTTCGCAACGCCGGCGAAGCCGAGCGCGCCGCAAGCAAGCTCGTTAACGGCGAAGTGAAGGAGGCGGCGTAATTTTTTCCGTTGGTCATTCCGGGGCGCCAAAGTGCGAACCCGGAATCCATCGGGCCGCAGAAAATGTCGATCAATGGATTCCGGGCCCGCGCCTTTCGGCGCGTCCCGGAATGACGTTGTTGATCACAGTTTCGTGGCGGCGCGCGACAGCAGCTTCCAGTCGTCGCCCTGCTTCTGCCAGTTCATCAGGATGTGAAGGTTGGTCGGCACTTTTTTCCCATCGGCCGCCATCTCCTGCTCGGCGACCCAGTGGAAGCGCACGATCGCGGCGGGGCCGACGACCTTGATGGTCGGGTCCTTGTATTCGATCGACAGGAATTTTGATTTGCCGTCAGTGGCGTTGGCGATGAAGGTCGCCTTGTCCTCGACCTTGCCGCTGGAATGGCTGTAGCTCAGATCGTCCCAGCAGAGCGCGCCGAGCGCCTTGGGATCGGCCGCGATCTGGGCGAGGCGGAAGGCCTCGACCTTCTTCGCCACAGCCTCTTCGTCCGCCGAACCCGCAAGTGCGCCGGATGCCGTGAAGGCGAGGGTGGAGACGGCCAGGGTCGAGAGAGCCAGGCTTGAGAGAGACAGCTCGCGCCGGTCGATGATCATCGTTTCCTCCTTTTTGATCTTGCCGCGAGTGTTGCAGCCGCGCGCGACTTTGTCGAGTGTCACGTCGTCGTCATGCGCATGCGTCATTGCGCGATCGAGGACGTATTGATACGTCTCGCGTATCGATACGTCGCGCATTTGGGAAAGTACGGAAATGATCGAGACTATCGGCAGGGCGTTGCTGTTCGATATCGACGGCACGCTCGCCAACACCGACCCGTTGCACCTGAAGGCCTTCAACCAGGTGCTCGGCCCCCGCGGCCATGTCTTCGATCACGCACGCTTCTCGAGAGAGCTGCAGGGCTTCTCCAATGCGTCGATCGGCGAACGCTTTCTCATCGAGGAGGCGCCGGAGCGCCGCGTCGCGATCCTCGGCGAGAAGGAGGAAGTCTTCCGTGCACTCGTCGCCGGGCAGATCGAGCCGCTGCCCGGTTTGATGGCGCTGCTCGACCGGGCGGATGCCGCCGGCATTCCCATGGTCGCCGTCACCAACGCGCCGCGCCTCAATGCGGAGTTGCTGCTCTCCGGGCTCGGCATCACCAAGCGATTCAAGGCGATCGTGATCGGCGACGAGCTTGCGCATGGCAAGCCTCATCCGCTGCCCTATCAGGAGGGGCTTCGCTTCGTCGATGCCGACGCGCGGGCCTCGATCGCGTTCGAGGATTCCCGTTCCGGCGTGCAATCGGCCACGGCTGCCGGCATTCCGACCATCGGGATACGCACCAGCCTCAGTCATGCTGACCTTGTCGCCGCCGGCGCCATCGCGTCCGCGAGCGCCTTCGACGATCCGGAGCTGCTCGCGCGTCTCGCCGCCAAGATGGCGAGGTGAGGAGCCTCGTCCGTTAACCGTGATCAGCTCTTGCATTGACCGATCGCGCGAACCGCCGCACCATGCATCCATTGATTTGAGGCCATCGCCGTGACCGGATTGACCCATCGCCAAGCCGAAATCCTCAACATCGCGCGCGCCTCCGGCCGCGTGATGGTCGAAGAACTGGCGCGCCGGTTCGAGGTGTCGGCGCAGACCATCCGGAAAGATCTCAACGATCTCTGCGAGCGCCGGTCGCTGACCCGCATCCATGGCGGCGCCATCATTGCCTCCGGCGTCGAAAATCTCGCCTATGAGGCGCGGCGCTTCGTCGCCGCCGACGAGAAGAAGGCGATCGGGGTGGCGGCCGCATCGCTCATTCCCAACGGCTGCTCGCTCTTCATCAACATCGGCACCACGACCGAGGAGGTCGCGAGCGCGCTCACTTCGCACGAGGATCTCCTCGTCATCACCAACAATCTCAACGTCGCCATGCTGCTCTACCGCCATCCGCGCATCGAGGTGGTGGTCGCCGGCGGCACGGTGCGGCGTGCCGACGGCGCCGTGGTCGGCTCGACCGCGACGCAGCTCATCGGCCAGTTCAAGGTCGACTACGCCATCATCGGCGCCTCCGCGATCGACGAGGAGGGCGCATTGCTCGACTTCGATTATCGCGAGGTCCAGGTCGCGCAGGCCATCATCGCCAACGCCCGCAGCGTCATGCTGGTCGCGGACTCGACGAAGCTTCGCCGCAGCGCGCCGGTCCGCATCGCCCATATCAGCCAGATCCAGACCTTCGTCACCGATCAGGAATTGCCCGAACGCCTCGCCACCATCTGCCACAGCAAGGGCATCGAGGTGGTGGAGGCGATGCCGAAGACCGCCGATATCGATGACGGGGCAGGGGAGCCTGCGCAGGATGCAGCGCCCGAAGCGGCACCGGTGGTCAGGCTGAGATAGCGCTCCATTTCACGCTCCCTGGTGGGCAGGGCAATCGCATATGAATGCGAGCGTGGCAGGCAGCCTCTCCTCGCGGTCCATCCTTCGAGACGCCCGCTGTAGGCGGGCTCGTCAGGATGAGATCTCGTGTCGTGGCGAAATCCTAGACCCTCATGGTGAGGAGCGCCGCCTTACGGCGCGTCTCGAACCATGGAGGCCAGGTACGCGCCACAAGGTCACAGACGAGACGTCTCCCGGTCCAGTGCAGGATGCACTTCTGTCTACTCCTTCACCCAACTGCCCACAAAAAAGTTCCGGTTTCGCTTCCTTTCGCTTCTCTTTCGTCTTGCTTTCGTTTTGCGGTGTGATCTAATTAAAAACGAAAGTCGCCGCTGGATGGAACAAGCGGCCGCCGGGGGATGCGTCTGTTGGAGCGTATTTTCGACCTCGCCATTATCGGAGGCGGTGTTAACGGCTGCGGCATCGCGCGCGATGCGGTGGGCCGGGGCAACACGGTTTTCCTGTGTGAAATGAATGATCTGGCGAGCGGGACGTCGTCCTGGTCGACCAAGCTCGTACATGGCGGCCTGCGCTATCTCGAATATTACGAGTTTCGCCTGGTCCGTGAGGCGCTGATCGAGCGCGAGATCCTCTGGGGCATCGCGCCCCACATCATCCGTCCCCTGCGTTTCGTTTTGCCGCATCACGCGGGCCTGCGGCCGGCCTGGCTGCTGCGGCTCGGCCTCTTCCTCTACGACCACATCGGCGGCCGTCATCTCCTGCCGGCGACCCGTTCGGTCGATCTCAGGCGCGATGAGGTCGGCCGCCCGCTGATCCCGAATCGCTATACCCGCGCGTTCGAATATTCCGACTGTTTCGTCGACGATGCCCGCCTCGTCGTGCTCAATGCGCGCGATGCCGCCGACAAGGGCGCCGAGATCCGCACCCGCACCCGCGCCACCGAAATCCGCCAGTCCGACGGCATCTGGACCGTGAGCATGGTCGATACGCTGAGCGGCGCACGCTCATCCATCCAGGCCCGCGCACTCATCAATGCCGGCGGCCCCTGGGTCGAGGACGTCTTGGGCCGCGGCGCCGGCGTCAATGCGAAAGCCAAGGTGCGCCTGGTGCAGGGCTCGCATATCGTGGTGAAAAAGCTCTACGATCACGACCGTGCCTACATGTTCCAGAATGCGGATGGTCGCATCATCTTCGTCATTCCCTACCAGGACGATTTCACGCTGATCGGCACCACCGATCGCGACTATGACGGCGATCCGTCCAAGGTGAAGGCGACGCCGGAGGAGATCCACTATCTCTGCACCGCCGCGAGCGAATATCTGGCCAAGCCGGTGACGCCGGAGGACGTGGTCTGGACGTATTCCGGCGTGCGTCCGCTCTATGACGACGGCGCCAACGAAGCCAAGGCCGCGACCCGCGACTACGTGTTCGAGCTCGATACGCCCGGCGGCGTGCCCCTGCTGTCGATCTATGGCGGCAAGATCACGACCTACCGCCGCCTCGCCGAGGAGGCGCTGGAGCGGCTCGCGCCTTATCTTCGCAGCGCGAAGGCGCGCGAGGGCTGGACCGGCAAATGGCCGCTGCCTGGCGGCGACATGGACGTGTCGGCCGTCGACGGCCTGATCGCCGAGCTGCAGCGCGGCTATCCGTTCCTCAGCCACGAGCATGCGCGGCGCCTCGCGCGCGCCTACGGCACCCGCGCGATCAAGCTGCTTGGCGATGCGAAATCGGCCGCCGATCTCGGCCAGGCTTTTGGCGCGACGCTGACCGAGCGCGAGGTCCGCTACCTCATGGCCAACGAATGGGCGGTTACCGCCGAGGACATCGTCTGGCGTCGTTCCAAGCTTGGCCTGCGACTAAGTGCCGACGAGATCGCGGCGCTTGACGACTGGATCAGGACCCACGCCGTGCAGCAAAGTCCCCTGCTGGAAGCAGGAGGCCGCTCATGACCGTGACGCTCGATCACGTGACCCGGACCGTCGACGGGATCCCGCACATCCGCGACGTTTCGCTGACGCTCGAGAGCGGTACGCTCAACGTGCTGCTCGGGCCGACGCTGTCGGGCAAGACCTCGATCATGCGGCTGCTCGCCGGCCTCGACAAGCCGACCACGGGCAAGGTGCTGGTCAACGGCAAGGACGTCACCGGCGCCGACGTGCGCCAGCGCTCGGTGGCGATGGTCTACCAGCAGTTCATCAACTACCCCTCGCTCTCGGTCTATGAGAACATTGCTTCGCCGCTGCGCGTGCAGGGCAAGCCACGCGAGGAGATCGAGAAGCGGGTGGCGGAGGCCGCAAAACTGCTCAGGCTCGAGCCGTTCCTCAAGCGCACGCCGCTCCAGCTCTCCGGCGGCCAGCAGCAGCGCACCGCGATCGCGCGCGCCCTGGTGAAGGGCGCCGATCTCGTCCTGCTCGACGAGCCGCTCGCCAATCTCGACTACAAGCTGCGCGAGGAGCTGCGCGCCGAACTGCCGCGCATCTTCGAGGCCTCGGGCGCGATTTTCGTCTATGCCACCACCGAGCCCAGCGAAGCGCTGCTGCTCGGCGGCAACACTGTTTGCATGTGGGAAGGCCGGGCGCTCCAGATGGGCGAGACCTCCAACGTCTACCGCCGGCCGCAGACCCTGCGGGTCGCTCAGGTGTTCTCCGATCCGCCGCTCAACCTCGTCGGCATCGAGAAGAAGAACGGCTCCGTGCAATATGCCGGCGGCACCACGTCGCCGGCCTCGGGCCTCTACGCCGGGCTCGCCGACGGCGCCTATCGCGTCGGCTTTCGCGCGCATCAGCTCGGGCTTGCCAATGGTGAGGCCGGCCGCCACGCCTTCCATGCCACGGTGACGGTGACGGAGATCACCGGTTCGGAGAGTTTCGTGCATTTGACCCGCGACGGCTTGAACTGGGTTGCGGTCCTGCACGGCGTGCACGAGTTCGAGCCCGGCCAGACCATCGACGCCGTGCTCAATCCCAACGACGTCTTCGTCTTCGATGCGGCCGACCGCCTGGTCGCCGCGCCGATCTCGTGAAGGAGGCGCTCGATGGCCCGCATTGACCTCGTCGATCTCGCGCACTCCTACACCGGCAATGACGCAGCCCCGGAAAGCTTTGCGCTAAAGCCGGTGACCATGACCTGGCGGCAGGGCGGTGCCTATGCGCTGCTTGGGCCGTCCGGCTGCGGCAAGACCACGCTGCTCAACGTCATCTCCGGCATCATCACGCCTTCGCGCGGGAAAATCCTGTTCGACGGCAAGGACATCACACCGCTGTCAACCCAGAAGCGCAACATCGCCCAGGTGTTCCAGTTTCCGGTGATCTACGACACCATGACTGTGGGGCAGAACCTGGCGTTTCCGCTGAAGAACCGAGGCGTGCCGAAAGCCGAGATCGACAAGCGCGTCGCCGAGATCGGCCGCCTGCTCGATCTCGAACCCTATCTGAACCGCAAGGCGACGCGGCTCACGGCCGACGCCAAGCAGAAGATCTCGCTCGGCCGCGGCCTCGTCCGCTCCGACGTCGCCGCCGTGCTGTTCGACGAGCCTTTGACCGTCATCGATCCCGAGCTGAAATGGCAGCTTCGCTCCAAGCTGAAGGCGCTGCATCGCGAGCTCGACCTCACGATGATCTACGTCACCCACGACCAGACCGAGGCGCTGACCTTTGCCGATACCGTGGTCGTCATGCATGACGGCCGCGTGGTGCAGAGCGGCACGCCGGCCGAGCTGTTCGACAAGCCGGCCCACACCTTCGTTGGCTATTTCATCGGTTCGCCGGGCATGAACATCCTGCCGGCCGAGGTCAGGGGCCGCGAGGCGCGGATCGGCGGCCATGTCATCGCGCTCGATCGCAGCTACGACAATCTGCCGGCGGGCGCCAAGATCGAGATCGGGGTGCGACCGGAGTTCGTCGACGTCGTCGCGCCGGCGCCGGGCCTGCTCACGGCGAAGATCGACCGCATCGACGACCTCGGCCGTATCCGCTTCGCCCGCGTCCGCGTCGGCGACGCCAAGTTGGCGGCGCGCGCACGCGCTGGTTTCACCAGCGGCGATGGCAGCGCCGGCCTGAAGTTCGATCCGTCGCACGTCCACGTCTATGCCGACAGCCTTCTGGTGGAGGGAGCCGCCTGATGGACAAGACCATCAACCAAAAAGCCTGGTTCCTGGTGCTGCCGGTGTTCCTGGTGGTGGCCTTCTCGGCGGTGCTGCCGCTGATGACGGTCGTGAACTATTCGATGCAGGACACCTTCGGCAACAACCAGTTCTTCTGGAACGGTGTCGGCTGGTTCAAGGAATTGCTCGATCCCTCGACCGATCTCGGCGGCCGCTTCCTCGCTTCGCTCGGGCGCAACCTGTTCTTCTCGCTCGTCATCCTCGCCATCGAGGTGCCGCTCGGCATCGTCGTCGCGCTGTCGATGCCGCGCCAGGGCTGGACGGTGGCAGCCTGCCTCGTCATCCTCGCTTTGCCGCTCCTGATTCCGTGGAACGTGGTTGGGACGATCTGGCAGATCTTCGGCCGGCCCGATATCGGCTTGCTCGGCTATACGCTCAATGCGATGGGCATCGAGTACAACTACGTCTCCAACGATATCGATGCCTGGGTCACCGTCATCGTGATGGACGTCTGGCACTGGACGAGCCTGGTTGCGCTGCTCTGCTACGCCGGCCTGAAGTCGATCCCCGAGGCCTATTACCAGGCCGCGCAGATCGACGGCGCTTCGCGCTGGGCGGTGTTCAAGGCGATCCAGCTGCCGAAGATGAACCGCGTGCTCCTGATTGCGGTGCTGCTGCGCTTCATGGACTCTTTCATGATCTACACCGAGCCGTTCGTCGTCACCGGCGGCGGGCCCGGCAACTCGACTACCTTCGTGTCGATCGAGCTCGTCAAGATCGCGCTCGGCCAGTTCGATCTCGGCAAGGCGGCGGCGCTGTCGCTGGTCTACAATTTGATCATCCTGATCGTCTGCTGGGTCTTCTACACCGTCATGACCAATGCCGGCGTCGAGCGTAAGGCGCAGGCGGAAGAGGAGCCGGCGGCGGAGCGCAAGCCCGCAGGCGCGCTCCAGCCAGCGCCCGCGCCCGCGCTCAAGCCGAAGGAAGGAGTGGCCTGATGCACTCGATTCCCGGACGCCGCGTCATCATGGCGCTGTTCCTGATCTTCCTGTTGTTGCCGATCTACTGGCTCGTCAACATGAGCTTCAAGACCAACAGCGAGATCGTCTCGACGATGACGCTGTGGCCGCACACGCCGACGCTCCAGCACTACAGGCGCATCTTCACCGACGAGAGCTGGTATTCCGGCTATATCAACTCGCTCGAATACGTCGTCCTCAACACCATTATCTCGATCTCGGTGGCGCTGCCGGCGGCCTACGCGTTCTCGCGCTACCGCTTCCTCGGCGACAAGCATCTGTTCTTCTGGCTGCTGTCGAACCGCATGGCGCCGGCCGCGGTCTATGCGCTGCCGTTCTTCAACCTCTATTCGGCGATCGGGCTCTTTGATACGCCTTGGGCCGTTGCGCTCGCACACTGCATCTTCAACGTGCCGCTCGCGGTGTGGATCCTGGAAGGCTTCGTCTCCGGCGTGCCGCGCGAGATCGACGAGACCGCCTTCCTCGACGGCTATTCCTTCCCGCGCTTCTTCATCAAGATCCTGGTGCCGCTGATCGCGAGCGGCATCGGCGTTGCCGCCTTCTTCTGCTTCATGTTCTCCTGGGTCGAACTGCTGCTCGCGCGCACGCTGACCTCGGTGCAGGCCAAGCCGATCGCGGCGATCATGACGCGCACGGTGTCGGCGGCCGGCATGGATTGGGGACTGCTCGCGGCGGCCGGCGTGCTCACCATCATTCCGGGCGCGCTCGTGATCTGGTTCGTCCGCAACTACATCGCGCGCGGCTTTGCGCTCGGCAGAGTCTAGAGGAGGCGAGGATGGAATCCATCGCATGGATGGCCTGGACGCTGCCGACGGCGATCTTCTTCATAGCGCTCGCCTGCACGCTCGCGGTGATGACCTGGCTTGCGGCCGTCTATCCCGAGGCCGAGCGCGTCGGCGTGCTGCGCATCCCGACCACGCGCGGCGACCGCCTGTTCGTCTCGCTGATCGCGGCCGCCGTCATCCACCTCCTGTGGATCGCCTTCCTCGGCACCGACGCGATCGCGACGCTGCCGATCGGCGAGGACGGCTTCGAAATCTCGAGCCTGTGGCTCGCAAGTGGAATTTCGCTTGTCACGGCCGTGCTCATTTTCCGCACGGTCTGAAGCTCGCGAAGAGACGGCCAGATCCGGGATCAACCCGGGCCTGTATAAGGTTTGTCGCTGCAACGGAGGAACAACATGCGACAGTTTAGGAGAAGGAAAGGTCCATTGACCAAGAACAATTTTCTGACCATGTCCAGCGCCGCCGCCCTCGTTGCGGTGTCGTTCGCCGTCTCGGCGCCGGTTCGCGCCGCCGACGACGCCGTGATCCAGAAGTGGATCGCGGAATTCCAGCCCTCGACGCTGTCGAAGGACGACCAGAAGAAGGAGCTGGAGTGGTTCGCCAAGGCGGCCGAGCCGTTCAAGGGCATGGAGATCAACGTCGTCTCCGAGACGATCACGACCCACGAATACGAGTCGCAGACGCTCGCCAAGGCGTTCTCCGAGCTCACCGGCATCAAGCTCAAGCACGACATCATCCAGGAAGGTGACGTCGTCGAGAAGCTGCAGACCCAGATGCAGTCCGGCAAGAACGTGTATGACGGCTGGATCAACGACTCCGACCTGATCGGCACGCACTTCCGCTACGGCCAGACCATCGTGCTGTCCGACTACATGAAGGGCGAGGGCAAGGACGTCACCGATCCCATGCTCGACGTCAACGACTTCATCGGCAAGTCGTTCACGACCGCGCCGGACGGCAAGCTCTACCAGCTGCCCGACCAGCAGTTCGCGAACCTCTACTGGTTCCGCTACGACTGGTTCACCAACCCCGACTACAAGGCCAAGTTCAAGGCCAAGTACGGCTACGAGCTCGGCGTGCCCGTGAACTGGTCGGCCTATGAGGACATCGCCGAGTTCTTCACCAACGACATCAAGGAGATCAACGGCGTCAAGGTCTACGGCCATATGGACTATGGCAAGAAGGACCCCTCGCTCGGATGGCGGTTCACCGACGCCTGGCTGTCGATGGCCGGCAACGGTGACAAGGGCATTCCGAACGGTCTGCCGGTCGACGAGTGGGGCATCCGCATGGAAGGCTGCCGCCCGGTCGGCTCGAGCGTCGATCGTGGCGGCGACACCAACGGTCCCGCCGCGGTCTACGCCATCACGAAGTATCTCGACTGGCTGAAGAAGTACGCGCCGCCGCAGGCGCAGGGCATGACCTTCTCGGAGGCAGGTCCGGTGCCGGCGCAGGGCAACATCGCCCAGCAGATCTTCTGGTACACCGCCTTCACCGCCGACATGGTGAAGCCTGGCATCGCCGTGATGAACGCGGACGGTACGCCGAAGTGGCGTATGGCCCCGTCGCCGCACGGTTCGTACTGGAAGGAAGGCATGAAGCTCGGCTACCAGGACGCCGGCTCCGTGACGCTTCTGAAGTCGACCCCGGCTGATCGCCGCAAGGCAGCCTGGCTCTATCTCCAGTTCATCATCTCCAAGACGGTGTCGCTGAAGAAGAGCCATGTCGGTCTCACGTTCATCCGTGAATCCGACATCTGGGACAAGTCGTTCACCGAGCGTGCGCCGAAGCTCGGCGGCCTGATCGAGTTCTACCGCTCGCCCGCGCGCGTGCAGTGGACCCCGACCGGCAACAACGTGCCTGACTATCCGAAGCTCGCGCAGCTCTGGTGGCAGAACATCGGCGATGCGTCGTCCGGTACGAAGACGCCGCAAGCTGCGATGGACGCACTCGCGGCCGCCCAGGACTCCGTGATGGAGCGTCTGGAGAAGTCGGGCGTGCAGGGCGCCTGCGGTCCGAAGCTGCACAAGAAGGAGTCGGCCGAGTACTGGTTCGCGAAGGCCGAGAAGGACGGCACCATCGCGCCGCAGCGCAAGCTCGCCAACGAGAAGCCGAAGGGCGAGACGGTCGACTACGACACCCTGATCAAGTCGTGGCCGGCGACCCCGCCCAAGCGCGCGGAAGCGAAGTAAGCCTCGCGCACAGCGCCATCAAACGCGAAAGGCCGGGAGCGATCCCGGCCTTTTTCTTTCTGTGAGCGCACCCTGCAACCACATCGTCATTGCGAGCGCAGCGAAGCAATCCAGGCTGCCACCGCGGAAAAGACTCTGGATTGCTTCGCTAGGTTCGCAATGACGAGCTTGTGGCGCGGCCGTCCCTCATTCTCGACGTCATCGCCCGCCTTGTGCGCAATTGCGCACTGGGCGGGCGATCGATAAATACGGAGAAGCCGCGGCGCGCTGGATCTCCCGCTTTCACGGGGCACAACGACGAGGTTGTGGCGCGAGACTTACGGCTTCGCACTTGCGCGCCGGCACGCTCACTCCTTGCGCTTCACCATATCCTCGATCATCGCCTGCACATGCGCGAGCCAGGCCCTCCGCATCTCCTGATCCGCAAGGTCGATCTGCGTATAGCTTGACAACGTGTAGAGGTTGGCGCGGTAGAAATAGGTGAGTGAGAGGATCGACAGGTAAAGATGGAAGCGGTCGCAGTCCGGCCTGAACTCGCGACGCTCGATGCCGCTCTGGAGGACGCGCTCCAGCATGCCCAGCTGCGTATTGGCGAAGCTGCGGCGGATGTTGTTCCTGACGTGACGGCCCTTGAACAGATTCTCCGACGCGAGAATGCTGAGCAGCTCCGGGTGAGCCCAGTAGTAGTTCCAATTGAAGGCGACCAGCGCGGCGAGCGCTTGGCGTGGCCTGGAGAAATCGAGATCGAGCGCCTCTTCCGACGCAACCAGGTCGGCATAGCAATGCTCGATGACCTGATGGAAGAGCTTCTCCTTGCTCTTGAAATAGTAGTAGAGCATCCGGTCGTTGCTCTTGGCGGCCTTGCTGATGCGATCGACCCGCGCGCCGCCATAGCCTTCGCGGGCAAACTCGGCGACGGCCGCGCGCAGAATGGCCTCGCGGGTCTGATCGGGCGCCCGCGTCCGCCGGGCCGTTGAGGCCCGTTTCCGCTTGGCCGCCCTTCGCGGCGCGGCGAGTGTGCGGACTGGCAGCTCTGTATCGTTGGCCATCGCGTATCCCTGGAATCACGACCAGCAGGATGGGGCCTGCCGCTTTTTTGGCAAGCCCGCCGATTTTTCGTCATTGACAACCCGGCGCGCCTGATATTCGCTATGTAGTAAGTACTACATACAATAGCTATTCCCAATGGCGGGAGGCTCATATGCGTGTTCCGGTTGTCCTGACGCTCGTTGGAATTGTCCTCGCAGTCGCCTGCAGTGCGGCGCAGGCGGCCGAACCGCCGCCGATCAAGATTGGTGAGATCTCGAGCTATTCGGCTCTCCCCGTGGGTACCCACGGCTATCGCCAGGGCTGGGAACTCGCGCGCGACGAGATCAACGGGAAGGGCGGCGTGCTCGGCCGCAAGCTCGAGATCATCGCCCGAGACGACGCCGGCAAGCCGGACGTGGCCATCACCGCTGCCGGTCAGCTGGTCGACGGCGAGCAGGTCGATCTCCTGACCGGCACGATCCTCTCCCATATCGGTCTGGCGGTCGCCGATTTCGCGAGGCAGAAGCAGAAATTCTTCCTCGCCTCTCAACCGCTGACGGATGCCCTGATCTGGGAAAAGGGCAATCGATATACCTTCAGGCTGCGGCCGAGCACGTACACGCAGGCCGCCATCCTGGCAAAGGAGGCGGCCAAATTTCCGGCGCGGCGCTGGGCGACGATCGCGCCGAACTATGAGTTCGGCCAGGCCGCGGTGGCGAGCTTCAAGCGCGAGCTGAAGCGATTGAAGCCTGACGTCGAATTCGTCTCCGAGCAGTGGCCGCCGCTCGGCAAGATCGACGCGGGTGCGGTCGTACAGGCGATGATGGCCGAGAATCCGGATGCCATATTCAACGCGACATTCGGGGCCGACCTTGCCAAGCTTGTGCGCGAGGGCTCAACGCGGAACGCGTTCACGAACCGTGCCGTCGTCAGCATCCTCTCGGGCGAGCCGGAGTATCTCGCCCCGCTCAAGGACGAGGCGCCGCCCGGCTGGGTGGTCACCGGATATCCCTGGAGCGAGATCAAGACGCCGGCCCATGACGCATTCCTGAAAGCCTATGTCGCGCGCTTCAAGGAACCGCCGAATATCGGTGCGCTGATCGGTTACACGAACATGCTGGCGCTGGCGAGAGCGATCGAGCAGGCCGGTTCGACCAATGCCGATGATCTCATCAAGTCGATGGAGCATCTGAAGGTCGATACGCCGGTAGGCCCGGTTGCTTTCCGTGCGATCGATCATCAGTCGACCATGGGTGTCTATATCGGCGAGCTCGCGGTGCGGGACGGCCAGGGGGTGATGACCGACTGGCGCTATGTCGACGGGGCGGACTACCAGCCCGCAGACGCCGAGGTGTTGGCCAAGCTGAAGAACTAGAGGTGTCCCATGAACCTGCTCGCTCCGCGCAATAATTGGTATCCGCTCACCTGGTCACGCAACATCACGCGCAAGCTCGCCCGCCACCGCATCCTCGGCATGGACCTCGTGGTTTACCGCAGCGAGGGGGGTGAGGTGATCGCGCTCGATGATGCCTGCCCGCACCGGCTCGCGCCGCTGTCGATGGGCAAGCTCAGGGGTGATGCCATCGAATGCGGCTATCATGGCATGACCTTTGGCCCCGACGGGCGCTGTATCCGGATTCCTGGCCAACCGATGATTCCGCCGAACGCGCGGGTGCCGTCCTATCCGCTCCGGGAGAAGATGGGCCTGATCTGGATCTGGCCGGGCGATCCGGCCCTGGCCGATCCATCGCTGATCTACAACCTGCCGCAGTTCGGCGAGGCCGGCTGGCATGCTGCCGAGGGCGACGCGCTGCGGATCGAGACCAACTACCTCAACCTCGCCGACAATCTCTGCGATCCCGCGCATGTCAGCTTCGTGCACCTGTCGACGCTCGGCAATGCCGCGAGCGAAGAGATTCCGGTGGAGCACAGCTTTGGCGATCGCGGCGTGCTGGTATGGCGGTGGATCCGGAATGCGCCGCCAATCCCGCTGTTCGGGAAATACGGTAATTTCAGCGGTCATGTCGACCGCTGGCACTATTACGACTACATCGCCCCCTGCATTGCGGTGATCGACTTCGGCAGCGCCGATGCCGGTGCGATCGCCGATCCGGAAGACCGTGGCAGAGGACTGCGCATCTTCGCCTGCCACTTCATCACGCCGGTTGACGACAATGTCTGCATCGACCACTGGCTCCATGTCCGCAATTTCGCGCTTGACGATGCCGATGTCGATCAGCGCCTGCACGCCGATTTCCGTATCGCGTTCAACGAGGACAAGGAGATTCTGGAGCGCATCGAGGAGGTCGTGCAGGCCCGCCCCAACGCCAAGACCATCCGCCTCGCCATCGACGCCGCCCCACAGCGCATGCGCCGCATCGTGGAGCGCATAGTGGCGGGCGAAGCAGAAGCACGCGCATCGGCGTGAGCGAGGATTTACGGAGAGCGCCGCCAAGTGCGCGGAAGCGAAGCAAGCGTCGCGCATAGCGCCGTCAAAACACGAAAGACCGGGAGCGATCCTGGCCCTTTTTTCCGGGTGAGGGGGACTTTCCGCGAGTCCAACAACCACCGACCTCGCGGAGACTCCCCCTCACCCCAACCCTCTCCCTGCAAGCGGGGAGAGGGAGAAGAAACTACTGCGCCGCGTCGGCCGCTTCCAGCGTCGGATAGTCCGTATAGCCCTTCGCACCGCCGCCGTAGAACGTGTTCTTGTCCCAGTCGTTCAGCGCCGCGCCCTTCTTTAACCGCTCGACCAGGTCGGGGTTGGAGATGAACGGCTTGCCGAACGCGATGAGGTCGGCGCTGCCTGATTCCAGCACCTTGGTCGCGAGATCGAAATCATAGCCGTTGTTGGCGATGTAGGCGCCGGAGAAGCGCTTGCGCAGGCCGGCAAAGTCGAACGGGGCGAAATCGCGCGGGCCGCCGGTGGCGCCCTCGACGACGTGGAGATAGACCAGCTTGAGCGCGCTGAGGCCGTCGACGATGTGATCGAACAGGGCTTGCGGATTGGAGTCGGAGATATCGTTCGCCGGCGATGCCGGCGAGATGCGGATGCCGGTGCGATCGGCGCCGGCTTCGGCGGCGACGGCTTTCGAGACCTCCAGCATCAGCCGCGCACGGTTCTCGATCGAGCCGCCATAGGCGTCAGTGCGCTTGTTGGTGCCGTCCTTGGCGAACTGCTCCAGCAGATAGCCGTTGGCGCCGTGGATCTCGACGCCGTCGAAGCCGGCCTCGAGCGCATTGCGCGTCGCGCGCTTGAAGTCGTCGATGATCCCGGGGATTTCGGAAAGCTCGAGCGCGCGCGGCTCGGAGACGTCGGCGAAGGTGCCGTTGACGAAGGTCTTGCCCTTGGCCCGGATCGCGCTCGGCGCGACCGGAGCTGCGCCATTGGCCTGGAGCGCGGTGTGGGAGATGCGCCCGACGTGCCAGAGCTGGATGAAGATGCGCCCGCCGCGCTCATGGACGCTGTCGGTGACCTTGCGCCAGCCCGCGACCTGGTCCTTCGAATAGATGCCTGGGGTGTCCTGGTAGCCCTGACCCTGTTGCGAGATCTGGCTGGCTTCGGTGACCAGGAGGCCTGCGGAGGCGCGCTGGCCGTAGTAATCGGCGGCGAGCGGGCTCGGGACGAACGTCCCGGGTGCCGCGCGATTGCGCGTCAGCGGCGCCATCACGAAACGGTTGGCCAGCGTGATCGGGCCGAGCTTGTAGGTCTCAAACAATTTGGTCGGACGGCTCATGGGGAATGTTTCCAGGCGGTGATAAGGTCAAGAACACTTGTGCATCGCGGCGATCGGCACAAGGGAGGAGCCATACGGAAAGTGCAGGCGAGCTGCGCGCCAAGGCCCGCGTAGCACAAATTATGCGCAAATTTGGCCGCGGCAGCAGGTTCGATCTCTCTGCCGCGGCCCCATGAAAACGTCGGATCTCAGTTCATGCCGAGGAAATCGCGCTTGCCGATCTCGACGCCGTTATGGCGCAGGATGCCGTGCGCGGTAGCGGCATGGAAATAGAAGTTCGGCAGTGACACCGAGCTGAAGAATTGCTGGCCCTTCAAGGTCACGGACCGGTCGGGACCAGCCGGGAATGTGACATCCTTGGCATCAGCGCCTTCGAACTGCTCGGGCTTGAACGATTTCACGAAGTCGATTGTCTTCGCCAGCCGCTGCTTCAACTCCGCGAACGTTGTTTCGGTGTCCGGCACCGACGGCACCTCGGTATGCGTGAGCCGTGCGCAGCCCTTGGCCGCAAAGTCGCTGACGAGCTGGATTTGCTTGCCGAACGGCAGCATGTCCGGGAATAGCCGCGATCCGATCAGCACGGCGGGGTCGATCTTTTTGGCTGCGCAATGCGCTTCGGCCTTGGTGAGCAGGCCGGTCAGGCTATTCAGCATTTGCAGATAGGCGGGGACGACGGCGTCGTAGAAGGACATGGCGATGCTCGCTTCAGTGATGGGAAATCTCAGGGGAAACCTGAGCCCCTGAGATGGGAGCGCCACGGAAAAACGCAATCGCCGGTAAGGCTTTCGCGAGGCAAAAATTCTACCGCACTGTCGCCTGTGGCTGCGCCTGCGCGGTGCCGCCGCGCATGCGCGCCAGCAGCTCCGTGGTCGGCCATGAATCGGCCGGCAGGCCATACTTGACCTGCATCGCCTTCACCGCCGAGCGGCTTTGCTGGCCCAGCACGCCGTCGACCTTGCCGACATTGAAGCCGGCGCGCACCAGGAGCTGCTGGAGCTCCTTGAGCTGGTTGAACGGCAATTGCGCGACCGGCGCCGACGGCCTGCGCATCGGCGCAGCGCCCGCGATGCGCGAGGCGAGATAGCCCGCGGTGGTCGAATAGATCAGCGAGTTATTCCATTCGGTGTAGGCCGCAAAATTCGGATAGGCCATGAAGGCCGGCCCGGTCCGTCCCATCGGCAGCAGCACCGAGGCCGCGAGGTTGTCGTTCGGCAATGGCCGGCCGTCCGGATAAGTGACACCCAACTGCGCCCATTTCGAGCGCGGCTGCTGCACGCTGAGATCGGTCTGCTCCCAGGGCAGGTCCTGCGGCACCCTGATCTCCTCGAGCCACGGCTCGCCGCGCCGCCACTTCAGGCCGTTGGCGATGTAGTTCGCGGTCGAGCCGATCACGTCGGGCCCGCTGCGCAGGAGATCGCGCCGGCCGTCGCCGTCATAGTCGACGGCGTAGTTGACGTAATGCACGGGCAAGAACTGCGTCTGCCCGAGCTCGCCGGCCCAGGAGCCGATCATCTCGTCGGGCGTGAGATCACCGCGGTCGATGATCTTCAGCGCGGCGATGGTCTCGTTCACGAACATCTCCGAGCGGCGGCAATCATAGGCCAGCGACACCAGCGATTTCAGCGTCGGCAGATTGCCCATGTTGGCGCCGAAATCGCTCTCCAGCCCCCAGAACGCGGCGATCACCGCCGGCGGCACGCCATATTCCTTCTCGGCGCGCGCGAACGCCGCCGCATATTGCTTGATATGCTGCTGGCCGTTCTGCATGCGATAAGGCGCGGCCATGCGGCCGGCGAATTCGGTGAAGAGCTGGCCGAACACGCGCTGGCCACGGTCTCGGTTGACGATGCCCTGGTCGTAGACGAGGTAGGGCGAGGCCTCCGCGATCGTTCGCTGCGACACGCCGGCCGCGACCGCCTGCTGCTTCACGTCGGCGAGGAAGCGATCGAAGCTCGCCCCGTTGTGGCACGATGCGGCGCGCGGCGACGGCGCAGTTGCCCTGGGGGCCGCGGGCTTGACGGGCGGTGGCAGGAACTGGGCGGAGGCGGGGACGGAGAGCGCGAGAAGCGTGACGGCCGCGATCGCAAATCGGGTCTGGAGCATGAAGGTTCCGGGGGAGGGCAGCGTGGATTCGGGCGAAGTCTAGGGGAAGTGGCGGCCTCAGGCCATCCCTTCGATGCCCCGCCGGCGACGCAGCCAGACGGCTAACGCGATCAGCACCAGGCCTGCCAGGGAAAAACAGGTGATCGCAAATTTCAATTGATCGTCGCGCAAATGCACCTGAAGCGGCCCGGGTTTCGGGATGCCGCCCGGCGGTACCGGCGCCTCGAGATCAATGTAGAAAGGCGCGACACGATCCCAGCCGAGCGCCTGCGCCATCGCGAGATGATCGCGGGTGAACCACAGCCGCTTGGCGTGCTCTACGTCAGGTGCGAACCAGCCGGCCGACACCGGGAAACGCAGGTAGCCGGTCAGCATCACAGGCTTGTTGGTGATGAGCTGCGCCACCGCGCGATCCTGCCGGCCGCGGTCCTGCGTCGTGTTCGGCACGAATCCCGCATTGACCGCGAGGGTCTCGCCGGTTGGCAGGCGGGCAGGCAGGAAAGCCCAAGTGCCGGGGACGGAAATATCGTCGCGCATACCCGTACCGGAGCTGTAGACCATCGCATCCAGACGGGACTCATAAGTCGCACTAAAGCTGACGCGCCGGAACTCGTCTCGTTCCGCAGTCAAGGCGTGCCACTGCGAGGGATCTGGCAAAGGCATCGGCGCTGCGGCGAGGCGTTCATTTAGCACCGCAATGAGGGCGTGGGTCTCGGCGCGGCGCTGCAATTGCCAGACGCCAAGGCCAACAAACAGAGTGAGCATCACAACCGCGAAAACGGCGAAGCCGCTGGTACGGCGCTTGATTTGGTCTGCCATCGTTACGCGCCAAAAAGCCTATCGCCTGCGCAAACGCAAAGGATCTGACGAAACTCTACTCGGTCGATACGCACTATAAAACCGAGGCAGCCGTTGGCTATCAGAAGCGCACGTGGCTATCAGAAGCGCACGGCGCCGCGCGGTAAGTCCAATCGATCATCGAGCGCTGAGGAACCGTGACGCCCTAGCCGAACAGCCGCATCAGCAGCGCCTTGCCGACGGGGAGCGCCTTGACGCCCCGATAGGCCCGCACATATTCGCCGGCGTAAAAGGCCCTGATCGCATGGACGCGTGCATCCATGCTTTCCTCGAACCGCACCGCGAAGCCGTCCCGGGTCCGCCGCACCACGATGGCCGTGATGGAGCGGCCATAGATGCGGCATTCGATCGTGCTGCCGAC
The DNA here is from genome assembly GCF_001641695.1 of Bradyrhizobium neotropicale. Lineage (GTDB taxonomy): Bacteria > Pseudomonadota > Alphaproteobacteria > Rhizobiales > Xanthobacteraceae > Bradyrhizobium > Bradyrhizobium neotropicale. The sequence continues at coordinate 45,400 of NZ_LSEF01000102.1, forward strand.
CATCGGTGGATCGGGATCGATCAGCCGCGCGCCGGTAATGGAGATATCGGCAAGCCGCGCGAGCTGCGAACTCCCGTCCTGGCGCAGCAGGATCGGTTCGTTGCGATTGAAGCGCTCCGCCTTGCGCTTGCGCGGCTGCTCGATGCAGACGACGCAGACCACGATCAGGATGACAGCGTTGTACAGGCTCCAGGCCAGCGCCAGCCCGCCATAGGCAATGTTCTCGCCGCGCAGATGCAGGATGAAGGCATAGGCGATGGCCGCGAGCGTGATGGCAAGCGCGCTGCCATAGAGCCGCAGCAGCGGCCACTCCACGAATTTCCTGCCGCGGTCGCCGCCCTTCGCGGTCACCTTGAACTTGTGTCCCTTTGGCCTCGACAGGCCGATGGTCACCGCCTTGAGGACTGCAGGTGCGGCGATGAGCTGCGACACGTCCGTCATCATCGCAAGCGAACGGCCGCGCGACAGCCAGGCCATGCTGAGGCCGTGCCAGACGTAGAACGGCAGGAAGTATTTCAGCAGCTCGGACAGCTCCGTCTGTACCGCCTTGATGCCGAACAGCAGGAACAGCCAGGGGACGACGAGTCCCAGAATCTTCGACGCGTAGACCGCGGTCCAGCTCATGAAAGAATCGATCAGCGAGAGGCGGTCGATGAATGAAAGTTTCGAATTCCGCGACAGCGGCCCGCTGCGGCCGCGCACGATCTGCATGAAGCCGAGGCACCAGCGGCCGCGCTGGGTGATGTATTCCTTCAGCCCTTCCGGCGCGAGCCCGATCGTCAAGCGCTCGTTGAGATAGACCGTCCTGAGGCCGCGCTCCTTCAGGCGAAGGGTGACGAGATAGTCCTCCGTGACGGAATCGGTCGGAAAACCGCCGATCTGCGCCAGCCCGGCATAGCGAATGAGCGATGACGTGCCGCAGCAGAAGGCGACGCCCCAGGCATCCTTCGCCGGCAGCAGGATGTCGAAGAAGAATCGCTGCTCGTCGGGCCACACATCGGTCGCGGCAAGGTTGGTCTGGATCGGATCGGGATTGATGAAGTGCTGCGGCGTCTGCACGACGCCGATGGAAGCATCGTCCATGAGGCAGATGGTCCGCGCCAGGAAGTCTGGCCGCGGCACGAAGTCGGCATCGAGGATGGCGACGAAGGCCGGCGGCTCCGGTAGTCCTCCGACATGCCTGAGAGCATGGTTGATGTTGCCGGCCTTGGCATGGCGGTTGTCGGGCCGCACGAGATAATTGCAGCCGAGTTCGCCGGCGAGGCGCCGTAGCCAGGGTCTACGGCCGTCGTCGAGCACCCAGACGCGATAATTGCCATACTCCATTCCGGTCGCGCCGATGATCGTGCGTTCGAGGATCGATCGCCCCTCATTGTAGGTGCAGATGAAGACGTCGATCAGCGGCGCATGCGGATCGGTGGCGCGGCCGTCGATCCGTACCGTCGCGGAACGGTCGATCGTCCGGCTGAGGAAGAGAAGCGACAGCACGACCGCGACCAGCGAGGCCGCTTCCAGCAGCATGAAGGGATAACCGATCAGGGCGTCCGCCGTCAGATGAGGCGGTGGAAGCGTCGCAGTGACGCGCCAGAGGAGATAGCGGAGCAGCAGGATCACCGAGACGGCGGCCAGGAGGGAGCGTGCCATCGTGCTGTCGCGCCTGAGCAGCGGCACGATCGCCATGAAGGCGCCAAGGGCAACGAGGCCGGGCGCCAGTGCGGTCGTCACGGCGTGGTCTCGTTGCGGGCAAACACCACGCGGCCGGTTCGCCCCACCGTGCAGGCGTGCGCGGCGGCGTCGCCGAGCGCCACCGTCACGCGATACGGCTCCTTGCTGAGCGCATCGGGATTGATGGCGAGATTGGCGGGCGCGCCGGCGGCGCCGGTCAGGTTGACCACGGTGCCGGAGATTGGCTCCCCGCCGTCATTCGGCTCGAACGTGGCGTGATCGCCGAGCTGCAAGCGGTTGTACACGTTTTCGGTGACGTTGGCCGTGATGACGGCGCCACTGCAGTCGAGCACCTTGAGCAGCGGCTGGCCGGCCTGCACGTCCTCGCCCGGCGAGGTCATCATCTCCCAGACGCGGCCTGCGACCGGCGTCGTGATGTTGGCTTCGGAGAGATCGGCGACGCGGACTTCCTCGGTGATGATCTCGTTGGCGAGCCACGCGATCTCGGTATCGATGCGCGCGAGATCGGCCTCCAGATCGCTCGCGCGCTGGCGCATCTCCTCCTCGCGCTGCACCGAGCTCGGCCGGTCGTTGTAGCTGTCGCCGAGGAACGAGCCGTTCTTCGCCGCGGTGAGCTCGACCTTGGCCGCATCCAGGCGCTTGCGCGCGCCGAGCTCGGTCTGCTGCGCCACCGAAAGCTCGCGCGTCAGCCGCGCCAGTTCGACCGTCGAGACATTGCCGGTCTTCGCGAGTGACGAGGCGCGGTCGACGGCCGCGCTGGCTTCATCCCGCCGCGCCGCTGCCGCCTCGATCGAGGTCTGGATTTCGGCAATGCGCGCCTCGAGCTGGAGCACGCGTCCGTCGCGGAATTGTGCGGCCTGCCGCGCCAGATCCTGTTGCGCGGCCTGGGCGGAGGCAAGCTTGGCGGCAAGGCTCGGCCGCTCGTTCTCCAGACGCGACTTCTGCCGCCTGAGATCGTCGAGCCGGGTGCGATCGCTGCGCGAGTTCACGACACGTAAGATCACGGTCCCGGCCTCGAGTTTGGCTTGGTCGTCCATGCGGTGGGCGGCGGCGACGCGGCCGCCGATCGGCGTGCGCAGGGTGACGAGGCGGGAGTTCAGCACGGCCTCGACGCTGGAGTTTTCCCAGATCGCGCGCAGGGGCAGCCAGCCGAACACGGCGATGATGGCAAGGCCTGCGGCGATCTTGATGCCGCGCCTCAGATGCGGCCAGCGCCGCTCTGGTTCCGGCGGCGCGGTCTGCGTGTCAGGCCCGTGGCCGGGCTCATCATTGGCGAATAGCTGCTCCAGCAGCGCCTCCTGCAATCCGTCCTGCAGTCCCTTGGCGTCACTCCTGGTGTCCTGAGGGGAGGGAGCGGATGGCTGGTCGACGGAAGCGGCGCTCGAGCGGTCCATCATGACGATCACCTTGCTGACGGGGATGCCAATGGAACCGGTCAACGCACAAGGACCGCGCGGCGTGCCCGTTACCGCGGATTTAGCCGGAGCTGCGCTTTCCAAGCCGCTAAGCGTCCGCGTGTGTTTTTGCGTAAATGTCCGTCAAGGTTTAGTGACGCCGCAAAGACTGTCCGCGCTTTTTTCGCGTCTGCGGCCCGGCGACGCACCTCGCTGACCTTGCGGCACCCGGCAGCGTCCATACGTCGAGGGCGCCGGCCGAAGGCGTGCCGGCAGCCGGCTCGGGAGACGGCCATGAACTATCTTCGCACCGCAATTCTTCTCGCAGGCCTCACCGCCCTGTTCATGGGCGTCGGCTATCTCATCGGTGGTGCCGCCGGCGCCATGATCGCGCTCGTCGTCGCAGCGGCGACCAATCTCTTCACCTACTGGAACTCCGACCGCATGGTGCTCAGCATGTACGGTGCCCTTGAGGTCGACCGTACCAGCGCGCCGGACCTCGTCGGCCTGGTTGCCGAGCTCGCGGGCCGTGCCGGCCTGCCGATGCCGCGCGTGTTCGTGATGGACGAGCCGCAGCCCAACGCGTTCGCAACCGGGCGCAATCCCGAGAACGCCGCGGTCGCCGTCACCACCGGTCTGATGCACCAGCTCAGCCGCGAGGAGCTCGCCGGCGTGATCGCGCACGAGCTCGCGCACATCAAGCATCACGACACGCTGCTCATGACCGTCACCGCGACCATCGCCGGTGCCATCTCGATGCTGGCGCAGTTCGGCATGTTCTTCGGCGGCCACCGCAACAACAACAGCGGTCCCGGCATCGTCGGCTCGATCCTGCTGATGATCCTGGCGCCGCTCGGCGCCATGCTGGTGCAGATGGCGATCAGCCGCACCCGCGAATACGCCGCCGACAATCTCGGCGGGCGCATCGTCGGCCAGCCGATGTGGCTCGCCTCCGCGCTCGTCAAGATCGAGAACGCCGCGCATCAGGTCCCGAATGTCGAGGCCGAGCGCAATCCCGCGACCGCGCACATGTTCATCATCAATCCGCTGTCGGGCCACGGCGTCGACAATCTCTTCACCACCCATCCTTCGACACAGAACCGCATCGCGGCGCTCCAGCAGCTTGCTGCCGAGCTCGGCGCGCATACGGCGCCGTCCGTCGGTGCCAACGAAAACTATCCGCCGCGCGGTCCCTGGGGCCGCTCCTCCTCGCGCGGGCCTTGGGGATGAGCTTGGGCGGGAACTTGAGATTGAGGCGGATCTGCGGCCGGTGCGTCCGGAAATCGCGACCGGCTTTGTGACCTGGCGCACACAGGATCGTCCCGCCGGGTGCTAACACCCCCGTCGTGAATGTTTCTTCGAAAGGGGATGCGCGGCCGGCGCTTCGCCGGTCGCGGTCAACGATGACCCGAGCAGCCGTGCCAGTGTTGATTGCCGTGAGCATCCTCGTCGGCCTGTCCACGCACATGGTGGTCAATTGCGGCGACGAGGAGGATCCGGACATCTGTTCGGCCGTGATCGGATTCAGCCCGTTTCGCGGCTCGGTGATCGCCTTCGCCTATGAGGGGCGTGGACGGATAGCGCTGCGTCACGGCGACTGGCGGCGGGCGATCGTCGATTTCGACGAGGCCATCCACCTCAACCCCAACCGTGCCTCGTTCTATCGCGACCGCGGCCTCGCCCGCCGGCAGAACGGCGAGCTGCAGCTTGCGATTGCCGACTTCGACGAAGCCATCGCACTCAACCCGAAACTCGCTGCGCCCTATCACGAACGCGGCCTCGCGCTCGCTGCGAGCGGCGATCTCGACCGTGCGATCCTGAGCTACACCACGGCCATGCGCCTTGCGTCGTCGGACGCGGAGATACGGCTGGACCGCGGCCTTGCCTACCTCGCGCGCGGACAGGCTGACGACGCCCGTGCCGATTTCGAAGCCGCCCTGGCGCTGCCGCCAGGCAAGGACGATCGCGTCCGCCAGATCGCACGCGCGCGCCTGGCCGAGCTGTCGAGTGCCGGGCCAACCCCGGTCTCCGCGCCGCGGCGGTGAGATCGTGCACGATGCGGAACAAGATCGCGCGATCCAGCGACAAAGACGCCGCACAGATTTCGGTTCGGGCGATACTGGAACTCGAATGACGTTGAAGTTAGCGCCGGTCGCATCGCGCGCGTTCTGCCGTTTGGAACCGAAACATTTTCCGACCTGAATGAATTGAGCGTAGGGGCTTCGCAAAACGCGAGGCTGGTCATGGATCCGATATCGGCGAGCGACGTATTTCTGACTGTCGCCATCATGAGCACGACCTTCCTGATCGAGATCGGGTTTTTCATCCTGCTCGGAATGTTCTGAAAAGAGCGCGCAGCGGATGTGAAGTTGCGAAGGGTCTTCGTCCATGCTGCGCGACGGCGATGTTCCATTCGAAGGAAGGAACCTAGGAGCGGCAATGCGGGCGAAGGCATCGTGTAGTGCGGCGTTTCGGGAACCATTTTGGAGAGTGCGCGGTTAGTTTGTGGGGAGGGTCCGATGAGGCGACCATTGCCATGAGGACCGGATTTCTCGCTGCGATTGTGATAGCCGTTCTAGCCACCAGTACCGGGCTGGCAGTCAATTCTGTCGGCTCTCTATCTTCCGAAAAACAGTCCATGCCGGGTGCCGTGCAAGTAGCGGACCGACTGGCTGAGGCCGTGGATCAGCTTCGGTCTGGTGGCTAACAGCCTGCGTATCTCAAACGCCTTGATAGGCCCGTGGATTGGGCGAGGTGAATGCGGCCCCGGTCTGCGCGCCGCGACGATGATCTAAAGCCACATTCGAGGCTGAGGGGGCTCGCCGCGATAGCGGCGAGAAGGGTGAGGGGTCTCTCTCCGCGTGCAAATCTCTTGCGACGAATTTGCGGATAAAACCCCTCATCCGGCGCGGACCAAGGTCCGCGCCACCTTCTCCCACAAGAAGGGGAGAAGGAAGAAGGGGCCGTTACTTGGCCTTCTTCGCTTTCGCCGGCTTAGCCTCTTTGGCCTTCTTCGCCGGCTTCTCCTTCACCGGCTTCTCCTTCGCCGCGGCCTTCTTCTCGGCCTTGTCCGCGACGGGCGTGCTGGCGGCGAGCCGCACCGAGCGCGCATAGCTGTCGGCGACGTTGTCGGCGGACATCTGCAGGCGCCTGGCGGCGGAGGTCGCCAGCTCCATTGTGGCCTTGGCCATCATCTTGAAGCGGTCCCGGGCGTCGTTGCCCTTGGCCTTGGCCGCGAGGCCGTTGAAGCGATCCCGCCGCTCCTTGGCGCGGGTCATCAGGCCCGTATGCAGTTGTCTGGCCAGTTGCCGGATCACGACATCCAGGTCGGCGTCCGCCATGTTCTTCTATCCTCTTCGAAACTTCACCAAATCGATGCGCGCGGGACTATGCAGATCGGGCCCCGCCTTGGCAATTCCCGGTGATGCGCCATCCGCATCTTCCGGTTTACAAAACAAGAAAGCCGCGCTTGTCGCGCGGCTCTTGGCGTGGTTTGGCGCCGGGGCGCCGTTTCTGCCTCACTTCAGCGAGGCGACCGGTCCGCTTGACGCTGCAGGGTCGGGGTCGAAGCCGAAGACGCCGACCAGATATTTGTAGTAGTCGGGCATCTTCTCTTTGAGCGCTTCGCGGGACTTGGGATCGTGGAAATCGCTCTTTCCGGCCAGGAAAATGCTTGCGGTCACGGCAAAGAATTCCATGTGATTCTTCATCGCATAGGCGTCCTTGGGCAGCAGGTCCTTGGACTTGGCATAAGCGTAATAGCTGATCACGCCCTTGTTGGCGTAGCCGTCCGGCAACAGCCGCGCGTGATAGGCGTGCAAGAGCTCGTGGAGCAGCACGGCTTCCTTTTCGTACCGCATCATGTCGGGCCGGAGCATGATCACGCCAAGCCCCGAATCGACCGCGAGGTCGACGGCATTCGGATTGGTCCATTGCTGCTTGTCATGGTCCCACACGGTCAGCGTCCGCGGGACGCGGCGCTCCACGTTCGGGGTGACCCGGCCGTAGCACGCGGTTGCAGCGCCTTCGTCGAGGCAGGCGAGCTCGCTCGCGATGATCGGAACGGTATGGAAGAAGCGCATCACGCGCGGGGAGAGGCCGACACCTTCGACGACGTCGATCTGCTGCTTCAGATTCTCGGTGAGCTTGTCGACATCCTTGCGGTCGGAGTTCTCCGTCAAGTCGAACATGTAACCGCGGTAGCTCTGGAAGCCGGGCGGCAACGGCTGCGCTGCATCGGCGGACGCAGCCTCGAGTGGCCCGGCATTGGATGGATTGGCAAAGAGCGCGCCGACAATGGTCGCGGTCAGCAGCAACGCAATGCGCATGATGAACCCCCTGATGTCACTTCACGCGGCAGAATAAGCCACCGTTGTTTGCGAAAAGTGAGTGAGGCGAGACTAAGGCGCCGATGTTGAGGCGTGCTTAATGGTTTGTTGCAGACCGCGGGGGACGGGTTAGTCCGGGGTTAACCAAGGAGGGATGACCGGGCTGATGTTGAGGTGTAGATTCCATGGAAGGGCACCAGGCCCCACATCAGCAGCCGGAAGGAGGACCCCATGTATGCCGCCATCCGTCAGGCCAAGGCGAAAAGCGGGAGCGCGGAAGAGCTGGCGCGCCGCATCAAGGACGGCGCCGTTCCGATCATCAGCGACGTTGACGGTTTCCGCGCCTATTACGTCGTCTATGCCGGCGACGACACCGTCACGGCGATCTCGATCTTCGACAAGTTCGAGCAGGCGGAGGAAGCGAACCGGCGCGCGATTGCCTGGATCGAAAAGGATTTGGGCGGGCTGCTCGCCGGTCACGCCAGCGCTGCTGCGGGGCCGGTGATTGTGCACACGCTGGCGTAGGAGACGGTCGCGACGCTCTCTCCCCAATGTCGTCCTGGCTTTGGCCAGGGCGGCGGCGAGTTTGGGACGCCCATCTATCGTCAAACGTACGCCGCCCTCACAGCTCCCGCGCATTCGAGAACGCGAACGAGCTCACGCGCCGCGTCGTCTCGTCCAGGATCAGCGTGCGCGTGATCGGCGGCTCGGCGCGCTGCGCGCAGTTCTCACGTTCGCAGAGCCGGCAGTTGACGCCGATCGGGGTACCTTCCGCCTTCTCAAGGTCCATGCCGGCGGCATAGACGAGGCGCGCGGCGTGACGCATCTCGCATCCAAGCCCGATGGCAAAGCGCGGCTGCGGCAGCGGATGCGGCGCCACCGGCCGCCGCACCATCTGCGCGATCGAGAAATAGCGCGTGCCGTCGGGCAGCTCGATCACCTGTTTCAAGAGGCGATCGGGCGTGTCGAAGGTCGAGTGCACGTTCCACAGCGGGCAGGTGCCACCGAATTTCGAGAACGGAAAGGTGCCTGACGAGAACCGCTTCGACACGTTGCCGGCATTGTCGACGCGGAGCAGGAAGAACGGAATGCCGCGCGCGTTCGGCCGCTGCAACGTGGTAAGGCGGTGGCAGACCTGCTCGAAGCCGGCATTGAAGCGCTGCGCCAGCACGTGGATGTCGTAATTCAGCGCCTCGGCTGCGGCGAGGAAAGCCGGGTAGGGCATCATCACGCTGGCTGCGAAGTAATTGCCGAGCGTGATGCGGAACAGCCGCCGTGGCGCGTCGTCGAGCGGGCCGGCGCGCCCGATGATGGCCTCCAGATGCTGCGCGCATTCGCCTAAGCCGAGCTGGAAGGCGAGCTGGAACGCGCGGCCGGGCGGATCGACCAGCTCCGAGATCAGGAGCTGGCGGCGGTGGCGATCGAAGCGCCGCAGCGTCTCGCGCATCACGTCCACCGGCATGATGCGGGTCTGGATCGAATGCTTTTCCCGCAGTCGCGCCGCGAGCGCTGCATAGAGTCCTTCGGCGGGCACGTTCAGTTCGTCGCGCAAATTCTCCGCGGCCTGCTCGAGCTCCGGAAAATAGTTGCGGTTGGCCTCGATCAATTCGCGCGCGCGCTCGACCGGATTGGCTTCATAGCGCGTGCCGACGTCGCGGTCGGCCATCTGCGCCGCCGCCAGCGTCTCGCCCTGGCGAGCCTCGGTATAGGCGGCGTAGAGCCGTTGCAGCGCGTGGGTGACGCCCGGGCAGAGCTCGGCGAGGTCGCGCAGCTCCTGCTTGGGCACGTCGATCTGGCGGAACAAGGGATCGGAGAAGATCTCGTTGAGTTCCGCGAAGAAGCGGTCCTCGTCGGCGGTGGCAAGGTCCCTGAGATCGAGGTCGTAGGTCTCGGCGAGCCGCAGCAGGATCTGGGCGGTCACCGGGCGCTGGTTGCGCTCGATCAGGTTGATGTAACTCGGCGAGATGCCGAGCCCCTCGGCGATCTGGGTCTGCGACAGCCCCAATTGCTGCCGGATCCGCCGGAAGCGCGGGCCGACGAACAGTTTCTTCCCGGAATCGGCGGCCATTAGTGGCTCCCCTCTTCGCCTCTCCCCGCTTGCGGGGAGAGGCCGACGCGCGCCGACCGATGCGAAGCATCGTCCGGAGCGCGGCGGGTGAGG
>NZ_LSEF01000102.1:54986-86078 GCF_001641695.1 Bradyrhizobium neotropicale
AGAGAGCCCCTCACCCCGACCCTCTCCCCGTAGGGACGGGGAGAGGGGGAAAAAGCAGGAATCGGCGGCCATTTGGGAGGTCTCCAGAGGCGTTAAGGACAGTCTGACTGACCTATAATTTTACAAACTTTACAAAATAACATCCAATACATGTTCTGATGTTACATGACATCACCATTCAAATACAAGCCCCCTGTACGAGCTTCGCTTTCTCGCGTTTAGCTCTAGCCACGCATTTCGCAATGCACTGTCAAGAATGTCGAAGGCGAAGACAAATACTCAGATTTGTCGTCACCGAAAGGATCACGAACATGAACTTCCAACCGCGCGGAATCATCCAGGGCCCGGCTTCGTATCAGAGCGAGATCAAGGCGGCCCAGGCGCTCCTCGACACCCAGCCGACCTGGAACGGGGTGACGGCGGAGGCCGTCGCGCGCATGCGCCTGCAGAACCGCTTCAAGACCGGCCTTGACGTCGCCCGCTACACCGCGGCGCTGATGCGGGCCGACATGGCCGCCTATGACGCCGACCCCACCAAGTACACCCAGTCGCTGGGCTGCTGGCATGGCTTCATCGCCCAGCAGAAGCTGATCTCGGTCAAGAAGCATTTCGGCGGCAAGACCGATCGCACTTATCTGTACCTCTCGGGCTGGATGATCGCGGCGCTGCGTTCCGAGTTCGGACCGCTGCCCGACCAGTCGATGCACGAGAAGACCTCGGTGCCGGCGCTGATCGAGGAGCTCTACACCTTCCTGCGTCAGGCCGACTCGCGTGAGCTGAACGATATCTTCCGCAGCTTGGATGCCGCCCGCAAGGAAGGCGACAAGGCGAAGGAAATGGCGCTGATCGAGAAGATCGACAACTTCCAGACCCATGTCGTGCCCGTCATCGCCGACATCGATGCCGGCTTCGGCAACGCGGAGGCGACCTATCTGCTCGCCAAGAAGATGATCGAAGCGGGCGCCTGCGCGCTGCAGATCGAAAACCAGGTCTCGGACGAGAAGCAGTGCGGACACCAGGACGGCAAGGTGACCGTGCCGCACGACGTCTTCCTCGCGAAGATCCGTGCCTGCCGCCACGCGTTCCTTGAACTCGGCGTCGAAGACGGCGTCGTCGTGACCCGCACCGACTCGCTCGGCGCCGGCCTCACGCAGCAGATCGCTGTCAGCCACAAGCCCGGTGACATCGGCGACCAGTACAACAGCTTCCTGGATTGTGAGGAAGTGACGGCGGAGAACGCCCGCAACGGTGATGTCATCATCAACCGGAACGGCAAGATGATGCGTCCGAAGCGGCTGCCCTCCAACCTCTATCAGTTCCGCCCGGGCACGGGCGAGGACCGCTGCGTGCTGGACTGCGTCACCTCGCTGCAGAACGGCGCCGACCTCCTGTGGATCGAAACCGAGAAGCCGCATATCGAGCAGATCGCCAAGATGGTCGATCGGATCCGCAAGGTGGTCCCGAACGCGAAGCTGGCCTACAACAACTCGCCGTCGTTCAACTGGACGCTCAACTTCCGTTGGCAGGTCTACGACGCGATGAAGGAAGCCGGCAAGGACGTCAGCAAGTACAATCGTGCCGAGCTGATGAAGGCGGAGTACGACGACACGCCGCTGGCGCAGGAAGCCGACGAGCGTATCCGCACCTTCCAGGCGGATTCGGCCAAGCGCGCCGGCATCTTCCACCATCTGATCACGTTGCCGACCTATCACACGGCGGCGCTCTCGACCGACAATCTGGCGAGGGAGTACTTCGGCGAGCAGGGCATGCTCGGCTATGTGAAGAACGTCCAGCGCGCCGAGATCCGTCAGGGCATCGCCTGCGTGAAGCATCAGAACATGGCTGGCTCCGACATCGGCGACGATCACAAGGAGTACTTCGCCGGCGAGGCTGCCCTGAAGGCGGGCGGCGCCCACAACACGATGAACCAGTTCGGCTAACGGCGGAATTGATCAGTCTGGGGTCTGCTCGGAGTCCAGACTGATCACGCCACTCAACAGGAGACTGACAATGACCAAAGGCAGCAATTTCTGGGTGATCGGCGGTGAGTTCGGCTCGATGAACTTCCACAAGCTCGTGGAAGGCTCGGCCCAGGTCAAAGGCCCGTTCAAGACCCGCAAGGAAGCCGAGGACTGCTGGCGCGAAGTATCGGAAGAGAGCCGCCACAAGGCCGGCGTCCGCTTCTCGATCGTCGAAGAGCCCTCGCGCGTCTCGGCCTGACGGCGTTGCTGCCGCCCTGAATCAAGAAGACGTCCAAGGACGGATGGTCCCATCCAGGCCCTGCCTGGGTGGGATCGTCTGTTTTTGGCACAGGTGAACCGGCTGTGGGCGGCGTAAGTATCTGGAATTGTGGACCCTTTGCGGACGTTGTGGTTGCTGATAGGTTAACGGCCGTTGTCGAGTAGCGAGGCCGAGAATGTCAGAGCCCGAGACGAGCGGGACCCATGCCAGCCAACCGCGCCCGGTGCGGCTGCGCGACGCGCTGCTGCGGGCGCGGATCGAGGCCGCCGACCGGACCGGGGTGGTCGTCGATTTGCGCGATGCCGAGGTCGCGCGGCTCGAAATCCTCAACGACGCGCTCGATCCGCTGTTCGCCCAGGTGCCCGAGCAGATCGACCTGTTCGACCGTGGCATCAGCCAGGGCGATACGCCCAGACTCTGGATCGACGTCGTCGCGCACATCATGATGGGGCGCGACAAGCGGATGTACCGATTCGTCCAGGACACTCGCTTCGGCCGCATCGTGCTGGCCGAATCGCACGACACGGCCGTGATCGTCGAGGCCGTCACCGACTATGTCGCCCGCCGCATGGTCGAGCGCGAGCATGCGATGGTCGTTCTGCCCGAGCCAAAGCCCACGACGCCGGAGCCGCCGCGCCGCTCGCGCATCTGGCCGTTCGTGTTCGGCTTCATCCTCGGCGCCGCCGCCCTGTTCGGTGTCGCCGCGCTTGCTGTTCTGCAGAGCTGGTGAAAAGCTCTCCGTCATTCCGGGGCGCGCGAAGCGCGAACCCGGAATCCATGCATCCACGTATGCTGCGGCCCGATGGATTCTCTGATGCGCAATTGCGCATCAGAGCTCGCGCTGCCGCGCGCCCCGGAATGACAGGGCTTCAAATCAGCCGCGTGTGCTTGATCTCGCGGATCTGCAAGCCATGATCGAGGCTCCGCACCGTCTGCTCGCAGCGCCAGCCGGCATTGTCCTTCTCGATGGCGAACAGATTATATGCCGCCGCCGGATAACGTCCATGCGCGAGCGCGGAGGCCGACGGCACGCCGATCGCGGGAACGTTGCCGTTCGGCCCGTCGAACCACATCGTCGAGTGCACATGGTCGTGGCCGTGCAGGATCAGCTCGACGCCGTGCCGCCTGATCAGGGTCAAGAGATCCGCCGAATCGGTCAGCCGCTTGTGGCGCGAGTTCGAGCGCAGCGGATGATGCACGAGGAGGACGCGGAAGACGTCCTCGCTCGCAAGCTGCGCGAGCACCTGCTCGAGGGCCGCGAGCTGGTCGCGGCCGAGCGTACCCGTCGCCATCAAGGGCAGGGTCGGCACGGCCGTGGACAGGCTGATCAGCGCAGCGGGTCCGCGGCGACGGACGGCGGGGAAGGCCGCTTCCGCCGGAGCATCGCCGGCGATGTAGTGCAGGAAGGTCTCGCCGAAGCGGTGGCTCGTCGCGCTGACATAGGCGTCGTGATTGCCGGGGATGGCCGTGACGCAATCCGGCGGGCCGACGCCTTCAAGCCAGGCCAGCGCCGGCGCAAACTCCGCCTCCAGCGCCAGGTTGACGAAATCGCCGGTTACGGCGATGTGGTCCGGCGCTTGGGCCCGGATGTCGGCGACCAGCACGTCGAGCACCTCGCGGCGCTGGTATTTGTGGCGGTTGCGCGTCCAGTTGACGTAGCCGAGCGCGCGCTTGCCCGCGAGCTCGATCAGGCGCGGCCTCGGCAGCGGCGGCAGATGCGGGTCGGAGAGATGGGCGAGCGTGAACGGTGCCATGGAGCGCGATTGCCTCGCTATTGCTCCGCTGTAATGGCAAGGTCGGGCGGTGGAGGCAAGGACGGCTTAGAGGACGGCTTGAAGGACGGTTTGAAGGGAGCTTCGCGGGCGGCGTGATGGGGGGACGTCTCGACCAGATGCGACGGAGGTGCGAGCCGCTGCTGCGGCGAATCTTCCACGCGTATTTCCTGCTCGTCCGCGGCATGACCCTGGGCGTCCGCACCGTGGTGCTGGACGCCGACAACAAGGTGTTCCTGGTCAAGCACAGCTATGTCAGCGGCTGGTATCTCCCCGGCGGCGGCGTCGATTACGGCGAGACCATGGAGGAGGCGATGCGGCGCGAGCTCAAGGAGGAGGGGGATATCGACCTCACGGGCGAACCGGCGCTGCACGGCATCTTCCTCAACAGCCATATTTCCCGCCGCGACCACGTCGCGGTTTATGTGGTCAGGCATTTCAGGCAGGACCGCTTGCCCGAGCCCAACCACGAGATCATCGAATGCGGATTTTTCGCAAGCACCGACCTGCCCGAGGAGACCACGCCCGGCACGCGGCTGCGGATCGCCGAGGTGCTCGACGGCAAGCCGGCGATTGCGACGTGGCGGTGAGGGCGGCCTGCGCTGACGTCGGAATGCGTCAAAGGAACTGAAGCGGGGCNGCGGCCGCCATGGACCTGCGCATCGCCAGATGCTACTCCGCCTCCCGTATTGACGCGTTTTCTGAACGCGAACCGGGGCCCACTTCGCTCGAAAACGCTGTACCGACATGAACGATCTCTCACTCACCATCCTTCCCGAAGCTGCTGGCGACGCCCAGGCGATCGAGCGGCTGCACGAGCGCACGTTCGGCCCGGGCCGCTTCGTCCTCAGCGCCTACCGGATCCGCGAGCACGTCGACCATCTGCTCGAACTCTCCTTCACCGCCCGCATCGGCACGCTGCTGGTCGGCTCGGTGCGGCAATTGCCGGTGCTGATCGGCGAGACGCCCGCGCTGCTGCTCGGGCCGCTCACCGTCGAGCCGCCGTTCCGCGGCCGCGGCGTCGGCCGGCTCCTGATGGAGCGCGCGCTGAAGGACGCAAAGGAAAGAGGCCACCGGCTGGTGCTGCTGGTCGGCGACGAGCCCTATTACAGCCGCGTCGGCTTCAAGCCGGTGCCGAAGGGCCGCGTCATCATGCCGGGCCCGGTGGATGCCAGCCGCATCCTGGTGTTCGAGCTCGTGGACGGTGCGTTCGAGGGTGTGTCGGGAGCCCTGGGCCCCGACTGGAGCAAGGCGCGAGGCTAGGCCGAGCCAGCTTCGCTTTCGCGCCGGATGCTGCTGCATGACGGAGCAAGGCCAACCCCTCGGGTTTCTCCGGGCCCGGTCTTCCGATGCAGGCGTAGCTATCGTCGTCGTCCGGCCGGCGACGGAGCCGTAGCAATGTCGCGTCCTACTGCTTGTTTCGATTCTTGCTTGCGCCTCTGAGCGGCGGCGTCGATGCCATCGCGCTTGCCGTCTCCGTCATCTGGATGCAGGTGAGAAGATCGACATAGCTTTGGGTTCCGAGTGATGTCGCCTCGCCCTCGCATGTGTCACGGACGGCGGGTTTGGCCGTCGCCCAAACCGTGCCGAGCTGCTGCCGCGCTGCCGTCTCGTCGCGCATACAATCGGCAAAGCTCTGCGCCAACGCCAATCCCATCGCCTTGTCCGTCTGGGACGTCGATTCGCAGAGCGCTTCGACCTTCAGTTCGGGCACGCGATCGGACACGGGTATCAACGAATGGCTTGCCAGTAATCCGAGTGAGAAAATGATTGCTTTCATCTATCTCTCCATCTCTAGAACTGTCCGGGCTGCGCCGGCGGGCTGGGCCAATCAGACCTGAGATTGTTGGGATTGCTGCGATCGAACAGATCCTGTCGCAACACGTAGCCGCGCCTGGCAGAATGGCCATTGAGGACGAAAGGTGGTGGCGCCTCGGGCTTGGCTGCGCCGATCGCGTTCTGCGTTGAAACATGACGGGGAGCTGCGGCTTGGGCAGATGCGGTGCCCGTCATCGTGAAAGCGGCAACAGCAAGAATGAGGACGCACGATGCATTGGAGAACATATGAACTCTCCTGCAATCAATAACCGTCACGCGCAGAGGGCCACGGTATCTCGTGACGGGTGTTGATCCAGATCAACGCCGACAGGCGCAGAAGATTCAGCCTGTCGGGCATTGTTCCAAAGAGTGAGGTCTACTGCGGCTTCAAGCGCCGCGGAGTTCGATACCGCGCTCTTTTGCCCATCATCATTCCGAAGTACCTCCTCGGAGTGGTTTTGATCTGCATCAACGTCACCGGCTCAAGCAGCTCTTCAGGTAGAGCACGTCTGCGTACCGCGGAGGATTTTGCAATGAGTATTCGCAAGACCTTTGTCGCGCTGATCCTGACATCAGCCCTGTCCGCTCCCGCAATTGGCCAACAAGCACAACAGAGTGCGGCGCCACCTGGATCTCCCGCCGCAACGATCACCATTCCCGGCGACCAGCTTCCGCCACCGCCGCAGAAGTTCGGCGGCAAGATCGAGCGCGACGCCAAGGAGTCGACGCCTTACTGGCCGTCACGCGTCGTGCCGCCGAAGGGCGCGCCGAACGTGCTGCTCATCATCACCGACGATGCGGGTTACGGCGTATCGAGCACATTCGGTGGCGTGATCCCGACCCCCGCGCTCGACCGCATCGCCAATGATGGATTGCGCTACACCAATTTCCACTCGACTGCTCTGTGCTCGCCGACGCGCGCCGCGCTCATCACCGGACGCAATCATCACTCTGCCGGATATGGCGTGGTCGCCGAGCAGGCCACCGGCTATCCCGGCTACGACAGTATCATCACCAAGGACAAGGCCACGATCGGTCGGATTCCGACTGACAACGGCTATCACACAGCCTGGTTCGGCAAGAACCACAACACGCCCGAATACCAGGCGAGCCAGGCCGGGCCGTTCGACCAGTGGCCGACCGGCATGGGCTTCGAATATTTCTACGGCTTCATGGGCGGTGACACTAATCAATGGGAGCCGGGCAATCTCGTCCGTAACACCACGCCGATCTATCCCTTCCAGGGAAAACCCGGCTGGAATCTGGTGACCGCCATGGCGGACGAAGCGATCGATTATGTGAATCGCATGAACTCGCTCTCGCCGGACACGCCCTTCTTCGTGAAGTTTGCTCCCGGCGCAACCCACGCGCCGCACCACCCGACGCCGGAGTGGGTCAAGAAGATCAGCGATATGCATCTGTTCGACCAGGGCTGGAACAAGCTGCGCGATACGATCTTCGAGAACCAGAAGCGGCTCGGCGTCATTCCGCAGAATGCGAAGCTGACGCCGTGGCCGAAGGATCTGATCAAGGAATGGGATCAGCTCTCGGCCGACGAGAAGAAGCTGTTCATCCGTCAGGCCGAAGTGTTTGCCGCTTTTGCGGCCTACGCCGACAATGAAATCGGCCGGGTGATCCAGTCCATCCAGGACATGGGCAAGCTCGACGACACGTTGATCATATATGTTGAGGGCGACAACGGGACCAGCGCGGAAGGCCAGCCGAACGGCACGCCGAACGAAGTTGCGATGTTCAACCAGGTCAACCCATCGGTCGAAGAGCAGCTCAAATATTTCTACGACGTCTGGGGTACCGATCGCACCTACAACCACATGTCGATCGGCTGGGCCTGGGCATTCGACACGCCATTCTCCTGGACCAAGCAGATCGCCTCCCATTTCGGCGGCACCCGCCAGGGCATGGCGATCGCGTGGCCGGCGGTGATCAAGGACAAGGGCGGCATCCGCACCCAGTTTCACCACGTCATCGATGTCGTGCCGACCATTCTCGAGGCAGCCCAGATCAAGCAGCCGGACTTCGTCGACGGCATCAAGCAGAGCCCGATCGAAGGGGTCAGCATGATGTACACGTTCGACGCCAAGAACGCGAACGCTCCCACGACACACACGACTCAATATTTCGAGATGTTTGCCGACCGCGCGATCTACAATGACGGATGGATCGCGAGCACCAAAGTGCTGCGGCCGCCGTGGGTAACGATTGCCAAGAACCTGCCAAGCTCGCAGGATTACCCGTGGGAACTCTACGACCTTCGCAATGACTGGACGCAGGCTGAGGACGTGGCCGCCAAATATCCCGACAAGCTGAAGGAGCTGCAGGCGCTGTTCTGGAAGGAAGCAGAAAAATATCAGGTGCTGCCACTCGATTCATCGGTGGCCGCCCGGCTTGTCACGCCGCGTCCGAGCTTGAGCGCCGGCCGCACGAGCTTCGCCTGGACGCGGCCGATAACCGGCACGCCGAATGGCGACGCGCCGAGCCTGCTTAACGCCTCCTACACTTTCAAGGTTGACGTAGACGTTCCGCAAGGAGGTGCCGAGGGCGTGATTGTCACCCAGGGTGGCCGTTTTGGCGGTTATGGCCTTTATGTCCTGAAGAACAAGCCGGTTTTCACGTGGAATCTCGTCGACCTCAAGCGCGTGCGCTGGGAGGGGCCTGAGCTGACGCCCGGCAACCACGTGATCGAGTTCGACTTCAGATATGACGGTCTCGGCGCGGCGACCATGGTGTTCGGGAACTATAGCGGCATCGGACAGGGCGGCACTGGTACGCTGAAAGTCGACGGCAACGCGGTTGCCACGGAGAAGATGGAGCACACGCTTCCCTTCATCCTGCAGTGGGACGAGGCGTTCGATATCGGCTCCGACACCGGCACGCCGGTCGACGATAACGACTATCAGACGCCGTTCGCCTTCACCGGCAAGATCAACCGGATCACGCTGGACATCGATCGGCCGAAGCTGAGCCCGGACGACGTCAAGCGGCTGCAGGAAGCCGCGCGTGCGGCCGGCGACGGTCCGTCAGCCGACGACGGAAGGACGGCTTCGGTCGAACCACAAGTCGGCACCGTCGGCCTGAGCCTCGTCGACAAGATCCAGTTGCGGATCGACAAGCGCGAAGGCTGCCGCAAGCAGGCCGAAGCGCAGGGGCTTGGCATGGTGGACCGCATCAAGTTCGTTCAGCAATGCGTGCAGAAGTGACTCCAGTGCGCGAGGAAGAGCATCCGATCAACGAGGGCTGGCTTTGCCTGCCCTCGTCTTGATGAGAGCCGCGGCCTGCGAAACGAGAATCGCGCTTCACGACAACTGCCTGCGCGTACCAGACGATAGAGATCGCCCGGATCAGACGGAAGCAAAGCTCTGGCAGAGCTCGCAACACCGGCACGCCATGGATCATGCGACGGAGCAGTCGGTGCGCGGCGATTTCAGCGGCGCGATCTTCGAATATGCCGGCACGCACTCGCGCTTCTTCCGTGACGGGAACAAGTTCCTCGTCGAGACCGATGGCCCGGACGGCAAGCTTGCGACCTTCGAGATCAAGTACACTTTCGGCGTCGAGGCGCTGCAGCAATATCTGATCGAATTCCCGGATGGGCGCCTCCAAGCCCTTTCGATCGCCTGGGACAGGAGGCCCAGGGATAAGGCTGGCCAACGCTGGTTTCATCTCTATCCGGATGCCGCCGTCATCAGAAGTGATCCCCTGCACTGGACGAAGCTGAACCAGAACTGGAATTTCATGTGCGCGCGGACTTCCCGCGATGCCTAGTTGATGCGACTGCCGAGCACATAGCGGACATCCATTCTCGCGAGTAGGTAGAAGTCCTCAGCCCAAGCTGATGACGTGAAGCTCACGTATCACTAGACTGATTGTTGGTTGCGCCTGCTGATGTCCGTTACTGTGCTGCAACCGCCCACTCGAGGAGGCCGCCAGTGACTACGCTTGCCGAGCGCCTCGACTTGCCCGCCGCGTTGCTGCGCGCGCGCAGTCGGCGCGACACTGAAACTGACACCGTTCAGTTTGCGCAGGCCGCGCTCGCAGCGGCTAAGCAGGAGGGCTTGCAGCTGGCGGTGCGGGCACGCTATGTCGCGCTCGCAGTAATCGCCTGCCTGTTGCCGATTATCAACCCGGCATGGGAGCAGCTATATTACGTGGCGCTGCTGGGCCTGTTCGCGCTGATTGGCTGGGCTCAGGCCAGGGTTGGGCGGGTCGGCGTGTCGAGGCCGGAGCTTGCGCTGCTGTTCTGTGACCTCGCGCTGCTAACGTTCGTCATCGTGGGGCCGAATCCCTTCGGCTCCGGGCACTGGCCGGCGGCGATGCAACTCCATTTTGGCAACTTCATCTATTTTTTCGTGATCCTGTCGGGCGCGACGCTGGCCTATTCATGGCGCACGGTCATCGCGGTCGGAACGTGGACCTCCGCCCTCTGGATCATCGGTATTGTCTGGGTGTGGTGGCAGCCCGATCGCAATCCCGCGCTGACCGCCCGCATCGCAGCGGCGATCGGCAGCGATCACAGGCTGTTTCAACTGATCTCGCCCAACTCGATCGTGTTCGGCGAGCGCATTCAGGAGATTGTCGTGTTCATGATCGTCGCAGTGACGCTCGCCGTGGCGGTGCGCCGCAGCAATGATCTCCTGATCCGCCATGCCGCGGTGGAGCGCCAACGCGGCAATCTCGCGCGCTACTTCTCCCCGAACGTGGTCGAGGAATTGTCAGGGCATGACGAGCCACTGAAGCAGGTGCGCACGCAAAACGTCGCGGTGCTGTTCGTCGACATCGTCGGCTTCACGGCCTTTGCCGACGCGCGCACGCCGGATGAGGTCGTGCGTACCTTGCGCGAATTCCACGCACTTATGGAGCAGGAGGTTTTCCGTCACAGCGGCACGCTGGACAAATATCTCGGCGACGGTCTGATGGCCACCTTCGGCACGCCGTTCGTCGGAAAGGCTGACGCCATTAACGCGCTACGCTGTGCGCAGGCAATGATGGCGGCGGCGGATCTATGGAACAAGCGGCGCAAAACGGCCGGCGAGACTCCGATCCGCGTCAGTTTTGGCTTGCACTATGGGCCAGTCGTACTCGGCGACATCGGGCTGACCTGTCTCGAATTTGCGGTGATCGGTTCGACCGTGAACGCCGCAAGTCGCCTCGAAGCCCTGACCCGCGCGCTCGACTGCGCGCTGGTGGCGAGCGATGATCTCGTCAGGCAGGCCAGGACCGAACTCGACAGTGCAGAAGCGGTGTTTCGTCCCCTGATGGCCCAGGTCCCGCAGACGATCCGCGGGCTTGAGCAGCCGATCGCGGTCTGGACGCAGGTACGCGCGGAGGCGTGATAGATCGCGGTGATCGCAGCAAGCTGGGCTGCCCTCTTCGATTTGTTTTGCGGATTTTTGGTAGGCGCTCGCGAAGCTGCTGTCGCTGACCTCAGCGTTTGCGATTGGCGTGTCGGGGCCCGTAGGCCCCGACTGGAGCAACGCTAGAACTTGAAGTTCGCGAACGCCCGCACGCCGATGCCGGGCATCAAGACCTGGTCCTTGGTGTAGGACACCGAGTTGCGGATGCTCTCGTTGAGGAGATTGTTGCCGGTGATGCCGGCCATCATCTCGCGCGCGCCGAACGGATTCGGACCGAGCGTGGTCTTGTAGCTGATCTCGGCCTTCAGGAGATTGTAGCCCGGCGTCGGCGTCTCCGCGATTGCGGCGACGTTGTTCTGCGGGAAGGCGTGCAACAGGTTGACGCGCAGCAGCCAGTTGTCGTCGCGCCAGAACACGCCGCCGCCCATCCGCAACGGCGGAATGCGCGGCACGTTGGTGCCGTCGGTGAAGGTGGCGCGGACCACGTCGAGCTGGTTCTCGATGCCCCAGATGCCGCCATGGAACGCGCCGACATCGAGCTGCGACTGGAATTCGCCGCCGCGGAAATTCGCATCGCGTTGCGAATAGACGGCCTGGAGCAGCTCGGCGCCGGGTGTGCCGCAGGACGCGAAATCGTCGTCGCACGTCACGCCGGTCAGGCGACGAAAAATGAAATTGTTGAAGTGCGTGTAGTAGACGGTGGCCTCGAAGCGGAGCGGTCCCGTCGCCTTGCGCAGGCCCATCTCGACCGACTTCGCGGTCTCGATGGAGAGGTTCGGGTTGCCGATGTCGAAGGTCGAGGTCGCATCGTGCGCGCCGCGCGAGAACAATTCGGCGGCCTTCGGCGCGCGCTCGACATATTGCGCGGTGATGCTGCCGACCATGCCGCCCGGCAGGTCCTGCAGCAGGCCGATGCTGCCGCTCTTCGGCGTAAAGGACGTATTGCGCGGGATGCCCGCCTGCGGCGTGCCGTCAGGCAGGAAGTCCGCCGGGAAGTTCGGCATCGTGCCGTGCAGCTCGACATGCTCGATGCGGCCGGCGATCTGCGCCCGCGTTGCTTCCGTGAACTTGAACTCGTTGAAGACGTAGCCGGCGACGCGGGTGCTATTGTTGGGGTCCCACAGGCCGTTGAACAGTGTGCCGGGATTGTCGGGACTCGGCGCGGTCAATTCCTGGTGGCCGACCTGGACGCCGAACGCGGTGGTCACCTCGGCGAAACGCGCGTTGAACGGCATCAACTGCACCTCGGTGCGGATCTCCTGCTCCTTGTTGGTGAAGGTCTGCCGCACGCCGTCGCTGGTGGGGTCAGTGGGATCGGCAAGGCCGATCTCGTTGTGCCGATAATCGGTGGCGCCGGCCCAGAAGCGGACGGTGTCGATCGCGGCGGCATCTGGCCGGTACTCGCCCTTGACGTTGATCTTGGTCTGGTGACCGTCGATCCGGGTGTCGTGGTCGGCGCCGTCGATGCCGGGGATATGGTAGAGCGAGTCGTTCTGCGTGATCGCCGCGCCGATATAGCCGCCGTGGAAGAAGTAGGAGCCGCCGATCGAGGCGCCGTCCGAACGCGCCGCCGAATTGGGCTGGCGGCCGTTTGTGATGGTCCGCGTCTGGTCGAACAGATACGGGTAGCTCGGGATGTTGTAGTCCGTGGTGTTGCGGCCATAGACGTCGGCATGGAAAGCGTAGTTGCCGCCGCCGGTATCGAGCAGCACACCGCTTTCGACGCCGCGATCGACCGAGCTGAAGGCCGAGCGGGTCTCGGCGGTGACGCAGGGCGAGGTCTCGGCTGTCGCGAGTGGCGCCTTTGTCGGCATGCCGTAGCTCTGGAACGGCGCGGCGCAGGTCGGCACCGCATCGGGAATCCGGTTGTTGGTGGCGCTGACGACGCCGCCGATCGAGGTCGAGCCGTAGCGCAGGGCCGCAGGTCCGCGCACCACTTCGACCTGGTTGGTCGCAAGCGTATCGATCGGGACGAAGTGATCCTCGCCGAGGTCGGATGCGCCGCCCGAATTGGTGCCGTTCTCGACGATGCCGACGCGATTGACGTCGAGACCCCGGATGACCGGCCGGCTCGATGCGCCCGGTGCGAAGCTCGACCCGGTAATGCCGGGCTTGGAGAACAGGAGGTCGCCGAGCTGTCCGCCGCCCTCGCGGCGGATCTCCTCGTTCGGCACGACGGTGACGGTGGCGAACTGGTTGGTCACGATCGGCAACACGCCTTGCTGAGGTGCCGCGGGCGAGGTCGGGGCCGGCGCGGGTTCGGCGGCACGTTCGCGTTGGTGTGCCGGCGCGGCGCGCGCGACGCGGCTCGGCGTGCGTGACGGTACGACCGCCCTGCGCTGGATGGGGCTTGGCGCCGTCACGTCGATGGCGGGAAGCTCGGTGGCGGCCGGCTTGTCCTGAGCGAGCGCCGCAGTGGCGGCGGCGCCGAGCAGGAGCAGGCTCGCTCCGCCCAGACGCTGCACGCGTCGGAGTTCAAATGTCATTGTCCTGATTCCAGTCAGGCGCCATCCGGAAGATGCTTGTTGATCGGAGGCGACCTGCCGCCGCGGTGCGACGGAATTCGACTTCAACGGCTCCCAGTCGATCGCCGCGGCTGGAGGCCGCAACGAGTCCGGGCATGATCAAGCGTTGGAGATCAGGAGGCGGGAGGGGCGCGGGGCTGGAACGCCGTGGAGGCCGACTTCAGATGGATGAATTCGGCGTCGGTGGTGCGGTAGAGCAACTCGACGGCTTGCGGCAGGAGCAGCAAGGGCGGTGTCGCGAACACGACGGTGCCGGCCATCGCCACCACGGCGCAGATTGCGCAATTGTCGTCGCCGGGCTGCTCCCGGTCGGGACTCGCCGGCGATTGCTTCTGGACCGCAGCGCGATCGATCGAGACGGCGCCCTTCTGGCCGTCAGCCTGCTGGAGCGATTGCTGGGCGAGGGGGGCTGCCTGGGCGAACCAGTGGCTGTGGCCGAAGGTCAGCGCGAACTGCACCAGCAGCGCGAAGAGCGCGAGCCGAGCGCCGTGCCTGATGTTCGACCGGAACCATTTCATCTGTGAACGCACCCCACACCGCGAGGCGTCAATCCCCGGCCACTGCGATGTTATAATGTAACATCGCAGGAACGCTCAGCAGATGTCAACCGCCGCCGGACCGGCCAGGGCGCGCCGGCCGCGCGATGTGCTGTTCGTGCAACGGCGGAGCATGATCCGGAGCGGCTTTCCCTCGCGACAAACGCGGAACGCGTTTGCGCGGAGATCATGCTCAAAAATACGTCAAAGCGCTATGGCATCGCGCTTGAGAGATCAGCGTCCTTCGCGGACCCAGGTCGCGGCGAATGCGCCGAGCAGCAGCAGGAGCCCGATCAGGCCGGCGAAGATCGGCAGCACGCCGACGCCCTTCACCACGCTGGCGTCGCGCATCCTGACGCCCATCCAGCCGTCGCCACTGAAGACGCTCGACGACCGCACCGGCACGATGCGGGGCAGCTCGACGCTGGAGCCGTCGACCACGCGCACGGCGTTGCCGCCGGTCGCCTGCGTCAGCGGCTTCAAGGTCTCGGTGGTGGAGGTGACTTCCGAAAACTCCTTGGGATTGGTCGGGCCGACATTGATCAACGCCTTCAGCGTGCCGTCGGTCGCCTGCCACAGGCCGAGCTCGTTGGCCGGCAGGCTGGCGCGCCATTCGCCGGGCTCGCCGGCGCTTAAGGTGAGATCGTGGCTGACGCCGGAGGGCGAGGTGACGGTGACCGGCTGGACGCTGTCCGACATGGTCTGGCGCACCACCACGAGATCCTTGCCCTGCACCTGCAGGCGCAGCGCTTCCTCGTCGAGGTCGGGCTGCTTCATCAGCCAGTGCGACATCCGCCGCAGCAGATCGAGATGCGGGCCGCCGCCTTCATAGCCGCGCGCCCATAGCCAGATGTGATCGGACAGCAGCAGCGCGACGCGGCCCTCGCCGAAGCGCGACAGGAACAACAGCGGCTTGCCGTCGACGCCCGTCATCACCGGCGGGTTGACTGCATTGCGTGTGTCGACGGTGCGGAAGAACCGGCTCCAATGCGGCGGCTCGCTGGCGGAGCCTTCCAGTCCGCGTGTGACCGGGTGGCGTTTGCCGATGTCGGACAGATGCGCATAGAACGGCTTCTCGGTCACGCCGACCGGCTCGGCCGGCAGCACCGAATCCAGCGGCGTGCGCCAGATGCTGGTGTTCGAGGCGTAATCGGGGCCGGCCGAAACCAGCACCGCGCCACCCGAGCGCACATAGCGCGCGATGTTGTCGAAATAGGCGATCGGCAGCACGCCCTGGCGGGCATAGCGGTCGAAGATGATCAGCTGAAATTCGTTGATCTTCTGCTGGAACAATTCGCGGGTCGGAAACGCGATCAGCGACAATTCGTTGATCGGCGTGCCGTCCTGCTTCTCCGGCGGCCGGAGAATGGTGAAGTGCACGAGATCGACGCTGGCGTCGGATTTGAGCAGGTTGCGCCAGGTGCGCTCGCCGGAATGCGGCTCGCCGGAGACCAGCAGCACGCGCAGCTTGTCGCGCACGCCGTCGATGGCGACGACGGCGCGGTTGTTCACCGGGGTCAGCTCCCGCTCCAGCGGCGAGGCCTCGATCTCGACGATGTTCGGCCCGGCATGCTTGATGTCGACGTCGACGCTCGCGCTCTGGCCGCTCGACAGCGTGCGTTCGTTGATGACCTCGCCGTCCCTGCGGATCGTGACCTTGGCGCGCTCGCCGCTGACGCCCTGATCGTCGAGGCGGTAGGTGATGGTCTGGATCTGGCCGACAATACCGAAGCGCGGCGCCGCCGTGATCGCGATGCGGCGATCGCGCTCGTCCTTCTGCCCGGTGACCAGCGCATGCACCGGCGCCTGGAAGCCGAGCGCGGCTGAATTGGCCGGGATGTCGTGGACCCGGCCGTCGGTGATCAGGAACGCGCCGGCAACGCGGTCGACCGGAACGTCCGCGAGCGCCGAGGCGAGGGCGCCGAACAGGCGAGTGCCGTCGGTTTCGCCGTCGGCCTGTCCGGCTTCGACGACGCGGACTTCGAGGCCCTTGATCTTCTTCAGGCTGTCGACCAGCGATTGCTGCGCCTGCGCGGCCTCGCTGGTGCGATTGCCGAAATTCTGGCTCGGGCTCTTGTCGACGACGACGGCCGCAACCGAGGTGAGGGGATCGCGGTCCTCGCGCGTGAAGGAGGGGTTGGCGAGCGCCAGCAGGAACAGCGCCAGCGCGGCGACGCGCACGGCCGCACCGCGGGCGCGCGCGAGCAGCAGGATGGCCGCGATCACCACGATCGCGGCAAGCGCGACCCACAGCACGATCGCAGGGACAAGCGGCGTAAACGCGATGCCGTAGTTCATATGACAAACCTATCCGCATCGTCATGCCCGGGCTTGTCCCGGGCATCCACGTCCTCCGTGCCGTGCGGCAAGGCGTGGATGGNCCATGACGGCTTCATTTTGGCGGGTGTCCAGTTTCAATGCCCGCATCATTGCCCCAGCCGCTCGATCAGGGCCGGCGCGTGCACCTGGTCGGCCTTGTAGTTGCCGGTCAGCGTGTACATCACGATGTTGACGCCGGCGCGGAAGGCGAATTCGCGCTGGCGCGGCTCGCCCGGCGAGAGCGGCAGCATCGGCTGGCCGTCGGGACGGATCGCCCAGGCTCCCGCAAGATCGTTCGAGGTGATGATAATCGGCGAGACGCCGTCGCCGCCGCGCGCGGGCCGCTGCGCGCTCTCCTCGTCGTCCTCGCGCGGCAGCGTCTCAACCCAGGTCTGGCCCGAGTTGAAGCGCCCGGGGAAGTCGCGCAACAGGTAGAAGGTCTTGGTCAGCACGTGCTCGCGTGGTACCGGCTCGAGCTCGGGCACGTCGAGCGAGGACAGGATCTCGCGCAGCGCCTGCATGCCCGGCGTCTGCGACGCGCCGTTCTCGCCGGGGGGCGCCTCGACCGCGTCACGGGTGTCGAAGATCACCGTCCCGCCCTGCTTCATATAGGCGTCGATCTTGTTGATCGCGTCCTGCGGCGGCTTCGGCGCACCCGGCACGATCGGCCAGTAGATCAGCGGGAAGAAGGCGAGCTCGTCGCGCGCCGGATCGACACCGACGGGATCGCCGGCCTCGAGCGCGGTGCGCTGCGCCAGGAACAGCGTCAAGCCGCCCATGCCGGCCTTGACGATGGAATCGACGTCGGCATTGCCGGTGACGACATAGGCAAGGCGGGTCTGCGATACCGCCTTCATCGCGAACTCGTCCGAGGCGCTGTCGGCGCGCGTCGGAGCGGGCGAGAAGAGGCCTGCGAAGAGGAGGCCGATCGCGAGCACGGCCGTCGCGGCGCGCCGGCGCAGCAGCGCGGCGAGGCTGCCGCCGAGCAGCGCAACGATGAGAGCGTCGATCAGGAACAGCGCGAGTGCCGACGACAGCAGCCATCCGCGCAAGTCCCGCGGCTCGGCATTGGTGTAGGTGGCGTGCCGGGCACGCAGGCTCGCCGTGTTGAGTGGCGCGATGCGGTCGGCGGCAGCAAGTGTGTTCACGGCGAGCGGTCCTTCGGCGGGGCCATAGAAGCCGGGCGGATGGTCCGGCGTGGCGCGGTCGCGATAGTCCGCGGGCAGAGGCTTTGCGGTCGCCGGCGGCGGGCCAAAGGCGCCGAAGCCGTCGAGGATGTGCAGCGGCGCCACCGTCTCGCTGCTCGCCTCGCCGGCAACTCCGGGGCCCGGCTTCGATGTGTAGCCGGACATGTCGACGATCCGTCGGAGCATTTCGACGAAGGTGCCGGACATCGGCAGGTCCGACCAGCGCATATCCGCACTGACGTGGAACAGGCTGACCAGGCCCTTGCCGCGATGCTCGCCGGTCACCAGCGGCGTGCCGTCTTCGAGCGAGGCCCAGCTCTTGGTCGCGAGCACCGCATCAGGCTCGGCCAGAACCTGGCGGCTCACGGTGACGTCCTTCGGGACGGCAACGCCGGCAAATGGTCCGTCGCCTGCGAAGGCTGCGAGATGCTGCGGCTTCTCCCAGGTCAGGCTGCCGCCCAGCGTTCGGCCGCCCTTGCGCAGCTTGACCGGGACGAGATCGTCCTCGGCCTGCGCGAGCCGCGGACCTGCAAACCGCACCAGCACGCCGCCCTGGTCGAGCCAGGCGTTGAGACGCTCGCGCAATTCAGGCGCGATGGTGCCGACATCGGCCAGGATGATCATCGGCAGCTTCTGGTCGAGGAACTGGGTGATGCCCTGCTGCGGCGAGCCCTTGTCGGCCAGCCGAACGTCGGCGAACGGCGCCAGCGCGCGGGTCAGATAGAAGGTCGGCGCCAGCAGCGGCTGTGCAGTCTCGCTGGTCGCGCCCGAGACGATGCCGATGGCACGGCGACGCCAGCGCTTGTCCAAGAGTTGCACTGCGCCGGCGGAACGCTCGCCGGAGATTTCGAGCCGGGTGATGTCGTTGCGCAGCTCGACCGGCAAGTCGAACGCGGCTTCAGTCTCCTTGTCCTGCGGGCTGAACGTGTAGCGCGCTTCGCCGATCGGCGAGCCCTTCTGGTCCAGCGCTCGAACAGTGCCGGCGGCGATGCCGCTGTCGGTGCGCAGCACCTTCACCGTCATCTTGGCCGCCGCATTCTCCGCCGCCACGAGCGCCAGCGGTGAGGACGTGCCGCCCTCGAACACGGTCAAGCTGCGGTCTCCGATCGTCTTGCTGAGGCCTTGCAGGAATTCCTCGCCGCGTCCGGTGTCGACGCCGTCCGACAGCCAGGCGATCTCACAGTCGCCGGTCGCCTTGAGGAAGCGGTCGACCGCGGTCAGGGTTTCGACGCGCTCGATCGAATAGGGCTTTGGCGCGAGCTGCCGCAGCGCAACGCGCGCGGCGCCGGCCGGCATCAGGGTGATGTCGCGGTTCGGCTCCGACAGCGGCACCAGCGCGATGGCGCGGCGGTCGTTGTCGGCATTCGCGATCAGCTCATCGGCGGCCCTGATCCGGGTCTCCCAGTTCGAGGCGGCGCTCCAGCCGTCGTCTAACATGATCATCAGCGGCGCCTTGCTGCCGGCGATCCCGGTTTGCGGGTTCCAGATCGGGCCGGCGGCGGCGAAGATCACCAGCGCCGCGGCCAAGAGGCGCAGCGCGGTCAGCCACCATGGCGTTCGCGACGGCGTCTCTTCCCTGGGCGCGATGTCGAACAACAGGCGCGTCGGCGGAAACTCGATGCGGCGCGGCCGCGGCGGCATGACGCGCAGCAGCCACCACAGCATCGGCAGGCTGACGAGCCCGATCAGGAGCAGCGGTTCGGTGAAAGCGAGGGGCAATCCCATCATGCGGCCGGCCCTGCCTTGATCGTGCTGGTGCGCGCGCCCGACTTGCTCACCTGCATGCCGGCATGCAGGAAGAGCAGCAGTTCGGCGGCCGAGCGGTCGGTCGCATGCGTCGTGAACAGCCAGTCGAGCTTGTTGGTCTCGGCGCGGATCTGATCGCGATGCAGCGCCAGCCGCGCGGTGTAATCCTGCGCCCAGCTTTCGGCGCGGCCGGCGGTTATCACGCCAAAACCTTCGGGCTCGACGAATTCGACACGGCCGGAATAAGGGAAGGTCTCTTCCGCGGGATCGACGATCTGCACCAGCGTGCCATGCGCGCCGGAGCCGGACAGCCCGGCAAGCATGGTCCTGATCTCGGCGATCGGCGACCAGAAATCGGACAGCACGACGGTCTCGGCGAGTGCCGATGGAATGAAGGACGGCGGCAGGCTCGGGCGTTCGGCATCGTCATGCAGCATCGCTTGCGCCATCTTGTCGATCACGCTGCGGCTCGCGGTCGGCGCCATCAGGCCGGGAATGCCGATGCGCTCGCCACCGGCGACCAGCAGCTCGGCCAGCGCAAAGGCCACGATCAGCGTGCGTTCGAGCTTGGACTCACGCGCCTGCTTCGAGGCGAACGCCATCGACGGCGAGCGGTCGGGCCAGATCCAGACCGTGTGCGCGGCCTCCCATTCCTGCTCGCGGACATAGAGATGGTCGTCGCGCGCCGAGCGCCGCCAGTCGACATTCTGCGCCGGCTCGCCGGAGACGAAGCGGCGGTACTGCCAGAAGCTTTCGCCGGAGCCGGCGCGGCGACGGCCATGCAGGCCGTGGATGACGTTGGCGGCGATGCGGCGGGCTTCCAGCACCAGGCGCGGCAGCGATGCGGCGAGCGTGCGGCTTTCGCCATCGGCACGTCGGATCGCTATCGTCTCCTTCGCTGTGTGCCCGTTATCTGCGGCCATCAACCAATCCGTGTCTTCAATTGCCGGATCACGTCCGGAATCGTGCGCCCTTCGGCGCGCGCCTGGAAGGTCAGTGCCATGCGGTGCTTGAGCACAGGCTCGGCGAGGTCGAGCACGTCGTCGATCGAGGGCGCGAGACGTCCGTCGATCAGCGCGCGGGCGCGCACCGCGAGCATCAAGGATTGGCTGGCGCGCGGACCCGGTCCCCAGGCGATGAATTTGCCGGCCTCGCCGCTCTCCGGCCCCGGCCGGGCCGAGCGCACCAGCGACAGGATCGCTTCCACCACGGAATCGCCGACCGGCAGGCGGCGCACCAGCCGCTGCGCGGTGATCAGCGCGTCCGCCGTCATCGCGCCCTTCGCCAGCGTTTCGTCCGCGCCGGTGGTCTCGAATAGGATGCGCCGTTCGGCGTCACGATCGGGATAGTCGACGTCGATCTCCATCAGGAAGCGGTCGAGCTGCGCCTCGGGCAGCGGATAGGTACCTTCCTGCTCCAGAGGGTTCTGCGTCGCGAGCACGTGGAACGGCTTCGGCAGATCGTGGCGTGCTCCGGCAACGGTGATGTGCTGCTCCTGCATTGCCTGCAGCAGCGCCGATTGCGTACGCGGGCTGGCGCGGTTGATCTCGTCGGCCATCAGGAGCTGCGCGAACACGGGACCCGCGATGAAACGGAACGAGCGCTTGCCGGCGGTGCTCTCGTCCAGCACTTCGGCGCCGAGAATGTCCGACGGCATCAGGTCGGGCGTGAACTGGATGCGCTTGGCATCGAGGCCGAGCGTGACGCCGAGCGTCTCCACCAGCTTGGTCTTGGCAAGGCCCGGCACGCCGATCAGGAGCGCGTGGCCGCCGGAGAGGATCGTGACCAGCGTGTTCTCGATCACGCGATCCTGGCCGAAGATGACGGTCGCGATCGCGTCTTTCGCCGCGCGAATCTCGCTCGACACCTGCTCGGCCGAACGGACGATCCCGTCCTCGAGTTTCTCGACACTTTCCGCCATCCGTCAGCTCCTTGAACCTGCCATGCGGCTCGCTTGCGTCGTCATGCCATGACATGGGCCCCATGCTAGACTCGCAGGGAAGACCATGTATTCGTTGAATTAACCTATCCCCACCTTATCGGCTTCGAGGTATGTACGGCATCACGAAGTGGCGACCTCCCATACCGGACTAATCCGGGGTGGAACCGCGCACCCACGTACAACGTAGACCTGCACCAAACGTGCCAAATGACAGAGTCAGGGCAAACCATGGCGAAGCAAGGGCAGAGCGCCGATCGTGGTCTCGAGGGGCTGACCGCCGCGGCCAAAAGTGCTGCCAGCACGCAAGGCGCCCAAAAAGGGCTGCCGCCCGTGCATCTCTGGAATCCGCCGTTCTGCGGCGATCTCGATATTCGAATCGCCGCAGATGGTACATGGTACTATATGGGCACGCCGATCGGACGGCCTGCGCTCGTCCGTCTGTTCTCGACGATCCTGAAGCGCGAGGATGGCAAGCATTTCCTCGTCACGCCGGTGGAGAAGGTCGGTATCCGCGTCGACGATGCACCGTTCATGGCGGTCGAGATGCAGAAGGACGGCGACGACAACCATCGCGTGCTGCACTTTCGCACCAATGTCGAGGATTGGGTCACCTGCGATGCCGCGCACCGGCTCCGTTTCGAACAGGCTGACGACGGCGGGCTGACACCCTATCTGCATGTGCGTGCCGATCTCTGGGCCAAGGTCACCCGCGCGCTCTACTACGATCTGGTTGACATGGGCGAGGAGCGGATGGTCGATGGCCAGCCGATGTTCGGCGTCGAGTCGGCCGGCGAATTCTTCGCCATGGCCGACGCGGAGCAGGTGAGGGCCGCGCTTTGAACAAGCCTATCCTGAAGAATGAGCCCGTCGCGACCAGTGCGGCGGATTTCTTTGCCCGCTCCAGGGCGCGCCTCGGTTTCGACGTTCCGCCCGGCCTCTACGATCCGAACATCATTCCGGCCTCCGGTGATCCCGGTACCGACAAGATGCTCGAGATCATCGCGCGCGAGCAGCCGGTGCGGCCGGCCGCGGTGCTGATCGCGGTGGTCGACCGCCCCGAGCCGACCGTGCTGCTGACACAGCGTTCGGCGAATCTCAACGACCACGCCGGACAGATCGCTTTTCCCGGCGGCAAGATCGACGCGATGGACGCCTCCCCGCTCGATGCGGCGCTGCGCGAGGCCGAGGAAGAGGTCGGACTGTCGCGCGGCTTCGTCGAGCCGATCGGCTATCTCGACCTCTACGGCACCGGCTTCGGTTTCCGCATCCTGCCGACGGTCGCCAAGGTGCGGCCGGGCTTTGAGCTCACCATCAACCATTCCGAGGTTGATGATGCGTTCGAGGTGCCGCTATCCTTCCTGATGAACCCGGCGAACCACCAGCTGCACAGCAAGGAATTCCGCGGCATGGAGCGGTTTTACTACGCAATGCCGTTCGCGGAACGCTACATCTGGGGTGCGACGGCCGGAATGCTGCGTGTGCTTTATGAGCGGATTTACTCGTCATGATCCGGCCGGCGCTGACCGAGATCGGAATCTTCCTCATTCCCTTCGCCGTCTATGCGCTTTTCCTGGTTGCCACCCGCTCCGGCCTGTTCGTGCAGTCGTCCTGGCAGATCTACACTATTGCTCGCCTTGCGCTGGTGGCGGTCGTCCTGGTGATCGCGGGCCTGATCGGGCTTGCGCATTTCTCCGGCGCCGCACCGGATTCGACCTACGTTCCCGCCCACGTCGAGCATGGCAAGCTCGTGCCCGGCGTGGAGAAATAGGGGCCAAAGCATGAGCGCGGAGCCGTTACTTGCCGAAGCGCCCTGGCTGACCTCCGGCGGGACCGCGCGCGTCCTGCAACTGCTCAACGCCAATGGCGAGGAAGCGCGCGTGGTCGGCGGCGCCGTGCGCAATGCGCTGCTCGGCCTGGTACCGGGCGACATCGACATCGCGACCACGGCGCTGCCGGAGGAGGTGATGCGGCGGGCCAAGAGCGCCGGCATCAAGAGCGTCCCGACCGGCGTTGACCACGGCACCGTCACGCTCGTCATCGACGGGCATCCCTACGAGATCACGACGCTGCGCGAGGACACCGAGACGTTCGGCCGCAAGGCCAAGGTCGCCTTCGGCCGCGACTGGGTGAGGGACGCCGAGCGGCGCGACTTCACCATGAACGGATTATCGGTCGATGCGCGCGGCGTCGTGCACGACTATGTCGGCGGGCTCGCCGACGTTGCCGCGCGCCGCGTGCGCTTCATCGGCGATCCCGACCGGCGCATCGCCGAGGATTATTTGCGCATCCTGCGCTTCTTCCGCATTCATGCCGCCTTCGGCGCCGGCGATCCCGACCGCGACGGCTATCTCGCCTGCATCCGTGGCCGCGCTGGCCTTGCGAGCCTTTCGGCCGAGCGCGTGCGCATGGAGATGCTGAAGCTGCTGCTGGCGGGCGGCGCATCCGCGGCGACCGGTGCAATGGCCGAGAGCGGCTTGCTGCAATCCCTGATCGGCGGCGTCGCTTATACCGGGCCACTGTCGGCGATGATCGCGATCGAGGCCGCGCTCGGTCTGCCGGCGAGTGCGACCCGGCGCCTCGCCGCACTGACGGTGGCCGTGACCGAGGATGCGAAGCGCCTCGCCGCGCGCTTGAGGCTCTCCAATGCAGAAGCCAAGGCGCTGGATTCGATGGGGCATCGCTGGTGGCGTTTTGCCGCCAAGGACGAGGCCCACGCGCGGCGGCTGCTCTACCGGCTGGGTGCGGAGCGCTATCACGATCGCGTGTTGCTGGCCTGGTCGAGAGACGGCGGCGACGTAACGTCGTCGCGCTGGCGCGAGCTTGCCGAACTGCCGCAGCACTGGACTGCGCCGAAATTCCCGCTCAAGGCGGCCGACTTCATCGCGCGTGGCCTCGCCGAAGGACCGGCGCTCGGGCATGTGCTCACGCTCGCCGAGGACGCTTGGCTTGCGGCCGATTTTCCCCTAGACGAGGCGGCGCTCGCCTCCATCGCAGATCAAGCTGCGGCACGCGTCAGCCGCGATCAGAAAACGTGACCATCGTCTCAGGCTTCGCCGACATCTCGATCCTTCAGCTACTGCTGGTCGCGTTGATGGCGTTGTTTTCTAACGAGAAAACGTCGGGCCAGTGTCCGACTGAAAATCCAATCATGCATCGCTGTGGTTCGCTCCCATTCGATATTGCGTCGGTGAGCAGCCGAGGCGACCGCGAAAGCGGCGATTGAAGTAAGTCACTTCATTGAAGCCGCAGGCAAAGGCGATGTCACTCACCTTCGTGTCGTCGTAGCGAACGTCCGACAGCATTGCCCGCGCCTTCTGCAGGCGCAGTTCAAGTACGCGCTCCGAGAATGTCGCGCCGCTTTCGAGCAGCAAATCGCTCACATAGCGACGCGACAAATTGAGAGCATCCGCGATGGTCGTGATCGACAGAGACGGCTCGGCGAAGCGCTTCTCGATGATCGCGATCAGCTCGCGCTGCCGCGCGGCGCGCAAGCCGCGTTCCGCCGCAATCTCCGCGACTTCGCCGCGCGCGCCGAGCGCCAACACGATCAAATCTCCGAGCATGGCCTCCGCGCGGCGCGCCAACCCCTGATCTTCGCAGACCTCATCAGCATCAAGAAGAAAATTGATGGTGCGCTCGAGATGCCGTACCGCCGGATTGGCCGGGTCGAGAAACATTGCCGAACGATTACCGGCATGCGGAACGAGTTTCAGAATTTGCGCACGAGGTATGGATGCCAAATTCCAAGCCGTGAGGCCATCCGTAAAGCTCGAAACCGGTTGGGCGACGTTGAAGGCGACGACACTTCCCTGTTTCAGCTCTAAGTCCTGGTTTCCTACCGTCCATAGCTGCGGCTGGGGGCTGCGATAATAGCCGACAAGAATATCGTCGCGATCATTGGCCACGTGCTTGCGCGTGCGCACGTAGTGCCCCGTCGTCGTGGCAAACCGGCTGACGCTCAACTCGCCAAGCAGAACATTTCTCGACGCGGTATAGAATGGCTTGTCCTCGGCGTGCTTCATGTCCGCGTTGCCGAGCTGTTCCATCCATATGTCGTGCCAGAGGCGGAATCGGGCCCTGTCATTCAGGTGTGATGGAAGCTGGTCCGATGAAAACTCTATCTTCGGCATATCCGTCCATGATCCTCGCGCGCCGGTTCCCATTCGTATCATGACCGCCACCCGAAAGGCATCTACCCACCTTTCCACCGAAGTGATGCAAAAGCGGGCCGTTGTGCATCCCAGGTCAAGTCCAGCGCCGGATAGGTCAAGTCTGCGGCTGCCGACCGTTGCGCCGAAACCACGTTTACCGGCAATCCTATTGCCGTACCGTTTCGATCAATCCCAGCACCCTCGCGGACAAGACGACCTGAGCGCGACTCGGTAATCATTCCGAACGACGGACTTATTGGGTGCATTGAACATGAGAAGATTGATCGCTGCCGGTGTTGCCGTTTCAGGCATGATGCTGTCGCCAGCATTGGCTGCCGACCTGCCGGTGAAGGTAAAGCCGGTCCCCGTCTACAACTGGACCGGATGGTACGGTGGCGTGAATGCAGGCTACGGCTGGCAAGACAAGAACGCGGCGGCTTACACCGGCGATTCCCTTGCCGATCCGGTGACAGGCCAAGGCCGCGGTGCGGGCACCGTGTTCACCGATGATCTGGCGATAAGTTCGCTGCAAGCGGGCGCAGACGCGACCAATCCGACCTACCGGCAATCTCCTCGCGCGTCCGGCTTCACCGGTGGCGGACAGATCGGCTACAACTGGCAGATCGAGCGCAACTGGGTCGCGGGTTTCGAAGCCGACCTGCAATACGCCAACAGCAAGGGCGATGCGTTGTTTAAGGCGCCCGATGAGGGCGGCGTCACCCTCTCGGCCGCCTCTTCCCATCAACTCGACTGGTTCGGCACCCTGCGCGGCCGGATCGGCTACCTGTTGAACGACCGCCTGCTCGCTTTCGGCACGGGCGGCCTCGCCTATGGTGGAACGAAGGGACAGGCTGCCATCTCGATCATTGGTCCGTTGGGCTGGAACATCGGATTCGTTACACAGATTCTCTGTCCTGGCTTCACGACCTGCCTCGCGGGCTCCTCGTCACAGACCTCAGTCGGCTGGACAGCCGGTGGCGGCCTTGAATATGCGGTGCTCCCGCACGTCACTATCAAGGCCGAATACCTGCACATCGACCTCGGCGACCAGAACGTGAAGCTGACCGTGCAGAGCCCGGCCACCGGCAATGGTTTCGTCAATG
The DNA here is from genome assembly GCF_001641695.1 of Bradyrhizobium neotropicale. GTDB lineage: Bacteria > Pseudomonadota > Alphaproteobacteria > Rhizobiales > Xanthobacteraceae > Bradyrhizobium > Bradyrhizobium neotropicale. Next base: position 81,699 of record NZ_LSEF01000102.1, read on the forward strand.
TCAAGTTCAGCAACGCTTACGACATCGCTCGTATGGGGATGAACCTCCGGTTTTGACAGGGCGACCGAAAAGCGGCTCTCCGTCCGGCGACAGGCTTCTTGAAGGAATGCCAGGCATAGCCGCTCGCCGAGGACGCTTGGCTTGCGGCGGATTTTCCACTAGACGATGCGGCGCTCGCCTCCATCGCAGATCAAGCTGCGGCACGCGTCAGCCGCGATCAGAAAACGTGACCATCGTCTCAGGCTTCGCCGACATCTCGATCCTTCAGCTTGTGCTGGTCGCGTTGATGGCGTTGTTTGCTTCGATCATCGGAGGTCTTGCCGGCTACGGCACCGGCGCGCTGATGCCGCTGGTGCTGGTGCCGCTGGTCGGTGCCGAGCCCGTAGTGCCGATCATCGCGATCTCGGCGATCTTCACCAATCTCAGCCGCGCCGTTGCCTATGTCCGCTATGCCGATCGCCGCCGCGCACTGATCGTGCTCGCCTGCGCGGCAGTGACGACCGCGCTGGGCGCCTACGGCTATACGCGCCTCACCAATGCCGGCGCAGCGCTCGTGATCGGCACCATGCTGATCCTGAGCGTGCCGCTGCGCCGCGTGCTCCGCCGCCGCCAGGTCAAGATTGGCGACAGCGGCCTTGCGGCCGGCTCGGTCGGCTATGGCGTGCTGGTCGGCGGCACCTCGGGCTCCGGCGTGATCCTGCTCTCGCTGTTGATGGCTGCGGGCCTCGAAGGCGCTGCCGTGATCGCGACCGATGCGATGATCTCGCTCGGCACCGGCCTCATCAAGATCTCGGTGTTCGGCCTCGCCGGCGCCGTGACCGCGCAGGTGCTCGCCTTTGCCCTGCTGATCGGCGGAATGGCAGTGCCTGGGGCATTCCTCGCCAAAGCCTTCGTCGAGCGGATGCCGGTGCATATTCACGCCGCGATCCTCGATGTCGCCGTGATCACCGGCGGCTTGGTGATGATTTCGGCGGCGGCCAGGCAGTTCGTCGCGTAGATGACTCGCCACAGCCGACCGCGAACACAGATTGTTCGACTCCGATCAGCCATGCTCACGGGCCCCTCAGATTTCGCAGCCGGTTGAATTCAAAGCCTTACGTAAGCCACCAAACGCCTTGAGCCGACAGGGCTCGGTATCGCTGGCGGCCTTTGGACGCTCGGCAATGGCAGTCCGCCTGATAACGGTTGCCTTTGGCTTCGACTTGGACCGTGCAGCGATAGTGACCTTCTTCGGATTGTGCCGATGACGGGCGATCAGCCTCGCAGGCTCTGAAGGAGCAGGACTGATGTCTTCCGGCGGAGCAATGCGTTCGTCGACCGAAGCAGTCTGTGCCGGCCCTTCGCTGCTCAGAGCGGCAACTTCAAGACGATCGGCCTTTGCCAACACGCTCTGTGACTCGGAAATGTCCGCGTTTGGACCGGCAGGGGGCTGGATGACCGCGACTGCGCTGCGCGGTGGAGCTCTGAGCTCCATTGCCGACAGCACGCCTACACACAACGGAATAAGCAGGCCCAACAACACCATTCTCAGCATGATGCGCCTCTAACCTTGAGTTAGTGCCGCTTAAAATTCTCCGCTCCAATGAGGCAACTTGTCGGCGGCTGCCGGCCCACGCACGGATCATTTGCCGACAGGGTTAACGCCGGCGATACTCTCAGACGTAGCGAGACCGCCGCTGCCGAGTCGGCTTCCGGGAGTAAACCGGACCTGGTTCAGCTCATGGCAGAAGGTCTGTTAGTGGACCCAACTCGGACATCAGTGCGAATTCTTGCTGTGATCCACATTACACTTGGAACTCAAGGCATATGCTAGGCCATGTCGCTCGGCCTGAAGGGCGACGAATGCGACGACGCAAGTTCATTGCACTTTCAGTGGGCGCGGCCGCGAGTTGGTCGTTGGCGTCGTGCACGCAGCAGGCGACGGCCACGCGTCGTGTTGCTTTCCTCCATCCATACCTCGAGAACGATAATGAAGTGCTGATCCGCGTCGTTGCGTTTCGGAAGGGTCTCGAGGCGCTCGGGTGGATCGAGAACCGCAATATTCGAATTGAGCATCGATACTCCGGCGGAGATCCGGGCCGAATCCGAGCCTACGCGACCGAGCTGGTGCAATCGGCGCCGGACGTCATCGTCGGAAGCGGGACGCCAATCACCGCAGCACTGAAAGAGGCGACCAGCACCATTCCGATCGTATTCAACCTGGTCAACGATCCGGTCGGACAGGGTTTCGTGGCCAGCCTGTCGCGGCCGGGCGGCAACATCACCGGCTTCACCTTCATCGACTTCCTGATGATCGGGAAATGGATGGAGATGATTGAGGAGATTGCTCCCGGGGTCAGACGTGTAGCGCTCATTTTCAATCCCGACACGACGCCGTTTTACCCGGCATTCCTGCAGGAGCTCGAAGCAGCCCGCACATCGCTCGCCCTCGAGCTCTCCGCATCTCCCGTGCACGACGAGGCGGAGGTTGAGGCAGCCATCACGGCGCTCGCACGCGAGCCTGGCGGCGGTCTGATCGCCGCACCGGACGCATTCATCAACAATCACCGCCGGGCGGTGATTACATTGACGGAACGACATCGACTTCCTGCGATATACGGCTTCCGGCAGTTCGTTGCGGAAGGGGCACTGATCTCCTATGGACCGAATACTGCCGACATAGTCCGACGCTCGGCTGGGTACGTCGATCGTGTCCTCAAAGGTGAAAGACCGGCGGACCTTCCGGTGCAGGCGCCGACGAAATACGAGTTAGTCATCAATCTGAAAACTGCGAAAGCGCTTGGCATTGCACCAGCTCCTGGGCTGCTCGCCCGCGCCGACGGGGTTATCCAATAGAAGTTCCTTGTTGCGATGCATGAGTCCGGGAATGGCCGATTCCGTTGAAAAAGGCGGCAGTAATCCGATGTATTGGCGCCCGCGCCGATGTAGCCGAACGGCTTTGCTGACCCTTATGCGGGCTTGAGGGTTTGCATCGGGATCAGCTTGGCCAGCTTGCGAAGGTTCTGAGCGGTGGCTGCGAGGGTGAACTCGTCGCGCGCACCGTTTGGGCCTCGTAACCGTAAACGGTCGAGCTTGAGAATGCGCTTGAGGTGCGCGAACAGCATCTCGATCTTTTTGCGGAGCCGACGCGAAGTGCGCCCCTCCCACGATCTTGCGATCTGGCGCGCCATGTCGCGAGCGCCCTCGTAGATCGAGCGCGGCACCCTCCGTGAAGCCTGCTTGGGGCAGCACTGGGACTTCAATACGCATCGATCGCAATCGCGCTTGATAGCGAGGTAAAGCATCGTGGCTCCATCGTTCACCAGCGCTCCGGTCGTGGTGAGGATCTTGCCGTCAGGACAGCGGTAGACGTCCCTTGCATGATCATAGGTGAAGTCTTCGCGCGAGAAGATCCCATCTGTGCGTGCCGACTTGTCGAACACTGTAACGTGTGGCTCGATGCCATGCTCGTAAACCAACCAGCCGAGCATCTCGGCTGAGCCATAGCCGCTGTCGCCGAGAAGCCGGTTCGGATAGAGATCGAACCGCTCCAGCGAGCGCTCAATCATGCGCTTGGCGGCCAACACCTCCGCCTGCCGGATGGCCGTGGTCGCCTCGACATCGACGATGATCGCGTTCTCGACGTCGACCAGGTAGTTCGTCGAGTAGGCGAAGAAGGCTTGGCCGCCGTGCGCCCCCGTCCAGCGCGCCGCCGGGTCGGCAGGCGACACGAACTTCGGCGTGACCTCGGTCGCTGCGCCGAAAGCGGCATCATCGAGGACAGCCAGATACTCATTGATCGCTCGGCCGGCGGCCTCCGGTGGAAGTCCCTTGTCGCCTTCGATTCCCTTCTGCCGATTGGCGTCGGCCTTGATCAGGCTCGCATCGACTGCAAATCCTTCACCGCCGACCAGCCGCTCCTCAATACAGCGGTGTAAAACGCTCTCGAAAACGCGACGGAAGAGATCGCTCTCCCGGAAGCGGCCATGCCTGTTTTTGGAGAATGTCGAATGGTCCGGCACCGCCCCTTCCAGACCCAGCCGGCAGAACCACCGGTAAGCCAAATTGAGGTGGACCTCATCGCACAGCCGCCGCTCCGATCGGATCCCGAAGCAGTAACCGACTAAGAGCATCCGGATCATCAGCTCGGGATCGATCGAAGGTCGGCCAATACTGCTATAGAAAGGCGCCAGGTCCTTCCTAATCTGTTCAAGGTCGACAAATCTATCGATCGACCGCAGCAGATGGTCGGCGGGAATATGCTTCTCGAGCGAGAATTCGTAGAACAACGCAGCCTGTTCGACTTGCCGATGTCCCATCATGATCTTCAGTCCTGCCACCTAGACAGACTGAATCACTGATCCCTCTGCGTCGCAACAGCCGCCTTTTTCAACGGAATCG
>NZ_LSEF01000103.1 GCF_001641695.1 Bradyrhizobium neotropicale
CTAGTGGTTCATCACAGTGATTTTGACGTTTTGATACCGAGCCATCCGAGGATAGGCAACTTTTCGGGTGGCAAGAGGATCTCGATGCTTCGAGCGACGCCGGGCTGGCGACGAATGAACCCGTTGCGTTCGAGGGTGAGGATCATCTGGTGGACTGACGGCGGGCTGACGCGGAAATGCCGCTGGATGTCGGCCTCGGCGGGCGGCTGTCCGAACATGTACGAGTAGGTATGGATGAAAGCGAGATAGTGTCCCTGCTTCTCGGTGAAGTGCGCGCCTGATTTTTGACTCATAGCTGGATTCGTCCCGGCCTCCGACAAGGAGGCGAAGCATGAATGTACGTTATCGGGTCGAATTGAGCCAAGCCGAGCGGGACGAACTGACGGCAATGCTCGGCGGCGGCACGCATTCCGCCCGCAAACTCAAACGGGCTCAGATTGTGCTGGCGGCCGATTCAGGCAGCTGCGACGCGGAGATTGCCCGAACCGTCCGGGTCAGCCTTTCCACCGTCGGCCGGACCAAACGCCGTTTCGTAGAAGGCAATCTGGAGCGGGCCTTGAGTGAGGAGCCGCGTCCGGGCGCGGAACGCAAGCTGACAGGCAAGGAAGAGGCCCTGCTGGTGGCGACGGCATGCGCCAAGCCGCCCGCCGGCCGCAAACGCTGGACGCTGACATTGCTGGCCGACGCGATGGTCAAGCTCACCGATCACGCCAGCCTGTCGGGCGAGACCGTGCGCCGCCGGCTGGCCGACAACGACCTCAAGCCGTGGCGCCGGGATATGTGGTGCATTCCTCATGTCGACGGCGAATACGTCGCCCGGATGGAGGATGTGCTCGATCTCTACGCCGAGGCGCCGGATCCCGAGCGGCCCCTGGTTTGCTTCGACGAGACCCCAGTCCAGCTGATCGGCGAGGTACGCCAGCCGATCCCTGCCCAACCGGGACAGCGCGAGCGCTACGATTACGAATATCGCCGCAACGGTACCGTCAATCTCTTCGTCACCTTCGATCCGCATCGCGGCTGGCGCAATGTCAAGGTTACAGACCACCGCGCCGCGGTCGACTACGCGCACTGCATGCGCGAACTCGTCGACGTCCACTATCCCAATGCCGCCTGCATCCGTGTGGTGCAGGACAATCTGTCGATTCATACGGCCGGCGCGCTATATCAGGCATTTGCGCCTGCCGAGGCCCGTCGCATCCTGCGCCGCCTCGAGTTCCACTACACCCCGAAACACGCCAGCTGGCTCAATATGGTCGAGTGCGAGATCAGCGTGCTGCAGCGCCAGTGTCTCGGCCGTCGCATCGACGATCCCAAAAGGCTTCGAAAAGAAATCGCAGCATGGCAACGGCAGCGAAACAAGGCGCGAGACCGCATCAAATGGATGTTCACAACCGACAAAGCCCGCGCCAAACTCGGTCGCGCCTATCCAGTTGCCGCCAAAGAGTCAAAACCACTGTGATGAACCACTAGGTGCTTGTGTTCCACGATATACTGGGGCCTGACTAAGAACTCACGGCCCATGCTCGACCCTCGGACCATCACGGTCGATAAGAACGTGGCTTACCCGATCGCAACGAAGGCCATGAAGCAGGATGGAGAACTTTGGCGCTTCGCCAAACCCCAGCAGGTAAGTTCTTGAACAATATCGTCGGGCAGGATCATCGGATCATCGGCGTATCAAACGGCTGGTCCGCCTTGGTCTGGGCTTCAAGAGCTTTGCGTCCGCCTTGTCGACCATTGCGGGCTATGAGGTGATGGCGATTACGCGAGCAAACGATATGCGTGCTCAATGCGACTTCATTGCAAATCTATTCAACGTTGTTGCTTGACCTGAGCCCTCATCCAGCCTTTGCTTGACCTACGTCACAGTTTGCAACGGAACCGGCTGGCGCACCGTCTTCCAAACGTGAGCCGAGGCCAAGAGCGCGATCGGCTGTTACATCGACGACTTCTATAACTCTGTCCGGCGTCGACTACGTCAATCCGGTTCAGTTCGAGAAGCTGGCCGGAAGCTACTAAACCGCTCTCCACAAATGCGGAGCAAGACCACTTGCATGTTTAGCCGGGCAGGATGGCGGCATCGCCACGGGGCAGACTGGCTCGCTGATTCGCTCGGCGATGGCGATGCTCTACTGCTTATGTGGGGTTCGTAGCCGAGCGAGCGCGGGACGCGCACTCCGGTTCACTTGCGCAGCGCGGCCTAACAGTTGACGCGCAGCCAACGGATCTCGTCGTGTCCGTCGCGCAAGACTGTTCCGATCCGCTGCGCGCGCTCTCCTGGCGCGATGAGCATCGCGTCCGGACCAGTCGGTTGGACCTCCATACCGCCCTGCGGTAGGGCGGGCGGATTCATACCGTCGAGCCACTCCTTCAGTGGCGTCTGATCGAGCACGAGCCGCTCTCCCGTTCAAATAGGCAGTCGTGCGCTGGGTAAACAGCCGGCAATCACCCACGGAGTCTGTTGCACTGAACAGCCCGCCAACTAACCGGCCAGACATACCGGACAAACCGGGTTCGCGCGCGATCAATGCGTCACGGCCCAATACCTCGACGGAGCCGTCGCCATGATCCTCGATCGAGGCCACATAGGTGCTGAACTGCGCCTTATCCTGAAACAAATAGAGCCCTCCCTGATGCCGGATCTCCGCCGGCAGGTTCATCTCGACTTCGGCGGCGGCAGCGAGATCACGGCTGTAACGGCTCAAACGTTGCAGCTTGTCGGTATTCCTGCGATGAGCCGACGGGGAACAGTTGAGCAGGAACTCAACTCCCCAGCGCCAGAGCGTTGGATCCGTCAGGCGGGTTACTTTCACCGATGGGTCACGCCCGGCGAAAGCGTTGATCATGGCAGCAGGCGCTCCCGGTCCCGCCCAGGCCTTTGCATGCCCGACAGCGATGATACCTGCATTTGCGCGGCTGCACATTTCGGCCGGACCGGATAACGCGTCGATGACAGCCACATTTAGGCCGCGCTTCGCCAAGGCATA
>NZ_LSEF01000104.1 GCF_001641695.1 Bradyrhizobium neotropicale
GCTAATGGGACGGTCCGGCCGTGCTCCGGCCCTGCCAGCAGCGAATGCTGGCAGGGGGCACCGAAGACAAGGAGCACGCGATGTCACAGAAACTCGACGCTTCGCCCGCCGTAATCGGCATCGATATTGGCAAGAACTCGTTCCACATCGTCGGCCAGAATCAGCGCGGTGCGATTGTGCTGCGTCAGAAGTGGTCGCGTGACCAGGTGGAAACGCGGCTCGCCAACCTGCCGCCGTGCTTGATCGGCATGGAGGCCTGTGTGGGCGGCCATCATCTCAGCCGCAAACTGCAAATGCTTGGCCACGACGCCCGCCTGATGCCGGCGAAATACGTGCGCCCATATTCGAAGGGACAGAAGAATGACTTCCGGGATGCTGAAGCCATCGCCGAGGCTGTCCAACGCCCCACCATGAAGTTCGTCGCGACCAAGACCGCCGATCAGCTCGACCTTCAGGCACTGCACCGCGTCCGCGATCGATTGGTCGGTCAGCGTACCGGCGTCATCAATCAGATCCGTGCATTCCTGCTGGAGCGGGGCATCGCCGTGCGGCAAGGCCCGCATTCCCTGCGGTTCGAGTTGCCGGGCATCTTGGCGACACGCACCGATGTGCTCTCACCTCGCATGTTGCGCATCATCGAGGGTCTGGCGGAAGACTGGCGCCGGCTGGATCAGCGTATCGAGGGTCTATCGAGCGAGATCGAAACGCTGGCCCGTCAAGATAAGGCCTGCCAGCGACTGATGACGGTGCCTGGCATTGGCCCAATCATCTCGAGCGCAATGGTGGCCGCGATCGGCACTGGAGACGTGTTCTCGAAAGGCCGCGACTTCGGCGCCTGGCTTGGACTGGTGCCGAAGCAGATCTCGACCGGCGACCGCACGATCCTCGGCAGTATATCAAGGCGCGGCAATCGCTACCTGCGCGCGCTGTTCGTGCAAGCCGCGTGGGTTGTGCTGGTCAAGGTCAAGTGTTGGGAGCGCTATGGCCTCAACTCGTGGATCGAAGCCGCCAAAAAACGATTGCACCACAACGTGCTGGCAATTGCGCTCGCCAACAAGCTCGCCCGGATCGCCTGGGCGGTCCTCAACAAGGGACGCGCCTTCGCGTGCGTCAAGACGGAGGAGATGGTGTCCCGACCTGCTTGACCCTCGCGCCGTGCGCGGCACCGTCAAGGCGCAGCCTAGCAGCAGCAGAGCAAGACGTCAGGACAGCACGACGGCCGGCCTTGACGGCCCCCTGCGCGCGGCGCGTCTGCGCGCGCAGGCCGAGACGAAGGAACGACCGCCGGGCACGAGCAAAGGAACAGCGCGAAGTGAGGAGCCATCAATGACGTAACGACACCCTTACCCGCCGAGGTCTGCGAGAGGATGAGACGACGATGGAGAATCGGTCTTCCCGGCACATGCGAACACTGGTGACCCAAATGGCCCGGTCGAGGCCTGTCCGCTAACTAGACCGCATGCGCGCTGATATCCATGATGGCCCGGAGCACTGCGCTCCAAGCAGAGGCCGGATACATTGATGCAAGACCGCATCTACCGGATCGCCGAAATCTTCTTGCACCGCACGGCCGGACCATACATTTGGGTCAAACTGCGAAATCACGGCATGATCTGGCGACTTCCGCTTTGAGCCCGATAACGGGCATTCGCCACGGCAGTCGGAAGGTTGGTTCAGTGATGCTCCACAGCACTGCGGGATAAAAATCCTATTGATGCGTGCTGAATGGTTGAATTTAGAAGTCCATACCGCCCATGCCGCCGCCCGCAGGCGTGCCGCCAGCCCCAACGTTCTTCTTCGGCAGTTCAGCGACCATGGCCTCCGTGGTGATCAGTAACGCGGCCACAGAAGCCGCGTTCTGGATTGCTACGCGAACCACCTTGGTAGGATCAATAATCCCCTTTTTGACGAGATCGCCGTATTCGCCGGTCTGGGAGTCGAAGCCATAGGCGTAGTGCTTATCCTCGAGGATCTTACCCATGATGACGGAGCCGTCTTCACCGGCGTTGACAGCAATTTGACGGGCTGGCGCGGACAGCGCCTTACGCACGATCTCGACGCCGGTCTTCTGGTCGTCGTTTTTGGTGCGGATACCCTTGAGATGTTCAGAGGCACGGAGCAGGGCGACGCCGCCACCCGGCACGATGCCTTCCTCGACCGCCGCACGGGTCGCATGCATCGCGTCGTCCACGCGATCCCTGCGCTCTCTCACCTCGACTTCGGTCGCGCCGCCGACGCGGATCACCGCGACGCCGCCCGCGAGCTTGGCGAGACGCTCCTGGAGCTTCTCACGGTCGTAGTCCGAGGTGGTCTCCTCGATCTGCGCCTTGATCTGGGCCACGCGCGCCTCGATGTCGGCCTTCTTTCCGGCGCCGTTGACGATCGTGGTGTTCTCCTTGTCGATCATCACCTTCTTGGCGCGACCGAGCATGTTGAGCGTGACGTTCTCGAGCTTGATGCCGAGGTCTTCCGAGATCGCCTGGCCGCCGGTCAGGATCGCGATGTCCTGGAGCATGGCCTTGCGGCGGTCGCCGAAGCCCGGCGCCTTGACGGCCGCGACCTTCAGGCCGCCACGCAGGCGGTTGACGACGAGCGTGGCGAGGGCTTCGCCTTCGACGTCTTCTGCGATGATGACAATCGGCTTGCCCGATTGCACGACAGCTTCCAGCAGCGGAAGCATCTCATTTAGGCTGGAGAGCTTCTTCTCGTTAATCAGGATATAGGCGTCGTCGAATTCAACGCGCATCTTGTCGGCGTTGGTGACGAAGTAGGGCGAAATGTAGCCACGGTCAAACTGCATGCCTTCGACTACCTCGAGTTCGGTCTCGAGCGACTTGGCTTCCTCAACCGTGATGACACCCTCGTTGCCGACCTTCTTCATGGCGTCGGAGAGAAACTTGCCGATCTCCGCGTCGCCGTTGGCCGAGATGGTGCCGACCTGGGCGATCTCGTCGTTCGAGGTGACCTTCTTGGAGTTCTTCTGCAGGTCCGCAACGACGGCTTCGACCGCGAGGTCGATGCCGCGCTTCAGGTCCATCGGGTTCATGCCGGCGGCAACCGACTTGGCGCCTTCTCTAACAATGGCCGCGGCCAGTACAGTCGCGGTGGTGGTGCCGTCGCCGGCAGCGTCAGCGGACTTGGAGGCGACTTCGCGCACCATCTGCGCGCCCATGTTCTCGAACTTGTCTTCAAGCTCGATTTCTTTGGCGACGGTAACGCCGTCCTTGGTCATGCGGGGTGCGCCGAACGACTTTTCGAGCACGACGTTGCGGCCCTTGGGGCCGAGCGTCACCTTCACCGCATTGTTGAGAATGTCGACACCGCGCAGCATGCGGTCGCGGGCATCGACGCCGAACTTGACTTCTTTGGATGACATGATTGATCTCCCTTTGGGATAGGACCCGCATCAGTCCCCCGCGAGGCACGAAATAGATGAGCCAGAACCTGATGCATCATCCTTTGAGACGCCAAAATAACGAGGCGGGGCACTGTTGGGCATCAAGGCTTCTACCGGATCATAGCACACCTCGATTTGGCAGGAGGGCACTGCCCTGCGGGATCTCGACCCAGCCTAGTACCGCTTCGGGAAAAAAAGCGCCGGCTTGACTCTCGGCCGGAGGCTTCCGGTCTAACCCCAACTTCGGACATGTCCCGGCGCCGCGCAAACTGTCGAGAAGGGCCAATAAGCGACATTGCCAAGCCGAGGCAATCAATTGAACGGTGGCGTTGGACAGAGCGGCACCGCAGGACGCGCGGCGCGCTGATATGTGCTAAGCTTTTCTGGCCGGGAAGGCATCGGGAGAGGATTGTGACGCGACGCGAGTTCATCGCACTCGGCAGCAGCGCGGCGGCAATCCGACCGCTCGGTGCGCGTGCAGAGCACCCGCCAGAACGTGTCCTCTATTTCACATACTCGGCCGGCTATCGGCACAACGTCATACCACTTTCCGAGGCAATCCTGACGCAGCTTGGAAGGAATTCCGGCGCCTTTGAAGTCATTGCAACGGAAGACTTGTCTGAATTTTCGACCGGAAACCTCGAGCGGTACGCCGCTGTGATGTTTTACACAAGCGGTGAAATTCCGATGAGCGGCGTCCAAAAGATGGCTCTTCTCAACTTTGTGCGCTCAGGCCGTGGCTTCCTCGGCGTTCACTCGGCCACGGACACATTCTACACTTGGCCAGACTATCTCGATCTGATCGGCGGCTACTTCAATGGTCATCCCTGGCATCAGAATGTGACTATTCAGGTGGCTGATGCTGCAGATCCACTGGTGGCGTTTCTCGGGAATTCGTTGCAGTTGAACGATGAAATCTACCAGATCAGCGACTTCGACTATCGTGGATCACGCGTGCTCCTGCGCCTCGACCAAGATTCAGTGGACCTCAGCAAGGCCGGTGTGCATCAACGCTTCTATGGTTGGCCGCTCGCCTGGAAACGATTTTTCGGCGAGGGACGAGTATTCTATTCGGCGCTCGGCCACGAGGCGTCAGTCTGGCAGGACCCGCGCTGCCAGACAATTCTCACTAACGCTATCCTCTGGTCTACGAGAAGGTCGGCCTAGTGCCACCGGAATCGCAACGGTAGGAGGACATCATGAGACGACGCCGCGTATTGCGACTCGGGCTCGGCGGGATCGCTGCGCTCGGCGTCCTTCCCCTGATCGGAGCGCAGAGGGCGATGACTGCTGATGGCCCCGAAACATTCGTCTACGTCTCGAACGCTGGCACCAAGGACATCTATGTCCTCGGCATGAACCGCGACACCGGTGAGCTCACCATGGTCGAGAAGGCGCCGGTGCCGGGCGCAGAGAAGACGTCGCTGGTCAGCCTGCCGATGGCGCTGGCCCCAAACAAGCGCTTCCTCTACGCGCAACTGCGCAGCGAACCGTATCCGGTGTCGACGTTCTCCATCGACCATACCAACGGGAAACTCACCCATCTCGACGCGACGCCGCTGGTCGATCAGATGGCCTACATCAACGTCGATAAGACTGGCAAATACCTGCTCGGCGCGTCCTATGCCGGCGCCAAAGTGGCAGTCTACCCGATCGACGCGCGCTATCTCGTTAAAGACAAGGCGACCCAGATCATCGACACCAAGCCGAAGGCCCATTGCGTCTCCATCGACGCCAGCAACAAGCATGCCTATGTGCCGGTGCTCGGCGCCGATTACGTGATGCAGTTCAAGTTCGATGCCAGCACCGGCATGCTGACGCCCAACGATCCGCCCACGGTCGCCACCAAGGCCGGCGCCGGCCCGCGCCATTTCATCATCCACCCGAACGGAAAATGGGGTTATCTCATCACCGAGACGACCGCGACGATCGGCACCTATTCGATCGACGAGGACAAGGGTACCCTTACCGAGGTGGCGTTCGTCGACACCGGCGATTACAACCAAAAAGATTCGGCCTTTGCATCCGACATCCATATCACGCCGAACGGAAACTTCCTCTACGGCGCCGTGCGCACGACCAGCATGCTGCATGGGTACAAGATCGATCCCGAGAAGGGCACACTGACCGGGATCGGCAAATGGCCGACCGAGAAGACCCCGCGCGGCTTCAACATCGATCCGCGCGGAAAGTTCTTGCTGGCCGTGGGGATGGATTCAGCGAGCCTGACCGTCCATGCGATCGACCAGAACAGCGGCGAGCTGAAGAGCGTCAAGCCATATCCGATGGGTAAGCAGCCGAACTGGGTTGAGATCGTCGATAGGATCCACGACTAACCGACCCTCATACCGTAGTGGCCGCGCTTGCCCCGGCCAGCCAACAGACCCCCGGGTCAAGCCCGGTCAAAAGCCGCTAGAACGGTTGGATCGCGGTACGCAGTTACGCTCGGCGCAACTCCTTTTCAGGAGGTTGTCGTACATGCTGTCAAAAATCTGGGGAGGATGCCTTTTCGGTTCACCAGCTCAGTTTGGCCGATACGCCTACTTGTCGGACGCCAATTCGCGGGTCCGTTCTGGGTCAGTTTCGACCGACTTAGCCGGTTATCCCACCGGTTGATGTCCGTGTTGTCCCGGAAGCAGACCTGAAGGAGAAGGCGGCGAATGCGACCCCGGCAGCAGCCGCAGGGCCCTCGTGATGCCGCTAGTCAAATCGCACACGTGCAGCAAATACTGCCGCACGCGGCGGCCTCAGATACGAAACCTGCTGACAGGGATCGGCTTCATTCGTCCTTCCATTTGATCGAGCAGCCAATAGACGCCTTTTGGTCAGCCGGCGCCAGACCAGCGGTCGCAATCGCGCGCATAGCCTCGACAAGCTCTCGGGGCGCCCCCGCGCGAGGCGGAGTAGTGCGCCCTTCGTCGAGCCGGCCGCGATACTTGAGCTTGCGGTCGGCATTGTAACCGAAGAAGTCCGGCGTACAGGCCGCCCCATATGCCCGAGCGACTGTCTGGGTCTCGTCGTGGAGATATGGAAACGGGAAATCATGAGCCTTCGCGAAACGCTTCATATTCTCAAATGAGTCGTCGGGATAGCTCGCCGCATCGTTCGAGCAAATCGCCGCAAAGCCTATGCTCTCCGACATCAGCACGCGGGCGTCCGAGACCATGCGGTCGATCACCGCCTTAACATAGGGACAATGGTTGCAGATGAAGACGAGGACCGTGCCTTTTTTGCCCGCAACGTCGTCCAGTGCGTAAGTCTTGCCGTCGGTGGCCGGAAGCTGGAACGCCGCCGCCGGCGTATCAAGAACGACTTGGGTAGCTGCTGTCGCCATATCGCACCTCCCTGTGCCCAATATATATGCTGATGACGGCCTGCGGGGGCACAGTTTCCAAAACCTGCTCGCCAGTCGCGTCGCTTTGGCCATACGTCAGCATTTCCGGTCTGCCATTTGGCCGAGCGCGCGAATTCGTCGGTGTGGGCCACGAACGGACGTTAGCACCTCCAATGCTCCGGCGCGAGGGGCGGCGACCATGATGAACTGCTCTCGACACTCACCGCCGGCCGCGCTCCTGCGATTTGTTTTCGCCGATCAGACAGGGCACCCGGGGCTCTTTCTCGGCGGCTGGGACGATCCGGCTCTCTGGCGTGAGGCCCGCAACTTCGCGAACAAGCTTGGTCCGGATCGCTTCCTGGAATTTTTCGCGACCTTTGATCGTCATGATGAAGGCGCCCGGCCCTCCGATCACGCAATCCTCGTAATAGAGATCGAGATTCTCGATATCGGTCGTCGAGAGGGATGGCTCCTTCACCATGATCGGGAGGCCGTTGATAATGATGCCTTTCTCCAGGGCAGCGTCACGCGCGCCGGTTACGGGGGCTCCATCGTTGTTCGGCCCATCGCCGGAGATATCGATGACGCGCCGCAACCCGCGATAGGGATTCTCTTCGAACAGCTGCAGTGCGAAATTAATCGCGCCGGAAATCGAGGTACTCGAACCTCGGCGAACCGGCGTTTTCATGATCTCGGCGGCCACTACATCCGCCGATGCCGGGCCGTCGATAGTGCGCCAGGGAACGATGATCTTCTCGTCGCCCGACATCGACCACTCGAAATAGGTCACGGCCACCTTGCTGCCCGGAACGGCCCTCAGCGCCTGAAGGAAGTCTTTCGAGACGATGGCCTGTGCATAGCCCTCGCGCTGAATGGCAAGTTCGTCCATATCCATCGAATAGGAGACGTCGACGGCGATAACGAGCTCGACATTGACGGGCTGTATACTGTGGTTGGTATCGGCGAATCGAGAGTTCGGGGTCGGCGCGGCAATGCCAGCAACGTCACCTCCGACCATCGCCCCCGCAACAAGCACCGCCCCGACCGAGACACACCAGCGCATGGCGGCCCTCCCGTCCTTTCACAAGCATGGTGACACCCAAAACGCGCTCCGAAAAGCGGAAACATGCAATTGTCGTCCTCGTTCGCAGCGATCGAGGCATGGTCTGGACGATGAGTCGAAGCCCGGAACTGCCTCGTGCTTCCGGGGCGCGCCAACCCAAGGCTTTGCCTGTCTGGACACCGATGAGACTTCCCAGATTCCGGCTAGCAAGATGACTGAGCAGAATCTCAATGCCCTCGTTGCCTGGTTGCGCACCATTCCGTCGATCGAATAGGGTGAAGCTATTGGCGCCAAGGGGACCGAGGTGTCTAGGGACGGAGTGGTCCGGTGCTCGGTGCGAGCTATCACCTCACAAGCCAACCACGGTTTTCCTGATCATTGACGGTAGCGGAAGCAAAGGCGCGCGAGTGTGGCGGTGACGCTTACGGCCAAGCACTCGCGTCCACCTAGTCGATTGACTCCGATACTTGCCGAAGGAGCCATTGCTCCGAGCGGCGTGAATTTTCCCGTGAATTCAAGATCAAAACGTTAGCACGGATATACCGTCGGGATTTGATCGCCAGCACCAAAAGTTTGTGCTTTCAAATCAACGCGGTAATGTCGTCCTAAATGATTGAGTGGGAGTAGCGCCACCGGTTGCAATTGCGCAGTGTGGTGTAGTTTCGGTGAGGGTGCTCTCACTTCCTCTCTTATGTGAGTGCTGACCCCGGTCTTAATCTCCAACTACCCCCGATCGGGTCTAAACTCCACCGCGCTTCCGCGGACAGGGTATTGTGGCGCATTACAGCGCGCAAAAGGACCGGAGCCTGTGAGGCGATGCCTCAGTTTGAGGGATCGGTAGCAATTGGCCGTTGGCGAACCTTCGTAGCGCTCTCACCAAAAGGAACATGCCTTCTTCGTATTGGGCAATTCTCCGATTTCAGGACAAGAATCGGAGTTCGCCCCCCCGCGCGCAACGCCTAGGCATTGCAGCGATCGCCAGTCGATCCATGATTCCTGCAAATGAAGGGTGTTTCTCGATGAGCAAGCAAGATGATAACAAGGCCGTCGTTGGTCGTTGGTTCACCGAATTCTGGGGCAAGACCGTCAACCTTGGCGTCATCGACGAGATCGCCGCTCCCGACATGCTGCTCAAGTATTCGCTGCATGAACCCCGCCGTGGTCGCGCTGATATCAAGGCGTTCATGACCGACTTCCGCGCTGCATTCCCCGACCTGAATTTCTGGGGCACTGCGGATCTGATCGGGGAGGGCGACTTCGTCGTCGGTCAATGGGAAGGGGGTGGCACTCACACCGGCCCGGCGTTCAACGATTTCCTGGTCGGCGGCTTGCCGGCGGCGACGGGTCGCAAGATGCACTTCACTGGTACTACGGTGCTGAAGGTCGTCAACGGCGTGATCGTCGAGGAGATCGGTCTGGACGATGGGGTAACCGCGCTGACGCAGCTCGGCCTTCTCAAGAAGGCGGCCTGACTGGGTCGTATCTGAGTCGACAAATCACCTGATCCCTTGAGCGAGGCTCGCATGTCATGCGGGCCTCGCTTGCGTTTAGGACGACGGCATCGCGTCTCGATTTCGAGACGTAGAATTTCATAGCAGGAAGCGGAGCGTGCCCACGCCATCCATCCACTAGTTTTCATCCAATAAGACCCTCGGTGAGAACAGGACGCATTCCCATGATCCGCATTGGCTACGCTCCGGGCGCATACGATCTTTTTCACATCGGCCATCTCAATTTGCTCCGGCGAGCCAAAGAGCACTGCGAATATCTGATCGCGGGCGTCGTATCGGACGAAGTGCTGATCCAGCACAAGGGAGTGACGCCGGTGATCCCATTGGTCGAGCGGCTCGAAATCGTTCGTAACGTTCGGTTCGTCGACGCGGCTCTTCCGGCGCTGACGAACGACAAAGTCGAAATCTGGAAGGATCTTCGCTTCAACGTGCTCTTCAAGGGAAACGATTGGCAGGGCACCGCGAAGGGCGACAAGCTTGAGCGTGATTTCGCGACGTTCGGCGTCGAGGTCATTTACTTCCCGTATACGCGTTCGACGTCGAGCAGCGCGCTTCGCCGTACCCTGAAAAATATCGACGCCTTGGCCAGTGGCGCTGGCGCCGACCCCACGCTGCAGCATGCGGCGTGAGCGGATCGGGTATCAGCGATACGAGCTCAGTATGATTGCGATCGAAGAGAAGAAGCCCGCCTCTGCCCGTCGTTCGTGGGCGTTCTGGAGCGGCTTCCGCAAGGCGGATAGACAGGACGCAATCACGCCTCCGGCAGCGGCAGATGAGGAGGGGGCGGAAACGCTGGGTATCTCGATGCACTCTCTTCCAGAGACGCGTCGTCTCGAAGGATTCAGCGATGGAGCGTTCTCCATCATCATCACGCTGCTGGTTCTCGAAATCCATCGACCGAACGCGGCTCCCGGCAAATTGGGTGAGGAGCTTCTGCGGGAATGGTCGTCCTATCTCGCCTACGCGCTCGCCTTCATATACGTCGGCGTGATCTGGCTCAATCACCACTACATGTTCGAACGCTTGTGCAGGGTGGACATGAAGCTGAACTGGATCAACCTCGGCATCATCGGTACGGCGTCCTTGATTCCGTTCCCGACTGGTGTGCTGGCGGGAGCGTTCCGCGACGGCAGTCTGACGGATCAAAGGGCGGCCATTGTGCTCTACGCGCTCATTGCCGGGTTCATGTCGGCGGCCTGGCTGCCCGCGTTTCCCCATCTGTACCGGCATCCGGAACTCCTGAAGCCTCACCTGCGGGAGAGCGTTCTTCGCTTCCCAGATACTGCGACCGGCAACCGGCATCGGTCTGTACGTCGTGGGGGCCTTACTGGGGTGGTTCGTTCACCCGCTTCTTGCGGTCGGCGTGTTTGCCGCGGTGGTCGTCTACTACGCCTGGACGAGCCAGGGCGTCGATTTCGGCCGATAGACCGGCCCTCCGGATTTTTGATCGCTGCTCCGCCGTAGGATTTGAGAGCAAGGAGCGGAGTGCCTGATCGGAAATCGGGTGGCAACGTCCCCTCTATCGTGAAGAATTGAAAACCATGAGCGAAGCATTCGCGAAAAGTCCGAAGTTGAAGGCCGTGTCGGTCGCGGACGATCCACGATGGGCCCGCGTGATCGCGCGCGACAAGGCTGCGGACGGCCAGTTCTGGTACTCGGTCTCGACGACGGGCATCTATTGTCGTCCATCGTGCCCGTCGCGGACGGCCAATCCCAGGAACGTTCAGTTTCATGATAGCTTGCAGAGCGCGAGGGCGACTGGCTTTCGGCCGTGCCGGCGGTGCACTCCCGACGGCCCGTCGCTCGATACCGAGAATGCCGCACTGGTCGCCAAGGCTTGTCGCCTCATCGAGAACAGTGAGGAGGAGCCCGCGCTGGAAGCGATCGCCAAGGCAGTCGGCTTGAGCCCCGGATATTTTCACCGGGTGTTCAAGGTCGCCACTGGACTGACGCCGAAGAACTATGCCTCCGCATATCGCGCCCGGAAGGTGCGCGAAGGCCTCGCTGCGGGCACGTCCGTTACCGAGGCGATGTACGACGCCGGATTCAATTCGAGCGGGCGCTTCTACGAAAAATCGACGGGCATGCTCGGCATGACCCCCTCCCAGTATCGGGCGGGAGGAATCAACGAGGAGATCAAGTTCGCCGTAGGGCAAAGTTCGCTCGGTGCGATCCTCGTCGCCTCGAGCAGGAAGGGAGTGGCCGCCATCTTGCTGGGAGACGATCCGGACGAGCTCGTCCGCGAGCTGCAGGACCGCTTCCCCAAGGCGCAGTTGATCGGCGCGGATCCGGATTATGAGGCCATGGTGGCGCGTGTGGTTGGCTTCGTGGAGGCTCCCGAGCTGGGCCTCGATCTGCCCCTCGATGTCCGGGGCACGGCCTTCCAACAGCGTGTCTGGCAGGCCCTTCAACAGATTCCGGTGGGTGCTACCGTCTCGTACGCCGAAATCGCGCAGCGGATCGGCCTCCCGAAAGCGGTCCGTGCGGTCGCCGGCGCCTGTGCGGCGAACAATCTGGCCGTCGCTATTCCGTGCCATCGCGTCGTCCGCAACGACGGAGCTCTCTCCGGCTATGCTTGGGGGGTCGAACGCAAGCGCGTCCTGCTGGATCGGGAAGCGTCGCGGGGCGCCTGAATCGAGTCGACTGTCTTGATCGACACCCAATCCGTGGCCCGCACCCAGAACGACCATGCGTGCGGTGCCGCGACTTACGTTTCTCGCGTGCTCCGCCGAGCGCTCTCGTGAGCCTTGTCATCCCATCGGGAACCGCCTGTCCTTGGCCTTCACTGGGCGCTGCGAGCGACAAGACGGCGTTATGCGGCCCAAAATTCTGCGTTGGATGATAATAACCGGAGTGCCGGATCGCGCGCCCGCGATTACCAGGATATGATCGGGGTGATCCGGGTGCGGGAGCCGAAAGCCGCTTCTGATCGTCGCCGCGAATACGATCGGCGCAAGGAACGCTTTCCGACCATGACCCCACGACGGGCATTGAAGCCGAAGAACAAGCGCGCAAAGCGTGTCCGAACCGCCGCCAAGCCCATCGAGGTCGCCGGCAGCGTTCAGCACGATCCGGACAAGGCTCGTGTGGTGGCCTATTTCCGAGGCCTGGTCGCCGACGGCTTGGCCCAGTGGCACGCGCTAGACGATGGGACGGTACGGCTTAGCCTCAACACAGGCGAAATCTACCTCCTCAAGGAAACTGCCATCACGCGGATCGGGTGATCTCTCCCACGAGGAATGCAGTTAGTCGCGCCGGAGCCATCGCACCCGGCGCTTCCGCTTTTGGCCCGCTGAACCGCAAGAATTCTCGATTTGAGCGCAAGCATCGGAGTTTTGGCGCCGACGCCCGCGCGTAGGTTCGTTCATGAGGATAAACGAAGGAGAGATCCCATGAATCTCATGACATCCGAAGCCGCCTTGCGGCTGAATCAGGCAGCCAACCCGGCCGAAGCGACGGTTGACGTTCTCTTCTTCGCGATCGCTGACACCATCCTGGGCAAGGTGCTGCTCGCCCGCAGCGCCAAGGGCGTCTGTGCGATCGTGCTCGGCGACGACGCGGCTGAGCTCGAGGCGGATCTCGCGATCCGCTTTCCCGAGGCAACCCTGGTCGCGAACGAGGTCATGGTCCACGACGATCTCGCGAAGGTGGCCCGCTACGCGGAGAAGCCTTCCGAAGGCCTCGACCTGACGTTCGACATGCGCGGCACGCCGCTTCAGCGCCGCATCTGGGAGCAGATCCGAGCGATCCCGCTGGGTAAGACGATGAGCTGCATGCATCTGGCTCGGCTGATCAACAGCGTTTATCCGTGGGTCGCCGCCCGCGTGGTGGCCAACGCTTGCGCCGCCAATCCGATCGCACTGGCTGTGCCGTGCCACCGCGTCATTCGGACGGATGGTGAGCTCGCGGGTTACCGCTGGGGAAGCGAGCGCAAGCGCGATCTGATCGAGAAGGAAGCCCAGGCATGAGACCGGCCGCTTCAGTCGTCGCAACAGCTTTCGCGGGTGTGCCCGCGAAAGCCCGGATCGAAGCCTACCACTGGCAGACGCTGACCCAGGAACTGGATGGCTTCGGCTGCGCCGTACTGCCGAAGCTTCTCTCGCCGGTCGAGTGCCGCGCCATCGCGGGTCTTTATCCCGAAGAGGAGCATTTCCGTAGCCATGTCCATATGGCACGGCACGGTTTCGGCAAGGGCGAGTACCGCTACTTCAAATACCCGCTGCCGGGTCTCCTCGATGGCCTGCGCACGGCGCTCTATCCCCGCCTGGTGGACGTCGCCATCGAATGGAACGAGCGCATGGCAATTGACGAGCGGTATCCCGCCGAACACGCTTCCTTTCTGAAGCGATGCCGCGATGCCGGCCAGGCGCGGCCAACGCCGCTACTGCTGCAGTACGTTCCCGGAGATTTCAACTGTCTCCACCAGGATCTCTACGGCGATCTGTTCTTTCCGATTCAGGTCGCAATCCTCCTTTCGGAACCGGGCACGGACTTCACGGGAGGGGAATTCGTTCTGACGGAGCAGCGGCCCCGCATGCAGAGTCGCGCCGAGGTCGTTCCGTTGCGCCAGGGCGATGCGGTCGCCTTCGCGGTTCATAACCGTCCGGTGAAAGGGGCGAAGGGCAACTACCGCGTCAATCTTCGACACGGCGTGAGCCGCGTGCGTTCCGGCATGCGGCATACCGTCGGAATCATCTTTCACGACGCCAAATAGCGCGAGACAGGCTGATCGAAAGGCTCGGGCGGCGTCGCCGCCGGCCTGAAACGCAACAAGGTGGACGCCATGAAACTCGTCAGAATGGTTGATGATAGAATCGGCCTCTTCGTGCCGCTGCCTATCGGGCCCTATGCAATCGATATCGCGAAAAGTTTGGGCGTTTTTCCGCACGACCCCCTATCGAACGGCCTTCTAAACGGCGCGCTGAAAGATGGCCACGACTGGTCCGTCATCGTCAAACACTGGGCCTATCTGCGGCCGCCCTTGGAAAGGCTGCAACGCATCGCCCTGGCGAACCCCGACAATCCTCGTCTTGTCTTGCGGCCCCTCGTCGACGCGATCCGGACGGAAAGCGCGGGCGACCCGATCACCGCCATCGAAATAACGGACATCGAGAGCGTCGGGAAGCATGATCCGACTGGCCGGCGCGCGATGGAGCGGCAGTTCGCGCTGCAATCGGAAAACGAATCGTCACGAGGGCCGGCGGAAGTGGAATCCGCTCGCGTGATCGATTTCGCATCCCTCGAGCAGAGGCGACACTCCGAAGGCGTCGAGCTGTAAGGGGCAAAACCTTCATAAAAATGGCGGCGGCGCTAAGCGTCGCCGCCATTTACGTTTGCGCCTATCGCGGGGCTACTGGCGCCCGACGTTTTCCGATTTGAAAGCAAGGAGCGGATCGGCGGTTTCGCTGTCACTTCGTATCGTTGCTAGTACGATACGAAGGAGCGAAAGATGCGCGAGGTAATCAGATTTGCCTGGGCCAATAGTTCTCTGGGCGAGTTCATGGTGGCAATGTCGAACAAGGGGCTCGTCGCCGTGGAGTTCAGTTCGAGCCGCCCATTGATGGAGGAGGCGCTGCGGACGCGCTTCCCTGGCGCGGACGTCGTTGGCGACCAAACCGAACTGGCCGATACGATCGCGAAGATTACGCGCGCCATCGAGGAGCCGGGCTTCGATCCGGCGCTTCCGCTCGATATGCGCGGGACGGCCTATGAGATCCAGGTCTGGTCGATGCTGCGCGCATTGCCTGTCGGCGAAACGGTCAGTTACGGCTGGCTCTCGGAGAAACTCGGCACCCACGACGCGCGCGATGTGTCCAAAGCGATCGCCTCCAATCCGATTGCGGTTCTGGTGCCATGCCATCGTGTGATCAAGAAAGACGGGTCGATCTCGGGCTATCGCTGGGGTGTCAAGCGCAAGCGCGAGCTGCTGGCCCGCGAGCGACAAGTCAAGCTGCCACAGGCTTCGCCCGATAAGGAGAAGTGACGACGTGGGAGTTCCGTCAGACAATATGCGCGGGATCACAATTCTACGGGGAGGCGAAACTCGCGCTCAAGCAGGGCGCACTTTCGCTCCGGTCCCCAGCGATACTCACCGATATTGCCGCGACCGACCACGGCACGATGGCAGGGAATCGCGACAGCGATCTTGTTCGCGAGGCACGCGAGACGTACCGAATCCGGAGTATGCGGCGCACCGGGGCGTTGGGCGATCTGTTCGTAGGTGATTGTATCGCCAGCGGGAATGCTCTGAAGCACCTGCCAGACACGGACTTGTGCGGCGGTGCCGTTCAGGTGGAGGGGCACGCTGATGCACGCGCGAGGGACATCGACGGCGTTCACCGTCTGGGCTCCGATTCCCTCCAGCTCGTAGCCGCCGTAGGTCGGATTTCTGCCGGGAAACTCAGATCGTATCGCGTGGTCAAGCTCCTCGCGGGAATCGCCAAACAGAATGGAGCAGATGCCATTAGGAGAGATGGCAGTCAGGACGAAGCCCAGCGAGCACTTGGCCGAAACGTACTGGAAATAGTCGTTGCCGTCATGGAGGTAGGAAGTGGTTTCGTTCCACATGTGGTGAAGCCCTTGGAGCTGGTCCGGCGAGACGCACGCGGTCTAGGCCCGGAGCCGAACGACGTTGGAGGCGAGCGGGAGTGCCGCATCAGTCTGGCGTGGGGGCTCCGTGAACAGCAGCAAATCCAGCCGCTTCCTGAGAGCCACGGCCTCGCGACGCACAACCGGGTCGTGCGGACTGACGAGGTCGGAAAAGAGGTCGTCCGGAGCGTTCTTTAGCAGCGCCTGGACATCTGTACGCAAGAACTGTCCGCCGGCAGCCGCGAAGGTGTAGATGTTGAGGGGCGAGAAGCTCATTCCGCGATCTCCTGTAGCCAAGCCGGCTCCAGTCCGCTCGGCGCCGGCGCTACGGCACTCCGGTTCTTGCCTTGAAATCCAACAGAGCGCGTTAGCGCGCGGGGAGATTTCTTGCCGCAGCTAGTGGGTTTTGGCGCGTTGTCCCTCGCCGTCGAGGTGAGCCCTGCCGAGTTCTTGCGATAGCTCCTCGGTCAGGCTGAAGGACACGGTGAACCCGTCCGGAGTTCCGATTGTCAGGATGCGAAGGTTGTCAGGGCCGAGCTCGATCTCGAATTCCCGGAGCGGGTACGTGAGCCGCATATTCGGGTCGTTGTGTGCGCGCTTGACGGCGCTCGATGCCATCGCTGGCAAGGTCATTAACAGTGCCGTCAACGTCTCGATCCTCAGGATGATGCCGATCTTGCGGTTCGCGACGTCGCATAAGATGAGCTTGACCGCTGTTCCGTCGGTCGCAGTCTCGAAATTGACCAGTCGCTGGATCTCGATTTCGTTTGTCATATCGCGCCTCTTTCCTCCTGGGGCGCGTAGCGTGCCGGCGCAATGTAGGCACTCCGCTTCTTCGCTTCAAATATTGGATCAGTGCGATTTGAAAGCAGAATTCGGAGTGGCCGCCGGCTGCGGTCGGTCTAAGCTGCCAACTTGATCAGCAAGGGAGCGAGGAGCGATGTCGCTGAGTAGCTTCAATGCGATCGCGGCCGCGCGTGGAGATGGCCTCGATCCGAAGCTACGCGAGCTACTCCAGCGGGCTGCCGTGCCGCCGCATTCCGAGGTGGTGGTGCGTTCGGATGGAATGCTGCAGGCGGGGCCTAGCCCGAGATCGGAGGAAGAGGAGATAGTGTCGGCGGTAGTCGTCGAGCTTCAGAAGCTCTTGGATAACCGGACGAGGCGAGGAGGCATCATCGGTGGATGAGGGAGAGGCAGCGCTTAGACTGAATACCCGTCGGTGCTCCGGCTGTGCATTGGATCAACCCGCGAATTCGGGGAAGGGCCGCTCCTAGCGCAAATCGGACGTTCGGCCGGTCACCGATGTCTCAGAAGGGCCGATTCCGTTGAAAAAGGCGGCAGTAATCCGATGTATTGGCGCCCGCGCCGATGTAGCCGAACGGCTTTGCTGACCCTTATGCGGGCTTGAGGGTTTGCATCGGGATCAGCTTGGCCAGCTTGCGAAGGTTCTGAGCGGTGGCTGCGAGGGTGAACTCGTCGCGCGCACCGTTTGGGCCTCGTAACCGTAAACGGTCGAGCTTGAGAATGCGCTTGAGGTGCGCGAACAGCATCTCGATCTTTTTGCGGAGCCGACGCGAAGTGCGCCCCTCCCACGATCTTGCGATCTGGCGCGCCATGTCGCGAGCGCCCTCGTAGATCGAGCGCGGCACCCTCCGTGAAGCCTGCTTGGGGCAGCACTGGGACTTCAATACGCATCGATCGCAATCGCGCTTGATAGCGAGGTAAAGCATCGTGGCTCCATCGTTCACCAGCGCTCCGGTCGTGGTGAGGATCTTGCCGTCAGGACAGCGGTAGACGTCCCTTGCATGATCATAGGTGAAGTCTTCGCGCGAGAAGATCCCATCTGTGCGTGCCGACTTGTCGAACACTGTAACGTGTGGCTCGATGCCATGCTCGTAAACCAACCAGCCGAGCATCTCGGCTGAGCCATAGCCGCTGTCGCCGAGAAGCCGGTTCGGATAGAGATCGAACCGCTCCAGCGAGCGCTCAATCATGCGCTTGGCGGCCAACACCTCCGCCTGCCGGATGGCCGTGGTCGCCTCGACATCGACGATGATCGCGTTCTCGACGTCGACCAGGTAGTTCGTCGAGTAGGCGAAGAAGGCTTGGCCGCCGTGCGCCCCCGTCCAGCGCGCCGCCGGGTCGGCAGGCGACACGAACTTCGGCGTGACCTCGGTCGCTGCGCCGAAAGCGGCATCATCGAGGACAGCCAGATACTCATTGATCGCTCGGCCGGCGGCCTCCGGTGGAAGTCCCTTGTCGCCTTCGATTCCCTTCTGCCGATTGGCGTCGGCCTTGATCAGGCTCGCATCGACTGCAAATCCTTCACCGCCGACCAGCCGCTCCTCAATACAGCGGTGTAAAACGCTCTCGAAAACGCGACGGAAGAGATCGCTCTCCCGGAAGCGGCCATGCCTGTTTTTGGAGAATGTCGAATGGTCCGGCACCGCCCCTTCCAGACCCAGCCGGCAGAACCACCGGTAAGCCAAATTGAGGTGGACCTCATCGCACAGCCGCCGCTCCGATCGGATCCCGAAGCAGTAACCGACTAAGAGCATCCGGATCATCAGCTCGGGATCGATCGAAGGTCGGCCAATACTGCTATAGAAAGGCGCCAGGTCCTTCCTAATCTGTTCAAGGTCGACAAATCTATCGATCGACCGCAGCAGATGGTCGGCGGGAATATGCTTCTCGAGCGAGAATTCGTAGAACAACGCAGCCTGTTCGACTTGCCGATGTCCCATCATGATCTTCAGTCCTGCCACCTAGACAGACTGAATCACTGATCCCTCTGCGTCGCAACAGCCGCCTTTTTCAACGGAATCG
>NZ_LSEF01000105.1 GCF_001641695.1 Bradyrhizobium neotropicale
CTAGTGGTTCATCACAGTGATTTTGACGTTTTGATACCGAGCCATCCGAGGATAGGCAACTTTTCGGGTGGCAAGAGGATCTCGATGCTTCGAGCGACGCCGGGCTGGCGACGAATGAACCCGTTGCGTTCGAGGGTGAGGATCATCTGGTGGACTGACGGCGGGCTGACGCGGAAATGCCGCTGGATGTCGGCCTCGGCGGGCGGCTGTCCGAACATGTACGAGTAGGTATGGATGAAAGCGAGATAGTGTCCCTGCTTCTCGGTGAAGTGCGCGCCTGATTTTTGACTCATAGCTGGATTCGTCCCGGCCTCCGACAAGGAGGCGAAGCATGAATGTACGTTATCGGGTCGAATTGAGCCAAGCCGAGCGGGACGAACTGACGGCAATGCTCGGCGGCGGCACGCATTCCGCCCGCAAACTCAAACGGGCTCAGATTGTGCTGGCGGCCGATTCAGGCAGCTGCGACGCGGAGATTGCCCGAACCGTCCGGGTCAGCCTTTCCACCGTCGGCCGG
Organism: Bradyrhizobium neotropicale; assembly: GCF_001641695.1. Taxonomy (GTDB): domain Bacteria; phylum Pseudomonadota; class Alphaproteobacteria; order Rhizobiales; family Xanthobacteraceae; genus Bradyrhizobium; species Bradyrhizobium neotropicale. The sequence continues at coordinate 518 of NZ_LSEF01000105.1, forward strand.
ACCAAACGCCGTTTCGTAGAAGGCAATCTGGAGCGGGCCTTGAGTGAGGAGCCGCGTCCGGGCGCGGAACGCAAGCTGACAGGCAAGGAAGAGGCCCTGCTGGTGGCGACGGCATGCGCCAAGCCGCCCGCCGGCCGCAAACGCTGGACGCTGACATTGCTGGCCGACGCGATGGTCAAGCTCACCGATCACGCCAGCCTGTCGGGCGAGACCGTGCGCCGCCGGCTGGCCGACAACGACCTCAAGCCGTGGCGCCGGGATATGTGGTGCATTCCTCATGTCGACGGCGAATACGTCGCCCGGATGGAGGATGTGCTCGATCTCTACGCCGAGGCGCCGGATCCCGAGCGGCCCCTGGTTTGCTTCGACGAGACCCCAGTCCAGCTGATCGGCGAGGTACGCCAGCCGATCCCTGCCCAACCGGGACAGCGCGAGCGCTACGATTACGAATATCGCCGCAACGGTACCGTCAATCTCTTCGTCACCTTCGATCCGCATCGCGGCTGGCGCAATGTCAAGGTTACAGACCACCGCGCCGCGGTCGACTACGCGCACTGCATGCGCGAACTCGTCGACGTCCACTATCCCAATGCCGCCTGCATCCGTGTGGTGCAGGACAATCTGTCGATTCATACGGCCGGCGCGCTATATCAGGCATTTGCGCCTGCCGAGGCCCGTCGCATCCTGCGCCGCCTCGAGTTCCACTACACCCCGAAACACGCCAGCTGGCTCAATATGGTCGAGTGCGAGATCAGCGTGCTGCAGCGCCAGTGTCTCGGCCGTCGCATCGACGATCCCAAAAGGCTTCGAAAAGAAATCGCAGCATGGCAACGGCAGCGAAACAAGGCGCGAGACCGCATCAAATGGATGTTCACAACCGACAAAGCCCGCGCCAAACTCGGTCGCGCCTATCCAGTTGCCGCCAAAGAGTCAAAACCACTGTGATGAACCACTAGGTGCACCATCAGTGTTAGATGCTGACGCACTTCCGTGGGTGACATCGGACGCTGCGCTGCCGCCTCCGCCAAGCCGCGCCGCAATCGCGCGCAAAGGACTTGTCGCAGCTGAGGCGCCCGCTTCGGCCACACCGGACATGCCACCCGCCCGAAACGCGCTGGAGGCTCCGCTCGCGATTGCTGTCGCCCCCCTTGCCGCAGTGCCGATTGCGCCGCCGGCAAATGCAGCTCCACCTGCAGCAAGACCGGCTCCAGCGGCAACAAGTCCTCCGGCAGCGAGACCCGTGCCCACGGCGGCGCCGGCGCCGAGCTGCGGGCCGCCGGAGACGATGCCGTTGGCGATGCCGGGTCCGAAGATTCCGAGGCCGAGGAGGGACAAGGCAGCCAGCACGAGCGCCATCGCGTTCTCCACAGTCGGCTGGTTGCCTCCGAAGCCGGCCGTGAACTGGCCAAACAGCGTCGATCCGATGCCGACGATGACCGCAAGCACCAGGACCTTGACGCCAGAGGAGATGACGTTGCCGAGCACCCGCTCGGCGGCAAACGCAGTCTTGCCGAACAGCCCAAAGGGAATTAGCACGAAACCGGCGAGCGTCGTCAGCTTGAACTCAATTAGGCTGACGAAGAGCTGAATGGCCAGGATGAAGAAGGCGAGCAGCACCACGATCCAGGCGAACAAGAGGACCGTGATCTGAACGAAATTCTCAAAGAAGCTGACATAGCCCATTAGCCCCGAAATCGCGTCCAGAATCGGCCGTCCGGCGTCCAGGCCGACCTGGGCGATCTTTCCCGGCCTGAAGAAGTCCGCCGGCGAAAGGCCGCTGCCGGAGGCCTTCAGCCCAAGACCGGCGAAGCTCTCGAACACGATACGGGCAAGGCTATTCCAATTGCCGATCAGATAGGCGAAGACGCCGACAAACAACGTCTTCCGGACCAGCCGGTTGATGATGTCCTCATCAGCACCCCAGGACCAGAACAGGCCGGCCAGCGTGAGGTCGATTGCCGCAAGGGTGGTTGCGAGATATCCGACCTCGCCGCCAATCAGCCCGAACCCGGAATCGATGTAGCGGGTGAAGGTTTCCAGGAATTGGTCAATGATGCCCGTGCCGCCCATCGCTCACTCGCTCCTATCGGGCATCGGGGGGAAGCCGGACGGCAGCCGGCTTTCATCCTTTCCGGGTAACGGCAGGCGGCTCTCATCCTTCCCGGGCATCGTCGATGGTGACTGTGGTTCTGATCCGTGACTGCGAGAGGCCGAAGATCCGCTCCCCGTGCTGAAGAATTCACGGCGCTTCTCCGCCCAGAGCTTCCGGCATTCGAGCAGAACATCTTTCTGCTCGTATCGGACCGTCCGACATTGCTCGAGCTTTGCATCCGACGGGTCAGATCCTTGCGCGATCGCCGCTGGGCCTTGGTCCTGATCTTGGCCATCACGCAGCCGAATCGCGCAAGCGGCAACAACCAGGACGGCAAGGGTCACCGCGACGGTCATTGGGAGCCGTTCGAGCCATTTCATCAACATCAGTGAAACATCCGCACGGTTGTCGGCTGATACCCCTCTTGCGTCAAAAAACGCCTGAGCTGCTCTTTGGCCTGATCCTGGGCTGCCACGCGCTGGGCCTGCTCCAAGGTCTGAGCACGCCCCTGCGCGGCAATCGCCGCAGTCAGATCCGCAAGCTGCTGGTTTTGAAGGGCGAGCAGCTGATTGCCGGCTTGAGCTGCCTGCAGCGCCCCGGTAGCGCCCTGGCTTGCGGTCACCAGCGCCGACATCTGGCTACGGATCGTATCGAGATTGCCGACGACGCTCGCCTGCACGCGCATGGCGTCCTGCAAACCGGCGACAGCGTTCTGCCAGCGGGTTTGCGCGTTGGCGATCAACGCCTGGTCTGGCTGGCTGGTGGAGGCTGGTGCGTAGGTGGACGAGAACGCGCGATCGATCTGCCCGACATCGTAGGCGATTCTTTGCGCCTGGCTGAGCAAGCCTTGAGTCCGTGCGATCGACTGCTCAAGTTGCTGCAATGATGAGTACGGCAGGCTCGCCAGGTTTCGTGCCTGGTTGACCAGCATCAAGGCTTGGTTTTGCAGCGAGGTGATCTGGTTGTTGATCTGCTGCAATTCGCGCGCGGCGGTCAAAACGTTCTGCACGTAGTTGTTGGGATCGAACACGATCCACTGTGCGCTGGCGTCTCGCGGCAACTGGATCAGGGCAGCAGCAATCAAGCTCGCTGCCACGAGCTGAGTGAGGCGTCTCATTGGAAGGTCCCTTATTTTGCAAGTTGCGGAATGAGCTCGCAGGCCCAAGAAAGGTCACGGGCTTTGAGCCAAGCCGTCACGAAGCTCTCCCGGCCATGCTCGGCCAGGACCCGGTCAATCAGAGCCTGGTCAGGCTTGGAGGAGCTGGCAGCGAAAGCGAGCGCGACCTCCCCCAGACCAAGCTCGAACAGGCGATTGCCCCGGCGGGACTGGTAGTAGTAGTCGCGCTTGGGTATTGCGCGGGCCAGGATCTCGATCTGCCGGTCGTTGAGCCCAAAGCGGCGGTAGATGGCCGCAATCTGCGGCTCGATCGCGCGGTCATTGGGCAGCAGGATCCGGGTCGGACAGCTTTCGATAATCGCCGGCGCAATGAGTGAACCGTCAATGTCGGCAAGCGACTGGGTCGCAAATACGACAGAGGCGTTCTTCTTGCGAAGGGTCTTGAGCCATTCGCGCAATTGGCCGGCAAAGTGGGGATCGTCCAGCGCGAGCCAGCCCTCATCGATAATGAGGAGGGTCGGCCGGCCGTTAAGGCGATCCTCAATCCGGTGGAACAGATAGGAAAGGACGGCAGGGGCAACCGCAGTCCCGATCAGCCCATCGGTCTCGAACACCTGGACGGCGGCGCCGCCGAGGCGCTCGCTTTCCGCATCGAGCAAGCGACCATATGTTCCGCCCAGACAATAGGGCTGCAGCGCCCGCTTGATGTTGTTGGACTGAAGAAGGACCGACAGGCCCGTGAGAGTGCGCTCGGCGGTCGGCGCCGAGGCCAGCGACGTCAGCGCAGACCAAATGTGCTCTCTGACCTCAGGCGTGATCTCGATCCGCTCGCGGGACAGGATTGTGGCAATCCATTCCGCCGCCCAGACGCGTTCGCCGGCCTCATCGATTCTCGCGAGCGGCTGAAGCGCAACGGGGTCGGACGACTCTCCACTCGTACCGTCTCCAAGATCATGCCAGTCCCCGCCCATTGCGATCGTGGCCGCCCGGATCGAGGCGCCAAAATCGAAGGCAAAGATCTGTGCCCCGGGATACCGGCGGAACTGCAGCGCCATCAGCGCCAGGAGAACGGACTTGCCGGCGCCGGTCGGCCCTATAAGAAGGGTGTGCCCGACATCACCGACATGCAGGGAAAACCGGAACGGGGTTGATCCTTCCGTCTTGCCAAAGAAGAGCGGCGGCGCCGCGAAATGATGGTCTCTCGCCTCCCCGGCCCACACGGCCGACAACGGGATCATGTGGGCAAGGTTAAGGGTCGAGACCGGCGGCTGGCGGACATTGGCATAGACGTGTCCAGGCAGGCTGCCGAGCCAGGCCTCCACCGCATTGACGGTTTCCGTCATGCAGGTGAAGTCGCGGCCCTGGATGACTTTTTCGGCGAGCCGTAGCTTTTCGTCGGCAAGTCGCGGATTGGTATCCCAGACGATCACGGTCGCCGTGACAAAGGCTTCTCCGATCTGATCTGAGCCCAACTCCTGGAGAGCTGCGTCGGCATCCATCGCCTTGTTGTGCGCGTCCGTATCAAGCAGAGCCGAGGCTTCGTTGGTCATCACCTCCTTCAGGATCGCCGCGATCGATTTGCGCTTGGCGAACCACTGGCGCCGGATCTTTGTGAGGAGCTTTATCGCATCGGCCTTGTCGAGCATGATTGCGCGGGTCGACCAACGATAGGGGAATGCCAGACGGTTCAGATCATCAAGGATCCCAGGCGTCGTGACACTTGGAAATCCCACCACGGTCAGAACCCGAATGTGGGCGTGACCCAGCATCGGTTCGAGACCGCCGATCAGCAGTTGATCGGCGAGCAAGGCATCCAGATACATAGGGATCTCGGGGACGCGGACCCGGTGCCGCTTGGTCGAGATGGTGGAATGAAGGTACGTGAGCGTCGCCTCGTCATCGAGCCAGGCGCATTCCGGCATGAACCCTTCGACGAGCTGGAGGACGCGGTTGGTCCGGTCGACAAAGCCGCCCAAGGCTTCTTGCGAGTCCGCGCCGGTCGTCCGGTTGCCACCCTCGTAAATGAGCCGCTCCGCCATCGCGGCGCTTTCGGCCGGCGGTAGATAGAGAAAGGTCAGGTAGTAGCTCGATTCATAATGAGCGCCCTCCTCTTCGAACTGAGCCTTGCGCTCGGCGTCGACCAGCGCAGACGCCACATCGGGAAAGGTGCTCGGAGGATACGCCCCGGCAGAATGGCGCTGGGCCTCGACGAACACCGCCCAGCCGGACCCGAGACGGCGCAACGCATTGTTCAAGCGGCCGGCCACGGCGACAAGTTCGGCCGGCACCGCGCTATCGAGATCGGGTCCGCGAAATCTCGCCGTACGCTGAAACGAGCCATCCTTGTTGAGGACGACCCCCTCGTCGACCAGCGCGGCCCAAGGCAGAAAATCGGCAAGACGTGTGTTTGAGCGTCGGTATTCGCCAAGATTCATCATGGGCAACTCACGTGTTCAGATGACCGGGAATGCGGACGTGCCGCCGCACCACCTCGACGAAGTCGGGATCGCGCTTGGCCGCCCAGACGGCCGCCATATGGCCGATGAACCAGAGCAGAAGTCCCGCGATCCAGAGCCGTAAGCCTAAGCCGAGTGCGGCCGCCAAGGTCCCGTTGAGGATCGCGACTGACCGCGGCGCACCACCCATCAGGATCGGTTCGGTTAGCGCCCGATGGACGGGCGCGGAAAAACCTGCGACAGGGCCATCCATCAGATCACGACTCCGCCGCCGAATGAGAAGAACGACAGAAAGAAGCTCGAGGCGGCAAACGCGATCGAGAGCCCAAACACGATCTGAACCAGCCGGCGAAATCCCCCGGAAGTGTCGCCAAATGCCAAGGACAGCCCGGTCACGATGATGACGATGACCGCGAGAATCTTGGCCACCGGGCCTTCAACCGATTGCAGGATCTGGTTCAGCGGCTGCTCCCAGGGCATGTTCGAGCCGGCAGCCCAAGCTGGGAGCGCAGTGGTGCAAACAAGGGCCAATCCCGTGATTGCAGTGATGCCCATGTTACGAGGCGAGCGAAAGCTCATGATTGATCTCCTATTGCTGAAAGGCTGTAGTCACCGGAGGGCGTAAGGCCCGAAACGCGAGCAAGCTCGGCGAGGCGGCGATCGGCGCCGCGGCCGACAAGAACTGCAATGACGTTGATCGTTTCGGCAATCAGCGCCCGGGGCACCGTGACCACGGCTTCCTGGATGAGCTGCTCGAGCCGGCGTAGCGCACCTAGCGCCGTGCCGGCATGGATGGTCCCGATCCCTCCGGGATGGCCTGTGCCCCAGGCCTTGAGGAGATCAAGTGCTTCAACTCCCCGCACCTCGCCGATCGGAATACGATCGGGACGCAGGCGGAGTGAAGAGCGTACGAGATCCGATAACGAGACCACGCCGTCCCGGGTCCGCAAGGCGACGAGATTTGGCGCCCTGCATTGAAGCTCTCTTGTATCCTCGATGAGAACGACGCGGTCTGCCGTCTTGGCGACCTCGGCGAGAAGGGCATTCGTCAGCGTGGTTTTGCCGGTCGAGGTGCCGCCTGCGACCAGGATGTTGGCGCGAGAGGCAACAGCAGCCCGGAGCGCGCCGGCTTGCTCAGTGGTCATGATGTTCGAGGCGACATAATCCTCTAGCGTGAACACAGCTGTGGCCGGCTTTCGGATCGCGAATGCCGGCGCGGCAACGACCGGGGGCAGGAGACCTTCAAATCGCTCTCCACTCTCCGGCAGCTCGGCCGAGACGCGAGGCGCACCCCCATGAACCTCGGCACCGACGTGGTGAGCGACGAGCCGTATGATCCGCTCGCCGTCGGAAGCGGACAGGCTTTCGCCCGTGTCGGTCAAGCCGACCGAGAGCCGATCGACCCAGAGTCGGCCATCTGGATTGAGCATCACCTCGACGATTGAGGGATCTTCCAGAAAGGTTGCGATGGCGGGACCAAGCGCGGTACGCAACATGCGTGCTCCACGCGAGATAACCTCCGGCTGAGAGGACCCAACTGCCATGGCTGCCCCGAAAACTGAGGCGCTCCAAGTGGCCTCAGATGGGGATGATTAGAAAAGCAGAGCCTTGAATGCTGCAACGACGAACGCATAGTGATCGTAGGCTGGCGTAGGAAAAGAAAAGGCGCGAGAATACAAGCTCTGCGATTGACGGGCGAACGACCCGGCACGGCGACTACGCCGTCAGCCAGCGCGCATCAGCCAAGCGGATCGAGGAGGCATTCGGTTGGATCAAGACGCTCGCCGTGCAAGGGATGGCGTCGGCGAGCTTTCTTTTGGTGATGAGAGCCTGCTGGTGCCCAGCCAGCCTTCGAATGGATCGGCGAGCGGCCGGCTTTTCTGCTGCCCCACGAGACAGCATTCCTTCGCGCTGCGGCCGCGGATCTCCTTCTCGATCGCATAGAACGCGGCGATATGCTTGAGGGTCTTACTCGCGATCGGAGCGACGCCAGCTGCCGCGAGTTCGTAGAAGTTACGCCGCATGTGCACCTAGCAGAATGCGAGCTCGACCTCGCCGCGGTCAGCAAGCTTTGGGTAGGCGACATCGCCCGCACTGCCGTTTTGCGATGATCTCGATGCTGCTGTTTCACTCCGTCACAGCGTGACCCACAGCTATCCGGCTTGCGTCGGCGTTACCGTTTCCCGCGGCTCACGGACCAGCCGCCAATCCAGGCCTTCGAGCAACGCCGACAACTGAGCCGCAGACAGGCGCATCACTCCGTCCTCGATCTTCGGCCAGCGGAAGACACCGAGGCGGTTGGCGAACAGGCACAAACCCGTTCCATCCAAAAGATCAGCTTGATTCGGTCCCCACAGCTCGTTTCATTGTACGTCCTTTTGTCAGATCCCGGGCAGGCGGATCATCCTATCGTATTGATAATCAATGTAGTTTTTCGGGCGGCGTTCGATCACGCGTTGCACCGCTATGCGTACTGTTTCCGAAGTCAGCACGTCGACAGGAACCAACCATTGCGAGCCCTTGATTGCTTTTGTTGCCGGCAAGATGCCCTTCAGCACCAAGCTCTTTGCTGATCCGACGCAAATTCCAAAGTGTGCCGCGGCCTTCGCAAGGCTGATCATTTTGCCGTCGGATAATGCGGGATCGTATTCCGGCAAGCCCAAGCGTTCGCGCATTTCCCGCACGCGAACAGTCATCCAGGTCTCGCCGTCGCCGGTCTTGCAGCGCATCCGATTGAGCGACACGGCGAGCTCTCGATCAGGCCAACGACCGGCAAGTTTGCGAAGTGTGTCAACGGCCGTGGATACCACATCCTCTGGATATCGGCCCGTCTTAACGCGAGCAACACGAACCTCCGTGTGCCGGCCGCCGGTCCAGTGGAGGAGCAGAACCGCCTCATTGGTGTTCTCATCGAGATCGCAAACAATCTCTCGGACCACGATGTGAACCAGCCGCTGCTTGGTGCGGTTATCCGTGGACGGTGCATTCCAAACCCGCGGCAGATCATGCGCAAGTTGCAGAAGCAGGGCGCGGTCGATCTTGGGACTTTCCGCCGATGCGGCGCGCAGCTCCTTGATCCGTCCCTCAAGCTCAGCAACCCGCTCTAATGCGCCATTCCAGCGCGCCTCGAGTTCACAGGCAACGTGACGCTTCGCCGGATCCACAAGCTCGTATCGGCGTACGGCAAGAGACGCTTCGTAGCGCGCGACTTCAAGCTCCCGTTCGACGGCGGCGATGATCTCTTGTCTTGAGCGCTCAACCTGGTCGGACGCCAATATCGCTACTTCAACAGCTCGATCGGAGACGGCCTCGAGGATTTGCAGCGCGACCGCACGATCGACTCGCACTCCGCCGATGCCGATACATAAGCCTGCGCCGACATGGGCGTCATCGCCGCGGCATTGATAACGGTGGGCATTCCCCTTGGCCTGGATATAGCCGGGATGATTGTCGCGCAGAGCTCGCGATATTGGCTTTTTCTCCGCACGTCCTTTCTCCCTCTTCATCGAAGGACGGGATCGTGCGCCGGAGCCCGATTCGTGCCGAGAAGCTTCACAACAACGGCAAGTTCATTGAGGCCGTCAATACTGACCTGCGGAGGTCCAAGCGCCATGCCGGCACAGTAGCTCTAGTCGCACATTCCAATTGGGCACCTCACGACTAAACCCACGCCGTTCCTCCGTGTAGATGCACTTCAATTCCTTGCCGCGTCGGAACGGTGCGACTTGAAGCGTTCGTCCAAAAAGGGGATGCCACGGATATGCAATTGTCGCGCTTCGATCAGAATGTCGTGTGTTGGGCCCGTTTGGCGCGGAACACATAAACAGCGCCTGAGAACGGATCAGCCGATCAGCCTTCATGAACGTCGCAAGCCCCTCCATTCCCTTCGGAAGTCGACTGGCCTGGTGGCCACCATTACCCGGATTGCTCCGGACGGGCCAATCACAGGGGTGCCTTCAGCGCATTGACGACGGCAGCAATCATCACCGCATCGTCGTCGCGACCTGCCCCATGATGGTGCCATGTCCTCAATCTCGATACTCCCGAGATCCGGCTTGGCCTTGGATCCGCAGTGCCTTGCGCTCCGGGTCGACGGCTGCGGCCGGTGTGTCCACCACAGCAGGTACAAATCGCAGCTCATCCGCTCGTTGCCGGCGCCTGGGCGCGCCTGCCGGCGCCAGGTGAACACTTGTTGCGGTGTCAGCCCATGTCGTCTGGCAATCTCGGAAACGACCGCGCCGGGGACCAGTGTCTCCTCCACAATCCGGGCTTTGTCGTCCTTGGATAACCAACGACGTCGTCCCGTCTCCGCGATCACTTCCAGCCGGCGCGTCGTCACGTCCGACTTAAGGTATGGTTAAGCTTAGACACAACCCCATCCGTTCAAAGAGATCACAAATCTCGCCCATCACAAACGTCAAGAGAAGATGGGAGCGGAATGACGCTCACACTCAGCGATGGCGATGCTCTACTACGGTTAGTGGGAGCGCGAGCGCGGGACGCGCACTCTGGTTCACTTGCGCAGCGCGGCCCGGCGGTTGACGCGCAGCCAACGGATCTCGCCGTGTCCGTTGCGCAAGACGGTTCCGACCCGCTGCGCACGCTTGCCTGGCGCGAAGAGCATCGCACCCGGACCAGTCGGCTGGATCTCCGTACCGAGCTGCGGTAGAGCGGGCGGATCCAGACCGTCAAGCCACTGCTTCAGTGGCGTCTGATCGAGCACATGTCGCTCTCCCTCGCGGCGCAGCACTCGGCGTTCCGTGCGGGTCTCGTAGGTACCCAGCCAAGCGTCGACGTCGGCGCGCGGCTGCGCTCGCAGATCGGGTGCGGCGAGGCTGAAGTAGGTCTGCATCGCCCATGCCAATAGCCTCTGCGCTGTGATCCACCCGTTAGCGCCGTTGGTCAGCACGGCGAGGGCAAAGCGCCGCGACGGGATCATTGCGAACGAGCAGGGCTGGCCGTTGGCGCCGCCGGTGTGGCTGACGACCCGTTCTCCGGCGCTGTCGTCGAGCCACCAGCCCAACCCGATCGCCGGGGTGTCGCTCGACGGACCGGCCGGCTCGAAGGCGGCCAACCGCATGGCATCGCCAAGCACCGGAGCGCCGTCCAACTGGAAATGTGCGTAGCGCATCAGGTGCGCGGCGCTGGCGACCACGCCGCCCGATGGATTGACGCAGCGGGGCATCGCCCACGGCCGCGCGATCACTGTCTGCCCGCCGCGCTCGGCGTGCCCGACGGCAAATTTGCGGTGGAGCAGGTCGCGGGCGAAGAAGCAGGCGCCGTCCATGCCGAGAGGTGCGAGCAGCGCCTCATCGAGCACATCTTCGTAGGAGCGGCCGTGCAGCACCTCCAGGATCCGGCCGAGGACGTAGAAGGCGGAGTTGCTGTACGACCACATCCGACCCAGCGGCGTCACCTGGACCAGCTTGTCCATCCGGGCGACCATAGCGGCCAGCGCGTCATCGCTCCAGCCGGTGTCCTCGAAGAAGTCTCCCTCCCAGCCGCAGCTGTGGACCAAGCAATCGCGGATGGTAACAGAGGTCGAGACATCCGGGTCCGCGACAGTGAACTCCGGCAAGTGCGCGCGGATCGTGTCGTCCAAGTTGAGTCGTCCCTGCTCCACGAGTTGCAAGACGGCGGTGGCGGTAAACGTCTTGGTGATCGACGCGATTTGGAACAACGTGTCCCCGTCAACAGGCTGCGGATGCAGCACGTTCGTTACACCCAGGCCAGCGGTCGCGGCGCAGCCGTTATGGTAGACGCCGAGGGCGATTCCCGGAACTCCGTCGCACCCCATCTCCACACGGGCCTGATCGAGCAGTGCCGGATCGATGTGATGAGACGGGGACAAAGGGGCAGTCATGCCGACCGGACTATGGCCGGCCTGATCTCCTTGGTAGTGGCATCGATTCGCGTCTGACGGGATGGTGACGGACACTGGTCCATCTCCTGCGCCTGCTGCGATGGACATACAGACATGTTCAACAGAGGACATGGCTTCCTCACTGGCAGTAAGGATCTACGTAAGCAAGGGATGTGCCAGCGGATACGCAGCTCGGCAACCGATGGAATAGACCACTTGCGGTTCGCTTTGAGGGCGAAATATGACCGTGAAATTCACACAAGCCACGAGGCCGTGGCCGACACATTCTCTAGTGACGTCTGTTCGCCCGTGATTCTCTGCGCTAGAAGTTCACCGCAACCAAAAGACATGGTCCAGCCGAGTTGCCCGTGCCCCGCGTTGACCCAAAGATTGTCAAACATGCGAACTCGGCCCAGATAAGGAGGACCTGCCGGTGTGGTAGGGCGCAGACCAGCCCAGAATTCAGGTGTTTCCAAATCAACCGCGTCCCCGAAGGATTGCCGCACATATTCAGCTATGTGCGAGATGCTTGCTTCCGAAACAGATCGATCGTGCGCCGCAAATTCGGCGATCGCTGTCACGCGGAGCTTTCGGCCGTAAGTTGCGACGGCCAGTAGTTCCGTCTCGTCGACATAGGGTATTGTAGGCACTCCGGCGGGATCGATGATCTTCCATGTGCCGGAATACCCCTTCACTGGGTAAATAGTGGCACGAAAGCCTAGAGGATGGGTTATGTCAGAGGTTTCGACACCTGTCGCCAGGATTACTGCCGCGCACGGTATGTCACCATGGTTCGTTTGGACGGCCTCAATGATGTTGTTGGCGCGACGGAGCCCTATGACACGCGTCTTGAAATGCAGGCTTACGTTATGTATTTGGTTCAAATAGGCAGTCGTGCGCTGGGTAAACAGCCGGCAATCACCCACGGAGTCTGTTGCACTGAACAGCCCGCCAACTAACCGGCCAGACATACCGGACAAACCGGGTTCGCGCGCGATCAATGCGTCACGGCCCAATACCTCGACGGAGCCGTCGCCATGATCCTCGATCGAGGCCACATAGGTGCTGAACTGCGCCTTATCCTGAAACAAATAGAGCCCTCCCTGATGCCGGATCTCCGCCGGCAGGTTCATCTCGACTTCGGCGGCGGCAGCGAGATCACGGCTGTAACGGCTCAAACGTTGCAGCTTGTCGGTATTCCTGCGATGAGCCGACGGGGAACAGTTGAGCAGGAACTCAACTCCCCAGCGCCAGAGCGTTGGATCCGTCAGGCGGGTTACTTTCACCGATGGGTCACGCCCGGCGAAAGCGTTGATCATGGCAGCAGGCGCTCCCGGTCCCGCCCAGGCCTTTGCATGCCCGACAGCGATGATACCTGCATTTGCGCGGCTGCACATTTCGGCCGGACCGGATAACGCGTCGATGACAGCCACATTTAGGCCGCGCTTCGCCAAGGCATA
>NZ_LSEF01000106.1:0-20424 GCF_001641695.1 Bradyrhizobium neotropicale
CTAGTGGTTCATCACAGTGATTTTGACGTTTTGATACCGAGCCATCCGAGGATAGGCAACTTTTCGGGTGGCAAGAGGATCTCGATGCTTCGAGCGACGCCGGGCTGGCGACGAATGAACCCGTTGCGTTCGAGGGTGAGGATCATCTGGTGGACTGACGGCGGGCTGACGCGGAAATGCCGCTGGATGTCGGCCTCGGCGGGCGGCTGTCCGAACATGTACGAGTAGGTATGGATGAAAGCGAGATAGTGTCCCTGCTTCTCGGTGAAGTGCGCGCCTGATTTTTGACTCATAGCTGGATTCGTCCCGGCCTCCGACAAGGAGGCGAAGCATGAATGTACGTTATCGGGTCGAATTGAGCCAAGCCGAGCGGGACGAACTGACGGCAATGCTCGGCGGCGGCACGCATTCCGCCCGCAAACTCAAACGGGCTCAGATTGTGCTGGCGGCCGATTCAGGCAGCTGCGACGCGGAGATTGCCCGAACCGTCCGGGTCAGCCTTTCCACCGTCGGCCGGACCAAACGCCGTTTCGTAGAAGGCAATCTGGAGCGGGCCTTGAGTGAGGAGCCGCGTCCGGGCGCGGAACGCAAGCTGACAGGCAAGGAAGAGGCCCTGCTGGTGGCGACGGCATGCGCCAAGCCGCCCGCCGGCCGCAAACGCTGGACGCTGACATTGCTGGCCGACGCGATGGTCAAGCTCACCGATCACGCCAGCCTGTCGGGCGAGACCGTGCGCCGCCGGCTGGCCGACAACGACCTCAAGCCGTGGCGCCGGGATATGTGGTGCATTCCTCATGTCGACGGCGAATACGTCGCCCGGATGGAGGATGTGCTCGATCTCTACGCCGAGGCGCCGGATCCCGAGCGGCCCCTGGTTTGCTTCGACGAGACCCCAGTCCAGCTGATCGGCGAGGTACGCCAGCCGATCCCTGCCCAACCGGGACAGCGCGAGCGCTACGATTACGAATATCGCCGCAACGGTACCGTCAATCTCTTCGTCACCTTCGATCCGCATCGCGGCTGGCGCAATGTCAAGGTTACAGACCACCGCGCCGCGGTCGACTACGCGCACTGCATGCGCGAACTCGTCGACGTCCACTATCCCAATGCCGCCTGCATCCGTGTGGTGCAGGACAATCTGTCGATTCATACGGCCGGCGCGCTATATCAGGCATTTGCGCCTGCCGAGGCCCGTCGCATCCTGCGCCGCCTCGAGTTCCACTACACCCCGAAACACGCCAGCTGGCTCAATATGGTCGAGTGCGAGATCAGCGTGCTGCAGCGCCAGTGTCTCGGCCGTCGCATCGACGATCCCAAAAGGCTTCGAAAAGAAATCGCAGCATGGCAACGGCAGCGAAACAAGGCGCGAGACCGCATCAAATGGATGTTCACAACCGACAAAGCCCGCGCCAAACTCGGTCGCGCCTATCCAGTTGCCGCCAAAGAGTCAAAACCACTGTGATGAACCACTAGCTGCCACAGGCGGCATGCTCCTCCAGCGAAAACTGCATCCCGAGCTGCGAGAACAGGGCTGCGGCGATGTTGAGGTGCTGTTCGGCGCTTGTCTGCTGGCCGATCGATCGGAAACGTTTTCCGAGCCCGAGGTGACATTGAGCCACGAGAGGTCGCAGACCGAGCTCCTCGGCCCTGCGCAGCGCCTCGAGAAAATTTGTCTGACATTCATCAAGGTGCGCAGGGCCTGTCGCGCCAAGCTCAGCAAGTAATCGCAGTGCGTAGGCTTCGTGGCCGCGCTCGCCATGTTTGCGCGAAAGCATCAGCGCCCGTTGGCCGCACCGCTCAGCGTCGACCGCGCGGAGCTTTCGAAGGTAAGCCTCACCCAACCGGACCAAGGTCATGGCGAGCCCGCCCATGCGATGCATTGCGGTCGATTCCCGTTCGGTTTCCTCCAACAGCACGATGGCCTCGTCGAGGCGATCGGAGAGGCAATAGGCATATCCGAGGGACGTGCCGATGAGTGGTATCATCAGTGGCAGAATCCATGAGCGGCAGAGCTCGAGGCCCTGCTCAAGGACGCTGATGCCTCGCGGCGCCTCGCCCCGAAGGGCGAGAACGTTGCCGGCTCCGTAACAGGAGAACGCAAGGCTGTAGACGTGGTTGGCCAGTCGGGCAATTTCCATGGCCTCTTCCGCCAGGCGCAAGGCCTGGTCGAACTCGCCGAGCTCGGCAAGCGAACAAACCAGATAGACCCGCCTGAACACGCCCTGAACCCCGGTCGTTCCCATCGTGTCGGAGGCGAGATCACCTCGAAGGCGCTCTACGGCGGCAGACAATATTTGCACCGCGCGATGATGATCTCCCCGTGCCGCCAGAGCCGCTCCCAAATGTCCACTGACGATCGTCCGAAGCGACTGGTCATCCAATTCGTCCGCTATGGCCATCGCCCGTTCGCCTGCCTCGATCGCCGGGCCCAACTCGCCCAGCAAACGGTAGTATTGGCATATGAACGATGATGCCTGACCAAGCCTTCGCTTGTCCGCGAGTTGTATCGCCTGCGCCTCCACGCTCTGCAGTTGGCCCAGGCATTTCTCGAGGTGGCCCAAGGGGTGAAGTGCGTTTCGAAGGTCGAAGCGAATATCGATGGCAAGTTCGATATTGTCCTTGGTTTCGGGCAACTTCTCGATGATCGCCAGCGCCTGCTCGAACCAGACGCGCCCGTTCTCGAGCGCCGACCGCGAGAGCGCCTTCAGTCCGGCCTGCCGCAAATATCGAACAGCCTTGTCCGGCAACTCTCCACGAACCGCATGCTGCGCAAGGCGCTCAATGTGCTCGCCGATCCGGTCCCGGTACAGATTCTCAATCGTGCCGACCAGTCGCGCATGCAGCGCGCGCCGTCGCGTCCGCAGCAGGCCGTCATATGTGACCTCGTGGGTGAGCGCGTGTACAAACGAATACTCTACGTCCGGAAAGAATCCGGACTCGTAGAGAAAACCGGCCGCCAGCAGCCGGCCCAGCGCGTCTTCCAGCGCGCCTTCCGTGAGGTCCGCCATCGGTCGAAGGACCGCCAACGGAGTCTCGCGGCCTGCAACTGAAGCGATTTGCAGAAGATTCTTGTCACCGGGAAGCAGCCGATCTATTCGCGCCGCCAGAATGGCCTGGACGGTAGGAGGAACCTGAACATTTCCGGTCGGACGCAACAATCGATAGTGACCGCGTTCTCCGGCGAGGTATTGGGTCTCCACCAGGGAGCGGACTGTTTCCTCAATGAAGAAGGGATTGCCGCCCCGCGCGATCAGAAGCTGCTTGAGTGAAGCGAGTTCAGGATCTTCACCCAGGAGTGCCTCCAGCAGATAGCGCGTGTCACGGGTCGGCAACGCGCTCAGCCGGATCTGATGGTAGTTTTCCTTGCTCCCCCAGTTGTGCTGGTAGTCGGGGCGATAACTGACAAGCAGCATGAGGCGGGCCGAGCCCAGGACGGTGACCAGGGCATCGAGCAATTCCTGCGTTTCGTTATCCACCCAATGGAGGTCCTCGAAGATCAAGAGGACCGGTTGCTTGCAAGCCTCCCGCAGCAACAAGCTCTTCACGGCATCGATATTGCGACGCCTGCGCTGAATTGGATCGAGCGTATGCCAGCTTTGGTCATCGACCGGGATATCGAGCAGCGCCAGGAGGGCAGGAAGCGTCGGCTCCAGCCTTTCGTCGAGAGCGAAGATTCTCTCGACCACCTTTCGGCGCATCTCATGAAGCTCATCCCGGTCCTGGATGCCAAAGTAGCTCTTGAGCAGTGCGATGACCGGCAGGTAGCTGGTCGCTCTTCCATGCGAGATCGACGTGCTATCGAGCACCAGCCAGCCGAGCAGACCGAGCAGCCGGTTGGCGTGGGTAAACTCATAGACGAGACGTGACTTGCCCACGCCCGCCTCACCAATGATCGCCACCGACTGGCCCGATCCCGTGTCGGCCAGCTCCTGTGCGCGACGCAGCTCATCGAGCTCGGCCTCGCGGCCGATAAACTGGGTCAGGCCGCGAATCGTTGCGGCCTGCAAACGCGTGCGTGCGGGCCCCGCGCCGATCAGCTCGTAGACCTCCTCGGGCTCGGCAAGCCCCTTGATCGGCAGCGGCCCCAGCGACCGCGCCATGACATATCCCTCAGCCAGTCGCATGGTCTTCTTCGTCGTCAGGATCGAGCCGGGCTGCGCCATCTGCTCCATGCGAGAAGCCACGTGCACGGCCTCACCGACAACGGTGTATTCCATGTCAAGCTCGTTGCTGATGGCGCAGATGACGACTTCGCCCGAGTTGAGCCCAACGCGAATCCTGAGGGGTTTATGATCAGACTGATCGGTACCGTCCGCCAGTTTGGCCTGGGAGTCCTGCATCATCAGCGCGGCGTAACAGGCCCGCACGGCATGATCCTCATGGGCGAGCGGCGCGCCAAAAATCGCCATGATACCGTCGCCAAGAATCCTATTGACCGTACCCTCATAACGGCGGACGGCCTCGCACATCCGCTCGAGCACCGGGTTGAGGATCGCCTGCGCACTCTCCGGATCCTGGCCGGAGATCAGGGCCAGTGAGCCCGTGATGTCCGCGAACAGCACGCTCACCTGCTTTCGTTCACCGGCGAGTTCGGCGGTCGAGGTGAGACTGTCGTCAGGGATGAGTTGGGCGGTCTGTGGTTTCACCGCCTGTGAGCGCGCAGACAGATAGTTTGCGGCGCCCTGCCCCGTCGAATGGCCGCAATGAGAACAGAACTTGGCCGTCGGCGAAACTTGAGTGCCGCAGTTCGCGCAAACGCGTACCAGAGCCAAAGCACATTCTTCGCAGAACTTCGCCGCTGCGCCGTTTACGTGCTGGCACCTCGGACAAATCATCTAGGTCCCTGACCAAAGTGATGCCCACGGTACCGTCGAACTCCATGGTCAACAAGCTGGTTTTCTGCCCAGGGGCCAAGCCGACGGCCCGAAAACACCTGCATTTGATGCAATTGAAGCTTCGCTGGCTTTGTAACGGTGCCGCGTCCGCAGGCATTTCGCATCCAGACTGGCAGAGAGCCCACCCCCTCCCTGACCGCTACCTTACAACCTCGCACGAACGAAGTCATTGGGCCGTCGGAGCGCCGACAGGCTTTGGAGGCGATCCAGTCGAGTTTCGGTATCGGAGAATTTCGAGACTGGGAGACTTGCTCATCCCGACCGCCTTTGGCCCTTCGCGACATATTGCGCAGCCGCGCGAGCTCGTTCGCCAACGGCGGCAAAGCGGACGTAGCCGCCGGGTTCATGCGGACACGGCCGCGGTCCGATCAATATTCGATGGCGAGACGCTTGCGGATTTCATCGAGCCGCTTGTCAAGCGCATCGAACCGCGCATGGACGGATCGATCGTGAAGATAGAAGACGTAGCCGCCGGCCAGGAACGCGAAGATCCAGTGGTGGTGCTCGACATAGCCAAAAATTGCCTCGATGGCCTGGCCGATGAAGGTGACCATACTCCACACGACGTCCATTGCATTTCCTCCCGGCACGTCTTTCCTTCGGTCGCCGACGTTCTCCGCCGCCCGCGACCGCTGGTGCGGAACCTAGCATGGCGCCCCCGATGCGAGTAGCGGCTCGCCAAGCGGTAATCGCAAAGCCGATTGCAGGCGCGGCGAAACTCTGCGAAGTCTGTCAGCCGCTACATCACCCGTTTGATCTGACGATCCGGACCTGCCAATGCCCTCCGTCTTCGAGACGTCCCCGACCGCCATCCCGATCACCTTCGTCACCAAAGCGAGCTGGGATGCGGTCCGCGAGACACTGCCGCCGGCGCAGCGGCAGTTCGCCTCAGCCAATGCCTTTACAGCCAAGCCGGGCGCCTATCTTGCCCTGCCCGCGCCGGACGGCGCGATCGCGCACATCCTGTTCGGCCTCGAGGACAACGGCGCAAAATCGCGCGACCTGTTCCGACCGGGTGCGTTGCCGGGCCTTTTGCCGCCGGGCACCTATCGCTTTGCCAATGCGCCGCACGATGCGCGGCTGGCGGCGCTGGCCTTTGCCCTCGGCAGCTACCGCTTCGCCCGCTATCGCAAGGCGGACCGTCCCGACGTCCGGCTGACACCGCCGGACGTCGTCGATGCGGTCGAGATCGACCGGGTCGCCGATGCGGCGATGCTGGCGCGCGACCTCATCAACACGCCGGCCAACGACATGGGCCCGGAGGAATTGGCCAAGGCGGCCGAGAGGCTCGCTGCCGAGTTCGGTGCCAGCTTTGCCTGCACCATCGGCGAGGATCTGAAGGCCGGGAATTTTCCGCTGATCCATGCGGTCGGCATGGCCTCGGATCGCGCGCCGCGGCTGATCGACATCGGCTGGGGCGATCCCGCCCATCCCAAGGTGACGCTGGTCGGCAAGGGCGTCTGCTTCGATACCGGCGGGCTCGACCTGAAGCCGTCGAGCGGCATGCTGATCATGAAGAAGGACATGGGCGGCGCGGCCAACGTGCTGGCGCTGGCGCGCATGGTGATGGATGCGAAGCTGAAGGTCCGCCTCCGCGTGCTGATCCCGGCCGTGGAGAATGCGGTCGCCGGCAACGCCTTCCGTCCGCTCGACATCTTCCCCTCGCGCAAGGGCATCACGGTCGAGATCGGCAACACCGACGCGGAAGGCCGCCTGGTGCTTGCGGACGCGCTGGCGCTCGCCGACGAGGAGAAGCCGGATCTGCTGATCGATCTCGGCACGCTCACGGGGGCGGCGCGCGTGGCGCTGGGGCCGGACCTTCCGCCCTTCTACACCAACGACGAGGCGCTTGCCGCCGACGTCGCGCGCTGCGCCGTGAAGGAGAACGATCCGTTGTGGCGCATGCCGCTGTGGCCGGCTTACGATGCGTGGCTGGACTCCAAGACGGCCACCATCACCAACGCGCCATCGGGCACCTTTGCCGGCTCGATCACCTGCGCTCTGTTCCTGCAGCGCTTCGTCGAGCACGCCAGGAGCTGGCTGCATGTCGACATCTACGGCTGGACGCCGTCGGCGAAGCCCGCGCGTCCCGAAGGCGGCGAATGCCAGGCCGCACGTGCCCTCTACACATTGCTGAGCGAGCGCTATGCATGATCCGCGGCTGACACCGGCGCGGGGCGACCTCGCCGCGAAATATCTCGAAGGCAGGGTTCAGGCGGATCGCTTCGTCACCGGCGAGGAATTCGAGGTGGTTGAGGCGATCGCACCGATGCGTGAGCGGCCGTCTTCGGACGCCATGCTGATGACGGAGACGCTGCGCGGCGAGCGCGTCACGATCTACGATCGCAACGGAGAAGGCTGGGCCTGGGGCCAGCTCACTGGCGACGGCTATGTCGGCTGGCTGCCGGACGCCGCGCTGGCGCGGCCCGCAGGCGCGCCGACGCACAAGGTGAGCGCGCTCCGGACCTTCGCCTTTCCCGGTCCCTCGATCAAGCTGCCACCGACGGGCACGCTCGTGCTGGGATCGAGGATCGCTGTGGTGCGCGAGGACGGCAGCTTCGCCGTGACGCGCGAGGGAACGTATCTGCCGAAGGCACATCTTGCGGCGCTCGATCATCGCGAGCCGGATTTCGTCGCCGTCGCCGAGCGCTTCGTCGGCACGCCGTATCTCTGGGGTGGCAAGAGCAGCCTCGGCATCGATTGCTCCGGTCTCGTGCAGGTCTCGCTGACATCAGCGGGCATCGGCTGCCCGCGCGACAGCGACATGCAGCAGGCGGGCCTCGGCCGCGCGCTCGCGCCAAGCGAGGCTGGCAAGCTGCAACGCGGCGATTTGATCTTCTGGAAGGGGCATGTCGCGATCGTGCGCGACGGCAGCACCATGGTTCACGCCAACGCGCATCACATGGCGACCGTGATCGAGCCGATCGAGCCCGCGATCGCGCGGATCAAGCAGGCCGGCAGCGAGGTCGCCGCGATCAAGCGGCTGTAGGCTGAGCGAGTGCTTTTCACTCAGACGGCTGGATAGGTCATCGCGCGAATTGCGAAAATGCTGCGCCGCTCATCCTGGGGCGGCGCAGCACTTTAGTTGATGCCCAATCGTGATGGTCGAAAGCGGATCAATGTCGTCGCGGTCCGGTCAGGAAGGACTCCTGGCTCAAGTTGGCGCCGTTCGACACCGCCGCAACGATCTGACCGGGATCGACCCGGCCGATGTTGCCGGCCTGATATTGGTTCAGCAGCGCAAAGCTCTGGCTTGCCAGGGCCGATGCGGTCGAGCCGGTTGCATGCGAAGGATCCGACGCGGTGATCGGGGGCGACGCGGAAGTCGCCCCGATGCCGGTGACCGAGTCCTGATATTGCCCCCACGATCCAGAGCCATGATGCTGACTCCACGATACAAGGCCAGGATACGGTAATTCACTCGGCTTCACGCCGACCAGGTCGATGGTCTCGTTGCCGACCTGCAGCAATGTTCCGCCGTGATGGTCGGATGATTTCCTGACGTAGTGGTCCGTCCCGAGTTGCAGCTTGTCCTCCTTCGGGTCGTAGTCAGTGATTGTTACGGTGTTGTGTAGACCCCCGATGTCGTCGGGGTTGATCACGAAGGTGTCGGCCCCACCACCGCCGGTCATTGTCATGTGGCCGCGCGCCGCCACCAGCGTGTCATCGAGATCCCCACCGGTCAGGGTATCGTTGCCGGCCGATCCGACCACGAGTTGCGCCATGCCGACGGCGGCCTCTGCTCCAGTCGGGTCTATGCCTCCCACGGTGCCGCTGTGCCGCTCGGTGGCGACGAAGGCATCACTCTGCATCGCCGTCGTATCGGTGTCGCGCAGGATCAGATCCGACAGGGTGGTGCTCTCGATCTCCTTCAGGGTTGCCTTGTCGAAATTCTGGTTCTCGAAATAGTACCGATCGCCGTCGCGCAGGGCCGCGAACTGATCGCCGATGATCTTGGCGAAGGTCGGTCCGACGATGGCTCCTTCAGCGTGATCCTCTGCCAATCCACCAGCCCACAAATCGACGGCATCGATAGAACCATAGGCTTTCTCGAACGCCGCTGCAGTCGCCGGATCGGAGCTGAGCTGATCGAAGCTGGTGTAGGGCGCAAGCCCCAGCGCCTCCCGCGTCTGGTTCAGTGTGCCCAATCCAAGATCATGGCCGCGCTGGATGTTGATCGCCGCCAGATCCATACCGTCGGGAGGATCGGCCAGGAAATTCCGCAAGCCGTCAACGATGTGGGCGTCCAGCGGGTTGGCCAGGTCTCCCGACAGATGCCGAAGTAAACCATCGGCACCTGTCGCCGCGAAGGTTGCCGGATCTTCAAAGAACGATTGCGCCAGCGTCTGCTCCGACGTGACGGCACCCAGATTGCTGGTGGCGCTGATCTCGTCGGAGACGATCGAGTGACCAAAGCGAAACGCGGCGCCCGCAAATTCTTCGGTAATCCGCGGGTCCACCGTGGGATCATAGCCCTGGTAGGGCTTGATCGCGTCCTTGCCCAGCAGATGCGGCAGGAATTCGCTATAGGTGATGTTGACCATCTCGGCCGTGGTGATGGCCTTAGCCGTCTCGTACAGCTTGTCGCCACTCCAGTTCGGATGCTCCGCGTGCAGACGATCGACCTGATAATTGTGCTCGCGCACGAACAACACCTGCAAGGCCGTCAGGTCGGGGTTCTCCTGTGCTCGCACATCACCCGCCAGAAAGGCCTTGCCCTGGGGGGTGTCGACAATGGGAAGATTATCGCCCGCCGAAACTTTCATATGCCCGTCGGCTGTACGCAGGCTTGCTGCGGTAGCGGCGTCGGATCCGTATATCTGCGATCCGTCCAGCCAACCCGTGATCGTGTTGATCGCGGTTGCCGGATGGCCGGGGACACCGGTTGCAGGATCGATCGCCACCCGCGTCAGCGGGATGGTGCTGCCGGGCGGCAGAAACGCGTCATCCGCCGGGACCGTGATCGAGATGTCCGTGGTTGTGGCTGACTTTTCCAGATCGAGATCGTGATCGATGAACTGGCCCCACGCATACATCATGCCCGATAGCGCGACGCCGTTGTCATCGGTCAAATGCGGGGCGTCCTCTCCGGTGTCCTCCTGCGCCGCGACAATGTTGCTGATCTCGCGCGGGTTTGGCCCCGGCGTCATTTCATCGAACCCATCGGCGAAATTCGCCGGACCCACCCGGCCAAAGTCGGTGTTGGCCTGGTTCAAGGTGGAATCGGCGAGATTGTTGTTGGAGCCGTCGATGGTACGGAAATCGAGGGTACTGAAACGCAGTGCCATGGCTCACCCTCCCTGTAGAGTCTATGGCCCCAGCTCCTACGCCATCGACCTCCCCTCAAATGGCATTTTCATTGGCACTTTGTGACGATCGCGTGTTTATTGAGAGACGACATGCGAGCTTTCGGCGCCATCGTGCTCCGCAATTTGGCGGATTGCGTTGAAAAATCGAGCCGAGCGGGAACGCTGATTTGAATCGATGATGAATCAGCGGAGATTGAGCAGGCGACGCTGTTCTACGAGCTCGAAGGCCTGGCGAAAGCTTGTCGCGTACCTGATCGCAGAAGCTGCCCGAAATACAAATCCCGCCAGGCTGTGCGGATTAACGCGCTGACCATGGCCATGCCAATATCGGTTGCGGTTTCTTGGCTTGCGCCCGCTCCGCGGTTCGAGCCGGCTTTTGCGTCTGGGCGACAGTGGCCGGCTGCCGCGGACGCGGCAGTGGTACTTCCGGCATCACCTTCGGCGCTTCGGGGCTCACCGTTGGTGGCGCTTCGGGCATCGCCTTTGGCTCCGAAGCGCTGGCGACGACTTGGGCGAGTTGTTCCTGGCTCGCGTTGAGCCGGTCGGTAAGCACCTGGCTTTCGCGCGCCATCTCGATCTGGTCCGTCTTGATCCGGTCGATCATACTGCTGTTGCGTGCGCTTTCATCCCGGCTCGCCTTGAGTTGGCTCGCGAGATTTTCATTGTCGCTGGCCAATTGTTCTTGCCTCACCTTGAGCTGTTCGACCGTTCGGCTCAAGGCGGCGATGTCGCGCGCGATCGGTTGGAGCTGCTGCGCCAGCTCGGAATGCTGGGTAACAACCGTCGGCGGGGCGTCCTTCGGCGCGGCGACGTCCAACGCGGCCTGCGCCAGACTTGCTGGGGCTGCGGGGGCCGTTATCGCCGTATCAACGGAGGATGATCTCCACGAGGCGGCGACACCAATCGATGCGACCAACAGAGAACCGAAAGCCACATAGCGCCAATCCGCCAATCGATGAATCGCCGCGAAGGGGACACGAGACGTCCTCATGCTTGTCCAACGGATGCTGCTCGGCGGGGCCGAAGGTCTGACTCCCGCTTCGCGCGCCAGGTTCGAAAGCTGCTCCTCCAAGCTCGCGATCTGTCCTTCGGCGAGCGGGTCGTCCAGCGTGGAATTCATTTGGTGCCCCGTATCAAATGCATTGGCATCCGCCTGAGAGCGATCCGCGCATCTGCGCTACAGCGAGCTGCAATCAACGAAAAGCAGATGGTTCTTGAGCCTGCGACGCTTCTCAGGGATGAGCATGCAACTGCACGTCAACCGACTTTCTACCAGCCAGGTACTGGCGTTTTTAACGCAGCCGAGAAGGCGGAACTATGTTCACCAGCCGGAGAATTATGGAAGGAACCCTGACCCGTCGGGACAAGGTTGATTCGCTACTTGGTTCCTTACCCTCTGGTCTGGCGGTAGCTACGTTGCCACCGAGCCGTTCCCCGCCGTCTCCAGCCGGAACGCGGCAGCAAACAGCGCGCGCGTGTAATCCGTCTTCGGGTTCTTGAAGAGATCCGCCGCCTGGCCTTCCTCGACCACCTTGCCGCCGCGCATCACGATGAGATGGCTGGCGAGCGAGGCAACTACGCGCAAATCGTGCGAGATGAACATGTAGGTGAGGTCGCGCTTGCGCTGCAGCTCGCGCAGGAGATCGACCATCTGCGCCTGGAACAGCATGTCGAGCGCGCTGGTCGGCTCGTCCAGCACGACGAAATCGGGCTCGAGCACGATCGCGCGCGCAATGCTGATGCGCTGGCGCTGGCCGCCGGAGAACTCGTGCGGATAGCGAAAGCGTGTCTCCGGATTGAGCCCGACATCCTCCAGCGCCTTGACGACCTTCGCCTCGCGTTCCGCGCGCGAGAGTTTTGGCTGATGCACGGAGAGACCTTCGGCGATGATGTCCGCGATCGACATGCGCGGGCTGAGCGAGCCGAATGGATCCTGGAACACGATCTGCATGTCGCGCCGGAACGGGCGCATCTCCCTGAAACGCAGGCCCTGGATGTCCTTGCCCAGGAAAACGATCCGCCCGTTCGATGAGATCAGCCGCAGCAGCGCCAGCCCGAGCGTGGTCTTGCCCGAGCCGGATTCGCCGACGACGCCGAGCGTCTCGCCCTTGCGCACGGCGACGCTGACGCCGTCGACCGCCTTGATGTGGCCGACCGTCTTGCGCATCAGCCCGCGCTTGATCGGAAACCAGACCTTGAGCTCGTTGGCCGACATCACCACCGGTGCACCCGGCTGCGGCGGCGCCGGGTCAGGCTTCGGCTCGGCCGCGAGCAGGTCGCGCGTGTAGGGATGTTTGGGGCTCTTGAAGACCTGCTCGACCGGCCCCTGCTCGACGATCTTGCCGCCGTTCATGACGCAGACGTGGTCGGCGATGCGGCGCACGATGCCGAGGTCGTGGGTGATGAAGAGCAGGCTCATGCCGAGCCGCGCGCGGATCTCGGCAAGCAGTGCCAGGATCTGCGCCTGCACGGTGACGTCGAGCGCTGTGGTCGGCTCGTCCGCAATCAACAGATCCGGCTCGTTGGCGAGCGCCATCGCGATCATCACGCGCTGGCGTTGACCGCCGGAGAGCTGGTGCGGATAGCTCTTGAGCCGCGTCTCGGGCTCGGGGATGCCGACCTGCGTCAGCAATTCCAGGGTACGCCGGCGCGCCTCTGCGTTGCTGGTCGGATTGTGCAGCTGGATGATCTCGCCGATCTGCGCCTCGATCGTGTGCAGCGGGTTGAGCGAGGTCATCGGCTCCTGGAAGATGATGGAGATGTCGCTGCCTCTGATCTCCCGCATCTGCTGCTCGGACTGGTCGATCAGCTCCTGTCCCTTGAAGCGGATGCTGCCCGAGGGATGCGAGGCGTTCGGGTAGGGCAAGAGCTTCAGGATCGAGAGCGCGCTGACCGATTTGCCGGAACCGGATTCGCCGACCAGCGCGACGCATTCGCCGCGCTTGATCTGGAACGAGACCCTGTCGACCGCAAGCGTGGTGGCGCCGCCCTGATGGAAGGCCACCGAGAGGTTCCGCACGGCAAGCAGGGGCTGGTTGATCGCGTCCATCGTCTACCTGCAAGTCTTTCTTTTACTTAAACGTCTTGCGCGGATCGAAGGCGTCGCGCACGGCTTCGCCGATGAAGATCAGCAGCGACAGCATGATCGCGACCGAGAAGAAGCCGGTGAAGCCGAGCCATGGCGCCTGCACGTTCGACTTGCCCTGCGACAGGAGCTCGCCGAGCGATGGCGAGCCGGGCGGCAGGCCGAAGCCGAGGAAGTCCAGCGCGGTCAGCGTCATCACCGAGGACGACACGATGAAGGGGAGGAACGTCATGGTCGCCACCATCGCGTTCGGCAGGAGATGCCGGAACATGATCACCTTGTTCGATACGCCGAGGGCCCGCGCGGCCTGGATGTATTCGAAGTTGCGCCCGCGCAAAAATTCCGCACGCACGAGACCGACCAGAGACACCCAGGAGAACAGCAAGAGGATTCCGAGCAGCACGAAGAAGCCGGGCACCAACACCGATGACAGGATCAGGAGCAGATACAGCGATGGGATCGCGGTCCAGATCTCGATGAAGCGCTGGAAAGTGAGATCGATCCAGCCGCCGAAATAGCCCTGGATACCGCCGGCCGCGACGCCGACGATCGAGGACACGATGGTGAGACAGAGGCCGAACAGCACAGAGATGCGGAAGCCGTAGATCAAGCGCGCGACCACGTCGCGGCCCTGATCGTCGGTGCCGAGCCAGTTGTATTCGAGATCGCGGCAGCTCTTCAGGCCCTTCTTCTCGACGACCGGCTTGCACTGCGCCTCCGTCAGCATCCAGGTCGGCGGCGACGGCGCGGGAGTCGGCAGATCGAGATTATGGGTGTCGTAGGAGTAGCGGATCAACGGCCAGACGATGGTGCCGCCCTTCTCCTTGATCAACTTCTGCAAATAGGGATCGCGGTAGTCGGCCGCGGTCTCGAAGTCACCGCCGAACGTCGTCTCCGAATAGGTGACGAAGGCCGGCCAGTAGAGATGGCCGTCATACTTGATCAGGAACGGCCGGTCGTTGGCGATCAGTTCGGCGAACAGCGACACCACGAACAGGACCATGAAGATCCAGAACGACCAGTAGCCGCGCCGGTTCGCCTTGAAGTTCTCCCAGCGCCGCTTGTTGAGCGGCGACGGCGCGAACGACTTGCGGGTGACCGGTACGGCTTCGCCAAACGGCGATTTCGACGTGGTCTCGATCGGGGTTGGTGCGGTCAGCGTCATCAGACCTCCCGCGCCTCAAAGTCGATCCGCGGGTCGATCCACATATAGGTCAGATCGGAGATCAGATTGACCACGAGGCCGACGAGCGAAAAGATGTAGAGCGTGCCGAACACCACGGGATAGTCGCGGTTGAGCACGCTCTCGAAACTGAGCAGGCCGAGCCCGTCCAGCGAGAAGATGGTCTCGATCAGGAGCGAGCCGGAGAAGAAGGCGTGGATGAACGCGCCCGGGAAGCCCGCGATCACGATCAGCATCGCGTTGCGGAAGATGTGGCCGTAGAGCACCTGGCGCTCGCTGCAGCCCTTGGCGCGCGCGGTCATGACGTATTGCTTGCGGATCTCGTCCAGGAACGAGTTCTTGGTGAGCAGCGTCATGGTCGCAAACGCGCTCAGCCCCATCGAGATCAGCGGCAGGACCAGGTGCCAGAAATAGTCGATGATCTTCCAGTACCAGGGAAACTGCGACCAGCCGTCCGAGGTCAGCCCGCGCAACGGGAACAGGTTGAAGAACGAGCCGCCCGCGAACAGGATGATCAGGAGGATCGCGAACAGGAAGCCCGGGATGGCAAAGCCGATGATGATCACAGCCGACGTCCAGGTGTCGAAGCGCGTGCCGTCCTTCACCGCCTTGCGGATGCCGAGCGGAATCGAGATCAGATAGGTGATCAGCGTCAGCCAGATTCCGAGCGAGATCGAGACCGGCAGCTTCTCCTTGATGAGCTGAATGACGCTGACGTCGCGGAAATAGCTCTTGCCGAAATCGAAACGGGCGAAATTCCACACCATCAGCGCGAAGCGTTCGGGCGCCGGCTTGTCGAAGCCGAACTGCGCCTCGAGCTTCTTGATGAAATCGGGATCGAGCCCCTGCGCGCCGCGATATTTCGAGTTGATGGCATCGCCGCCGGCCCCGAGCTGTCCCGGCGCGCGCTGCGCGAAGTCGCCGCCGCCCGAGATGCGCGAACTGCCGCCGGTGTCGGCGCCGGAGAGCTGCGCGATCACACGCTCGACCGGACCGCCCGGCGCGAACTGCACGACGATGAAGGACACGAAGAGGATTCCGAGCAATGTCGGGATCATCAGGAGGATGCGGCGGGCGATATAGGCGCTCATTGTGATTTCGCCTGCTCGAGCTTGGCCGCCTTGGCGCGGTCGTACCACCACAGGGTCCGTTCACCCACGCCGCTCGCATAGTCGGAGATCGCGTAGCGCGGCAGGTTGGCGGGATGATCGAACTGGTCCCAATAGGCCAGTCGGTGCGTCTTGTTATACCATTGCGGCACCCAATAGCGACCGGCACGGAACACCCGGTCGAGCGCGCGGCAGGCAATGGTCAGCTCAGTGCGGGTCTCCGCCGCCATGGCCTTCTCGACCAGTGCGTCCAGAGCGGGACTGGAGGCGCCGGCCAGATTGTACGAGCCCTTCGTCGCCGCAGCCTGCGAGGTGAAGTAAGTTCGCAAGCTGTCGCCGGGCGTTGCCGACATGGTCAGGCGGTTTATGGCCACGTCGAAATCGAAGGCTTCGACCCGGGTGCGATACTGGACGGCATCGATGAGACGCAGATTCGCATCGATACCCAGCATGTTCAGGTTCTTGAGGAACGAAGCGTGGTGCGGCTGGAATGAGGCCTCGTCGGTCAGGAATTCGATCTTGAAGACTTCGCCGTTCGGCAGGAACCGCTTGCCGTCCTTGATCGGGAGCTGCGCCTCCTGGAGCAATTGCTGCGCCTTGCGCAGCAGCGCGCGATCCTGGCCCGAGCCGTCCGACACCGGCGGCACGAATGGCTCGCCGAACACCTCATCCGGCACTTGACCGCGGAACGGCTCGAGCAATTTCAGCTCTTCAGGCGACGGCAGCCCCTCGGCAACGAGGTCCGAATTCTGGAACGGCGAGCACGTGCGCGCGTAAGCGCCGTACATGATGGTCTTGTTGGTCCATTCGAAGTCGAACGCATAGTTGATGGCTTCGCGAACCTTGGCGTCCTTGAACTTGTCGCGCCGCGTGTTGAGGAACCAGCCCTGGCCGCCCGACGGCGTCTGGTCCGGCACTTCCTCGCGCTTGACGCGGCCGTCCTTGATAGCCGGGAAGTCGTAGCGCGTCGCCCAGATGCGCGAGGTGAATTCCTCGCGGTAGAGGTAGTTCTTGCCGGTGAAGCCTTCGAAGGCAACGTCGCGATCGCGGTAGAATTCGTAGCGGATCACATCGAAATTGTTGCTGCCGCGGCAGACCGGCAGGTCGGCGCCCCACCAATCCTTGACCCGCTCGAACTCGATGAAGCGATTGATCTCGAACTTGCCGACCTTGTAGGGACCCGATCCCAGCGGCGTGTCGGTCGTCGTCTCCTCGAAGGAGCGGGTCGCGTAATAGGCCTTCGAGAAGATCGGCAGGCCCGCCACGTAGAGCGGCACGTCGCGCGCGCGCTTCTCGGCAAAGGTCACGATCACGGTGGCATCGTCGAGCGCCTCGGCGCCCTTGACGTCGCGCATCTGGATCTGGATCAGCGGATGACCCTTCTCCTTCAGCGCGTTGATCGAGAACGCGACGTCATGCGCGGTCAGCTTCGTGCCGTCGTGGAATTTGGCCTCGGGCCGCACGGTGTAGCGGTAGCTGAGCTTGTCGGGCGAGATCTGCACCGACTTCGCGGCGAAGCCGTACATGGCATCAGGCTCGTCGCCGGCACGCGCCATCAGCGAGACGAAGGTCAGGTCCATGCCCTGCGCCCCCTCGCCCTTCAGGACGAAGGCGTTGAGCGAGTTGAACGTGAAATAGGACTGGTTGTAGGCACGCACCGACGGAATGAGCGAGAACGCGCCGCCCTTCGGGGCGTCGAGATTGACGTAGTCGAAATGATGGAAGTCGGCGGGGTATTTGAGATCGCCGAACGCCGAGATACCATGGACTTCGGCCGGCCCCTCCGACGCCGCCGCGCCGCGCCGGGAGGCGACGCTGAGCGCGCCGCCAACACCCAGAGCCAGCACGTGCCGGCGTGAAAGCTGCGCCATGCGCAAATGCTTCCTCAAGAGCGTTTTCCGATGCGGGCGGCCTTCTCGGCATCCCACCACCACAGCGTCGGCAAGCCGGACCGTCCGTATTTCGGCAGCGGCTCGGCATGGCTGAAGCGATCCCAGCGGGCGTAGCGCGAGAAGCCGTAGGTGAACTGCGGCACGAGGTAGAAATTCCACAGCAGCACGCGGTCGAGCGCGCGGGTCGCGGCGACCAGCTCGCCGCGATTCTTGGCGTAGATCACCTTCTCGATCAGCGCGTCGACAGCGGGATTCTTGATGCCGATGGTGTTGCGCGCGCCCGGCATGTCGGCGGCCTGCGAGCCCCAGAACTCGCGCTGCTCGTTGCCCGGCGACAGCGACTCGCCCCACTGGTCGATGATCATGTCGAAGTCGAAGCTGCGCAACCGGTTCTGGTATTGCGCGTCGTCGACGACGCGGATCGAGGCGCCGACGCCGATGCGCTCCAGCGACGGCTTGTAGAACAGCGCAATGCGCTCCGACGAAGGGTCCTGCACCAGGATCTCGACCGTGAGCGGCTTGCCGGAGGCATCGACCAGCTTGTGGTCCCGCACCTCGAACCCGGCCTCCTTCAAAAGCTTTGCCGCCTCGCGCAGGTTGGCGCGCACGGCTTCCGGATTGCCACCGACGGGATTCTGATAGGCCGTGGTGAAGACCTCCGGAGGCACCTTGTCCCTCACCGTCTCGAGGATCTGCAGCTCCTGCCCTTCCGGCAGGCCGGAGGAAGCGAGCTCCGAGCCTTCGAAATAGCTGTTGATGCGCTTGTACTGACCGTAGAAGAGCTGCTTGTTCATCTCCTCGAAGTCGAAGGCGTAGTTGAAGGCCCGGCGCAGCCGCGCATCCCTGAACTGAGGCCGCCGGATGTTGAAGACGAAGGCCTGCATGCGGCCGGAATCGTTGATCGGAAACTCTTCCTTGATTACCCGCTTCTCGGCCACCGCCGGGAAGTCATAGGCGGTTGCCCACTGCTTGGCGGAATTTTCCGCGATCCAGTCGGCCTGGTCGGCCTTGAACGCTTCCAGCGCGACGAGGTTGTCGCGGAAGAACTCGAAGCGCAGCTCGTCGAAATTGTTGGTGCCGATCTGACTCGGGACGTTGGCGCCCCAATAATCCTTGACGCGTTCGAGCTTGATCGAGCGCCCGGCGACGAATTCCTTGATCTTGTAGGGGCCGGAGCCGAGCGGCGGCTCGAGCGTGGTCACGCCGATGTCGCGCTTGCGCCCCTGCGAATCGGTGCCTTCCCACCAGTGCTTCGGCAGCACGGTCAGCTCGCCGACGATGGTCGGCAATTCGCGATTGCCCGGCGCGTCGAAGGTGAACTTGACGTCGCGCTCGCCGACCTTCTCCGCCTTCGCGACGTGACGATAATAGGACGCGTACATCGGTGACTGCTTCTTCAGCGTCTCCAGCGAGAAGATCACATCCTCCGGCGTCACCGGCTTGCCGTCATGCCAGCGGGCTTCCTTGCGCAGGCGATAGGTCACCCAGGAATAATCGTCCGGATGCTGGGCGACCTCGGCGAGTTCGCCATATTCGGTGGCGACCTCGTCCTGCGCGCGGGTCATCAGGGTTTCGTAGATCAGCGCCGCGGCCGGCGCTAGCGAGCCTTTGATGCCGGCGACCGCAATGTTGAAATTGTCGAAGGTGCCGAGCGAGATCAGGCGCGCGACGCCGCCCTTCGGCGCATCGGGATTGACGTAGTCGAAGCGCTTGAAATCGGCGGGGTACTTGATGTCGCCGAACAGCGACAGCGCATGGCGCCAGGGCAGAGCACTTGAAGGCAGCTCACCAGCCGATTGCGCCTCGGCCGCGCCGATGACGGGAACACCCGCAAGGGAACCGAGGGCGGGAATCGCCGCGGCCGCGGCGCTGGTGAGCAAAAGATCGCGTCGGGTAATGGCCAAATCAACATCCCTGTCTGGAAGGAGGGTCCCTCTTTAAGGTCCCAATATACGGCAAGGTTTCGACCGAATATGTTGCTTTTTCCTCATCTTGGAAGCCCTCCCGGGCGGTATCCTGCGGCGAAACGCCCCGATAAACATGCCGCGAGCCCCCGATATGGAAACGGCCAGGCTTTGGGCCTGGCCGCATATCCAAGATCGATGCCGAGAAGCCTTACTTCGACGCGGTCGGCAGCGGCTTCGGGTTGTCGGAGAGGCTGTTCAGATAGGCGATGACGTCGGCGCGCTCGCTATCCTTCGGAATGCCGGCGAAGCCCATCGCGGTGCCGGGGATGTCGGCCTTCGGATTGGCAATGAACTTGTTCAGCTCGTCGATGGTCCAGGTGCCGCCCTTGGCCTTCATCGCCGCCGAGAAGTTGAAGCCGTTGCGGCCTTCGCCGCGGTGGTCGTCAACGATGCCGAACAGGTTCGGGCCGACGCGGTTCGGGCCACCCTTCTCGAAGGTGTGGCAGGCCGCGCACTTCTTGGCGGCGGCCGCGCCCTTCTCGACGGAGGCGGTCTGGAGCAGCTTTTCGATCGGCTCGGACGGCGCAGCGGCCGCGCCGCCACCCTTGTCGCCGGCCTCTTCCTTCACGGCGATTTCGAAACCCGGCTTTGCCGGCATCTTGGGCGTGAACACCGCCTGGGCGGCGAAGCTCGTCACCAGCAGAAGGAGACAGGTGCCGAGCACGGCACCGAGGATCTTATTGAGTTCGAAGGAGTCCATTTCCGGCCAGGCCCCACACCGCAAGAATGACACGGCGGCCCCAAACGGCCGCCAGGACGAGCCTCGGGAGAATCAATCGTTCCTTTTTATCCCCCCGAGTTTGGAATTGAGATATCGGTTTGCCCGGGGTCTGGCAACCCGTATAAACGGCTCCGCTTTCACCCCATCCCCACTCCATTTCTCGGCGCGGAAAACGCCCCGTTTCCAGGCCCTTGAACCGATGACCGATCCCCGCATCCTGGTGTTGATCCCGGCCCGCATGGCGGCCACCCGCCTGCCCGGCA
>NZ_LSEF01000106.1:20476-28384 GCF_001641695.1 Bradyrhizobium neotropicale
CGGCGGGCCGAAGCCGCCGGGATCGGCCGGGTGGCGGTTGCAACCGACACCGAGGAAATCGCCTCCATCGTGACCGCCCATGGCGGCGAGGCCGTGATGACCCGCCCGACACACCCCTCCGGCTCCGACCGCATCCACGAGGCGATGCAGAAGCTCGATCCAGAGGGGAAAGCCGAGATCGTGATCAATCTGCAGGGCGATTTCCCGACGATTGCGCCCGAGAGCATCCGCGAGGTGCTGCCGCCTTTCACTGATCCCGCGGTCGACATCGTGACGCTGGCCTCAGAGATCCACACCGAAGAGGAACACCTCGCCCCAAGCGTCGTGAAGGCCGTCGGCTCCCACATCGGTCCGCGACGCATGCGAGCGCTCTATTTTACCCGCGCCACCGCCCCCTACGGCGACGGACCGCGCTACCACCATATCGGCCTCTACGCCTATCGCCGCGCCGCGCTGGAACGATTCGTATCGCTGCCGCGCTCCCCCCTGGAAGTTCAGGAAAGTCTGGAGCAGCTCCGGGCCATCGAGGCCGGCATGCGGATCGACATCGTGATCGTCGACAGCGTGCCTCGCGGCGTGGACACGCCGCCGGACCTCGAAACCGCCCGCAGCATCCTTTCCAAATCCTGAGCCGCTGTTAGAAGACCAGTTATGAGCAAGCTGAAAATCGCGTTCCAGGGCGAGCCTGGGGCCAATTCCCACATCGCCATCGTCGAGGCCTATCCCGACGCCGAGCCGATGCCCTGCGCGACCTTCGAGGACGCGCTGTCGGCGATTTCGTCGGGCGAAGCCGACCTCGGCATGATCCCGATCGAGAATTCGGTGGCAGGCCGCGTCGCCGACATCCATCACCTCCTGCCGGCCTCCGGCCTGTTCATCATCGGCGAATGGTTCCTGCCGGTCCGCCACCAGCTGATGGCGGTGAAGGGGACCAAGCTCGAAGACATCAAGAGCGTCGAGAGCCATGTCCATGCGCTCGGCCAGTGCCGGCGCGTCATCCGCAAGCTCGGCATCAGGCCGATCGTGGCCGCCGACACCGCCGGCAGCGCCCGCGACATCTCCGAGCGCAAGGACAAGAGCGTCGCCGCGATCGCCTCGCGCCTGGCCGCTGAGATCTACGGCCTCGACATCCTCGCCGAGGACATCGAGGACGAGGCGCACAACACCACGCGCTTCGTCGTGCTGGCGCGCGAGCCGAAATGGGCCGCGCAAGGGTCCGGCCCGCTGGTCACCACTTTTGTATTCCGGGTGCGCAACCTGCCGGCCGCGCTCTACAAGGCGCTTGGCGGCTTTGCCACCAACGGCGTCAACATGACCAAGCTCGAAAGCTACATGGTCGACGGCAATTTCTTCGCCACGCAGTTCTATGCCGACGTCGACGGCCATCCCGACGACAAGGGCCTCGCCTTCGCGCTGGAGGAGCTGAAATTCTTCTCGCGCGAATTCCGCATCGTCGGGGTCTATCCGGGGCACCCGTTCCGCGCGACCTTCAGCGAGACGAGGGAATAGTCTCGTGTCCCGGACGCGCGAAGCGCGAGCCGGGACCCAGGGGCCGCGATGGGCCCCGGCTCAGCAGCGCATCATTTCATGCTGCGCTGCGTCCGGGGCACGGTAGATTTCACGCGGCTGCGGTTTTCTTTAACCCGAACGCCTCCGCCAGCAGCGCATACGACTTCTTCCGCGCCTCGTGGTCATAGACCGCGGTGATCACCATCAGCTCGTCCGGCTTGCTGGCATCGATCAGCGGCTTCAGCTTGTGCTGGACGGTTGCGGGATTGCCGACGAACAGGCGCGAGCGGTTACGGGCGATCGAGGCGCGATCGGCGTCCGTATAG
The DNA here is from genome assembly GCF_001641695.1 of Bradyrhizobium neotropicale. GTDB lineage: Bacteria > Pseudomonadota > Alphaproteobacteria > Rhizobiales > Xanthobacteraceae > Bradyrhizobium > Bradyrhizobium neotropicale. The sequence continues at coordinate 22,312 of NZ_LSEF01000106.1, forward strand.
GGATAGGCCAGCGCTTCCTCGACGCTCGGCAGCGGCAAGTACTGACCGCGATCACGGCGCAGGCGGTTGAGGTCGAAGGAGGTGGCGAGTTTCTCGGCCTCTTCATCGGTGTCCGCCGTGATGACGGCGACCGCAAGGATCGCATGCGGCGTCGGGCGCCAGGCCGAGGGCTGGAAACGGTTGCGGTAATGCACCATCGCGTCGATCGCATCATGCGACGCGAAGTGGTGGGCGAAGGCGAAGCCCATGCCGACCTGCGCGGCCAATTCCGAGGAATAGTCGCTGGAGCCGAGCAGCCAGATCGGCGGCAGGTGGGTGTCGTCGGGCATCGCGACGACGTTGTTGTAGGGATGACCTGAGGGGAATTCGCGGGTCTCCCACAGGATCAATTCGTGCAGCCGTTCCAGGAAATCGTCGCCCTCGCGCCGGTCGAGCCGGCTGCGCAGGGCGTAGGCCGTGGCACCGTCGGTGCCGGGGGCGCGGCCGAGGCCGAGATCGATGCGCCCGGGGAACAGCGCCTCCAGCATCTTGAAGCGTTCGGCGACCACCAGCGGCGCGTGGTTGGGCAGCATCACACCGCCGGAGCCGACGCGGATGTGTTTTGTCACCGCAGCGATCTGCCCGATCATGACGTCGGGCGCCGGGCTGGCGACGGACGCGAGGTTATGGTGCTCGGCAAGCCAGTAGCGGACGTAGCCGAGCCCATCGACATGGCGCGCCAGATCAATGCTGTTGCGCAGCGCTACAGCAGGTTTTGTGCCCGTGGTGACGACGGACAGGTCGAGAACGGAAAGCGGCATCATGGCCGGTTGAAGGTAGTGCGCTGCGCAGAGGCGGCAATGGCCCGTTGTAGCAGAGCTGAATTGTGCGGGTCGCGAGACGGGGGATGTCCGGTCGAAGGTCTGGTGGGATTTAGGTAAGCAAGATCACCCAATCTTCACATTGCCCACCCTTTTCATTCGAGCTGATTCGCGCTGAAAATACAATCATCTTATTGATATACAATGCATTTCTTTTTAATACACCACCGTCCCACTGCAGATCAAATCAGACGCTAAAGTACGCTATATTATGCATACAGTGGGCTATTTCCCATCCACGATGGGCTGTCGAGTGACGCTCGTTTGGCTTATCTTGCAGCCTTCCAACCAAACCTGCCGCAGTTGCGAAGAGATCTGGAGTGAGTGGGGCCATGACCGAGCCGACGACGACTGTCCAGGATAATGGGCAAAATGGGCACCTCGCCAAGCGGCCGGCGATCTCCTTCGAGTTCTTTCCGCCCAAGACCGAGGAGATGGAGCGCAATCTCTGGGAGACCATCAACCGCCTGGCCCCGCTCGAGCCGAAATTCGTCTCGGTGACCTATGGCGCCGGCGGCTCCACCCGTGAGCGCACCCACGCCACCATTTCGCGCATCCTCAAGGAGACCTCGCTGCTGCCGGCCGCGCACCTGACTTGCGTCGGCGCTTCCCGCGGCGAGATCGACGAGATCGTCGACCGCTACCACGAGGTCGGCGTCCGCCACATCGTGGCCTTGCGCGGCGATCCGCCCGGCGGCATCGGCACGCCCTACTCCACCCATCCCGATGGTTACCAGAGCTCGCCCGAGCTCATCGCCGGCATCAAGAAGCGGCATGCCGACATCGAGGTATCGGTCTCGGCATACCCTGAGAAGCACCCCGAGGCGCGCGATTTCGACGCCGATATCGACACGCTGAAGGCCAAGGTCGATGCGGGTGCGACCCGCGCCATCACGCAGGTCTTCTTCGATAACGATCTCTACTTCCGCTATCTCGATCGCGTGCGCGCCCGCGGCATCGATATCCCGATCGTGCCCGGCATCATGCCCATGCACAATTTCAAGCAGGCCCGCAATTTCGTCACCCGCGCCGGCACCAGCGTGCCGGACTGGCTCGCGGAGAAGTTCGACGGCCTCGACGATGATCCCGATACAAGGAAGCTCGTTGCCGCGACGGTTGCCGCCGGACAAGTCCACAAACTGGCAAAACACGGCGTCGACACCTTCCATTTCTACACCATGAACCGCGCCGATCTCGTGTTCGCGATCAGCCATTTGCTCGGCATTCGCGCCAAGAGCGCCCAGAAGGCTGCGTAGGATCAGATGACCGTACCCACTTCGCCCAAACGTAACGCCCTGCTCGCCGCCGCCCGCGAGCGCATCCTCGTCCTCGACGGCGCCATGGGCACGATGATCCAGGGCCTGCAGTTCGACGAAGCCGCCTTCCGCGGCGAGCGCTTCAAGAACTTCCACCGCGACCTCCGCGGCAACAACGACCTGTTGATCCTGACCCAGCCGCAGGCGATCGAGGACATCCACGCCGCTTACCTGCGCGCGGGCGCCGACATCGTCGCCACCAACACCTTCTCGACCACCTCGATCGCGCAGGCCGATTACGACCTCACCGACATCGTCTATGAGATGGCCCGTGAAGGCGCCCGCCTCGCCGGCAATGCCGCAAAACGCGTGGCCGCCGAAGACGGCAAGCCACGCTTCGTCGCCGGCGCCATCGGCCCGACCAACCGCACCGCCTCGATCTCGCCCGACGTCGCCAATCCCGGCTACCGCGCCGTCACCTTCGACGATTTGCGCGAATCCTATGGCGAGCAGATCAGGGGCCTGATCGACGGCGGCGTCGACCTCTTGCTGGTCGAGACCATCTTCGACACGCTGAACGCCAAGGCGGCGCTCTATGCCATCGCCGAGATCACGGAAGAACGCGGCATCGACGTGCCCGTGATGGTGTCCGGCACCATCACCGACAAGTCCGGCCGCCTGCTCTCCGGGCAAATGCCGGAAGCATTCTGGAATTCGGTGCGGCACGCCAAGCCCGTCACCATCGGCTTCAACTGCGCGCTCGGCGCGGAAGACCTGCGCGCACACATCGCCGATATCGGCCGCGTCGCGGGCACGCTTGTTTGTGCTTATCCCAATGCCGGCTTGCCCAACGAGTTCGGCCAGTACGACGAGACCCCGGACTACATGGCCCGCCTGATCGGCGAGTTCGCGCGCGACGGCCTCGTCAACATCGTCGGCGGCTGCTGCGGCACCACGCCGGACCATATCGCGGCGATCGCCGCGGCGGTGGCCCCGCACAAGCCACGCATCGTGCCCGAGATCGCGCCGCGCTTGAGGCTCTCCGGCCTCGAGCCGTTCGCGCTTACGGACGCGATCCCGTTCGTCAATGTCGGCGAGCGCACCAACGTCACGGGCTCGGCCCGCTTCCGCAAGCTGATCACCGCCGGCGACTACACGGCCGCGCTGCAGGTCGCGCGCGACCAGGTCGAGAACGGCGCGCAGATCATCGACGTCAACATGGACGAGGGCCTGCTCGACTCCGAAGCCGCGATGGTGACATTCCTCAATCTCGTCGCCGCCGAGCCCGACATCGCCCGCGTGCCCGTGATGGTCGATTCCTCGAAATTCTCGGTGATCGAGGCCGGCCTGAAATGCGTGCAGGGCAAGCCGGTCGTCAACTCGATCTCGATGAAGGAAGGTGAGGAGAAGTTCATCCACGAAGCGAAAGTTGCGCGGCGCCATGGCGCGGCTGTCGTCGTGATGGCTTTCGACGAGACCGGCCAGGCCGATACGTTCGCGCGCAAGACGGAGATCTGCAAACGCGCCTACGACATTCTCGTGCACCGCGTCGGCTTCCCGCCGGAAGACATCATCTTCGATCCGAATATTTTCGCGATCGCGACCGGCATCGAGGAACACAACAATTACGGCGTCGACTTCATCGAGGCGACGCGCTGGATCCGCCAGAACCTGCCCGGTGCGCATATCTCGGGCGGCGTTTCCAACCTGTCATTCTCGTTCCGCGGCAATGAGCCGGTGCGCGAGGCCATGCACTCGGTGTTCCTGTATCATGCCATCAAGGCCGGCATGGACATGGGCATCGTCAACGCCGGCCAGATGATCGTCTATGACGACATCGATCCGGAGCTGCGCCAGACCTGCGAGGACGTGGTGTTGAACCGCGATCCCGGCGCATCCGAACGCCTACTGGCGCTCGCCGAAAAATTCCGCGGCAAGAAGATCGAAAGCAAGGAAGCCGATCTCGCCTGGCGCGAATGGCCGGTGGAGAAGCGGCTCTCCCACGCGCTGGTGCACGGCATCACCGAATTCATCGAGCAGGATACCGAGGAGGCGCGGGCCGCCTCGTCGCGGCCGCTCGACGTCATCGAGGGACCGCTGATGGCCGGCATGAACGTGGTCGGCGACCTCTTCGGCGACGGCAAGATGTTCCTGCCGCAGGTGGTCAAATCCGCGCGCGTGATGAAGCAGGCAGTCGCCTATCTCATGCCGTTCATGGAAGAGGAGAAGGCGCGCAACCTCGCCAGCGGCATCGGCGGCGCCGCCAATTCGTCGGCCGGCAAGATCGTGCTCGCCACCGTCAAGGGCGACGTCCACGACATCGGCAAGAACATCGTCGGCATCGTGCTCCAGTGCAACAATTATGAGGTCATCGACCTCGGCGTGATGGTGCCGGCCGCCAAGATCGTCGAGACCGTGAAGGCGGAGAAGGCTGACATCGTCGGCCTGTCCGGCCTGATCACGCCCTCACTCGACGAGATGGCGTTCTTTGCCGGCGAATTGCAGCGCGAAGGCTTGAAGCTGCCGCTGCTGATCGGCGGCGCCACCACGAGCCGCGTGCATACGGCGGTGAAGATCGACCCGAGCTACCGGGCAGGTCCGGTGGTGCATGTCAACGACGCCAGCCGCGCCGTTGGCGTCGCCTCCTCCCTGCTCTCGCCCGAGAAGCGCGCGTCTTACGCCGCCGAGGTGCGCGCCGAATACGCCAAGATCTCCGAGGCGCATCTGCGCGCGCAGGCCGACAAGAAGCGCCTGAAGCTGGCCGATGCCCGCGCCAACCGCGTGCCGATCGATTTTGCCGCATCGAAGCCGGTGAAGCCGACCTTCCTCGGCACCAAGACGTTCGACGACTACGACCTCGCCGAGCTCGTCGACTGCATCGACTGGACGCCGTTCTTCCAGACCTGGGAGCTTGCGGGCCGTTTCCCCGCCATCCTCGACGACGCCAAGGTCGGCGAGGTCGCGCGTTCGCTCTATGACGATGCGCGCAAGATGCTCGACACCATCGTCAAGGAAAAATGGTTCCGGGCGCGCGCGACGATCGGCTTCTGGCCGGCGAATGCGCAGGGCGACGACATCGTACTCTACGCCGACGAGGGCCGGACCAAGACGATTGCGACGCTGCACACGCTGCGCCAGCAGCTCGAGAAGCGCGAGGGCCGCTTCAATGCGGCGCTCTCCGACTTCATCGCACCGGCCGGCACGGGCGTTCCCGATTATGTCGGCGGCTTCGTCGTCACCGCCGGCATCGGCGAGGACGCGGTTGCCGACCGCTTCAAGAAGGCCAATGACGACTATTCCTCGATCCTCTGCAAGGCCCTCGCCGATCGCCTGGCCGAAGCCTTTGCCGAGCGCATGCATGCCCGCGTGCGGCGCGAGTTCTGGGCCTATGCTCCGGACGAGGCGCTGTCCAACGACGAGCTGATCCTGGAGAAGTACCAGGGCATCCGTCCCGCTCCCGGCTACCCCGCGCAGCCCGATCACACCGAGAAGGCGATGCTGTTCGCGCTGCTCGACGCCGAGAACACGGCCGGCGTGAAGCTGACCGAGAGCTTTGCGATGTGGCCGGGATCTTCCGTGTCCGGGCTCTATTTCGCGAACCCCGAGAGCTATTATTTCGGCGTCGGCAAGATCGAGCGCGATCAGGTCGAGGATTACGCCGCGCGCAAGGGCATGGAGGTCGCCGAGGTCGAACGCTGGCTCGCGCCGGTGTTGAACTACATTCCGGCGCAGCAGAATGCGGCCAGGACCTCATTCGCGGCGACGCCCGCGAACGACGTGTCTTCGGACGATCTCGCCTCGCATCCTCCGGGCTGCACCTGCGCCGTCCACCTCGTGTGGCAGAAGAAGCGCGCGGGCGCGGGATAGGTCATCCTTCTCGCCATTGCCCTCACTTGCATGGCGACCGCATATGCGCTGGCTCTCGGGGCGCTGATGCTTCGCATCGTTATGGCCGGG
>NZ_LSEF01000106.1:28404-42996 GCF_001641695.1 Bradyrhizobium neotropicale
TCCACGCCTTGCCATGCGGCACAAAGAACGTGGATGCCCGGGACAAGCCCGGGCATGACGACCTCCTGCATCGCAGTTGCGATTGCCCTGCCCTCGCTTCGGAGTGATGACCGCCTTGGCAACGCGGCGGTCATCGCATTTCAAACGCCCGCGCAAATTTCGTTTCAAACTTTGTAGGTGATGCAACCGTCACGCGGATCGCGTTCAATGGAGCCTGACGCCTCCAGCACGCGAGCCGAACATGACCACCGACATCCCCGAAGGTTTTGAACCGCATTTCCGCAAGAGCCCGCTCACCGAGCCCTGGGAGCCGCTCTACGCCAAGAAGACCGACAAGGCCGTGATCATCGGCCTCCGGCTGGCAAAGCCGCACACCAATGGGCGCGGCCTGATCCATGGCGGGCTGATCGCGGCGCTGGCCGACAACGCCATGGGCTATAGCTGCGCGCAGGCGACGAACTGGACCACCACGTTCGTCACGATCTCGCTGTCGGTCGATTTCGTCGGCACGGCCGAGATCGGACAATGGCTTTCGATCGAGAGCGACGTGATCAAGACCGGCAGCACGATCTGCTTCGCGCAAAGCCTGATCAAGGCCGACGACACCGTGATCGCGCGCGCCAGCGGCACGTTCCGCGTGGTGCCGAAGAAGGGGTAGGCCGGCTCTCTCCGTCGTCATGCCCGGGCTTGACCCGGGCATCCACGTCTTTGGCACCGCATGCCACGAAACGCGTGGATGGCCGGGACAAGCCCGGCCATGACGGAGAGGGTCAGGCTACCCAAACCTCCACGCCGTCGTCTCCACGACGAGATCGATGAACGCGCGCACCTTGGCCGAGAGCAGCCGCGAGGTCGGATAGATGATGTGGATCGGCAGGGCCGGCTGCTCGTACTTCGCCAGCACGATTTTCAGCCGCCCGCGCTTCAGGCCTTCGGCGGCCTGGTAGGCCAGCACGCGCGTCACGCCGCCGCCTGCCTCGGCATATTGCAGGGCGGCGTCGGCGCTATTGCTGATGAAGCGCGGGTGAGGTGCAACCTCGATGTCGCGGCCGTCGCGCAGGAAGCGCCATTCGGACGCGGGACCGAACTGGATGGTCTGGTGCGAGGCGAGCGCCTCCGGCGTCTTCGGCTCGCCATGGCGCTTGAAATACGCAGGCGCTGCGACCACGATCCGCCGCATCTCGCCGACCTGGCGCGCCACCAGCGAGGAATCGGCGAGATGGCCGATCCGCACCGCGGCGTCGACGGCGTCTTCCACGAGGTTGACCAGATTGTCCGACAGCCGCAGCTCGCAGGCGACGTCGGGATAGCGCTTGAGATAGTCCGCCATCACCGGCCCGACATGCAGCCGGCCAAAACCGACCGGCGCCGACACCACGAGCCGTCCGCTCGGCCGGTTGCGCTCTTCCCGCGCGGAGCCGTCGGCCTCCTCGACATCGGCGAGGATGCGCCGCGCACGCTCCAGGTAGCGAGTGCCGACGTCGGTCAGCGTCACCTGCCGCGTGGTCCTCTGCAACAGCCGCGCGCCGAGATGCTCCTCCAGCGCTGCGATCTGCCGGGTCACCGCCGAGGGCGACAGCCGCAGCTTGCGCGCAGCGGGCGCGAAGCCGCTGAGATCTGCGACGGTGACGAAGACCTGCATAGCGTCGAGACGGTCCATCCTATTATTGCATATATCGCAACGATGAAGTGTCAAGCGGGCTCATTGTTTTAGCCGACAGAAGGTCCACTTTAGTCCCCGGAAGACGCGAAATGCGTCGGAATTTCAGGAGATGTTCCGATGACTGCAGCAGCCCGCACCTATGCCAGCGACGTGGCCTTCACGCCGGCGGTGAAAACGATCCAGACCCGAAAGGGTTCGCGCGAGGCCTATGCCCGCGCCGAGCAGCGCGGCTGGCGCACCGAGGTCGACGAGAACCTCGCGGCCTTCCTGGCCGATGCCAACAGCTTCTATCTCGCCACCGCCTCGGCGGATGGCCAGCCGTACATCCAGCACCGCGGCGGGCCGAAGGGCTTTCTCAAGGTGCTGGACAAGCAGACGCTCGCCTTCGCCGACTACGCCGGCAACCAGCAGTTCCTCACTCAAGGCAACCTGTCGGAGAATCCCAAGGCCTACATCTTCGTGATGGACTACGCCCACCGCCGCCGGATGAAGATCTGGGGCGAGGCCCGCGTGGTCGAGGACGACGACGCGCTGACGCAATCGCTGATGCCGAAGGGTTACCGCGCACGGCCCGAACAGGCGATCGTGTTCAAGATCGCAGCGTGGGACACGAACTGCCCGCAGCATATTCCGCAGAAGTTCGATGCAGCGGATGTGGCGGCGGCGCTGGCGGCGAGGGATCAGCGGATCGCGGAGCTGGAAGCGGAGGTGGCGGCGCTGAAGGGGACGGCGGCGGCGACTGGAGTCTCTTGACGAACCGCTCCGTTACCCTCCCTGGAGGGGTCCGAGACGAGCGTAGCTTGCTCGTGGGTCGCTACGCATGGAGCGAAGCGGAATGCGTAGCGGGGTGGGGTGACGGTGCCTCCGCATCGAACTCTGCCCGAGCGGAGAGATCACCCCACCCCGCTCGCGCTTCGCGCGATCGACCCTCCCCCTCCAGGGAAGGGTGGCAGTCACAACACGCTCGTGCCTTCGTGCTGGAAGCCGAGATAGCTGGCCGCGACGCGTTCGTTGGCGGCGATGTCGGTGGCTTTGCCGCTGAGCACGAACTCGCCGAGCTCCATCACATAGGCATGGTCCGCGATCTTGAGCGCGGCCTGCGCATTCTGCTCGACCAGCAGCACCGACACGCCGCTGGCGCGCAGCTCGGTGACGATGCGGAAGATGTCGGCGACGATGATCGGGGCAAGGCCAAGGCTCGGCTCGTCCAGCATCAGGAGTTTCGGCTCACCCATCAGCGCGCGGCCCATGGCGAGCATCTGCTGCTCGCCGCCGGACAAGGTGCCGGCGAGCTGCTTCCGCCGCTCCTTCAGCCGCGGAAACAGCGTATAGACTCGCTCGATCGAAGCCTTCGCCCGGCTCTTCTCGATGCGGAAGGCACCTAATTCGAGGTTGTCCTCGACATTCATGGTCACGAACAGTTCGCGGTGCTCCGGCACGAGGCCAAGGCCGATCGCGACGCGGTCCTCGATGTCGAGCCGCGCCAGATCCTGGCCGGCAAAGGCAACACGTCCCTTCAGCGGCAGGACACCCATGATGGCGGAGAGCAGCGTGGTCTTGCCGGCGCCGTTGGCGCCGACGATGGTGACGATCTCGTTCGCGCCGACCTCGAGCGAGACCGAGCGCACGGCCTCGACCTTGCCGTAGGCGACATGCGCGTCGGTGACGGACAACAGCGCGCTCATGCCGCCACTCCGAGATAGGCCTTGATCACTTCGGGATTGGTCTTGATCGTGGCGGGCGTGCCCTCCGCGATCTTGGTGCCGAAGTCGAGCACCACGATGCGGTCGGCGAGATTCATGACAAAGCCCATGTCGTGCTCGACCAGCAGCACGCTCATGCCGCCGTCGCGCAATTCGCGCAGGAGCGCGGCAAGTCGCTGCTTCTCCATGTGGCGGAGGCCCGCGGCCGGCTCGTCGAGCAGGAGCAGCATCGGATCGACGCACAAGGCGCGCGCGATCTCGACGATGCGCTGTTGTCCCAGCGACAGCGAGCCTGCGAGCTGATGCATCTGGTCGGCGAGCCCGACCCGCTCGATCTGGCGCGCGGCTTCGGCCAGCAGCTTCGCCTCGTCAGTGCGGTCGAGCCGCAGCATCGAGGAAACGGGGCCGGAATGGCCGCGCAGATGCGCGCCGATCGCGACGTTCTCGAGCACCGTCATGTCGGGCACCAGCTTGACGTGCTGGAAGGTGCGGGAGATGCCGAGCTTGACGATCTCCTGCGGCGGCGCCTTGTCGACCTTCCTGCCGAGCACGGAGATCGAGCCCGAGGTCGCCGACAGCACGCCGGTGATGAGGTTGAACGTCGTGCTCTTCCCCGCGCCGTTCGGCCCGATCAGGGCGACGATCTCGCGGGCCTGGACGTCGAAGGAGACGTTGTTGACGGCGATCACGCCGCCAAACTGTTTTCGCGCTTTCTCGACCTGGAGCAGCACGCCGGCCTCGCCGGAGGCGCGCACGCGTGCCGGCAACGTCAGCGACGTGTCCGGCTTTCTGCCATTGGCCTTCTGTGGCAGGAACGACATCAGCCAGGGCCAGACGCCGCCGGGGGCGAGCTGGAGCAGCACGACCAGCATGATGCCGAACACGATGGTCTCGACCTGGCCCGAGCCCGGCACGATCAGCGGCAGATAGCTTTGCAGCACCTCTTTGAGGATCACGACGATCGCAGCACCGAGCACGCCACCCCAGACATAGCCGGCGCCGCCGACCACGGCGATGAAAAGATATTCGATGCCGGCCTGCGCGCCGAACGGCGTCGGGTTCACCGCGCGCTGCAGATGCGCATAGAGCCAGCCCGAGAGACCGGCGAGCACCGCCGCGTGGATGAAGACCAGGAGCTTTGCGCGCGGCGTGTGCACGCCGAAGGCCTCCGCGGCGACATGTCCGCGCCGAAGCGCGCGGATGGCGCGGCCGGTGCGGGAGTCCAGGAGGTTCATGGTGAGCAGCGCGGAGAGGATGACCCCGACCCAGACCGCATAATAGATCGAGCCGGGATCGAGCATCTTGAACGAGCCGATCGACAGCGGCGGGATCGCCGATATGCCGTCGTTGCGCCCCAGGAATTCCAGCTTGCTGAAGAGGTAGAACAGCCCGAGCCCCCAGGCGAGCGTGCCGAGCGGCAGGTAGTGGCCGGAGAGGCGGACCGTGATCACGCCGAGCAGCACCGCGAGCAAGCCGCTGACCAGCAGCGACAATGGCAGGGTCAGCCACGGCGACAGGCCGTAGGCCGTCGACAGCACCGCCGTGGTGTAGGCGCCGAAGCCAACGAAAGCCGCCTGCCCGAACGAGGTGAGGCCGCCGACGCCGGTGAGCAGCACGAGGCCCATCGCGACCAGCGCTGCGAGGCCGATATTGTCGAGCAGCACGATCCAGAACGGCGGCACGCCGGGAATGAACGGGATCGCCGCCATGAGAAGCGCGAAGAAAAGGATAGGAAGCCGGGTCTGCATCGCGCGTCAGTCCTTCTCTTCCTCGACCGCGGGAGCTGCGAGCGAACGCAGCAGCAGCACCGGGATCAAGAGCATGAAGACGATGACCTCCTTGTAATTGCTCGCATAGAAGGACGAGAACGCCTCGACGATGCCGACCACGAGGGCCGCGCCAGCCGTGAGCGGATAGCTGACGAGGCCGCCGATGATCGCGGCGACGAAGCCTTTGAGGCCGATCAGGAAGCCGCTGTCGTAATAGAGCGTCGTGATCGGGACGATGAGTATGCCGGAGAGCGCGCCGATGACGGAGGCCAGCAGGAAGGCGATCTGTCCCGACAGCGTGGTGCGGATGCCGACGAGCCGCGCACCGAGCCGGTTGACGGCGGTGGCGCGCAGCGCCTTGCCGTAGAGCGTCAGGCCGAAGAACAGCCACAGGCCGACGATGAAGGCGATGGTGATGCCGTAGACCGTGATGCTCTGGCCGGTGAAGCGCAGCGAGCCCGCGGTGAACGCGGCGGACAGCACGGCAGGTCCGCGCTGGCCTTCGGCGCCGAAGAACAGAAGGCCCAGGCCCTGGAGTGCGAGGTGGACGCCGACGGAGGCGATCAGCAGCACCAGCACGGAGGTATGGGCGAGCGGCTGGAACACGATGCGATAGAGCGACAGGCCGATCAGCGCGACGATCACCAGCGAGAGCGCCATTGCGACCGCGACCGGCGGCTTCTGGCCGGCGAAGTAGAGCGTGACCGCAAGCACGATGCCCGGCAGCACGATGTTGGTGAGGAAGGTCCGTGCGATCAGCCGCCCATGCAGCGACTTGCGCGCGGCGACGAGGTCGAGGACGAAGGCGACGAACCCCATGGCGAGCGCGAGCCTGGCCGTGCCCGGCATCTGGCCCGAGGCGAGCGCGGCATAGGTCAGCGCGCCATACGTGACGAACTCGCCCTGCGGGATCAGAATGACGCGGGTGACGGCGAACACCAGCACCAGCGCCAATCCGAGCAGCGCATAGATCGCGCCATTGGTGATGCCGTCCTGCACCAGGAACAGCATTATGGTGGTGTTCAAGACCGGACGCTCCCCCTAAAGATCCGGACCCGGCCCCCCGATTCCGGTGGACGGTCCGCTCACAGCCATTGAAAAACGCTGACGATATTTGATATGGTCCATAACAATTATCAAATATAATCTCAAGGGCGACACACGACCCACCCCGAATTTTAGCGGGATTGCGAGCACGAGGCGATGACCGTTTCAAAAACCGCGGAAAAATCAGCTGAAAAGGCTGCGGAGGCGACCAAGGGCCGCAAGGACCCGCCCGAGGCCCTCGCCGAGGCCCTTCAGCTCGGCGAGCTCTCCGAGCAGCTCGGCTACGTGTTGAAGCGCGCCCAGCTCAAGGTGTTCGAGAACTTCCTGCGCTGCGTCGCCTCGCTGCAGCTCACCCCGGCCCAGTTCTCGGTGCTGCTGCTGGTCGAGAAGAATCCGGGGCGCAATCAGACCGAGATCGCCTCCACCCTCGGCATTCTCCGCCCGAACTTCGTGGCCATGCTCGACAATCTCGAGAGCCGCGACCTCTGCGCGCGGATTCGCTCGACCAACGACCGCCGCTCGCACATCCTAGTGCTGACCGACAAGGGCAAGGCGGTGCTGGCCCGCGCCAAGAAGCTGGTCGCGAGCAAGCATGAGGCCCGGCTGAACGACCTGCTCGGGACCGCCAATCGCGAGGCCCTGATCGCGATGCTGTCGAAGATCGCCAACGAGTTTTGAAGCGGGGAATGACAGCTCCATCGGGGTTAGACTGGCCCGGCCATGACGGTGGAGAGGCCGGAACCTCAATCCACCAAAATCACGCGGATGTCGTTGACGTTGGTCAGCGTGGGGCCCGGCAGCAAGAGGTCGCCGGTCGCCTCAAAGAATGCTGAGGCATCGTTGTTGGCGAGATAGGCCTGCGGTTCAAGGCCCAGCGCTTTCATTTTCGCGAACGTCGCCGCATCGATCAGAGCGCCGGCCGGATCAGTGGGGTTACCGGCGCCGCCATCGGCGCCGTCGGTGTCGCCGGCCAGCGCCGCGATGCCGGTCGTGTCCTTCAGGAGATCGGCAAGCGCCAGCGCGTATTCCTGGTTCGGCCCGCCGCGCCCGTTGCCGCGCACAGTCACCGTGAGCTCGCCGCCGGAGAGGATCGCGACGCGCTTGCCGGCCGCGCAGGCCTGCAGCGCGAGCTTGGCGTGATCGGCCGCGACCTCGCGCGCCTCGCCCTCGAGATCGGCGCCGAGATCGATCGTCTCATAGCCCGCCTCTTTCGCGAGCTTCACCGCGGCGTCGAGCGATTGCTTCGGACGCGCGATCAGCTCGAAATGCGCGCGCGCGAAGGCGGCATCGCCCGGCTTGCAGCTTTCATTGCCGGCATCGTCGAGCGCGCGGCGCACGGCGTCGTCGATCACAAGTCCATACTTCGCCACGATGGCGCGCGCATCCGCGAGCGTGGTCGGGTCCGGCACCGTGGGACCGGATGCGATCGCGGAGGGATCGTCATGCGGCACGTCGGAAATCGCGAGCGTGACGATCTCGGCGGCATTCCTGCCGGCGCGCGCAAGCCGGCCGCCCTTGATGCGAGAGAGATGCTTGCGCACCGTGTTCATCTCGCCGATCGGCGCGCCCGAGCGCAGCAGCGCCTTGTTGACCGCCTGCTTCTGCGCGAAGCTGATCCCCTCCACCGGCGCGATCCAGTTCGCCGAGCCGCCGCCAGTGAGCAGCACCAGCAGGAGATCGTCGGGCCCGGCTTGCGCCGCGAGTGCGAGCGTATCGGCGGCGCCCTTCAGGCCGGCCTCGTCGGGCACGGGATGGCCTGCCTCGACCACACGAATGCGACGCGTCGGCACGCCATAGCCGTGGCGGGNCCAGCCGCTCCGGTGCAAGATTGAGCTCGTCGAGATAATGCCGCTCCGCGGCCGCGGCCATCGCGCCTGCGCCCTTGCCGGCGGCAAGGCAGATCACACGTCCCTTGGGGACGGGCCGCAGATGCGGCGCCAGCACCACGTCGGGATGGGCCGCGGCAACAGCAGCATCGTAGAGCGCGCGGAGAAGAGGACGTCGGTCGGTCATTGGCGAGGCCTTCGCGAAGTGGAGTGACCGGCGAGCGCGCGTGCCGCTCGCCATAGTACCTGCCTAGCGCATCGGGCGGGAAAGGGTAAGCAGGCTTTGCAATCATTCGATTGTGCAATCGCGTGATGATAATCCGCGCAGAAATCGAAAGCCCCCTGCGATAGTCCCGCAGGGGGCTTCTGCCGTCGCGCCGTTCGGAGGGTCAGCCGCCGACGTCGGCGCTGATCACGTCGCCGAACAGCTCCCACCGCTCACCCTTGAACTTCTCGAGCCGGAGCTGGCTGATCGGCGCGAAGTCGGTCGCAGACGTGTTGATCTGAACGCCGGGTAGCAGCGCTTCGGTGCGGAAGTCCTTCAGGCTGGCGGCCTGCTTCATGACGTTCTCGCGCGTGAGATTGTCGCCGCACTGCTTCAAGACCTGCACCAGCGTCTGCGCCACGGCGTAGCCGACGATCGTGCCCTTATCGAGCTTGTCGCCCTCGGGGAAATATTTGGTCATGAAGGCCAGAAAATCCTTCATGCCGGGATCGTTGGCCCATTCCGGATCCGAGACGTCCTTCAGATAGTCGGCGGAGATGATGTCCTGGCCGTTCTCGAAGCCGGCGGGCTTCATCACGCTGCCGACCGAGGCCGAGACGTTGTTGAGGAAGTGTAGCGGCTTCCAGCCGATCTCGGCGTTCTTCTTGATCGCCTGCGCCGCGAACTTCGGCGTCGTGATGTTCATGAAGACGTCGGCGCCGGTCGACTTCAGCTTGACGATATGGTTGTCGATGGTCGGCTCGGAGGTCTCATAGCTCTCCTCCGCGACGATCATCGACGAGGCCTTGGAGCCGAGGCCGTCCTTCAGACCCTTCAGATAGTCCTTGCCGTAATCGTCGTTCTGGTAGAGCACGGCGATCTTGGCATCCGGCTTGTTCTTGAGCAGCCACTTCGCATAGATCTGGGTCTCGCTCTGATAGTTGGGCTGCCAGCCCATGGTCCAGGGGAAGTTCTGCGGATCGTTCCACTTGGTGGCGCCCGTCGCAACGAACAGCTGCGGCACCTTCTTCGAGTTCATGTATTTGTGGATCGCCGAGTTCGGCGGCGTGCCGAGCGAGTTGAAGATGAACAGCACTTCGTCGCTCTCGACCAGCTTGCGCGCCTGCTCCACCGTCTTCGGCGGCGAATAGGCATCGTCGTAGCTGATGTAGTTGATCTTGCGGCCGTTGATGCCGCCTTCGTCGTTGATCTTCTTGAAATAGGCGGCCTCGGTGCGGCCGATGATGCCGTACGCGGAAGCCGGTCCGCTGTAGGGCATGATGTTGCCGATCTTGATCTCGGTATCGGTCGCGCCGGTATCGTATTTCTTCTGCGCCGATGCGGTGGAGGCCGAGGCCGCAATGAGCGCAAGCGCCAGTGACGCGGCCGCAAGTTTGCCGGTGACAGCGGGCATTCCTATCTCCCTATTTTCTTGGTGTGTGTGCGTTCCTTTTCTTGTCTCGAGCCTTTTTGGCAACGCTGCCGCAATTCAATACGATTTGGTTGACGCCTTCAAGAAAAAGCCCCTGCGACGACGCCGCAGGGGCTGCTCCTTTAGTAGTCACCGGCGATGGTCAACCCGCCGCGGAAGCCCGGTTGCAACTGCGAGAAGACGCCGCGGTCAAAGCGGCTGTCCTGAGTTGCCAGATACCGCGAGATCGATTTTGAGTTGCGCGCCCTAGTGGCTCAATTCGCTGGAGATGACGTCGCCGAACAGCTCCCACGACTTGCCCTTGAACCGCATCATCTGGAGCTGCTCGATCGGGGCAAAATTGTCCGGCGCAGTGTTGATCTTGATGCCGGGCAGGAGCGTGTCGGGCTCGAAATCCTTCAGGCTCGCCGCCTGCTTCATGATGTTCTCGCGCGTCAGGTCGTCGCCGCACATCTGCAGCACTTTCACCATGGTCTGTGCCGCGCCATAGCCGAACACGACGCCCGCATCGAGCTTGTTCGCCTTCGGGGCAAACTTTGCGAGGAAGAGGTAGAACCTCTTCATGCCCTCATCGCCGTTCCACTGCGGGTCGGAGCCGTCCTTGGCGTAGGTTGCCGACAGAATGCCCTGCGATATCTCGAGACCCGCCGGCTCGAGCACGCCGCCAACCGACGCCGAGACGTTGGAAATGATGTGCATCGGATGCCAGTTGGTCTCGGCCGCCTTCTTGATCGCCTGCGCCGCGAATTTCGGCGTGGTGATGCTGATGAGGACGTCGGCGCCCGCAGCCTTCAGCTTGACGACGTGCTCGTCGACCGCCGGCTCCGACGTGTCGTAGGCCTCCTCCAGCACGATCATCGATGCCTTGGCGCCGAGGCCGTCGTGCAGCCCCTTCAGATAGTCCTTGCCGAAATCATCGTTCTGGTAGAGCACGCCGATCTTCGCGTCCGGCTTCTCCTTCATGATGTACTTGGCGTAGATGCGCGCTTCGCTCGCGTAGCTCGGCTGCCATCCCATGGTCCAGGGATATTGCTTGGGATCGTTCCATTTGGAGGCGCCGCTCGCCACGAACAATTGCGGCACCTGCTTCTCGTTCATGTATTTGCGGATGGCGCCGTTGGTGGAGGTGCCGAGCGAGCCGAAGATCAGCAGCACACCGTCGCTCTCGACCAGCTTGCGCGCCTGCTCCACCGTCTTCGGCGGCGAGTAGGCATCGTCGTAGGAGATGAACTTGATCTTGCGGCCGTTGATCCCGCCCTCGGCGTTGATCTTGTCGAAATAGGCCTGCTCGGTCCTGCCGATCACGGCATAGGCCGAGGCCGGGCCGCTATAGGGCATGATGTTGCCGATCTTGATCTCGGTATCGGAAGCGCCGCTATCGTATTTCTTTTGCGCCAGAGCCGGGCTGCTCATCGCAGTGCACAACGCGACCACGGCCGAAACGGCCGCAACCTGAAAACGTACGGCGGTCATTGTTCTCCCACCCCGGTTGGATCGGCGTCGCATTGAACAAGATTGGGGCCTGACGTCAACAAAAAGCCCCCGCGATCGCTCGCGGGGGGCTCGTGAAGGCCGAACGTTGCGTCAGCGCCTTATTCGGATGCGACGTCGCCGCTGATGATCTCGCCGAAGAGTTCCCACTTCTCGCCCTTGAAGCGCTGCATCTGGAGCTGGGAAATCGGCGCGAAATCGGTCGCGCTGGTGTTGATCTTGACGCCGGGCAGGAGGGTGTCCGGCGCGAAATCCTTCAAGGAAGCTGCCTGCTTCATGAGGTTTGCGCGGGTCAGATCGTCGCCGCACATTTCCAGGACCTTGGCCAGCGTCTGCGCCGCGCCATAGCCGTAGACCATGCCGGTGTCGGTCTTGTCGGCGCCCGGCATGTACTTGTCGACGAACTCGTTCCACTTCTTCATGCCGGGGTCGTTGTTCCACTGCGGGTCGGTGGAATCCTTGGCATAGGCCGCCGACAGCACGCCCTGCCCGTTCTCGAAGCCGGCCGGCTTCATGACGCTGCCGACCGAGATCGACACGTTGGTGAGGATCTGGAGCGGCTTCCAGCCAAGCTCGGCGGTCTTCTTGATGGTCTGGGCAGCGAACTTCGGCGTCGCATAGATCAGCAGCACGTCGGGATTGGCGGCCTTGATCTTGACGATGTGACCGTCGACCGACGGCTCGGAGACCTCATAGCTCTCTTCCATCATGATCATGGACGACGCCTTGGCACCGAGTCCGTCCTTGGTGCCCTTGAGGTAGTCTTTGCCGAAATCGTCGTTCTGATAGAGGATCGCGATCTTGGCGTCAGGCTTCTCCTTCATCAGCCATTTCGCGTAGATCTGCGCCTCGCTCTGGTACGAGGGCTGCCAGCCCATGGTCCAGGGGAAGTTCTTCGGATCGTTCCACTTGGTGGCGCCGGTCGCGACGAAGAGCTGCGGGATCTTCTTGGCGTTCAGGTATTTCTGGATCGCGGTGTTCGACGGCGTGCCGAGCGGATTGTAGACGGCCAGCACCTCGTCGCTCTCGACGAGCTTGCGCACCTGCTCGACGGCCTTCGGCGGCGAATAGGCGTCGTCATAGGTGATGAAATTGATCTTGCGGCCGTTGATGCCGCCCTTGTCGTTGATCATCTTGAAATAGGCTTCTTCGGTCTTGCCGATGATGCCATAGGCCGACGCCGGACCGCTGTACGGCATGATGTTGCCGATCTTGATCTCAGTGTCGGTCGCGCCGGTGTCGTATTTCTTTTGGGCGAGTGCTGCGCCGGAGGTGAGAGTCATGACCGCCGTTGCCGTGACCAGCGCGGCGGTTCGTAGTGTTCGTCCAGGAAGCAATTTGGTCTCCTTCATTGAGTATCTTCAGTTCTTTCTGAGCTTGCCGGCGAGCTGCTGGCCTATGATCGCGACCTGCCTTGCGCCGTGCGGCACGAGGTAGATGACGAGGAACAGGAGCACGCCGAACACGGCGCCGGAGAGGCCCTTGGAGATGCCCTCGGCGAGGTTCGGCACGAAGATGATGAAGGCGGCACCGACGATCGAGCCGGGCAGCCAGCCGACGCCGCCGACGACCATGCCGAGGAACAGCTGGATGGCGAGCGTGATGGTGAAGCTGTCCGGTGCCACGAACTGCACCGCGATCGCGCTGAGGCCGCCGGCGACGCCGGTGATGCCGGCGGAGACGCCGAAGGCGAGGGTCTTGTAGAGCGCGACGTTGACGCCCATCGCGGAGGCGGCGATCTCGTTGTCGCGGATCGCCATGAAGGCGCGGCCCGAGCGGGAGCGCAACAGGTTCACCGAGAACAGGTAGATCGCCAGCGTGACGACCAGCGTGAAGTAGTAGAGCCACATGTCCTGCGACATCGGCAGGCCGAACGGCGCATCGGGCTTGGTGACGACGAGGCCCTGCACACCGCCGGTCCAATGCTCGAGGAAGTTCAGCTTCAGAAGCTGCGGCATGGCGGTGGCGAGCGCGAAGGTCGCAAGCGCGAGGTAAACGCCGGACAGCCGCAGCGCCGGCTGGCCGAACAGGAAGCCCGCCCCGAAGCAGACGACGCCCGCGATCGGCAGACACAGCGCGTAGTTGACGTTGAACTGCTCCATCAGCACGGCGGTGACGTAGGCACCGATGGCATAGAACGCACTCTGGCCGAGCGAGAACTGGCCCGAGCCGCCGGTGAGGATGTTCAACGCCAGCACCGCGAGCCCCAGATACAGCAACTGGGTCAGCTGGAAGATGATGAAGTTCTTGGCGAACAGCGGCACCGCCAGCAGCAGCAGCAGCACCACGACAGAGGTGCCGGTGCCGAGTGTCATGGCGCGCTTCGGAACGGCCTCGACCGCCTCGTGGCCTTCTGCGACGACTTCTTCTGCGGCGCTCATGATCAAACTCGCTTGACGATGTGCCGGCCGAACAGGCCGGCGGGTTTGACGACCAGGACGGAGATGATCAGCGCGAGCGCGATCGGAAGCTTGAGCTCGTTGCCGACGCCGGGGATGTAGGTGCCGGCAAGGTTCTCGAAGATGCCGACGAGGAAGCCGCCGACCACGGCGCCGAACGGGCTCGACAAGCCGCCGAGCACCGCGGCGGCGAAGCCGTAGATCAGCACGCCGCCCATCATGTTGGGCTCGAGGAACACCACGGGGGCGATCAGCATGCCGGCGATCGAGCCGATCGCCGCGGCCATGCCCCAGCCCAGCGCGATCATCCAGCTCGTATTGATGCCGACGAGGCGGGCCGATTCAGGCAGCGAGGCGGCCGCCCGCATCGCAAGGCCGATCCGCGTGTACTGGAAGAAGAAGTAGAGCCCGATCAGGAGCAGCACCGTGACGCCGATCATGCCGGCCTGGTGGGTCGAGATCAGCTGACTGCCGAGGAACGGCGCCGAGCCGAACGGGGTCGGATATTGCTTGATGGTGAAGTCCCAGATCAGGCCGGCCGACGAGTTGATGATGGCGAACAGCGCGATGAAGCCGGCGACGTTGGTCAGCACCGGCGCCTTGGCGAGCGGCTTGAACAGGATCCGCTCGATCGCGATGCCGCCGACAAAGGAGAAGACCAGCGTGATCACGAAGGCGCCCCAGTACGGCACGCCCCATTGCATCAGCTGCCAGGAGATGAAGGTCGAGAACATCGCCATCTCGCCTTGCGCGAAGTTGAGATGGTCGATCGCCTGGTAGATCATGACCACGGCGAGCGCCATGCAGGCGTAGATGGCGCCGGTGGCGATGCCAGCCAGGATCTGGTTGGTGAAAAGCTCCATCGTGCCGCTCCTCAGTAACCCAGGTAGGATTTGCGGATTTCTTCGTTGTTCGCGATGTCCTTGGCATTGCCGGACATCACGATGCGGCCGGTCTCGATCACATAGGCATGATCGGCGAGATCGAGCGCGAGCTGGGCGTTCTGCTCGACCACCAGGATCGACACCTTGTCCTCGCGGTTGATCTTGCCGAGGAT
>NZ_LSEF01000107.1:0-60000 GCF_001641695.1 Bradyrhizobium neotropicale
CTAGTGGTTCATCACAGTGATTTTGACGTTTTGATACCGAGCCATCCGAGGATAGGCAACTTTTCGGGTGGCAAGAGGATCTCGATGCTTCGAGCGACGCCGGGCTGGCGACGAATGAACCCGTTGCGTTCGAGGGTGAGGATCATCTGGTGGACTGACGGCGGGCTGACGCGGAAATGCCGCTGGATGTCGGCCTCGGCGGGCGGCTGTCCGAACATGTACGAGTAGGTATGGATGAAAGCGAGATAGTGTCCCTGCTTCTCGGTGAAGTGCGCGCCTGATTTTTGACTCATAGCTGGATTCGTCCCGGCCTCCGACAAGGAGGCGAAGCATGAATGTACGTTATCGGGTCGAATTGAGCCAAGCCGAGCGGGACGAACTGACGGCAATGCTCGGCGGCGGCACGCATTCCGCCCGCAAACTCAAACGGGCTCAGATTGTGCTGGCGGCCGATTCAGGCAGCTGCGACGCGGAGATTGCCCGAACCGTCCGGGTCAGCCTTTCCACCGTCGGCCGGACCAAACGCCGTTTCGTAGAAGGCAATCTGGAGCGGGCCTTGAGTGAGGAGCCGCGTCCGGGCGCGGAACGCAAGCTGACAGGCAAGGAAGAGGCCCTGCTGGTGGCGACGGCATGCGCCAAGCCGCCCGCCGGCCGCAAACGCTGGACGCTGACATTGCTGGCCGACGCGATGGTCAAGCTCACCGATCACGCCAGCCTGTCGGGCGAGACCGTGCGCCGCCGGCTGGCCGACAACGACCTCAAGCCGTGGCGCCGGGATATGTGGTGCATTCCTCATGTCGACGGCGAATACGTCGCCCGGATGGAGGATGTGCTCGATCTCTACGCCGAGGCGCCGGATCCCGAGCGGCCCCTGGTTTGCTTCGACGAGACCCCAGTCCAGCTGATCGGCGAGGTACGCCAGCCGATCCCTGCCCAACCGGGACAGCGCGAGCGCTACGATTACGAATATCGCCGCAACGGTACCGTCAATCTCTTCGTCACCTTCGATCCGCATCGCGGCTGGCGCAATGTCAAGGTTACAGACCACCGCGCCGCGGTCGACTACGCGCACTGCATGCGCGAACTCGTCGACGTCCACTATCCCAATGCCGCCTGCATCCGTGTGGTGCAGGACAATCTGTCGATTCATACGGCCGGCGCGCTATATCAGGCATTTGCGCCTGCCGAGGCCCGTCGCATCCTGCGCCGCCTCGAGTTCCACTACACCCCGAAACACGCCAGCTGGCTCAATATGGTCGAGTGCGAGATCAGCGTGCTGCAGCGCCAGTGTCTCGGCCGTCGCATCGACGATCCCAAAAGGCTTCGAAAAGAAATCGCAGCATGGCAACGGCAGCGAAACAAGGCGCGAGACCGCATCAAATGGATGTTCACAACCGACAAAGCCCGCGCCAAACTCGGTCGCGCCTATCCAGTTGCCGCCAAAGAGTCAAAACCACTGTGATGAACCACTAGTCGGCTTTGCGCTGGCCGGCGGCGGGACCAATTTCAGCGTGAACGGTCTCGGCTCCGGCCGCTCCGACCTGTTCCAGGCGGGCGCCTATCTGCGCCACAGCAATGGCCCGGCCTACATCTCTGCTGCACTCGCCTATGGCTGGCAGGACATCACCACCGATCGCACCGTGACCATCGCCGGCGCCGATCATCTGCGCGCCGAGTTCAACGCCAATGCATATTCCGGCCGCCTCGAAGGTGGCTATCGTTTCATTGCGCCGTGGATCGGCGGGATCGGCCTCACGCCCTATAGCGCGGCGCAGTTCACGACATTCGAGCTGCCGGCCTATGCCGAGCGGGCCGTCTCCGGTTCGGCTGCGTTCGCCTTGAGCTACGCCGCCAAGAGCGTGACGGACACGCGCAGCGAGCTCGGTCTGCGCACCGACAAGTCCTTCGCGATGCCGAATGGCGTGTTGACGCTGCGCGGGCGCTTCGCCTGGGCACATGATTTCAATCCGGATCGTGCGATCGCCGCGACCTTCCTGGCGCTGCCGGGCGCGAGCTTCGTCGTGAACGGTGCGGCGCAGGCCGCGGACTCCGCGCTCACCAGCGCGGCGGTCGAAATGAATTGGCTGAACGGCTGGTCGGCGGCGGCAACGATCGAAGGCGAGTTCTCGAACGTCACACGCTCCTACTCAGGCAAGGGTGTCGTTCGCTATGCATGGTGAACCGTGACTTTTCCCAGCACTTCGGCCTGACCCAGGGCAGGTGAGGCGGCTGGCCAATTGTGTCCCGCGTTGCCGGATCTCCTCTGGCGGCGGGACGCGCGGGACGCGTAGCCATCCTCGAAATGCATCAATGCAGGTTGAGACTCTCGGCACAACGTCCCGCTCACCGGCATGGTAGACGTCGGCGTGGGCCAGAGGTCCGAATGCGACACGGATCATGTGCGCCGCTCTACGATATCAATTGTGGAATTTTGCCGATGACACAGGCGTCGCTTCCAACGGCGGGGCTCGCTGCGGCTCAAGAAGATTCCGATCGTCGCCCGCGGCGGAAAAGCCTTTCGACATGGTTGCTCGAAGCCTTGCACTGCTCGCGGCGGCTACAGGCCAATCGCGTCCTTCGACAATACGCCCATCTCATCGCGAAGCCCGATCAGCGTGCAATTTCCGATACGCCCAGCCTTAAGGGACCTGACAATGTCGATCAGTGAGAAATCAGAGCGGAAGGGCTTCATTCAGGCTCCGGCACTGAGCGAGAATATGCTGTTGGCGATCATCGCGGTCGGCTTTTGCATTCTCCACATCCTGACCCTCGTGTTCCTGGTGCCTCCCTCGGCAATTAGGACCGCTGCCCCATCGCTGGAGCAGACGCTTGCCCTTTACGACTAGCTTAACGATCGTTTGATCAGGCTGGTTGATCGGAGAGCCGCATCGAAGCTGTTGTCGCGCAAAGACGCCGCTCATCGGCCGTAGCGCAGCGGCAAGGGTGTCGTTCGCTACGCCCGGTGAGCTGTCGACCCGTCATGCGGTTTTCGCCGGCCAGGGCACGACCTGGCCCGACATCACCAGCCGGTCGCGGCCGCCATCCTTGGCGGCGTAAAGCGCGCGGTCGGCGGCGGCCACCAGTGCGCTGCAATCCGCCGTCGTCTGGGACGGAACACTCGTCGCGCCGCCCACGCTCGCGGTAACGAGGCGTGACGGCAGGTTCTGCGCATGCAGCATCGCGAGGTCGCGCAGCGCGTTGCGGATCTCTTCTCCGACCTCGACACAGCCATCCGCGCCGGTGCTCGGCAACAGCACGGCGAATTCCTCGCCGCCATAGCGCGCCGCGAGGTCGGCCGGGCGCCTGGCATGGGTGGACAGGATCCGGCCCAGTGCGCGCAAGCACCCGTCGCCGGCCAGATGTCCGTAATGGTCGTTGAACGTCTTGAAATGATCGACGTCGATCAGCAGCAGCGAGAGTTGCGTGCCATCGCGCCGGGCGCGTGCCCATTCCTCCGCGAGGCGCTCGTCGAACGCGCGACGGTTGGCGAGCCCGGTGAGACCATCGGTCGCTGCGAGCGAGGCGAGCTTGTCCTGCAGATCCTTCTGCTCCGTCATGTCGCGCACGACCGCGACGACGCCGTCGATCTCGCCGCTGTCGGACGCCCGCGTCACGTGCAGGGCCGACTCGGCCCAGATCTCGCCCTTGTCGCGATGGCGCTGGCGGTACACGAACCTCGCTTCCTCGGCCTCGCCATTCTTCAGCGCAACGATGGCTTGCTCGACCCGCTCCATGTCCTCCGGATGAACGCCGGCCACGGCCGATGTGCCCAGGAGTTCGTCGGGAGACCAGCCGATGATGCGCGCGCATGACGGAGAGACGTAGATCAGCCGGTTATCGAGCCCGATCCGGGTCACCATGTCGCTGGATTGCTCGGCCAGCAGGCGGAAATGGGCTTCCTTGGCGACCAGGGCTTGTGCCATGCGTTGCCGCTGCGCGAGCTGGCGGACCAGGTAGAAGCCGATCACCGCGATCAGCAGGACGAGGCCGATGACGACGGTCATACGCACGACCGCCGCGCGGCGCCAGGGCGCGAGCACGTCATCCTGCGACTTGGTCGCCAGCACCATCAGGGGATAGCGGCTGCTGCGCTGGTAGTAGCTCAATCGCTGCACGTCATCGAGTGGCGACTTGAAATAGTAGACCGCCGCGGCCGGCCGGCTCTCCCATTCCCTGAACAGCGGCGCTTTTGACAGGTCGCGTCCGACGAAGGCGCCGCTCTCGTCGCGGCTGCGCGCCAGCATGATACCGTCATTGTTGAGCAGAGACGTCGAGCCGTTCGGCCCGAAGTCGAAGCGCTCGTAGAATTTGACGAAATAGGCGACGTCGATCGTCAGCAAGGCAACGCCGGCGAAGCTGCCGTCCGGATGATTGACCCGGCGTGACGCGGTGATGATCCACTGGCCGCCGGCGCGGCTCCGGACCGGCCGTCCGATCAGCGTGCCCCGATCTGGCGAGCTGCGATGATGCTGGAAATATTCACGGTCGCTGTTGTTGAATTTGGAGAAGTCGACATGCTCGGTCGTAGCAAGCCATCGTCCGGTCTCGTCATAGACGAAGATACCGCGGATGCGGTCCGATGATTTGCGGGTGGGCAGATAGGTCTGGAGCTTTCCGATCGTGTCCGAGCCCATTCCATCGAGCTCGAGCCGGTGGACCAGCCCGACCAGGATCGTATCGGCGAGTTCGAACGTGTCATCCGCATGCTGGACCAGCGATTGCGCGAGATTGGCGACGTCGATCTCAGCGTTCCGGAGCTCGCTGTTGCGCGCTTCCCATTCGCGCCAGCCGCTCAGAACCAGGATGGCGACGCAAATCAGCACGACGAAACCTGCCGCCCAGAGCGGAAGATGCGTCTTGCCGAGTTCGCGGCTCGTGACCATGGAGGTCTGCTCCAATTCGGCGCAAACCTCTCACTTTGGTCTTAACGGCCTCTTGCAACATCCGCGCTGATTGTGCGGAGCCCGTATTCGGCCGGAGGAAGTCCTTGTCAATTCGACGGGTTATCCTCGCACGACATTAACCACGCGCGGCCCGTGTGCAGGTCGCGCGCAGTGCTGCCGGCCTCTAGCCCTCCAGCGTGAAGCCGACGCGGAGCGTCACCTGGTAGTGGCGGACGGCGCCATTCTCGATGTGGCCACGCGTCTGCACGACCTCGAACCATTTCATATCGCGAATGGTCTTGGCGGCGCGGCTGACCGCGTTCTTGATCGCATCATCGATCGACGTCTCCGATGATCCGACGAGTTCCAGGATCTTGTAGACGTGGTCCTTCTCGGCTGTGGGCATGGGCGAACCTCCGCTTGTGTGAGCTCTGGCAGGCCGGGACGTGTCGCCGGCCGATTCTATCAGTGAGCCGTACGCACGCCAATCTGAACGGGCGGGGCGGTACTGGGTTCCGTTATTGGCCCGCATGCGCCGGCCGAGGTGGAGCGGGTCGCGTTCGCCTGCTAAGCGCTGTCTCCATGGATTCGCAGCGCGACGGGACCATCGGCTTTCTCTGCCTCGGCGTGACGGCGTTCGGCTGGGCCCTGAACTGGCCGCTGATGAAGCTCCTGCTGCAGCAATGGCCGCCCCTTTTCGCGCGCGGACTTGCCGGCATCTGTGCGGCATTCATTCTCGCCACACTGGCCCTGAGCCGGAAGCAGACCCTTGTCGTTCCCCGCGAGGTGATCCCGCGGCTATTGTTTGCGACCTTCACCAATGTCTTTGCCTGGATGGGCCTCGGCACGGTCGCGATGAAATACGTGACGGTAGGCGAGGGAGCACTGCTCGCCTACACCATGCCGATCTGGGCGATGCTGTTCGCCTGGCCGGTTCTGCGGACCCGGCCGAGCATCCGCGACGTTGCTGGCCTGGTCCTTGGCGTTGCCGGCGTCGCGCTGCTCCTCAGCGGTAATGGCCTTGCGTTTGGCGCCGACAAGCTGCTCGGCATCGCCCT
Organism: Bradyrhizobium neotropicale; assembly: GCF_001641695.1. Classification (GTDB taxonomy): domain Bacteria; phylum Pseudomonadota; class Alphaproteobacteria; order Rhizobiales; family Xanthobacteraceae; genus Bradyrhizobium; species Bradyrhizobium neotropicale. The sequence continues at coordinate 5,942 of NZ_LSEF01000107.1, forward strand.
GGCGCTGTCCTGCGCCATCCTTTTTGCGCTCGGCAACGTGCTCAACCGCAAGCCGCTGCCGATGCCGCCGCTGGTCGTGGTCGTCTGGCAGGTCGGGCTCGGCTGCGCCGCGATGCTGATCCTTGGTGTTCTCTTCGAGCGTCCGGACGTCACCGCGATCACCCCTCTCGGGCTCGGCTGTTTCGTCTACATGACGCTGGTGCCGATGGGCGTCTGCTATGTCACCTGGTTCGAGACCTTGCGTCGCCTGCCGCCGACCTCGGCCTCGACCGGCATGCTGATGGTTCCCGTGATCGGCGTGGTGTCCGCCGCAATCATTCTCGGCGAGCCGCTCGGCCTGCGCGAGGTCGCGGCGATGGCGCTCACGCTCGGCGGCGTGACGCTGGCGTTGCGGCGCGCGTAGGCAGGTTATTCCGCGAGGTGTGCAGCCTGGGGCAGCGCGGGCGCAGGCTGCGCGGTGCGCCATAGCACCTTCAGGAGCAGCGCAAGCAGTGCCATCATGGCAAGCCCGGCAATGGCAGGTGCGAAATGCTGGTCGCGATCGGCGGTCTGTCCGAACTGTGCCAGCAGCCGCGCCGACTGCAACAGCCCATAGGCGCCGGCAAACAGGATCAGTCCGTACATCACACTGCGCTCGCGCGGACTCGCCAATTTGCCAAGGTCGGGCAGCAGCAGAGCGAGGCCGATGCCGAGCATCGGCAGGTCGTAATCATAGGCGTAGGGGCTGATCATCACCGACACCATCGCGGCGATGCCGAGCGCGAACGCCGTCGAGATGCCGCGCGCCATGCCGAGGAAGACGCCGAGCAGCACGGCGAGTAGCGCGAGCCCCGCAACGGCCGCCTGTCCCCAGAAGGCGATGCTTGCCGGGAGGCCAGCCTTGTAGAGCGCCGCATAGGCCGAGATCATGCGGAACAGCGGATAGAAGCCTTGCTCGAGATAGCTCGCCGACTCCCTGATCGCGCCAAGCCAGGCGGTCCAGATCTGCCATCCGAAGAGGAGCGTGCAGAGCAGCGAGCTCGCCAGCACCACGGCGGCGGCGGTCGCGAGCGCGACCCAGCGACGCGTTGCCAGCAAATAGACGCCGGCGGCAATCGCAAGGTGCGGCTTGATCACCATGGCGCCGAGCGCGAGACCTGCGAGCACCTGCCGACGCTCCAGGTTGACGCAGACGAGGCCGATCAGCGCCCCCGTGAGAAAGCCGTTCTGTCCGCAGCCGATGGTGATCGCAAGCGCCGGAAACAGGATCACCAGCACCTGCGCGAAATTGTTGCGGGCGATCGTGCGCAACGTCACGAGATAGAATGCCATCGTTGCGGCGGTGAACAGGAGATAGCCGACGCCGACCGGCAGGAACGCGAACGGCGCCACCAGCAGGTCGTATTGCGGCGGATAGGTCCAGGGCATGAAGCTGAGCTTGCCGCCGGAAGCGGCGACCTGCATCTTCAGCAGCGCCTCGAAATGGTAGACCTGATCGAGATCGCCGAGCCAGACGCGCTGTGCGACGATGTAGAAGGCGTCGAAATCGGCGAGCTCGCGATCCGCCCAGCCGCCCCAGCGGGCGAACCAGAACGTCTTGAAGACGACGATCACCGCCAGCGCCGCCAGCGCGAAACGCACATAGGTCGCCCGCTTCGACGGCGAGAACTGAACCTGTTCCAGAGTTTCGGCGAGCATAGGAGGCGACCTCGAACCTGACCGATGGGCGGACGGCAGGCCGGACCGCCCATCCCGGCCGAGATTGCCGTCAGAGGCTTAAAGGACGGTAACGAAAGGATAAGGATTTTTGCGGACGGCGCCTCCTGTTCACGGCTTCGCCGGCTTGAAATCGGGTCCCTCGAAACGCAGGCCGGTTGCGCCGCGGACCACGCTGTGATGCGCAGCGTGGATCAGGCGCGCCTCGCCGTGCTGCGCCAGCCGTGTCCGTGCATCGAGCAGCGCGTGGAGGCGCGCGAGGGCGAGCGCCTTGTTTCGGTGCTGCGAGCGTCCGTCGCGTGCGGTGGCGGCAAGGCCGGTCGGCACGTGCACGGCGCGCACGGCACTTTCGGTCTTGTTTTGATGCTGGCCGCCGGGCCCTCCGGCGCGGAAGCTATCGAAGCGGATATCGGTGGCCGCGTGTGTCGCGGCGACCTCGCCCGCCGGAAGCTCGAATACGCCGATGAACCAGTTCTTCCTCGTGTGGCGTGGCCGCAAGGGACTCTTGCTGACCCACTGCACCGATCCCGATGTCCACCGCCGCGCGAGATCGCGCGCCGCATCGCCGTCGAGGACCGCGATGGCCGATCCCGGGCCGTGGCCGTCGCTGTCGTGCTCCTGCGCGATCGCACAGGAGCACGCGGCAGCATCCGCCTCGGCAGTCAGTCGTCGCAGCGCGTTGGCAAGCGCGATGCGGCATTCCGCCGGCCCCTGTCCAGATGTGAAGAGCAAACGGATCATCGACGCTCCTCCCGCCGCCCGCGCTCGTCGGCGACCCTCTTGACCGTCACGAGCGGGCGGAACGAGGCGACGACGCGCGCGAGGCCAAACGCTTCGAGGTCGGCGATCACGCCTGCGATCGGCTTGTAGGCCTCCGGCGCTTCCTCGACGAGCAGCGCACGATCCTCGCAGATCACCCTGCCGCCGAATGGATTGCGCATCAGCCTCTCGCGGTCGGACTTCGTCGCACCGACGCGCCCGGCCATCGAGGCGCGGTCGTATTTGCGCCCTGCACCGTGCGCGATGGATGCCAAGGCCTCCAGCGGCGCGTCCGACAGCGGCTCGACGAGATAGGACAGCGCACCGCGCGATCCGGGAACGACGACGAGCCCCTGGTCGGATGGCGCGGCGCCCTTCCGGTGCAGCACGCCGTCCGCGCGATGCTCGACGCAATTGTGCGAGCACTGACAGACGAAGTCGGCGTCGCAGCGCAGCGCCTGCGCGGCCCGCGCGGCGATCAGCAGCCGGTTGGCGGTGGCCCAGCGAACCGCGTGATCGTGGGCGTGCAAATAGGCGCGCCCAGGCTCGCTGTCGGGATCGATCGGGTGCAGGCCTTCTGTGATCTGGCTTTCGAGCAGGGCGTGGCCGAGGCCACGCGATCCCGAATGCGCCAGCACATGAGCGCGCGAGCGGTCGATACCGAATGAGGTATCGACGACGTCCTCGACCGCAAGCAATTCGCAGAAATGATTGCCGCCGCCGATCGTGCCGAGCGCAGAATCGAAGGCGGACGGTTCAAGTCCCGCCGCTTCGATCTCGCCCCTGATGTCGCCGTCAAAGGGACGCTCGATGTCACGCAGACGTTCGGCGGCCTTGTCGATGCGCAGCTTGCGCACGGGGACGTCGAGCGCAAACAGCGCCATGCCGCAGCCCGCGTCGGAGCCGACAAAGGCCGGATGGATCCGGTCGGCGAGGATGGCGCAGCCGACCGGGCCGTACTTGCCGGGATGAAGATCCGGCATGCCGGCCACAGTGCGGATGCCGGGCATCGCTGCGACCTGCTCGAGCTGGTGCACGGCGGCGCCCTCGATCCAGGTCTTGGATGAGTAGAAAGTGTGGACCGGCGCGCGGCCGTCCACGATGGGAGGATTGCCCATGTCAAAAATCCAGGAGAAAGGCAGGGAGAAATACGCGCTCAGGCGCGCGTAGGCTGTGGCCCGGTTCCTCGCCTCACGCGAGGTCTCTAGGCCTGGCGGCTCCAGGTGGAGCAGCGAGCGATGCTCGTCATCGTCTGTCTCCTGTTCAAGCGGAGCGGAATGCTCGACGCGGAGCGGCTATAGATCACATCCGGCGTGGATTGGCAATCCTGGGCTGTAGCCTTGATGCTGCTCGTGAAAGTCTCCGGGATGCACCATCGCTCTTGCCCGGCGGAATGCCGAGGAGCTAACCTCGCGTGCGTTTCCTGGCATGTTCGATGTGCGGTGATGATCGGCCGTTGGACGAAGGGCAGTTGGGTCGCGATCGGCCTGTTCGCTGTGCCCGCACCGGGCGTCGCGCGGGACGACCTCGACGTCGCGCCCGACAGCATTTCGCTGCAAGTGACGACCGATCCCTCCACGATCGAGTGCCGCAGGCTCGAGACGGTCAATCCGAGTTCGCTCGTCTTCCGGCCGCTGCGCCGGACCTTCAATGAGGACTTTGACGAGCATCCATTGTCCAGCGGACGCTGGGTGCCGCATTACGCTGGTGGCGCGGCCTGGCCGGAAGCGCGCTACTGGGGCGGCGACGGCTCCGATTTCAAGCGCAAGACCAGCGCCAATGGCGAGCAGCAGATCTATGTCGATCCACGTTACGCCGGCCGCGCGACCACGCCGCTCGGGCTCGATCCCTTCAAGGTGAAGGACGGCGTGCTCTCGATCGTCGCAAGCCGCACTCCGCCGGAGCTGAAATCCGTGCTGTTCAACAACGACTACATCTCGGGGATCCTGACCACACAGGGCACGTTCTCGCAGAAGCACGGCTATTTCGAGATCCGCGCCAAACTCCCGATCGGTCACGCGGTATGGCCGGCGTTCTGGATGCTGGCGGATGACGGCGGCTGGCCGCCCGAGGTCGATGTGCTCGAAGGCCGCGGCGAGCGGTCGGGCGACATGGTGATGACGACGCACTGGCGAATTCCGGCAACCGGCAAGATCCAGTCCTGCGGCTTCGACTTCGGCGTCGCGGATGCTTCCAACACATTCCACAATTACGGTGTGCTGTGGGAGGAGGATCGCCTGGTCTATTTCATCGACCGCAGGCCGGTCTCCGACATCAAGGTGCCGATCGGCTTCGACGATCCCATGTACATGATCGTCAATCTCGCGATCGGATCGAAGTTCTTTCTCGGTGTCGGTCCGGTCGATGCGGAATCGCCCTCGACCGTCGCATTCGAGATCGACCGGATTTCCGCCTATCAGATCGACATGGAGCAGGCGCGGAGATGACGATGTTCGCGAACCTCTCGCGCCGGTCTTTTGCAGGGCTTGCCGGCCTCGCCGCGCTCGGCATGACGACGCGCGCAAGCGCCGCCGAAAGCGATACCCACGCGCCGGCGCGCTTCCCGAAGGATTTCGTGTGGGGCACGGCCACCTCGTCCTACCAGATCGAAGGCGCGGTCAATGAGGACGGCCGTGGCAAGTCGATCTGGGATGTCTTCAGCCACACGCCAGGCAAGATCGAGGACGGCACCACCGGCGATCGCGCCAACGAGCATTATCATCGCTACAAGGAGGACGTCGGGCTGATCAAGGCGCTCGGCGTCAAGGCCTATCGTTTCTCGATCGCATGGCCGCGGGTGTTTCCGGACGGCACGGGGCAGCCCAACCCCCAGGGACTCGATTTCTACAATCGCCTCGTCGACGAGCTGCTTGCCAACGGCATCGAGCCCTACGCCACGCTCTATCACTGGGACCTGCCTCAGACGCTCCAGGATCGTGTCGGCGGCTGGCAGTCGAGCGACACTTCGAAGGCTTTTGCCGACTACGCCGCTTACGTCGCCGCACGCCTGACCGATCGCGTGAAGACCATCTTCACCGTGAACGAGGTCGGGCGCTTCGTGAATTTCGGCTATGGCTGGGCCATCGATGCGCCCGGCCTCAAGCTGCCGACGGCGCAGCTCAATCAGGCCCGCCATCACGTCGCGCTGGCGCACGGGCTCGCCGTGCAGGCGATCCGCGCCTCGGGGCGCGCCGGCACCAAGGTGGGCGCGGCGGAAAACATTGCGGCCTGCGTGCCGGCAATCGCGACGGCGGAGAACATCCGCGCCGCCGAGATCGCGACGCGCGAGCTCAACGCCGGCTTTCTCGGCGTGGTGCTGGAGGGCAAGTACACCGACGGTTTCCTCGCCTATGCCGGCGCCGACGCGCCGAAATTCACCACTGATGAGCTGAAGATCATCGGCACGCCGAACGATTTCGTCGGCCTCAACATCTATGCTCCGCAGTTCTACGTCACCGCCTCCGACCGCGCGCCGGGCTTTCACGTGCTGCCTTTTCCGACCTCGTTCCCGCGCATGAATTCGGAATGGCTGCGGATCGGCCCCGAGGTGATCTACTGGGCGCCGCGCATCGCTGCAAAAATCTGGAACATCGACACCATCTATATCAGCGAGAACGGCGCCTCATCCGAGGACAAGCTCGCCGCTGACGGCCAGGTCTACGACCTCGACCGCATCATGTTCCTGCGCAACTACCTGACCCAGATGCAGCGTGCGGTCGCCGAAGGCGTCCCGATCCGCGGCTATTTCCTGTGGAGCCTGATGGACAATTTCGAGTGGATTTTTGGCTACGGGAAGCGCTTCGGCCTCTACCGCGTCGACTTTGAGACCCAGGCGAGGGTACCGAAACTGAGCGCAGCGTTCTACCGCGACGTGGTGGCGCGCAATGCGATTGGGGTGTGAGGGCCAACGCCAGCCCTACGGATCCAGCTCCGTATCCCAGTAGAGATAGTCGAGCCAGCTGTCGTGCAGATAGTTCGGCGGGAAGAGGCGGCCGTTGCGGTGGAGCTGGTGCACGGTCGGCGCGAACGCGGTCTGGCGCGGAAACATCTTTGCCTGCGCCGGTGTCAGATTGCCTTTGCGCAGGTTACAGGGCGAGCAGGCCGCGACCACGTTCTCCCAGGTGGTCTGTCCGCCTTTGCTGCGCGGGATGATGTGATCGAAGGTGAGGTCTTCGGGCGAGCCGCAATATTGGCAGGCGAAACGATCGCGCAGGAAGACGTTGAATCGGGTGAAGGCGGGGTGGGTGGTCGGCTTGACGAAGGATTTGAGCGAGACGACGCTCGGCAGTTGCATTTCCAGCGTGGGACTTCTAACCGCCTGATCGTAGTGCGCGACGATGTTGACGCGGTCGAGGAACACCGCCTTGATCGCGTCCTGCCAGGACCAGAGCGACAGCGGGTAATAACTCAGCGGCCGGAAGTCCGCATTCAGCACCAACACCGGCCAACTGCCCTGCGAGACATGTGCGTTCAAGTAACGCTCCCGGCCTCCATATACGCTGCGAAGCAGCATGTATTGACATACTACATGCAGCGTGACGGGATTGTGAAGCCCGCTGAGAGACTTATTCAGGCGCAAGCAATGCGGCCGCGGGGTGGCAAACGCTCAAAAACGCCGCGATTTGGGAAGGGTTCATGCGTGGCTGGCTCGCCGTGCTGCTCGCGGCCGTGCTCGGTGTTGCGTCGATTCGGTGCGCAATAGCCGAGGATTATCCTGCGCGCCCCGTCACCATGATCGTGCCGTTCCCGGCGGGCGGTGCCACCGACACACTGGCGCGGTTCCTCGGTGAACGACTGCATGCCGTGCTGAAGCAGCCCATCGTCGTCGAGAATGTCGGCGGTGCGGCCGGCTCGCTTGGCGTCAGCCGTGCCGTCCGCGCCGCGGCCGACGGCTACACGCTGTCGATTGGAACCTCGACCACGCACATGCTGACTGGCGGGCTCTATGCGCTGCCGTTCGATCTGTTGCGCGCTCTCGAACCGGTCATCCTGATCGGCGGCGAGCCGCTGCTGATCGTCGGCCGCAAGGATCTGCCCGCTGACGATCTCAAACAATTGATCGCGTGGCTGAAGGCCAATCCGGACAAGGCCTCTGTCGGCATCGCCGGTGTCGGCGCCACCGGTCATCTCGCCGGCATCTCGTTCCAGAAGGAAACCGGCACGAAATTCCAGTTCGTGCCCTATCGCGGCAACGGGCCGGCGATGCAGGGCCTCGTCGCCGGCCAGATCGATGCGATGATCGAGCCGGCCTCGAACTTCAAATCGCTCGTCGGCGCCGGCAGCATCCAGTCGTTCCCGGTCACGAGCAAGTCGCGCTCGCCGTCCTGGCCGACCGTTCCGACCGCGGATGAGGCCGGCTTGCCTGGCTTCTCGGCGTCGCTGTGGTACGGCCTGTGGGTACCGAAGGGAACTTCGAAAGACGTCGTCGCGAAGCTCAACGCGGCCATGGTGCAGATCCTGGCGAGCTCGCCGGTGAAGCAGCGCTTTGCCGAGCTCGGCATCCAGGTCTCGCCCCTGATGCAGCAATCTCCCGAAGCGCTGCGTGCCTACCAGAAGGAAGAGGCGGAGCGCTGGTGGCCGATCATCAAGGCGTCGGGGATCAAGGTGGAGTGATTCCTGGCTGTCATTCCGGGGCGCGACGAAGTCGCGAACCCGGAATCCATCGCGCCGCGGATTTCGGGGGTGAATGGATTCCGGGTTCACGCTTCGCGTGCCCTGGAATGACGACTGGCTTACGTTGTGACCACCTCCCGCCCCAGCAGCCCTTCCTCGATCGCCTTGATCTGGAGCGCGAGGTATTTCGAGTTGATGCGGCACTGCGCGAGGCTGCCGGCGATGAACCAGAGCCCGGGCTGTTTCGTGCGCGCATACATGTTGCGCAGCTCGAAGCCGTCGCCAAAGCCCCAGACTGGGCCGACGCGGTCGGCCATGGCATCGCCGAACAGCTTTCGCACCAGATATTCCTGCGGCTTGTAGCCGGTCGAGAGCACGATGAGGTCGGCCGGAACGCTCGATCCATCCTTCATCCGCGCGCCTTCTGCCGTGAAGCCCTCGATGTCGGCGAACTGCGTCAGCTTGATCGCGCCCTCGACGATGAGGTTGGAGCAGCCGACGTTGAAATAATAGCCGCCGCCGCGGGTGAGGTATTTGAACTGCCAGCCGGTGCCGGCCTCGCCGAAATCGAGCTTGAAGCCGACGCGCCGCAGACCGTCCAGCAGCTCCTTGTCGAGCTCCTTGGACTGCTCCGTCAGCATCACATGGGTCTTCCTGGCGAGCGGCGTCGGCATCGAGGTCGCGATCAGATCGTTGTCCTCGAGCGTGCCCTCGTTATAGGTCGCATACGCAAGCTGCGCCGACGGCTCGATATTGGTCACCAGCGTCGGCGAGCGCTGCACCAGCGTGACCTCGGCGCCACTCGAGCAGAGGTCCTGCGCGATATCGTGGCCGCTGTTGCCGGTGCCGATGACGATGGCGCGCTTGCCTTTCCAGTTCTCGCCGTCGTCATAGCGGCTCGAATGCAGCAATGTGCCCTTGAAATTCTCAAGGCTCGGAATGTCCGGCATGTTCGCGATGCCGCTGACGCCGGTCGCCATCACCACGTGGCGAGGATGCATGGTGCGCGTCGTGCCGTCGCGGCGGAGCGTGACGGTCCAGTGGCCCTTTGCGTCGTCGTAGGCGCCGCCCGCGAACTCGGTGCCGTTCCAGTAGTTCAGCTCCATGGCGTCGACGTAAGCCTCGAACCAGTTGGCGAGCTTGTCCTTGGGGATATAGACCGGCCAGTTCGGCGGGAACGGCAGGTAGGGCAGGTGATTGACCTGCACCTGGTTGTGCAAGGTGAGCGCGTGATAGCGCTTGCGCCAGTTGTCGCCGATGCGTGGCCAGCGATCGACGATCAGCGTGTCGACCTTCAACTGCTTTAGCCGCGCCGCGATCGCGAGCCCGGCCTGGCCGCCGCCGACCACCAGCACGACCGGGTCGCGATCGGTGTAGTCGTTCGATGCCTTGCGCAAATCGAGCCAGTTCGGCCCGCGGAAATCGCGCGAATAGGCCTGGCCGCGCGGGCGCGTTGTGCCGAGCTGCTCTTCAAAGCCCTTCAGCTCGTCGAGGGCGGTGAGCAGCGTCCAGGCTTTCAGCCGGTCGCCATCAGCGGAATCAGGAACAAGCCGGACGATGCCGTTGCCGCGGCCGATCGCAGTTTCGAAATTGAAGATCGCTTCGATATTGTTGGTGCCGGCGCGCGTCACCCAGCGTGGCACCGCGCGATTGGGCGCGATCTTGAAATTGCCTGGCGCCACCTTGGGCACGAGCGCAGTCAGCTCGTGCGCGATCGCCTCGCGGCCGGCGATGGTCTGCAGGTTCCAGCTCAGCGCCAGCGCATCGCGCCAAAAACTGTCGACGAGGAAGAGGCGGTCCAGTGCGGCGCGATCGGGCTGGCCCAGCGCGCGCTCGAACTCGTCGAGCCAGGCCTGCGCGGAAATATCCTTCGTCCTGTCCAGCATGCGCGACCTCGTGGCCGTCTTCGCGGCGTTTCCTCGATGATCCGGACCCGGAGGGCCGCGCAGCGCCAAGTGTGCAGCGGTTTTCCGAAAGATCATGCTCCAATAAGAGATGCCGAGGCTATCTGGTTTCGGTGGCGTCCAAAAGCCGGTTACCCGAGCAGCGAGAGCATGTGGCCCTGCTCAGGCGGAATACGACCCTTCAGCGTGTCGAGATAAACCTGCCGCACCGCCTCCGGTCCGCGGCTCTCGACCACGGCGAGACACCTCTCCAGCAGCGGCGCAAAGCCCGACCATGCCGCGCCAAAACGCTGCTCGATGCCGCCCGGGCCCCATTCCTTGGCGCGCTTGCGGATCTGGTCGGGCGCGAAGAACCAGCGCGGCTTGGCGCCGGGCAGCACGCCCTCGTCGGCCTCGGTGGCGCGATGCGTCAATCCGACGCGCACCGAGCATTTCATCTCATCGCAGAAGTGATGGTGCAGCCCGGCGCGCAGCGCGCTGTTGCCGGCCATGTCGACGAAGGCGACCGGCGTACCCGACGGCAGTGACGTCACGCTGTCATAGGTGACGACTTCGTCATAACAGCCGAGCGAGCTGACGAATCCGATATTGCCGGCCGAGGTCAGCCCGATCGCCTTGCGGCCGCGCGTGTGGAGGAGATGCGCAAGCCCGAATGCGGTCTTGCTCGAGGCACTCGAGAGCAGCACGGTCCGCGCGCCAAAATCGTCGTTCTCGGCAAGGAAGTCGTCGACCAGGAATGACAGCATGAAGAGCGGCCGCAGCAGCGCCTGGTAGTCGCCCTGCCGCCCGGCGTAAGCGGGATCGCCGGTCACGCGCGCATAGGCGTTGTAGACCGGCGCCACGCCTTGCCGGTGCGCGGCGCCATCGCGTAAGCCCCGCTTGCTGACGTCGGTCGCCTCGATCACGAGATGCGTCGCCATCGGGAAATACCCGAACAGCCGCTCGCCCACGGCGACGTTCGGATGGTTTGAGGCGATCACCTCGCCAAAGCCCCACACCGGGACGTTGCCGAAGCCGTTCGGCGCGGGAAACAGCTGCCAGTATTTCATCTCGTCGCCGAGCACTGCATAGGTGATGTTGTTGGCGGTGAAGGCGAAGCGGTCGACCTTCACGAGCAGTGCGTCCTGCGGGAGCGACTCGCCTGCAGGAAGCTCGGTTGCGATCGTCTTGCACGTTTCGAGATCGTCCCGCGCAACGATGAAGTCGGTGGCTGTCATGGTGTTTATCCCGGCTTTGGTTCGCGCCGGATCTCATCGGTCACTCGCGCTAGGTTTGCAACAGCAACATAGTTTTAAACGTTGTTCGGCCGCTTCAGGCCGTCAGCACGCCCTCGCGCTTCTTCACCGCGCGATAATAGCTCCACCACAGATGCGCGGCGGCACCGCGCATGGGCCGCCAGGGTTCGGCGAGCGGAGCCATCTGCTTTTCCGTCGGCCGCGCCTTCAGCCCCAGCCCGATGCGAATGCCCTCCTGCACGGCGAGGTCGCCGGCCGGCCAGGCATCGCCATGGCCGAGGCAGAACAAGAGATAGACGTCCGCCGTCCACGGCCCGATGCCCGGCAGCGAGATCAGCGTGTGATGCGCGGCGTCGGCATCTTCTTCGGCGAGCACCTCGAGGTTCAGCCGCTGCGCGGTGATCTCGCGCGCCAGATGTTTCAACGTCTTGATCTTCGCAGCGGAGAGGCCAAGCCGCCCCAGCCGATCGGTGCGGGCGCGGCGCACGGCGTCATGGTCGAACGGATCGAAGGCGGCCGACAGCCGCCCCCAGATCGCCGAGGCGCTCGCGGTCGAGAGCTGTTGCCCGCAGACGATATGCGCAAGCCCCACAAAGCCCGGTTCGCGCCGCCGCAAGGCGGGCATGCCGGCGACCTCGAATACGGGTTTTAGGCGCGGGTCGCGTTTCACCAGCGTGCGTACGGCCTCTTCGAGGTCGGACTGGGTTTCGAGGTGGATGGTCATCGTGGTTCGGCAAACTCTCTGCGACGTCATGGCCGGGCTTGTCCCGGCCATCCACGTCTTTCCAACCGCACGTCATTGTTAGCATGAGTGACGGTCGTCGTATTCCTCCGCCACCTTGACATGGTCGCCATGTGGCACCGAAGAACGTGGATGGCCGGGAAGTAGGCGAGCGGAAGCGACGCCGTCCTTCGGACGGCTATGCCCGGCCATGACGAGATCTGTCGTATGTCGCCACCCGTTTTCCGATTCGCTCCGAGCCCGAACGGCTTCCTGCATCTTGGCCACGCCTATTCCGCGCTGCTCAACTTCGATCGAGCGCGCGAGACCGGCGGGCGGCTGTTGCTGCGGATCGAGGACATCGACGCGACGCGTTGCCGGCCCGAATACGAGACGGCGATCTACGACGACCTCGCCTGGCTTGGCATCGCCTGGGAGACGCCGGTACGGCGGCAGTCGGAGCATCTTGCCGATTACCGCGCCGCGCTGGAGAAGCTTGCCGCGCTCGGCCTGGTCTATCCCTCCTTCGAAAGCCGCGCCGAGATCGCAAGGCTCACAGCCGCGCGCGAGGCGGCCGGGTCCTGGCCGCGCGATCCCGACGGGGCGCCGCTTTATCCCGGCGCCGCGAAATCGCTACCTGCCGACGAGCGTGCTCGCCTCATCGCGGCCGGGGCGCCCTATGCCCTGCGGCTCGACATGGCTGCCTGCCGCCGCGTTGCCGGCCTGACCGGCGGCGAACTGACTTGGCGCGAACTGGGCGAGGGGCCGGACGGCGAGCGCAACCTCGTCGCGGCGCGGCCGGAAGCCTGGGGCGACGTGATCCTCGCCCGCAAGGAGACGCCAACGAGCTATCATCTGTCGGTGGTGGTCGATGATTCGCTCCAGGGCGCGAGCGAGGTGGTTCGGGGCCAGGACCTGTTTCACGCCACCTCGGTGCACCGGCTGCTGCAAACGCTACTCGACCTGCCGGAGCCCGCCTACCGCCACCACCGGCTGATTCGGGATGCTGAGGGGCGGAAGCTCTCGAAATCGACCGGCTCGACCGGTTTGCGGGAGTTGCGCTCCGCTGGTGCCTCGCCCGCGGACGTCCGCCGGCTGGTGGGATTAGGTTAAGTTTCTCTGGGGTTTAGCAAAAGGTCGCCGTGACTCGGAGTGTTCCTCCGTGCGATGCTCGCCTGACGGCCCGGGGGTTCGAAGGAATACTTCGAAGGGGATCTATGGCGGCGAAAACGCGCGCATCGCGCACTACGCGGACGTCCAGGCGGCCGCCTCGGAAGCGGTCCGGGGCGGTTGGCGCGACGCGTAAACGCGCTGCTGCCGCAACGCCGGACGTGGTCCAGGCGGCGCTGGCCGCCTTCGCCCACGAGGTCCGCACACCCCTGACCGGAATTCTGGCGATCAGCGACCTGCTTGCGACCTCCGATCTCGGCGAGCGGGAGCGGCGCTGGGCCGATACCATCAAGGCCGGCGCCGAGCACCTGGCGAGCCTCGCCACCCTGTTCGTGGACGCGGCCAAGACCGGGAAGGGGGCAAACGCGCTGCGCCAGGACCTGTTCGACCTGCGGGCGCTGGCCCGCAGCATGGGTGATTCGCTCGCCGGGCGTGCCGCGGCCAAAGGACTTCAGGCCCAGGTCGAGATCTCCGGCAAGCTTTCCGGGCCGGTGGTCGGCGATCCCGTCCGCCTGCGCGCCGCCCTTGAGAACCTGATCGACAACGCCGTGAAGTTCACCGACGAGGGCGGCGTCGCGCTCGCGGTCGTGCCCTGGCGTCCGCAGAAGGGCAGGGGCAAAACGAAGGACAAAGGCAGGGTCGGCGTCGCCTTTGCGGTGTCCGACAGCGGCATCGGCCTGACCATGGCCGAGATCAAGCGGCTGTTCCGCCCGTTCACCCAGGCCAATGTCACCATCGCCGCGCGTTTCGGCGGCGCCGGGCTCGGGCTGTCCTCGGTGAAGCAATTGGCGCGTGCGATGGGCGGTGACATCACGGTTGCGCCGCGGCGCAGCGGCGGCGCCACCTTCACGCTGACGGTGTCGCTGGATGCGTCGGGATCAGGCCCGTCCGGCGGGTGCGAAGATCCTGAGGCGGATGCGATGGCGGCTTTGCGCGTGCTCAGCGTCGAGGACAATCCGTTCGGCCGCGTCGTGCTCAACACCATCCTGACCGAGCTCGGCCATCATGCGGAGTTCATCGGGCGCGGCGAGGATGCGGTCGACCGGATTGCGCAGGGCGCCTTCGACGCGGTGCTGATGGACATGGTGCTGCCGGGCATCGATGGCATCGAGGCGATCAAGCGGATCCGCACCATGTCGCCGCCGCTCGCTCAAATCCCCATCATCGGAGTGTCGGGCCGCGGCGAGGACGAGGCGGCCTCGCGCGAGGCCGGCGCCGACGCCTTCCTGATCAAGCCTGTGTCCCCGCGGGCTTTAGCGACTGCGCTGCTTGAAGCGAGACGCCGTGAGGAAGCCGCGACTTGATGATCGCGGCGTTGAGCTCGCCGCCGTAGACGAAGATCGCGGCTATGAAATACAAAAACACCAGCGCGATGATCACCGAAGCGAGCCCCGCATACATGGTCACGTAGTTGTTGGCGAAGCGCGCCAGATATTGCCCGAACACGATGCCGGAGATCAGCGACGCCACCACGGTGAAGACGATGCCGGGCAGGATCTGCAGGAAGCCGCGCCGGCCTGCCGGCAGCCAGGCGTGCAGGATGAACAGCGCCACCACCAGCGCGCCGATGGTGATGCCATAGCGCAGCCAGGTGAGGATGCTCTCGTTGGACTCGACGAACAGCGGGATGTGTCGCCGCGCCGCCGCGATGAGGAGCGGGCCGAGCACGATCAGGAACGCCATGGCGAGCGCAGTGAAGGCCGCGACCAGCGTGTAGCCGATCGATTCCAGCCGCAGCCAGTACCAGCGCCGCATCTCCACCACCGCGTAGGCGCGGTTGAGCGCGACCCGCAGCGCCTCCACGCCGTTCGAGGCGAAATAGACCGACAGCACCGCGCCGATGGTCAGTACGTCGGTGCGGGTGGTGGTCAGGACATCGTGGACGTCGCTGGAGATGGAATCTGCGACCTGCTTGGGCCAGACCTGCAGCATCAGCCCGGCGGCCTGGTCGGCGAGTTCCTTGGAGCCGAAGAAGCCGGCGAGCGAGGTCAGCACGATCAGGAACGGGAACAGCGCCATCAGCGTCGACAGCGCGATATGGCTCGCAATCGCCCAGCCGTCATCGGCTAGGAACGTATAGAACGCATCCATCACGACGATATAGAGGTAGCGAACCGCCTTCACGCGCCACCTACTTGGCTGATGCTGCTCCCTCTCCCCGCGCGGGGGGAGAGGCGAAGAAGGCTGGCAGTTGGCGTAGATCGGAAATCATCCTGCTACCATCTGATATTATGGACCTAAAAGCCAGATCGCGAAGCGCCCGTCGTCATTCCGGGGCGCGCTTCGCGGCCCCTGCGCCGCGCCCCGGAATGACAGGGTGGGGGAGATAGCGAAGCAGCCGGCACGGTGTTATCTACTCTCAATGGCATCCCTTTTGAGTTCTTTCATTCTGCCGGTGGCAGCCGGCGCCGTGGCGGTGGTGCTGCTGCTCGGTCTCGTCAATATGATGCGCGGCGGCTCGCCCGACACCTCGCAGAAGCTGATGCGCTGGCGCGTGCTGCTTCAGTTCGTGGCGATCGTCGTCGCCATGCTCGCGGTCTGGGCGATGGGCCGCTAGCGTAGACAGCAACGAGGCAAACATGGTCGTGCTCAACCGCATCTACACCCGCACCGGTGACGACGGCACGACGGCGCTCGGCACTGGCGAGCGCCGGGCCAAATATGATCTGCGCATCGAGGCCTATGGCACGGTCGACGAGACCAATGCCGCGATCGGCGTGGTGCGGCTCCACACCAAGGACGCGACCGATCTCGATGCGATGCTCGGCCGCATCCAGAACGATCTGTTCGATCTCGGCGCCGACCTCGCGGTGCCCGAGCGCGAAGGCAAGGCGGAAAGGTTGCGGGTAGTGGCAAGCCAGGTGGAGCGGCTCGAGCACGACATCGACGCGCTCAACGAAAACCTCGCGCCGCTGACCTCCTTCGTGCTGCCGGGCGGCACGCCGGCGGCTGCGCATCTCCATGTTGCGCGCACGATATGCCGCAGGGCGGAACGGGTGATGGTGGAACTTGCGGCCAGACCAGGCGAGCCGGTCGGCGCGGCTGGCATCCAGTATATGAACCGCCTGTCGGATTTCCTGTTTGTGGCGAGCCGCTTCGCAAATCATAATGGCGCAGGCGACGTGCTGTGGGTTCCGGGCCAGAACCGCTGACCCATTGGGAGGGCAGTGTTCGGGCCGGCCAAAATTTGGCCCCTTCGCGCGTTGACCGGGCCGGATCAGGCCTTTAGGTTCCGCGCCAGTTGATAACCCCCCTCCCAAAATAAGTGAAAGAGGATCGATGAAGGTCTTAGTGCCGGTAAAGCGGGTGGTCGATTACAACGTCAAGGTCCGCGTCAAGGGCGATGGATCGGGCGTTGAACTCGCCAACGTCAAGATGTCGATGAACCCGTTCGACGAAATCGCGGTCGAGGAAGCGCTGCGCCTTAAGGAAGGCGGCAAGGCCACCGAGGTCGTGGTGGTCTCCATCGGACCGGCGCAGGCGTCGGAGACGATCCGCACCGGTCTCGCCATGGGCGCCGACCGCGGCATCCTGGTGAAGGCCGAGGGCGCCGTCGAGCCGCTCGCGGTCGCGAAGATCCTGAAGAAGGTTGCGGACGAAGAGCAGCCGGGCCTGATCATCCTGGGCAAGCAGGCGATCGATGACGACTCCAACCAGACCGGTCAGATGCTGGCCGCGCTGCTGGGCTGGTCGCAGGCGACGTTCGCGTCCAAGCTCGAGGTCGAAGGTTCGGACTTCAAGGTCACCCGCGAAGTCGACGGCGGCCTGCAGACCGTGAAGCTGAAGGGGCCGGCGATCGTCACCACCGACCTGCGCCTCAACGAGCCGCGCTATGCCTCGCTGCCCAACATCATGAAGGCGAAGAAGAAGCCGATCGCGGAGAAGACCGTCGCCGATTACGGCGTGGACGTCACCGCGCGTCTCGAAGTTCTCAAGACGACGGAGCCCGCGGGCCGCAAGGCAGGCGTCAAGGTCAAGGACGTCGCCGAGCTGGTGTCGAAACTCAAGAACGAAGCCGGGGTGCTCTGATGACGACGCTTCTGATTGCCGAACACGACAATGCGTCGCTCAAGGACGCGACCAACAAGGCCCTGACCGCGGCTGCCGCGCTCGGCGCGGACGTCGAGGTGCTGGTCGCCGGCCAGAACGCCAAGGCCGCGGCGGACGCCGCCGCTAAGCTCGCCGGCGTGAAGAAGGTGCTGCTCGCCGATGGCGAGCTCTACGCGCACGATCTCGCCGAGCCGCTGGCCGCGCTGATCGTCTCGCTGGCGCCGTCCTATGACGCGATCGTCGCGCCCGCGACCTCGCGCTTCAAGAACGTGATGCCGCGCGTCGCCGCCCTGCTCGACGTCATGCAGGTCTCGGAGATCACCAAGGTGGTCGCCCCCGACACATTCGAGCGCCCGATCTACGCCGGCAACGCCATCCAGACGGTGAAGTCGAAGGACGCCAAGAAGGTCATCACGGTCCGCACCTCCACCTTCTCCGCGGCGGGTGAAGGCGGCAGCGCGGCGGTCGAGAGCGTGGCTGCGTCGGCTGATCCGGGCCTGTCGTCCTTCCTCAGTGAGGAAGTCGCCAAGAGCGACCGTCCCGAGCTGACCTCGGCGAAGATCATCGTCTCCGGTGGCCGCGCCATGCAGAGCCGGGAAAACTTTGCAAAATACATCGAGCCGCTCGCCGACAAGCTCGGCGCCGGTGTCGGTGCCTCGCGCGCGGCGGTCGACGCCGGCTATGCGCCGAACGACTGGCAGGTCGGTCAGACCGGCAAGGTCGTGGCCCCCGAGCTCTATGTCGCGGTGGGTATTTCCGGCGCGATCCAGCATCTGGCCGGCATGAAGGACTCCAAGGTGATCGTCGCGATCAACAAGGACGAGGACGCGCCGATCTTCCAGGTCGCCGATTACGGCCTGGTGGCCGACCTCTACCAGGCGGTTCCGGAGCTCACGGCCGAACTCGCCAAGCTCGGAAAGTAAAAAACGCGATAAAACACCGGCCGGAGAGGTACACTCCGGCCGGTGTTTCATTTTTGAGGCGTTTTCTTTCGCGCGGGGCGCGCGGAGGGGCGCATCCAATCTAGGTTTCGAGCCCGGGTTCTGGTTAAATCGGACCTCCCGGCTCAGGGGATAGGCAGGCGCGCCTTAGCGCGCCGTTCCGGTGGATGACATTATGGCGGCAGTGATCAAGAAGGTCGGCGTGATCGGCGCGGGGCAGATGGGCAGTGGCATCGCGCATGTCGCGGCGCTGGCCGGTTTCGACGTGGTGCTCAACGACGTCTCGGCCGATCGGCTCAAGTCGGGCATGGCCACCATCAACGGCAATCTGGCGCGCCAGGTCTCCAAGAAGGTCGTCACCGAGGACGCCAAGACCAAGGCCATTGCGCGGATCGCGCTCGCCGAGAAGCTGGACGACCTCGCCGACTGCGATCTCGTGATCGAGACCGCGGTCGAGAAGGAAGAGGTCAAGCGCAAGATCTTTCACGAGCTCTGCGCGATCCTGAAACCGGAGGCGATCGTCGCCTCCGATACGTCCTCGATCTCGATTACGCGCCTTGCCGCCGCCACCGACCGGCCCGAGCGCTTCATCGGCATCCACTTCATGAATCCGGTGCCGCTGATGGAGCTGGTGGAGCTGATCCGCGGCATTGCAACCGACGATTCGACTTTCGAGGCGGCCAAGGAGTTCGTCGCCAAGCTCGGCAAGCAAGTGGCGGTTTCCGAGGATTTTCCGGCCTTCATCGTCAACCGCATTCTGCTGCCGATGATCAACGAGGCGATCTACACGCTCTACGAAGGCGTCGGCAACGTCGAGGCGATCGACGCGGCGATGAAGCTTGGCGCCCACCATCCGATGGGCCCGCTGGAGCTTGCCGACTTCATCGGCCTGGACACCTGCCTCTCCATCATGCAGGTGCTGCATGAGGGGCTGGCGGACTCCAAATACCGCCCGTGCCCGCTGCTGGTGAAATACGTCGAGGCCGGCTGGCTCGGCCGCAAGACCCAGCGCGGTTTCTACGACTACCGCGGCGCCAAGCCGGTTCCGACGCGCTGATCGATCTTTTGGCGCCGTAGGGTGGGCAAAAGCGTAGAGCGCTTTGCCCCAATATCTCCAATCATGTGATGGAATTGATGGGCACGCTCCGCGTTGCCCACCCTACTGCGGCTCTTCGTGTCGCATCCTGTCCAGGACACGAAACCGTCCGAAGTCTCCACCTCTCGTTAACTCCTCGCGCCTAGGCTGCAGCCGGTACGAGGGTTCGCGTAATGGACATGATGGCAATGGTCAGCACCATGCTGGCCGCTCAGCAGGGCGCTCTCCAGTCGCAGGTATCGGCGACTGTGATGAAGCAGAACATGGATGCGGAGAAGTCCGCGGTCCTGACGCTGCTCGGCGCCGGTCAGCCCTCGCTTGCCAATGTCGGCGCGGGCGTCGGCGGCAACCTCAACGTCACGGCTTAAGCGACGCGGCTGCAGGGGTCACTGCGGCCCGGATCAGCTTCAGTGCGTCGTCGCTCGCCCATTCGGCGGGCCCGGCGATCGTCGCGATCTCGCAACCTTGCGGGTCGACCAGCACCGAGGTCGGCATGCCCAGGGCTCGGCCTATCGTCTTAAGCTCCTGAAAAACTTTGGCTTTTGGATCGCTGAAATAGCCGAGCCGGGTCAAATTAGCCTCTTTCAGGAAATTCTTAGGCTTTTCGGGATCGCGGGTGTCGATATTGATCGCCACCACCTCGAAATTCGGACCTGCCAGCTTGCCCTGGAGCTCGTCGAGTGCCGGCATCTCCTTGCGGCAGGGCACGCACCAGGTGGCCCAGAGGTTGACCAGCAGTGTCTTGCCGCGGAAGTCGGACAGCCTTTTCGGCTTGCCGTCGGCGTCCTCGAAGGCGAGGTCTGGCAGCTTCAGCGGCGCGGTCGCCATGGTCAGCGCCGCCACCTCGCCATGGGCGAGCGGTGCGATCTTCTGCGCGGTGGTCACCGCCGCCCGGCAGGCCGGATCGCCGCTGGGCGCGCGGCTCAGGCCCAGCCCGTACAGCGCGGCAAAGCCCGCTAGGCCCCCGATCGCCACGGTGGCGATGACGAGGGGGATGCGGCGCGTGGCGGAGGGCTTCTGTTCGAGCATATCGTTTGTCATCCGGTCGCAGATATGGCTATCAGGGGCCTCTTAATACGGCTGGCCGCCGCCAGCAAACGCGCGGCACAGGCCGCACAGCGACAAGCAGGGCGTGAGCAAGGGATCATGAGCAACAAGATGTGGGGCGGCCGGTTCTCGGAACGTCCCGATGAGATCATGGAGGAGATCAACGTCTCCATCGACGTCGATCGTCACCTCTTTGCCCAGGACATTGCCGCGTCCAAGGCCCACGCCGCGATGCTTGCCGCGCAGGGCATCATCACGGCCTCTGATGCGAAAAATATCGGCAAGGGTCTAGACACGATTTTGTCAGAGATCGGCAAGGGCGGCTTCGAGTTCAAGCGCGCGCTCGAGGACATCCATATGAATGTCGAGAGCCGGCTGTCCGAGCTGATCGGCCCCGCCGCCGGCCGCCTGCACACCGCGCGCTCGCGCAACGACCAGGTCGCAACCGACTTCCGCCTGTTCGTCCGCGACGTGATCGACGAGACCGACGCCGCGCTCGCCGCGTTCCAGCAGGCGCTGGTGGATCGCGCGCTGGAGCATGCCGCGACCGTGATGCCCGGCTTTACGCATCTGCAGACCGCGCAGCCGGTGACCTTCGGCCACCACCTGCTCGCCTATGTCGAGATGACCGCGCGCGATCGCGGTCGCTTCCAGGACGCGCGCAAGCGGCTCAACGAGTCGCCGCTCGGCGCCGCTGCGCTCGCCGGCACCTCGTTTCCGATCGATCGCCACGCCACCGCGAAGGCGCTTCTCTTCGACCGCCCGATGGCGAACTCGCTCGATGCGGTCTCCGACCGCGACTTCGTGCTGGAGACCCTGTCGGCCGCCTCGATCTGCGCCGTGCACATGTCGCGGTTCGCCGAGGAGATCGTGATCTGGACTTCGCCGCTGGTCGGCCTTGTCAGGCTCAGCGACAAGTTCACCACGGGCTCCTCGATCATGCCGCAGAAGCGCAATCCGGATGCGGCCGAGCTCGTGCGCGCCAAGACCGGACGCGTCATCGGCGCGCTCAACGGGCTTCTGATCGTGATGAAGGGCCTGCCGCTCGCCTATCAAAAGGACATGCAGGAAGACAAGCAGGGCGCCATGGAGGGCTTTGCCGCACTGTCGCTCGCGATCCGCGCCATGACGGGCATGGTCCGCGACCTCGTGCCTGACGAGGCGAAGATGAAGGCCGCCGCTGGCGAGGGCTACGCGACCGCGACCGATCTTGCTGACTGGCTTGTGCGGACGCTGAAGATGCCCTTCCGCGAGGCCCACCATGTCACCGGCCGGATCGTGGCGCAGGCCGCCAAGGACGGCGTGGCGCTCCACGAGTTGCCGCTGAAGGAAATGCAGGCGATCGAGCCGAAGATCACCAGGGACGTGCTCGGCATGCTCTCGGTCGAATCGTCGGTGAAAAGCCGCACCAGCTTCGGTGGCACCGCGCCGAAGAATGTCGCCAGCCAGGCCAAGGCCTGGGCGAGGCGGCTGGAAAAAGAGCAAAAATCGGGCTGAGAGCAAAATTTCGCTTATGTTTCATGGTCATCCGGCTCTCGCCAGAGCGCGCCAATCTCTGTATGGTGCGCCCCGCCTAGTGGGGATCTCGTCGTGACGTCAAAGTTTCGCCCGGCCGGCTCGGGGTGGGCCATCATTGTCCTTAGCCTGACGGCGCTCGCGCTTGCCGGCTGCGGCCGCAAGGGTCCGCTCGACCTGCCGCCGACCGCCTCGAATGCGCCCACGGCGAGCGCTGCGCCGACGGACACCGAGATCGAAGCCCAGAGGACGCCGAGCGTGTTCAATCCCACCTACGGCGCGGACGCCGCGCCGGCGGCGGCCAAGGGCAAGAAACGACCGTTTGTTCTCGACCCGCTCCTGGACGAAAAGCCCAGCCGATGAGCTGGGGTAACTGAGCCAACGCCATGAACCATTTCGACTACCGCAACGGCGTGCTGCACGCCGAGGCGGTGAATCTGTCCGAGCTTGCCGCGACCGTCGGCACGCCCTTCTATTGCTATTCGACCGCGACGCTCGAGCGCCACTATCGCGTCTTCACCGAGGCCTTTGCCGGCGAGAAGGTGCTGGTCTGCTACGCCATGAAGGCCAACTCCAACCAGTCGGTGCTGCGCACCCTGGCAAAGCTCGGCGCCGGCGCTGACGTCGTCTCGGGCGGCGAGTTGAAGCGCGCGCTGGCCGCAGGCATTCCTGGCAGCAAGATCCTGTTCTCGGGGGTCGGCAAGACGGAAGAAGAGCTGCGCGCCGCGCTCGCCGCCGACATCCTCTGCATCAACGTCGAATCCGAGCCCGAGCTCGAGCTGCTGTCGCGCCTTGCGACCGAGACGGGCAGGACCGCGCGCATCTCCATTCGCGTCAATCCGGACGTCGATGCCGGCACGCACGCAAAGATCTCCACCGGCAAATCCGAGAACAAGTTCGGCATCCCGATCGCGCATGCCCGCGAAGTCTACGCGCGGGCGGCGAAGCTTCCGGGCATCGAGGTGACCGGCACCGACGTGCATATCGGCAGCCAGATCACCGATCTCTCCAACATGGAGACCGCGTTCCGCATCCTCGCCGAGTTCGTGCAGACGCTGCGCGCCGACGGCCACAACATCTCCCATGTCGATTTCGGCGGCGGCCTCGGCATTCCCTATTACATGGACCGCGAGGCACCGCCGGCGCCCGACGCCTATGCCGCCATGGTCAAGCGCGTCACCCACAATCTCGGCTGCACGCTGATGTTCGAGCCGGGCCGCATGATCGTCGGCAACGCCGGCATCCTGGTCACCAAGGTGATCTATGTGAAGCACGGCGACGGCAAGAACTTCGTCATCATCGATGCCGCGATGAACGACCTGATCCGCCCGACGCTGTATGAGGCGCATCACGACATCCTACCGGTGATGCAGCCCACCAAGGGCGCTCCGACGATCATGGCCGACGTCGTCGGCCCGGTCTGCGAGACCGGCGACTATCTCGCCCTCGACCGCACGCTGCCGACGCCGAAGCCAGGCGACCTCCTCGCCATCATGACCGCCGGCGCCTATGGCGCCGTGCAGGCCGGCACCTACAACACGCGGCCGCTGGTGCCGGAGGTGCTGGTGAAGGACGACCAGTACGCCGTGGTGCGCCCCCGCCTCGAGGTCGAGCAGCTGATCGCGATGGACAAGCCGGCGCCGTGGCTGTGATCACGAGGTGAGGGGCGGCACGGCCGCGCCCCTCTTGGCTGTCGTCCTGGCGCAAGGATCCATTACCCCAGGGAGGAGTTGCGGCGCGAAGCTGGTAACCACGAGTCTTCGCCAAACTCCTCCCTGTGATTATGGGTCCTGGATCAGTGCTCGCTATTGGACAACGCTACGCGTTGCCAAGCGCTCGCTTGTCCAGGACGACGCGGGGAGGGCGTTGCGCCCGAAAACTACTTCCCCGCCAATCCCCTCTTCGCGCCGCCAACCACAACCCCCGCCTTCTTCTCGATCGGCTTGATCGCCGCGGTGAAATCGGAATCGGGGCCCTCGGCGCTGATCACGGTTTCCCACAGGCGGCCGACTGCATCCGCGACCTCCATCGACAGGCCGAGCTGCTTCATCTCCTCAAGCGCGAGCCGCACGTCCTTCACCATCAATCCGGTGGCGAAACCGAAGTCGAAAGTTCGCGGCAGCACCGAGCGCGGAAATTTGTCCCGGCTCGCAGTGTTCATGCCGGAGCCGGCATTGATGACGTCGATCATCACGGCGGGATCGAGCCCGGCCTTCACGCCCATCACGACGGCTTCCGAGGTCGCCACGATCGCGGTCGCGGAGAGGAAATTGTTGGCGAGCTTCATGGTCTGCGCCGCGCCCGGCTTCTCGCCGATGAAGAACACCTTGCCGATCATGTCGAGCGCAGCCTTGATCGTCTCGAACTCCGCTTTCGGTCCCGACACCATCACCGCCAGCGTGCCCTTCTCCGCGCCGCCGACACCGCCGGAAACGGGGCTGTCGATCTGCACGATGTTGCGCGCCGCGAGCAGGGCGTGAATCTTCGCCGCCATCTGCGAGCCGACGGTCGACAGATCAACGAAGCGCTTGACGCGCTGGCCTTCGATCACGCCGTTCGACCCCGTGGCGACCGCGAGTGACGCCTGCAGCGAGGGCAGGCTCGCCATCACGGTCTCGACCTGGTCGGCGACATCCTTCGGCGACGTCGCCGCCGTTGCGCCGCGCGCCACGACCTTGTCGACGACCTCCTTGCGCGTGTCGAATACGACGAGCCGATGCCCCGCCTCGATCAGCCGCCGCGCCATTGGGAAACCCATGTTTCCGAGGCCGATGAATCCGATGTCCATGGTGTTTCCTTGTTGGTTGTTGTTCGTTGTTGAAGCGGGGCTGCGCGCCACACCCTCGGTGTCGTCCTGGCGAAAGCCAGGACGACGGTTGGAGGATTGTGCGTCCCCTCACTCTTGCCGCTTCACGCCTTCTCATCGATCTCCGCGAACACCTCGCGTGCGATCCGGAAGCTGTCGACCGCCGCCGGCATGCCGCCATAGATCGCGACTTGCATCAGAATCTCGCGGATCTCGTCGCGGCTGACGCCGTTGGTCAGCGCCCCCTTCAGATGCGCGCGGAATTCGTGCTGGCGGTTGAGGATCGCGATCATCGCGATGTTGAGCATGCTGCGGGTCTTGCGCGGCAGTTCCTCGCGGCCCCACACCGTGCCCCAGCAATATTCGTTGAGCATCTCCTGGAACGGACGGTTGAAGTCGTCGACGTTCTTGAGGGTGTTGTTGACATAAGCCTCGCCCAGCACCGCTTTGCGAACTTCCAGGCCCTTGTCGTGCATCTTCTTGTCCATGACGTTTCCTTCTCGTCTTCCTCGATGGCGCCGTGGAAATTACGGGGGTGCGCCGGGCCAGTCACGTCCTCGTGTTATGCGGCAAATGGGGTGGGTCCCGTACAGGAACGGATGCCTCAGTGCTGCCGTTGTGATACGCTTCTCTCACCGGGCAACCTGGAGAGTTGATTGAACGGCGTCACCCCCGACCCGTCAGACCCGATCCGCGATGGCGACGCTCTGTCGCGGCTGAAGCTGGCGCAGGCCCTGCAACGGGCCACATATGCGATCGCTTGGGAGCGCGCCTGGCCGCATCTGGCGCGCGTGCTGACCGTTGCCGGGCTGTTCTTGGTGGTGTCCTGGGCCGGACTCTGGCTGGCTCTGCCCTCGGTGGCCCGCGCGATCGGTCTCGCTGTCTTCGCAGGCCTTGCGGCCACGGCCCTGTTCCCGCTGATTCGCTTCCGCTGGCCGACCCGCGAGCAGGCCCTGAGCCGGCTCGACCGCGGTTCAGGCATCCGTCACCGTCCGGCCACCACGCTCACAGACACGCTGACTTCGCAGGATCCGGTCGCGCAGGCGCTGTGGCAGGCCCAGCGCGAGCGCACGCTGGCCTCGCTCAAGCGCATCCGCGCCGGTTTGCCGCATCCGCGCCTTGCCATCCATGATCCCTGGGCGCTGCGCGCGCTGGTGATGGTGATGCTGGTGGCGACCTTCTTCGCCGCGGGCGACGAGCGCGCCCTGCGGTTAGGCGCTGCCTTCGACTGGAACGGCGTGCTGGCGCCGACCAATGTCCGCGTCGACGCCTGGGTCACCCCGCCGGTCTATACGGCCAAGCCGCCGGTGATCCTGTCGGCTGCCAACAAGGAAGCCGCCGCACTCCCGGCGAGCGGCCCGCTTGCCGTTCCCGCCGGCTCGACACTGATCGTGCGCTCCTCCGGCGGCAGCCTGGATGTCGCCGTCTCCGGCGGCCTCAAGGAGGCCGCTCCCACGGAGGCTGCGCCCAAGGGTACAAACGAGAAGCACTTCACCATCACCGGTGACGGCACCGCACATGTCCGCGCGCCCTCGGGCCAGCCGCAATGGACCTTCACTGCGACGCCGGACCGCCCGCCGACGATCGCACTCGCCAAGGATCCGGAGCGCCAGGCGCGTGGCGCTCTGCAACTCGCCTACAAGATCGAAGACGATTACGGCGTCACCGGCGCCGAGGCGCAGTTCGCCCTGCGTCCCGCCGACGCCAAGGAGAGTGCCAGGGACGGCACCAAGGACGGCGATGCCAAGGCGGCACGGCCGCTGTTCCAGCCGCCGCAATTCGCCCTGGTGCTGCCGAACGCGCGCACACGTAATGGCGTCGGCCAGACCGTGAAGGACCTCAGCGAAGATCCTTACGCCGGCGCGGACGTCGCGCTCACGCTGACCGCCAAGGACGAGGCTGGCAACGAGGCGAAAAGCGAACCCTTCAACATGCGCCTGCCGGAGCGGCTGTTCACCAAGCCGCTCGCGCGCGCGCTGATCGAGCAGCGCCGCATCCTCGCGCTCGACGCCGACAAGAATGCCGATGTCTACGCCGCGCTCGACGCGCTGATGATTGCGCCTGAATTGTTCACGCCAGAGGCGGGGCAGTATCTCGGCCTCCACAGCGTCGCGCGGCAGCTCGAGGCGGCGCGCACCGACGATGCTCTGCGCGAGGTCGTGGCGAGCCTGTGGGCGCTCGCGGTGACGATCGAGGACGGCAACATCAGCGATGTCGACAAGGCGCTGCGCGCGGCACAGGACGCGCTGAAGCAGGCCCTGGAGCGCGGCGCGAGCGACGAGGAGATCAAGAAGCTCACGCAGGACCTGCGCCAGGCGCTGGACAATTTCATGCGCCAGCTCGCCGAGCAGTTCCGCAACAATCCGCAGCAGCTTGCCCGGCCTCTTGATCCCAACACCAAAATCCTGCGCCAGCAGGACCTCAACAACATGATCGACCGCATGGAGCGCCTGTCGCGCTCCGGCGACAAGGACGCGGCCAAGCAACTGCTCGACCAGCTCCAGCAGATGCTGGAGGGTCTGCAGATGGCGCAGCCGGGGCAGTCCGGCGAGAGCGACATGGAGCAGGCGCTCAACGAGCTCGGCGACATGATCCGCAAGCAGCAGCAACTGCGCGACAAGACCTTCAAGCAGGGACAGGACTCCCGGCGCGACCGCATGCGCGGCAAGCAGCAGGGCGACCAGTCGATGTCCGACCTCCAGCAGGACCAGCAGGCGCTGCGCGACCGTCTGAAGAAGCTTCAGGACGAGCTCGCCAAGCGCGGTCTGTCGCAGAACGGCCAGAAGGGACAGCGCGGCCAGCAGGGCGAACAGGGACAAAAGGGCCAGGGTCAGCAGGGACAAGACGGCGACCAGGACGGTGATCAGGGCGACGACGACAACGGCCTGGATTCCGCCGATAGCGCCATGGGCGATGCCGGCTCGAAGCTCGGCGAAGGCAATGCCGACGGTGCCGTGGATTCCCAGGGCAAGGCGCTGGACGCGCTGCGCAAGGGTGCGCAGAAGATGGCCGAGGCGATGCAGCAGGGCGATGGCGATGGCCAGGGCGACGGTCCCGGCAATCGAGTCGGCCGGCAGCAGAGCGGCGGCAATCAGACCGATCCGCTCGGCCGGCCCCTGCACGGCCGCGAATTCGGCGACGACTATACGGTGAAGATTCCCGGCGAGATCGACGTCCAGCGGGTCCGCCGCATCCTCGAAGAGCTCCGCCGCCGCCTCGGCGACCAATCGCGCCCGCAGATCGAGCTCGATTATCTCGAGCGGCTGCTGAAGGATTTTTGAGGCGCGATTTGTGGCCCCAGCATCGCTTCGCTTAAGGGCGGCGTGCGATTGGGCGTTTTGCGTCCCACACACTCGATGTCATCGCCCGATTTAATCGGGCGATCCGGTACTCCGCGTCGTCGGTAGGTCATTGAGAAGCCGCGGCGTACTGGCTTCCCGGCTTTCGCTGGGAATGACAGCGACAGTGCTTTGCCGCGCCGCTACCCCTTCTTCGCCGCCAGCGCGTCGGCGACGGCCGTGCGGATGTCGGCGACCGAGAACGGTTTTGTCACGACGTCATGCACCAGCGCATTGAGGTTCGAGGCGCGTTCGCGCTGGTCGGCAAATCCGGTCATCAGCAGAATGGTCAGATCGGGGAAATCGCGTGCGACTGAGAGCGCGAGCGCGATGCCGTCCATCACCGGCATCTGGATGTCGGTGAGCAGCAGGTCGAAGGCGCCGTCCTCGCGGATCAGGATCTCCAGCGCTTCGGCGCCGTCCTGCGCGGTGACGGTCTGGTGGCCGTCCATCGCGATGGCGCGCGCGACCAGCGTGCGCATGGACTCCTCGTCGTCGGCGATCAGAACTTTTGGCATGGGACCCTAACCTCCCGTGCGGGACCCCGCGGCGCCGATCATACGCTGCCGCCGGTCACGTCGCGCCGGTTGAAGAAGCGAACATCGATATTGCGGCCCTCGGGCGGCGGCGAGGCCAGGCGCGACTTGAAGAAGGCGCGCTCGCCCGGCCGCAGCACCGTCTGCTCCAGCACCGTATTCCAGGCATAGATCTCGGCACCTTGCGCGTCACGCACGGCGAAGCGCAGCCGCGGGATCTCGAGCGGCTTCTTGTTGCCCTCGCCGACGATCACGCCCTCGATTACCAGCACCTGCTTGCCGTCCACGGTCTCGCTGGAGAGCTTGACGTCCTTGAAGGCCAGCCCGCGCAGGTTCACGTCGAAGCCGACAGTCCTGTAGAAAGCGGCCGTCTGCGGCAGCAGGCGCACCATGTCGGCGCGCCAGACCACGAGGGCCACGACCAGCGCGCCCATGGCGGCGCAGGCGGTCGGCAGGCCGAAATAGGATTTTCGCGGAACTGGGCTTGCGGCCGCGCGGCTTACTCGCGCCATGCGCCGGCGGAACAGGCCGCGGAACCAGGACTGGTGCTGGGCGCCGTCCTCTTCGGCGGAGAGGGCCGCCTCAGACCAGTCGTCCTCGGTCTGTCCAGCGTTCCCATCCGGCCAATCGCTGGCGATCGAGGGGCTGTCAATCACGGGCGTATCGGCCGCGCCATCGTCCCTGGCGTAGGAGTTCCACTGTTCGGCGAGGTCGGACTGATCGTCGGCCTGGTTTGCCGCGGCCATGGCCGGGACCGGAGCCTCCTCGATGGCGTCCTCGGGATGCGCCACCCAGGTCTCCTTGCAGCGGGAGCAGCGTACCGTCCGCCCATTGGCCCCCAGGCTCGCAAGCTTGATGGCATAGGATGTCGTACAATGGGGACAGACGATGTGCATGGACCAGCCTCGGCGATGACCCGATCGTGCGAAACCGGGCACCTTGAATGCTACAAGGCGACCGTTAACGAACCGGAAACCATAACGGCCGCAAAACCTTTCCCAGGCGTGCGGCGAAACCTCGCGGTGCGTGCCACGTCCCCTCTCGAACGGAGCTGAGCTTGGTTCGGTTCGAAAATGTCGGACTGCGTTACGGTCTGGGGCCGGAGATCCTGCGCGACCTGAGCTTCCAGATTCCGGCGCATTCCTTTCAGTTTCTCACCGGCCCGTCCGGCGCCGGCAAGACCTCGCTGCTGCGTCTGTTGTTCTTGTCGCATCGGCCGACGCGCGGCCTGATCAACCTGTTCGGCCATGACATCTCGCAACTCGGCAAGGACGAGATCGCGGACTTGCGCAAGCGCATCGGCATCGTGCTTCAGGATTTCCGCCTGCTCGACCATATGACGACCTATGAGAACGTGGCGCTGCCGTTCCGCGTGATGGGCCGCAGTGAATCGAGCTACCGCAAGGAGGTCATCGATCTCCTGCGCTGGGTGGGACTCGGCGACCGTATGGACGCGCTGCCGCCGATCCTGTCCGGCGGTGAGAAGCAGCGCGCGGCGATCGCGCGCGCGGTGATCTCGCGGCCGCAGCTCCTGCTCGCGGACGAGCCGACCGGCAGCGTCGATCCGACGCTCGGGCGCCGTCTGCTGCGCCTTTTCATCGAGCTCAACAAGTCCGGCACCGCCGTCATCATCGCCACCCACGACATCGGCCTGATGGACCAGTACGAGGCGCGGCGGCTGGTGCTGCACCAGGGACGGTTGCACGTCTATGAGTAGGACCGATGACCGCGGCGTGCTGGTCGACCTCGGGCAGGAGCGTCCGCCGCTGCCGGCCAAGGCGCGCAACATGTCGCCGATCGTGCCGCGCGCCTCGATCCACGGCCGCGCGCTGGTCGCCGTCGTCGCCATCATGACCTTCCTCGCCTCGATGACGACAGGCACGGTGCTGCTGGTCAGCGCCTCGGCGGCGGAATGGCAGTCGGATGTGGCGAGCGAAATCACCATCCAGGTCCGCCCGCAGGCTGGGCGCGACATCGAGCGCGATACCGTCGCGGTTACCGAGGCGATGCGCGCGCAAGCCGGCATCGTCGAGGTCNGTTCAGCAAGGAGGAGTCCGGCAAGCTGCTCGAGCCCTGGCTCGGCACCGGCCTGTCGATGGACGATCTGCCGGTGCCGCGCATGATCATCGCCCGCGTGCAGCCGGGCACGTCGCTCGACCTCGCCGCCTTGCGCGCTCGCGTGACGCAGGTGGCCCCAAGCGCGAGTGTCGACGATCACCGTGCCTGGATCGAGCGGATGCGCTCGATGACCAATGCGACCGTGCTCGCGGGCCTCGGCATCCTCGCGCTCGTGATCGTCGCGACCATCATCTCGGTGTCGTTCGCGACCCGGGGCGCGATGGCGGCGAACCGCCCGATCGTCGAGGTCCTGCACTTTGTCGGTGCCGGCGACCGCTATATCGCCAACCGCTTCCTGCGCCATTTCCTCCGCTTAGGCCTCGAGGGCGGAGTGATCGGCGGCGGCGTCGCCATGCTGGTGTTCGGCTTCTCCGAGTCGATCGCCGGCTGGTTCTCCGGTACCCCGGTCGGCGACCAGTTCGCGGCGCTGCTCGGCACCTTCTCGCTGCGGCCGTCCGGCTATGTCGTGCTCGCGGTGCAGGCACTTGCAATCGGCGCGATCACCGCGGTCGCCTCGCGCCAGACGCTGTTCGCGACGCTGAACGATGTCGATTGAGATCGCCGTTTTCCCTTCTCCCCTTATTGTGGGAGAAGGTGGCGCGAAGCGCCGGATGAGGGGTTCGCCCCGCAACTTCACTGCGCGAGATTCCTGCGCCGAGAGAGACCCCTCACCCGTCTCGCCGCTGCGCGGCGAGCCACCCTCTCCCACAAGAAGGGGAGGGGGGATCGCGTTCGCAGCCTGGTATTCTTTGCGTTCGTAGGCCAAATAAACCGGACTCCACTTCGTCTCAAAACGTCTTAAAATCAGCCGGGGAAGGGATCACCGACATCGCATGACCTCGCCGACCGACGATCGATCGCCGAACCTGCCGCGCGGCTGGCTGCGCGCGACCGTCGTGTCGACGGTTGCGATCGCCTTCGTGGCGGCGGCTGCGGGCTTCGTCGCGTTCCTGTCGCAATTGCGCGGTGCCGAGCTCGCGCCGGATCGCAAGGCTGACGGCATCGTGGTTCTGACCGGCGGCTCCTCGCGGGTCTCGGACGCGATGGAGCTTTTGGCCGCCGGCTACGGCAGGCGGCTCCTGATTTCGGGCGTGCACCCGACCTCCACGGCGAGCGACATCTCCCGGACTCTGCCGGAGAGCCAGACCTTCATGCATTGCTGCGTCGATCTCGACCGCACCGCGGTCTCGACCCGCGGCAACGCGGCGGAGACGCGGCGCTGGGCGCAGGAGCGCGGCTTCAAGTCGCTGATCGTGGTCACCTCGAACTACCACATGCCGCGGGCGCTGGTGGAGTTTTCGCACGCGATGCCGGAGACGGCGCTGATCCCGTTCGCGGTGGTCGGCGACAAATGGCGCGAGGAGCCGTGGTGGACCTCGGCCTCGACCCTGCGGCTGCTGCTGTCGGAATACGTCAAATATATCGCGGCCGAGGTCAGGGTCCAGCTCGAGGACTTCGGGGTTGACCTTGCACCCGAAGTGTCGGAGCAGCCTGCGGGCCAGCCCTCGAGGCGGCCCGCCACCGCACAGGCCAATTGATCGGATTGTTGATGTTCCTGATTTTCCTGCGCTCGCTCCTGTTCAACGTGCTGTTTTACGCCGTGCTGGTGTGCCTCGCGATCGTGGCGCTGCCGACCTTCGCATTGCCGCCCCGAGCCATGCTGACGGTCGCGAAATGGTGGGCGAATGCGACGCTGTTCCTGATGCGGGTGGTCTGCAACATCAAGGTCGAATTCCGCGGGCAGGAGAAGATCCCGAAGGGGCCGCTGGTGATCGTGGCGAAGCATCAGTCGTTCTGGGAAACGTTCGCGCTCCTCCAGTTCTTCGATCGGCCGATCTTCATCCTCAAGCGGCAGCTGACGAACATTCCGGTGTTCGGCCAGTTCCTGATCAAGACGGGCATGATTGCGATCGACCGCAGCGCCGGCGTCAAGGCGCTCCTGGACATGACACGGCGGGCGCGCGAAGCCGTGCGCAGTGGTTGCCAGCTCGTGATCTTCCCCGAGGGCACGCGCCGCGCGCCCGGCGCACCGCCCGACTACAAGACCGGCTTCGCCCAGATCTATTCGGCCTGCGGCGTGCAGTGCCTGCCGATCGCGCTCAACTCCGGCCTGTTCTGGCCGCGCCGTACCTTCATGCGTTATCCCGGCACGCTGGTGGTCGAATTCCTCGACCCGCTGCCCCCGGGCCTGCCGAAGGACGAGTTTCTCTCCCGCGTGCAAACGACCATCGAAGACGCGACCGGGCGCATCGTCGACGCTGGCCGCAAGGAGCAGGAGCAGCTGATCGGATCCGCGCCGAGCTACGCGGCGACGAGCGGCTAGCGATTTTCGTGGTCTTCGGCCGGAGGCGGCGCGTGCAGGGCATGCGCATCACCATGCAGCATCGTCGCAAGCCGATGCAGCTGCGTGTCGCGAAAGCCTTCGGCCTCGATCGCCTTCACCGTCGCGGTCACGTAGTCGCGGTTGGCGCCGGACTGGCCGTGGCCCTGGAGCACGTGGCGATGCTGTTCGGTAAGCGACAGCCGGCCGGCATATTGCGCATGACCGCGGTCGACGACATAGGTGAGCGCGGATACGCGCTGCCGCGCATCGTTTTCCAGCCACACCGAGCGCATCACCTCGCGATAGACCGAGGTCACCTGCTCGCGTGCCCGCAAATAGGCGACCACGTCGATACGGTTCTTTTCGGCGACGCGGAAGGCGATGCCGCGGCAGGCGCCGCCGCGGTCGAGCCCGAGCACGAGGCCCGGCTTCTCCGGCGTACCGCGATGGACGAAGGAATAGACGCAGAGCGCGCGGTGCTCTCCGACCAGCCGCGCCGGGACACGTTCCTCGAATTCGAAGCCCGGCCGCCACATCAGCGAGCCGTAGCCGAACACCCAGAGGTCGCCCATGGCGGTGGTGGCGGAGGGGAGGGTGATTTCCGACATTTCGGGCACGGCTATCAGAACCGGGTCTCCAAGCGAAGCGAATTCTCCGCCTTCCGCCGCGGTCGAACCCCGCTTACATTTGCCAAAATCTGTGGTCAAAGGGTCGCCGTATGTCCGATATGACCGTTGCCGCAGGCCGGCGCTCCCGTTGGGGCCTTTTCATTGCCCCCGTCCTCCTCCTGATCCTCGCCGCTGCCTGGAGCGGCTTCTGGTTCTATGCCGCCTCGCAGGCCGAGGTGGCAGCCGACGCCTGGCGCGCTCAGGAGGCCAAGTCCGGCCGTATCTATGATTGCGCCAAGCGCTCGATCGCGGGCTTCCCGTTCCGCTTCGAGGTCCAGTGCAATGGCGCCAGCGTCGCCCTGGTGTCGCAGAGCGCGAGCAAGACGCCGTTCACGGCGAAGCTCGACAACATCCTGGTGGTCGCCCAGGTCTATGATCCCAAGCTCGTCATCGCCGAATTCAAGGCGCCTGCGACGCTGACCGACGGGGTCACGCAGACCTCGTTCGTGGTGAACTGGAGCAAGGGCCGCAGCAGCGTGGTCGGCTTGCCGGCCGTGCCGGAGCGCGCCTCCATCGTGTTCGACGATCCCGCCATCAACCGTCTCGACGGCACCGTGCAGGTGCCGATGGCGCGCGCAAAGCAGGTCGAGCTGCATGGGCGCCTTGCGGACGGATCGTCGCGCGATCATCCGGTCATCGAGACCGTGCTCCAGATCGCGCAGGGCAGCATCCAGGGCGTTCATCCGCTGCTCGCCGAGCCGTTCGAGGCCGACGTGCGGGCGAAGGTCACCGGGCTTTCCGATCTCGCGCCGAAGCCGTGGCCGCAGCGCTTCCGCGAGCTCCAGGCCGCCGGTGGCCATGTCGAGATCGTGCAGTCGCGGATCCAGCAGGGCGACATGATCGCGGTCGCGGCTGGCACGCTCGGCCTCTCCGCCAATGGTCGTCTCGATGGCGAATTGCAGATGACGGTGACCGGCCTCGAGCGGGTGATCCCGGCGCTCGGCCTCGAGAAGATGCTGGAGGAGGGCGTGCCGCAAGCGACGCTCGATCGCGTCGCGCCGGGCGTGAAGACGCAGGACCTGAATAGTCTGCTCGGCGCGCTCGACCGCGCCATTCCCGGCCTCGGCAAGGTCGTCAAGCAGAACGCCAATGTCGGGCTTGCCGCCGGCATCAATTCGCTCGGCACCGAGAGCACGCTGGAAGGCAAGAAGGCCCGCAGCTTCCCGTTGCGCTTCGCCGATGGTGCGGTGCTGCTCGGCCCGATCAAGGTCGGGCAGATCCCGCCGCTTTACTGAGCGGCAGTCACGACAGCTTCGCGCCATCGTGATGGCGATGCGGCCTCGCACTGGGAATGCGAGGCCGCGAAATCCGGTCTCTCTTCACGTCGGCCGCACACTCTAGCGGCCGGTTCAGGAGAGACCACCATGACGAAGACCAAGCTGTTCATTGCCGCCATTGCCATCCAGGCCGCATTTGCGACGCCCGCGCTCGCGCAGTGGCAGTCGCAGGAGCCGGCCGCATTCGCAGCCCAGTATCCGAATGGCGATCACGCTGCCGCACTCAGCGGCGCGCGGGATGCCATGGCGTTTGTGCCGTTGATGCCGAAGTCGCCGCGGCACACGATGCCGCACGCAGCCAAGGGCAAATAGGGTTGCTTCCGTCCGCGAGCGCTGCGCGTTTTGAGGTGGGCCCGGCCGGATCTGATCGGCTGGGCCCATGCTCGTCATTTCTTGTCGAGCGCCGCGTGCGGCCGGCCGAAATCCGCTGCTGCCGAATCCTGGCCGATCTCGACGATGCCGCGGCGGATCGCGCGGGTGCGGGTGAAATGGTCGAACAACGCCTCGCCGTCGCCGCGCCGGATCGCGCGGGTGAGCTTTGCGAGGTCCTCGTTGAAGGTGCCGAGCATTTCCAGCACGGCTTCCTTGTTGGCGAGGAAGACGTCGCGCCACATTGTCGGATCGGAGGCCGCGATACGGGTAAAATCGCGGAAGCCGCCGGCGGAGAACTTGATCACTTCGGACTCCGTCACCTGCGCCAGCTCGTCGGCGGTGCCGACGATGGTGTAGGCGATCAGATGCGGCAGATGGCTGGTGATTGCGAGCACGAGATCATGATGATCCGGCGTCATCACCTCAACCTTGGCGCCGAGCGCGGCCCAGAAGCCGCGCAGCCGGTCGACGGCGGCGGTGTCGGTGCCTTCGGGCGGGGTGAGGATGCACCAGCGATTGATGAACAGCTCGGCGAAACCGGAATCCGGACCCGAATGCTCGGTGCCGGCAACCGGATGCGCGGGAATGAAATGAATGCCCCGCGGCAGATGTGGGGACATGTCCCTGACGATGGCGCCCTTGACCGAGCCGACGTCGGAGATGATCGCGCCCGGTTTCAGATGCGCGGCGATCTCCTGCGCCACCGGCCCGCAGGCGCCGACGGGAATGCAGAGGATGACGAGATCGGCATCCTTCACGGCTTCCGCGTTGGTCGCCACGACCTCATCGACGATGCCGAGTTCGACGACCCGCGCGCGCGTCTTCTCCGAGCGCGCGGTGGTGACGATCTCACCGGCCAGGCCCTGGAGCTTCGCAGCGCGCGCGATCGAGCCTCCGATCAGGCCGAAGCCGATCAGCGCGACGCGCTGGAAGTGCGGATGCGCGCTCATTTGCCGGCCACGAAGTCGCGCAAGGCCTCGACCACGAGGCGGTTGGCCTCCTCGGTGCCGATGGTCATGCGCAGTGAATGCGGCAGGCCATAGTTCTTCAGCGCTCGCAGCACCAGGCCCCGCTTGGTCAGGAAGGCGTCGGCGTCGTCCGAGGTCTTGCCCTTGTCGGTCGGGAAATGGATCAGAACGAAATTGGCGACGCTCGGCGTCACCTTGAGCCCGAGCTTGCCGATCTCATCGGTCAGCCAGTTGCGCCAGGTCTCGGTGAACTGCTTCGACATCGCCTGATGCGCGGTGTCCTCGATCGCGGCGACCGCGGCGTACATCGCCGGCGTCGAGACGTTGAAAGGACCGCGGATGCGGTTGACTGCATCGATGATGTGCTCGGGGCCGAACATCCAGCCGATGCGCAACGCCGCGAGACCGTGGATCTTGGAGAAGGTGTGCGTCACCACGGTGTTCTCGGTCGTGGCGACGAGCTCGATCCCCATCTCATAGTCGTTACGAGAAACGTAATCGCAATAGGCGGCGTCGAGCACGAGCAGGATGTGCTGCGGCAGGCCCGCGCGCAGGCGCTTGACCTCGTCGAACGGCAGATAGGTGCCGGTCGGGTTGTTGGGATTGGCGAGCCAGACGAGCTTCGTGCGCGGCGTCACGGCTTTCAGGATTGCGTCGACGTCGGCGATGAGATCCTTCTCGGGCGCCACGATATTCTTGGCTCCGTTCGCCATGGTCGCGATCGGGTAGACCAGGAAGCCGTGAGTGGTCGAGATCGCCTCATCGCCGTGACTGAGATAGGTGTGGGCGAGCAGGTTGAGGATCTCGTCCGAGCCGGCGCCGCAGATGATGCGGTTGGGATCGAGGCCGAAGGAGCGGCCGATCGCCTCGCGCAGCACGCGCGAGGTGCCCTCGGGATAGTCCTCCAGATGCGTCGCCACGTGCTTGAAGGCCTCGATCGCCTTGGGCGAGGGCCCGAACGGCGTCTCGTTGGCCGACAGCTTGAAGACCTTGCGGCCCGGCTCCGGCACCGGCGTCTTGCCGGGCGTGTAGGGCGCAATATCGAGAATGCCGGGGTTCGGCACGGGGCGGGACATCTTGGACTCCGGATGGGCGGGACGGACCGTGGCCTACGATTTCGTCCCGGTCGGGGGCACCGTATAGCGCGTTGCGTGGCTGCCGACGAGGGCCGTGGAGCGGACGGAGGCCCCCGCATCGATCAGGGCTGCCTTGATCTTATCGAGGCTGGTTGCCGCAGTGATAGAGATCAGCAGCGCCGCGCCGTCGAAGGCGGTGTCGGGCACCGCCACGATCTCGGCGAGCGGCGACACAGCGCGCGCGATCTCGGCATTCCAGCCCGACACACGCACGCTGAACGTCTCGACCTCCGTCACCATGGCGCTGTCGGCGACGCGCGAGACCACGAACACCGGGAGCGCCGCCGGATGGTCGGCACGCTCGACGAAGGGCAGCCGTGCAATGATCTTCGGCGCGCCCGTCTCCTCCAGCGAGAGCCACCACGGGGTGCGGCTGGAGGTCGCCGAGACCAGCGCCAGATCGCCCTTGGATTTCGCGACCGCCTCGACCGCTGCCTGTGCGCTGAAATGCGCGACGTAAGGCACGGTGAAGCCGAAATGGAAGCGCGCGGAATCGCGCATCGCGGGCTCGCTCACCGAGACGTCGGCGTGCACCGCGAACGGCGCCTGGACATAGGTGAAGGTCGAGATGATGACGCGCCAGATGCTCTCGACCGTATCGAGCGGCAGGATACCGCGATGGCGCTCGACCAGGCTGCGCATCATGCTGGCCTCGCGCGCGGGCCGGAACGCCGAGCCGACCTCCTGGGTCTGCTTGACCTGGATCAGGCGGTCGATGATGTCGCCACGCTGCATCAACAGCCGATGCATGCCCTCGTCGATCGCATCGATCTCCTTGCGCAATTCCTGCAACGATGGTGGCGCGGGCGGACGTTGGGACATATCTGTCAGTGCTGTTGAGAGGCGTTCTAGAGCGGATCGGCAAGGCCGGATCGACAAGGCCGGATCCGCTGCGGTCAAGGTCCTGATTAGGCAGGATGAGCGCCGAAAGCAAAGAGAAATGACGGCCTATCCGGCTGACGGCGTAGAGACGAATCTGGTTAATCCGGACCGCGACTTGACGAAAACTGCCCAAGCCAGTAGTTTTTACCTGTTCCGTGGTCATTTGAGCCGGCCGGCTTGCAGCCACGTTAAAAAACTCGCTAAACAGGCCGGGGACGCATCCGATCCCGGCCGAACCTATCGTTCAGGCCGGGTTTTTTATGGCCTGATGTCAGCGGCGGCCCGCAGGGGCTGATCGCAAATGAGGTCGAGATGGTTGGCGTCAAGTCGATTCCCAGTCCCGCGATCAGTGCCGACGACCGGTCGCATGAGGTGGATCATCCGAGTTCGGAGGTCGCGCATTTTGGCGCCAATCAGCCGCTGCCGCTCGATTGCGGCATCGATCTCTCGCCGTTCCAGATCGCCTACCAGACCTATGGTGAGCTCAACGCAGAGCGCTCCAACGCCGTTCTGATCTGCCATGCGCTGACCGGCGACCAGCATGTCGCCAATGTGCATCCCGTCACCGGCAAGCCGGGCTGGTGGGACACCCTGGTGGGCCCCGGTCGCCCGCTTGATCCGAGCCGATATTTCATCATCTGCGCCAATGTGATTGGCGGCTGCATGGGCTCGACCGGGCCGGCCTCAATCAATCCCGCGACCGGTAAGGTGTGGGGGCTGGATTTCCCGGTCATCACGATCCCCGACATGGTGCGCGCGCAGGCCATGCTGATCGACCGGCTCGGCATCGACACGCTGTTCGCAGTGGTCGGCGGCTCGATGGGCGGCATGCAGGTGTTGCAGTGGACCGCGGCCTATCCTGGCCGCGTGTTCTCCGCGCTGGCGATCGCCTGCTCGACACGGCACTCGGCGCAGAACATCGCCTTCCACGAGCTCGGCCGGCAGGCCGTGATGGCCGATCCCGACTGGCACAACGGCCGCTACACCGATCACCGCATCCATCCGCATCGCGGTCTCGCGGTGGCGCGGATGGCCGCGCATATCACCTACCTGTCCGACGCGGCGCTGCATCGAAAGTTCGGCCGGCGCATGCAGGATCGCGAGCTGCCGACCTTCTCGTTCGACGCCGATTTCCAGGTCGAGAGCTATCTGCGCTACCAGGGCTCGTCCTTCGTCGAGCGCTTTGATGCCAATAGCTATCTCTATCTGACGCGCGCGATGGATTATTTCGACATCGCTGCTGATCATGACGGCGTGCTCGCGAAGGCGTTCGCGGGCATCCAGACCCGCTTCTGCGTTGTCTCCTTCACCAGCGATTGGCTGTTCCCGACATCGGAATCGCGCGCGCTCGTGCATGCGTTGAACGCGTCGAGCGCGCGGGTGTCATTCGCCGAGATCGAGACCGATCGCGGCCATGATGCCTTCCTGCTCGACGTGCCCGAATTCTTCGATATCTCGCGCGCCTTCCTGCAATCCGCAGGCAAAGCGCGCGGGCTCACCAGCAAGGGCGATTGAGACATGTCCGTGCAAGAAGTGCTGCCTCTCAACGGCGTTGTCACTGAGCATTCCGGCTACTATCGCGCCGACCATCTCCTGGTCGCCGAGATGGTCAAGCCCGGCTCGAAAGTGCTCGACGTCGGTTGCGGCGACGGCGACCTGCTGCAGCTTCTGGAGACCCGCGGCATCGACGGACGCGGCATCGAGCTGTCGCGCGAGGGCGTCAATCGCTGCGTCGCCAAGGGGCTTGCGGTGGTGCAGGGCGATGCCGATACCGACCTCGTCAACTATCCCGATGACGCCTTCGACTACGTGATCCTGTCGCAGACGCTGCAGGCGACGCGGCAGCCGAGGGTCGTGCTGGAAAACCTGCTCCGCATCGGCCATCGCGCGATCGTGTCGTTCCCGAATTTCGGCTACTGGAAGATGCGCTTGCAGCTCCTGATCGGCGGACACATGCCGCGCACGGAGAATCTGCCGGCGACCTGGTACGACACCACCAACATCCACTTCTGCACCATCAAGGATTTCGTCGAGCTCTGCGATGCGATCGGTGTCAAGATGGAGCGCGCCGAGGCGCTCGACCTCTATGGCCGCCCGCTCCGGCTGCGGCTGCCCTGGTGGGTGTGGAATCTGTTCGGCGAGCAGGGTGTGTTTCTGCTAAGCAGAGGCGGCAGGAAGTCGTAGTCACCGTCATTCCGGGGCGATGCGAAGCATCGAACCCGGAATCCATCGGGCCTCAGCGTTCGTGGCACAATCGATTCCGGGCCTGCGCCTGCCGGCGCATCCCCATTGCGCAATTGCGCAATGTGGAATGACGAGCTAGTTTGCAGCCACCGACCTCGGATCGCGCACCGGCCATCGCCCGGCTTCCACCAGCGTGACGAACCGCTCCACGCTCTCGTTGAACAGCGCGGGCTCCTCGAGGTTCAGCACGTGGCCCGACTTCGGAAACATCGCGAGCCCGGCCGCCGGCAGATGCTTCTTCAGGAACAGGCTCGGCCCGACACACGGATCGTCCTCGTCGCCGCAGATGATCAGCGCTGGTGTCGCGACGTTTCTGATCGCATCCGTCATGGTGTAGATCGAGGGGCGGCCGCCCTGGAAGCCACGCATTGTGCTCGCCGATCCCTTGGCGTCATGCCGCGCCAGCGCGGCG
The DNA here is from genome assembly GCF_001641695.1 of Bradyrhizobium neotropicale. GTDB lineage: Bacteria > Pseudomonadota > Alphaproteobacteria > Rhizobiales > Xanthobacteraceae > Bradyrhizobium > Bradyrhizobium neotropicale. The sequence continues at coordinate 46,768 of NZ_LSEF01000107.1, forward strand.
TAGAAATCCGCGTGGCCGCGCGGGTCCTTGACCAGGAATGGAATCCGGCTCGGTGCCTCGCGCGTGACCTTGGCGACCTCGGAGGTGCCGAGTGTCTCGAACTGTTCGGCATTGGCGCGGCACTGCTTGCGCCAGGCGTCGAGGTTCTCGAGCTCCGAGCCGGAGCCGACGCCGGCAAGCGTCATCGACAGCGCGCGCTCTGGCGCATTGAGGCCGATCTGCAGCGATGAATAGGCGCCCATCGAGAGGCCGACCAGATGTGCGCAATCGATCTTGAGATGATCGAGCACGGCCAGCGCATCGGTGTAGAAGTGCTTGTAGGTGTAGACCTCGCCAGAGGGCACATCCGACGGCGTGTAGCCGCGCGCGGAATAGGTGATGCAGCGGTGGCCGCGCGAGAAGTAGCGCATCTGCGGCTCCCAATTGGTGTAGTCGGCCGCGAACTCGTGCAGAAAAATGATGGGCGTTCCCTGGCCCCCTTCCTCGAAATAGATGCGGACGTCGTCCCTGGTCGTGGCGTGGGGCATTAACCTTTTCCCTCTTCATAGAGCCGTGTGCACAGGATCGCAGTTAATTCTGTTGGCAGCAATGCGGCAGCCTCAGAGCAGCGGCGACACAAAGTCATCGCAACAATTCCCGGACGCGGCATTTCGCGCTGCGGCGCTGTGTCTTTTTCTCGCCACATCTAAAGGTTTAACGGCCCGTGGATGTCGGCCACCGCACGGGCCGACGGGAATTGGGGGTGTCAACGTAGGATGAAGAATGCTCGAGTTGTTTGCGTACCGCCTGTCGCGTCTCGTTGTCGCGCTGGCTCTCTTCTTCGCGGCCGCGGCCGTGTTCGTTTCTCCGGCGTCAGCACGGTCTCATCGTCATCACGCTGCGCGGCACGTGCACCACGCTGCACATTACGCCACCAGTCATCATCACTACCGGCATTTCGCGCGCGGCTCGCGCGTCGGGCGCAGCGCTGCGCAACCGCAGGCGAGCGGCTTCGGCAACTCCCAGGCCAGCTATGATCCGAATGCGAACAGCGGCGGGGCAACGAGCGGCGGCTTCGGTGGTGGATCGGGGCTGGTCTCCGAGGCGCGCCGCTATCTCGGCGGCAATCCGACGAACCGCGGCAGCCTGTGGTGCGCGCGCTTCATGAACATGGTGCTGGAGCACACCGGCCATAAGGGCACCGGCTCCGACATGGCGAGCTCGTTCGCGCGTTACGGAACGCGTGTGTCCGGTCCGCAGGTCGGTGCGATCGCGGTCATGTCGCGCGGCCGGCGGGGCGGTCATGTCGGCATCATCACCGGCATCGACGCGCACGGCAATCCGATCATGATCTCCGGCAACAACGGCAACCGCGTCCGCGAGGCGCCGATCTCGCGCGGCCGGATCTACGCGTACGTGATGCCGAACTGAGTTCAGGAATCCGTAGGGTGGGCAAAGCGCAGCGTGCCCACCACTTCTGTCTGCTCGAAGGAATGGTGGGCACGGCGCAAGAGCGCCTTTGCCCACCCTGCGAAAGCTCACACCAGCTTCGGTTCTTCCACCGCGATCTCGTCGCCGACGCCGATCTCGCCGTCGGCGATCACCTCGGCATAGATGCCGCAGTCCATGTGGCCGAGATTACGCGAGAGCGTGGGCGGGATTTCGAGGTCGCGCTTGCCGGTTTCAGGATCGACATTAGTGGCCGGGCAGCGAACGATGCGTTTGATCACCTTCAGCCGGGCCTGGCCGATCGCGAGCGTCTGGCCGACGAGGTCGAGCTCGGACCATGCCGGCCAGCCCTGGACATAGAGATTGGCGCGGAAGCGCAGCGGATGCACGGCGGCGCCGCCGAGCATGGTCTCGATGGCGCGGACGCTGCCGAGATTGATGATGGACACGACCTTGCGGGCGACGTCGGAAAAGCTGTGATCGCGGCCGGAAAGCAGCTTTGGCGGGCCCTTCAGCTCCGGCTGAAAGTTCGCGCTGAAGTAGCCCTCGATGGCGGCGCGCCCGGCGGCAGTCTCGAGATCGCCGCTGGCGACGATTTGGCCGTTCTCGCGGATGGTCAGGCGGTTGGTCGCGTCCTCGAACCGGCTGTCGAGGGTTGCCAGCCGCTCATTGCGCGCCAGCATCAGAAACTGGATTTTCGGCTTCCACTGGGGCGACTCGGGATCGAAGCCGCTCGGGCCGTTCTCGATGGCGTAGCGGCGGTCGGCGGGCAGGGTCTGGCCGACCCGCAAGGGCGCGCGGGGCAGAGGCTCTGGCGTCAGGCCTTTGACCGGGTAGCGGTAAAGGCCGGTGATCTCGGCGGTCGGGCTCGGTGTCATGGTGCTACTTAAGGGATTCGACCGGCCGGAGCCAAGCAGGCCAGTCTGCGCACGAATTTGTGAAGTCGCCTCTTTCGATCCGAGGGCACGCTTCCCACATCTGGGTCAGGCCGGCGCCAGCGCCGGCTGATAACGACCGTTGCCGGTTGAGGAACGTCAACGCGGCCAGCGGAAACCCAGTGAAGATGCCGTTTGGAGTGCCTTAGAGGGCTCCAGGGGCAGGCCGAGGGAAAGAAAAGACATGAACATCGACAAATATACCGAACGCTCCAGGGGCTTCATCCAGTCTGCGCAATCGCTCGCGATGCGCGAGGGGCACCAGCAGTTTTCGACCCTGCACCTCCTGAAAGTCCTTTTGGACGACAATGAGGGGCTCGCTGCCGGTCTGATCGACCGTGCCGGCGGCAATTCCCGTGCAATTTTGAAGGCGACCGAGGACGCCCTGAACAAGGTGCCGAAGGTCAGTGGTGGCGGCGCCGGGCAGATCTATCTGGCGCCTGAGCTCGCCCGTACCTTTGACGCGGCAGAAAAGGCCGGCGAGAAGGCCGGCGACAGCTTTGTCACTGTCGAGCGCCTCCTGCTCGGGCTTGCGCTGGAGAAGACCAGCGAGGCCGGCGCGATCCTGGCCAAGGGCGGGGTCACCCCGCAAAATCTCAATGCGGCGATCGAGGCGCTGCGCAAGGGCCGGACCGCCGACAGCGCGACCGCCGAGAACGCCTATGACGCCCTGAAGAAATATGCCCGCGATCTGACCCAGGCTGCGCGCGACGGCAAGCTCGACCCGGTCATCGGCCGCGACGAGGAGATCCGCCGCACCATCCAGGTGCTGTCGCGCCGGACCAAGAACAATCCCGTCCTGATCGGCGAGCCCGGCGTCGGCAAGACCGCCATCGCCGAAGGCCTTGCGCTGCGCATCGTCAATGGCGACGTTCCGGAGAGCCTCAAGGACAAGAAGCTGCTCTCGCTCGACCTCGGCGCGCTGATCGCCGGCGCGAAGTATCGCGGCGAGTTCGAGGAGCGGCTGAAGGCCGTGCTCCAGGAAGTGACCGCGAGCGACGGCAACTTCATCCTGTTCATCGACGAGATGCACACGCTGATCGGCGCCGGCAAGGCCGACGGCGCGATGGACGCGTCCAACCTGCTCAAGCCGGCTTTGGCGCGCGGCGAGCTGCACTGCATCGGCGCGACCACGCTCGACGAGTACCAGAAGCATGTCGAGAAGGACGCGGCGCTGGCACGGCGCTTCCAGCCGATCTTCGTCAGCGAGCCATCGGTCGAGGACACCATCTCGATCCTGCGCGGGCTGAAGGACAAGTACGAGCAGCACCACGGAGTTCGGATCACCGATTCCGCGCTTGTTGCCTCCGCGACGCTGTCCAACCGTTACATCACCGACCGTTTCCTGCCCGACAAGGCGATCGACCTCATGGACGAGGCCGCCGCGCGGCTGAAGATGCAGGTCGATTCCAAGCCGGAAGAGCTGGATTCGCTCGACCGCGAGATCATCCGGCTCAAGATCGAGCAGGAGGCCCTGAAGAAAGAGAGCGATCTCGGCTCCAAGGCCCGTCTCGAGGGGCTGGAGAAGGAGCTCGTCGAGCTCGAGGAGAAGTCGGCGGCGCTGACGTCACGCTGGAGCGCGGAGAAGAACAAGCTCTCGAACGCCCAGAAGCTGAAAGCCGAGCTCGACGGCTTGCGCGTCGAGCTTGCCAATGCACAGCGGCGCGGCGAATTCCAGCGCGCCGGCGAGCTGGCCTATGGCCGGATCCCGGAGCTCGAGAAGAAGCTCGCGGACATCGAGGCGCGTGAAGGCTCCGGCGAGATGATGGAGGAGGCGGTCACCGCCAACCACATCGCGCAGGTGGTCTCGCGCTGGACCGGCGTGCCCGTCGACAAGATGCTGGAAGGCGAGAAGGAGAAGCTCCTGAAGATGGAGGAGCAACTCGGCACGCGCGTCGTCGGCCAAGCTGAGGCCGTGCGTGCGGTCGCAACCGCCGTACGCCGCTCGCGCGCAGGCCTGCAGGACCCGCACCGGCCGACCGGCTCGTTCATGTTCCTGGGCCCCACCGGTGTCGGCAAGACCGAGCTGACGAAAGCCCTGGCGGAGTATCTCTTCAACGACGAGACCGCGATGGTCCGCCTCGACATGTCCGAATACATGGAGAAGCACTCGGTCTCGCGGCTGATCGGCGCGCCTCCGGGCTATGTCGGCTATGACGAGGGCGGTGCGCTGACCGAAGCGGTGCGGCGCCGGCCCTACCAGGTGGTACTGTTCGACGAGATCGAGAAGGCCCATCCTGACGTCTTCAACGTCCTGTTGCAGGTGCTCGACGACGGCCGCCTGACCGATGGTCAGGGCCGTACCGTCGATTTCCGCAACACGCTGATCATCATGACCTCGAACCTCGGCTCGGAGTTTTTGGTGAATCAACCGGAGGGCGAAGACACGTCGGCCGTGCGCGAGCAGGTGATGGCGACGGTGCGGGCACATTTCAGGCCGGAATTTTTGAACCGCGTCGACGAGATCATCCTGTTCCATCGCTTGCAGAAGAGCGAGATGGGCCGGATCGTCGAGATCCAGTTCGCGCGCCTGCAGAAGCTGCTGACCGATCGCAAGATCGTTCTGACGCTGGACGCGGCCGCACGCGACTGGCTTGCCGCCAAGGGCTGGGATCCCGCCTACGGCGCAAGGCCGCTCAAGCGCGTGATCCAGCGCTACCTTCAGGATCCGCTTGCCGAGATGATCCTGGCCGGCGAGGTGAGGGACGGAGATAGCGTTACGATCTCGTCCGCGGGCAACGTGCTGACCTTCAACGGCAAGGCACCTCAGACCGCGGAGATTACCCAGTTCGAAACGCCGGTGTCGAAGCGCAAGCTGAATTGATCGCTGGCACTCGCCGCCAAACAAGATCGCCCCGGAGAGGTCTCTCCGGGGCGAACTGTTTCTGGGGCCGCTTGCTAGCTGGCCGTAGAGCCGGAGCCGGGGCCGGCCGGACCTTCCTCGTCGCGGTCCTGCTCGAGCTCCGAAAGAATATCCACGAGCTCGCGCACGCGTCCGTGCGCCAGCGGCCGCAGGTCGTTGATCATCGGCTCGTCATTGGCGAGCCAGGCTTGCGCTTCGGCGAGCTCTTCCACAGTCGCGCCGGTTCCGATGATTTGGGCGATGGTGACGTCGTCGGCTCGATCCACGGTCTTGACGACATCGTCGCGTGAGAGGCGCCGCATGGTTCCCTCCTCATGCTCGTGGCGTGCACGTCCTGGGGCGACGGTAAAACCCGTCGCGCGTGTCAATCGGGATGCCCGTAGAACAGTTCCATGAGACAGGACGTAGGAAGAAGCCCGGCCGGGTAGAAGTCCCGCGGGAAAAAGTGACCGGCAGAGCTACCGGTTGTTCACCTGCGACGGTGCGACTGGGGCCATGGTACCATTCGATTTAATGAAACTCCTGCCGCGGGCAGGGGGTTGCCCCAGCACACAGGTTCGCCGCCGAGCGCTCCGATCCCCCAAAAGCCGCCTCGCACGCCATCCGCGTCTCGCCCTGGGCCTGCTTGAGCGCCTGATCGATCGCCGTCAGCACCTCCAAAATCGTCGTCGGCGAAGCCTGCTCCACAAGCCAGCGCAGGAAACCGCCATGAAACAAGATCTTGTCGTCTCCAATCATCCTGTCTTCGACGAGCTTCATCCCAAGATCTATGGGGCCGCCGTCGGCCTTGTCGCCTGGTTCACGCTGATGGCCTGGGTGCTGTTTGATCGCAGCAGTGATGTCAGCCTCTCCCTCGGCTTCGTCACGCTGCTGTTCGTGGTCGCGATCCTGCTGCCATGGACGCTTTCGCTGGTCTGGAGGAGATATCGGATGCCGTAGAGCCGCATCTGAGGCCGACCTCGCTGCGCGACTGGGAGGCCGGCGAGTTCGCGGTCTGGGGCGCGAGGCTTCACGGCTCGCATGCCGCGATCGACGTGCTGCTGCCGCTGATGGCCGTTTCGTTCGGCCTGACGGCGATCGGAATCGTGTTCGTGATCGTGCGGGCGCAGGTTCTGCCCTAGCCGCGCCCAACGAGGGTGAGGGATTGCCGGCCTAGCGGTTGCTGACCTGCAGCGGCCCGCCGGTCGCATCCGACATCCGGGCGATGGCGCCGTTGCGACCGCTCATCATGCCATCGAGGCGGTCGCGTTCCTTCTCGAAGCCCGCCAGCATCGGGCCTTCCAGCGAGCGGCCGCGCGGCAGCTTCACGCGCATCGGGTCGACGAAGCGACCGTTGACGAGGATTTCGTAGTGGACGTGGGGTCCCGTCGACTGGCCGGTCGAGCCGACGAAGCCGATCACCTGGCCTTGGCGCACCTTCTTGCCCGCCTCCATGCCCTTGGCGAAGGCCGACATGTGGCCGTACGCGGTCTCGTAGCCGTTGTTGTGCTTGATGCGGATATACTTGCCGTAGCCGCCCTCGAGCTGGGCCTTCTCGATCACGCCGTTGCCGGCAGCGAAGATCGGCGTGCCGTAGGCGGTGGCCCAGTCGACGCCGGTGTGCATCTTGACGTAGCCCAGGATCGGATGGCGACGGCCGCCGAAGCCGGAGCGCATGATCGCGCTGTTGACGGGCTTTCTGACCAGGAACTTCTTCGCGCTCTTGCCGGTCTCGTCATAGTAGTCGACGACGCCGTCGTCGGGACTCTGGAAGCGGTAGTATTTCTTGGTCTCGCCGCCGACCGTCAGCGAGGCGAACAGCACCTCGTTCTTCTCGGTCGCGGTCACGCCCTCGTCTTCACCGGCGTAGAAGACGTCGAAGGAATCGCCAGGCTGCACCTTGCGCTGGAAGTCGACGTCGTAGGAGTAGATCTTGATCATGTCGTCGATGACCGGCATCGGCACTTTGTTGCGCATCGCGGTCTCGTAGATGCTCTGGTAGAGCCTGACGCCGGAGCCGTCGTCATCATCGTCGTCGTCGCTGTTGGCGTTCGCGGTCGCATCCGCGACGGTGTTCATGCTCGAGACGTCGACCGCAACGTATTTGCCGAGATCCGACAGCGCGGCGATGGCCTCGACCGTGGTGTCGTTGGCAACGACGACGCGGAACGGCTGCAGCCGCGCGCCGGGCGTTGCCGGCGCTATCAGGATGCGCAGCTTCTCGCCTTCCTTCAGGCCGCCGTCGCGGCCGCGCGGCCCGAGCGTCGCGGTGATCGCCTTGATTTCTTCCGGCGTGGCGCCGAGATCGCGCAGCACGGAGCCGACGCTGTCGCCCTTCTTGACCATGTGGACGCGCTCACCGTTCGGATTGCCGCCCGTGATCTGCTCCTTGGTCTTCGGCAGCAGCGTGACGTTTTCCGGCACCACGCGAGTCTCGAAGCCGGCATAGGGGTCCGCCGAGGGCGACTCGGTGGCGTAGGCCATCTTGATGTCGGACTGGCCGGCCGCACCGGAGACGTCGGCGGTGGCATTGGCGAGCGCTGCGTAGCGCACGCCGCCATTGCCGCGCCAGTTGGCGGCATCGCGCACCCGCATCAGGATGTCGTCGAGCGCCACCACTGCGGAAATCTTGGCCTTCGGCAGCACCGGCGACAGGTCCTTGGTGACGAAGGAGACTTCGGCGTCGGGCTCGACGGCTTCGGGATTGTTCGGATCGTCGGAGGCCGTCTTCGGATCGGCGCCGACGTCGCTGAGAAGACGCTGCGCGTTGAATGGGGGAATCTTCGCCGACAGATCGCTCGTCGTCATCGACAGATTGCCCGCGATCCGGACGAAGGGGCGCACGCGCATCACGTCGCGGTTGCCGACGCGGGCAACGGTGGAGACGCGTACGATGTTGCGTGAGGCCGTGGATTCGTTGGGCGGCGGCAGGCGGTCGCTCTTGTGCAGCGTGGCGGCGCGGTCAGCTGCGCCGAACGCGCCCCGCAGCGCGCCCTCGACCCGCTCCGGCACCTTCGCAAAGGTCATCTCGCCGTCGAGAGATGCGAAAACGGCGCCGCCGATCAGGGCCGCGCCGCAGAGTCCGGTCAGAATTGTACCGCTGAACCATTGCACGGAGACGCGACGACGATCGATGACGGCGGCTTCGGAACCATCGACGGAAAGTGGCGGCTCGTGGCCGAGATCGATGATCCCGGTCTCACGCCCATAACCCCCGCGTGACGTCCTATGGTTCAACCCACGTCCCCCAATCAACGACCCAAGAAGCCCTGTCTCCGAGCCTTCGCCGAGGTTGCCCTCTTGAAGGGGCATCGCTGGAAAAGGCAAACCGCACAGGAGTCCGCAGTCAGAAAGCCCCGAAGAGGGCCGGCCGAAATTACGAACAGCTAAGCGGGCAGAGGTCTCTCGATGTCTCTCGAATGTCTGAAGAAGGCCGCTTCATCGTAAGATTGCCTTCCTCTGACCAGTGAAAATCGCCGGCAGCCCCCACTGGCACCCGACGATTCAAGCTTGTCTCTTATCAGAACGCCGCGGGATTGTGGCTCTAGTACGGCCGCAAATCCGGAAAAAGTTTCCTGAACGGGCCGGCCACCGGGCCACCCCGCCGTGGGATCCAGGACCCTTTGAGGCGTCCCCCCTCCGGGATTCCCTCCGAACCCCTCTGCCTCGAAATTTTTTTCGCTTTTTTTCCTCCCCCGCATTGCCGAGCCACCCCCGCCGGGGGCCCGGGACCCTCGCCGGAACCCCTCCGGGACCCTTTTGCAGCCCCTCCGGCCCCAAACTTTTTTCAGATTTTTTACCACCCGCGTCGTCGACCCAGCCATGGCCTCCCACCTAAGTCATGGAAAACACGTGAATTTTTCCGAACTTTGGGCGTGCGACGATTTGTTGACAATGGGCGTTGACATTCCCGATCGGTGGGGACTATAACCCAACCACTGAGCGCGGCGCCGCCGGGTCACTGACCAAGGCGAGCGAACGCGCCACTGATGCTCCTCACCTTGTTGAGTGACACAACAATCGACACCAGTCGGTTGGAGTCATTCATCGTCGGTAAGGGTGTCGGAACCCTTCCTCTCAGGAAGGTTGGGACCTCTCCGGTCCCGGGCTGTTTGACAAGTGAAGATGAAGAAAGAGAAACGTGGACGGCGGAGTCCTTGCGCCTCTCGGACCACTTAAGAGCTTCGGCTTTTGAGTACTGAGAGAGGACGAAAGACTTCGGCGGTACACGTTTCAAAGGAAACACCATCGTTGTCCGCGATGTGAATCGCAGACAGCAAGTCGATTTCGGTCGACAATGGTGGGACCTCGTCAAACGTTGTGATCAGCCGGTTCAAAGTTCAAGTCCAACTTGAGAGTTTGATCCTGGCTCAGAGCGAACGCTGGCGGCAGGCTTAACACATGCAAGTCGAGCGGGCGTAGCAATACGTCAGCGGCAGACGGGTGAGTAACGCGTGGGAACGTACCTTTTGGTTCGGAACAACACAGGGAAACTTGTGCTAATACCGGATAAGCCCTTACGGGGAAAGATTTATCGCCGAAAGATCGGCCCGCGTCTGATTAGCTAGTTGGTGAGGTAATGGCTCACCAAGGCGACGATCAGTAGCTGGTCTGAGAGGATGATCAGCCACATTGGGACTGAGACACGGCCCAAACTCCTACGGGAGGCAGCAGTGGGGAATATTGGACAATGGGGGCAACCCTGATCCAGCCATGCCGCGTGAGTGATGAAGGCCCTAGGGTTGTAAAGCTCTTTTGTGCGGGAAGATAATGACGGTACCGCAAGAATAAGCCCCGGCTAACTTCGTGCCAGCAGCCGCGGTAATACGAAGGGGGCTAGCGTTGCTCGGAATCACTGGGCGTAAAGGGTGCGTAGGCGGGTCTTTAAGTCAGGGGTGAAATCCTGGAGCTCAACTCCAGAACTGCCTTTGATACTGAAGATCTTGAGTTCGGGAGAGGTGAGTGGAACTGCGAGTGTAGAGGTGAAATTCGTAGATATTCGCAAGAACACCAGTGGCGAAGGCGGCTCACTGGCCCGATACTGACGCTGAGGCACGAAAGCGTGGGGAGCAAACAGGATTAGATACCCTGGTAGTCCACGCCGTAAACGATGAATGCCAGCCGTTAGTGGGTTTACTCACTAGTGGCGCAGCTAACGCTTTAAGCATTCCGCCTGGGGAGTACGGTCGCAAGATTAAAACTCAAAGGAATTGACGGGGGCCCGCACAAGCGGTGGAGCATGTGGTTTAATTCGACGCAACGCGCAGAACCTTACCAGCCCTTGACATCCCGGTCGCGGACTCCAGAGACGGAGTTCTTCAGTTCGGCTGGACCGGAGACAGGTGCTGCATGGCTGTCGTCAGCTCGTGTCGTGAGATGTTGGGTTAAGTCCCGCAACGAGCGCAACCCCCGTCCTTAGTTGCTACCATTTAGTTGAGCACTCTAAGGAGACTGCCGGTGATAAGCCGCGAGGAAGGTGGGGATGACGTCAAGTCCTCATGGCCCTTACGGGCTGGGCTACACACGTGCTACAATGGCGGTGACAATGGGAAGCGAAGACGCAAGTCCTAGCAAATCTCAAAAAGCCGTCTCAGTTCGGATTGGGCTCTGCAACTCGAGCCCATGAAGTTGGAATCGCTAGTAATCGTGGATCAGCACGCCACGGTGAATACGTTCCCGGGCCTTGTACACACCGCCCGTCACACCATGGGAGTTGGCTTTACCTGAAGACGGTGCGCTAACCAGCAATGGAGGCAGCCGGCCACGGTAGGGTCAGCGACTGGGGTGAAGTCGTAACAAGGTAGCCGTAGGGGAACCTGCGGCTGGATCACCTCCTTTCTAAGGATGGTCCTTCAGAGAGCTCACGCTCACTATCGGACCGTTTTAGAAACATCAGGGGCCAACAGATCGCCAGATCGTTGAGCTCCATTGGCGGGATTTCGCCGTCTACGTTTCTCTTTCTTCGCGGACGAACACGCGCCAGGGGCTGCGCTGTGCGGTTGCATTCGGCGCTAGTGGCCGGCTGCACGCGAGCAAGATCCCTTGTCCTCCGAAGGATATGCGTTAGGGGCTTGTAGCTCAGTTGGTTAGAGCGCGCGCTTGATAAGCGTGAGGTCGGAAGTTCAAGTCTTCCCAGGCCCACCACTTTCATCGAGTGAGCATTCGTCTTCTGGTTACGGGGCCATAGCTCAGCTGGGAGAGCGCGTGCTTTGCAAGCATGAGGTCGTCGGTTCGATCCCGTCTGGCTCCACCAGATGGTTTGATTGCCGGCGCAGCTTGTACCGAAATCGTCCGCGAAACATCACTTCGCACCCACTAGTCCGGATGGACAGTGACGTGCGTGTTTTCTGACATCGTAAAGAGGAGATCGATCCGAGTTGGGTCGTGCAGCAATTGTTGCGCGAGCCTTCATTATCTCCGGATCATTTCGGCGCTCGCTTCCGGCCGTGAGGTTGGTTGCGAGTTGTAAATGATCCTTTTAGCGAAGCTTGACCGCCTCGCTATCGGAACGATCTTACGAAGCAAGCTGGTCTTTCTAGTCAATGTCCGGCTGCGACAATCGCGTTCATCGAGGACGCGTGCCTTTGATGGCAGTTGCGCAGACAACATTCTGCCGAGTGTGTGGACATTGATAATGAGAGCAATCAAGTGCCTTAAGGGTGTTCGGTGGATGCCTTGGCGCTGAGAGGCGATGAAGGACGTGCTACGCTGCGATAAGCCGTGGGGAGCTGCGAAGAAGCTTTGATCCGCGGATTTCCGAATGGGGAAACCCACCTTCGATAGCCGGAACTCCAAGACCTTTGTCGAAAGACATCGGTGTGGGGTTCGACCAGATAATGCGAGAAGCCAGGCCTTTAGATTTCGATCGAAGAGGTTTTGGATTTCCGGTTATCAAGTGAAGGTATGAGACTTCTGAATAAAATAGGAGGTTTCAAGCAAACCCAGGGAACTGAAACATCTAAGTACCTGGAGGAAAGGACATCAACAGAGACTCCGTTAGTAGTGGCGAGCGAACGCGGACCAGGCCAGTGATACATCAAAGACAATCGGAACCAGTCAGGAAAGCTGGGCCTCAGAGGGTGATAGCCCCGTACGAGTAATGCGATGATGTATCCTTGAGTAAGGCGGGACACGTGCAATCCTGTCTGAACACGGGGGGACCACCCTCCAAGCCTAAGTACTCCTCAGCGACCGATAGCGAACCAGTACCGTGAGGGAAAGGTGAAAAGCACCCCGACGAGGGGAGTGAAATAGACCTGAAACCGGACACCTACAAACAGATGGAGCCCAAGATTCGTTCTGGGTGACATCGTACCTTTTGTATTATGGGCCAGCGACTTAATTTAACGAGCAAGCTTAAGCCGATAGGCGAAGGCGTAGCGAAAGCGAGTCTGAATAGGGCGCCAAGTTCGTTGTATTAGACCCGAAACCTAGTGATCTAGCCATGAGCAGGTTGAAGGTGAGGTAACACTCACTGGAGGACCGAACGGGTGCCTGTTGAAAAAGGCTCCGATGACTTGTGGTTAGGGGTGAAAGGCCAATCAAACTGGGAAATAGCTGGTTCTCCGCGAAAGATATTTAGGTATCGCCTCGGATGAATACCTCAGGGGGTAGAGCACTGGATGGGCTAGGGGGACTTACCGTCTTACCAAACCCAACCAAACTCCGAATACCTGAGAGTACTATCCGGGAGTCACACGGCGGGTGCTAACGTCCGTCGTGGAGAGGGAAACAACCCGGACCTACAGCTAAGGCCCCTAATTCGTGGCTAAGTGGGAAAGGATGTGGAAATCCCAAAACAACCAGGAGGTTGGCTTAGAAGCAGCCATCCTTTAAAGAAAGCGTAACAGCTCACTGGTCTAAATAAGGGTTTCTGCGCCGAAGATGTAACGGGGCTCAAGCCACGAGCCGAAGCTTAGGGTGTAGTCCGCAAGGGCTACGCGGTAGCGGAGCGTTCTGTAAGCCTGCGAAGGGCGACTCGTGAGAGCGCCTGGAGGTATCAGAAGTGCGAATGCTGGCATGAGTAAC
>NZ_LSEF01000108.1 GCF_001641695.1 Bradyrhizobium neotropicale
TCCGGCATCAACGCCTACAATTACGGCGCCGGCAATGTGACGGTCACCACCGGTGCGATTTCATCGATCACGGGCGCGACCAGCGGCAACCAGGCCAATGGCATCAACGCCAACGCGCTTGATGGCGGCAATGTCAGTGTCACCAACGGCGGCTTCCTGACCGGGGGAACCGGCATCTTCTCGAGCACCAACCATGGTGGCTCCATCACCATCGAGAATGACGGCCAGATCACCGCCACCGCGAACTCCGGCATCAACGCCCAACAGGCAAGTGCCGGGGCGACCGGCTCGGTCACCATCATCAACACCGGGACGGTTGTCGGTGCGGCCAATAGATCCGCGATCAACGTCGCGGAGAACGCCACCGGCACGGTGACGATCACCAACTCCGGCACCATCGGATCAGCGACGACAGCGGGCTCGATGCCGGCCATCACCGAGACCGGCGGCTCTACCGTCACCATCAACAACAATGGGCAGATCGACGGCAACGTCTATACCAACTCGACCGGCGGCTTCACAGGCACGCTGAACAACAACGCTGGCGCCACCTGGCGAACCGGCTACTTCAATGACGAGGGAAGCATCACCGCGTCAGGTGCAGATTCGACTATCGTACTGGTCGGGACCTCGATCGGAATGACGGTCGGCAACAGTGGCACCGGCAATCTGACCGTCGCAGCAGATGCCGCCCTGACTGCCAGTTTCCTCAACATCGCCAATTTGGCCGGCAGCCATGGTACCGTCACCGTGACCGGCCCGGGCTCCACGCTCAACACGACGTCCGGACAATTCCAGAACATCACGGTCGGCAATGACGGTACCGCCTCGCTGACGGTATCCAACCAAGCCGTGGTGACGACCACCAATATGGGCGTCGCGTATAATTTCGATGCCGGTGTCACCGACACGCTGACCGTCGATAATGCCACCCTCAATTCAACCCAGGGCCTGACCATCGCCAATAGCGGCACGGCCAACGCCACCGTCAAGAACGGCGGTACGATCACGACCGGCTTCCTGTCCTTGTCGAACAACGCCGGGAGCGCCGGATCGCTGACCGTCGACGGCGCGGGTTCAGTCGTGACCGCCCAAAGCATGTCGCTGGGGTCCGGTTCGACGACAGTGACCATCACGAACGGCGGCGCCGTCGATATCGGCCCCGCAACTTCGACCATCGCGGGTGCCCTTCATATCGGTAGCGCAACTTCGCTGGGCGGCGCCGGCAAGATCAACGGCAACGTCGTTGACGACGGCAATCTCACTGCGGTCGGATTGCTGAACATTACGGGCATCCTGGGTGGATCGGGAACGATCAATATCAACGACGGCGGGACGCTCGAGCTCGCCGGATCCGGCGCCGAGAACGTGTTCTTCACGGGCGGTAACGGCACCCTGAAGCTCGACAACGCATTGGGCTTCACCGGAACGATCGCGGGATCTTCCGGAAACTCCGGCAACTTCACCATAACCGGCCAGGGCAACATCACGACGGCCGCGGGCGACGCGATCGACTTCACCTCGGGGGGAGGCGCGGTCGGCAGCCAGGCCAATGTCATCGTCACGACCAGCGGGACGATCAGCGGTGCGGTGAACGGCATCAACGCAGTCCAGAACGGTGTTGGCGACGTCACGGTCGACCCGGGTGCCAGCGTGACGGGGCGCGCCGGCGACGGCTTGATTGCGGAGCAGAGCACCACTGGGACCGGCAACGTCACCGTCAACGCGACCGGCAGTGTAACCGGGCAGGGCAGCGGCTCGATCGGCCTGCTCGCCGAAAACCTCAATGCGGCCAACACCGGCAACATCAACGTGACTTCGACCGGCGGCGCCAGCGGCGCGTTTGACGGCATCGATGTCGTCAACAAGGGCAACGGCAATATTTCGGTCGAGGCGGGCGGAGCCGTAGCCGCGACGGTGCAGTTCGGCATTCGCACCGAACAATATGGATCCGGCAGCACATCGGTGGTGATGGACCCCGGCAGCACCATCCATTCCGGCGGCGCAGGTATTGCCGTCATCGATTACGCGGCATCGCTGTTAGCGGCTGCCAACAGCACGATTACCGTCACCAACAATTCCACCATCAATTCGGGGACGACCCTCAATCCCAGTGGCTCTCAGCCGCAAGGCATTGCCGCGGGCTACTACGGCAACAACGGGACGGCCAATACCGCCATCAACGGCACCGTCACCATCAACAACAACGGCAACGTCACGGCTGCGGCGGGCTACGGCCTTGACGGCTACAATTACGGCAACGGCAATGTGACCGTGAATGACGGGGCCAATACCTCGGTCTCCGGCGCGCAATACGGCATCGGCGCCTTTAACAACAGCAAGGGCAGCGGCAGTGTCGCCGTTAATGTCGGGGCCAACTCTACGGTTTCCGGCGGCTCGATCTTCGGCATCCAGGCATTCGTCAACGGGGTCGGCAGCGTCAGCGTGACGACTTCGGCTGGTGACCAGATCACCGGCGGCAGCTCGGGCATCAACGCGCAGAGCCAGTCGGGCACGGACGACGCCACCAGCAGCGTGAGCGTGATCGCCCATGGCACGATCCATTCCGGAACGCTCCTGACGCCGAACGGTTCGACGCCCGGCGGCATCGTTGCCGGCTACTCCCCCAACGGCTCGAACTCGGCCAACGGCGCCGTCGCGGGCAACGTGCTGGTGCAGAGCGACGCGACGATCGTGGCTGCGGCCGGCTCCGGCATCAACGCCTACAATTACGGCGCCGGCAATGTGACGGTCACCACCGGTGCGATTTCATCGATCACGGGGGCCAGCAGCGGCGCTCAGGCCAACGGTATCAATGCCAATACGTTTGCCGGCGGCAACATCAGCGTCACCAACGGCGGTTTCCTGACCGGCGGCACCGGCATCTTCACCGGCGCCGCCCTGGGTGGCTCCATCACCGTCGAGAACGACGGTCAGATCACCGCCACCGCGAACTCCGGCATCAACGTCCAACAGGCCAGCGCCAGCGCGACGGGCTCGGTCAGCATCACCAATACCGGGACGATTGTCGGCGCGGCCAATAAATCCGCGATCAACGTCTCTGAGAACCCATTCGGCACCGTGACGATCAACAACTCCGGCACGATCGGGCTGGCGACGGCGACGTCGACGGCGGCCCTCACCGAGAACGGTGGGGCGGCTGTCATCGTCAACAACAACGGACAGATCTACGGCAACCTTTACACCAACTCGACGGGCGGCTTCACCGGCGCATTCAACAACAATGCCGGTGCGACCTTGCAAGCCAGCTTCATCGATGACGAGGGAAGCGTCACGGCGTCGGGCGCGTTCTCCGTCGTCTCCGTCGGCGGGATGGGTCTTGGCAATACCAACAGCACGACGTCGTTGAACGTCAACAATGGCGGCGCCATCGTGATCGGAACGGGCACGTCGACCATTGCAAATGCCATTCATATCGGCAGCTCCGCCGGGATCGGCGGTGCCGGCGTGATCAACGGCAACGTCGTCAACGATGGCAACATCGCTGCAAACGGCCTCCTGCACATCACAGGTGCCCTGAGCGGATCGGGGATGCTCAACATCAACAACGGCGGCACGCTCGAAATCGCCGGGTCCGCCGCCGAGAACTTCTTCTTTGGCGGTGGCAACGATACGCTGATGCTCGACAACGCGCCGGGCTTCACCGGAACGATCGCGGGCTCCGCGGCAAACTCCGGCAATTTCACGATCACCGGCCAGGGCAGCGTCACGACCGCCGCGGGCGACGGTATCGACTTCACCTCGGCGGCCGGTGCGGTCGGCAGCCAGGCCAATGTCATCGTCACGCCCGGGGGGGCCATCTCCGGCGCGGTGAATGGCATCAACGTGGTCCAGAATGGGGTTGGCGACATCGCGGTCAGCCCGAGTGGGAGCGTGACCGGTCAGGCCGGCAACGGCGTGATCGCCGAGCAGAACATCACCGGGATCGGCAACATCACGGTCAATGCGACCGGCAGCGTGACCGGGCAGGGCAGCGGCTCGATCGGCGTGTTCGCCGAGAACCTCGACGCGGCCAACACCGGCAACATCAACGTCACCGCGACCGGCAGTGTCAGCGGCGGGCTCGATGGCATCTATGTCGTCAATCATGGTAGTGGCAACGACTCGATCGAGGCGGGCGCCGTAAGCGCAACCGTGCAGTTCGGCATCCGCGACGAAAGTTACGGCACCGGCAGCATGACGACGCTGACGGACGCCGGCAACACCATCAATTCCGGCGGCGCAGGTATCAGCCTCGTCAACTTCGCGACATCGATCGGGACCGGCGCCAACAGCGTGATCACGGTCACCAACAACGCCACCATCAATTCGGGCACGACTCTCAACCCCAGTGGTTCGCAGCCCCAGGGCATTGCCGCCGGCTACTACGGTACCACCGGCGGTCCGGGCACCGTCGGCATCGCCAATACCAACGTCAACGGCACTGTCACCGTCAACAACAACGGCAACATCACCGCCGCGGCGGGTTACGGCATCAACGCCTACAATTACGGCAACGGCAATGTGACCGTGAACGAGGCCGCCGGCACCTCCGTCTCCGGCGCGCAATACGGCATCGGCGCCTTCGGTAACAGCAAGGGGACCGGTAGCGTCGCCGTCAATGTCGGGGCCAATGCGACGATCTCGGGCGGCTCGATCTTCGGCATCCAGGCTTTCGTCAACGGGGTCGGCAGCGTCAGCGTGACGACTTCGGCAGGCGACAACGTCACCGGCGGCAGCTCGGGCATCAATGCGCAGAATCAGTCGGCCACCGACGATCCCACCAGCAGCGTGACCGTGATCGCCCACGGGACGATCCATTCCGGAACGCTCCTGACGCCGAATGGCTCGACGCCCGGCGGCATCGTCGCCGGCTACTCTCCCGGCGGTCAGAACGTGGCCAATGGCGCCGTCGCGGGCAACGTGCTGGTGCAGAGCGACGCCACGATCGTGGCTGCGGCCGGCTCCGGCATCAACGCCTACAATTACGGCGCCGGCAATGTGACGGTCACCACCGG
>NZ_LSEF01000109.1 GCF_001641695.1 Bradyrhizobium neotropicale
GAGGCGATCGATCAGATCATTTGGGCTTTTGACCCACCACGCCCCTGCCGTGACGTTGTCGACCACAGGACTCGTCCAGTAGGTTTGGGTCAGATGCTTCAGTCTCCACAGCTTGATGCTGCGAAGCTTACCACGGACCACGGAGCTGACCTCGTAGTCCGTACCATTCCACAGACGCGCCATGGTTCTCGCTCTCGTCGTCCGATGTCGCATCGCCAGCGTCTTCACGAGGCTGCGGAACACAACAAGCTCCAACAGTCCCAAGGCGCCCTTGAAGTCATCAGCAAACGAATGGTAGTTCGCAAAACCACGGAACTCTGAGTTATAGGCGAGGACGGTTGCGACATCGCTGGTAACCAAGAACTGCTCGCGAGGACGGCCAGTTTTTCTGGCGAGATCGCCATAGTCGTGTCGCTTGCAGAACGCGGTGACCTCCTTCCGCGGCACGCGCAAACTGACATTGCCGGTGGTCGGCCGGCGTACCACGCGCCATGTCCGTCCATCCGGTCCCGTGCGGTTGGATTTGCGTCCAGCCCCATAGGATGTGTATGTCGAGATGCGATAGCTGAGGAAGGTCACTCCCTTTGAAGCGGCATAGACCCCACTTTTCTCGGGCGACACGGTGAGCTTCAATGTCTCCGTCAGGAATTGTTCGACGCAGACCATGATCTCACACGCTTCCCGCTTGCTCCCGATTATGCCGATGAGGAAGTCATCGGCGTAGCGGCAGTAGCGGAGCCTTTTGAAGTTCGGGTCCATCGGATCGACGGAGGGCACTTTCCGTCTCTCCTTATTAATGGCTTTGATCTCCGCGAGTGCAGCGTCGATCTCGGCCCGATCCGCGCCGCTGGCGCGGAGCCGTTCAATTTTACGGCGGAGACTGAGTACGCGCCGTTCCAGCGCCGCGTAGCGCGGGAATGGACGTCGGTCGCGGCCTTTGTCGAAGCCCGCCTTCATTGTCTGCATGTGCTGGTCCAGCTCGTGCAGATAGATGTTGGCGAGCAGGGGCGAGACAACGCCGCCCTGTGGCGTGCCACTATAGGTGCGTCCGTAGACCCAATCTTCCATGTAACCTGCTTTGAGCATTCCTTCGATCAGAGCGATGAACCTATCGTCATCGATCCGCTTCTTTAGAAGCCCAAGCAAAATGTCATGGTCGATGTTGTCGAAGAACCCACGCACATCCACTTCGACCAGCCACTTACAGCCCGTCCAGGTCTTCTTGATGGACTTGAGTGCGGTATGACAGGATCGTCTCGGGCGGAACCCATGCGACTCGTCGAGGAACACGGGTTCGTAGATCGCTTCGAGAAGAATCCTGACCGCCTCCTGAACGAGCCGGTCTTCCACCGTTGGGATACCCAGCGGTCGTGTTTTGCCGTTGTCCTTTGGGATATAGACCCGCCGGACTGGCCGGAAGCGATAAGTGCCATCTGCTACGCGCCTGGCGATGTCAGCGAGCTTCGCCAGCGACATGCCGTCGAAGGTCTTGCCATCTACACCGGGCGTCAGGGCTCCCTTGTTGCGGGAGACCTTTTCGTAGGCCCACTCGAAGAGATGCGGAGATCTCATCAGGCGGTGAAGGCCATTTACGCGCTTACCCGACCGCGACAAAGTCGGCAGTGATTCAATTCTTCTCTGGATGGTAGCGGCCTGCATCAGCAGAACCTCTCCGTCGAAGAATCTCTTCTACGCATACTGCAAATGCCGTTTTTAGCGGCATCCTCCTTCCCCCGATCGGAGGCGCTTTCGGTCCGGTCACCCGGCCTTATACGCATGATCGTCCACCTCGCGGTGGCTGTCCCGGTCATTACGCCGGGCATTTGGGTACTATGACGGCTCCGTCGCCATACAGGTTCTTGAAAGAGCCTGCTGCAGGCGATCCCGTAGTTGCGTGTGTAGGAAGTTGCGGTGTGTTTAGGTGTCCCATTCGTCTCCTTGACCCACGGATGGTGGTCGTCCCACGCAGACTGGTGGCGGATCGCACTGGCCGGTGCGATCTGCCCCGCGTGGCATAGCGTGTCAGCCGCGTTCGCTACGGCCAGCCCTTTGGCAACTGGAAACTGGGATTCAGGCAATACAGCTTTCACCATGCACACCTTACTTTGTGCTCTCCACTGGGCTGCGGCGCCCGATTTCGAGACGTTTCCCGGCATGCTTTGGTCCCGTTCTCCTTTCGGAGTCTCAGTCGTTTCCGACACCGGTAAGCCGGGCAAGTAAGAGCCATAACCAGCAGGCTCTATTCTTTCGAACACTCCCTTCTTCTCCACGCCTCAACGGCGCACGCCGTGCGGCGTCGATCCCTCGCGCAACGACTATCGGAGCTCCTCGCCGGGGGCACTCGGGAAAGGGGCGCGCCTTCGGCGATCGCTATCACTGCCCCCGGGGGTGCCGCTGTTAACCGGTCTCGTCGCTGCACTCGGACCCGCGTGCCCCTTCGGATCGCTATGCTCACGCTCTCCGGGTGCCATTTCAGTCGGGCGATGCGCGTTCGCGCACGCCTGATCAGGGCCTGCGGCCCCAGCCACTCAAGTCAAAATCCCTTAAAGAAATGGGATGGAAGGCAGACCGCTTCGCAGTTTCAGTGCAGCGCAGAAAATGCAGGCTTAGATGCCGCGATACTCGCTTACGATTTTTGCGTGGCCCAGTTGAGCTTCGACCCACGTTGGGTAACGCTCCCGCCGGGCGTCGACGGAGGCTATGCCGGCTTCCATGACCTCGGTTTCGAAAACAAGGGGGCGATCTGGATCGCATCCGAGATCGAGACCCACGAACACCGTTGAGATGACGATATCCGGACCTATCGGCGTCCTCGCGACAACACGGTCGGCTGATTCATACCATTGTTGCCACGCGACCGGGTCCGTGCGCTTGGGCTCGTGTCCATCCAAAATGTAATGGCTCATGGCAGCCAACATAGCCGACCGTGCCAACCAGTGCCAGCCGTTTCGGGCTTCGTCCGATCCGGGATGCGAAGGCACGACTGAGTTTCCCGATCGCGCGACAGCATCTACGACGCGTACGCCGATGCGTTCAGCATCATCCACAACAACCTCGACGCCGCGATGCGGGCCGTCAACATCATCGGCGAGACCGGAACGCTGAACGGGCAGGCCAAATCCGCGGCGCGATCCGCCTCGAAAGCGCGAAGCAGCGCTTCTTCGGGCACTTGCTGACCTCGATGAAGACGCCGTCGCTGATCCGCTCGATCGAGCGCGATCTTGAGGTTGGACACGCCGCTGTCATCCAGATCGTCTCGACAGGCGAGGCGTTGATGGAGCGCCGTCTCGCCGAGATCCCGACTGAGGAGTGGGTCGACGTCCGGGTCGACATCACTCCGCGCGAGTACGTGCTCGACTATTTCGCCCATTCCTTTCCGGTCCAGCTCTATGAGCCCTTCACCGACCAGGAGGGCAATCTCTGCTTCCGGCCTGTCTATCGCGACGGTCAACCGGTCGAGAGCCGGGGAGGCAGTCGCCCGCCGCGACCGCTTGATCGAGAACCTCGCTTCCCCAGATCGTGGAGTCGTGAAATTGTTCGGCCGAGCGCTATCAGCTCGGAATCACTCAGCGCCGCAGCCGTCGCCACCGGTGCGGCTGCAGCCGCCAGGAGGGCCGAAGATAGCCCGGTCAGAAACGCCCGCCGGTGGGCTCCTGAGCCGTCGATAGATGAGGACGAGTTTATTGCTGGCGTGCTAAGCACGCTGCCAGCACGGTGCACTCCGTGATCATGGTCAGGGCCATCGTGCTGTTCGCGCAGCGCGGTGGCCCGCATTAGGTGAGAGCTGAAGAATTCTCGCCAGCCTTGCCCGTTGGCCTGCGCATCATCACGCTGCACGTGTTTTCGTGCAGATTTCACCGCTGAATTAAATTCGGATTCCGGAACTACATTCCTGTGAGATCACCCCAATGACGACACGACTACCGCTGCAGCCAAAGCTTGATCCTCATCGGGGCTCGAAGGACAGATTGCGGCGCAAGGCTGCCGAGCACAACGCCATGGCAACGAGGGTCGTCTACCACCTCAACAGACTGATCGCCGACAACCCAAACGACCAGCAACAGTATCTTTGGTACGAGGTGGCGCGCGACCTCGGACTGACTGTGGAAGAGGTTGGGTCGGCAGTGATGTACGGTGGTCACAACGGAATCACAGTCGGAGTAACCGAGGAAGGGCGCCGAGCGTTGGCCAGCTACAAGAAGTAGCGCGCAATGACGTAGAGCTCCGGCCGATCAACTCTCCGCCCGACCTGATAGTGAATGATGGGGCGACAAGGCGCCCTGACGGGCAACCACCTTGCCGCCCCGGCTAGACACCGGGGCTGAGACGTGCCTAGCGAACGAAGTAACCGGCGACCATAACCGCCAGCATCCCGACCGTTACCGCTACAGAAAAACTGGCTGCTTGGCGCCCTTGACGATAGCGCCGACCAATCCGTTACAGGCAGCGCGAGCAGGCAGGCGGCGAATAGCAATCATTGCGGCGGCCCGGTCAAAGCAACACCCTCCACACGAAGGGCGGGGCCGCTGTCTTCTGTATGTACTCGGAAAGCTCTAGCAGATTGAGTTCAGCACTGAGACAGCCACAAGGGTCATCCGAGCGAACTTCCACCCTGAAGGCTCCGTCGCCCATCCAAACGACCGTCTCCTCCCATTTGTTGCCGTGGAGGTCGATATCTTCGCGGCTTGCTATGATCATGCAGCTGTTTCTTACATATGCCGTGCAAAGCACGGTTGCGTGCGATCGTAGTCGACATCCATCTTGGTGCCCTGAATCGATGCCCTCTTGCAGCGTCGGTAGACCGGGCGTACCGCTGAAGCCGAAGTGAAGATCAAAAAGAACTCCCTGAGTGTTGGCGGGACGTGCTCAAGCAAGGCACCATCGTCGCCCGTGTTCAGCACGAGGCAATTGCCGCTGCGGATGCCGTCAACCGTCATGTAGTTTGCTTCGAGCGGAGGATTGAATTGGACACGACGGGCGGCCCCGTCATTTGCAGTGTCAATGATCACGAATAGAGCCTCGGAATATGATCTCTCGGAGACTGGCAAAGTTTGTCGGCCTTGGCTCCGACAAACTCAGTACGCAACGAACGAACATTGCCTCTCGCCTGAGCGAGTCGTCTCGGCCTTCAGATCTGGTGCGTTACGCATGACCGTGACGCTGGGCCGAGTATGCGCCTGTGATTCCCACGTGGGTTACCGCATAGTAACCGTAAGGCCATCACAGTATCGATTAATGCAATGAGCCGCGCATTCGCGCTTAAGTCCCGCGTTTGGTCGCCCCTCTTCGACGGATCACGACGCGCAGTGGTCGATGAAGTGAGGCCGCGACCAGGAGCGCCTCGCTCTTTCGGCGCTGCCGGCCGTTGCGGAGCCGGCCGCGGGCGTGGCGGATCTCCGGCGCTCCGACCCGCTTACCCGCGAGGATCCGCTGCTCGAGCTCCTGGCGAAGATTGTCCGGCACGGATGGTGATGCCAGCTCGACCAGCGCCGCCCAGGAAAGCCGAGCGGTGATCTCGCGTCGGCCATCGTACATGGGCCACGCGCATCGTCTCGCCGGCGAATTGCTGATCAGTCGCGAATTGCAGGCGGGCTTGGCGCCCGAACTTGCCAGTGGACGTCGCCGCCTTCAATTGAAGGAGCTTGTTTCCGAGCTGCAACTTCGCCTCAACCTCAGGGATGCGCGTGATCGATCGCGGCGGCTTCGGCGGGAGCTTGACCGGCGTTGGCTGGAGTTTCCTCTCGGTCAGCGAATCGAGCATCGGCGCTAGGCGCTCGACGAGGATCATAAAGCACGCTCCAAAGGTGGGGCCGCCGGAGCCGGCATGCAATGGCGAGTTCGCGCAGCGCGCCAAGGACCAACGAATCCCAGGCCTCCAAAAACGGAAGCCCGAGCGAGGTCCACTGCCGATGGAAACGGCACACCGCGTTCACTGCGGTGATGACGTGTCGGTTCAGGTGCGACCGGTTGGCCGGATGAGTCTCTGTGAGGACGCGCAGCGTCAGCACCATGTGCTCGACACCATGCGTCCGGATCAGATGCTCGATCACCTTAACGCTTGACGTCTCCATTTCGCGCACGCCGGTGCCAGGCTTTGGACGTACCCCGAATTGCCGGCACAGCCGGCGCGCTGACACTCTCATCATGCTGCCCATCATGTTTCGCGTGCCCGCCGACGCCTGTGCTTCACCCGACCGGCGCCGGACCGGAGCGGCGACAACGTGCTGTGGCCGCAGGACTGGCGGGGNTCAACCCGCCAATTACGTCATCTCAGCACCTCGAACGGATCGATCGGCGGCCGGTCGCTCGGCGGCGTGACCGATCCATCGCACACGTCGCCATGGCCCTGCACGACAACCGCACCGCCAGTGTCGAGACCAAGCTTCCCGCCGCTCTTGACCTCGACGTTGCCGCTACCCTTGATGCCGACGTCACCGCTCGCCACCAGCGTGAACGTCTGGCAATCGTACTGGATGGTCTTTGCGGTCACCTTGATGTTGCCGGCGCCGTCCGGAAGATAGGTCGCCCCGCTGCCATCGGTGACAGTGAGCGAGCCGTCCTTCTTGAAGTAGATTTGCTGCCCGGTTCCGCCTTGGCCGCCCTGCCCGGCGTCTGGAGTCGGGCCGCCGCTCTGCTGGAATTTGGTCCAGATGATGATCTCGCCCGACTGCACCTCTGGAGGCGTGTCCGGGTCGCAATGGAGACGCGCTGGACGATCTTGCCGGACTCGCCATCGCCTTCCTGGAAGCGGACGATGACCTGGTCGCCCTGATTTCCATTCTGGCCGCTGCTCCGAAGATGCGCGTCAGCAAGAGACAAGCCCAATGGCACCCCGCTTCCGCCCCCTAGATGAGCTGCCCCTGTTCGCGAGTGAGGAGGCGATCGCCTGCGCAGTGCTAGTCTAGGACCCGGACGGACGGCAGAGTGGCGGCAACTCGTCCTCCTGCTCGAAGGGCGGGGCTTCCCCAAGTTCGACGGCCTTAGGGGGGCGCGCCGTCAGCGCTTTTTTCGATCGCGAATACGGCATCGGCGACGTGAAGCACATCTTGGCGCCGGATGGTCCGGAGGCTCTAGGGACGTGGCCAACGCGGCGGCGCGCCCCCCGATCTAAGGCTCGACAAGAACCGTCCCCGTAGCGGCGCGCCCGGTGGTGCGTGTTTTCCTCGCGCGACGGGTTCTCCGCGTGGAATTCATGCATCGCCAATGGAAGATAGCGGAGAACCCCCGCCGGGGCTTGTGCTATGGCTCACCGGCTGGGGATTTCTCAAAAATGCGATCGATTCGCATAGGCGCGGCGCTCACCGCGTGTTTCATTGTGCTCGCCTCGAATGTCCATTGGGGCTGGATGAACGAGTTTCTGGCCTGCGTATCGGCGCTGACGGCGGCGGCAATCGTGGACTGTTTGATAGAGACGGCGAGCGCCGAAGATCTGGTTAGCCCCATCGCCTGGGCGTGCGTGCTTCTCGCGCTCGTTGGCTTTGTCGCGATCTATGTTCCGTGGTGAGCAAGCGGGCCGCTCAATTCTCCGGCGGTCAGTCGGACCTCACGAACAGGCGTCGCGTCACGCGATGGCACGGATGCGATCGCGCTCGTTCTCGGCCACCGCGGACAGCTGCTCGAGCGTGCCGAGCGCGTCGGCAGCCGAGCGGAAAGGTGCGATCGAGCTTGGCCGTGATGATGACGTCGCCGGCCTGGAGCGCGGCGAGGAGTCGTTGCCCTTCGGGCCGATTAGCGAGGGGCACAGAGCCGGAGACGCCGCCCTCGATGAAGAACTCGTCGACTTGCCATCTCTTCATCATGGCGTAGCCGTGATCTGCTGGCGCTGAGTGTCCACCGAGAGGCCACCGTTCGCCCGCTCTGCGGTGCTGACCCGGCAATATCCAAACACCCTCATGGCGGCCCCACAGGCGAAATCAAGCGAAATGAGCCCCAAAAAGGAAGATCCCGCGCGCCTGGCCGCGAGTCGGTCCCCATCTCCGTAGACGGCGCTATCAATTTTCGTGCCAATCGTTCCCACCGTGGACCAGCCGGGGGCGTGCAGGCGGCCGAGCTGACGGGCCCCGCCGCCTGCTGGGGCGAGGCCGTTCGCAGGGTACGCGCCGGCCCGCGGGAGCGGCCAAGGGCGCAGCTTTTTATTTGGAGGCACGTATGCGCTTGGGCCCTGCCTGACGGGACACCCATCGCGATGGCGCTCTCGGAGCGTCGCGTGCGGGAGACGACGAGACCGTGTCGTTTGAGGAAGCGAGGCCCGGAAACAGAGGCGAGTCAGAACCGGGCCTCGCGACCGCCGGTCCACCTCGCGGGGAAGGAACGGCGAGGGGGAAGGATATTGCTTATTGACGCGTGAATACTGCAAACCGATCCGTCAGCGAGCAGCTTTCCAGCATCGCTGCCTGTGCTGGTGCGCAGTCTCGATAGCCCAGCAAGCGCAAGGCATCGTTGAGGAGGCCGAGGCGCGGGCCAGGCGCGGCGGCTCGCGGACATTGGCCGAGCACGCGCTCGACCTCGAGGCGCGGCACGCCGGCGAGACGATCCTTGAGCAATCGCAAGATCTCGACGGATCGACCATACAGACAATCAGCCTTCCGGAAGGCAGCGGGACCGTTCGCCGCCTTCCGCGCGAAACCCGCTAGGAGCGCGCCAATGGCACCGAGATATCCCTGGGGCGACAAGTCGCGGCGGTGCATTCATTGCGGACAGGTTGGGCCGCGCGTCGTCGTCCTCGGCGGCTACGCACACCGCCGCTGCATCCCAAAGCCTAGCACGTGCCGATCACGCGGAAGGGTCCGACACGGATCTTCTTATGGTGAGCCTCGACAAGGACACCCGTCACGTTTCTGTCGGTCATCTTTCGCTTTTTTGTATCCATGGCGTCAACTGCAACAGGATGCCCGCGACGGCGACTTATTCGTCTGCCACTTGGCGCGGGAGGCGAAGCCGCTCATCGATCCAGACAATTACCTCGTGAAGCTTCAATCGGCTTTCCAATTCCGCCCGCGCTATCAAGGCGAGATTGATCGAGCCACAGACTTCGGGATGTATCTCGCCCGGTTCGGTGATGAACTCAACTCGATCCTACTGACTAGGCGTGCGCTGTGGTGCATCCGCACGATCCTCATCGCTCGAAGTGCTGAACGGCGCGATCCCCTTTTCGCGCCGCAGCTGCTTGCTGAGCATAGCAATCGACTGCGGCCCGCGACCTTTTGACTAACCGGCATATCCATCGCGAAAGCGCCGCGGTCCGACAACGTCTGCGCAGCTTTCTCGAAGACGAGACACACTCGAATGGAGCCCTTGAGACAGCGGACCGCGCGCATTTCATCGAGAGCTTGAGGCCACCTCAAACAAGGTAGCGTTGCAGACGCTACGGCAAGAGCACGAAAGCCGAGCGGGCTATTTTGCATGAAGCAACTCATCGAGAGCGCATGAAGATGCTAGCTGGTTTTTCCCGCTGGATTGCTCATCGGAGGGAGAGGCGTCAATATTGACAAGCTTAAGAATTCTACCCAGTTAGCTGCGACAAATCTCAAGAGTGGCGCGTCAGGTCAATCAGGTGTGCGCAGCACTTCTTGAATTTTTTACCGCTGTTGCAGGAGCACGGCGAATTGACTTTCGTGCTGGACGCGAGATCGATTAGAACTTGGGCTTGTGCATTGCGAGCATTTTCCCATAGCGCTTTCAACGTGCTGCGTTTCATTCGAATTTCGGCGCCGTTTGAATGTTCTTCCAACGAGTGCTGAAGAAGATCGCTTGCTGCGATCCAGTGTTCGACACTTGCGAACACACCCAAACTTCTCTTTTCGTTGATGAGGCGTTTCTTGCCCTCAAAGTCGTACACGCGATTGGGGCCGGCAAGAACAGTATCCTCGGCTCGCTGTTTGCGTGCGGCGTGATGTCGAAAAGCTCGCCATCCATGTCCCAGACGGCATGATGCTCCGCTTCAATGAAAACGCGCGGCCATTCCCAAATCGTCCATCCGTAAAGCAGTGCACCTCCGTCGCGCGCAACCCTGGCGGAAACGTTGCTAAAGCATTCGATGATGATTGCGCCAGGCTCAGGTCTGACGGGGACCCACACAGGTTGAAGGTGCGGGTTGAGTTCGCGGCAGAGGCGAAGGATGGTGCCGAAACCTCCCGTGGGGAACTAGTAAAGACTTTTTCGAAGATCTCAGTTCTAATGGCCGGTATACGCCTCAATCCGGTTCCGATCAGCTTTTGGTTCTGGGATGAAAACCGTGTCTCCTGGGACTAGCCCATCTGCGGTGATTTAGCTACATTAATGCATTGATTTTAATAGATTTTTGATCGTGAAGATTTAGAAAATAGGCGATAGATGACGAAGTCAGTTTCGGTATCATTACACTCCTTTTGGCGATTGCCCCGTCCTGCTGGAACTGCTAGCTTGAACGGAAAGGGAACATACCCTGTCGTATGGGATTGGTGAGTAAGCTGGAATTTTACGGGTAGGTGCCTATTTTCCCGTTTTGAGGTAGGTATTGGTCGAGAGCCATGAGCATTCGGATCAACCGGGAATATGTGAACGACACCGCGAAGCTGATGATGCATCGGCTTATTGCGCGGCAGATCGGTCGCGACCCGTCGCTGGTCGAAAGGGCGAAGGATTCTTTGGCCCGTAGCTCGCAGCGTTACGAAGGCTACGATTTCGTTCGCGAATGGTCAGACGTCCTTGGCTTTCCTCCGTCTACGGTACGCCGTCGTTTGACAAGTCGCGACGAAGAGATGACGCGTCTGCGTCTGTCCTCGCCATTCGTTTTGGCGGAAGGTGTCAACTTCGAGGACCACGCTTTGCGACGTCGTATCTGGAAGGCGGCGAAGCGGATTGCTGAGAGATCCGTGATCCATCAGACCGTGGAGCTTCCGCGGATCGCCGCGTGACACAACGCTCGTTCGTTAGAACTATTGAAGACCTTGTCGAGACAGTCAGGGTGATAGCCAGGCTGTTCAAAACCGACAAGGTCTTCATCATCGGCAGTCAGAGTATCTTGCTCTCCTGGCCCGACGCGCCGGTCGTTCTACGCACCTCCGGCGAGATCGACGCTTATCCGGAGAACGCAAAGATCTGGGAAATTCAGCAAAAGGAGCTGGATCCAGACGACGATCCAGAGGCCTCAGAAGAAATCAACGCTCTCTATGGCGAGGGTTCTCAATTCCATAGGGAGCACGGCTTTTATATCGACGGTGTCGACGAGAATACAGCGAGGTTGCCAGAAGACTGGAATAAGCGCGCGATCACCAAGACGGTCGAAGTCGACGGTCGAAATGTCCTTGCCGTCGCACCATGTCCTGAGGACATTATTGTTTCCAAGCTCGCCCGCTTGTCCGAGAAGGACAAGGAGTTCGTGGAGGGCTATCACAAGGCGCGGCCATTCGATCGCGAGCTCGTTATCGAGCGCATCAAGGCGACCAAACTGGAGGCCGAACTTCAGGAGCGAGCCATAAACTTCCTACGCAGCCTCGCGGACGCGCCGAAGCCAGACGCTGCGCCAAGCGATACGCTCGGATCCTAACCATTGCTAGCGTTCTTTCTCCTCCGAGAGAAGTGCCTCGCTTGCAGACCATATCGGTCGTCTTGACTAGTTGGTCCGCGTCCTACCCCGGGTAGGTCACAGCCGCACTTGCTTATCAAGCCCTCGCAATCCTGCGGCGTGGACAACAGATCACCGGCAATCGGCGCTACGTGTTCGCTTGCGCCAAAGACGCACCGCTGTCCAGCGCGACGCTCTATCATCGGCTGCGTGCGCTCGGCATCGACACTAAGACCCGAACATTGATGGCTTGAGCTATGCGGAATTTTGGGTGACGAGGCGATCAGGCGGCGTGGTTTGCCGGCACTTGGATAACCTCGATGCCGTCGTTGAATCTGACACCTGCGATGAGCTTCGGCAACTGATTTGTGCCCTTGAGCCGTCGCCAGGTTTTTGATGCAGCCATGACCAGCTTGAACACCATCAGCCTGGCGGTGGTCGGCGACAACGAACCCTTGGTGCGCACCGTCCGGTGCCGCACGGTGGCGAACACGCTCTCGATGGGATTGCTGGTGCGCAGGTGATCCCAATGCTCGGCAGGAAAGTCGTAGAAGGCCAGCAGGACGCTGCGATCCTTGACCAGACATTCGACCGCCCGACCGTACTTGGCACGGTATTTCTCGGCAAAGACGTCGATCGCTGCTTCGGCGGACGCCCGGTTCGGCGCCCAGTAGACCTCGCGCAGGTCCTTCTTCATGGTGGCCTGCACCGAGAGCGGGACCTTGTCGAGGACATTCACGGTCTTATGCACCCAGCAGCGCTGGTGCCGCGTGCCTGGAAAGACCTCCTCGAGCGCCTTCCAGAAGCCGAGCGCGCCGTCGCCGACGGCAATTTCGGGCGCGATCTGCAATCCGCGCTGTTTGACGTCGATCAGGAGCTCACGCCAGCTCTGCGCGCTCTCCCGCACCCCGACCTGGAAGCCGATCAATTCCTTCTTGCCTTCCGGCGTCGCGCCGATCAGCACTAGCATGCACTCGCCGTGGTCTTCCATGCGGGCCTGCAGGAAGACGCCATCGGCCCACACGTACGCATATCGGCGCGCCGACAGATCGCGCCTCTGCCAGCGCTCGTACTCGCCTTGCCACTCGGCCGTCAGCCGGGACACCACCGCGGGCGATAGGTTCGGCGCGTCCTTGCCCAGCAAGGCCGTCAGCGCCTCCTGGAAATCGCCGGTCGAAAGGCCGCGCAGGTAGAGCACCGGCAACAGCGCATCCAGGCTTCGAGTCCGCCGTGCCCACAGCGGCAGGATCGCCGAGCTGAACCGGATCCGCTCGCCATCGCCGGCCGCTCCGCGATCCCGAATCTTCGCCCGCGCCACCTCGACCGGGCCGATGCCGGTCGCAATCGTTCGCGCCGGGCCGTAACCATGCCGCACGACACGGGCGCGTCCGTCGGCAAGCTTCAAATCCTTCACTGTGGCAAGAAAGGTCTCGACTTCGGCCTCGACCGCCTGCGCCAGAAGCTGCCGCGCACCGGCGCGCAGGATATTGGTCAGTGGATCATCGATCTCGTCGGGCTGACGCAGCGCGACAATGTTGCTAGGCTCGTTCATGGCGTATCGCTCTCCTTGAGAGGTTCTGGCAGGCTCGACACCCGCCTCGATACGCCGCCTATCTCAGGCCGTCATCACCCACTTTCCCGCATAGCTC
>NZ_LSEF01000110.1 GCF_001641695.1 Bradyrhizobium neotropicale
GGTTCTTCCGCATATTTGATGCAAGTTGGCGGATTCACGGAAGGCGCGAATAAGGCCATAAGGTCAGAATCGCAGTCGACGTCCGTGATTCGCCCTTGTTCCATTCCTTGTGCTCGCTGGTCTCCCCCGAGCTTTCGATTGTCCAGATCCTTCCCCAGGGCGACAAGGTGATGCTCGTGGCTCGGACGAAGTCAGCGGTCTCGTTCTGTCCCGGTTGCGGCTGCCAGACCGGCCGCGTCCACAGCCATTACGTGCGACGCTTAACCGATCTGCCGTGGCAAGAGCGGATTGTCGAGATCCGGCTTAACGCGCGACGCTTTCGATGCGCGAATTCGCAGTGCCCGCGCCAGATATTTACTGAGCGGTTGCCGGAAACCGCGCGACCGAAAGCGAGACGAACGTCCCGTCTCCGCGACAGGCAACTGGCGATCGGTTTCGCGGTCGGCGGCGAGCCGGGCGCACGTCTGTCGCACAGACTTGGCATGCCGACCAGCGGAGACACGCTGCTACGGATGATCCGCGCAGCCGAATTCAAGCCGCTAGAGCCGCCGCGTGTGATCGGCATCGATGACTGGGCCTGGCGCAAGGGGCAACGCTACGGCACCATCATCTGCGATCTGGAGCGCAATCGCGTTATCGATCTTTTGCCGAATCGGAATGCCAATGCGGTCGCGTCCTGGCTGGGACGCCATCCCGGCATCGAAGTGATCGCGCGCGATCGTGCCGGCATTTATTCTGAGGGCGCCCGTCGTGGTGCCCCCGAGGCGACGCAGGTCGCCGACCGTTTTCATCTTCTCCAAAACCTGGGTGAAGCGCTGCATTTGGCTGTTTGCCGTCATCGCAAGGCGATCGGTATCGCTGGAAAGGCCACGATTGCGGATATGGTCGAAGATCAAACCAAGCTCGAACCACCAATAGAGCCTTCTACAAAGCTTGATCAGCTGCGCCGCGCGCGGCGCAACCATCGCCGTTCACTCTATGCTGAAATCCTCGACTTGCGCGCCGACGGCCTGTCGCCGCGCGGGATCGCGCCGCGGATCGGCATGAGCGTGAGGACGGTCGAGCGCTGGCTTGCTGCGGGCGGTGAGCCTGAGCACCGGCGGCCACCCGCGCGCTCCGTCCTCGTTGATCCTTTCCGAGATTATTTGGAAAAGCGCTGGGAGGAAGGTGAACGCCGCGCGCTGGAATTGTGGACCGAAATCAAGCGCCGCGGTTTTGAAGGCAGCAAAACGACCATCTACCGATGGACTGCTGCCCGCCAGCAAGGCTCACCGACGTCCGCGCCAAATGTGCGATGGCGACCGCCCTCGCGCCGCAACTGTGCACGGCTCCTGAGCAAAGAGTCTCGATCGCTCGATCAGCAGACCGAGCGGTTCCTTCACCATCTCCATCAGGTTGCGCCGGAGCTTTCCAACGCCGGTGAGCTTGCTCGACGTCTTGCGGCCTTGATACGGGGGCATGATGATACGAATCTCGAGCAATGGATCGAGGATGCTTCGAGCAGCGAACTGGCTTCGCTTGCAGAAGGCATCGGCCGCGACATCGCGGCTGTTCGGGCAGCCATCACCCAACCCTGGAGCACCAGCCCCGTCGAAGGACAGATCAACCGCCTCAAGACGATCAAGCGCCAGATGTATGGCCGTTCAGGATATGCACTGCTCCGAAACAGGCTACTGGCCACCGCCTGACAACGCACAATCGCTCACGATGAAACGCGAAGAGGAGACCTGCACCAAATATGCGGAAGAACCCAGACCGATATGACCCATGACGGGAATCTCGCAATCGACCAAGGCGCGCACCATGTCGGCGCGCTTAGCCCCGCCTTCGAGTTTGACGGCATCGGCACCACGCTGCAAGAATCCACCGGCGTTCCGTATCGTTTCCTCTGCACTGATGTGAAAGCTGAGAAACGGCATGTCGGCTACGAGCAGTGCGTGCGGCTTTGTGCGCGCAACGGCTTCGAGATGGTGATTCATCATCGCTAAGCTAACAGGCAGTGTGTTGTCGAACCCGAGGCAGACATTGCCGACACTGTCGCCAACCAGGAGGATGTCGACGATCGGATCGGCGATGCGGGCCGACACGGCGTCGTAAGCGGTGGTCATCGCGATACGACGTCCCTCCTCCTTCCACCTTTGCAGCACTGGAATCGCGACGCGCTCGATAGGCGACTTCGAAATGTGGCTCATCGGTAGATCTGATCCGTCGACTGCACTCGTAGGAATCATGGTCTCCTACAGAGCGCGAGGTGAGTGTCATCGCGAGGCAAAGAGCAATTTTGCGTGCCCCCAGTCAAGGACGAGTACACCAAAATGTCGAATGATCGCGCAATCATTGGATGAGAGCTTCCTCTCAGCCTAGGCAGCTTCGGCTATGCGCCACGCGTCAGAATCCATCGAACAGCCGTGCAGAGGTTCCGCTGTGATGAGGCTTCGGCTTCAACCCCGTGGTCCACGGAGGTGCAGCCCAACTTTCCGGTCCCTAGATCGGCGGCGACCCAGGCCTCAAGACGACGGGGGGATCGTACGCATACGAGGTCCACGGTAGATTTTTCAGCGTGACGGCACGTCAATCATCGTCAGCAAAAGTCATATCATTTTATATTCTCGGGGCCCCATCGCCTGCGCCGCTCTTGAGTGCATCCGCACCGTGCGGATAACAGTTTCGACCTGAGTTCATTTGCGAAAGTGAAATTGTCGGAGCCGTCCTTGATGCCATTCCATGCCGCCGGCTGGGCAAGTGGTGAAAGCAGCCAAACACACCGGGGCATCCGGTGCTCCCCTTCTGAGACATCCGGACAGAGTGCCGGGCTTCCCATGGGCGCCTCGATGGCTCGTCCTGCACCACGTTGCGCTCCTGCCTGATCGAGCGCAGTTTCTCTTCAAAACTCTTGCTGACAACGCACTTTCTGCGCACAAATCTGCCGCGTTGAGGCTAACTTCCGATCCGTATTCAACTATAGTATTCCTATAGCGCCGCTCAATGACCGATGTTCTGGTGCCGGACGCCCGTGCTTTACCGCGTGGACGCATCGGACGCGTGGCTGGCGTTTGGCGATTATCGTTTGCAGCACCCGTAGCCGACCGGGCGGCTTTTAGTCTGCCCGTTTGGGCGCAGGCAAGGATGGCAAGGAGCTGCCGACGTCAGTCGTGCTTCTACTTGAGAGCCGTAGAGATGCGTGGCGTCACAATCCCGGGAGGTGTACCGCGCAGAGGGGGACACAGAATGGCCTTTGAGGCTGGGCTTCATCCAGGCACGACGTGGCACAAATGCGACTTTCAATGTCATACGCCTCGCGATCTACACTGGGCTGGTTCACCCGGTCTACCTGGCGGGAACGAAGCTGCCGAGCTGGCACGCCGTCAGTGGGCCGATAGTTTCATCGCCGCAGCCGAGGCTGCGAAATTGAAGGCTATCGCTGTTTCGGATCACCACGACATTTGCCTGTCCACCTACGTCCTTGAGGCAGCGCAGCGTCGCGGTTCGGCCGTGCGCGTGTTTCCCGCGGTCGAAATCACGTGTTCAGATAACGCGCAATGCATCGTGATCTTCGATCCGGCTATGGACGTCGAGACGCAAAAGCTCGTAATCGGCGCAGCCGGAAACATACTTGCTGCGTCCTCGTCCGAGGCGAAAACCTGCGCGATCATGCCTGCCAGAAAGACGGTGGCCGAATTCGTTCAAGCTGTCCAAGGCGAGCACCACCTGCGCGATGCCAGTGTAATTCTGCCACACTTTAGCAAGGAGGAAGACCACAAGAGTCTCAATGCGGCCGGACATCACCCCCGATTTGCAAATCTTCCGATCGACGGCGTTTATATAGAACGGCCGTATACGTCGCTAGATGCAGCGACTTTGGAAAAGGTTCGCGGAACAATTGGGGATTGGGGCAAGCGGCGCCGAGCCATCCTGGCGACCGGCGACAATCGAAACGCCGATTGGAGCCGATTGGGTGTTCATGACTGCTGGATCAAACTTGGCGAACACTCGATCGAGGCGTTCCGCCAGGCGCTCTTGGCCGATGAGGCTCGGATTGCCTTCGAGGCGCCGACGTCCCCGACGGAATATCTGGTGGAGTTGTGCGTGAAGAGCACCCTCACTGGGCCCGCGCCGGTGAGGATTACGTTCAATGACGGCTTCAACGCGATCATCGGCGGGCGCGGCTCGGGAAAGAGCGCTCTTCTGGAATATCTTCGCTTTGGCCTTGGACGGACCGACAAGGACTTCGGCGCCACCAAAGTCGATCCTGAATTTGACCGTGAAGCCAGACTCATCAGCGAGACGTTGGCACCAGACGGTTATGTCGAAGTCGTGCTCGAGCGTGAGGGGGTAAGAGAGACTTGGCGGCGGGTTTTGGCGAATAGTGAGGTTATTATCGTCAGCGCAGCCGGCCGGACTATTGAGGTGACGACTAAAATTGCCCGGGAGCGCTTTCGAGGAAGAGCCTTCCGACAGAAAGGCCTGTCGAGCACCATGAACAACCCAGCCACGGCATCCGAACAAATCACAGGCATTGCCGCGGCGGAGGAAGTAGATCGCGAGCGAGACATCAAGAGAGCCATCGAGAACGGCCAGCGCAGCGTCGGTACCGCCCTGATCAACTTGGCAGCGCTGTGGCAGTCTCGGGTTGATCTCAGGCAAACAACCGAAAAAGTGGAGGATCTCAGACAGCGCATCGCTGCGCTGACCAAGCGGCTCGAGGAGGAGGGTCTCTCCCCCGAGGCCCTCAAGACAATCGAGGATGGTCCCAAGTACGGTCGGACGAATGATTACATTCGTACAGTGGGCGACCAGGCGAGAGACGCTAAGGTCGAGCTAGACCGGCTGGAAAGCGCCGCGCTTACGGTCGAGTTGTCAGCCTACGAGGGCGCAGGTGACTTTGAGGAGGCTGCAAGCCTGCAGCAGGCTCTTTCTGATGCAAAGTCCGCGATTAAAAGCTCGTTCGATGCTGCGAAGGCTGCCCTCGACGTTCTGGCGACCAAGCAACGTGAAGCCGGGGAGAGTTTCGAGGCCAAGCGAGCGGCTTTCGACATAGCCTACGCGGCGGCGGTTGAGGAACAGGGCAAGCACAGCAACCTGATAGACGAGGTCGCCCGATTGAATGGCGAACGGCAGACGGCCGAAGCCGCGCAAGCGCGTGCCCGGAGCGCGGAGCTTGTTAAAGCGAATGCCGAAAAGGATTACGAAGATGCGGTCGCACAATTAGACCGTCTCGTGGGAGAGCGGCGCGATATCCTGAAGTCCGCGGCAGACGCCGTCGCCGGCAAGTCAAGCAACATGCTGAAGGCGCGCGCTCGCCGGGATCGGCGACCGGCGCAGTATTTGGCCGCGCTGTACAAGCTGTTTGAGGCGTCGCATACCCAATCGGTCGAAGAGAGTTGCACGGACTGGGTCAGCAGAACACTTGCAGCCGACGAGGTGGAGGGGTGGGCCAAGCTGCGGCAGCAGTTTGTTGGGCTCTATGAGGCAAAGATCATGGCCGGTTCACCGCCCGATGCGAGCGATGGTATTCTCAGCTCGCTCCAAACCATCCTCTTCCATGGCGCCAGGCAGCTAACCGAGCGGCAGCGTAAGAAGATCTATCAGAACCTCACGGACACCACGATCGCTGGCATTGTGGCGGCAGTTCCGGACGATTCGATCATCATGTCATACATTGATGACGGAAGGGCAATCGATTTCAAAATGGCGTCGCCGGGTCAACAGGCGTCCGCGTTGCTCGAATTACTGCTCAAACAATCGGCTGGAACACTGATCATCGACCAGCCGGAAGACGATCTGGACAATCGGGTGATCATGCGCATCGTGGAGCTGTTGCGGACCTCTAAGTCTACCCGGCAGCTCATCTTTACGACGCATAATGCCAACATTGTCGTCAATGGGGATGCCGACAAGATCGTCGCCCTGAAGTCACCAGAACCGTCCTCGAACCCGAACAACAACTCGCCTCGCATTCAGCTTGATTGCGATGGCGCCATCGAAACGCCCGCTGTGAGCGCCACCATTACTTCAATCATGGAGGGAGGACGTGAAGCCTTTGATCTGCGCAGCCGCAAGTACCGATTTGACTTGCAGGTGTGACGTCGCAAACTCTTCAACTCGTTCCTCTCACCTCGAGCTAGTGGCTTGAGAGGCGGGGTCGAAATCAGAATGCTCCGTCGGACTCTAATTGCTTATCACAAAGATCAGCTGAACTCCGACCGACCAAGCCTGTGCGCCCACAACGAGCGCCGCTGCTTCCGTGCGAATTCGGCCACTTGCCTGAAATCGGGCCGGTCGACGACGAGGAAGCGCAGCCGCCGAGCGTCGTCTGATGGAATCCCATAAGCCGCCGATCTGGACCTTGGTGCCTCCCTTCGGAGGCCCGGCGGATTTCCGCACGCCTTTCAAAGCCAAAAAGAACCTCCTCCAGAGCCTCACCAAGGGATATTTTCCGGCAGTTCAAGGTCAGAGCAGACTTTTTCGGCGACGTCGACTTCGCGCACCGTTGTTCGCAGTTCGGCCGCTGCGGCCTCGCGCGCCTTCTTGGTCTGTGGGTTTTCAACCCATCACATCTGTTCAGGCACGCGGCTATGGAATTCGCGATGCAGCCAGAGAATAAATTCGGTTGTGAGAACGTTGCCCGGCCCCTCACCGCGGTCGATCATCTCCTGAACTTTGATATGGGCCTTCGCTTCAAGCTAGAGAATCCGCTTTCGGCTTGCTTTTTCGGCTAATTCTCGAACAGAAACAAAACATTAGCTTCTTTCCTCCCAGTCGGATTTGCCGCTTTTATTGGCGCAGCCCAACGCCTGTTTGATCACTTTTTGTTCTTCCTCGCGAATTTCGGTACACTAACAAGCGACGAATCCACGGGGTGTTTTGCGGGGACAACAGCAGCTCGACCATGTCCGCATGTGGATAGCCGCCGTGATGGTCTCGCAACCGTAGCCGGATGATGTTCAATCCGGACCGTGTCAGACGAGGAAGATCATGAGCTTTAAAGTCAGCGCGGTCGGCCCTGAAGCCGCGCTTTCCGAAGTCACTGACTCCGGAATTCCTGCTTGTTGATCTCGTCAACAACCTCGATCAACTCGCCGAAGCCAAGGAAGAGGTTCTGGAGCGCGTAAAGCAACGGGCGGCGTCGACGGATCGACGGCGTTTACATCGTGCGGTTCGAGCGTACGGCAACGAACGAACGAAGAAATTCTTCAATCGTGCGTTAGGAGCGAACGAACTGCATGCCGGCTGATTTCCTCCATAATCACGCGCAATTTTCGGACCTGATTTAGGCGCGACAGACACCGGGTTTCCGGCCAGAACGACCGAAACCAACTCAGCCGCGCGAGCTGCAGAAACCGGTGGTTTTTCGAAGTCGAGCGCTATCCTGGCTCGGACGAGCCCTTCGACGACATCCGAGCCGTGTCCGGTTATCTTCGACACACCGACGATACCGCCAACTGAGCTGCGAGATAGCGGCTTGAATTTGATGAGGCCAGCCTCTTCAAGTTGCTCGCAAACGGTCCGATGCGATCGAGATTGACGGGCTCAAGACCTCCGAGGTTCATTTCGGAGGTAGGCACCCAGCCGTCATTGCTGTGCCGCAGCCGGTGAAACGCCGAAAGCAGATGCGCTCTAATCCTGGCGTCCGACAACATTGATGTCCTCCTCCTGGCCCTGCACATCTTGGACTTCTGGCGGCGTCGGATCGAGCTCCTCCTGCTCCAGCCAATTGGCGCTAGGGTGCCGAAGATATCCGGCGAGATCGGAGATAGCCGACGAACCGACGTCCGAAGGCAGTCTAACCCGCTCAGCTGGCGGCTTCCCCAGCTTTTTGGCGATCGCCACAGACATCAGATGGGGCCGCAGTTCTCTCGCAAGCGAGCTCTCGATCGTGCGGAATATCCAGACGCCGTCCGGATCGATGTCGGACCAATGGAAGAAGGGGACATCCGCGGGCAGTGAGGCGGCAAGCGCCTTCAAGGCGCCCTGCGTCGCCAAGGACGGGTATCCTCCGACATAGATGGTTACTCCGGAACGCTGCGGATCCGCCTCGGAAACGTGACGGTGGAAGCTGGCAAAATTTTCGATTGTCAGGACGTATCGGGGCTGCCCACGAACTCTCAGTCGCGTAGCCTCTGCTGGAGGAATACCGAAATAGAGGGGAGCGGCGGCTGACAGCTCGGCCGTGTCGAAATCCAACCGTCCCGACAGCAACATCGGTGGAGCGAACTTCTCGAGACCCAGCGTTCGTAACGCATCCCTCGGGCGAGCGGTCGGAGGAAGCTCCAAGGCTGCGCTCAAAATCCTGACCACCGGTCCTTCCAGTCGCTCCAGTGCTTTGCTGTCCCCGGAAAACCGTCGGGAAAAAGTACGATAGTCGAGACCCGCATGACGATATTCCAAGATCGCCTTGGCCATAACGAAGGCCGGCCTGAGGCGATCGACATCACCGAGCGAGAACCCTTGCCACTCTCGACCGCGAGACCATGCGGCCCGAAGGGTCGCCAGCGATCCTTCGAACTGGACTGGCAGCTCCAGTCCTTGCAACAAACGCTCGGCCGCCTCGTCGGTTAGCTCACCGACCGGTCGACGCTTGAGCATCGCGTACAGCAGAGCGGGCTCTTCCAGCCTGACATGCTTGATCTGATCGCTTTTGAGGCCCCGATCCCGCGTGATCTTGACAGCCCCCTGCTCCTCCGCCTCGCAAAGCTCCTTCGTAAACTTGTCCATCTGCACGACGTCGACGAAGCTGCCATAGTCGGGATAGCCGATCGGCCGTCCCGCTCCCCCCTCGTGACGGTCGAGAAGATCGGCCATCAGCGCGCGCGCGTCGGTGAACCGCCTGGGCATCCTACTCCGCAGCCATCTTCTTGAGTTCGTCGTCGGACATCAGATCGGGGTCCATGGCCCGAAGCTCCTTTCGAGCCCGTTCCTTGAGCTCGACGACGGTCGCCCGTGCACTTTCGCCGATGCGATCCACCTCGACCACCGTATCGATGTGCTCGAGAACCGCGACGCGCTTCTCGTTCGGAGCAGCGATGACGATCTGTAGCCCGAGCTTCTTGTAGAAGCTCATCATCTGCCGCTGGTTTTTCCCATCCATCTTGGAGAAGGCTTCGTCGAAAATCGCCACCGACATGCCCGAAGGCCGACCGGCCCCTGACCTCCCGCTTCCATAGACCGAGGCAAGCGACGCTCCGATCGCCACGTAGATCGGCACCTGCTGCTCGGCTCCCGAGCCGGTCCCGCGGCGCGTCTCCCATCTCGTCGTCCGGCCGGACACGATATCTTCCATATGGATTTCGAACGTAAAGAAGTTGCGATAGTCCTCGAAGACGCTGAAGTCCTTGTCGGGATCTTCCAGCAATGCTTCGATTTCCCGCAGCGTGTCCCGGTGCGGAAATTCTTCCGGCACCTCGTCACCCTTGAAAAGCATGTCGAGCGCTTCCGGAGACGTTTTGCTGATCTCGACGATCTTCAAGATAGGCTGAAACTCGACCAGACGGGTATGATGGAACGAATATCGTTCGTTGTGGAACGGATGATCGGTCAGGCCGTGATTCATCGCTGAGAGCTCGCGCTCCATCTTGCTGATCCTTGAGGTCAAAGCATTGATGAACTCGCCGCGCAGCAGCGTCGCCGCCTTGTCCGCAGCTTCGCGCGCCTGGCGCTCGTAGCGCCTCAGCTCGTTCTCCTCCATCTCCTGGATCAACAACTCCACCCAAGGCTTGACCTCGCGCAGAGGCTCGCTTTCGGTCCCGACCGTGGAAACGACGCCAAATTTATCGAAGTAGTGCCCCAAAGCTTGCCGGACGCGCCGTTCGATCCCGATGCGATCCTCATCTGCCCGGCTTGCCGCCTTCGCAGCCTCGATGGCGATGGCTCGATGGCGGTCCAAGATGAGCTTCGCGGAGAGGGCCTCGAAGCGGGCCCGATAAGAGCTTCGTCCGGAATTGCGGTCATAGAGCACGCGGTACTGCCCGTACAAGGACCAAGCGACCTTCATGCCGAGCTTTGAGCCTGAGGTACTGTTGCCGGATTCGATCGTGTGGTTTGCGATATCGGCCGCCCTTGTATGTTTTAGGTACTCTCTCTCCTGCGTCGTTCGCTCTTCTAAGCGGCGGCGTTTGAGATCAAGCTGAGCTTGCCTTTTCTTCCTCAGACCGCCATCGCCGGCGCCGTCCAACGCAGCGATGCGCTGCTCGACCTCCCGACGTTCGAGCGTCGACTTTCGGTATTCTTCGACGATGCCTTTGAATGAAGGCTGCTTGTCGTCGAAGATCCGCCCCAGCTGCACGTGCGCGGTATCGGCAAGCCTCGCCGCGGCGTCCGACCGGGCGCAATCCTCCAAAAGCTGCTCGGCTTGTTCCTTCAGGTCGTGAAAAGCCTGAATCTGCGCTGCTTTTCCGATCTTGAAATCCGACGGCTCGGCGGCCCGGTGGGTGCGTACCAACCCGTCATCGTAAAGGCCATCCTTCATGAGAGCCCGGCCTGGCTCGTTGAACTGAGCGATCGTCTCGGCCAACCGAACCGTTCCGTGCCGCCTGATGATGAAGGCAATGGCATCGTGGTCGTCGGATTTGAAAAGTGTCGGGAACGAACCCGGCCGAGGACCGGGACCGTTGGGGTCCAGCTTGTTCAAGCTCACGAGCGATGCACGGCGGAATTCCCGCCGCCCGTCCTTGAACAGCGCGGTGGCGCGAGCAATATCGGGACGATCGACGAAGACAGCCTCTCGATCGCGCCCCAAGAGACCTTCTGCCGCCGCCGTCCAAGCGACGTCCGACAGTTCGACCAAATCGCAGAGGACGCGTGGCGACATTCCCGCCAGTCGGAGCTTGCGGCACAAATTCCTGGTGTCGTCGCTCAAATGAACCGAGCCTTCGCCGCTCGAGTGCAGCCGAAGACGCTCCTCGAGGGAGCGCAGTCGTGCCCTCTCCTCCTCGACCTTGCGTATGAGATCCCTGCGAGCCTGATCGACCCTTTGCAGCGACGTCCGATCGGAAGCGAGCAACCGGGATTCTGCATCCAACAGGAGATTCACAGGTCGCTCAACGGAGGCGTCCTTTGCCGCACGCGTCAGCCCGGAAATCAACGGAATGAACTCGTCAAACCCAAAGCCCTTCATCGCACTCAGCGCCTGCAGGGACCGGACGGCGTCGAGCCTGCGCTCGAACTCGATGGCAGCGCGGTTGATGGCCTGCGTAGCCGACGTCAACGACTGATCGAGCGTCGCACGTCCGGTCTTCGCATCATGCTCGGAGATCGCGATGTCCAACCTTCTAATTTCCGCATCGATCCCCTTCAACTCCTCACCGAGGAAGTCCATTTCCGATTTGGCGGCATCACGTTTCGCCGATTCCTCGTTGAATTTAGCCAGCTCGTTCGCATAGGCGCCGCGTGCCGCGAACCAATCGGCGCGCTTCGATATCCATTGCTCACGGGCCTTTCGCTCATGGGACTCGGCTAGCTCCCCGAGGATTCCTCGCAATCCGACCAGGGCTTCCAGCTTTTCGCGCATCGTCCGGATCGTGTCGTTGATGTTGCGATAGGTGCGGATCGATTCCCGGAGCTCTCCCACCTTCATGTTGTTCTTTTCGAGGATGTAGTTGCGTACAAATTCGGTCGCCGTCTGATCGTGATCGAGCGTCATCGCGTTGACGACGGCCTTTTGGAGCGAATTCGCGTTCTGCTCACCCACCACGGAGGCATGCGGAACCAACTTACGCATGTATTCCCGAACATAGTCGATCGCCTTGTCGCGGTGGTTGACGAAGTTCTCCTGTCCTACTGCCGACACGATCCGACTACGCACATTGTCCCAGTCGGCCGGGAACCGCTTGCCATCTCGAACCTCGACGAAATCGTCGGTCGTCAGTATCTTGCCGGATACCACGAAGCGACCGAGAACGGTCTCATTCGTCTCGGATCGCCGTGCCTCGATCGCCATGCCGATCGACACCGGAGAGCGTTTTCCCTCGGTGTCCACAAATCCCAGGCAAATGTAGGTTCGAGCTTGGTCCCGCTTACGCTCATCCTCCCCTAACGCGCCGAGACAGTAGTCCACGACGGTTCGCTTGGAGGCGCTACGGCTCTTTCCTTTGTCACTCGCTACCGCATTCAGGCGCTGGACGTTCCGGTTTCCGCCAGTCAGGACGACCTGAGCCATGTCGAGTATAGTTGATTTTCCGGAACGGTTCTCACCAAACACGCCGGTGTGTCCTGCCAGATCGATGTCTTGGCTATCGAAGAGGTGCCATTGGACCATGGCCACGTGACGCAACTCCATCATGAGTCGTCTCCGTCCATCGACTGTGGAGCGCTTTCTTGCGATCGAACGTAACGCTCGATTCGCTGCAAGGCGTCCGATCCGCTGATCAGCTTGATCATGGGGCGTATTGCAACTTCGATGTCCTGCGCGTCGCCGTCGAACTCGCCGAGATCCACCAAGCTGCGCTGAGAGGCTTCCTTCAGAATCTCTCGGAACCGCGAAAGCGAAATCGAGCTCGAAGCGTTGGGCTGAACCATGTCCTTGTAGCGGTCGAACAAACTATTCAACGTCGTGACGACTATGGCCCGGTCTTCGACGGCGCCAACGTTCACCTCGTCCTGCCAGTGGGCGGCCAGCACCAGGATGACGATGGTCTCATCAAGCTTCATGCGGGGCAGCGGCACATCGTCACCCAGAGCTGTGATTCCGGCCCATTGCGCTTCGGTGTCCCGATGCACGCGGTACCCGCAACTGTCGAAGAACTCGTCGATGACCGATCTCAACCGACCATCCATGATCGCGTTGTAGATCGTGCCCGTCCTTGGATCGCCGGCAAAGACGAACTGGCGCCTCAGGAGGAAGTGCACCGCCTTCCTGAGATCAGCCGCCTTTTCCGTGCCGAGGGTCCGCTCGATGGCTTCGAATTCACTGAGCATGCTGGCGTCTCGTGGCAGCATGGCGCCTGACGATGAAGTT
The DNA here is from genome assembly GCF_001641695.1 of Bradyrhizobium neotropicale. Taxonomy (GTDB): domain Bacteria; phylum Pseudomonadota; class Alphaproteobacteria; order Rhizobiales; family Xanthobacteraceae; genus Bradyrhizobium; species Bradyrhizobium neotropicale. The sequence continues at coordinate 12,953 of NZ_LSEF01000110.1, forward strand.
GGCGCAGCGTAGCCACTCGCTGTCGTGTGGAGGAAGATCGGAAGCTAACTCGAGCTCGAAGTGAACGCCTAACTCGGGGGGAATTTCATTGGTCAATGCATACCTTCGCGCAGCGTCAAAAGCCAAGAAATCGTCCACCGTCCTCAGCGTCATGAAACGGGCTTCTCTGGTGCCCGCGGCAGGCACCTGGGTTTCGAGGAAGCGGCGGACATCCTCGGGGCCGGGTGAGATGCGGTTGATATACAGCGAACGTAGTTTCTTGCGGATCTCGTAGAGCGGATCGCTGGGCCAATCGCCCAGGGGCCGCAATTCGATGGGCTTACGTGGCTCGCGGCTCGGCGCATGGTGGAATTCCGACCAGGGGGATCGGAGTTGTTCGAGACTCCACTCAATTGTCGCGTTCGGATGGCGACCGTGGGCAATGAGGCCGTCGAGCCGACGAACCAGGTCGCCCGCTCGGCCCACCAATCCATGGGTGCCACGCTCGGCATACTTTATGGTGTTCCGGACGCGCGCTTCCAGTTGGCGACGGAAGACCTCGATCCGTTCGAACATTTCGCCGATATGGCCGAATGTACTCTCAATCGCCAAGAGGTCACCTTCGACGTCGAGGATCGCTTCGGACATGGATGGAGAGATGCTGGCGGATACATACTCTTCCGACAAGACCTGCATGGTTGAGGGCGTATGGGCGATCTTCCTCGCAAGATCGACGATGGTATCCCTGAAACGATACGGATGATTGAATGTCAGGATCGCCTCGAAGTCGCGCAACAGGAGTTGCTCAACGAATTCCTCGAAAAACGCTTCGAGCCGATCGCCGACCGTCTTCGATTCCATGACCGTACGACGGATCCTCTTGAGATCAGACAATATGGCCCGAAGGCTTTTGGTGAACTGGTCGACCTGGTTGCGAGCTTCCCGGAGCGCCAGTGCGACTTCCCGTTGTTTCCGGTCGACTACTTGAGGATTGAGTTTCTCGACGGCTTCGAGGTTCACCCGGACGGTGACGATGAGCCCACCGAACCGTTGAGAAACGTCCTTGTTCAGACTGGCCAACCTCTGGATCACCAAGAGCGGTCCCATCGACATGTCGACGGTTACGCGCAGGCCGTATTCCTCCTCTTCCAGCCAGCCCCAAGTGATCAGTCGTTGGTAAAGCTGCCGGGCGATGAGGAGTGCCCGGTCCGCAGTCTCTGTCTTGATCTTGGCGGAGCGCTTTATGCGCCGGCGCCCAGCTGAAACGATCTCCGGCAGTTGCTCGCCGAAATCGTCATTCTCGCTCCAGAGCGACGGATTGGCCCGCATCACATCGTAGATGGCGTGCGTGACTTCCTGCGGGGTTGGGTAAGCGGGAGCGCCCGAAAAGAAGCGCTCGTACAGGTCCAGCAAGATGAGGGAGTAAAGATGCTTGTGCTCTCGCGAAAACGCCAGAAACGCATCGTCATTGAGGTACCTGAATAACAAGGCTCACTCCCCCCGGAAGTCGCCTTTTCCGGTAGGCTATCCTTCCGAACCCGTTCCCTTTCCGTTCATGCTAAGGCGACAAGCTGCGGTTGTCCACCCGCGGGATTCCCCCCTTTGGGAACAACGCTGGAACCGCTATCCCCTTTGACGGTTTATATTTCTATATATATTATCATCTCGACGGGATGATAATTTGGTTATTATTATGAAGACCCTAGGATCTCAATCCGCCAAGCTGGTGCAAACACTGCATGACGAACGGAAATCGATCTTCACGCTCAAGGATGCTGCGCGAATTCTGCAATCGCCGAAGAACGTGGTCTCGAACATGCTCGGAAAGGCGCAGCAACGAGGTATCGTCACTCGTCTCCAGAGGGGTTTGTACACCCTCGTGCCTGCGGAGCTAGGTAGCGAAACTGTCTACGCTGGCGATCCCCTTGTCGTTGCGGACCACCTACCTGGGGAGCGCTTGCACTACCTTTCCCATGGCACCGCACTTGCCATTCATGGAATGACGCTACAGCCACGAATTGTGGTGACCGTCTCAGCCGTTGGTTCCCCCTCCCGCACCATCAACGTCCAGGGCACGGAAATCAGAATCGTCAATATCCGCGAGTCCCAAGTCTTCGGAATCGAAAAGCATTGGGTCGATCCAGGAGTTTCGGTTCAGGTCAGCGACGTAGAACGGACCATTATCGACTGCCTCCGCCGGCCCGACCTATGCGGAGGGTACGCCGAAGCAGACGTCGGAACGTGGATAGTGCGCGATCGCGTGCGAACACAAACACTCGTTGACTACGCACTTCGGCTGAACGTCGGCGCCGTGATCCGACGTTTAGGCTACCTGCTGGACTCCTGCCAAATAGGAACCGAAGATGACCGCGCAAGACTGACCGAGAAGCTCTCCGCGACTTACCATCCGTTGGATCCGTCGCTTCCGGCCGACGGTCCTCATAGTGCGAAATGGCGGTTGAGACTCAACGTCAGTCGGGAGGAGCTTGAAGCGCAACGAGGGAGCTGAACGCAAATGATCGCCCACCGAGAACTATCGTTGATTTCGAACGACCTCCTGAAGAGACTCGGCGGACGCCGCATTCCTGATGAAACGATCGAGCTCGACTATGCGCTAGGATGGTTCCTATGCGCAATGCCGTCGCATCCGCAGGGGGCACAGGGAGGCTCCGAGCGAGGGTCTCCCCCTGGGATGCGCGTGGATGCCCTTGCCGGCACGCGCTGCGGGCCTATTCACCCCGACGTTACCGGCCGGGTGGCGCCAAACTTTCGGGGGAAGTAGCTCTCGCAACGACGGCCATAGCTAGTGTTGTCACAGCGCTGGTTGGGGCAGCGCGGGCCCCGAACAGGCTCTTCGATGATCGGCGCCGGCTTGGCCATTTTGCGTGCGCGCCTTGGTTGCAATGGTCGGTTGGCGCCCATAGGCTAAGATCAGCGGGGAAGTGATCATGCCAAGGAAGCCGAGGCCTAAGCCGAAACCCGATCCCACACCAGATTGGGTGACCGCCGTCGTTAGATGGCTCGGCATTACTACGACGCTGATAGGGGCGGTTAGCGCGCTCCTGCTCGCGCTCGGCAAATTCGGCGACGCTGCTTACGCACCTTGCAAATCGTTTCCATCGCTTCCGTGGTGTGCATCCAGCACCCTTTCGTTGATCCCCTTCGACTCCGGCACCACGGATGGCGGCCATAACCAAGGTGAGTATTGTGAACCGAGAGCCGCCGCCTACCGGGCGCAAAACCCGGATTTCACTATCACCTGGCGGGGCTCGGAAACAAATCACAAGGACTTCTGGGGTCACGTCACTTACAACTATCACTGCGAATTTGTCGCCGTGCCAAACGGCCGAAGCTTGGGAATTTGGATGATAATCGGGGGGGTCGCGATCGGGCTGCTGGCGTTGCTGTTCGTCTGGTGGCGACGTGGCGGTTTCCGTCTTCGGGCCGCCTGACTTAGGCCTTTTGCTGCGGAGCGAACGGTGGCAGATGTGGAGACCACGAAGCGGCTATCAGCGATGCGGCAAATCAAGGCTGCGATCGAACACCTGTATAAAGGTCAGCTCGAGTGTGCGATTACCCTTGCTGCTGCGGGCGAAGGCCAATTGCCTGAGTCGACGGTTGAATATCTCTTTCGGCTGCTGCGGCGATTGAGACCTCAGGAAGACTTCAACCTTTTCATCAATTGGCTCAAACACCCGTCTGGCCCCGACAAGGCGACCATCTCAGAATTTGAGGCGGTTCTCATTATCGCGAGAGCGATTCAGAAGTTCGTCGCCGCTTACGAGGCGTCGTGCAGAGAGTTCAACGAGTTCAGCGATTGGGCAGTGGCGCAAGGACATATGCCGAGGCCCATCATCGAACCACGATATCCGACAGCCAAGAAGCCGACCACTGCCAGATAGCAGTGCTCAATTATGCTGGCAGCCATTCGAACTCAGCTCTTTCAGAGCACGCGATGACCTTGTCGCAGGCGGCTTCGAGCGGTCCACTATATCGAATTTGCAGCCATTCCAAAGCTCCTCCGCCCATTTCTTGTTGATCTTTTGTGATTGTTCGAACGAAATCCCCACGCCGTTCACCCAGCAATACAACAGCTCAATAATCCTGAGCGAGGCCTCAAGCACAGGCTTCTCGTCACCGACCTTCATCGGTGCGATGATTTCTCCGTTCTTTTCCGCATTGGTTTGGGTGAGATAGTGGGCAACGCGCTTATTGCGCAGATTGCGGAACGACTTTAGTTGCGGCGATGATTTGACCGCACGTGCTTCCGCGATCGCTTTGCGGAGACCTTCGACAACCTCGGTCGCGTGCTCCTCTCCTCGCGCAGCATTGTACTCCTTGAGCATTCGCGCTGCGATCTCTCGCTCTTCAGCGGTTGCGTTGGGATCCATCGGCTCCGGCGCGCTGCCGTACATGGCCCGCGCTGCATCGGCCAAGGCGTTGATAACCTTGTCATCGTCGACGAGCTCGACAACGCTCAGGATGGTTTCATTATCAACGTGGGGCTGGTCCCCAGAAGGCAATGAGCCGCACCATCTCGATTTGGTGCATTGCCTCGCGGAAGGCATTGAATGCATTTGCAGCATAGGACCGTGGTATCTGCTTTGAGAGCGCATCGGAATAGACCACGATCGCGTTGTTCTCGCGGAGATAGAGCAAGTAGTGGGCATACTCGACCAACCACTCGGTTAGGCGTTTGGCTTCGGCGATGCGTTTATTGACGTCCCAGGTTTCAAACATGTTGTTCATTCTTGCATTGGCGGTTTCCTCAGACTGCAATTTCACCGGCGCTTCCCATGGCACAAATCTTTCGTTCGTGCTGGTCGCTTGGCCGGCACGGCGTTCGGCGGCGGCCTCGCGTCGCCGGCGGTGAAGATCTCGCACTACCTTGGCTTCGATGATCAACGGCTTGAATTGGCCCCAATCGATTTTCCATTTCTTCTTGCTGCGCAAACACCAAATTCTGAAGGAGCGCACGACACGCCGCTCGAATGCAGCACGGGTGCACTTGTTGATCTTCATGAGGTGGCGAATCAACCGTCGCTCCGGTCGGCGACATAACGCCTATCGCCAAGAGCTGCCGTATACGCCCCCAATGCTGAACCGAGTGGCAGACGGTACAGATCACGTCGATACCAACCAGAGAGGCAACGCCGCTGCGAGGCTTTTCGACGTACTTCCAATTTTCGTGGCCTTGCAGGCGATCCGTCCCGCCACCGATGGCACATTTCCCCAGGGCAGATCGGATCGCCCTTGCTTTAGCCAGCGACCGGGCCCCAGGCCGACCACATTGGAGCGGAGATTTTGCCCCCAAAGCGGAGCCAGAATGAGTTCTAGACGGAGCTTGTACCTCTGAGCCATCACTTGCCCCTGGCTCTCGGCGCCTTTACGACCACATATGAATCGCTAAGACGGTGATAATACCTGGCAATGTATATGAAAGTTCGTGTTCGCCACCCACTAGAATCCGTGTTATAGTTCACTCATGACCAACAAGCGCAAAGGCTCCGGCATCAATTCTTCCTCCCGTATCTTGGGAGACAGGACTTTTGCGGCCATCTCGGCTGTCGAAGGGCTGAAGCTCGGCAAGGCTTCTAAGGAGCGTCTGTCGGCTCTCAATAAATCGAAACTGACGCCCGCCCAAAAGAGGGCTGAGGTTTTGAGGGCATACGTCCAGCCGAAGGGCCGCTAGCGCTCTTGAGTGGTTATGACGTCTTTGACGATCCCTACTGCTATAAGGGCACATCTGTCCTCAAGAACCGGGCCCGCCTCAGGGATGCGAAAACCCTGGAAGCGTTCGAGCTCGAAATGATGGCATTGAGATCGCGAGAGCCTCTACCTGAGGGGCGCTTTACGCCACGGCATTATAGAAGCATCCATCATCATCTGTTCCAGGACGTTTACACCTGGGCCGGGAAGTACCGGACCGTCCGTACAGCAAAGGGGGGGCAACTGGTTCTGCTACCCCGAGCACATCGCCTCAAGCATGAATGAGCTGTTCAAGAAGCTTGAGCTTCCGGCGTTAAAGCCTGGCACGGGAGTCGCAGACTTCTTGGGAGCAGCCGCCGATTTCTTAGCTGAACTCAATGCCATTCATCCGTTTCGCGAGGGAAACGGCAGATCCCAGCTGGCCCTTATGCATCTTCTCAGTCGCCATGTCGGGCATCCACTCAACCTTGATCGAGTCAACGCCAAAACGTTCATGCCCGCGATGATCGCGAGTTTCCTTGGCGATAACGGTCCGCTCAGGATCGAGTTGCAGAAGCTTCTGTGATCCGCCCTACTCGGTGCCAGCCTGCCGGGCCCCAGTAACCGACGCGCGCGCGAGCCGTACTTTCAGGTCCTCCTGAAAGGCGGGGTCCTTGCGCCGCCTTTCTATGTGCTCGCTGATTGCGGCACGAATCACATCCGAGACGGCGGCCCTGCTCGACCGACGCAACGGTTACGAGCGCTTCGGCCTGCTCGCCGCGGGGAGCGAACGTCAGTTGATGGCGATCTTCGGCTGGACGACTGGCAAAATGGCGCAGCACTACACGTGTTCCGCCGACCGAATCTATGTAGACTGTCGGCACCGGTGGAGACCAATTCTTTCGTCATTACGATACGCGGCGTATGCCCATTGTTGAACGGATGGACCAGATGCCTGGGGATACCGCAAGGCAAATCGCCGGCTGAAGACGGAAGAACCAACTTGCGAGGCCGACAAAACGCTGCCTATCGCTGGAGACCGAGCCGCCGAAGCCGGTAGTCGAGTTGCGCCCGACTGATCCGAAGCGCCCGCGCGGCGGCTGAGACGTTGCCGCCGGCCCGCGCCAAAGCCGTCTCGTAAGTGGCGCGCTCCACATCCGCAAACGAGGCGCCGTGGTCGGGTGACAACGCAGGCGGTGCCTCCGTCGGCGGCACACCATCTGTGTGAAGCGGCATCCGTCCGAGCCGGCCTTCGCTGGTGAGCTGGATGGAGAATGGCGGCAGAAGCTCCGAACCGCTGAAGAGATGGCCGACGTCGATCACGCCACCCTCGTCGGCATAGACCACCCCGCGCTCGATCAGGTTCTGCAATTCGCGGATGTTGCCGGGATAGCTGTACTTGAACAGCGCGTCCGTCGCGCGCCGGCTGAAGCCGGTGAGACGCCGGCCGTGCCGCGCGCTGTAGAGATTGAGGAAATGCGCCATCAGCAGCGGAATGTCGTCGCGCCGCTCGCGAAGCGGCGGGATAACGATCGGAAAGACGCAGAGGCGGAAATAGAGATCCTGCCGGAAGCGGCCGGCCGCAACTTCTGCCGTGAGATCGACATTAGACGCTGCGACCACGCGGACATCGAGCGAGATGGTCTTTGTGCCGCCGACCCGCTCGATCTTCCGCTCCTGAAGCGCGCGCAACACCTTGCCCTGCGCCGAGTAGGTCAGCGAGGCGATTTCGTCCAGGAATAGCGTGCCGCCCGAGGCGCGCTCGAAATAGCCCGCGCGCGAGGCAATGGCGCCAGTAAATGCGCCTTTCTCGACGCCGAACAGTTCGGACTCGACGAGCTGCTCCGGGATCGCGGCGCAGTTGATCGCAACGAACGGACTGGCATTGCGTCGGCTCATCGCATGCAACTGGCTGGAGAACAGCTCCTTGCCGACGCCGGACTCGCCGACGAACAGCACGGTCGCATCAGTCGCCGCGACACGCTCGAGCTGACGCCGCGTGCGAACGAAGGCCGCGGAGACGCCGACCGCGACGTCGCCCTTTGCATCGACCTCGGCCGGCGTTTCCTGTTCGGCAATGGGGATCTTGGCCGCCGCGTGAAGCGGACGGCTCTTCCATTCCAAGCCAAAATACTGCCGCTCCGGCGCGTCGTCGCCCCAGGCATCGGCATGCTGACCGATGATCACGCAGCGCGGCGCGCCCATGCCGGCGCATTCGATCTCGCGGAAGATCACGGGCGAGCCGAACAGTTTTGTGGTGTAGCCGGAGGGATAGCCGATCTGGAGCCAGCACACCGGCTCGTTGGCAAGTCCATAGCTCGAGACATGCTCGGCGGCTTCCGATGAATCGTCCCAGTAGAACTCGCCGAAATAGGTGCCCTTGTCGCGGTCGAACTCGAAGTGCCGTGTGGTGACCTTGACGAAGCCCTCCAGCGTGTGCACCCGCGGTCCGGCGGCCAACGCGTGGGTCAGATCCTCGTGCGGAAAGCGCTTCTGGATCAGCGCGGCATCGCGCGCGCCTTGCATGTAGCCGACGCGCATGAAGATCGCCTTGGCGGTCTCCATGCCGAAGGCGTCGATGATTTCGGCACGCAGCCGCCCCAGCACCTGCGATTGCATCAACACCATGCGCTGGTCGTTGAGCCAGATGCGGCCATCGCCGAGCGCAAAATGCAGGGACTCCGCGAGATCATCAAAGGTCGGCGGCGCACTGGTGTGAAGCTCGCTGCTCGCACCCCGGCTGAGGATTTGCGCCGAGCGGCGCGAGGCCTCGGCGAGCGAAATCAGGAATTCCTCGTCGGGCATGCCGGCGCTTTCCAATTTCATCAAATAATGAAATCGAACTTAGAGGAATTTCATGATTTCATAAAGATATTTGGTGCTGGCGTGATATTTCGAACGGACCATGTCTCTTCGACGCCGAGTCCATCCATATGAAATAATTCAACTATTTTGCTAATCCGGAACGCCGCTGCAACTCGGAACCTGACGTGGCACCGGCCTTGCTATTCCCTCGGCCAACGGGAGGAAAACGAAAACAGGAGGGCCGGCGCCTACTTGTGACCTGTTTCGCTCCCTCAACCCCGCAGGCATCGCCTCGCGGTCCTGCAACGAGAGCCCGCTTTGGCGCGGGGACAAGGGAGGATTGTTCGGTGAACACACAGGCTCACAACTTCATTGCTGTCGAGCAATGGCAGGGCAAGGCATTCCTCGGCGACTGGTCGGCTACCTGCGGCGGCGTGACTGACGTCAACAATCCCGCGACGTGCGCCGTGCTCGGCTCGGTCGGCATCGGCAATGCGACCGATATTGCGGAGGCGGCGCAGCAGGCGCGCCTCGCCCAGCCGGCCTGGGCAGCCAGGCTGCCGCTCGAACGCGCTGCAATCCTGAACAAGGCGGCCGACCTGCTCGAGCGCAATGCCGAGGAGCTGATCGGCTGGATCATGCGCGAGAGTGGCTCGATCCAGCCGAAGGCCGCGATCGAGATCGAACATGGCGCCGGCTTCTTGCGTCATGCCGCCGCCGTTGCGCTCGAGCCGAACGGAATCCTGTTGCCGTCGATGGAGGCGGGCCGGTCGAACACCGCCAAACGCGTGCCGCACGGCGTCGTCGGCGTGATCTCGCCGTTCAACTTCCCGCTGGTGCTCTCGATCCGCGCCATCGCCGCCGCACTCGCGGTCGGCAATGCGGTCGTGCACAAGCCGGATCCGCGCACCTCAGTATCGGGCGGCATCATCATCGCGCGCATCTTCGAGGATGCCGGGCTGCCAAGCGGCGTGCTCCAGGTCGTGCCCGGTGGCGCGGACGCAGGCGAAGCCATGTGCGCGGATCCCAACATCGCGATGATCTCGTTCACCGGCTCGGCCGCCGGCGGCAGCAAGGTCGGCGAGGTCGCCGGCCGCCATCTCAAGAAGGTCCAGCTCGAGCTCGGCGGGAAGAATTCACTGATCGTGCTCGACGATGCCGATCTCGACATCGCGGCGTCCAACGCCGCCTGGGGTTCATTCCTGCATCAGGGGCAGATCTGCATGTCGACCGGTCTCGTGCTGGTGCAGAAGAGCATCGCCGAAGGTTTAGCCAATCGCATCGCAGAGAAGGCGCGTCATCTGCCGGCCGGCGATCCCTCGACCGGCCGCGTCGCGCTCGGACCGATCATCAGCGATGCGCAGGTCGCAAAGATCCAGTCCATCGTCGATGACGCCGTCGCCACGGGTGCGCGGCTGCTCGCCGGCGGCGGCCATGACGGGCGCTATTATCAGGCGACCGTGCTTGCCGATGTGAAGCCCGGCATGCTCGCCTTCGGGGAGGAGATTTTTGGCCCCGTTGCCTGCCTCGTCAGCTTCGAGACCGATGATGAGGCGGTCGAGCTCGCCAATCGCTTGGACTATGGGCTCGCCGCAGGCGTTATCTCCGGCTCGCTGGCGCGCGCCCGCGCCGTCGGCGAGCGTTTGAACGTGGGCCAGCTCCACATCAACGACCAGACGGTAAATGGCGGCCCGTTCGCACCGTTCGGCGGCCGCGGCCGCTCCGGCAATGGCAGCCGCATCAGCGGCCCTGCCATCTGGGAGGAGTTCACACAGTGGGTGTGGACCTCCGAGAAGCCGCAGGCAACGCCCTACCCGTTCTGATCCTGCGCACAGCATCCGGCGTGCGCTGCGCCGGATGCTGTGCTCTCCCAATTCCATCGCAACATTTCCGACCGGAGATCCCATCATGAAGATCCGTGCCGCCATCGCCCGCGACAAGGGCGCGCCGCTCAGCCTCGAAAGCATCGATCTCGAAAATCCCCGCGCTGACGAAATCCTCGTGAAAGTCGCAGCGACCGGCGTCTGCCACACCGACCTCGTCGTCCGCGATGGCATGCTGCCGACGCCGCTGCCGGTCGTGCTCGGCCATGAAGGTGCCGGCGTCGTCGAGGCCGTCGGCGCTGCCATCACAAAGGTGACACCCGGTGATCACGTGGTGATGACGTTCAATTCCTGCGGCACCTGCCCGAGCTGCCGCGACCATGCGACCACTTACTGCCACGAATTCTTCCCGCGCAATTTCTTCGCGACGCGGGTCGACGGCACCAGCGGCCTTTCCAAGGACGGCGAGCGCGTCAACGGCAACTTTTTCGGCCAGTCGTCCTTCGCAACTCACGCGCTGTGTCACGAAGCCAATGTCGTGAAGGTGCCAAGCGATGTGCCCCTTGAGCTGCTGGGCCCCCTGGCCTGCGGCGTGCAGACCGGCGCCGGCGCCGTGATGAACGCGCTGCGCGTTTCACCCGGAAAGTCCTTGGCTGTGTTCGGCACCGGCTCGGTCGGCCTGTCGGCCTTGATGGCAGCGGTCGTCGTGGGCGCGACGACGATCATCGCCGTCGATACCAAGCCGTCGCGGCTGAGCGTCGCCAAGGCGCTCGGCGCCACCCACACGATCGATCCGACCAAGGTCAATCCGGTCGAGGAGATCATGCGCATCACCGGCAGCGGGCTGAACTTTGCGCTCGATACGACCGGCCTTCCAGCCGTGATCCGCAGCGCGGTGGAGAGCCTCGGTCCGCGTGGCGCCTGCGGCATCCTGGGCGCCTCGGGCCCCGATGCCGAGATCGTTCTCAACGAAACTCACTTCATGAGTGGCGGCCGTCGCCTCATCGGCATCGTCGAAGGCGAGTCCACCCCGGACACGTTCATCCCGATGCTGATCGACCTTTATCGGCAGGGGCGCTTCCCATTCGACAAGCTGGTGAAGTTCTACACGCTCGACGAGATCAACCAGGCGATCCACGCCTCCGAAACCGGCGAGGTCATCAAGCCGATCGTGCGGATGAGCTGAGCCTAGCAAATCCAATTGCCATCGCAAACGAGCGGCCCCGCCGGCGAAAGGAGTGACATGTGCAAGGAACAGCCCGCAGCCATTCTCGAGATCAGCGCCGAATTTCCGCCGCCCGAAAATGCCGGCCCGCCCGAGATGCGCGGCTGGTTCGAGGCGATCAATGCAGACGCCGATTCCCGAGGGGATCATGATCGAGCGCGTGGAGGCGGGCCCCGTGGGCGGCGACCTGATCCGCTATGCTGGTGCGGACGACAAGCGCCTGATCATCTACTTCCATGGCGGCGGTTTCTTCTTCGGCTCTTCGCGCTAGCACCGCGTAGTGGCCGCGAATCTCGCGCGGGCGTCAGGCATGGGCGTGCTCGCCGCCGATTATCGGCTGGCGCCGGAACATCCCGCGCCGGGCGCGCATGATGATGCGTTCAGCATCTACAAATGGGCGCTGGACCGTGGCTATGCCGCGTCTGCCATCGCGCTGACCGGTGATTCCGCCGGGGGCAATCTTGCGCTCGCGACCGCCGTACGGGCCCGCGATGCGGGCTTGCCTCGCCCTGGCGCCCTGGTGCTGATGTCGCCGGCGCTCGACTTCACCGGCACGAGCGAATCCTATCGCACGATCACCGATGCGCCGTTGCTGACCCCGCAATTGATGGGGCTCTGCACCAATGTGTATGTCGGCAAGGCGACCCGCGATCACCGCTGGCGACGCCGTTCGACAGCGACCTCACCCAGCTTCCACCGGCGCTCATCCATGTCGGCGCCTGGGAATTGCTGCGCGACGACAGCATCACGATTGCCAGGAGGCTGCGCGAGGCCGGTGGCGTGGCAGAGCTCAAGGTCTGGGACGGGATGTGCCATTCCTGGCGATGCTCGACGAGGGCATGGCCTCGATCGAGGAGGCAGCGAGCTTCGCGCGAGCGCATCTGAAGGCGTAGAGAACGACAGCCAGCGCGGCGGGCGAAAGAGATCGCAGCTCGATAGAGGGGATGCGCCATTCTTGGCAGCACTCCCATGTCCCAGCTGGTCCTTGGGCTGCCTCAGGGAGCAGTTTGCGTTTTCTGCAAAAGGCGTTCGCAGTCCCTGGCTCGGATGCTCAACGCACTGGCCAACCGCTCAACGATCTCATTCTCAAGCCCCTCCTTTTTCGCGCGCGCGTGAATGTCCGCTACAAGGTCGGGGATCTGCTTGGCCATGGAAACCAGACTTGCAACAAGTTCATCCGCATCGACGCGCGTCTCGCGCGCAAACTTTTGCCATTGGCGCAAGCCGATCTGGTCGAGTTTGTATTCCCCACCGACTTTCATCGCGAGCTTGATCTTGCGCAGGTCGATGTCTTTGTAGGGCAGAATGCTGGCAACGTCGTAAAGCGGCGCAAGCCGGACATGGGGGCCGCTGGCCAGGAGCAGGGAGTAGTTCTTGGCGTGCGCGTCAGTGCCGCCAATGAGCCAATTGAACCCCAAGGCGTTGACGAATGTCTCCACGTCGGCCGCCCGGTCTGTGGAGTGGGTGCGCAGGAGCTCGACGACGTCGGACGGGGTCGGCCCACCTTCATTCTGGTACTTGCGGGTCGGCAGGATGCCCATGGCCTGGCAGATGTCTTCCTGATGGACTCGAATGATGTCGTTGCCGCTGACGTGCCTGTCGTAGCGCTCAACGACGATGGCGATCTCGTTCTTGAACCGCATGACCCCTGTATCGGCCACCGGCAGTCCGAGGTCTCGTGCGAGCCGCAGGCAGATATGCTCGTTCTCCGCATGTCCGTCGAAATGCCCGGTGGGCGGCTTCAGGATGTGCGTGGTCGGAACTCGTCCGGATGGAATGCCCCATTGCCCCTTCTTCAATAGAAGGGCCGTCTTCGGCTGTGCACCTGCAAGACTAAATTGTCCCGTGTCACGCGGCAGGCGCCATGCCGCGTGATCTTCGCGCAAGGCCTTAAGGCGTTTGGCGATCTCCGCCTCGTCGAGCCATTCGGTCTTGTCGTCCTTGCCGCTTCGCAGAGCTTCGAGACGATCTGGTGCAACGAACTGGATGGCGCCCGCGCAGTCTTCCCCTACGTTGGAGATGAGCGCGAAGACGTTGCGGGCGGAAACCTGGAATTTCTTGGCCCAGCGATCGAGCACCTGTTCATTGTCGGGCAGAAGGCCCCACAAGAAGGCCTGTACGACGGCCGAACCATGTTCCTGTGCGGCCAGCGGCATCGAAAGCGAAAGCGGGTAAGCTCCGGCTGATCCACGCCAATCATCGTTATAGATAAAGGCCAACCGGCCGCGCGCATCGTTGCGCAGGCGGCCGATTTCACCGCCGTCCAGAAGTGCGACAAGCTCGTTTGTCATGTTCTGCTCTTCTTGGCTTTGGCGACGATGGCGTTGATGTCGATGGCGCTACGGGCTGATCTGCGGCTGGTCATCTGCTGGTCGTCGGCATCCAACGGAATGCCGAGGGCATCGAGCGCCCGCAGCACGAGCGCCAGCTCCGCGCGCGGGTGGCCATGCTCGATGTCGATGACCCACTGACGGCTGACGCCGATCTGCTTGGCTAGGGTCGACTGGTCGAGTTTTAGACGTTTGCGCCTGTCCCTGATGACGGCGCCGAGGTCGGCGGGGGTGCGAATGAGCATGGATGGATCCAATGTCAGCGTTCGCTTACATTAACATATGTCAGCGCTCGCTGACAATTGATAATTGTCGCCGTTCGCCGACATTTTCAAATGTCAGCGATCGCTGACATTACCAAGAGATAACCGAGTCCAATGGGCGACATTCAGCCACAGATCCGAGCGGAGCTATCAAAATCTAAGTTTTCATCGGTTTCTCGTCCTTAAGTTGTTCCTGACGACGAAATGAAGACTTCAATAGTCTATGGCGAGAGAAACCGCCCCTTCGAGAGGACTTAAGTCGCGCTGAGGATAATCTTGAATCTACCGTTGCGGGCGGCCACGCATCACGACCGCGCGGTCCAACAACAGGCCGAATCCAAAGAGCTGATCCGGATCGTGGAGGGCATCTATGGCAAGCTCAATGGTCGTTCGGAGGAGATAAAGAACGCGCGCCTTACCTCGCCAAGCCCCGATCTCCGCATCGAACTCCGAAACGGAGTGCCGGCTCCCGGAGAGTTCGCTTGGACCAGATGCCGGGTTTCGCTCGACAAGCATCTCTATGCCTCTATGCCCAGCGTATAGCGCGACAATCTGGGTGGGGAGCTTCCACCCAAATTGCCGCGCGGCATGCGGCGCTGTTCCGGTGACGGGGCGTGGGCGGCCCAAGCGAGCGCGCGGGCGTTCTTAACCTGCCCGTCGCCGTGTTCCTCGGCGAAGGCGACGAAGCCCCTGAGCAGGATATGCTGGATGCGGAACTTGAATCCCAGTAAGCGCTGCAGGGCTACGTATCTGGCAAGATCTTGGCTCAAGATCGCGCTTCTCCCGGCCACGGCTGCGCGATCTGCTGCAGCATGAGAATGTCGACCTTGGCGTAGTGCGCGGTCATATCAGGCGGCCGATGTCGGAGCACAGTTCCGAGCATGTCGAGCGTGGCGCCGCCCCGCAGCATGGCAGTCGCCGCCCAGTGCCGGAGCAGATTGGTGCCCTTTGAGGGCGCGGCGATGCCGGCCCTGTTCGAGCGCTCGTCGGACAACACGCGACCGTTCATGCTCCTACACGCTGAGAACTTCGCGATTGAGCGAACGTAATCGCTAGTGAGTTCCAGTGAGGATCTGGACGCAGCCGATCACGACCTCGATCAGGATGAGCACGACCACGGCGACCTCCAGCCGAAGCGAGCGTTGCGTGTCGATAATATCCGTTAGCGCATTCCCAGTTTCGGAGATCGCCTTGAGCTTGCGCTCGAGCGTGTCGAGACGCTCCTGCAGCTCATATTCGTCCTCCAGACGCGAATAGAGACGGTCGAGCCCAGGCTTCTCCCAGAGTACGTCGGGCTTCTCCGCGACGGCGACCCGGCCTGCGACGCCCTGCTGCACCAGCAGCACGTTACCAATCAGTTGCAGGATTCCCTTGCGTCGGCGCGGCGTGCGGCCGCGCTGGGCGAGCTCACGCGCAAAGGGCTCGATGACGTCAAAGACGGCGGCGACGCGGCGCTCGTCGCGGGTAAGCGCCGTGCTTTTGGCGATCGCGTCGGCGATCAGGAGCAGCCGGTCGTCGGAGAATTTGGCGATGCAGATTGGCCCGCCCGGCTGGATCGTCTCAGAGGTTTCGTCGTTGCAGAGCTGCGCCTGCACGGTCTCTTCCTCGTAGGGGCTGAATTCGCCGACCACGCGCGGCTTCAAGATGTCGATCAGAGCCTTCTCTTCGGAGGGCAAGAGGCCGATCAGCACCACGATGCCGTAGCGGAAGATCACGGCGAGTCCAGCATGGACGCGGAACGCGACGGGCGTTGATGACACCAGC
Source organism: Bradyrhizobium neotropicale (assembly GCF_001641695.1). GTDB lineage: Bacteria > Pseudomonadota > Alphaproteobacteria > Rhizobiales > Xanthobacteraceae > Bradyrhizobium > Bradyrhizobium neotropicale. Next base: position 28,830 of record NZ_LSEF01000110.1, read on the forward strand.
GTTCCGATCTCCAGACCCGCGGCATTGATGCAGTCGCCCAGCATCAGAGCGCGAATCCGCAAACCCGGCGTGGGGTCCTGCCCGGGTAATGTTGCGGGCGTGCCCACAGAGAGTTGATCGGCGTTCACACGAAGATCCTGCTTGGACAGATGCAGATTACCGTTTGCTTGTTTGCTCGTCGAGAAGCGACGGCCGCACGCCGCAAGGGCCGCCATTTTTGCAGGGGTGTAGTCAGTCGCACTGTCCCGACAATCTTCGCGATAAAAGTCAATTACATTCGTCGGAGCGCGCACGCGAGGACACAGTCACTTCCATCGCGATGAGGTCGGCCTTCTGTCATCTTGGGCAAGTTGCACCTACTGTTCGTTCGGGAGCGCCGTTTAATGCTGCGATCATGTTCCGCTCGTGGTCAAGCGGTTCGACGTCGCATTGTCGCGGCTGAAGCCAATAACGAGCAAGTGACCGTCTCATGGTTGAGGCTAGCGCGTACACTTCGACCCAGCGAAGCATGTCAAGGATGAGCAGTTGGGCTGATGAGTCTCTATCCGCTTCTACTCGAGTTTCTGCCGCGCGAACATTGCGGACCAATCAAGCCCCTGCACGGGGCCGAAGAAGCCATGTCGCAGTTCGGTGCTTGGTTCCGTGGAAGACGTCAACGCCTTGTGGGCAAAGCCTGCGCGCTGCCTCTACGGCGTCCTCCAACTTCGAGTCCTGCGACGCAAAGGTCCATTTACCCGGCCGGGGCATGCGCAACAACCTACGGGAATTGATAGGCCGGCTTCCTCTTGGTTGCCAGGAAGGAGTGCCGGAAATCTTAGCGCAAACATTGGGCTGTGAAGGAAGTGGACCTTTACCGCGGTTTGCTCCGCAACGTCAGATCCCGTCGTCAGCACCCCATAGTCTTCCAAATTGCCGAACATGAGAGTATTGAACCAACCCTCGCATCAGCGGTGATGCCGTTCGTCGCAGGCGCACGTTCATGCAGAAGCCGGTGTCGGTGGAAGGCCATCGCCGGGCCATAGAGGACAGCTTCAAACCGCCAAACGGGCTCGCAATAAATCCATTTGGATGTGCTCGTCGGAAACTGATTGCCTTTCCGTAAGCACCCGCCGGCTGCGCGGACGTTGCAGCGCCAGTCGGACTTAGGCGCGGACATACTACCAGACTTGATAGTCTCTTTGCTCTTCAAATATCAGCTAAGTTGAGCTGTTTCGGAAGGTACATGTCGTGCGCGCAAAGCGCGCCCGGGAGGGAAGACGAATCGATGCCGTTTGATTTCACCGCAGCGTCATACCTCTCTCAATGGTTGCCCCATTCGCTCAACTTGTGTCGCCCCTGCGATCGTGTCGCCTCGTCTTCCGTTGGCAATTGCCCCCCGCCTTCAAGCGCTCATCGCTTATCCGCGCGAGAACAGGTTCCTGCTAAATCACACTGTGCGATCCGTTCGCATGCGGAACGCGTCGCAATTCGAACCCGTTCCTTGGCTAATGCGCCCGCCGTTTGGGCACCTAATCTTCTCTCTTGCGTCAGATTGGCATGCCGAAGTTTTCGCGCGAGCCGGCGCTTATTTGATCGCGGTCAATGTGGGATACGACACAGTAATCGATCGTATATGCTAACTGGCGGTCTGGAATCCGCTCCGGCTTTGATCGGCCAAATTGAAGAGCATTCGCATGAACAACGTCATTTCCCTTGTAGTGCGTAGAGCGTCCCGTCCCGCAGCGTCGAACTGTTGGCTGGGATCACCGCCGAAGTCAAAAAGTTCCCTTATGACGTCACCCGTCGCGCCCGTGCCCGAAAGCTTCGTTGGTCGAAAAACGGCAGCCCGGAACGGCGCGCCAAGCGCAAGCAAATTATCGCGCGCGGCGGAGCTTCGACGCGTATGAGGATCGCTGAGCACCGGGAGGCGGCCGTTTTCCGCTTCGATGAGTATGTGAGCGCCTATTGTGTCGCGAAAACCGCTGGGGCGCCGCGAGCGCGGCTAGCGGAGCTGGATGAGGCGTCGACCGCCGCAAGCGCTGAGATGTTCAAGGCGGCCACCTGATGCTGCTCGATCCCCGACGACCGCGAGAAGACTGGCGAAGCTGTCCGCTTACCTCCGCTGTCTGCGTGAGGTCGGTTCCGTGTATAATGCGAGCCCCTACCTCCCCGAAAGGTCAACGGCGAATTCTGGCTGCTCGCGTTCCTTCGCACGGTATTGAGCGCCAGCCGGCGCATAGGGCGGAAGGCCGATTTTCTGATCTTTGCGCGGTCCGTCAGGAACTACATGCAGCAGCAGGCGCACAGCGACCGATCGGTCGGCCAGACATGGACGAGGCAATCAAGGTCTATCGGACCGAAAATTCAACTGAGAATGCAAAATGACTGATGACGGAGCGATTGATGCTGGACCGGTAAAATCTATTGGTGGACCTCATATCCTGCTTGACCTTTGGGAAGCTAACCACCTTTACGATCCGTCCATCGCGGAAGACGCAATTCGAAAAGCTGTTCGCGCAGCGAAGGCGACGCTGATCCACCTTCATGTGCATAGGTTCTTCCCAAGTCATGGCGTTTCGGCAGTGGCGTTGCTGGCTGAATCGCACATGACCTTACATACTTGGCCTGAGAGCGGCTACGTGGCTGCTGATGTTTTTGTCTGTGGCAGCGGTGATGTAAAAAGTGCAGTCGCGGTTTTGATCGAGGCTTTCCAGCCTAAACGATCTGACGTCCGCAGTGTAAGAAGAGGTAACGGTCAGGCAGGTAGAGCTTACGACCAAAGCCCATAAGGGCTGCGCCGCGGCCAGACGTGGTCGCGGGAGGGGGATGCGATCGGCGGTCATGAACCGTCGACAGCGGGGCACAACGCAGCAAGGGAGCCGATCAGTTCGGCTCGCCGGACCTCTCGCATCGGGCTACTGCTGCTCACACTCATAGTCCTTCACAGGCAGACATAGTTTCGCGCCAATCTCGTCAAGTCACTGCATCTGGATTTGTCGTCCGCACTGCACAGGGTCTCGAATGATGAGTGAGAATTCTTCTTCGCATACGCACAGACCCGTGATGTCAACGCAAGACAATCAACATTCGACTTATCTTGCGTTCTCAGAAGACAGCGATAACTTCGATAGATACAACTATTGTCTGCGCCGCATCATTCATCTCAGCCATACGCCTTTTCAAGCTGTATGCGTTGCGGAGACCGCGAATTATGGCGTCACTCTTTTCTTGGACGGCATGATCCAAAGCGCTGCTTTGGATCAGGAACTGTATCACGAACTCTTGGTCCAACCCGCGATGCTCGCTCATCCAGCACCTAGGACTGTACTAGTTATCGGCGGGGGAGAAGGAGCGACCATTTGGCAGACGCTACGCCATAAGTCGGTCGAGACGGCAACGATGGTTGATCTCGACAGCGAGCTGATTAATATATGCCGGGAATATCTGAAAGACTGGCATCGAGGCGCCTTCGACGATCCCCGATGCAGGGTTGTTTTCTTGGATGGTAGAGAGTTCATCGTAAACGACCAAGACCTTTATGATGTCATTATCATCGATTTGAGCGATCTCGTTTCCGACAGCCCGGCGCTGGCTCTCTACACTCGGGAATTTTATCTGCGTATCAAAAGGCGGCTGAGGCCTGGCGGCGTTGTTGCCGTTCAGGCGCTGAGGTTTTCTTTTGCTGACGGCCGCGCTCATGCAATGCTGGCGCGAACGCTCAAGAGCGTCTTTGAGCAAGTTCATAGTTACAGCGCGTTGATTCCCTCATTCTTGCGAGGTTGGGGATTTCTCGTCGCATCTGACTGGTTCGACCCGAACCGACTATCCGCGTCGGCTATGAATTCGACAATCTCAAAACGTTTGGAGGTATCTCTCTCTCACTTAACCGGTGAATTCTTTAGGTCGTGTTGTACCCATTGCTCACAAGCGCAAAGGCTGCTTGCGTCGGACGGGCCTATCTTTGAAGATAATAAGATGGGCGATCTCGAAAAGATACTCACACAACTAGGTGAACACGTACCTCAAGCAAAGTAACAAAGCCCGATGCGCCCCCTCGACCAGTTTGTGAGAGGGCTATGTTGAGCCATATTTTTCTGCGTCGGACAATATCTGTTTCACGACGCAAGATCCCGATTTGTCAATGCGATCATTTTCAAAGTTGGCGGCGTCCTGACTTCCTGACTTTAAAATCCACGCTGTGGTACAATTCCAACGATATGGCGGAGACACGTTGGCCGCGCGCTCGCGGGCGTGACGCCGCATCTGATGGTGACCGCCCCCTATGGCGCGAATTACGACCCGAACTAGCGCGAGCGCGTCTGTCGCAGCGACGGCACCTAGTTCAGCGCTGGCGCTAGCGGCCTCGTCCTCAACGACGATCGCGATGATTGGACCGAACCTGTGTATCCATTCGGCGTAGGCCACAGGATCACCGCTTCAGCAGTCCGGGGTTTTCCTTGTAGAGCCTGATGAGCTCGATCAGGTTCTCGATTCCAAAGTCGGTGAACGCCTTGACGCCATCTTCTCCGACGCCATTGACCCAGATGACCCCGTCCTCGATCTCCACTTCAATCGAGATGTCGCGGAGCCAATCTTCGTCTTCACCAAGGTCCTTGGCGACCTGGGTGATGGTGGTGACGTGATGGACTTTGTTGACGTGCGTGGTCATGCCGCTCGAGCGGAGAACGTTGATGCCGGGGTCCAATTCCAGGGCAGAAGCTCGTCCAGCCGATGAGCTGGGTGGGCGGCGATGCGAGCAAGGACGTCGGCCAGCCAAGCTTGCGGGTCGACGCCGTTCATTTTTGCTGTGACGATCAGGCTGTACATGGCCGCGGCGCGCCGTCCACCGCGATCAGATCCGCAGAACAGCCAGGACTTCCGGCCAAGAGCGATTCCTCGCAAGCCCCGTTCGGCGGCATTGTTGGAGAGACACACGCGTCCATCTTCCAGGAACAGCGTGAAGCTCGCCCAACGCTTCAGGATGTAGTTGAACGCCTTGGCCAGGTCATGGCCGCGAGACAGTTTGGCGAGTTGCTCGCGCATGTAGACCTGAAGGTCCCCGACCAGAGGCCGGCTCAGCGTCTGTCGCACCTGAAGGCGCTCCTCGGTGCTCTTGCCGTTGATGGAGCGTTCGATCTCGAACAGCGCATCGATCCGCCGCACGACCTCGATCGCGATCGGAGAGAGCGGGATTTCCTTTTTTCCGGCGCCCTTGCGCCGGGCATTCTCTTCGATGTCGGCCATGGCAAAGAACGGGCGCCTTCCATGCGACCAGCAGGCAGCTTCCCGGATCGGTCCGGGCTGGCG
>NZ_LSEF01000111.1 GCF_001641695.1 Bradyrhizobium neotropicale
GGGTTCTTCCGCATATTTGGTGCAGGTCTCCTCTTCGCGTTTCATCGTGAGCGATTGTGCGTTGTCAGGCGGTGGCCAGTAGCCTGTTTCGGAGCAGTGCATATCCTGAACGGCCATACATCTGGCGCTTGATCGTCTTGAGGCGGTTGATCTGTCCTTCGACGGGGCTGGTGCTCCAGGGTTGGGTGATGGCTGCCCGAACAGCCGCGATGTCGCGGCCGATGCCTTCTGCAAGCGAAGCCAGTTCGCTGCTCGAAGCATCCTCGATCCATTGCTCGAGATTCGTATCATCATGCCCCCGTATCAAGGCCGCAAGACGTCGAGCAAGCTCACCGGCGTTGGAAAGCTCCGGCGCAACCTGATGGAGATGGTGAAGGAACCGCTCGGTCTGCTGATCGAGCGATCGAGACTCTTTGCTCAGGAGCCGTGCACAGTTGCGGCGCGAGGGCGGTCGCCATCGCACATTTGGCGCGGACGTCGGTGAGCCTTGCTGGCGGGCAGCAGTCCATCGGTAGATGGTCGTTTTGCTGCCTTCAAAACCGCGGCGCTTGATTTCGGTCCACAATTCCAGCGCGCGGCGTTCACCTTCCTCCCAGCGCTTTTCCAAATAATCTCGGAAAGGATCAACGAGGACGGAGCGCGCGGGTGGCCGCCGGTGCTCAGGCTCACCGCCCGCAGCAAGCCAGCGCTCGACCGTCCTCACGCTCATGCCGATCCGCGGCGCGATCCCGCGCGGCGACAGGCCGTCGGCGCGCAAGTCGAGGATTTCAGCATAGAGTGAACGGCGATGGTTGCGCCGCGCGCGGCGCAGCTGATCAAGCTTTGTAGAAGGCTCTATTGGTGGTTCGAGCTTGGTTTGATCTTCGACCATATCCGCAATCGTGGCCTTTCCAGCGATACCGATCGCCTTGCGATGACGGCAAACAGCCAAATGCAGCGCTTCACCCAGGTTTTGGAGAAGATGAAAACGGTCGGCGACCTGCGTCGCCTCGGGGGCACCACGACGGGCGCCCTCAGAATAAATGCCGGCACGATCGCGCGCGATCACTTCGATGCCGGGATGGCGTCCCAGCCAGGACGCGACCGCATTGGCATTCCGATTCGGCAAAAGATCGATAACGCGATTGCGCTCCAGATCGCAGATGATGGTGCCGTAGCGTTGCCCCTTGCGCCAGGCCCAGTCATCGATGCCGATCACACGCGGCGGCTCTAGCGGCTTGAATTCGGCTGCGCGGATCATCCGTAGCAGCGTGTCTCCGCTGGTCGGCATGCCAAGTCTGTGCGACAGACGTGCGCCCGGCTCGCCGCCGACCGCGAAACCGATCGCCAGTTGCCTGTCGCGGAGACGGGACGTTCGTCTCGCTTTCGGTCGCGCGGTTTCCGGCAACCGCTCAGTAAATATCTGGCGCGGGCACTGCGAATTCGCGCATCGAAAGCGTCGCGCGTTAAGCCGGATCTCGACAATCCGCTCTTGCCACGGCAGATCGGTTAAGCGTCGCACGTAATGGCTGTGGACGCGGCCGGTCTGGCAGCCGCAACCGGGACAGAACGAGACCGCTGACTTCGTCCGAGCCACGAGCATCACCTTGTCGCCCTGGGGAAGGATCTGGACAATCGAAAGCTCGGGGGAGACCAGCGAGCACAAGGAATGGAACAAGGGCGAATCACGGACGTCGACTGCGATTCTGACCTTATGGCCTTATTCGCGCCTTCCGTGAATCCGCCAACTTGCATCAAATATGCGGAAGAACCACGTTGACGACGAGAGGTTCAAGAATCACCTCGGGTGGTAGCATCGTAGAGTTCACGCTGAGCGAATTGCTGGACTCCGAGACCGACCGGCTTCGCAAAACGCATCCTACGAGTGCAGCGAAGCACGATGGGATACCCGTGCCGGGCGCAACGAGCGCAATCTGCGGACCAAGGTCGGCGAGGTGAGCCTAAGGGTACCGAAGCTGCGCCAGCTATTTGGCCGGTGCGGCGGGTGCATATCACTGAGCTGCCGTGGGCATGGAGTATCTCCGTCCATCGAAGCTGAACAAGAAGTTCCGATCGAAGCCTGGCTCAATCGCCCGATTGAGGGCCAGCACCGCTATATCGACGGCATTGTGCTGAAGCGCACCGGGCGGGGGAAGTCCGCAACGGTGAACGGCGATCGGGAAATACTCGGTATCTGCGGAGGGCGAGGCGATTGGAGTGCGCTCCCGACGCATCTCAAGGAGCGTGGGCTCACCGATGCCTGCCAGAGGCATACTGAGAGCGCGGCCGCTTCTTCGTTGAGGCGGCTTGGCAATGCCTTGTTAGCATTGGTGCAGCAACATCTTCAACCACATCCCGTCGACCAAGGTGCGGGCGAACGCGGCCGCGCTCAAGGCGATGCATATCAACGAGGTCGTTGGTGAACGCCTGGACACCGTCTTCTCCGACGCCATAGACCCGGATGGCGCTGTCCTCGATCTCCATTTCATTGGCGACGTCCCGCAGCCAGTCCTCATCTACGCCAAGATCCTCGGCGACGCGATTGATTGTGGTGACGTGATGGACCTTATTGACGTGGGTGGTCATGCGGCTTGAGCGGAGAGCGCTGGCTTCCAATTTCAGGGCAGAAGTTCGTCGAGCCGATGAGCCGGATGGGCGGCAATGCGGGCAAGAACCTTGCGGATCGACGCCGTTCATTTTCGCTGTGACGATCAGGCTGTACATGGCCGCCGCACGCCGTCCACCGCGATCAGAGCCGCAGAACAGCCCGGACTTCCGGCCAAATGCATGCCTCGCAAGCCTCGTTCGGCGGCGTTGTTGGAGAGGCAAACTCGCCCGTCCTCCAGGAACAGCGTGAAGCTCGCCCAACGCTTGAGGATGTAGTTGAACGCCTTGGCCAGGTCATGGCCGCGGGACAGTTTGGCGAGCTGTTCGCGCATATAGACCTGCAGGTCTTCGATCAAGGGCCGGCTCAGCGTCTGCCGCACCTGAAGGCGCTCCTCGGCGCTCTTGCCGTTGATCGAGCGTTCGATCTCGAACAGCGCGTCGATCCGCCGCACGACCTCAATCGCGATCGGAGAGAGCGGGATTTCCTTTTTGCCCGCAGCCTTGCGCCGCACATTCTCTTCGATGTCGGCCATGGCGAAGAATGGGCGCCTTCCATGCGACCAGCAGGCAGCCTCCCGGATCGGTCCGGGTTGGCGCCCCGCCAGATAGAGCTGGTTGTACCCGTCATAGGCGTCGGCCTGCAGGATGCCGGCATACCGGGCCAGATGCACCTGGGGATGCTCGCCCTTGCGGTCGCGTGAGTAATAGAACATTGCCGCCGGTGGGTCCGCGCCCCCCAAACGGCCGGTCGTCCCGGACGTAGATCCAGCACCGGCCCGTATCGGTCTTGCCCTTGGCCAGCACCGGCACGGTCGTATCATCGGCATGAAGGCGCTCGGCCGCCATCACTTGGGCCTCAAGGCGGCGCAGCAACGGATCTAGCGAGGCACAGACCGCCCCAACGGCATCCGCCATGGTCGACAGTGCGATCGGCACGCCTTCCAGAGCGTAGCGCTCGGCCTGGCGGTTTAGCGGCTGATGCTGACCGAACTTCTCGAACATGATCATGGCCAGGAGGCTCGGGCCAGCCCATCCCCGAGCGATGGCATGGAACGGCGCCGGCGCCTGGCTGATCTTCTCGCAGTCGCGGCAGGAGAACTTCTCCCGGACCGTCTCGATCACCTTCCACTGGCGCGGCACCACTTCCAGCGTTCGCGTCACGTCCTCGCTGAGCTTGCGAAGGCGATTGCTGCCGCAGCATTCACAAGCCGTCGGCCCATCGATCACCACCCGCTCCCGGGGAAGGTGCTCGGGGAAGGTCTGGCGCTCGGCGCGCTTGCGGGTAAATCCCCGCACCGTCGTCGTCTTGGCCACGGC
>NZ_LSEF01000112.1 GCF_001641695.1 Bradyrhizobium neotropicale
AGCGTCTCGCCGGCCTTGACCTCCTGCCCCTCGGTCACCGCGATCGAGACCACGAGGCCGGGCATCGGGCAGAGCAGCTTCTTGCCGGTGTCTGAGGCCGAGACCACCGGCATCAGCCGCGCGGAAGTCGCTTCCGCTTCGGTCCAGACATAGACCGGCACCTCGACGCCATGGTGCGCGAGGCGGATGCCGTTCGCAATGGGACGCGTCTGCACCGCGATGAAGTGGCCGTCGATGGTGCCCTGCCAGACCGGATCGCCCGGCTTCCACGGCGACTGCAACAGATGGGCATTGCCGGCCTTGCCCTCGGTATCGACGAAGCGCACCGCGATGGCGTCGCCCTCGCGGCCGACCTCGAGCAGGATCTCGTCGCGGTCGAGCCAGACGGCGCGGCGCCGCTCGCGCTGCACGACGCGGCCGCCGAGCTGGCCCGAGATCTGCCGCTTGCGCTCCCCTAGCACGTGATCGATGGCGGCGCCGACCGCGGCAATGCGCCGCGCGACCTCGCCCTCCGGCACCCGCACGGCAAAGCCCTTCGGGAACTCCTCCGCGATGAAGCCGGTCGAGAGCCGGCCCTCGCGCCAGCGCGGATGGTGCATCAAGGCCGACAGGAACGGGATGTTGTGGCGGATGCCGTCGACATAGAAGGCGTCGAGCGCGGTCGCCTGCGCCTCGATCGCGGCGGCGCGCGAGGGCGCATGGGTGACGAGTTTCGCGATCATCGGATCGTAGTGGATCGAGATCTCGCCGCCCTCCTGCACGCCGGTGTCGTTGCGCACGGTGATGCCGTCCCTGCTGGCTTCCGCCGGCGGGCGGTATTTCACCAGGCGCCCGATCGAGGGCAGGAAGTTGCGGAACGGRTCTTCGGCGTAGAGCCGCGACTCCACCGCCCAGCCCGTCAGCGTGACGTCCTTCTGCGCGATGGTGAGCTTCTCGCCGGCGGCGACGCGGATCATCTGCTCGACGAGGTCGATGCCGGTGACGAGCTCGGTCACGGGATGCTCGACCTGGAGGCGCGTGTTCATCTCCAGGAAGTAGAAGCTCTTGTCCTGGCCGGCGACGAACTCGACGGTGCCGGCGGAGTCGTAGTTCACGGCTTTCGCGAGCGCGACCGCCTGCTCGCCCATCTTGCGGCGCGTGGCCTCATCGAGCAGCGGCGACGGCGCCTCCTCGATGACCTTCTGGTTGCGGCGCTGGATCGAGCATTCGCGCTCGCCGAGATAGATCACGTTGCCGTGCTTGTCGCCCAGCACCTGGATCTCGATGTGGCGGGGATCGACGATGAATTTCTCGACGAAGACGCGGTCGTCGCCGAACGAAGCCTTGGCCTCGGCCTTGGCGAGGTTGAACCCTTCCGCGACCGCGGCCTTGGAGTGCGCGATGCGCATGCCCTTGCCGCCGCCGCCGGCGGAGGCCTTGATCATCACGGGATAGCCGATCTCGTCGGCGATCCGCACTGCATGCCTGTCGTCCTCGATGACGCCGAGATAGCCCGGCACCGTCGAGACCTTGGCCTTGGCGGCCGCCTTCTTGGACTCGATCTTGTCGCCCATCGCCGCGATGGCGCCCGGGTTGGGCCCGATGAAGACGATGCCGGCCGCCTCCAGCGCGCGCGGAAACGCCTCGCGCTCGGACAGGAAGCCGTAGCCGGGGTGCACCGCTTCCGCGCCGGTCCTGCGGCAGGCGTCCACGATCTTCTCGATCACCAGATAGCTCTCGGCCGCCGCCGGCGGACCGATCAGCACCGCCTCGTCGGCCATCTCGACATGGAGGGCGTCGCGATCGGCCTCGGAATAAACCGCAACCGTCTGAATTCCCATCCGGCGGGCAGTCTTGATGACCCGGCAGGCGATTTCGCCGCGATTGGCAATCAGGAT
>NZ_LSEF01000113.1 GCF_001641695.1 Bradyrhizobium neotropicale
AAACTCGTCACCCATGCGCCCTCGCGCGCCGCCGCGATCGAGGCGCAGGCGACCGCGCTCGACGCCTTCTATGTCGACGGCATCCGCCACAACATCCCGTTCCTGTCGGCCTTGATGCACCATCCGCGCTGGCGCGAGGGCCGGCTCTCGACCGGCTTCATCGCGGAGGAGTTCCCGAAGGGCTTTGCCGTGCGGGTGCCGGAGGGCGAGGTCGCGCGGCGCATTGCCGCGGTCGGCGCCGCCATCGATCACGTGCTAGGGGAGCGCAAGCGGCAGATCTCGGGCCAGCTCGGCGGCCGCGTCGTGCAGCGCGAGCGGCGCCGCGCCGTCTGGCTCGACCGCGACGAGATCCTGCTCGAGGTCGGCCGCGAGGGCGACGCCATCGCGGTGCGCTTCGTCGATACCGAGGGCAAGGCCGGCAATGCCCATCTGTTGCAGTCGCCGTGGAAGCCGGGCGATCCGGTCTGGCAGGGCACCATCGACGGCCACTTCATCGCGGTGCAGACGCGTCCCATTGCGAACGGCATCCGCCTCGCGCACCATGGCGTCGAGGTGCCGGTCTATGTCTGGACCGAAGCGGAAGCGACTTCCGCGCGGCTGATGCCGGTGGTCTCGGCCTCAGACACCGGCAAGAAGCTGCTCTGCCCGATGCCCGGCCTCGTGGTCTCGATCGCGGTGACCGAGGGGCAGGAGGTCAAGGCCGGCGAGACGCTTGCGGTGGTCGAAGCCATGAAGATGCAGAACGTGCTGCGCGCCGAGCGCGACGGCACCGTGAAGAAAGTCCACGCCAGCGCCGGCGCGACGCTCGCGGTGGACGCGCTGATTTTGGAGTTTGCGTAAGGAGCGGGCACAGGCGGTAGATCCTCACCCTGAGGAGTGCGCTCTTCGCGCGCGTCTCGAAGGGCGAGGCCACCGCTCGGGCCTTCATCCTTCGAGACGCGCGTTCCGCGCTCCACAGGATGAGGAGCTGGCATTCTGGATTGCTTCGCGGCGCTCGCAATGACGGAGTAGGTTGCGGACTGCGTCGCAACAGTTGAGAGAGTACCATGGCCTTTCGTTCCCGCCGCGAAAAACTGCGCACCATCCTGTCGAGCTCGGCCTGCGTCCATCCCGGTTCGGTCTATGACGCGATCTCGATCCGGATCGCCGAGGATCTCGGCTTTCCGCTTGGTATGTTCGGCGGCTCGGTCGCTTCGCTCGCCGTGCTCGGCGACCCTGATGTCACGCTGATCACGCTCACCGAGCTTGCCGAGCAGATGCGGCGGATGTCGCGCACCGCAACGCTTCCGGTGCTGGTCGATGCCGACCACGGCTATGGCAATGCGCTCAATGTGCGCCGCACGGTGCAGGAGCTGGAGACGGCGGGTGCCGCCGGCCTCACCATCGAGGATACGCTGCTGCCGGCCGCCTTCGGCGAAGCCAGGACACAGCTGATCTCGCTCGAGGAGGGCGTCGGCAAGATGAAGGCGGCGCTCGATGGCCGCAGCGATCCCTCGCTCGTCATCATGGGCCGCACCGGTGCGGCCTCAATCTCTTCGCTCGACGATACCATCCGCCGTGCGCAGGCCTACGAGGCCACCGGGATCGACGCTCTGTTCTTCACCGGCATCAAGTCGCGCGCCGAACTCGATGCGATCGCGGCGGCAACGCGCCTGCCGATCGTGCTGGGCGGCGCACCGGACGAATTGAACGCGCTTGACTATCTCGCCGGCCAGCGCGTCCGCATCGCGCTCCAGGGCCACGCGCCGATCGCGGCGGCGACGCAAGCCGTCCACGACACGCTGAAGGCGCTGCGCGAGGGCACGCCGCCGAAAAACCTCAAAGGCCTCGCATCGTCCGAGCTGACCGGCCGCGTCATGCGCGAGGCCGATATGAAGGCGCGCAGCGCCGAATTTCTCGGGCTGAAAAAATGAGCCGGGCGATCCTCCAGGTCATGATCCGCGGCCGCGTCCAGGGCGTCGGCTATCGTGCCTGGGTCGAATACCAGGCTGTTACCAGCGGACTCGAAGGCTGGGTCCGCAACCGTCGCGACGGCAGCGTCGAAGCGCTGTTTGCGGGGGCGCCGAAGCATGTCGCCGACATGGTCGCGCTGTGCCGCCACGGTCCGCCGTCTTCGCGGGTCGACAGCGTCACCAGCGAGACCGCCGGCGCCGACGAACTGAACCTGCGCAGGGCAGGGGAAGCCTTCTCGGTGCTGCCGACGGTCTAGTCCGCTTCACCGCGGCAGCTTGGCGATCGCCTCGCTCAGCTCGTGGATTTCATAGGGCTTGCGCAGGATCGGGAAGTCGCCGCGGACGTCGGCGGCGACATCGCTGTAGCCGGTGGCGAGCAGGATCGGCAGGCCGGGGCGGATCTGGCGCAGATGGTGGGCAAGGCTGAGCCCGTCCATCTTTCCGGGCATCACGATGTCAGAGAAGACGAAGTCGACGCCATTCGTCTCAAGCTCGCGTAGCGCGGCCTCGGCATCGGCGACCCGATGCACGCTGTAGCCGAGCTGCTCCAGGAGCCCGGTGCTGACGGATGCGACGTCCGGATTGTCCTCCACCAGCAGCACGGTGCCGCTGCCGCGGAACGGTGCCTCCTCCGTGGTCTCCCGCACTGGTGTGTCCATCCCGCGCGGCAGGAGGATGGTGAAGGTCGTGCCCTTGCCGAGCTCGCTGGCGACCTTCACTGTACCGCCCGCCTGGTGGGCGAAGCCGTGCACCTGGGAGAGGCCGAGGCCGGTGCCCTTGCCAATCGGCTTGGTCGTGAAGAATGGCTCGAAGATCTTGTCGAGCACGTCGGAGGGAATGCCGAGGCCGGTATCGGCGACGCCGATTGCGACGAACTCGCCGACGTAGGGCGTTTCGGCCAACACGGTGTTGCGGGCGCCGATCGTCACGGTGCCGCCGTCGGGCATCGCGTCGCGGGCATTGATGACGAGATTGAGCAATGCGGTTTCGAGCTCGGAGACGTCGGCCTTTATTGGCCAGACGCCGCGATCGATGTTGAAGGCGAGTCGCACGGCGCTGCCGACGCCGGCCTCGAGTACCTCGCGGATCGCCGCGATGCGGCCGGCGAAATCAATCGCCTGCGGATTGACGCTCTGCCGCCGTGCGAAGGTGAGGAGCTGGTTGGTGAGCGCAGCGCCGCGTTTCGTCGCCGTGTCGATCGCGGAGATCGCGCGCTGCACCTTTTCGTCGTCTTCGGTTCCCCGCTTCAGCATGTGCAGGCTGCCGCTGATGATCATCAACAGGTTGTTGAAGTCGTGCGCGACCCCGCCGGTGAGCTGGCCGAGCGCGTCGAACTTCTGCGACTCGGCGAGCTGCTTCTGCATCGCCTCGAGCCTGAGCTGGGCATCGCGCCGCTCGGTGATGTCCCGCGTGATCTTGGCAAAGCCGACGAGCTCGCCGTCCTCGTAGATCGGATCGATTACCACGCTGGCCCAGAAGAAGGTGCCGTCCTTGCGGACGCGCCAGCCTTCTTCCTCGTAGCGGCCCTTTTCCCGGGCAATGCCGAGCGCGCGTGCGGGCTTGCCGTTGGCTCGGTCGGCCTCGGTATAGAAGCGGGAAAAATGTTGTCCGACGATCTCGCTCGGCGAATAGCCCTTGATGCGCTCGCCACCGATGTTCCAGCTCGTGATGATCCCGCTGGGGTCGAGCATGTAGAGGGCGTAATCCGCAACGCCGTCAATCAACAGTCGGAAACTGCGTTCGCTTTCGAACAAGTCTCTCTGTCGATTGTACTTTTTCACCATTCCCAGCACCCTGCGTCGACCCGTGCAAACGCCGCAGGACACGGATTGTTCCCGGCCCTGGGACATTTTTAGGCAAATGTCGCGGACGGTATGCAAAGCATCAAAGCATTCGGTGGCGGGCTTGACAGTCGGTCGGCGTCGTCAGATATTTCTGTTATGACAGAAATAACCGGCAAGAAGAAACTCCCCGCGGCCGTCGAGCGCTTCATCCTGCATTGGGGCGACATGGGGGACGAGTGGGGCGTCAACCGCTCCGTCAGCCAGATCCACGGGCTGCTCTATCTCGCAGACGCGCCAATGACGGCGGAAGACATCGCCGACACGCTCGGCATGGCGCGCTCCAATGTTTCCAACTCGCTCAAGGAACTCCTCGCCTGGAACCTGATCCGGCGCGTGCCGATCCTCGGCGATCGTCGCGACCATTACGAGGCCGAGGCCGATATCTGGGAGGTCGCGGCGCGGATCGCGGCGCGCCGCAAGGAGAGGGAAATCGAACCGGCCATCGCGGCGCTGCGGGCCTGCGTGTCCGACGCCACCGACGATCCGACCATCAGTCCGGTCGCAGCTAAGCGGCTGAAGGAGATGCTCGCCTTCACCGAGCTCGCCGACCACTGGTTCATGCAGATGCTGAAGGTGCCGCGGCCGCGGCTGGTCGCACTGATGAAGCTCGGCGAGAAGATCGCCAACCTGCTGCCGCTGGGTAAGGCCAGATAGCTTTGAGGAGGGGGCGATGACGTCGGCAAGATTACCAGGTTCTCTCGCACCTCACCCCGCTCACACCAAACTGCTCGACGATCGCCGTTTCCGTGCTCTGTTGTCGGACGAGGATTGGGGCCGCCTGCCGCTCGCGACCTGGCGGCGCTTCTCCAAGCGCGTCGGCGACGGCGACAGCGTCGTCTATGTCGGCGTGGTCGACGAGATCAGCTTCAGCGACATCGGCTGGTGGTTTGCGCAGGCCGCCCGGCTGATCGGTGGCCCCTTGCCGATCAGCCGCGACACCGGCGTGCCCATGATCGTCACGGTCACCGAGGATGGCGTGAGTGGCGGCCAGACCTGGACGCGCATCTGCGCGCGCCGGTGCGGTTTTCCGCAGGTGATCCACTCCGCCAAGCGCTTCGCCGGCCCGACCGGGCTCGAGGAATATGTCGGCTTCGGCGTCTGTATGGCGCTCCGCATCGCGGTCGAGGATCAGGCGCTGACCTTTCGCAGCGCCGGTTATGGCCTCCAGCTTGGAGGCCTGTGGATTCCGCTGCCGCAATGGCTCACGCCCGGCGATCTCACCGTGACGCATCGCGATCTTGGCGAGGGCGCCTTCCGCTTCACCCTCGATGTCACTCACCCGCGTTACGGCGCGGTGATCCACCAGTCTGCCGTGTTCAGGGAGGCCGTATCATGACGCCGCTCTTGTGGACCCTCATCGCCATCCAGATCGTGATGGGCGTGTTCGACACCTTCTATCACCACGAATTCACCGAACGCCTGGCCTGGCGCCCGTCGCAGCGGTTCGAGCTGCAACTGCACGCCGTGCGCAACATGCTCTATGCGCTTCTGTTCCTGGTGCTCGGCTGGTTCGAGGTCCATGGCCTGCTGGCGCTGCTGATCGTCGCGGTGCTGGTCGCCGAGATCATCATCACGCTGATGGATTTCGTCGAGGAGGATCTGAGCCGGAAGCTGCCGCCGAGCGAGCGGATCAATCACACGCTGCTGGCGATCAACTACGGTGCCATCCTGGTACTTCTGCTACCGGTGCTGATCGATTGGACGATGCAGCCGCTCGGCGTGATCGTCGTTTATCAGGGCTTGCTGAGCCTCGCCGCGACTGCCTGCGCGGCGGGCGCGGCGCTTTGCGGCGTGCGCGATTTCGCGGTGACGCGGCGGCTCGCCCGCATGACGAGCGCGCCCGGGCACAGGCTCGTCGATAAGCTCTCCGGCCGCCAGACCGTGCTGATCACGGGCGCCACCGGCTTCATCGGCAGCCGGCTCGCCGCAAGCCTCAGCGGAGAAGGGCATCAGGTCATCGCGCTCCTTCGCAATCCCGCGAAGGCGGAAATGCTGCCGCCGCCGGTCACCCTGATCACGAGCCTCGACCAGCTTGCTTCGGATACGCGCATCGACGCCATCGTCAATCTCGCCGGCGAGCCGATCGGCAACGGCCTCTGGACCGAGGCAAAGCGCGCGAAAATCCTCTCTTCGCGGATCAACATGACCGGAGAGGTCGTGAAGCTGATCGCACGGCTGGAGCGTAAGCCCGCGGTGCTCATCAGCGGCTCCGCGATCGGCTGGTACGGCTTGTGGGCCGATCAGGTGCTGACGGAGTCGGCGAAATCGCACGCGTGTTTTAGTCACGAATTGTGCGAGGCCTGGGAGAGCGCGGCGCGGCCCGCCGAGGGACTTGGCGTCCGCGTGGCGTACTTGCGTACCGGGCTCGTGCTCGGCACCGAGGGCGGCTTCATCACGCGCATGCTGACGCCGTTCGAATTCGGTCTTGGCGGGCCGCTCGGAACGGGCCGGCAGTGGATGTCCTGGATCGAGCGCGACGACCTAGTCCGACTGATCGCCTATGTGATCGCGACACCGGAGCTTGCAGGTCCCGTCAATGCGACCGCGCCGATCCCCGTCACCAATGCAAAATTCACCGAAGAGCTCGGCCGTCGCCTGCACCGGCCCGCTGTGTTTCGCATTCCTGGCGGCCTGCTGCGCCGGATCGGCGGCGGCTTTGCCGATGAGCTCCTGCTCGGCGGTCAGCGCGTGTTGCCGAACAAGGCGCTGAGCCGCGGTTTTGTCTTCAGGCACGAGACGCTGCGCAGCGCGTTCGAGGCGATATTGTGAATGCAGCTGTTTTGTCCGGTCGTTTCTGGTTGCGCGTCATCAAAGGGTGGCTGAGCGGATGCGTGACGGCCACTATCGCCGCTGAAGTCTGCTTCATCGTCGCATCGATGTGGGAGAACTATCGCGCCAACGTACTGCCTGCGGCGTCGGACTACCTGATGGGTTTCGGCATCACTGCACCGTTTGTCCTTCTCGTGATCGGAGTGCTTACTGCGATCCCCGCCGTTATCGTCATTGGGCTGACCGAGCGTTTCCGGGTACGTTCGCTGCTCTTCTATGTTTGCTCCGGCGGCGTGACCGGAGGCCTCGGCCAGAGTCTGCTCGAGCTTTCGTTCTTTCGCATCTGGGTGTTTGCCCTGGCCGGATGTGCGGCAGGGTTGATTTATTGGTATGTGGCAGGACGCCATGCCGGTCGCGATCATCCAACCGGCGAGGATGGCTAGCGGCCGCCTGCGGCGTGTTCAGGCTGCGGCCGCTGCGCTCCGGAACGTCGCCGCCACCGTGCGCAGTGCCGCGAGCTTGGCGGGATCGCTGACCTTCGCGTGCAGCATCACCTTTGATGCCCCCAGCTTGGGCAGCTTTTGCGCCGGGCCGATATCGATCAGTCCAGGTGGCGCGATCCGCCGCGCCAGCGGTGCGATGGCAAGGCCCGCAAGCGCGGCCGCGACCACCGCCGTGACGCCGCCGCCGACGAAGCGCTCGCGGGAGGGGATGCCGGCCTTTTCGAGCGCGCGCGCTGCCATGGCACGCACGCCGCAGGGTGGGGCCAGGGTGGCGAGCGGCAGCGCTTCGCCTTTCGGCACGGTAAAGCGTCTTGACGCGAACCAGCCGAACTCGTCCTCGACGAGTTTTTCGCCGCCGCGCCTGCTGCCTTCCTGGCGCACGATCACCGCATCGAGCCGGCCTTTGTCGTAGGCGTCCAGCATCTCACGCGAAAAGCCGATCGTGACGGCGAGGGTGAGCTGCGAGGACATCGCGTGCAGTCGTTCCAGCAGGGGCACCAGCTCGGGGCCGGCGGCGTGGTCGGAGATGCCGAGCGACAACAGTTGCGCCGTCTGCGCCTCGCCCGACAGCGCGCTGTCATGGGCGTCCATCAGCGCGCGGGCCCGCGGCACGAACGCAGCGCCCTCGGCGGTCAGCTTCACCGCGCGCGGCGAGCGCTCGACGAGGCGTTTTCGAAGCAGCGTTTCGAGCCGTTGCAGCTTGAGGCTCACAGCCGCCTGCGTCGTCCCGAGCGCCTCAGCAGCGCGCGTGAAGCTCTGGAGGTCGGCGACCAGCAGGAAGGCCTGTACCGTGGCGATGTCGAGCGTTGCATTCATTATGAATAGTTATCACTGATATCAACAGAGATAAGGTACCAGAATGATGTGGTCGGGTCTAGTTTTCCATGGACGCGGCGCAGCCGCCTGCGCCGAAGCTTAGGAGAACCGCCATGCCCCTGATCACTGTGTCCTATTCGACCTCCCGCCAGTCGCCGACGCTCAAGGCGGACATCGCGAGTGCGGTGTCCGAGCTCACCGCAAAGATCCTGCACAAGGATCCCAAGGTCACCGCCATCATCGTGAAATCAGTCGACGCCAACGACTGGTTCGCGGGCGGCAAGCCGCTCGCCGAGCAGAAGCTCGCGAGCTACTGGATCGACATCCACGTCTCCGAGGGTACCAACACCAAGGACGAGAAGGCGGCCTATCTCGCCGCGATGTTCAAGCGCATGGCCGAGATCTTGGGTCCGCTGCATCACGAGACGTATTTGCATGTCGACGAGGTGAGGGGCGATGCCTACGGCTTCGGCGGCCTCAGCCAGGAGCGCCGCTATATCGCCGGCAAGCTCGAAGTCGCACCGGACCGCGCGGCGGCCTAGGCGGCTTCCGGCAGCAATGCCTTTGTCGGGCCGAACAGCTCTTCAAAAGCCTGCCGGAGCGCGATGTCGACATCGGCCATCGTCACGGGATGGCCGAGGTCGACCAGCGAGGTGACGCCGTAGCGGGGGTCGGCGACGCCGCAGGGCACTATCCCGGCAAAATGCGACAGCTCCGGCTCGACATTGATCGCGATGCCGTGGAACGACACCCAGCGCTTCAGCCGGACGCCGATGGCGGCGATCTTGTCCTCATGATCGGCGCCCTTGTCCGGCCGCCTGACCCAGACGCCGACCCGGTCCTCGCGCCGCTCGCCGCGAATGTTGAAGGCGGCCAGCGTGCGCAGAATCAACTCCTCAAGGCTCGCGACATAGGCCCGGACGTCCGGCCGTCGACGCTTGAGGTCGAGCATGATGTAGGCCACCCGCTGGCCGGGGCCGTGATAGGTGAGCTGCCCGCCGCGACCGGTGGCGAAGGTCGGGAAGCGCGAATCGAGCAGGTCGGAGGGCTTGCCGGAGGTGCCGGAGGTGTAGAGCGGGGGGTGTTCGAGCAGCCAGACGAGCTCGGGCGCTTCGCCCGCCGCGATCGCCGCAACGCGCGCCTCCATGGCGGCAACCGCGTCCGGATAGGCAACCGGGGCGTCCGAAATCCGCCACTCCACGGGCGCGCCCGCGGAGGCGGAAAACGACGTCAAATCGAGGTCTTGGCGGTGGTTTTCGGGCTTATTAACCATTGGCTAACCATAACGTGGTGATGATCGCGAGAGCAAATGCGAAAGTTCCAAAGTTGCGGCGGTCCTGACAGTGCCCACTCTCGATAAAGTCACCGTGGATCTCATGGTCGTCCTCGGGACGACCACTATGCCCATCCATCAGGTATTACGTCTTTCCCGTGGCGCCATCATCGAGCTGGACGCGACCGAGGCCGACGAGGTCAAGGTTCTCGCCAACAACCTGCCGGTGGCCTCTGGCGTCGTGCTGGTCGACCGCAACCGGATCGCGGTCGAGGTCAAGCAGATGCTGCCGCGCTCGCCCGGCACGAGATAAGGCCGGTCCGGGCGGATCTTTCCGCGCAAGCCTGTGGAATTCGCCTCCTTTGCAGGCTTGTATCCCCCTGATGGATTTGTTAGATCGGCGGCCGCTGATCCGGCTGGCCTTAAAGCCTCAGGCCGGCATCTCCTAGCGCTCGTGGCGGAACTGGTAGACGCGCTGCCTTGAGGTGGCAGTGGGTAACACCGTGGGGGTTCGAGTCCCTCCGAGCGCACCAAAGGCGTAAGCCTTTGATAAGGGAAACATTTTTGCAATAATTCTGCGTGGTCCCCATTGTTGCACGCGAAGATTGTTAGCCCTGCATTCCGCGAGTTTCAGTATTAGAAGATCGTCAGGCGAAATGCCGCTCAGAATTCTCTTTCAAGCGTCAACGGGGCTTATTTCCGACGATAGAACAGTGCGCGTCCGGTTGGAACGAGTTGGAGCAGAATATCATAGTCGCCGACGTTCGCAGTCAGGACAACCAAGCCAAGCTTTTGCGCTTGAAGAAACATCACGCAGTCCTGGAGCGCACGCAACTTGCCGTCCTTTTCGTAGCCTTGGAGGCGGCAGAGTATCCCCGACAGTAGCGCAGCGCGTCCGAGAACGTCGGTGTCAGGTGCAAAGATGCGATGTGGCGGCATCGCTTTGATCTGCCTGCCGATGACGTCAATGACGGAGGCGGTTCGCGCATCGGATGGATTTAATGCGCCGACCGTGTGCATCAATTCCTGGATCGCGACAGTCGAATGATTGACCTGTCGCTGCGCTATTAGGTCGTCCAGGATCTGAGGCGAACGATCCTGCATCTGATCGATGTAAACGGACGTATCAAGCAGGAGTCCTTGTCCGCCGATCAAGCTCGGATTGACGAACGGCAGTTCATCGTCGCTTCGTCGTGTCAGCGTTCTGAGCGGATCGAAGCGCGCCCACCGCCGGGCAGTGTCGAAATCGAACTCCGCCACATCAAAAACCAAGCTTCAGATTCGGGGCAACCTTGCCACGAGACTCCCTGAACACGTCTGCGAAGTCATCCTCAAGCGCGACCGTCGCTAGGGCAAACTCGATCAAGTCCGTATCTGTCTTGATGCCTGTTTGCCGTTTGGCCTGCCTGATTAATGCCGGGCTCACTCTGCCGCCAATACGGCCGCCTTTCTCGTTCAGGAGGCCCGACCTTTCCGCCGCCTGCATGACCGCCTCGAAGCGCGCTTTGCTCACGACAAGCCGGCCCGTCGTTGCTTCCCGATGAAGGGCCTTCTGCCCCAAGCCGCTACCTTTGGCAGCGCCTGTCGCCCGCTTGCCTTGGCGCGTTGGGGATTTGCTTGCTGATCCCTTTGTCATGGCAATTTGACCATGTTAGACAAAATTTATTTCTGTCTAACATGGAGGTTCCTGAATTTCAAGGCGCGTGCTGAAGTCCAAAGGCTCTGCCCAGCGATTTTGATGGGAGGTGATTGTTGGATTCGCTCTGCAAGTGTTTCGGGCCGACCGGATCCCAAACTGCGAGGCGGTCCCTGTTTTCTAATAAGGTGGCAGGTTTCGGCGTCGGTGCATTCTAAGAGCCCAAAAGCGGTCTGACGCGGAATGTCATCCCTAGATCGATGTTTAAGCTGTGCCGTCAAAGCGGGGGTAGCGCAAATTGTCTTCCAGGGACGCTTCAGGTGCTCTTCGGTTCATCATCAGAGTATTTTTTGCCTTCAGGTGATAACTCAGCTCCATTGTTGGGCACTTCGCCGGCATCTTCATCGTGGCTATCGTCATCAGCATCGATTGATGATGATTCGCTCACATAGAGTTGCGACCTGTCCAATGTGAAGTCCTTCTCATCCATGCCGAGTTTTTTCATAATTGCCGGCAATACCTGATGGATGATCCGCATCCCTTGAAGCAGTTCATTCATGTAGACGTCGGGATGTAGTCGTGCCGCATTGAATCCGAAGGCCTCGGCTTCGGCAGTCTGCCCAAGCGAGTCATGATCATCGTAGACCATGTCCATCAATTCCGCACGAAGCGGCACTCCGGCGCGAAATGACTTATCCTTCACAAGGGTAGGTGTCGTATCCGGTTTCACTGTTGTCGTCTGCAAGCTCCGCCAAACGGTGAAAGAGCTCCTCCCATTTCTTGGCGTTCTTGACCGATCCAGCCCAAAGCACAACTGCAGGGTGATGATCGCCGATCTTGGTCAGTTCTTTGATGCGATGCTCCATCTCGGACGACATGTACTCGCCCTTCTTCCACTTGCTGATTTGCGTTGTCGACACCTTCAGCTTCAAGGCAAGCTCTTTCTGGTTGCAGCCCAAGGTGCTCAGAGCCAATTCAATGGCGTCAATGCCGCGCTGCCTTCCTGAGGGAAGGTTGCTGCGTCGCGGCGACCCGCTTGGTCGCACCTACAATCTACTTTCGGAGAGGCGCGGAATCGCCCGCAACAAACGTGCACGCAGGCGAGAGCTGCGCACCTGATATCTGTGCCGCCGGCAGCGACACGATCAGGGCCCTAGCGATCGATGCTATGCCGCCGTTCCCAACGGCTGCCGCCCGCCAAGAGCGGCCGCCCGGGCATTCAGCCGGGCTCGGATGAGGTGGAGTTGTCGCGTGTGCTGCGACGGCGACAGCAGGGTTCTGACGCCGCCCGTCAATTCCGCGCGCAGACCGTTGGAAACGATTGGCGCGCAATGTTGCTCCAGCGTCTCGCCGAGATAGCTGGACGAATTGCTCATTGTGTCATCCACACGGAGGAGGGACTCGCAAGGCGCGTCCTCGGCATAGATCACGTCGTGGCTCGCAAGCTTGATATGAAAGAACTCCAGTTCGTGATGCTCATGGGCCGGGTAGAGCGAGATCGTGGCGTCGTTGATCAGGCACTCCGCCGGGATCAACAGCCCATCGATCAGCAATGCGTGCCCCCTCGTCACGAACAGGTCGGCCGACGGGACATTGGGAGCCAGCGCGCCGCGAGCGACGCGGACAGGCCGCTCATGCTTATCCCAAGGCCTGTTCGGACTGCGGCGTGTCCGCCGGAATCGTGCGATCGACTCGATCGGCCGTGCTCCTCCGAAGGCGGTCAGCACAATGTCACCGGCACTGAGGTCTTCGATCCTGCAAGCGCTCGTGAGCGTCGCGATCCTCGTGCCTTTCAAGAAGCAGTTATGGCCATGGGGGTAGGCCCGGGCAGCGCTGACCCCGCACCCCGCGATTGCGGCGGCGAAAATCGTGCGGCGCGTCATCGTTTTCGAAGGGATCTTCGCTTTATCTGCCTGGGACATTCGGCGCGTCTCCAAAATTCCGCTACCCCCGCGACTGTCCGCTCAACGAAATCGGAAATGATGCGTCGTAGCGTTACAATCATCCGGTTATGTTGGTTTAATGTTATACATTAACGCATGTGCAAGGTAAACCCCTAGGGGCTCTGCGCCGACTGCGACATGATCTCGCTCGCGGTGGCTCAGAACGGAGAGTCTTGGGGCCATCGTACGGAAGCTCAACGATACGTGGTCGGGGCGGTCTGCTTCGGCCCGATTGCGTTGATCGTGCCGCGCAACTTGGTGCGCAGCTCCTCGGCAACGAAATGTGCGTCTGCGCCGTCGCGGATGATCTGCGGGCGGATGAAGATGATCAACTCGGTGCGCTTGATCTGCTTGTCGGCCTGTCCGAACACGACGTCGCCGAGGCCAGGAATCTGGTCGAGCCCCGGAATACCGGAGCGGGACTTGGTCTGGCTGTCACTGATCAGGCCTGCCAGCAGTACCGTCTGCCCGCTGGCGACCGCGACAGAGCTGCGCACCTTGCGGGTCGACACTGTCGGCGTCAGCGTGTTGGTTGAGGTCGAGGAGGAACCCGACGACGAATTGGCGACAGGATTGGATATCTCCTGCTCGACGTCGAGCCGGACGTTGCCGTTTGCATTGATCCTCGGCGCGACGCGCAGGATGATGCCGGTGCTGCGATAGTCCGTTGTATTGGCAATCGTGTTGCTGCCGGTCAGCACGGTCGCGCTTCCGGTCTGGATCGGAATCTCGTCGCCGACCTGGAGCGTCGCGATCTGGTTGTCGATCACGACCACGGACGGATTCGAGAGCACCTTGACGTCGGCGATTGCATGCAAGGCATTGAGCACCGCCCGCGGTGTTTGCGCAGAGCCGACCAGGAAGTTGAAGCCGGGGATTGCGCGCTGGAGCACAGCATCGGCAGCCGCAGAGACAGCTGCGCTCGCACCGTTGTAACCGAACGAGCCGGTGTTCGGCTTGAGACCAAGATCGCGGCTCATGATGTAGGACTGGACGCCGTATTGAAGATCGTCGGTGAGGGTCACCTCGGCAATCGTGGCGTCGATGGCGACCTGAAGCTGCGGTTGGTCGACCTCCTTGATGGTCTGTTCGATGATGCGATACTGCTCCTGGCTCGCATAGATGAGGAGCGTGTTGTTGACGCTGTCGGCGGTGATGCGAACGCCATCGAGAACGCCAGCCCCACCGGGGCCGCCTCGTCCGCCGCCCTGGCCGGTGGCGGAATTGTCGAACAGGCTGCCGCCTCCTTGCGCGCCTGAACCTGCGCCGTAACTCGCTTGATTGCCGGACGATGCGTCAGCCGTTGTGCCTCCAGCGCTCCGTCCACTCGATCCGAAGCCTCCCGACGTCTGGCCGGTAGGTGAAGCCGAGAGGCGGTTGAGTGCAGAGCCGCCGCTCGAGCTCGCTGACATGCCCGAGCCCGGTGCGACCTGTCCGGCGGGCGTATCCAGCGGCGATGACGAGGATCCCGACGCGCCGCTGCCGCCGAAGACGTCGTTCAACACCCGTGCAATCTGCTTGGCATCGCCGAACTTCACACGATAGACGTGGACGGCGGACCGTCCCGTATTGGTCGTATCGAGCCGGCGAATCCAGGTCTCGACGCGCTGGAGCAATTCCGGCTTCCGCGTCACCGCGAGCACCGCGTTCATTCGTGCGATCGACTGGAACTTGATGAGGTTTTGCGACATCCCGCCTTCGCCGGAGTCCACGATCTTCTCAAGCTCAGCGATGATGGGGCCCGGATTGCTGTTCTGCACCGGGAAAATGCCGACGGATTGTCCCTTCAGGAAGTCTGCGTCGAAGCTGAGCACGAGGTCGACCGCATTGCGGCGCTCGCTGCCCGTGCCCTGGATCAGAATGAGATTGCGGCTGGTATCGGCGCGGATCATGCCTTGCTTGGTCGCAAAGCTGTCGACCAGCTTGATGACGGTCTGCGCGGACACATATTGCAACGGCACGATTGTAACGCCATAGCCGGGGGTCATGCGATCAGCCGCATCCGCCATTCCGACCCCGACCGCATCGGTCTGAGGCATCAGCCGGTAGCCAGTGTCGTCGCGCACGAGCGCAACGCCCGCGAGACGAAGGGTGTTCTCGAGCGCGAAGACGACGTCGGTCTTGGGGATCGGTCGACCCGACGAGAGGCTTATGTTGCCCTGAACGCGCGGATCGATCACGTAGCCGACGCCTAGAATGTCCCCGAGGACGATCTTGGCGACCGATGCAATCGGTGAATTGTCGAAATTCAGCTCGATCCGGTCCGCGCTTGTCGTGGCTGCCTGCGTCGACGTGGCGGTCGGGGTATCATCTCCGGGGTCAGCGGCGTAGATCGCGGTCTTGGCCTTGGGCCCGGTGCTGAGCTGCCGCTGCGGCAACTGGTTCGGATAGCGCGGCAAGAGATCTATCGAGCGCACTTTGTCGAAGACATCCGGGTCCTTGTTGCTGTCGGCATCGGCGATACTGCCCACCGTATTGCAGGACCCGAGCAATACGCAGATGACGGCGCATTGGACGACCAAGCCGATCCGGAATGCTGCTCGGCTCACAGTCGACCTCACTCACGCGCTGCCCGCTGTTGTCCCCCGTCGAGACGGGGCGGGCCGAATGGCGGTTGCTTAGCTCTCTCGTATGACACTCGTGTGTTATGAATGTTGTCTATCGCGTATCAATCGATGCGCTACAATGTTATGTAGGCTGCGACGAAGACGGGAAATTGGTGGGGAATATCAACAGCGTTACGCGCACGTACCGTGAATTGCCTGCGGTTGATCGTCACGTCACATTTCTCATCGGAAAAGTAGGGTAAACGGCCCGCTCGCCGCTCTGCGGCCACCAGAGTGACTGCGGTAGACGTTCATGGCCTCCCCGAATGCGCACGAATTCGCAGCTCGGTTCAGCCAGGACGCCGGCCGGAAAGCGGACGCGGACAAGCGCGGCAGGCTGAATGGGTCGGGCCCCGCCGAAGGCGGCCTACACGAGCTGTGGGAGATGAACGAATTTTCGGCGAGCGGATTCGACGAAGAAGTGGCGATGTTCTTCGAGCTTCCGCATGTCACGCTTCTGGAGATGATGGCGGCGGAGGTCCTGCGCGTGACGATCGTGCGGTGACGAGATGCCGAACTTCCGCTATCGCGCACCGACGCAAAAGGGAAAGATGGTTTCCGGATCAATCACGGCAGCCAATCTAGCCGAGGCCAGGCGGCAATCTCCTCCTCATCGGCGTCGTCGGCGGATCGATCGTTTCCGTCAAGACTGCGCGGCTGTCGGTAACTCGAGTTGTGGGATAAACAGGGGAGGGTGCATATGATCGGCTTTTCGCGGAGGGGCCTGTTCGCTCCACCCAGGCGTCGGCCTCGTCGTGGGGAGGAAGGCTTTACGCTGGTCGAGATGCTGGTCGTCATCACCATCATCGGCATGATCATGGCGTTGGTCGGGCCTCGAGTGCTGAACTATCTCAGCGAGTCCCGTGTGAAGGCGGCCAAGATCCAGATCCAGAGTTTCAGCAGCGCGCTCGATCTGTTCTACCTCGATGCCGGCCGCTTTCCGACGAGTTCGGAGGGACTGGGTGCGCTCGCGCACCCAGTGAGCGGTGTAGCGTCCTGGAATGGGCCCTATGTGAAGGGCGGCAACGTTCCCAACGATCCATGGGGCAATCCTTATGTCTACAAGCAGCCGGCGGAGAAGGATCCTTACGAAATTCGATCGCTTGGTTCAGATGGTCAGGAAGGTGGGACGGGAACCGCTGGCGATATCACGTCGTCGACGAAGTAGCCTCGACAGCGGAGAAGCGGGTTTCACTCTACTGGAGATGGTTTGTGTCCTTGGGATCATGGCGCTGCTCGTTGCGATCTCGCTTCCGCGCATCCCAGTGGCGACGTCGCGGCCGAAGCTGGAGGCTTATGCGATCCAGATCGCCACATTGCTCAAGGCCGACCGCAATGCGGCGATGGGGCGCCGGCTGTCGCTCGGCGCCGTGGTCGATGCGCCTGGACGAACCGTCCGGGCCGGTTCGAGTGCGGGATTCGTCAAGGTGCCGGACGACGTCGTGTTCGATGCGCTCCTGCCGCAGCGCTGCAATGGGCGGGAGGTGCCTTCGACCATCACGTTCCTTCCGAGCGGGATGTCTTGCGGCGGAGCCATACGGCTGACGCGGTTCGGCAGCGGGTTCGACGTGCGGGTGAACTGGTTGACGGGAGGAGTGGACATTGTCGCGCAGGATGCCGTCCAGGCGGAGCAGTGAAGCCGGCTTCACGATGATCGAGGCGGTGGTTGCGCTGGCGCTGCTGTCCATCGTGCTCGCGGCAATCGGTTCGCTCGTGGCCCGTAACGTGCGCGGCGCGCAGCAGCTCGAGCAACATACGGCATTGATGCAGACGGCGCGTCTGATCGCATCCCGCCTTCCGCAGGAAGGTCAACCGCTTCCGACTGAACTCGCGGGTAGGGAAGCCGGCTATCGCTGGCAGATGCGGATATCGCCGTTCGTGGATGCAGACACGGCGATTCCGGACTCTCCGTTCGTTCCGCGACGGGTCGAGTTGCGCGTCCAATCGCCAACCGGGGCGATCGTGTCGCTCGAGACCGTGCGCCTGCAATACCGGGACGCGCGCCAATGAGGTCGTCGCTTGTTCGGATGTGGCGGTCGAATGCGGGCTTCACGATGTTCGAGGCCCTCGTCGCGCTGGCGCTGATGGGGCTGGTTCTCGGCGTGTTGGCAAGCGTGACAGGGGGGTGGTTGCCACCCTGGAATCGTGGTCTGCTCCAGACCCAGCGCAACGAGCAGGTCACGATCGCGCTCGATCGCCTGGCGGCGGATGTGTCCGCAGCCGAATTTGTGACGCCGAACCGGGCCAGCACTGCCGCGTTGTTCCGTGGTGATGAATCGTCGATCGTCTTCGTGCGCTCGGCGCTTGGCCCCAACAACCGACCGGGCTTGGAGATTGTGCGAATTGCCGAGACGACCGATCGCACCGGGCGGGTGCTGGTGCGGGCCCGAGCCCCTTTCGTCTTGCTCCCGACCGGGGATCCTGCGGTTGATCCAATACCGTTCAGGGATCCCGTCGTGTTGCTGCGCGCGCCGCTTCGTATCACCTTCGCCTACGCCGGCCCTCGTGGTGACTGGTTCGGCAATTGGCCCGCCTGGGCGGGCCTGCCGACGACGGTGCGTTTCGACCTTCATGACGCCGAAGGAAGGATCGTGCTTTCGACCGCGACGCGTGTCCGCGCCAACACAGCAGCACCTCAGTCCGAGGCGGTCGATGATGTTCGCCCTGGCGACAGTCAGGCGGCGAACAACAACGGGACCGGGGTCAGGTGACCATGGATCCTTCAAAGATCTGCTCCAGGACGACCGAGCGCGGCTTCATCGTGGTGGCGACGCTGTGGCTGCTCGCCGCCCTGGCCGGGTTGATCCTGGTGGGGGCGGTGTACATGACGCAATCGGCCATCGCGCTCAGCGCTTTCGATGCGGCTACGCAGCTTCAAATGATATCGACGGGGGGCGTCGAGCTGGCTGCCTACCAGCTGTCCGGTGTCGCACCGGAGGAACGCCCATCTCGGGGCAGCTTCACGTTTCGACTTGCGAACGCAAGGGTAGCGGTCGAATACCAGTCGGAGGCCGCGCGCATCAATCTGAATATGGCGCCTCGATCCGTTATCGCGGGCCTGTTCACGGCCCTCGGCGTCGGGTCCGATGCGGCGCGCCAGCTTGCCGATCGGGCGGTGGCGTGGCGGAATGCGCCAAGACCAAATTTACAAGACGAAGAGGACTCTCTCTACGTCGCTGCCGGCTTGAAGTACCTGCCGCGCCACGCAGCCTTCAACAATATCGACGAGCTATCGCTCGTTGTGGGAATGCCCGCGGCGCTGGTGGAGCGCGCGCGGCCGTACCTGACATTGTACAGCGGTATAGCGGGGATCAATGTCCTGGAGGCCGCTCCGGAAGTCCTTGCCGCACTTCCCGGCATGACCTCCGCGCAGGTTGATGCATTCCTCAATCAGCGTGACTCGTTGCCTTCGAAGGATCCGGAGTTCGTCCTGGGTATTCTCGGCGGCAGGGTGTCTGGTGCCACGGTGGCCGCAAGCAGTGCCTACCGCATTCGCATGCGTATCATCCTTCCCGACGGCCGGGACAGCAGGTCGGAAGGGGTCATCATGCTTCCCGATCGGGGCACGAAGAGTGCCTACCGGGTGTTCACATGGCGAGACGAGATAGACCCTTCGGCGGGCGGGGTGCAAAGATGAGCATCGTCAGTGAAATTACGGCGGCGTTGTCGTTGTGGATCGATGCGGTTGCCGGTGTCGTGTCGCATCCGTGTGCCGCTTGATTGGATCGCAATGTTAGCGCTATAATGATAGTGTCACAATTTCGAGAGATGCGAACGTTATTGCTCGCCCCCAGTGTACACCTTGGGGAAAGGCGTGGAAATGCGCGCTCTTGCCTTGCTGATGAGTTCGGTGCTGATCGGTAACGCCGAGGCGCTGGCGACGAACGCGCCGCTAACGATCAATACGCAAATCGTCGATCCGAGCGGTAGTGATTTGTTCGCGCCGAAGCCGGTTGCGGCGGCGCCGGTTGCTGCTCCTCCGCGAGCGCCGGAGCCTAGCGCGGCTGCGACTACGATTACGACTGCGCCGCCGGTTGAGCACATCACGAGCGGCAATCCGCTATGGGAGATTCCTCTGGCGCGTTTGACTGCTTCGCGCGATCAGCCGTTGTTTGCGCCGTCGCGGCGTCCAGCGCCGCCGCTGGAGACGATCCGACCTGCGCTGGCGCCGGTCGGTCCGCCACCCAAGCCGCCAGAACCTGAGAAGTCTCAGCTTACCTTGCTTGGCACAGTTGCAGGATCGCGCGAACGGATCGGCCTGTTCATCGATTCCGTGAGCAAGGAAGTCCTGCGTCTGAAAGCAGGCGAGAACCATCAGGGATGGACGCTGCGCAATGTGCGCCCACGTCAGGTCGAATTGGCGAAGGGGCTGGATAATACCATCCTCGATTTGGCGCCCCCCGATCTCACGCCAGGGCCATCTGCACCAGTGCTTGCCGGGACGGCAGCGCCGATGCCCATTCCGGCAACGGCGGCGCGAGGCGCATCGTCGCCACCAGCGGCCCTTGTCAATGCATTCAAGCCTACAGGCTCGCTTCAAACGTTGACGAGTACTGGGGTCCAACGTGCATTGCAGCCGCCCCAGCCACCTGGAAGTGCAGGCATGCAGCAGCGGCCGCACTAGGTGAGCCACATCGCATCGCTGGGCGATACGTCGGCGGGAGAGGCCGGGTAGATCGGTCGCGGAATGCGCGGCTTTCGTCATCGTCGAAGACGACGATATTGCAATGAGCGGACGTACCGTGCTCGAACCAAGTCCGGGCCGTGATGTTCGTGCCATGTAATGACCGCTTTTCGTCCAACATAACGATC
Source organism: Bradyrhizobium neotropicale (assembly GCF_001641695.1). Classification (GTDB taxonomy): domain Bacteria; phylum Pseudomonadota; class Alphaproteobacteria; order Rhizobiales; family Xanthobacteraceae; genus Bradyrhizobium; species Bradyrhizobium neotropicale. The sequence continues at coordinate 20,155 of NZ_LSEF01000113.1, forward strand.
GCTTTTCATCTTAAATCTGAATTCTTTTTTAGGATTGGTCACAGCAACGATAAGAAACATTCTTACAAGAATGGCAAACAGGCGTCGCTCGGCAGGCAGTGGGCTGCTGCATTGCGCGAGAGTTGGAATTCGAGCCTGTGTTTTTTTGTTTTGGGGGTTGGAATGCGCGCGACAAATGCGATTGATCTGACTTGTCTCAACTCCGCGCCCCAAGCGTCAAACGAGAACGTGTACGATCTGGGTTTGAAGCAGGACGAAAGCAGTCGGCTCCGCCGCATTGAGAACCTCAAGCACGAGAATGCGCTCCTGATGCGCATGGTCGCGGAAACCCAGATCGAAGTCGCACGCCTGCGCAAGTTGCTGTCCGCGATCTGACGACCGACGCTCTTTGACGTAGGCGTGTTGGCGGCCCGCACGATCCGCTGCGATAATTAGCAGGCAAGCGGGCAGACTGATCCGATCAGGCCAGTGCGCGCAAATAGGTGGGCCCAGCGCCTACCTCGTTGCTTCGCTACGACCGTGAAGGTTTCCTCCTCCCAGTCTATTTGAGGGGCCCCACACAGACCCTCCGAGCATTGTTGCGGGTCTTGTTTTCGCAGTCGCTGTACGGATGGCGTCTATGAAGCAGGAACCGCAAACTGATCCGCCGTTGGTTTGCGGAAAGCGTGCCGGCGTGTACAGCGCCGTGCAGGCTTGGCGAAGGTACGTCAGCTGAGTACGAAACGGTCATGCGATTGAGAAACCACCTGGCGATCGCATGCTGTCTGGCCTGGTCCACGCTGCTCGGCGGCTGCGGATTCATTTCGATGTCCGGACCGGCAAGTATTGACGTCAAAGCCGAGAATACGACAGTGCTGCCTTTCGCTGTCGTCAAGCTCACTCCCGATATCGTGCGTCAGCTCGAGAGGTTCGAGCCCAGCGGAATGCCGGGAGCTCTTGCAGACAGCCGTCCCCCGTCAAGTATTCGCTTCGGCATTGGCGATATCGTCAGCGTCACGATCTTCGAAGCGTCCGCGGGCGGATTGTATGTGCCGCTCGAGGCAGGTGTCCGGCCGGGCAATTTCGTGAGCCTGCCCGATCAGGCTGTCGATAACGATGGAAATATCACCGTGCCCTATGCCGGCAGGATACGCGCGGCGGGGCGCACCAACGTGCAGATTCAGGACGACATTCTGGCGCAGATCAAGAAGCGTGCGATCGATCCGCAGGTCGTTGTCACATCGAGCCAGCAGCGGTCGTCGCTCGTCAGCGTGTTTGGCGAAGTCAGGACGCCGGTGCGCTTCCCCATGCCTGCGGCGGGGGCGCAGGATCGGATCACCGACGCGATCACGCGCGCCGGCGGTATCAGCGGTGCCGGCTGGGAGACCTGGGTGGTGCTCGAGCGCGGCGGCAAGCGTGCCACGCTGCCGTTCGGAAATCTCGTCTATTTCCCAGCGAGTAACGTCTTCGTGCAGCCAGGTGATCGCATCTATCTCTACCGCGAGCCCATGAAATTCATCGCGTTTGGCGCGACGGGCCAACAGGGCGAGTTCAACTTCGACGCCTGGCGGATCAACCTCACCCAGGCGGTAGCGAAGGCGGGCGGGCTGCTCGATCTGCAGGCCGACCCGGCTTCGGTCTTTCTCTATCGTCGCGAGCCGCGCGATGTGGCAAGGCAACTGGGGGTCGATTGCTCGAAATATGAAGGCGAGACTGTCCCGATTGTCTTCAACGTCAATTTCCAGGACCCGGCGGGTTACTTTGTCGCCACCAAGATGCAAATGCGTCCGTTCGACGTAATTTATGCCGCGAACGCTCCGCAGGTCGACATCACCAAGGTCCTGAACTTCATCAACGCCGCCGTCGTGACCGCCGACAACGGGGTAACTCTCGTCAATGATGTCAAGGTAGTACGAAGCAAGCTCTAAGTGTGAACCGTTCCGAGGCCCTGGCAGGCTCGAGGGCGAGCGTTTCATTTCCCAAATCGGGACGCGCCGGATTCGACGAATTATGATAGTGGTCGAATCTCATACCGTATCGGTTGGTCGGCAATGTTATCGTCCCGCTGGTCAACAAGCGCTGTCGGAGGCCTCACATTGGGTGACGCTCTGTCGAGATTTGGACTTTCCCATCGTGGTGGCTTGGGAGCCTGTCTCATTGTGATGATGGCGGTCCCGGTGATGGCCCAGGCTCCCGTCCCGGCCAATCCGCCGCCTGGGCCGCGCGCGGGCACGATCATCGGCGGCGGAGCGACCGGCCCCGCGATTCAACGTTGCGTCGATGTCCAGATCGGAGGCGATAGCGCGTTCGGCTGTCTGAACGAGAAGCTTCGGCGTGAAGTGGATAAGGTCAATCCGACGCTCAACCTGCCGCCGATCGATGCGCGCTCACCCGACGTGCGCGTGGGCAACGCAAACGAGGCGGCTGTCCGCCAGCAATATGGCTCCAACTACGGTCGCTCGGCCGTTCCCTATCGCCCGCCGGCCATTTCCAACGTGCTGCCGCATCGCTGATGTCGAGATCCTCTCCGCAGATAAAGACCATTCGGGCTGCGCGCCGATTGTGGCCGTCGGCCGCATTGTGCCTGCTCCTCATCCTGAACGGCGAGGTGAGGCCGCAAGACGATGAAGACTGCCAAACGACCGGCATTGGCAGCGCCACCGCTTCGCCGGCGGATTTGGACGATAGCGCGCCCGAGCCCCTGGTGCTTGAGCCGTTCGCTCCGAAGCCGCTCACAGCCGCCGATCTTCCACCCGCAAATCCGCTTCTCGGGAACTACACTTTCCGGACGAGCGCCATGTTCGGCCGCGACTGGCGTGCCGGCCGCGCGCAGTACCGGCAACTCATCGAGCGTGAATCGCTTGCGTTTGGCTTGCCGCCGGCGCTCGTCGATGCCGTGATGGCGGTCGAGAGCAGATACAATTCGGCCGTGGTCGGCATGGACGGCGAGGTCGGACTGATGCAGGTGATGCTGCCGACGGCGCGGATGATGGGTTTCGCCGGTACGCCGTCGGAGCTGGCTTCGCCCGAGGTCAACGTACACTATGGCGTGCAGTATCTGGCTGGCGCCTGGCGCCGCGCCAACGGAGATCTCTGCACGGCGACGATGAAATATCGCGCCGGTCACGGCGAGACCCGGTTTTCCTACCTGTCGGTCGAATATTGCACGCGCGTCCGTGCGCACTTGGCGGCCAACGGCGTTGCCGTCACCGGCTCCGTTCCGCAACCGACCTTCGGAAGGTCGTTGGCCGCCGGCGGCGGAGTCCGCGGCCGCATCCGGCCCGCAGGCAGTACGGTCAACTTCGCAGAACTCAATACGCGCTTGCGCAGCGTCGCCCAGCGAAAGTCGCCGTCCGACCTACGCTGATCCGATCTGGGCTGAGAAGGACCTGCGGCCTGTAAACCAGGCGCGCCGTATCATGCGCGCTTCTTGCCGCCCGTTGGACGCCTGCGCCGAACGGCCGGTGCCGGGCTGCTGGTCGCCAACGCCTGGCCAATGGCGCGCCAGCATCTTACGGCATCGCGGAAGGCGTGCTCGTGGGCGGAGCTCCTGCCGCGCCAATCCATCAGTTGTTCGGCATCCGCGATCGTTGCCTCACCCGACTTGAGCCGCATGATCCATGACAGGGCTTCACGGATTAACGGATCTAAGTGATCGACCTGATGGCTTCGCTTCGTCACGATCCAGCGCTTTCCCGCAGACGCCGGTCACGAGCGGATGCTCCCGATCGACATATCTCTGTACGTAAGACGACGCGGGACGCCGATAAGCGAATTTGACGCGGGTGGGGCGTTTGAGACGATCGGCGCAATGCTCGACCGCCTGCTTGAGATCGGTTTCGACCGTACGGACGGTGACGCCGAGCAGCGCGGCGATCTCGCGGTTCGGCATGCCGTCGATGCGCGAGAGCATCAGCACACGCCGCCGGCGCTCGGGGAGCTCGGCGATGGCGTGCCGCAGCAGGTGGATATCCGAGCGGTCCTCGATCACGCGGGCGGCGTCGGGCCGGTCGTCGGGAATCTCGAGCAGGCTGTCGACCTCGTCGGCGGTGAGGCGGCGCTTCTCGGCGCGGCGGCGGTCGCTGGCGATGTTGAGCGCAATCCGAAACAGATAGGCCTTCGGGCTGCGCACCGGTCCGATCTCCCGAATGCTTTCGAGACGAAGATAGGTCTCGTTGAGCGCCTCGGAAGCGAGGTCCGGCGAACCCAGGCGCCGCGTCAGCCGCCGATCGAAATCGACATACTCGGCGAGCAGCAGGCTGCGCAAGCTGGTGATGTTATCGTTGGTCATGTACGCCCCACTTCACTCAGTCCCAAATTGCGCGGGACCGTAGTGAGGCCGCACAACGATAATGTGACGAACTGTTAGTGAATAACAGAGTCGAAATGATAGTCATGTTATGTTGCGCAAAATCATCACAGCGTCGATCGACGCGTGTAGCAGGTGGCTGCGAAATTTTTTTCGCAAGCGTCCGACGCACGACGTCTACCGGATAAGGCCAGGCAGGCCGGCTCGTTCCGGCCGGTTCGGGCTGTCCGAAGAACGCCGCGGTCACGCGTGAGCTGGCCGCAATGCGAGCATGATATCGAGGCTTAGGTGAATTCGCGTGGTCTGTATGAGAGGAGCGCGCGCCGCCATGTGCCGCTTCGGTTGCGCGCCGCGCGGAGAGGCCGGTTCGTCGCCGCATGCGCTTCGCAACTCACCGTCTGCGGTCTGCTGATCTGTGCGATATGCGCAAGACCGGCGGCGGCGAAATCCGAGGCGGATGCCACGAAGCCTGCTGCCGCGAAGCCCGTGGCTGCTGTGCCAGCCAAGGGCGCCGCGGATTCCGCCAAGCCGGCGGCCCCGGAAGCGCATTTCGACATCGACGAATTTCGCGTCGAGGGAGCGGACAATCTGCCGCAGATCGAGATCGAGGCTGCGGTCTATCCGTTTCTTGGTCCGAAGAAGAGCGCACAGGACGTCGAGAAGGCGCGTGCCGCGGTGGAGAAGGCCTATCACGACAAGGGTCTTCAGACCGTGAGCGTGGCGGTCCCGCAGCAGGACGCGCAGCGCGGCTTCGTCGTGCTCAAGGTGACCGAAAATCGGGTCGGACGCTTGCGCGTGAAGGGCTCACGCTATTTCGATCTCAAGAACATCAAGGACAATGCTCCATCGCTGAAGGAAGGAGTATTGCCCAATTTCCAAGACGTCACGAAAGATATCGTCGCGCTCAATCGCTGGTCGGACCGGCGTATCACGCCGGCGCTGCGGGCAGGCATCGCTCCCGGAACGGTCGATGTGGACCTCAACGTCGAGGATACCTATCCGCTGCATGGCAGCGTCGAACTCAACAACAAGCAGAGCCCGAGCACCACGCCGCTGCGTACCAGCGTCTCGATGCATTACGACAATCTTTGGCAGCTCGGCCACTCCATGACCTGGACCTATCAGGTCGCGCCGATGAATCCAAAGGACGCGATGGTCATCTCCGGCTCGTATCTCGCGCGCACGGAGATCGATTGGCTCAGCGTTCTCGTTTATGGCCTGGTCTCGGACAGCTCGGTCGCGACGGTCGGGGGAGCGAACGTCGTGGGCCCCGGTCAGGTCGTCGGTGGACGCGCTGTCCTGACGCTGCCGGCCAAGGGTGAACTGTTCCAGACGCTGTCGCTCGGCGTCGATTACAAGGACTTCAAGCAAACACTCCAGCTCGGCTCCGATGCGTTCGGCTCGCCCGTGACCTATGTTCCGCTGGTCGGCTCCTATGGTGCGACCTGGCAGGGCGAGGGTCGGCTCACGCAGCTGAATGCTACGGTCACCACCGGTCTGCGCGGCATCGGCTCCAGCCGCGACGAGTTCGACGCCAAGCGCTTCGACGCGACCGCGAGCTTCATCACGCTGCACGCCGACATCTCGCACACCCAGGATTTTGCCGGCGGCTTCCAGCTCTACGCCAAACTCCAGGGGCAGGCTGCGGACCAGCCGCTGGTGTCCAGCGAGCAGTTCAGCCTCGGTGGGCAGGACACCGTGCGCGGCTATCTCGAATCCGAGGTGCTCGGTGATTACGGCGTCGCCGGCACGCTGGAGCTGAGGACGCCAAATCTCGCACGATATCTCGAGCAGAAGCTGCCCAATCCACTCGGCGAGTCCATCAAGTACAACGCTTTCGACGACATGCGCTTCTTCACGTTCGTCGATGGCGGCAATGCCAGGATCTTCCAGCCGCTCCCGGATCAACAGTCGCATTTCGACCTCGCGAGCTACGGCGTCGGCCTGCGCATGAAGACGCTTCGCTACCTCAACAGCATCGTGTTCGTCGGCATGCCGCTGACGAGCCAACAGGTCACCGTCGCCAATCATCCACGGTTCAGCTTTCGGGTCTGGGGAGAATTCTAGATGTCGCTCCTTCGCTTTGGATCACGTCCCGGATTTCGCCTGAGCGCGCCGGTGATGCTTGCTCTGATCTTCCTTGCGGCGCTGTGGCCGAGTTCGGCGTCGGCGTGGTGGAACGATCAGTGGACGCTGCGTAAGAAGATCACCATCGACACCGGCCCGTCGGGCGCCGGCATCAGCGATGCGATCGGCCCGACGCCGGTCCTGGTTCGTCTCCATGTCGGAAATTTCCGCTTTGGCGCGGCTAAGGAGGACGGCGGCGATCTCCGCTTCATCGCCGGCGACGACAAGACCCCGCTCAAGCATCATGTCGAGAAATACGACGCGCTGCTCGGCGAAGCGCTGGTCTGGGTCGGCGTTCCCGATCTGAAGCCGGGCGCCAAGAACGATATCTGGCTCTATTATGGAAACCAGAAGGCGCCGACTGCGGCCGACGCCAAGGGGACGTACGATCCCGACACATTGCTGGTCTATCATTTCAACGATCGCTCGACGCCGGCGCAGGACATCACGGCCTGGGCGAACTCCGCGCAGAACGCAGTGCCGGGAGCGGATGGGGCGATCATCGGCCAGGGTGCGCGCCTGGAGGGCCAGACCGCGCTCATGCTTCCCGGCTCGCCCTCGCTGGCGGTCGCCGAGAACGGCGAGCTCACCTGGTCGCTCTGGGTCAAGATGACCGCGTTGCAGCCTGGTGCCGTGCTGTTCGCACGCACCGAAGGTGCGAACGGACTGACGGTCGGATTGGACAACGGCGTGGCCTTCGTGGAAGTCACGAACGGCGGCAACTTGCAGCGTAGCTCCGGTGGCGCCGCGATTGCGGCGGGGTCCTGGCATCAGATCGCCTTCACGGCCAAGGATGCCCAGATCACGATTTTCGTCGACGGCAACCAGTCTGCGACGCTCGCTGCGGGCCTGCCCACCATGACGGGCGCGGCGCAGCTCGGCCATGTCGCGTCTGTGGCGGCACCGGCAGCAGATGCAGCCGCGCCCNCCGCCGCTGATGCGGCGCAGGCATCGCCGCCCGCAGCCGCACCGGCCGGCGCGGCTGCCGGCTTTGTTGGTGATATCGACGAGTTTCAGATCGCCAAGGTTGCGCGCGCGCCCGGCTTCATCAAGCTCGGCGCGATCGGGCAGGGCCCCGACCAAGCCAAATTGATCACGTTCAGTGTCGACGAGGAAAACGCGGGCTGGTTCAGCGGCGGTTATTTCGGCGTGATCCTTCGCTCGGTGACGCTCGATGGCTGGGTCGTCATCGGCCTGCTCGCGATCATGGCGTTCATCAGCTGGTACGTCATGGTCGATCGCGTCTCTTATCTGAACCGGGTCGCGGCCGGCAATACGATCTTCCTTAAGCATTTCCGCGAGACGTCGACCGACATCGGCGGTCTGCTTCAGCTCGACAGCCAGGAGAACGATCCGAGCTTTGGTGGCGAGCTCGGCAAAAAGCAGCGCAAGGCGGTGCATGCCGCGCCCCTCTATCACCTGTTCGCGGCCGGCGCGCAGGAAATCCGGCGTCGCTTCGCGGGTGGCGGTTATCGCCGATTGTCACCGCAGGCGATCCAGTCGATCCGCGCCGTGCTCGACAGCGGCTTCGTGCGGGAGAACCAGCGCCTCAACCGTCTGATGGTGATGCTGACCATTGCGATCTCCGGCGGTCCGTTTCTCGGTCTCCTCGGTACCGTCGTCGGCGTCATGATCACCTTCGCGGCGATCGCCGCCAGCGGCGACGTCAACGTCAACGCGATTGCGCCCGGCATCGCGGCTGCGCTGGTCGCCACCGTCGCCGGCCTCGGCGTCGCGATCCCCTCGCTGTTTGCCTACAACTACCTGACGATCCGCATCAAGGACGTGAGCAGCGAGATGCAGGTCTTCGTCGACGAGTTCATCACGCGGATCGCGGAGTCCTACGAGCTTCCTGACGAGCCGGTGAAGCAGGCGGCGGAGTGAACCGATGCAAGTCCAGTCCGAAAGCAAGCCGTACGACGACATCAACATCACGCCGATGCTCGATCTCGCTTACGTGCTGCTGGTGATCTTCATCATCATGACCACGGCGACCGTGCAAGGCATGAAGGTGAACCTGCCGAAGGCGAGCGCGGCGCCGAGCCTTGCGCAGCAGACCACCAAGGCGATCACGGTCGCCAATGACGGAAAGCTGTTCCTCGATACGATTCCCGTGACGCTGGCCGAGCTCGAGCAGCGCCTGGTGCAGCAACGCGCGCTGACGCCGGAGTTTCCGATCGTCGTGCGCGGCGACAGCCAGACCCCGTACCAGAACGTCGTCGACGTGCTCGATCTGCTCGGCCGCCTGAACTTCACACAGGTCGGCATGGCGACCAAGCCCGTAGCGCGGTGAACCTGACTGCACATGACGCCGATGGATCAGCGCAGCAACACCGACGAGAGCGAAGGAGCTGCCTGGTGGCGCTATCTGCTGCTGGGTGGCGGCGGTCTGTTGGTCGTCGTGCTCCTGGTCGGCGGCATCATGGTCCTGATGAGCGGCGACAAGAACCCGCCGCGCAAGGTGAACGAGCTGCAGGTCACGATGATCATGCCGCCGCCGCCACCTCCGCCTCCGCCGCCGCCTCCACCGGAACAGCAGCCCGAGCAGAAGATGGTCGAGCAGACGCCGGTCAAGCAGGAGATGATCGAGGAGAAGCCGGTGGACGTCCCCAAGGACGCGCCGCCGGATGCGCCCGACAGTCCGATGGACAGCCCGCCATCGCTCGAAGCCAACACGACCGGGCCGGGCACCTTGAAGGGCGGCAAGGGAGGCTTGATCGGTGGCGGTGGCGGTGGAGGCGGCGGCGGCGGCAAATGGGGCTGGTACGCCAGCATCGTGCAGGCGCAGATCGAGGCTGCCCTGCGCTCGAACGAGAAGACGCGCCACGCAGTGATGCGGGTCAGGGTCCGGTTGTGGCCGGACGCCAGCGGCCGGGTCAGCCGCGTGCAGCTGGTGTCCTCGACCGGTAACAGCGAGCTCGACGCGGTGATCCGCGATCAGATCCTCAGCGGCATGACGTTACGCGAACCGCCGCCCAGGGAAATGCCGATGCCGATCGTGATGCAGGTCACGGCGCGCAGTCCGGGTTGAGGCGACGGCGGGACGGCGACAGCCGTCCGCGTAAATGAGTGAGAGAGACTGGAAGAAGGGTTGATGTCATGTGGCGTGCAGAGATGACGAAGCGACAACTGGCGGGGAGCGCGGCGATCCTGCTTGCGCTTTCTGTTCCCGCGTCGGCCCAGGACGATACTCAACCGGTCAAACGCCCAACGGTCTCGCGCAACGCGCCGCCGTCGTCCAACGCGACCGTCAACCTGATCAATCTGCTGGTGAAGCAAGGCACGCTCAGCGAGGAGCAGGCGGCAGCGCTGATCAAGCAAGCGGACGGCGAGGCCTACGTCGCCCGCCAGGCCACGCGTGATGCCACGGCGAAGGCGGAAGGCGCCGAGAAGGCTGCGACAACTGCAACGGATGCGGTCTCGCCGCCCGGCACCAAGCGCGTCACTTATGTCCCAGAGATCGTCAAGAAGCAGCTGCGCGACGAGATCAGGGCGGAAGTGATGGACCGCGCCCACAAGGAGGGCTGGGCCCAGCCGGGCGCGCTGCCGGACTGGATCTCGCGCATCCGGTTCTATGGCGACGTGCGCGTGCGGCACGAAAGCGATTTCTTCCCGAAAGGCAACGCGGTTGGCTTTTTTCCGAACTTCAATGCCATCAATACCGGCAGTCCGTTCGACGTCAGCGATTTGAGTAATCCGAACACCTATCCGTCCTACAATGTGGATCAGGATCGGCATCGTGAACGGCTCCGCGCGCGTTTGGGCATGGAAGCCGAGGTCTTCGACGGATTCTGGACCGGAATGCGGATCGCGACCGGCGACAACAGCGGTCCGGTCTCATTCAACCAAACAATGGGAGGCTCGGGCGGAAACTTCAGCAAGTACGCCATTTGGCTGGATCGTGCCTATATCAGATATAGCCCCACGAATGAGATGACGCTTAGTGCGGGGCGGTTCGACAATCCGTTCTTCACTGCGACGGATCTCGTATACCACCGTGATCTCGGCTTCGATGGCTTCGCCGCACAAGGACGCTACGAGGTAGAGCCGGGTATTACGCCCTTTGTGGTCGCTGGTGCGTTCCCGATCTACAACACGACATTCGACGTTGGTGCACAACTCGCGTCGGATGGCACGAACGCCACGTTCGGTAAACTGCCGAGCCGTGACAAGTGGATGTTCGGTGCGCAGGTTGGCGGCAATTTCAGGCCTCAGCCCGAGATTGAACTCACCGTGGGTGCCGCCTTCTATGACTTCAGTAACGTCCAGGGCAAGGTTTCGAGCCAATGCTATGTCTATAGCGTTCAGGACCTGTGCGACACAGACTTGTTGCGCCCGTCATTCGCACAAAAGGGCAATACCTACATTCCGCTGCGAAGCATCGTGCCGACGGTGTTCAATAGTCTTGGCACCCAGTTCCAATACCAGTATTTCGGCCTCGCATCGGCGTTCCAGGACGTGGATTTGAGCGCCCGCCTGGATCTTGGTCACTTCGATCCGATACACATCATCCTCGACGGCGAATACGTGCGCAACGTCGCATGGAATCGCAATGATATCGCTGCAAAACTGCTCAATGCGGGCACTTTCATCCCGAATAACGGCTTCGTGCCTCTTGGGCCGACAGCGGCCTGCGCAAGTCTTCCTTGTCCTCAAGTATACGAGGGCGGAAATCAAGGCTGGCTCGCGCGCCTGTCGGTCGGCCATCGAGAGTTGAAGCAACTTTGGGATTGGAGCGCGTATGTCGGTTACAAGTATCTCGAGTCCGACGCCGTGCTCGACGCCTTCGCCGACTCCGATTTCGGGCTCGGAGGAACCAATCTCAAGGGCTATTTCATAGGTGGGAATCTCGCGCTGTCGTCGAACGTCTGGCTGACGGCGCGCTGGATGAGTGCGAACCAGGTCGCTGGTGCGCCTTACGCGGTAGACATCTTCCAGTTCGATCTCAATGCGAGGTTCTAATGATGCGGCGCTTGGGACTTTCTCTGATTGCTTTGTCGGCGCTCGCGATCGCCACCACCGCGCACGCGGACCAGGAAGGCGATCGCCTGCGCGAAGCGCTGCGTACCGCCACCGCGCAGGCGAGGGCGGCGGAAGATCAACGCGCCGCGCTCCAGGCCAAGCTGACATCGGCCGAGCAGGAGCGTGACCGTCTGCGCAAGCAGAGCGAGGCGTATCGTGCCCAGGTCAAGGAAGCGGAGCAGGCCTATCGCCAGGCGGTGAAGGACTTCAACGAACGTCTCGGCGAACGCGACGATTCACTGGAGAAGTGGAAGACCGCCTATGGCGAGGCGGCCAGCGTGGCGCGCGCCAAGGATGCCGAGCGCGCCAAGTTCGAAACCGAGGCGACCGCGTTGAAGGCGAGCACCAAGGCCTGCGAAGCCAAGAACGTCCGGCTTGCGAAGATCGCCGACGAAGTCGTGACCAAATATGAGGCGATGGATCCGTTCGAGAAGGTTCTCGACCACGATCCGGTATTTGGATTGAAGCGGGTCGAGCATCAGAATGCGGCCCAGGACTTCCGTGACAAGATCCTCGAACAGAAGGCCAAGCCATGACCAGCCATGCACTTAAGACCGTTGTACTCGCGGGCGCGCTGTTCGCTGCCACTTCGTCCATGGCCATGGCTCAAACCCGCAATCAGCCGCAGCCTGCACCGGCACGCCCCGCACCTGCGGGAGCCGCTCCCGTGCGCCCGACAGCCAGCGAGGATGCTTCGGCGATCAGGAGCGGCGAGGTGATTGCGCGGGTCGGCGACAGTGACGTGACCGCGGAGGAGGTGCGTGCGACGATCCAGCTTCTGGATGCGCGTCAGCAGGCCGCGATGGCGCGTGATCCGGCCCTGCTCAGCCAGACTGTGCGGGCGATCCTCGCCAATCGCCTCGTGCTCAAGGAGGCGTCGGCCAAGAAATGGGAGCAGCAGCCCACCGTCGTCGCCCAGCTTGCGCGCGCGCGCGAAAGCCTGATCGTCGAAACCTATCTGCAATCCGTGACCGCGCCGCCCGACAGCTTTCCGAGCGAGGCGGAGGTCAAGAGCGTGTATGAGGCAAATGCCAGTGCTCTTCTCGTCCCGCGCCGTTTCCGGCTTGCGCAGATCGTGGTGGCGGTGCCGAAGGACGCGGACAAGGCCGCCGAGGACATCGCGCGAAAGAAACTCGAAGATGTCATGAAGAAGGTCAAGCAGACAGGCGCGGATTTCGGCGCGATTGCGCGCAGCGCGTCCGATGATACCGCGTCCGCCGAGCGCGAGGGCGAGATCGGCTGGGTCAACGAGCCGGACCTTCGGACCGAAATTCGCGGTCAAGTCACCGGATTGCCGAAATCGGGCATCACCGATGCAATCCGGCTCGATGATGGCTGGCACATCGTGAAGCTGGTGGATACCGAGGCTGCGCATACGCGGTCGTTTGCGGAAGTGAGGGATGCCCTGGTCCAGCGCATGCGAGCGGAGCGCATCGAAGCCAATCGCCGCGCCTATGTGGCGGAAGTGCTCAAGCAATCCCCACCTGTCGTGAACGAGATCGCGCTCTCCAAACTGCTGGAAGCGAAGCCCGACTCTACGTCGTCACGCTAGGCCTGCGTTCTGTCCGAATGGTCCCGGCCGAGTTGCGCGACAGCGCAGCTCGGCTGCTATTTTGCGCTCCGTGGAACAGTAGAGGCGGACCCCGGAATATCGTTGTTCCCAAGCGGCAATTGATCACCTGCGACCTTAGAACCTTTGTTCCGGTCGCCGATATCGTTAATCGTTAGTTAAATATCATATATGTGTAACAGTTTATGTGATACCCGAGACGCGCGTTGCGTGCTCTCAGCGGCGGCCGCGAACCGGCTGGTGCGGCCCTGTCAGCCGCCCTAAGCAACGCCCCGTTCCCGCTGGAGTGCGCCTCGTGAATATCGATCTGAAGTCTTCGGCCTTTTCGCTTCGTTGGCGCAGCATCCGTGCCGCGCTGCTGACCTCGACAGCTATATTGCCCGGGTTGATCGGCCATCAGGCCCAGGCACGCAGCCTCACTCCGAGCAATTCGTCGGTGGCCCCCGCCACCGCGGCTCAGCTGGCTGCTGGGCTGGCGGCGCAGCAAGCCGCTGCCGCGGGTGCCCAGGCGCAAGTCTCTCTCGCGCGTGCCGCGGCCGCACTTTCTGCTGCGCGCCAGGCACAGCAGGACGCCGCGGCGGCAGCCGCACAAGCTCTCAATTCGACTGTCAATGGCGTCGTCACCGGTGGTTTGATGCCGATCGGGGGGGTGAAGGACGTCACGGGCCAGAGCGCTTGCGGCGATTCTTGCTCGTCGCTTCAACTCAACACCCCGACCTCGTGGCAGAACGCAAACACGACCTTCACCCAGACCGTCAAGAACGGGCAATACACGGTGGACATCACCCAGACCCAGAATCGGGCGATCCTGAACTGGGAAACGTTCAATATCGGCCGCAACACGTCCGTGAAGTTCGAGCAGAAGTCCGCCGACTGGACCGTGCTCAACCGCGTGACCGATCCGACCGGTTCCCCGACGCAGATTCTGGGGCAGATGAGCGCGCTCGGCGGCGTCTACGTCATCAACCGCAACGGCATCATTTTCGGCCCCGGCGCGCAGGTCAACGTGCATGCTCTGATTGCCTCGAGCCTCGACGTCGGTGCGCTGGGTTTACCGCAGGATAAGCGCGACAAATACTTCATCAACACAGGCATCAACAATGCGAACGTGACCGCGTTCTCGGTTGCGCCCACGCACTCGCCTGGGTTCGGCTCGCCGGATGACGGCGGCTACACTGCGGAGAACAACGGCTGGGGCGACGTCAAGGTCAATGCTGGTGCCTCGATCAAAACCAGCGTGGTCGATCTGGAGTCGACCGGCTTCATCTACCTTTTCGGTCGCAACGTGTCTAATTCGGGCACGCTCACGTCGCCGGCCGGCGAGGTCGCTCTCGTCGCGGCCCGTAGCATCAGCCTGATCTCCGGCGGCTATTGGAAGCTGCCCTCGGCGGTGCTCCCTACCGGTGTGACCTATCGCGGAACCGACTTCCAGATCACCCACTTCGCCGACGTCTATAGTCCAGACGGCAACGCGATCGCACCCAACTACGCGACTGGGACAGGTCTCATCAGTAATGACGGCTTGATCGAAACGCCGCGTGGCATCACCCAGATGAACGGCGACCGGATCACGATCGGTCAGACCGGCATCATCTCGGCGGATACCGGTATCACCCGCAACAGCATGGTGCTGCTGCGCGCTGCGACCGGCATTGACCTGGAAGGTACGATCAGCGCGCTTCCCTACGAGGATCCGTTGACGCCCAGCCTGCCACAGGGTGGAAGCAGGGGGAGCACGGTACAAAGCTTCGCGCCGGCCTATGTCGAGCTGTCTGCTCAGAATTCGGTCACGGTGGGATCGAGCGGCCTGATATCGGCGCCCTCGGCTACGGTGGCGCTACGTGCCATCGACCTTGGAAATGGGCTGCCGAACGCTCCGTCCCTCTACACGAATTCTACGACAAACACGTTGTTCGGTAGCCCGGGCGTCCCCGGCGCGGTTAAGGCAAGCGTGACCGGCCCGCAGCAGGTCCTGCTGGAGGACGGCGCAACCATCGACGTCGCCGGGCTGCAAAACGTCGTGCTCCCGGCCAGCTACAATTTCATCCCGTTCAAGCCGACCGGAAATGAAGTTGCGGACATGCCGTTGCAGCGCAGCTTTTTGCCTGGCCAGACGTTCTACATCGACATCCGCGCGTCGGGGACGCGGAGCGACGGCACGACGTGGGTCGGAACTCCGGTCGCCGATGCCAGCGGTACGATCAACAGCTACGGCCGCAGCATCCAGCAGCTCATGACGACCGGGGGCGTCGTGAGCCTGCAAACGGACCAGATCGCAACGGACAGCTCGACCACCAGCCGCAGCGTGATTACACAGTCCGGTTCGGTGATCAATGTCGCGGGTGGCACGGTCAAGTACCTTCCGGGCATGGTCTCGACCACCAAGCTGCTCGGCGCCGACGGCCGAATATACAGCATGGCGAACGCCGATCCCAACATGGTTTATCTCGGCATCGCGGGGCAGTTCACCGTCAACCACTCCCATTGGCGCGTGAAGGAGATCTGGTCGACGGCGACGCAGATTTATCAGCCCGGGTATGCCGAGGGGCATGACGCCGGCGGCATCAACATCACCACCGTCAGCCCACAGCTCCAGGGTCAGATGTATTTCGGGTCCGCGGCGGGTGAGCGGCAAATCTCCCTCGGCCTCAAGCCATCGGCGACGAATGGCGTCACCGCCACTCAAGCCAAGGGCGATGAACTCCCCTCGCAGGGATATCTCACCTTCAATCTCGCGAGCAGCGTCGTGATCGGCACGAGCACGGATTCGACGTCCGGCGGGTTGGGAGTGACGAACCAGATCAGGCATATCGCCGACGTGCCGGACCCGTCGCAATTCGCTCCTGCCGTGGCGGGCGCCGATTTTACCCCGACCAGCGCCTACCAGACCGTCCTGTCGGCCGCGACATTGTCGAGCTACGGTCTCAGCCTGCTGCGCATCAACAGTAATGATCTGCTGGTCACGCACAATTCGGCCAATGACGCAGCAGGACTGCCCGACCTCAGCCTTGCGGCTGGCGGAACATTCTCGGCCACGACCGGCAGCGCGATCAGCGTGGCGGGCAATATTGGGGCGGCCGGCGGTCAGATCAGTCTGGTGACCGACGGCTTCGCGTTTAGAAACAATCCCTTCTTCAAGGCGGCCCAGACTGCATCCGGCAAGGACGACATCTTCGTCCAGGGGACGCTTGATGTCAGCGGCCGCTGGGTCAACGACACCGGCCGGTTCGGGACCGGCATGACTGGTCCGGGATACATCGACGGCGGTTCGATTTCGATTGCGACAAATACGAACAGCGATGGGACCGTCGACACGACTGGCAGCATCCTGCTCGCGCAGGGATCGCTCTTGGACGCCTCGAGCGGCGGATACATTTCCTCGACCGGGATTGCCAAGACCGCCTCGACGGGCGTGTTGGCCGGGCGTGGCGGCAGCGTTTCGCTGCTTCTCTATCAGGGCAAGCGCTATGATGTGCAGGGCGCTACCGGACCGGCGACGCCTACCGCTGGCAACGTCGCCCAACTCCAGCTCGACGGTAGACTGCGGGCCTATGGCTTCGAGCGCAACGGCACCCTGACGCTGGGCACGGGGAAGACGATCACGATCGACAGCACTGCGCATGCCGACGCAAGCTCGGGCATCGTGACCTCGACCGGCGGCGCGGGCATGACGGCCGTCACGCTCGCAGCCTCCCGGCTGACTGATGGCGGGTTTGGCGCTTATGTGATCGAATCGACGCCAGACGGCTGGACCGATACGAACGCGGTGATCGCCGTGGCCGCCGGGGTGAATCTGACGCTCCAGCAGCAGAACCTGGCGAGCCTTGCCGACTACCGTGCGGTCGGCACCGGCAGCAAGATCGCGGACGCAGCGACCCGGGCGCGCTTGCCGGACGATCAGCGCAATGTGGTCGACCTCACACTGAAATCGGACAACATCCTGCTCGACACCGGCGCCGTGATAGCGACCGATCCGCAGGCAAAGGTCAGCTTCGGCGGCATCCCGAACTACACCGTTTCGGATCCGACCCGGGAGCAGGCCGCTCAGAACGTCCTGCTGCGCGGCAGGGTGATCGATCATGGCGGCACGGTCGTGGTGAACGCGCAGAAGACCTGGCTTGGCCCCCAGGCCAAGGTCGACGTGTCCGGAACATTCGTGGCCAACTCCCGTTTCGGGCAGCCGAAAGGCCAGCTTGTCAGCGGTACGGTCCTGAGCGGCGGTACCTTTACCATCGAAGCCGCCGCGCCGAACGTTCAGGTCGGCACCCTCGCAAACACCTACACCCCCGGTACCGTGCCGTCCGGCACTTACGTCGTCGCCGAGCAAGGTGCTGTGGTCGACGTATCCGGCTACGCCACGTCGATCCAGGCCCAGAACGGCCACGGCGGCGCGGTCACGGTCCAATCCTGGAGCGACGCCGGCACCGTCAAGATCGACGCCGCCGCATTCGTCTGGGCCGGCACTTTCGAAGCGAAGGGTGGGCGCTCGGCCGACGGCAAGACGCCGCTGGCCAATGGCGGGACCCTCATGCTCGGCGGCGGCGCGATGCAGTTGCAGCAGGATTCTGCCAATGTCACGGCTGCGCTGTCCGGAACCCTTGCAGGCGGCCCGGCGACGCTTGCCAACCTTGCCAGCAATTCGAGTTCGCTCGTCAATCAGCTTGCGTCGGCGTCGGGTACGTCGTCTTCGATATTCGCCGCGGTCGATCGGCTGAGCGCGTTCGAGAACGTCCTTCTCTACAGCGGCACCGCACAGAATGGTGTTGCGCGAATCTTCACGGGCGTGTCGGGCAACACCTACGCCATTGCCGCGCCGACGCTGAGCCCATTGGCGATCTCGGGCTCCGTGACCTGGACATCCGACGACGGCCTGTCCCGACTCTACATCGCGGCCAACACGATCAGCTCCACGACGTCCGGCAGCACGGTTACGCTGGCCGCACCCTATATGCTGCTCACCGGCGGGGGCGGCAGCACCAGCACCGCCGGCAGTTCGCTGCATCTGGGCTTCCGCACCAAGGCGGGTGATCCGACGTCGGACGTCATCATCGCGCGGACGATCGACATCGAAAATGCCGCCTTTGCGGGCTTCAACGATATCGAGCTTAAGAGCTCGGGCGACATTCGTCTCAGCACCCCGAAGGTCGCCAACGGTTTCACGTCAGGCGGCACCTCGACGGACGCTGCGAGATTTACCGGCCAGATCGCGGCGGGTGGGGCGAACCTCATTCTCGACGCCCAGCGAATCTACCCTGTCTCGGATGTCGACTTCACCATTCAGACCACGGGTAACGTCACTTTCCAGGCCACCGCCGGCGGACGCAGCGTTATTCCCCTGTCGGCCGGCGGCTCGCTCAGCGTCTATGCAGCGACCATCGATCAGAACGGCAATATCTACGCCCCGCTCGGCAGGATCACGCTCGGCGATGACGGCACCGCGACCGGCAACACGTCGAAAATCCAGACCACGTCGGTGACCCTGGAGCCGGGCAGCCTGACCTCGGTCACGCTCGCCGGCACCATCGTGCCCTACGGCGAAACGGTCGACGGCGTGAATTGGTATTACAACGCCAGTCTCCACCCTCTGCTGGCCGCAGCAAGCGGTACGGAGCCGGTGCTGCCGTCGAAGGGGCTCGTGCTCAACGGGAACAACGTCGCGGTCAAACAGGGCTCGACCATCGACACCCGTGGTGGCGGCGACCTTCAGGCCATGGAATGGACCCCGGGCAAAGGCGGGTCCCGTGACACGCTGACCACGACGCCCTCGGGCCAGACCGTCTACGCGCTCATCCCGTCCTACAACGATCCGGTCGCGGCTTACGATATCCATTTCGCCACGACGCGCAGCGATGGCGGCCAGAACTTCAAGGCGGGCGACGCGTATCCGCTGGCGGGACAGCAAATCCATCTCGACGGCAGCACCGGCGTTCCGGCCGGCACCTATACGCTCTACCCGGCACATTATGCGACTCTGCCCGGTGCCTTGCGCGTCGTGGACTATGGCAGCAATCTCGGACGCAACATCCCGTCGGGGACAACGCTGCCGGACGGGACAGTGCTGGTCTCGGGACACTACACGCAATCGGTACGGCCGGGAGCCTACTCGTCGGGCAGCGAACTGTTCGCGGTTCAGAGCAACAGTGTCTGGCGCCAGTACAGCGAATACAACTTCAGCACGGCCAACGGCTATTTCACCGACAAGGCGAACCACGACGGCGTTGCCATCCCGCGCCTTCCGGTCGATGCGGGCCGCATCGCTGTCGTTGCGCAGCAAACGCTTCTTCTCGGTGCCACCGAGCTGAGCGCGCCCGCCGCAGGAGGACGTGGCGGCGAGCTCGATATTTCCAGCGACAAGCTGGCCGTGCTGAGCTCCAGCGTCAACCAGCAGCCGTACACGGCTGCCGGCTATGTCGTGGTGGCGAGCGAGCAGCTCGCGAGCTTCGAAAGCGTGCTGATCGGTGGACTGCGCAGCGATACGTCGAAGGGCACGCTGATCACGGGAACTGCGTCTGAGCTCGTGGTCGATACGCCGGATGGCTTGTCGCTTCCAGAGTTCATGTTCGTGACGAGCCCGCTGAGAACGACGCAACAGACTGTCTCGTCGTCGTTCCAGGTCAACATGAACGGCAATTGGCTCGACGGCACCTCCCAGTTCACCGCCACGGTGCCGAAGGGCACCGGCACCATCTCGATCGCGACTGGCAGCGTGATCACGACCAGCGGGAACGTTCATACCGGCGCCGGACGCAACTTCTATGTCGGCTCGAATCCGAGCGGCAGCACCACGGCACAGCAAGTGGCGACGGCTCTCGGAGGAACGCTGGATTCCACCGGCGCCGTCATCACGGGCGCCGATGTCAACAAGCTACCCGTCAGCGTTCCGGGGATAGGCTACAACAACAACCCGTCCACAGCCGTGTTGTCCAGCTATGCCAGCCAGGGCCTCGGTGCCCTGTTTGTCGCGTCTCAGGATTCGACGATTTCTGTCGCGGGACCCTCAGCATCACCGCTGACGATCCAGTTCACGACGCTGGCGGGCAGCAACAATCTGGTGCGCAACGCCGATGGCAGCAGCGGTCCGGCCACGATCACCTTGGGCGGCAATGTCGGTCATGTCGAGATCGAGGCGGGCGCGCATATCTCGACCAACAACCTGTTCATCCAGGCAACGGCAACCACCAACAACATCATCCTCAACAAGCCGGTCGCGGGCAATCCCAACGCGCCGGCCGCCACCATCACCGCGAACCAGGCAAAGTTCGCGGGTCGCAGCATCGGGATCGGGGCGAGCTCGAGCGACGGCGTGATCCTGAATCAGACCAATCTGGATCAGCTCTCGGGTGTGAAGAATCTGACGCTCGCCGCAGTCGGGGGTGACATCACGTTCTACGGCTCCAATCTGATCCAGGCGACAATGCAGGGGCTGACGTTAGATGCGCGTGCAGTCAGGGGGACTGGCGGCAATAGCACGATCGAGGTCGGCGGCACCGTGACGCTGCTCAACAGCAGCGCGACCGGCACATCGGCGCAGGCGAGCCCGAGCGGAAGTCTCGGCATCGCCGCAACCGACATCGTATTCGGCGGCGGCACCCAGACGATCGCAGGATTCTCGCAAGTGAACCTCGCTGCCAGTGACCAGGTCCTGTTCAAGAGCCAGGGCTCGCTGAGGCTCGGGACCGGAAGCGACGTGGACGGTCTCCCGACCGACGTGGTCGGTCTCCAGATGATCACGCCGCTGGTTTCGGTCGGCGGCAGCACCTCGAAGGGCGGCGGATCGTTCGTCGTTGTCACCTCCGGTGCCGTCAACATCGGCGACACCATCGTCAATCCCAACAACCCGCCGGTCCGGTCCGATTCGCCCAAGGACAGCAGTGACACCGGCGGCAGCCTGATGATCCAGGGCAGGAGCGTCAGCATCGGCGGCTTTGCCGATGATCAGGGCAATCAGCGTTCGGGCACCGTCATCCAGGCGCAGGCCGGTTCGATCACGCTCGAGGCGACGAAAGGAGACGTGACGCTCGACCACAACGCCTATTTGTCGGCGCGCGGCTACGCCAAGAACCTGATCGACACGGCAACCTATCTCCCTGGTGGAAAAATCGTGCTGAAGGCCGATCGCGGCAACGTCGTCACACGCGGCGTCAGCGCTTCGGCCAAGGGCAACGACGCCAGCGTGATCGATGTGGCGCAGCCGGATGGTGGCATGGGCTATGGCGGACAGGTCCGGATTCTCGCGACCGCCGGTCAGGCGACCGTGCTCGGGGACCTCCGTGGCAAGGGTGGCAACGGTCTCGGCGGCGGTATCCAGATCGACACCAACAGTCTCCAGGTCGACGGCAGTGGCTTCACGCCCGAGGTGGCGCTCGATCCGCTGGCGGACAAGTTGCTGGCGGGCGGCTTCACCGGTGCAGTCGACATCCACACCCGGACCGGCGACCTGATCCTGTCCCAGGGACACACACTCAAGGCCAACTCGGTCACGCTCACGGCGGATGACCAGACGTGGGACACCACCGACCCGACGAGGCAGTTCGGACGCATCGTCATCGCCGGCACGATCGACGCCAGCGGCTATGCGGGCAGAACGGCTGACGGCACCGGGCAGGCGGGTGGACAAGTCAACCTTTACGCCGCCAACGAGATCACCCTGACGGCGACGGGGCTCATCAACGCATCCACCGAGCACGGCGATGAACGCGGCGGCGACGTGACGATCGCGATCGGCTGGGGCACCAAGAGCAACGCAGGCATCGACCTTCAGCCGGGCTCGCGCATCGACGTCCATGGCGGCACCAAGGGCGGGTTGAGCGGCGGGACGGTCCTGGTCCGTGCACCGAACGACGGCGGCAACGACGTCTACATCACGGAGATCGCGTCGACGATCACCGGCGCCCGCGACGTGACGATCGAGTCCTTCGTCAGCTTCAGCACCAACGGCCAGGGCGGTATCGATGCGTCCTCGCTCGGGTGGAACGGCGTGCTCGATCCGGGCGGCTCGGTGACGAAGACGAGCCTGAAGGTCAACACGGTGTATGTGCCTCCGGGCAGCGGTGGGGCGTACACCCAGGTTCCCGACGTGATATTCTCCGCGCCTGCGACGTCCGTGACCGGGCTCAAGAGCATTTCGATCGCCTCGACGAGCAACTGGTATCACCTCGATCCCAATCTAATCGGCGAAGTCGTGATCGAGGCGCCCGCGGGCGGCACCGCCGCAAGCGGCATCGTGACGACCGACGCGAACGGCGTTCCCACGTTCACCATCACCAATCCGGGCAGTGGCTTCACCGGCGCGCCCGCGACGATCCGCTTCTACAGCCAGGGCGTTCTTCTCACCACCGCGCACCTGACGAGCAGCGACTTCGCCAGCGCGCAGTTGACGACGACGGCCGGCCAGGCCCAGGGCACTGCGGTGATGGGGCTCAAGAGCATCTCGATCGCCTCGACCAGCGGCTGGTATCATCTCGATCCCAATTTTGCAGGCAATGTGGTGATCGAATCCGCGTCGGGCGGCGCTTCGGCGACCGGAACCGTGACGACGGACGCGAATGGCGTTCCGACCTTCACCATCATCGGCGCCGGCAGCGGCTTTACGGGCGCGCCTTCCACCATCCTGTTCTATCGCGACGGCAAGCTCATTCTCACCGGGCATCTGACGAGCAGCGATTTCGCCAGCACCGTGATGACGGTCGTCGGCGTCAATGTGACGAATGCCGGCAACTACACCCCCGGCACGGCGGCCACCGCCAGCTTCTCGGGCGGCGGCATCGGCGCGACGGAGGCTGCTTCGGTCGCGGCGGACATGGATACGGCCGCGGCGACGGGCTCGGGGGCCTTTGCCGCCGTGACGCTGCGGCAATATGTGCAGGGCAATTGGACCTACAACACCAACACCGAAGTCAAGCACTACGGTTTCAGCGGTGCGATGGATCGGATCGTGAAGCCGCTCGCCGGCGAGCTCGGTTCGGTGGTGCATCTGCGGCCGGACGTCGACCTCGTCAATCCGGATCCGACCATCAACGGCGGCAACATCACCGTCGCCAGCAACTGGAATCTGGCGGCCGGCACCGTCGGGAAGCTGCAGAACAACACCGGCTCTCTGGCGGGGACCCAGTACTTCGATCCCAGCATCAGTTACGTCGATTTTGCCTACCGCTATCTGGCGAACTACGGAAGTGCGGACGTGCCGAGCTACGGGGTCGAAGCCGGCGCACTGACGCTGCGCGCGTTCAACAACATCAACGTGAACGCCTCGATCTCCGATGGGTTCTTCCAGTTCGGGGATTATCTGAACCCGATCTACCGGAGCGCCGTTTCGGCCTATCTCCGCAGCGCTACCCCGCGGGGAATCGACGGCAATAATGGTGCCAACTTGAACAACTACAAGCCGGCTCCAATCGCGCCGTACAATACGACTGGAAATCCCAACGGCATCAGCGCGAGTGCGACCGACCTCGACGAAGCGGACCTGTTCCCGCACACGCTGAATGTCTGCATCAGCCATTGTGGTGCCGACTCAGCGCCGGATGGTCTGGCTGCGATCACCAATCCCGGCTCGTGGTCCTACCGTCTGACGGCCGGCGCCGAAATCGGGAGCGCCAATCCAAACGCGATGCAGTCGCTCGCAAGCGTGAACAAGCGCGGTGCCGGGGACGTCGTCGTGAACGGGCACGTCCTGGCCACGACCATCGCACCAAACCTCAATCTCCCGACCATGGTGCGGACCGGCACCGGCAGCATCTCGATCGCGGCCGCGCGCGACGTCAGTCTCGCCGATACCGCCGCGCCGGGCGTCATCTACGCTGCGGGCGTGAACACGGCCCGATACGCCAATCCCTATGATGCGTCCGGCAATGTGACGGATGCCAACGGCTTCCTCGAGCCGCAGCTGTTGAGCTATGGCAGCAATACGCAGGGCGGCGCGGCACTAGTCTACGGCGCGCCGACCAGCGCAGCATTTCCGGTTGCTGCGGGTGACGTGTCGGTCGTCGCGCAGGAGGACATCAAAGGGTACAGGAATGTCACGACAACGAACATATTCAATCAAACCACCCTGTGGAATGCCTACTATACGCCTTGGCTCATCGCCGATGCTGGAGTGACGAACTTGGTCGGCGCACCGACCGTGGGCGCCGGCGTGTTCGTTTCCAGCGACCGCATTGCATCCCAGACCGCCTGGTGGATTCAGTACGCCAGCTTCCGCGAGGGCATTCTTTCGGCCGGTGGCAACGTCAACGTTACGGCAGGACGCGATCTGGTCGACGTCTCGGTCTCGCTGCCCACGACCGGGCGGGTCACTGGCGGGCTTTCTTCGGCGAGCACGCCGGTGACCCAGCTCTACGGTAGCGGCAACATGATGGTGCGGGCAGGCCGCAATCTGCTGGGCGGTTCGTATTACGAAGGCTCGGGGCACGCAAGCATCCAGGTTGGCGGCCTCGTGGATGCGAATGGCACAATCACGCTCAAGGCGGCCAATACGACGGCGCCCAACTATACACTGCTTGCGGTGGACACTGGCCAGATCAGCATGATCTCAGGCGGATCGATGGCGATCGGCGGCGTGGTCAACCCCGCCCAGTTGCATCTTCAGTCAACCACGGCGGCCAATCCCTTGGGTGCGGCGAGCAGCCTTCTCATGAACACCTACGGGCAGGACAGTGGCGTGAACCTGACCGCGGTCACCGGAAATCTGAATATCGCGATGCCGCAGACGTTCGGTACGGTCCCCTGGAACACCTCCGGTTTGACCTACCCGGCGAGTTTCACGGCCATCGCTGCGGGCGGGGACATCACCACAAAGGGACTCGTGACCAATTCAACCGTAGGGGCCCAGAATCCTGCCATGCCCGGCATCGTCCTGACCGGATCGGAGAATGGCAGGTTTGAGCTGCTCGCGCAGGGCAGCATCGATCTGACCGGCGGCTATACCAATCTGGCCACGTTCGCGCCGTCTATTTCGGCGGGGCCGTCGCTGCTCGACACGGCGTTCGATCCCTACCAGCCCAACAACGGCATGACAGGCGCCTTCAGTTCGGCGTTGCTGGCGCACCGGGACGACCACGATACCAACCCTGCGCGCATCTACGCGGTGTCGGGCAACATCTCGGCGGTAGCGACCACGAGCAGCACGGTTAACCGGATTCCGGGTACGAGCACGATTGTCTCGGTCACGCCGACGTCGTACGCGAGAGTCGAACTCAACCGTCCGGCGAAGATCTATGCCGGCCGCGACATCCTCAATCTCAACCTCATCGCCCAGAACATCGCAGCCGACGATGTCACCACGATCCAGGCCGACCGCGACATTCTGTACAATTACGGCGGCGGAACGGCAAATGTGAACAACCAGGCCGTGACCTTTGGCGGACCGGGACTGCAGATCGCGGGGCCGGGATTCCTGGTGGTACAGGCCGGCCGCGATCTCGGACCGTTCCTGCCCGTGACGCGCGACAGCATCACATACACACCGGCCCAGGAAGGTATCGCCTCGGTCGGCAACGCCAGCCTGTGGCCGGTCGGCAACCGATATGTCAGCCAGGGCTCGAGCGGCATGTACGACATAACGCTGCTCGGCTCCGTCAGCTCAACCACGAAAAAGCGCAACGAGCTGCTGCCCGGCACCGGAGCCGACATCATCACCATGTTCGGCGCCGCCAAAGGCATCAATTACGACGGTTATTGGGCCAAGGATCCCAACACCAATCAGCTTGTCCTTCACCCCGGCGTGATTTCCACCTATCTCGATCCGGCCAACGCCTCGAACGTCGCGCAAAATTACGCCTTCAATACAGATGCGCTTCGGAGCTATCTGAAGAGCGACGCGCTGTTCGACTTCTTTAACACCCCGGCCGGTCGAGCCACGCTGAAACAGGCGAACATCAATGCTTTGAAGGGCGATGGTTCAATCGATCGTGCTGGTCTGAATCAGTACTTTGATCTTCTAGCGCGCCCGTGGGATTTCTTTGCTAATGCGCTGCCGCAGCAAATTCAGAACGGGTTCGTCGATCTCGGCGCCTTCTTGCTGCGCATCGGTTTACGTCCCGAAAATCAGGCCAGCGCGTTGGCGGATTTCTACGCCTTGCCGAAGGATCTCCAGCACGTCTTCGCCGACCAGGTGTTCTTTGCCGAGCTCAAGGCCGTAGGCCAGGCGCAGACCGGAACGTCCGGCAACTACCAGCGCGGTTACGAGGCGATCAACACGATGTTCCCGGCGGACTTCGGCTACACCCGGAACGCGCTGGGCGGCGGCACCAACGGCGCGAATACGCTGAAGCATACCGGCGACCTCGATCTCCTGCACGCGACGATCCAGACCAAGCTCGGCGGCGACATCTCGATCTTCGGTCCGGGCGGGACGATCCGCGTCGGCTCGCTCGCGCTCGAGCCGAACCCGCTGCTCAAGCCGAACGATCTCGGCATCCTCACGCTCGGTGTTGGCGACATCAACACGTTCACGGATGCCAGCGTGCTGGTGAACTCAAGCCGGGTCATGACCCAGCAGGGCGGTGACATCCTGATGTGGAGCTCGAACGGCGACCTCGACGCCGGCCGCGGCGCCCAGACGACGCTGTCGTTCCCGCCGTTGCAGGTCGTGTTCAACTCCGACGACTATCAGAGCGTCGATCTCGGCGGCCTCGTCAGCGGCGCCGGCATCGCCGTGATCCAGAGCTCGAAGGTTGCGAAGAAGTCCAACACCTATCTGCTCGCGCCGCGCGGCACCGTCGACGCCGGCGAAGCGGGTATCCGGGTGTCGGGCAATCTGACGATCGCGGCCGTGCAGGTGGTTAATGCCGGCAACATCCAGGTGGGCGGCACCTCCACCGGCATCCCGACGGTTACAGCCCCGAATATCGGCGCGCTCAGCGCGGCCTCGAACACGGCCGGCGCCGCGGCCAAATCGGCAGAACCGCCGACGGCTGCGGGCAACAATGATCGTGCCTCCGTCTTCATCGTCGAGGTGGTCGGCTACGGCGGCGGTGACACTGGTGGTCAGGACTCCAACCCGTCCTCAAGCAGCGGACAGGGGACCAAATCCGACGATCAGGAACGCAAGCAGCCGTAAGGAGGCGCGCCAAGCAGCAAGGGGCCGCGATGACCGAAATCCACGCCATCATCCTGACGCTCGACGAGGAGAAGCACATCGCGCGCTGCATCGAGACCATCCGCGATCACTGCGCGAGCATCCTCGTCGTCGATTCCGGCTCAAAGGACCGCACCCGGGAGATCGCGGCCGGCCTCGGCGCGGAGGTGATCGAAAATCCCTGGATCAACTACGCGACCCAGACCAACAAGGCCATCGCGGCCTGCGCCGGCAAGACCGGCTGGCTGATGCGCATCGATGCCGACGAATATCTCACGCCGGAATCGGCCGCCGGCCTGCATGATCTCCTGGACCGGCAGCCGCGCGAGGTCGGCGGCATCGTCGTCCGCCGCCAGATCGTGTTTCTCGGCCGCCGCATCAAATGGGGCGCGATCGAGCCGAGCTGGCAGCTCAGGCTCTGGCGCGCGGGGCAGGGCTCCTGCGAGCAGCGCTGGATGGATGAGCACATCATCGTCACCGGCAAGGTGGTGCGCTCCACGATCGACCTGGTCGACGAGAACCTCAACTCACTCGACTGGTGGACCAGCAAGCACAATCGCTACGCCTCACGCGAGGTGATCGACATCCTGGCCTCGCGCGGGCTGCTCGGCGAGAACATGGACATCCAGCGCCACAGTGCATCCTGGCAGGCCAAGCTCAAGCGCTTCGTCAAGGAGCGGATCTACGGGAAGCTGCCCGGCGGCGTCCGGCCACTGCTCTTCTTCCTCTACCGCTATGTCGTGCGGCTCGGCTTCCTCGACGGCAAGCAGGGATACTATTTCCACATCCTCCAGGGCTTCTGGTATCGCACCCTGATCGACGCCAAGCTCGACGAGATCATGGCGCTGGCAAAGCGGCGGGGGATTCCAGTGAGCGAGGCGGTCCGGATCGCGACGGGTTTCGACCCGAACGTCGCGGCCCCAGCCCCGGCGCGGCCGCTGCCGCGAATTGTCGCGGCCGAAGGCGAGTGCAGCCGCGCGCGGGCTGCCGCGCACGGTTGACGCGGAGGGCGTCGTCACCTGAATTGAGTGCTCAGCTCTTATGAAGGGCGACGAACGCTTTCGGCCGCGACCTCGCCGTGCGTCGAGCTGCGCCGATCGAACCGTGCATACGCCGACGCAATACCGTGCCGCATCCGCACCGGGGACGCGACACCGCCGATATCAACCCGTTCGCCCGCCTCTTACTCCGCCGCGACGATTTCCGGCTGCCGGATTACGGGCTTCGGCGCGTCCTTGAGACGCTTTGCCTTTTGGACCTGCTGGTCGATCCAGGCATAGGTCTTGGCGAGGCCGTTGGCGAGCGGCTGCGACGGACGCCATCCGAGCTTTTCGAAGATCAGCTTGTTGTTCGAGTTGCGGCCGCGCACGCCGAGCGGTCCGGGGATGTGCCGCGGTGTGATCTTCTTGCCCGCGATCTCGGCAGCGATTGCCGCGAGGCGGTTGATCGAGACCATTTCCTCGGAGCCGATATTCACCGGTCCGGCCCAGTCCGATCGCATGAAGCGGATCGTGCCATCGAGGCATTCGTCGATGTAGAGGAACGAGCGGGTCTGCTCGCCGTCACCCCAGATCTCGATCTCGCCGGGATTGCCGGCCTGTGCGACCTTGCGGCAGATCGCCGCCGGCGCTTTTTCCTTGCCGTCGTTCCAGGCGCCTTCGGGGCCGAAGATGTTGTGATAGCGCGCGACGCGAACCTCGAAACCGTGATTGCGGGCGTAGGCGGCGTAGAGGCGCTCGCTGAACAGCTTCTCCCAGCCGTATTCGCTGTCGGGTGCGGCTGGATAGGCGTCGCTCTCGGCAAGGCCCGCGTTATCGGCATCGAGCTGACGGTATTCCGGGTAGATGCAGGCCGACGACGAGTAGAAGATCCGAAAGCTGTTGCGGCGCCGGCAAGCCTCGAGGATGTTGAGGTTGATCTGCGCCGAATTATGCATCACCGACGCATCATTCTCGCCGGTGAAGATGTAGCCGGCACCGCCCATATCAGCGGCGAGTTGATAGACCTCGTCGAAGCGCGCATCGACGGCCTCGTGGCAAACCGAGAGATCCCTGAGATCGCCGACGATGAAATCGTCGGCCTGGGTCGGGCTGAAGCGCGGATATTTGAGGTCCACACCGCGGACCCAGAAACCTTCCGCCTTCAGGCGCTTGACCAGATGGGACCCAATGAACCCGCCTGCGCCGCAGACCAATGCCTTTTTCATACGCTGCTCCTGACTAATCGAATTTTCTTGGCTGACGATGCGCTCTGCTTCGTGCCCAAATCTTCGAGCAATCGCACGCATCGATTGGTGTCGCCGACATCGACGTGGAAATACGAGCTGGACTTGCGCTTGTCGCAGAGGAGATGGACGTCGGAGTCCGTGGGGCCGATGAAGATCACCGGCAGGTCCGAGTCGACGCAGGCATAGACCTTGGAGGGCAGCACGTAGCCGACGAACGCGTTCTTCAGGGTGATGAGATGAGCGTCCGGCGTCCTGAGCAGGGAGGCGAGCTGATCCAGCGGCACGAGATCGGTGCGAATGTACGGCACCCGAGCTTCGTCAAGCGCTTCGGCTACGGTGGCCGCGCCTTTTCCGATCGCGTTGAGCCAGAGGAGGACCGTTCCCGATCCACTCTTGTGATGCTCGACATAGGCGTCAACGAACGTCGTCGTGTCGTGCGCGATGCCCCAGTTACCCGAGTAAAGCAGGAGAAACTTGCCTTCGGTTTGCGGCGGGCGGGCGAGAGGCGGGGTGTCGGGGCCGATCTCGATCGGGGAGGGATCGCGCTTCAGCACGATGCGGTCCTTGGTCACCCCGATCTCGTTGAGCCGTATCGCCTGGTCGTGTCCGAGCACCTCGAAGGTGTGGACTCGCCGGCGCCACAACAGCGTGAGGGTGAGGACGAGCCTCAGGAACAGGCTGGCACTGCCGCGTTCGGCGATCGCGCACTCGGGATGGAAATCCGTGATGCGATAGATGAGCCGCTTGCGCAGCAGCACGTTCAGCGGCGCAATCCAGTGAAGAAACAAAGGCGGGCTTCCGGTGAAGAGAACCGATTGCGCCTTGCGGATGTAGGGCAGGGCGGCCCGCAGCAGCTTGGTGTTGGTCGTGATCGTCCAGCGAATGCGCGCCGACGTCCTGGCCTTGTCGTAGGCGGGGACCGGCACCTTGACGACCTCGAGCTCACCGCGTTCGAAGCGTTCGACCGAATGGGTTGCTTCGCCCGACGTGAGGCCGACCAGCGTGACGTGAAGGCCGCGGTCGCGCGCAAGATCGCGGGCGAACAGCACGGAGTACTGTCCCACCGCGCCGAAGTCGGGCGGGAGCCAATCGCAGATATAGACGAGCCGGGAGTCGGACATGATGGCGGAAGGCTGCTCAATGATCCGGCGCGATGCCGGAGCGGCCGTGCAACGGCGCCAAGTCGCTACGGTTCAGGACATCATCCGTGGCGCGCGGCTCGCTCGCTAGCATATCGGGACGCTCGGGTAGCATAACATGCGATCCGCAAGTTAGATGATAGTTTGTGTGACGTTATGAGAACAACATGTCGCCTTCACGACACGTGAAGCCTCGCGCCGAGCGCCACCGAAGCGGCGGCGGCCCCGTTCTTTTCGGCTTGCGCTTGCGATTTTTCCAGCTCGCGCCAAGCCTGTGCGATCGCGTCGTTCTCGACTTTCTCGCCGAACAGTATCATCGGGATCGTGCCGATAATGATCTTGATATCCAGCAGGAAGGACATGTTCCTGACGTACCAGACGTCGAGCGCGGCCTTGTCGGTTGGCGAGATTGCTCGCCCGCCCTTGATCTGGGCCCAGCCTGTGAGGCCCGGGCGAACCAGGAGGCGCGCCGAATAATCCGCCGGCTGATCGATCGGAAGCAGCGGTCGCGGCCCCACGAACGACATGCGGCCCATCAGGATGCTGATCAACTGGGGCAGTTCGTCGAGCCGCGTCCGGCGCAGGACATTGCCGATCGAGGAAATGCGCTGCGACTCGAGCCTGCGGCGCCCGTGCGCGTCATGGGCCGCGGCCATGGTGCGGAACTTGAACACCTTGAACGGTTGCGCACCAAGGCCGGGACGCTCTTGCCAGAACAGCACTGGAAATCCGACGTCCATGATCGCGACGAGCGCGACCAGGCCCATGATGGGCGCCAGCATCACCAGGAGCAACGCTGCAAAGACGATATCGAGGAGCCGCTTGACGGTGCGGTAGGGCGAGCCTACCAAACCCTCGCCGCTCCTTGCACTGAATGCATAGGTCTGCGTCCGCGTCTCGGAAGCACTGTCGCTGTGCGCCACCTCCCGGCTCGGACGATCCGATGCGATCTTCTGATCCAGGAATTCGAGCGGAATCGCGTTGGAGGCCTCGAGCGCGAACAGTGCTTCCCGCGCCTGGGTCGACAACTCGCGAAGGGGAACCGCAAGCACGACCCGGGTGATGACGACGCCGTGCACTTCGAGTGTGCGGACAACGTCGGCAACGTCTTCCGGCGTGCCGAGAACACGATGCGACAGTAGGGACAGCCCGCGACGGGCCTGGGAGTCCAGCAGCCCTACGACACGGACGCGGTCGCGGGCATAGCGGGTGATGCTGTGCAAATAGAGTTCAGCCAATTCGTTGAGGCCGACGAGAAGGACGGATTCGGCGGTGGGAACGATTACGTCCTGCTGCCAATCGCGCGGCGAACGTCGCATATGCCACAGCCGGCTCGCGATCCGCGCCCCGATCATCAGGGTGATTGTGATGAGCGCCTGGAGCAGGGGCAGCGCGCGCGGCACCCCTTCGAGCCGGTTGGCAATGAAGGTCAGTACCGCGGCACCGGCGACGATCGCCACGACCGCGGTAACGATGTCACGATAGTTTTGCGGAGAACTGTACCGCCAGACTGCCGTGGTGACGCCCGACAATGGCAGCACGATTGCGGCTGTGGAAATCGTCAGGAGGCCATACGGGATCAGTGCCAAGAGATGATCGCTCGAGAACTCCAGATTCTCGCGGAGGATCGAGGACGCGACCAGCGCGAATGACACCAATGCCAGATCCGCCAGCAAAATGCGCAATGATCTCATGGCAATTACCATCTAATCCCTGATCATTTTCATAAGTATTCACCGCATCTGTCGGCGCTCCAGCGGGCTTGATGCGATTAACGTCGAGTTAACATTGCTATGTGACATCGGGGCGACATCACAACATCAGTTGGACAGAGTTCCACGTGACTTGCGCGGTCGTTCCAGGCCGCGGCGACGCTGCTGCAAGCAGGCCAGGCCTCGATTTACGAAACTGTCGATGTTGCGAGGCGCAGTGGCGCGAGCGATCGGTGCTCAATGGCATCGTGATGTGATTGCGATGTTCTCACGTCATCTTAACATAATATGACGTGGTGTATCCCGTGACGGCGTTGCTGGGGGCGAAGCGTGCCGTACAGGCAGGTTATGGGTCTGGCGACCGTGAGGTGCGTGCTTGAGGCTCGCGCATGACGTTCCGCGTAACACACGCGCCGACGCAGCAAGCCGCGGCGGGCGTTAGAGGAGACGGGTGGGCATATGACCGCGATCCTGGGGCTGAATTTCAATCACGCCGACGCGTCGGCTGCGCTGATCCTGGACGGCAAGGTCGTTGCGGCTGTCGCCGAAGAACGCTTTGGACGTCGCGTCAAGCATGATCCGACCTTCCCGGAGCAAGCGATAAGGTCGGTCCTCGCGATCGGTGGCGTGAGCGTCAAGGACATTGATTTCATCGCGGTCCCCCGCGACACGCAGCAAAACCGATTGAGCAAGGCCCTGTACGTCCTGCAAAACCCATGGCACGGGGCGCAGGCGGCGATGGAGCATCTGCGCCGCGCCAATGCCGAGAAGGGAACCGCGGACCGGGTCGCGGAAGCGTGTGGCGAGGCGCCTGGCGCGCTCCGGGCCAAGGTCGTCAACGTAGAGCATCATATCGCGCACATCGCGAGCGCCTATTATTGCTCGCCGTTCGAGGGCGTTACGGCCGGCTTCTCGTACGACGCCAGCGGCGATTTCGTGAGCGCGATGGCCGCGCGATGCGAGGGCAGCCGCATCGAGGTCCTCGATCGTGTTTCGTTGCCGAACAGCCTCGGGTTTTTCTACACGGCCTGCTGTCAGTACATCGGCTTCGACGGATTCGGCGAGGAATACAAGGTCATGGGTCTCGCCCCGTATGGGGAGAACACCTACGCGGAGTTCATGCGCGAACTGGTGATCTCGCCCGACGACGGCTGGTTCCAACTCGCTCCCGGATGGTTCGGAATGCATTCGGGCGGTGTCAGCGGCGGAATGGATGACCGCAACGCGATCGAGATGGGTCTGCACTACACCGACAAATGGATCGAAAAGCTCGGCGCCCCGCGCAAGCGCGGCGAACCGCTGACGCAACGGGAGCACGACATCGCTCGCTCATGCCAGGTGCGGTTCGAGGATGTCGCGATGGATTGCTTCCAGAAGCTTCACGATCGGGTTCGCAGCAATCAGATCGCCTACGCTGGCGGATGTGCGCTCAACGGCGTGGCGAATGCGCGGCTGTTGCGCGATACCCCGTTCGAGAACGTCTATCTTCAGCCGGCAGCTTCGGACGACGGCCTGTGCATCGGGGCGGCCATGTGGGCCTGGCACAATGTCGCGGGCAGGTCGGAGCGCTTCTACATGAAGCACGCCTATTGGGGTCCGGAATATCCGGACAGCGTGATACGGAGGGCGGCGGAAACTTCCGGCTTTCCGGTTCATCAGGTGTCACGCGCCGAGGTCCCGGAGGCGGCGGCCCGACTGATCCGAGCGGGCCTCGTGATCGGATGGTATCAAGGCCGATCGGAGTGGGGGCCGCGCGCACTGGGCAATCGTTCGATCCTCGGCGATCCGACGCGGGCCGACGTCAAGGATCTCATCAACGCCAAGATCAAGCGCCGCGAACTGTTCCGCCCGTTCGCACCGACCATCGTGCGGCACGAGGTCGGGAAGTATTTCGAACAGGACGTCTTCAGCCCGTTCATGATGCATGTGGTAAAGGTTCGTCCCGAATGGCGTGAACAACTTCCGGGCATCACCCATGTCGACGGCACCGGTCGGCTCCAGAGCATCGAGCGTGAGACGAACCCGTTGTATTTCGACCTGATCGAGGCGTTCGGACGCCAGTCCGGAATCCCGATCGTTCTCAACACCAGCTTCAACGAGAACGAGCCGATCGTCGATACGCCGGAGCAGGCCGTGAATTGCTTCGTGCGGACCGGTCTCGACGCGCTTTGCCTCGGCAACTACATCGTCGCCAAGCCCGAGCACGAAGCGCTGGTGCGCGAGGTGTGCGGGCTGGAAGAGGCCGCGGCGGGGTGAGAATGTCATTCGCTGCGCCGAGGCGCGCCAGCCTTTCAGCTATGAGATCGCTCTGGCAGCGATCTCCGGTGTCCGATTGTGGGCCGTCGCGATC
The DNA here is from genome assembly GCF_001641695.1 of Bradyrhizobium neotropicale. Taxonomy (GTDB): domain Bacteria; phylum Pseudomonadota; class Alphaproteobacteria; order Rhizobiales; family Xanthobacteraceae; genus Bradyrhizobium; species Bradyrhizobium neotropicale. The sequence continues at coordinate 54,667 of NZ_LSEF01000113.1, forward strand.
TCGGAGAGCACGCGGCCAAGCTGCTTGGCCGGGATACTGATCTCGAAGCGTCGCAAGAAGCACTCGCGGGCGGCCTGGCCCATCGCGCTCTTCTCTGACTGAGGCAGCGACACGAAGCGCGCCAACATGTCGCTGACGCCGGCGGCATCATCCGTCGAGACCAGTCCGGCGGCATCCGACGTGACCTCGCGCCAGATGTTGACCTTGTCGGTGATCAGGACCGGCTTGCCGGCTGCAAGCGTCTCCGCAACCGCGACGCCAAAGTTCTCCTGATGTGATGGCAGAACGAAAGCATCGCAGGCGCGCAAGGCGCCCCATTTGACATCGCCGAACACCGCGCCGGGCCAATGGATACGACGTTCGATGCCGGCCGCGCGTGCCTGGGCCTCGAGCTGGCGCCGCCATCCGACCTGGTCCGGGCCCGCGATGACGAGATCAAGTTCGGGGTTCTCGGCAGCGATCCCTGAGAACGCGGTAACCAGCAGGTCGCAGCCCTTCTTGGGATGGATGCGGCCGAGAAACAGCAGGAACGTCCGGTCGCCGAGGGCAGGCAAGGATTTGCGGAAGGCGCTGATCTGCTGCTCGCAATCACCCTGGATGTCCGCAGTCCCATAGCCGGCAATTCGCTCGCGGACGCGATACGGCCGAAACGTGTTGCGGGCGCGGATCATTTCGTCTTCGGTGGTGAACAGCACGGCGTTTGCATTCTTCAACAGCGGGCCCTCAGAGAACGCCCACAGCGCCTGCTTCATCGCATGCTTCAAGCCCCCCCGAGCCCATGGATCCAGCATGCCATGGGCAAACACGACGTAGGGAATGCCGGATCGTGGCAGGACCTGCCGCGCTCCGAGCGTTGAATAATTCCAGAGACCGTTGACCACCACGATGTCATGGTCGCTGACGTGCGATCTGAGCCACGGCACGAATTTGGGCGCGTAACCGTAGTGGGTCCACAGCCAGTTCAACGGGCCGGATGGACGGCTCAGCATACCGCTCCCGACTGCGAAGGTCGGCACCGGACATTCGCGGACCCAGGGGTCGTCCGGGTCGTCGAGACTGACGATATGCGTGTCCATTCCGAACGCGCGCCGGGCCTCCGCCTGGCGCAGCAGGCCCTCGATGGCCCCGCCACCGCGTGGATCGACCGATGCTATGATCTCAAGAACGCGTAATGATGGTTTCATTGCTGGCTTCACATCCGCATATGATCAATACGATATATCAATGGGTGGCGATACCAAATTGATCGTGGCCGCATCAAGGATCGTGCTGGATGACGCTGGCCGCACGGCTGGACATCAGACTGTCAAGGAGGGCTGCCATCACGGTGCGCTGGCGACGCTTGCGGGGGCTCGCCGGAAGCATCGCGGCAAACGGCAGGGCCGCGCAAGCCGGGAAGATCGCTGGGCCGTTTGCCGGCAAAGGGATGCGATGATGAGCGACGCAATGACACCCAACGCACGAGTCGGGTCTGCGCCGATAGAGCAATCACTTTCCGTCCAGGAAACGGTCCTCGCGATCTGGCAGCGCACGACGGGCCCGAAGGGACAGCAGGCGAATGCAGATCTTCGCCACATGGGGATCGGCGTCAGGCGGGTGGTTCGCTTGCTGGATGAGATTGAATGGTCGCTGGGCAAGAGGATTCCGATCGGTACCGCGTTGAGGCTGGGCACGCCGGAGGCCATCGCGGAAGCCATCGCGACGGATCGATGGCCCGAGCCTTCGCCGTTGCTGCTGCTGAAGGATGGCGACGATCGTCCGCCGCTCTATCTGATTGCCGGTGTTCGCGGGACCCTGTTTGAAGTCGTGGCGCTGGCGCGAGCGTCATCATTCCCGGGCAAAATTTGGGGATTTCAGCCGCCCGGCTTCGAAGGCGACACACCGCGTTTCGAATCCATTGAGGCGACCGCGGCCTGGTTTCTCAAGCATCTCGGCGGGGATCATGCCGAGCCGGTCAATCTCGTTGGATACTCGATGGGTGGTGAGATCGCGATCGAGATGGCGAGGGCTCTGCGCTTGGACAATCGAAAGCTGGGATTGATCGGCCTCATCGACACCAACGTCGTGGAAAGGCATTGGTCGTTGACGACGCGGTTGCGATACATGGCCCGGCGTTCGCAGTTGCGCGTGTGGGGACTGTTTGAGGCTCCATCGGGGCAGCGCCTGGAGACCTTGCTCAATCTCGTGCGCCCGCTGATCCGTCGCCTGATAGGTCAGTTCACCTATGATGCCGAATTCACGCGCTATTACGAATCCTCACTCGACGAGAGGATCAAGGTCGTCAAGGACCTCGCGCTCGTGGCCTACGAACGGTACGTGCCGCTCGTGGTCGATTTTCCCGTCGTCCTGTTCAAGTCGTGGGAGTCGGCGAAACGCGATCTCGTCGATCCCGTCGAAACATGGCAACCGAAGGTTCCGGAGCTCGAAGTGGTCGAAGTCGACGGGACCCATGCCAACATGATTTTCCCTCCTTTCGTGCACGAGCTGGCAGCCGAGATTTCCATCCGCCTGTCATAGGGCGCTATCCCGTCAGGAATTCGCCAATCCGAGCCTGCGAGCGCGCAGGCATCGAGTGGCTTCGCTCGGCGAATGGATGGCCTTATCTTGGCCGATTGAGGCGACGCATTTCTCAAAGGGGAGTAAAAAGAATGCACCCGGCGGAGCCGGGTGCACATGCGTCGTTTGACGAGCCTTGAGCGGAAGATCAGGCGCCCTGCTTGCTCGCGCAGAACGTGTTGCCCGGATCGCCGGCATTACCCATGACCGAGGGGCCGCCCGTGATGAGCGGGATGATCGGGTCGCGCCAGGCGTTCGGGATCGACGCGAAGCCCTGCGAGTTGAGGATCGCAGCGGCGGTCGAGTCGTAGTAGTGGAAGGTCAGGTAGTTCATCATGTTCTGGAACGTGCCGAGACCGAGGCCCGAGTCGCGGGTCTGGCTGTAGCACTGATAGAAGTCCAGCCAAGTGAAGCCAGCGATCGGATACGAATTCGGCGTGGCCGGATTCGGAACCTGAGACTGCGAGCTCCAGTTCAGCGGGTTAGCGATCGCGTTGGCGTCCGGCAGGATCGGGCTGACGGCAGCCATCGAGTTCTTGATGCGGGTCGGCGAGGGCCACTGGAACGCGCCCGTCGCGTTGTCCACGTCGTACTGCGACTGAACGTTGGCGACCTTCATGCCGACCGAGAGGACCGGCTGCGCGAAGTCGGTGGTGGAGTAGCCGATCGCACCGTTGGTGCTCTCGATCGCGCTCTTGACGCCGCCATTGGTGCTGGCAGCAACGAATGTGCCGCCGCCCGGGTTGTTGTTGAGCGGCTGCGCCGGCGAGCAGGTATCGTTGGTGTTATCCGGCCAGTTGGTCAGGTTGCTCGCGCGATAGAGAGCGTCGGGGCAAGCCGCGTTGGTGCGGTCGCTGAACCGGAACTCCCACGAGCGAGTGGTCGGAGAAGCGCTGAGCGCATCGGTCGTGTTGTTCGGACCGGTGACGCCCTGGCACTGACGATACAGAGCATTGGTGAAGAGGAAGTTGGTGCCGCTGCCGTCGGCGCGGTGGATGACCTTGATCGCGCCGTTGCCGAGAGCAACGTTGTTGTTGGACTTCTTCAGCTCGGGGTCGTTCCAGGCGGTGATGTGGCCGGTGAAGATGCCGCACAGCGCCTTGCGGGTCAGGTTCAGACCGGAGTAGTTGCCCGGATAGCCGAACGTGGCCTTGTCGGCGGTTGCACCAGTGGGAGCCGCGTTCTGGATGTTGAGCGGCGTACCGTTGCCGTCATTGCCGTTGAACGCGATCACGACCGCGCCAGCCAGAGCCGGCATCTGGATGATGTTGCCATACTTGGCCTGGTTGCCCGAAGCAACGTAGTTCGCCGCGTCGGTCGAATTCCAGACGTCGTCGCTGCCGACGAACTGCACGGACGGATAGCCGTACTTGTCGGTCCAGCCGGGAATCCAGCCGGAGACGTATGGCAGTGCAACGGCGGGCGCGTTACCGAAGCCGGTCGAGTTGGAAGAGCCGTCATGGGCAATGAGCGCGCGCTTGCCGCCGCCCGAGCCAACCGGAACGTAGAGGATCTGCATGAACAGGCCGCTCGAGTCGCCGCTCGCGCTCGGGCAGGACGGAGAGATCGGATACGCGGGCTGGAACGTGCCAGCGGGAGTGGTGCCGATGGCGGGATAGGGCCAGGTCGGGCCGTTGGGATTGCCGTCGACTTGGACCGAGTGGCAGTCGAAGAGATAACGATACACCGGTGCAGGGAACGACGCACCTCCCGCGTAAACCAGCTGAGCTTCAGCCGGCGCAGCCAGGCCGCAAGTGCCGATGGCAGCCGTGGCCAGCAAATACGCTTTCCAGTTTCTCATTAGAGACTCCTGTTCAATTTCTAAACACCCGACCTTCTCCCCCAGCGGGCATCGTATCGGGCGCGGCGGACCCTAGTCAGGCTTTGTTATGATTTAACGTTACATTTGTGAAGTGAGTAACATGATTTAATGATGTGCGCGCCGCGCATCGTTTTCGCTGGCGGGGGGCGCCGCTGTGAAAATTTCGCGATGACCTTGAAGGCGAAATAGCGCTGCGTTTGTCTTGTTTTTCTGCGCATCGCGCAGCGATTCGTCTCGCGTGGTGCCGTGGTCGCAACATCCGATTCTCAGGTCGCGCGGGCGACATCATTCATGGATGAATAACATAATGGGGGTGATGGTCACAAATCATTCTTCTCTACATTATATTAGCGTCAGGCTTGAATCATTACAGACGCATCCTGGTCATGCCGAGCGGCACGACCGGTTGCAGTTGCAGGGGCATCGCGTTCTCGCGTCGCTGCCGCGCAGCCTACGATGATGCATTTCGAAATCTGATCGAGGGTATGATGGTTCTCTATCGTGGTCGCCGCCAGCAATCGTCTGGCGTGTATTCTCGAATGGTGGTGGGCTTCGCAGTCGCTACGAGCCTTTGGGCCGCGAGCGGACCGGGCTACGCACAGTCAAGCGACACGGTCCTCGCCAAGGTCAGCGACCTGGTCGTTGCCAGGGTTGACGGCATGGTGATCGACGGCCGCGACTATGAATTGGCGCAGCAGATGTTCGTGCATGACCTGAAGGGATTGGATGAAAAGGCGCGTCACGACTTCCTCGTCCAATACCTCATCGACGTCGCGCTGATGTCGAGGGACGCGCAGAAGAAGGATCTCAAGATCGACGAGGCCGCCCTGCAGCGCAACGTCGAGTTCCTGCGCAAGAAGGCGCTGATGGAAAGCTGGCTGGGTGACGTCGCGCGTTCCGCGGTTACGGCAGATACGGTTCGCGCGGCATATGATCAGGCGGTCAAGGATGCGGCCGAGCCTCAGATCCGTATGCGGACCATGCTGTTCAAGGTCGATGCTGCCAACGATGAAAAGGCGGTCAAGACCGCAGAGGATCGCGCCAATGAGGCGGTCGCCCGTATCAAGAAGGGCGAGGAATTCACCAAGGTCGCCGAGGACATGACGGGAACGTCTTTGCCCGCCACGCTCAAGGAGGCGGGCTACATGGGCCGGCAGCAGATGAAACCGGAAATCGCGAAGGTCGCGTTCGCGACCGAGGTCGGAAGCACGGCAGCTCCAATCCGCACCGAGCAGGGTTGGGAGGTTGTCAAGGTCGAGGACAAGCAGACGCGAAAGCCGCTGGAGTTTGACGTCGTGCGGGACAAATTCGGAATGGTTGTCGCGCGGAAAGCTCAGCTCGTGGCTATGGAGAAGCTGCGGTCGGAAGCGAAAATCGAGCGGCTGGATATCCCCGAGCAGCCGCAGGATCAGGCCGCCAAGGCGACGAATGAAGGTGCCAAGGTGAAGGCGCCGAACTGACCCCGCATACTGCGATCGCGCCGTTTAGCGGTGGAAGAGGGACGATCGGCCCTGCGCGGTCGGCCGTTGTGGTCGATCGTTCCATGAGGATGCGGGAACAGGAATTGCCAGTGAAGGCACGGTTGTCGTCGGCCGCCAATATCGGTCTCCTGTTCGGCGGATACGGCTTCGGACAGGGAGCTGTATTTCTCGCTCAGACCTGGTTGATTGCCGCCGGCGAGTATCGCTTGCTCGCCGCCTTCGGGACCCATTTTCTGTTTGCCGTCCTGGGCAGCCTCGTGGTCGATGCGGGTTCAAACACCACGCTGGCGCGCCACGCAGCGTCTTCCTCTCGCGAGACGGGTGTTCAGGAGCTATCGAGAGCATTTTGGGACACGACCGTGTTTCGAGTGTTGCTGGCGATGACCCTGATCGTCGCGGCGGGCATCTATGCGCTTGCCTTCGCTCCGGATGGATTTTCCAGCAGCTATGCGCTGTTTGCTGCGCCCGGCTTGCTTGTCGTCGCCTGCAACGCAGCCGGACTGCTGGACGGATTCAAGCTCAGCGGTCTCAGCGGGATGAGCGCGGCGTTCCCTTATGCGAGTTCCGCGCTCATTCTGGTCGCTGTCGCAAGACACGCCTCGCCCGAAGCCGCGGGCGCGGCTCTCGGCGCGGCATTTTCGGCGGGATCCTTGCTGATGGTTGCGATGCAGTGGATTGCGCTCGGCAAACTCGGCTGGCGGCTGCATGCGCACACACCGACGTTGCGCGGCCTGCGAAGGGCGGCGCGGGAAGGGGGAGCCATGCTCTGTGTCCACTTGCCGGCCCAACTCTACGGGCGCGCGCAGTTGGTCATGAGCGCGACCTGGTTCGGCGCCGAGACGACTGCGCTTTTTCTCTACGCCAAGCAGATCGTCACGGGAGTGCTTCAGGTCATCGCGTTCGTGCAGCGGGTCGAATTCCCCACCTTGGTTGCATCCATGTCCGGTCATAACGCAAATCCGTTGGGGACGGTTTTTCGCGTTCAGAAGCTGGTGGCGGCCTCCGGGTTGACCTTCTCTGCGGCGGTGGCGGCGGCGGGACTGGTCGCCGCACAATTTCCGGAGAGCCGGTTCAGCGCCGTCGCGCCACTGCTCAGCGCGTTTTCGCCCGCCATTCTGACGGTCACTGCGGTGATCATGATGATGCAGGGGCTGGCCGCAACCGGAGCTTATGAGGGTCTTGCTCTGGACATCACAATCTTTCACGTGGTCGGGGTTGTGACCAGCTACGTCTTGCTGAGCAGGTCGGGCGTATATGCTTTCATCGTAGCCGACATCTTGTCGACGCTGCTTGGCATCCTGCTGCTCGCGCTGCGGCTGGGCAGGTCGAGGCCACAGATCGCGGCGATGGGACAGCAACCGTGATTGCTGCAGTCAATACCGGACTGCGCGGCCTCCCCGAGCGGCCTACGGTCCTGCGAAGGCATCGGCTCTTTGCCTCCGCCATGCTCATGAGACTGGCCTTCTTCGTCGGCTACTACGCCTTGAACGCGCTGTTCGCGGCCGACAAATTCGTAGTTGCGCTGACGTTTCCGTCCTTCCTGATCTGCTGCTACAACGTCTCGCGAATTGCAGGAGCCTACACGACCGTCGAGGACATGCTTTGGCTGCTGATGTTCGTGTTTTTCGTCATCGCTCCGTGTCAAACCCTCAGCTTCGGGCATTTCGAGAATGACGGACCGGTCAGCGGGTTCTTCTTCACCAACGGCGAGATCGCGACGGCGTTCGTCATCATCTTCCTGTTCCTCCTGACTGCTACTGTCACGAGCGCTCTGGTCGGGCGGCTCGTGCCGGCGTCGCAGCCCGTGCGGTATCGCCTGAAAGACAACGTGCTGCCAGTGCTGCTTGTGCTCAGCGTGGTTGGTTTCGCCGTGTTCGTCGTTGGTCAGGGTGGCTTCGGGAACGTCCTTGCGGATCGATACTCCAAGGAACTGTCCGACGACGGCGCGATGGGAACTGCAGGAGCCTCCGCGCTCGCGCTGCTGATGGTGGCCTGTCTCCTTATCTCCGTCCATGCGAAGTACATGCCTTATCGGCAAAAGGCCGCCCCGGCGGTCGTCGCCGTTTCGACCTGTGTCGCGCTTGCGTTGCTCTTTGTTGCCCAGAATCCCTACAATACGGCGCGGTTCTATTTCCTGATCGCCTGGCTGCCGATCGCGCTGGTTTTCATCTCCGGGAAACTTGGCATCAAGACATTCTATTTGGGCGTGCTGATCGGCCTCGTAGTCCTCATGCCGATGCTCAATCTCACGTCCAGGTCCGGCGCCTCGCTGGCCGAGGCCATCGAAGCCGTCGACTTCGCCGGCGTCCTCACGATCCCCGGGCTCGATGTGCTCGACATGCTCGTGTACGAGGTGCGGTATCTTGAGTTGTCGGACTTTTTTTGGGGGGGAAAGACGCTGGGTCTGATGTTGTTCTTCGTGCCGCGCAGTCTCTGGCCGGGAAAGGAGACGGTTCTGGCCGGCGACATGGGAGTTGTGCTGGCCGACCTCGGGACGGCAGGAACGCCCAATTTGTCAGGCTTCGTGGCGGGCGACTTCTACGCCGACCTCGGCATGATCGGCGTTGTCATTGGTGCGGTCATGGTATCGTTCCTGCTCACATTTTTCGGGACCAAGCGAGCGATCCTGGTACACGGGCTGGATCTGCGCGCGTTCATTTTCATGGCCTCGGCGCCCATTCTCGTCCGCGGTTCGCTGGGCGCCGTGATTGGGCTGACTTTCGTCGAGATGGTTATCTTGGCGGTATTGACCCGCGTCCTGTGCCGACGGTCGTGAGAGAGCGCGACGGGACACGCAACGATAGTCTCCTGATAGGTTATGCTCGGGCTCGAGAAACGCGGAAGAATGTCTCTTCAATAACATAACTTACGTGAAGGGACTGTATAAGACCTGCTGAGATGCTATGATTTCGCGGCGACGTCCCTGGCTACGTCTATTGAGCGTACCGCAGGCGATCCTCGCCGATCGTTCTGCTGAGTGACTGCGTGGCCGCGCAACGGCTAGGAGACGCGTATGGAACAGCTCGAATCGATCTCTGGATATACCTTTGACGATGCGGAGCTGAACGGATCGCACGACATTCTGTTGCCGTGCCTGCTTGCCGTCCTCGAAGAGCGCGGCAGTGGGAAGGGGACCCGCGTCATGGATCTCGGATGCGGCAACGGAGCGGTCACCGAGTTGTTGCACCGCCGCGGTCATTCGGTGGTCGGCGTCGATCCCTCCGAGTCCGGCATCCGGTACGCACGCGAAAAATATCCGCATCTTCAGATCGACCGCGGCTCGGCCTACGAGCCCATCTCCGAAAAATACGGGCAGTTCGACTTCGTCGTCAGCCTTGAAGTCGTCGAGCACCTCTACAATCCGCGCAAGTACGCTGCCACCGTTCACGGTCTGCTCAAGCCGGGCGGTACCGCGATCATCAGCACGCCGTATCACGGATATTGGAAAAACCTGACGATGGCCGTTACGGGCAGGCTCGACCACCATTTTACGGCCCTATGGGATCACGGGCATATCAAGTTCTGGTCGTACAAGACTCTTCGCTTGCTTCTCGAAGAAGCTGGTCTCCGCGACATCCAGTTCCATCGTGTCGGACGAATTCCTCCACTGGCCAAATCGATGCTCGCTGTTGCCCGGAAATAGAACTCGGCGGGTCATTTTGAGCGCGTCGTCACGGACGTCGCAAGCCGGTACCGGGGGCACAATTGCATGTTTCGATCGGTCTGCATCGCACTCGCACTGATGGTGCTCACGGTCGCGGGCGCAGCCGCGCAGCCGCAGATGTTCTGGTACAGCGATCCCGTTGGTCCAGATGAGTCAGTTATCGTCACCGGCTCACAACTTGATGCAGTCACAGCGATTAGCGTCAGCCGAGTTCCAGACGGTGCGTCAGGGCAGGCAGCCGCCGCGCGATCCGTGGAGTTGATCCAGCAGGACGCGCAATCCATGAAGTTTGTCGTTCCAAAGGAATTTGCCCCTGGAATTTACCGCTTCACGTTGACTCATCCGCAAGGCGAGGTCTCTGCCAGCCTCAACAGGCCGACCGTCTATTGGGTGCAGGCGAGCCTCGGCGACACGGTGTCGCCGGGCGGAACGGTGCGCGTCTTCGGACGCAATATCGTGCGGCAGCCAGATCGGGCGAAGCTCGTTCTGCTTCCGGAACGCGCGGGCCCGCCGATCACGTTGACCCCCGGCGGAGGGAATCTCTGGCATGCCAGTTTTCGTCTGCCGGACACGGTCGCGCCAGGTGACTACCGTTTGCGGCTCTCGAACGGCGACGGCACCGAAGATGATTTCGTCGATGCAGAACGCATTCACGTCGTTCCTGCCGTCGCGGAGACGCGTACAAGTTTCAACGTCCGCGAATATGGTGCATTCGGCGACGGCATCATAAACGCGTCGCGGTCGGTCAAAGCGGCGATCAGTGCGGCCCAGCAGAGCGGCGGCGGCATCGTCTACTTTCCGCGAGGGCGGTATTTGATTTCGGGCCCGCTCATGATCCCACCGAATGTGACCCTCAAGGGCGAGCGTACAGATCTCGTCAATCTGGTCTGGTCGGACGTGGAGGATCCACCGGAAGCGCTGATCGCCGGTACGTCGCACTTCGCCATCGAAGATCTGACAATCTACGCCTCCAGGCATGGTCATGTCGTGGTTGGCGGCTTTCTGAACGGTGTGCCGATCCCGAGCGCCTCCGAAATCGCCCTCCGTCGCGTGCGCATTCGCGCCTCGGCCTTTCGCGGCCACATGTCTCCCGAGCAGACCTATCAGCGGATGCTGAAGATCGACCAGCGATATGGTCAGTTTCTGGATACGATCCGTCTGAGCGGCGACAAGTTGACAGTGACTGATTGCGATGTCGTTGGATCGGGCCGATCGCTCCATTTGCTCAAGGCGAGCAACACCGTCGTTTCCGGGAATGTTCTCAACAACGGTCGGTTCGGATGGTACTCGTTCACTGGCGCAAATCGCATCATATTCGAAAATAACACCGTCACGGCGGCGGATCTTCAAGGCACCGGTGGATCGATCAATACTCTTGCGCCCGATGTCACCGGTTCGGAAAATGTGTTCTTCGCCAACAATGTTTTCAAGGCGATATACGGCTGGGATCGTGAAGCGGTGTCGAGTGACGGAGGCGGCGGCTTCTATTTCGGCCCCGCCTTGAGCGTCACACCGGACCGGCTATCGCTGCCTGGGCCGGCGAACGAGCGCGTGATCGCGACGACCTGGGCGGGGGCCGTCGTCATGGTCGCGGACGGGCGGGGAGCCGGTCAATTCGCGCGCGTCGCCCGGTTCGATCCGGCCGGCAACGATAAGCCGATGTCGGTTGCGCTCGACCGCAAGCTGGCGGTCGAACTCGATGCGACGTCGGTCGTCACCGTGGTCCAGATGCATCAGAACTATCTGATCGTCGACAACACGTTCGAAGACGTCGGTGTTGCCGCGCAATTCTACGGCACCGGCTTGAATCACGTGCTTGCCGACAACGTCGCCACGAGGACCGGAGGTTTTTTCGCGCGCGCCTTGATCTATCACCATTTTCAGCCGAGCTGGCAGGTCCAGATCCTCAACAATCGCATTACCGAGGGCAACGCGTACCAGGCCGGTCCTGATCGCACGATTGCGTCCGGCGAAGCCCTGATCGCAGTTCAGGCCGTACGACCGCCGGGCATGCTGAAGCAACCACCTCTTGTCCGTGCCGTGATCGTGCGCGGCAACCGGATGGAGAACGACTCTCATATCGAGGTCACCGGTGTAACGCCGGTCTTTCCGGGCGTGCGTGACGTTGTCGTGGAGAACAATGTCATAGGAGCGTCGCGCGTAGGCCTGGTCATCGACCGTGGCGTGCTGCTGGCGACCGAGCGGCGCAACAAGATCAATCTCATCGAGCGGTAGTTCTTCAGCATGCCGATCCGGCGCCAATCTGCGGTGAGAGCGCAGGGTGGCTCGAAAGGCGCGGGTCGACCCGCCACCGGTGAACGTAACGGCGAGCGACGGGGCGGCAGAACCGATCGCATATGCCTCTGACCTCTGTGACAGGCAGATGACGCCGCCATTGCCTGTTTTATTTCGTCGCAGCAGGGAACGATACGTCTTCTGCATAGGGACTGGACGATCGGCTTTGGCGGAGCGTCCGGTGACCCAAGACGCTCGTGGTGACGCGGCCGGAACGTTGAGGATTTGGACAGGGGGGACGTGCCGAGGCGCGGATCCTCGGCGGACAAGTATGGATATTCGAACGGTCGCACCAGCCAAGGCAGTCGATCAGACCGACCGCGATGATCGCGGCGGCACGATCTCCCTGTCCGATCTGGTCGAGCAAGTCTGGGGCTTTATCCGGCGTCAATACCTTGTCTTTCTGATCGTCACCGCCTGTTCGATCGGTCTTGGCCTAGTCTATCTGCTGACGACACCGGCGCGCTACACCGCGCATGCGATGATGCAGATCGACTCCAGCAAATTGCGGGTCTTGCAACAGCAGCAGGTGTCGTTCGCCGACACGCCGCTCGACACCACTCAGGTCGAAACCCAGGTCGAAGTGTTGAAATCCGAAGGTCTTGGGCTGTCCGTCGTCAAGGAAATGCACCTGACGGAGGACGCGGAGTTCGCCGGCGCCAGCGCGCGGTTTTGGGGGACTGGCAATTCGATGCAAGGTGCGGACAGCCGGCAGTCCCAGGCTCTGGACGCATTGTTGAGTCAACGCACCATCAGCCGTGTTGGCCGCACCTACGTGCTCGACATTGCGTTTACCTCGCTGCGCCCCGATCGCGCCGCCGAAATCGCCAACGGGATCGCCGAGGCCTACATCGTCGACCAGTTGGAATCGAAGTACCAGGCCACACGGCGGGCCAGCAAATGGCTCCAGGACAGGATTACAGAACTGCGCGAGCAGGTCTCCGCTGTCGATCGCGCCGTGCTCGACTACAAGGAAAAGAACAAGATCGTCGACATCGCCGTTGCTTCCGCTGCCGGCAGCGCCAGCACCAGCACGCGATCGCTCGAAGAGCAGCAACTGACGGAGATTTCGAGCCAACTGAGTACCGCGCGCGCGGCGAGCACCGAGGCGAAGGCGCGGCTCGATCGCATCCAGGACGTCCTCAAAATGGGGATACCCGATGCGTCCGTGGTGGATTCGCTGCGAAGCGAAATCGTCATTCGGCTCCGCAATCAGTATCTCGACCTGGCCGCGCGTGAAGGCCTCCTCTCGCAACGTTATGGGAGTGACCACCAGGCCGCGATCAATGTGCGGGCTCAGATGGAGCAGATCCGCCAGTCCGTCACCGATGAGCTGCGCCGCATCGCGGAAAGCACCAGGAGCGACTATGAGATCGCCACCGCGCGGGAACAGTCGCTCAAGAACAAGCTCGCGGACATGGTCTCGGATGCGCGGATCACCAACCGTGAGCGCATCGGCTTGCGCGAGCTCGAGAGCAACGCTCAAGCGATTCATACGATCTATGACAATTTCCTCCAGCGCTATATGGAAGCGATCCAGCAGCAATCGTTTCCGATCACCGAATCTCGCGTCATCAGCCCGGCGACCGCGCCCAAGCAGAAGAGCAGTCCGCGCACATCCATCGTGCTGGGTCTCGCCACGGTGCTGGGCCTCGCCCTTAGCCTTGCGATCGCTGGCCTGCGCGAAGCGCTCGATCCGGTGTTCCGCAGCACGCGGCAAGTCCAGGAAACCCTTCAGGTCAGATGTCTCGCCGTCGTGCCGCTCTTGGACGCTCCGCCGCGATCGCGCCTGGTCATGCCATGGCGACGAAACGCTGGGCGGGACGTCGCATCGTCCGCTGAGGCCCATGCGATGTTCGGCAGGGCGGTTCTCGATCCGTCATCGGTGTTCGCCTCCGCGTTTCGCTCGATCAAGGTCGCCGTCGACGTCAGTACGGCCGGTCAGAGGAGCAGGGTCATCGGTGTGATTTCGACGCTTCCGGACGAAGGCAAATCGACGATCGCGAGCAATTTTGCCGAGCTGGTCGCGCATGTCGGCAAGAACGTCATTCTTATCGACGGCGATCTTCGCAATCCGACGATAAGCCGGGCGATGGCCCCGGATGCCACGAATGGCCTGCTCGAGGTTCTCGCCGGAAAGGTCGAGCTGCAAGATGCGGTTCGCACCGCGCGCGGGCTCGCCTTCCTTCCGACGATCATCGAGTCCCGTGATACCCACAGCAGCGAGCTTCTCGGTTCGGAGGCCCTGAAGGTGATGATCGAGCGGCTGCGTGAGACGTATGACTATATCATCATCGATCTGCCGCCACTCGGTCCCGTTGCAGAGGTGCGGGGGACGGCAAGCATGGTCGATTCATATGTTCAGGTGATCGAGTGGGGACGATCGCGCAAGAACACCGTGCGACAACAGCTCCTCGGAGCTCCCGAGGTCTACGAGCGGTTGCTTGGAGTGGTCCTCAACAAGGTCGACCTCAAGGAATTTGGACGACATGAGACGCTCGACGCCGTCTATGGCCAGAACGGCTACTATTGAGCGTTGAAGTTGTTTCATTGATTAGTAGCATCGTAGGGTAGCAGACGCTATCCTCGCCGCGAGTTCTCCGCTGCTCCATGAAGGGCACGCGGCGTGCCGGGCTATCCGTGGCAGCTCCGATTTTTCCTTTAAATTCGCGATCGAATTTGCGATGCAGGCTTCAGGGGACGAGGCTGGCCTGAGTCTGGAGGGAATTTTGGGACGACGCCGGTGTGTGCTAGCACAGGCAGGGCAACTCCGGGCGGGGGGATCGGGCGAGCGCAAATTAACCATCGGCAATGCGATGGTGGCGCAAAAGGCTTTACTGTGGGGACAATCCGCGCCAAGCCTATCGCAACGAACGCAACCCGACTTTTCATTAGTGGATTGAAAAGGTTAACTAAACCCGCCTTACCAAGGTGAAGCGGGGACTTTGGCCGGAGAGGGTGAGATGGTCGGCAGGAGACATGATTCGCGGGAAATATCGGACAAGCTGGCTCAGGCGGATCAACTCGCGGCCAAAGGCAAGACCCAGCGCGAGATATCAAAAGCGCTCGGCGTGAGTATCATGACCTACCATCGCTGGAAGAAGATGCTCAAATCTCCCGAGCCGGTGATGGATGGTGCAGGCAACGAGATCAGCAGCGGCTTGAGCGTGCCGCGCGAGGCCAGCACAGAAGACACCATCAAGCGCCTGGAAGTCGAAAACGCGCAACTGCGACGTCTTGTAACTGACATGTTGCTGGAGAAGCTGAAGTACGAAGAGGAACTTCGTGCACGCCAGGGGCCGCGGCTTCGGCGTCCCGAGAAGGGCTAGGGCCTGATTCCCAAGGGGGGAGGCAAGGGCGATGGCGTGAGCTCAATGCCCGGTTTTGCCTGCTCGGCGTTGAAGGAAACCCAGACGTTGGGATCCGCCGCGCTCTGTCGTGACAGATACCGATAGGTCGTCTCGTACCAGAACAGGATTTCCGGCGTCTGGTTGTCGAGGATCATTTCGCCACGGTCGGATCTGACGGTCAGGACCGCATGACGCGCCCTATCCTGGCCGCGCGCCTCGACGATCGTGATCAGCAACGCGCCCTGCGGCCAACCCGCCTTCGCGAGCAGTCGGCGCTTGAGCAGGACCATGTCCTCGCAATCACCCCGGTCGAGCGGATAGGCCCAACGCTCAGCTTTTCCGTAGAGCTCGGAATCGCTGGTCCACGTTACGCGATCATTGACGTATTTGTTGATCTCGTACAGTTGCTGGAGCAGACCCGGCGTGAGAGTCACATCGCGCGCCTGATCGGCCAAGGGCTTGCATTCGTCGGCATTTGCGGCACAGAGCTGCAGCCATCCGCCGGGCGCCTTCGTTGCCTCGCCGATCGCGGCGAACAGCGCCGGACGGGCAAGGAAGGCGTGAGCCGGAAGAGCATCCAGCGCGAAGACGGCGGCCACGGCCGCCGCGACAAATGTCCAAGCGCGAAGCCGTGTGGTGGCGATCCGCCCCGTTATGCAGAATCTCGTCATGCCTGTCCCCCATCAGATTCCGAATGAGAGGCTGGCAGAGACAGCTCGCGATCCCGCTAAGGGATTGCTTCAAATTGAATCGATCTGCGCGGAAGTAGCCTCGCTGGAGTGCCATGGTGTGATTTCAGTTAAGGTGCGGACGTAGACCGCGGCCAACGGTTGCTGGCACGTTGAGAACCGCTGTGCAGAAAGGGCGCTGCCGATCGCGATCGAGATCGCGGGAGTCCGGGGCGGGCAGCAAGCGTCATCGCATCATTTGGAGACAGAACCGGAGCGCGGGAGGGCGCCGCATCCTGCCGCACGGCAGCTTCGTGAAATTTTCCCGGCTTCACGCGGGAGGTTTTCAGCTTCACGAAGCGGTCAGCGGGCCCATCCTCACTTCCTCAATGCTGGACCGAGGTCCCTTCGGCGGCCCGCAGCAATCGGCATTTGCGACGGCATTTCGAACCAAGATGGACGAAGCACCGCGAGATGCCGGCATCGATTTGGATCAGGGGAGGAAGCGCATGTGTTTCAGTTGTTTTCGCTCACCGTCGACGGCCGGCCTCTCCCGGCGTGATGCGTTGGCGCGCGCATGCACTCTGGGTCTCGTGCTGCCATTTACCGCTCCGGCATTGCGGGCGGTTTGCGCCGCGGAGCAGAGCGGTCCTGCCCCGACTGATCTGATGAGCGCGATCAAGGACATCATCGTTCAGGCGAAGTCGCCCGAACTCGCCGCTTATCGGGTTTTCGATATCAACGCGGGTGATCTTCCCTGGACCGATCTCGGTCTTGATGCGGCTCAGGGGCAGCAGGTGACATTCCTGCTGACCGGTCGCATGTGGCTTTCGCGCGAACATGACCTCTGGTTCAATCCCGGCCTGATCTTCCACGCGCGCACGCGCGGGCTCCGGCCGATGTACATCCCGATGTTGAATGCCGGGACGATGACGGCCTCCCACGATGGTCCGATCGAAGTCGCGCGCTCGGCGGCGGAGTGGGCCTCGGAGGACGGCGTATTGCAGACGCCGCCGGAGATCTACAAGAAGGCGGACGTCAGGATCACCGGTGTCGCGCTGCTGTGGCGCGGCGATGCCCGCGTCGGCATCAAGAGTTTGCTCGCTCAGGGCGATGCCGGCGATCTCCTCGCTTCCGAACTCGCGCGCCTCGAACGTGGTCGCAAGCTTCCGGCGGGATGGTCGAACCTGCTGGGGTTCGGCGGTGGACAAGAGGTCTTCAGCCGGGACGAGAACGGCGAAATCACCTGCGACAGCGCGGGTAGCGCCAGTATCATCGAGCGGCCGTTGTCGATACCGTTGGCGTCCGGTCCGCGCCTCGGATGGCGCTGGAAAATCGACCAACTGCCCTCTGCGGCCGCCGAGGATCAAGCCCCGACCCATGACTATCTTTCAATTGGGGTGAAGTTCGAAGATGGGCAGGATCTGACCTACATCTGGAGCGAGCACTTGCCC
The DNA here is from genome assembly GCF_001641695.1 of Bradyrhizobium neotropicale. GTDB lineage: Bacteria > Pseudomonadota > Alphaproteobacteria > Rhizobiales > Xanthobacteraceae > Bradyrhizobium > Bradyrhizobium neotropicale. Next base: position 71,957 of record NZ_LSEF01000113.1, read on the forward strand.
CAAGGCATGGTGTTCCGCTGCCCGCTGGCCAACTGGAAGGCGATCGAGACCCATATGGTCGTCCGCTCTGGCAAGGCGGAACTCGGGACCTGGCAAGCGTTCGAACGCGACATTGCTGCCGATTACTCCGCCCATATCGGCGGCCCGGCGAAAAGCATCTCGCACGTCTGGCTGCTGGCGATCACGCCGTTTCAGCGCCGCAAGGGCTCGTGCCGCTACGCCGACATCAAGATCAGCACCGCCGACAACACTGTCCTCAAGGTTTAGAGAGGAGGGGGCTCGACGATGGTCTCAAGCTTGCTCATCACTGCGGCAAGGACACCAGCCAAGCGCCCGCCGCCACACATGCAATGCCGGCCGCACGCGCGATCCATCGTCCGACCGGCGTAAGTTTCTCCAGCAGGACGAGCAGCGCCAAAAGTGCAATCCAAAGCACGTTCATCACCCCGCCGACGAACAAGAGCGCCATCAAGACCCAGCAGCAGCCGACACAATAGCCTCCGTGCCGGAGCCCCAGCAGCAGGCAGCCTCGCAGGTCGTTGCGAAAGCCGCCGTTGCGCATCAGGAACAGAAATGGCGACTGGCATTGGGCGAGACAGACATCCTTGAGCGGTGTCCATTGATAGACTCCGGCCGCGATCAGCACGATGCCGCCAAGCAGATTGCTGGCAATCGTCATCCGGGAATCCAGCAGCGCTGCCCGCTCGATCACCCATTGGAGTAGGGTTGCTGCCAGCGAAAAGCCACCCCAGGCGAGGAGATAACCGGCCGCGAACCAGCCGGTCGCAGCGAATGGCTTGCGCTGCGCTTTGCCCTGTCGACCGACGCGGGCGTACATGAGGATCATGGGCGCTGCCGAGGGGGCCATCATTCCGATCATCATCACCGCCCACATCAGCAACACATACGCGAATTCGATCGCTCGCCATGGCTCGCCCGCCGGCAGCATGATTCCGATCCCGGCCGGGATCATGCGGAACCCGGTCATGTCCATGCCGCCCATGTCCATGTCCCTGGCGAGCCAGAGCACATAGGCCCACGCCAACGCGACAATGATCCCCATCACGCCGCCGACGATCCAGCGATCGCGCCGCAGCACGGTTTCCAGGGGGCCATCGGTCATTTGCGATAAGTGTTGCCGGCCTCCTCGCAAGGCCGGCTCAGGAGCTGCATCACGCCTGGTTCGACCAGCGGATCGGCGCATACAGGCCGTTCTTGCCGGAATTGTCCCAGCGCATGCCATGATCGCTGAACGTATTGCCGGCGGCGCCGACGGCCATGACCATGTTGTCGGGGCTGACCGGATGGCCGATGTTCGCCCACATTTCCCCGCTCGGATGCATGGTCGGCAATGGATCGACGGACATGTGCAGAATACCCGGGATTTCCGCGGACCGCGTCTTGCCGTCGATGCGGAATGTGATCGGGGCCTTGCGCACCCCCAGGTTCTTGCTGATCAACGGCGTGAACGCGGCCATCGGACCGCCGGCGGCGCCGGTGAAGATCGCAGCTAGAGCCTCGGTCTGCTCATCGTCGGCGCGCTGATCAATATAGGCGGCCACCGACCAATCCCCGTCTGCCATGACCCCGGGTGCGTGGAGGACAACCAGGACATTGAGTCCGTCGAGTACGACATCGCCATAGCGGCCGCTTTCGACGTGGAAGATCAGCGGTACGTTGCAAAACCCCTCGGTCGGTCGCGCGGTCAACGGGGGAGCCGCCGACACGAGGCAGGGACACACGATGCTGCAACTGCAATTTTCGAAATAGTCACCGGAAAGGTGCCATGGGACATCCGCCATCGCTCTCTCCCGCTAGGCCGAACCCGATAGATTGCTTTCGAATGAACTACGTGCAGTTGAAGGCTACGCTGAGCGGGGAAGTACCGCAAGGCGAAATCCACCTGAACGCTTTGCCCATTTCCGCAAGCCATTGAAATCGCAGAAAATGCGGCCGCGCTGCGAGCGCACCTAAGCCGGGCCCCAAGTGGGCGCGCCCGAGTGCTCAGCCATACTCATCGCCGATCCCGTATTCGCGGTAGATCTCCAGCGGATCCTGGTCGGGAAACAGCCGGCATTTGGCCTGGGCGAGATGGAGGCTCACCGCGGCCGGCTCCTTGCCGTTCGACAGCATCTTGCGGATGTCGTCCATATGCGCGCGGGGCTGGTGCTTCGGCGCGAGCTGCTCCAGCGCGACCAGCGCGGTGGCAAGCGCCTCGGTGAGGACCCATTCGTCGTGGCCCGTGATTCCCTTCTTCGGCATCGGCAGACCCCACATGCGGTGGCGGGCCAGTGTATCGCGCCTTGCGCCGAATCTCCATTGAGCCGTCGCCAGGCGCGGGAGGGGTGCAGAACAGTGGCCGGCTCTTTCCGCAGTCGCTTGCATTATGGCCAAGCGCAGCTAAAACGCCGATCTGCGCAGGCCATCTTATCTTTGTTGCAACAAAGTGGGCGTAGATCGGCTCGCGCGGCATTCGGGCCGGCCGTTCCGGCCCCGGACCGACTTCCCCGAAATTCCAGAGCGCGATCCGGTTGCGCCGTCCTCGAGGCTGGAGCCAGCATGGCCTTTCTGAGCATCGCCTACCGCTTCGTCACCAACTTCGCATTTCTGGCGATGGTCTATTTCAGCTTGAATTTCATGGAGAAGTATCCGAACCGGGCGATCCTCGCGATCCTGGTGCTGGTCTATACCGCCATGCGGGCGGCCTCGACGCTGCGCGCGTTCTACTTCTTCCAGAAGATCGAGAAGCTGGAGGCCGAGACCAAGCGCCTGCAGGCCCCGATCAATGACGGCTCGGGCGGAACATCGGCGCGCAAGCAGATCGTGACCGACGTCGCGCGGCTGCGCCGCGACGGCGAGCTCAAGTCCTATATGGACCTGTTCTTCCTGGCGCTGATCGTGCTGCTCTGCGTCGCCAACATCGTGCGGCAGTAGACGTTTACTGCTGCTGGGGCGGCCGCTTCTTCAGGCTGGCGATGCGCGTCGGACGCGGCGCTGTGCCCTTGGCGCGCTTCGCAGCCGGTACGGCATGCGCGGCCTGACGCTTGTGCGACGAGGCGGCGATCTTGCCCTTGTGGCCGCTTGCAGCCTCGGCCGCAGCCATCCGCGTCGCCGCGCGCCGCGACAGTGTCGTCGACAGTAGCACTTCGAGCGAGCCTTCAGGGATCGCGAACAGGTCGCGGTCGGGCACGGGCAGGGTGGCTGCGACATCCGCCAGCGCCTTCGCCCGGTGCGGCAATGGCGATTGATAGGCGGGCTGCGCGTTGAGATCGGCGAGGTTTGGCGCTGGCAGCGTCCGCGTCTGCGCGAACACGAAATTCGGAACGCTCGGCCAACGCGCGATCGGCACCGCCTCCGACGGCGGGTGCAGCAGCCATTCCACCGGCTCGGTCGGTGTCGCGGGCCGGTCGGCGGTCGCAGGCACCACATGCACGATGCGATAGCCGCGCGCCTTCAGGTCGCGGATGATCTTTGGCAGCGCCGCGACGGTCCGGGCCTGGATGTCGTGCAGCAGCAAAATGCCTTTGCCCTTGGCTTCGAGCCGCTGGATCGCGAGCTGGTAGACGCGGTCGGATGACACATGCCGCCAGTCATCGGCCGGGAAGTCGGCGCTCCAGACCTGGATGCCGCGGGAGATCAGGTAGTTCTCGACGCCCTCGGCGCGCATCAGGCCGGGAATGCGGAAGAACGGCGCCAGCGCGGATGGATCGGTCATCGCGGCCGAGGTCCACTCGATGCCGCCATTGATCTGCGCCTCGGCCTTGTCGATCGGCATCCGGTCGAACGTCAGGGGATGGTTCATGCTGTGCGTGCCGACGGTGTGGCCGGCCGCCACCAGCTTGCGTACGCCTTCCGGGTTGGCCTTGGCCTGTTCGCCGATGATGAAGAAGGTCGCCTTGATGCATTCATCGGCCAGGATCTGGAGCACCTGGTTCGAGTATTTCGGCAGCGGACCGTCGTCGAAGGTCAGGACGACCTCGTGGTCCTTCAGGGGCAGCGTCTCGCGGTACTGCATGGTCCCGATGCGCGGATGCGCGCGCGGATCGACGACCAGGGTGCGGGAAGTGCCGAGCGCGTCCGGATGGCCGGGACAATTGGCCGCGTAGGCGGCCGGAGAAGCCGTCAGTAAACCCAGGTAAAGGACGATCCACGATCGCGTCCGGACAGAAACGCTACTTCCGATCATGAATCCCGTCTGCCTCCATGTGCGTTGCGGCCATGTCCAATGTGCCATGTCCAACGTTGGTCGGAGACGCCCTGAAACGGTTCAGGCGCGGATCCCCCGTGACACTGCATGGCGTAGCATGAACAGAGACTTAATAAGTCCTGAATCACCCCATTTTGCACGGGCGTGACATTCCGGCATCAACGCGCGTCGGCGCTCCTCGGCGCTGGCGCTGCCGGAACCACGTGAACGACGCGATAGCCGTTCTCCCGCAAATACCGCAAAAAGGCGGGCATGATGGCGGCCGTGCGCGCCTTGGGGTCGTGGAAGAGGATGATGCCCTTGCCGGCGGCGGCAAGGCGCTCGGTGACTAGCTTCAGCTCCTGCTCCGGGGTCATCTCTTCCCAGTCGCTGGCCCAGAGATCGGCCCCGAATACGACGATGCCGCGCGACTGGAGCAGGTCGAGCTCTGCGGGCGTCGACTCGAAATAGGGGAAGCGGAAAAACGGCGTCGACGGCGTCGTCGTCGAGGCGCCGTGCAGCGCCATCTCGTCGGCCGCAATGCCGCGATCGATCTCGCTCGTCGCCTTCTCGAGCGGGATCCGCGCCATGAACGGATGCGACCAGGTGTGATGGCCGATGGTGTGGCCCTCGCGCGCGATCCGCTTCACCATCTCGGGATGTTCGGAGGCGTGCTGGCCGATCAGGAAAAAGGTGGCGCGCACGCATTCCTGCGCCAGCGCGGCCAGCACCTTCGACGTCGTCGGCGGATACGGGCCGTCGTCGAAGGTCAGCACGACCTCGTGATCGGCCAGCGGCAGCGTCTGCGGAAAGCTCTTCAGGCCGACGCGCGGCGTGGCCTTCACGTCGACGCTCAGCTCGCGCGAGGTGCCGAGCGCATCCTTGCGCGGACAGTCTGCGGCCTTGGCCGAGGTGGTACTGGCGAGGGCGGCGAGGGCCGCCCCCATCGATATCGAGATCCATTTCGGCCGACGCATCTTTGTCATTGCGCTTGCAGTTGCCTTGTGAGTATTGCCTGAGCCGATAGCTCAGACCAACTGATCCAATCTGTCAAACGGCGAGGCGCGCCATGAATGAACAAATGGACGTTGCCCCGTCCGCCGCGGCCTCGGTACTTGACCATGTGCCGATGCGCAATGAAGACGGCGAAATTCGGCACGAATTCGTCGAGGAGATTGCGCACGCGATCGAAGGTGGCGACTCGACGCTGCTCAAGGCCACCGTCGGCGAGCTGCACGAGGCCGACCTCGGCGATCTGATCGGAGCGCTGGAGCCCGACGACCGCGTCCGCCTGGTCGAGCTGACGGGCCGCGATTTCGACTTCTCGGCGCTGAACGAGGTCGACGAGGCGGTCCGCGAGGAGATCCTCGAGGAGCTTCCGCCGGAGACGGTCGCGGAGGGCGTGCGCGAGCTCGAATCCGATGACGCGGTCGAGCTTCTGGAAACCCTCGACGAAGCGGACCAGGAGGAGATCCTGGAGAAGCTGCCGCTGCCCGAGCGCGTCGCGCTCGAGCGCAGCCTGCTTTATCCGGAAAACTCCGCCGGACGGCGGATGCAGACAGAGTTCATCGCCGTGCCGCAGGATTTCACCGTCGGCCAGGCGATCGATTACATGCGCGAGACACCGGACCTGCCCGATCGCTTCTACGAGATCTACGTGGTCGACAAGGAGCAGCACTGGCAGGGCGCGGTGCCGCTCGACGTGCTGCTGCGCTCGCGCCGTCCCGTGCCGCTCGCCGACCTCTGCGATGAGGATCGCCGCCGCGTCTCCGTCCTGGAGGACCAGGAGGAGGTGGCGCGCATGTTCGGCAAGTACAATCTCGTCGCCGCGCCGGTTCTCGACACCCAGGATCGTCTCGTCGGCGTCATCACCGTCGACGACGTCGTCGACGTCATCGAGGAGGAGGCGGCCGAGGACCTCAAGGCGCTGGGCGGCGTCACCAGCGACGAAGAGCTGTCGGACACCGTGCTGACCATCGCACGCGGCCGCTTCAACTGGCTGCTGGTCAATCTCGCCACTGCGTTCCTGGCGTCCTCCGTGCTCGGCCTATTCGAGGGCCAGCTCGAGAAGATGGTGGCGCTCGCGGTGCTGGCGCCGATCGTGGCGAGCCAGGGCGGCAACGCCGCGACCCAGACCATGACCGTCGCGGTGCGCGCGCTCGCCACCCGCGAGCTCGGCTCCTCCAACGCCTGGCGTGTGGTGATGCGCGAGACCTTCGTCGGCCTCGTCAACGGTCTCGCCTTCGCGGTGATCACAGGCATCGCCGCGGTGGCCTGGTTCAAGATCCCGGGCCTCGGAATCGTGATCGGCCTTGCGATCATCTGCAATCTCGTCGCCGGCGCGCTCGGCGGCATCCTGATCCCGATGGGGCTCGACCGGGTGCGGGCCGATCCCGCGGTGGCGTCCGGCACCTTCGTCACCACGGTGACCGACGTCGTCGGCTTCTTCTCCTTCCTCGGCATCGCGACGCTCTGGTTTGGCTTGAAGTAGGTCGCTTCGAGGCGCCGCTCTCTCAACGGTCGTCATTGCGAGCGCAGCGAAGCAATCCAGGCTGTCGCCGCGGAAAGACTTTGGATTGCTTCGCTGCGCTCGCAATGACGGAGTGTGGGCAACCACAAAGTCCACGCTCGTGTCCCGAACGCGCTGCGACGCCCTAAGCGGGGCTGCGTCCGGGACACGAGACCGTGTGCACCTCGCTATCGTTAATCCGAACTTAAGCGGCCTCGCGCATGATTCCCCCGCTTGGGGGATGAACATGCGGTTGCGGCTGAAGGCGGACGGACGGATCGTCGAGTTGCGGGACGGGCAGGAGTTTCCGGTGCAGCCCGCGACCCCGGCTGCACAGGATGAGGCCGCTCCGCTCGCGGTGCGCGACCTGCGCCGCCGCGCCTGTCTCACCCAGATGGAGTTCGCGGCCAAGCTGGGAGTTCCCGTCGAGACCATCCGCAATTGGGAGCAGGGCAAGCGCGCTCCGCGCGGACCGGCCCGCGCGCTGCTGGCGGTGATCGCGCATGCGCCGGACACGGTGTTCCAGGCGCTCGCCAAGGCCTGAAGGCAAGATACTCATCAAGACCTCATCAAGTCTGATCTGGATATCCCGTCTGCATGCCTCAGCTTCGGTTGGCACTGCCATGGGCGAGGTCCATAATGGCCGTCGGCGCGAACGTGGGAGAGATTCCTCATGCTGTTCGTCGGGGCCAATGGCGCAAAGATCCCGGCGCTCGGGCTCGGAACCTGGGAGCTGAGCGGCCGGACCTGCGCGCGCGTGGTCGAGCAGGCGCTGCGGCTCGGCTACCGTCACATCGACACCGCGCAGGTCTATGAGAATGAGCGCGAGGTCGGCGATGCCTTGCGCGCCTCCGGCGTGCGCCGTGACGATGTGTTCGTGACCACGAAGGTCTGGACCAACCATTTCGCGCCTCACGATCTCGGGCGCTCGGTCAAGGAGAGTCTCGCGCGGCTGCGGCTTTCGTCTGTCGACCTCGTGCTGCTGCACTGGCCCAACTCGCACGTGCCGCTGGCGGAGACGCTGGGGGCGCTGGCGCATGCCAGGCAAATGGGCCTGACACGTCACATCGGCGTCTCCAACTTCACGGTGGCCCTGATCGAGCAGGCGGTCGCGCTCTCGCCGGAGCCGCTGGTCTGCAACCAGGTCGAATATCACCCTTATCTCGACCAGGCGAAGGTGAGGGCGGCCTGCGACCAGCACGGCCTCGCGCTCGTCGCCTACAGCCCGATCGCCAAAGGCCGCATCAAGACCGACCAGACGCTGGCCGAGATCGGGCGCACGCACCGCAAGAGCCCGGCGCAGGTCTGCCTGCGCTGGCTGGTGCAGCAGAATGTCGCTGCGATTCCCCGGACCTCGCGCGTCGAACGCCTGTCGGAGAACATCGGGATCTTCGATTTCGAGCTGTCGGACGACGAGATGAGCCGGATTGCCGGGCTTGCCCAACCCAAGGGCCGCCTGACCGATTACGGCTTCGCGCCGAAATGGGATTGAGGGGGGCTTCCGTTATGCTAGGACCAGCGCGGCAACCCAAGATCGGGCGATGGAACTGCGGCGGATCATACGGACGGACATTGCAGCGTCGGCGATCGCGCATCTGACGCTGGTGGGGCTGATCATCCTGATCAGCGAGGTCCATCCGTTCCGTGCCGCGCCGCCCGAGACAGTGTCGGTCGACATCGTCACGCCGGAGCAGGTGCAGGAGCAGGTCAAGGAGCAGGAGGCCAAGGAGGAGGCGAAGGAGAAGACGCCTGAAGCGCCGCTCCCCGACTTAAAACTGCCCAAGCTCGATTTCAACGACAAGGCGGAGGCGACCGCGCCTTCGGCCAAGCAGTCCGCGCCGGCGCCATCACCGTCGCCAGCGCCGCCGGCATCGCCTGAGCCGCAGCGGCAACAAGCGCAGCCGCAGCCCTCATCGGCGGCGAAACAGCGCGAGGCTAACGTACAGCCGCAAGAGCAGGCGACGCCGCAACCGCAAGCAACTCAACAGCCTCAGACGGCGCGATCAGCGCAGCCACAGCCTACGCAGCAGCCGCCCCCCGTGCCGCCACCGCCGCAAGCCGAGAAGCCGGCCTATGCGGCTCCGGAGCCCGACGTCACCGTCAAATACGGCGTCATGCTGGGCCTGCCGCCGGACTTGTCGCTCGCGCCGAAGGACGCGCCCAAGGACGACGGCGGCGACGCCAAGGATTCGATTGCGGCCAAGCTTCCAGCCGAGGTGGTCGCAGAGTTTCGCCGCCATTTGAGGAGCTGCGCAAAACTGCCGGCCGGCGTGGCGCCGGGCGACAACGTGCACATCAAGCTGCGCGCAGTGATGGCGACCGACGGCACGCTGGCGCGCGCCCCGGTCCTGATCGAGGCGAGCGCATCGGCCAAGGGCCCGCTGCTGATGCAGTCGGCGATGAGCGCGCTATTGGCCTGCCAGCCCTACAAGATGCTGCCGGTCGACAAGTACCAGGAATGGAAGGTGATGGACCTTCCATTCACGCCGCGGGATTTTGGCGGGTCGTAGGGTTTGCCGCTCGCGTTATCCGTTCGCGGCGAGGCAGGCGCGGACTTTGTCGGCTGGGCCTCTCGGCACGGCGTGAGCGCGCCACTGCTCGATCGTGGCGCCGGCGGAGGCAAGGCACCGCTTGATATTTCGGTCGTACGTGGCGCGGGACATGCTGTCGCGCTTGGCCTGGCAGGCCGGGTCGCCGTGGCATTCGTAAAGCGGAGCTGCCTTCGCCGTCGATAGTCCCAAAACCGCCGCGACAGCCGCGATCATCACCTTGTTCATTTCGCCCCGGGTCTTACGCGTTAAGTCATTCCAATGCGCTAGCGTATAGCTTGTCGAATTGCTGCCTGCAATCTCAGGCTTTGCAGCGGTGTGGTGAAGCACACACGGCGGCCGATCTCTACGACTGGCCCGCCGATCGGAGAGCCCGCGAGCGCTCATAGACGTTGAGCAATGAGCTTCCTCATCTCCTGGATTGCACTCGTTAAGAGGCGCGCGTGCTCGTTTGGAAATTCCGTGAGGTTCTCGTCCAATATGTCGGCATTGACGTCTTCGAGCACGCCCGAATGCTCGAGGAAGGCACTCTTCCACTGAGCGTCCGCACTTTCCATCGCACTTTGAAGCCCATCCAAGTCCGACACAAGATGAGACAAATAGATTGCATCAAAGGCATCGAGTTTTTCAATCATCAGACCGAGTTGCCGAACGTCGTACTCCGTCATCTTCCCTCATGATTGCTTCGCTGCGCTCGCAATGACGACGGGGAGAGAGCCTGCGCCTCAATTTGCGGTCGCGTGCCCCGGACGCAGCGCAGCGCCTCTTCGGCGGTGCGCTGCAGAGCCGGGGCCCATCTTGCAGCGCTGTGCCGCATTATCATCTTGGTCCCGGCTCTGCGCAGCAACGCAAAAGCGCGTTTACGCACGTCTTCAACGCGCTATGCGCGTTGCAGTGCGTCCGGGACACGAGAATCTTCATCAATGACCGCGCTTCTGCGCCGCCTCGCCATCCACCGCCCAATCCTCCGGCGCCATCGCCGCCCAGGCACTGGATGCGAACTGCCGCCGCCATGTCACGATCACCACCGCTGCCGTGCTCACGAACAGCACCCAGGGGCTGACGAACCAGCCGAGATAGCCGAGTGCGAAGAAGAAGGCGCGCTGGCCGCGGTTGAAGTGGCGGCCGGCGGATTCGAACACGCGCGTGGTGCGGATGACGTGGGCCTCGGCCGTGGGCGTGTCGCGCTGGGAGGACGGTGGCATGCCGCCGAACAGGATCGCGACATAGTTGAACAGGCGATAGGCCCAGGCGAACTTGAAGAAGGCGTAGACGCAGATCAGGACGAGGCCGACGCATTTCAGCTCCCACAGCGCGGGCGAGGGGCTGAGGTCGATCGGCAGCTTGCTCAGGATGACGATCGCATCGTTGGTGGCATGCAGCAGCGCCAGTGCGCCGCCGATCGCAAACAGGCTGGTGGAGGCGAAGAAGGCGGTGCCGTTCTGCAGCGAGGCCATGATCTGCATGTCGACCATGCGCGTCTCGCGCTCGAGCAGGCGGCGGACCCAGACCTCGCGGTAGCGGTTCATGCGCGCCGACAGGCTGTTGCGCCCGTAAGCCGAGTGCTCCAGCGTCAGGGCGTAGACCAGCCATTCGATGATGAAGAAGCCGACGGCGGCGGCGTCGACCCAATATCCGTGCATCTTGATCCCCTCATTCGCAGAAGAATTGCCATGCATGTTCACGCGCGGCAACGATTGATTGGCGGCAGGCGAAAGCGCTACAAGCAGGCGCACGAGAGAGTCTGAGACAAGGATTGGTCACATGGCTGCGCTGAAACTCGCGATCGGCAACAAGAACTACTCGTCATGGTCGATGCGGCCCTGGCTCGCGCTGCGCGCCAACGAGATCCCGTTCGTGGAGACCGTCATCCCGCTCTACACCGACAATCCCGCGGACAAGGAGCGCATCCTCGGCTTCAGCCGCGCCGGCAAGGTGCCGGTGCTCGTCGACGGCGATATCACGGTGTGGGATTCGCTCGCGATCATCGAATACATCGCCGAGCGCTATCCGGAAAAGAAGCTCTGGCCCGATGACGTCGCGGCCCGCGCCCATGCCCGTTCGGTGTGCGCCGAGATGCATTCCGGCTTCGTCCCCCTGCGCAGCGAATGCGGTATGAACCTGCATCGCCCCGTGCGTGCGATAGCGCTGTCGGCGGATGCTTTGGCCAACATCGCGCGCATTCAGGAGATCTGGCGCGAGTGCCGGACCCGCTACGGCGCCAAGGGGCCGTTCCTGTTCGGCCGCTTCGGCGCGGCGGATGCGATGTACGCCCCGGTCATGCACCGCTTCCGCACCTACGCGATCGACATCACGGCAGAGACCAAGGCCTACATGGACACGATGATGGCGCTGCCGGCGTTCCAGGAATGGACCCGCGACGGGCTCGCCGAAACGCTTGTCATCGAAAAGTTCGAGGATGCGTAAGCATGATCCGGACCCGAAGGGCCGCGTTAGCGCAAAGTGGGTACCGGTTTTCCAATCAGATCATGCTCTCTTAAACGGGTAAAACGCGATGCAATCGCATCGCATTTTACCATGATTGTGATTGAGGGCCGCTTGACGGTGCACAGGCCCGCAGCGCTCAATCGCAGGTGCGATCGTCGAAGGAGAGGGGACGGCTATGGGAATCCTGGACTCGTTGGAGAACAACCCCGCGTTCCGCAGCGCGCTCGGCCAGCTCGGCGCAGCGGTGCTGCCGGCCGTGCTCAGCGAGGTGCTCGGCAGCAACAGTCAGGGCGGGCTCGGCGCGATTGTCGCCAAGCTCGAGCAGGCCGGCTTCGGCGACCAGGTGAAGTCCTGGCTCGGCAATGGCCAGAATCTGCCGATCTCGGCCGACCAGCTTCGCGCGGTGCTCGGCAACGACACCGTTCGCCAGTTGGCTGCGCGCTACAACATCCCGGTCGACCAGCTCAGCCAGATCCTGGCCCAGGAGCTGCCCAAGGCGGTCGATCAGGCAAGCCCCGACGGCAGGTTGCCCCACGGCGCCTGAGGGCCTCGGGTTCCGGCGGTATTGTCCGGCGCCGGTTCTCGGGTATCGCGCTGAAAACATTGCAAAATTGATACGTTTGCCATGCTGGATACCACTGGCCAAAAAGGCGGCGCGCATGCTATAGAGCGGGCCGGGTTTCCGGCCGGCCATCGCGTGGGACCATGGGCGAGGCAGGCGCTGTTTGAGTAGGAGAGGGTGTTGAAGCACAAATTCCCCGTAGGAACGCGCGTACTTTTCACGGCCAGCAATGTCGCGCGTCCGGCTGCCAGCGGCGCGTATGAGATCATCCGCCTGCTGCCGACGGAAGGTGACGACTGCCAGTACCGGATCAAGAGCTCGACCGAAGCCTTCGAGCGCGTCGCCAAGGAAAGCCAGCTCGCACTGGGTTGACAGCGCGGTGTGTCGGCAGCGATTTGTTTCGCACCGCCGTTAAAAGGCCCGGTTCACCTCGACAAGGTGAATGGGGGCGGTTGCCGACTCGCGGCGCTTGCCTTGACAATTCGCTCTTTGCTCGCGTGAGGGGACGTCGCGCATGAACTGGGCATGGGCCACTTCGCTCGACCAAATCTGGCGCTCGCCGGCCGCTCCGATGTGGCTGACGCTGGTCGCTGCCGGCTTCTTCGGCATGATTCTCCTGTTTACGCTGGTGCGCGCCGAGAGGTCGGTCGCCAACGGCGCGCTGACGGTGATCTCGCTGCTCTCCATCGGCATTGCGGTGGCCGCCACCATGCGCGTCTATGGACCGGGCGGATCCGGCGGCGCGGGCGAAGCTCCCGCGCAGGCGACGGTGACCGCCAGCCTGCCGGCGCTGTCCTGCCTCGATGATCTTGCCGGCGATGCCGTGGCGCTCGGCTGCGAGAAGGCGCTGTTCGGCGCGCCTGACGCGGCGGCCGCCGCCGTTTCCTACACGGCTGCGCGGATCGATCGGCTGACGGCGCTCGGCGACGTCGCCACCGCCGAGAGCAGCATGACGCTAGAGTTGAAAGCGATGCGCAAGTCGCTGGAGCGCGACCGCTACGGCCTCGTCGCGCAGGTTCTGGTCGCGCGCAACGGCTGCACGCAGTTCGAGTGTGCGGCCTTCCGCTCGCTGACCGATCAGCAGCAGGTCGCCGCCAACATGGATTCCCATCTCTACGACACGTTGGTCGCGCGCTTCGCGCCGACCTGGAACGCGCCGGCGGCGCCGGGCCTGCCGGCCGGAGGAGCGCTCGCCGCGTTACCGGCCTCGGTGCCGACGGGCAAGCCGACCAATGCAGAGTTCCCGAGCGCCTCGTCGACGCCAGCCGTGAGCATCATGACCTCGGAGCCACCGGCACGCCAGGCGCCCGCTGCGAACGCCAACGCGAACGCCGCGGCGCCGCCAGCCGCGCGTGCCCCGGCTGCGGCACCGGCCCAGGCCGCAGCGCCTGCACCGGCGGCGAAGAAGCCGCAGGCGCCGAAGACCGCTCGGGCTCCCGCCGCCGCGCCGGTTCCGCTGGCGCCGCCGGCGCCGGCAGCTGCACCGGCTCCCGCGGCTGCGGATAACAATTAGTTCGGCTTTCAAATGCGCGGCCGGCCCGCTAATGCTGGGGGCATGCCGCTACATCTGATCAAGCTCGCCGTTGGCTGCGACTCCGTCAAAGAATTGAAGGAGTGGGTCGCCGAGCGGATGCAGACCGCGAAGAAGAAGGGTCTGCCGCAGCATCACATCCACATCACCCGCATGGTGCCCAAGCGCGACGCCGAGATCCTCGCAGGGGGATCGCTCTACTGGGTGATTAAGGGTGAGATCGCCGCCCGCGAAAAAATCATCAGCATCGAGCCGTTCCGAGACAAGGACGGCATCGGGCGTTGCCGGATCGTGATGCAGCCGAAGGTGATCTCGGTCTCGCCGCGGCCGATGCGTCCGTTCCAGGGCTGGCGCTATCTCACCGAGGACGCCGTGCCGCCCGATCTCGGCAAGGCCGCAGCAGGCACCATCGCGGCGATGCCGGAGCCGATGCGGCGCGAGCTGCGCGACCTCGGGCTGCTCTAAACCGCGATATTGTCGATCAGGCGCGTCGAGCCGAGCCTGGCTGCGACCAGGATCCGCAAGGGGCCGTCCTTGCGCGAGGTGACCGGCCCAAGCGTCTCGGCATGGCGGACCTCGAAATAGTCGAGCGTAAAGCCGGCGGCCGCGATCAGCCCGGCGCCGCCCGCCATCGCAGACGCGATCGCATCGCCGGCCTTGATCCGGCGGGCGCTTTCCTTCATGGCGCGATAGAGCGTGGGCGCGATCTGCCGCTCCTCCGGCGACAGGTAGACGTTGCGCGAGGACATCGCGAGCCCGTCGCGCTCGCGCACGGTGCGGGACCCGATGATCTTGACGCCGAGATCGAGATCCCGCGCCATCTGCGTCACCACCCGCAATTGCTGAAAGTCCTTCTCGCCGAAGATCGCGAAATCCGGCCGGCATTGCGTGAACAGCTTGCCGACCACGGTGGCGACGCCGCCAAAGAAGTGCGGGCGGAAGCGGTCTTCGAGCCCGGCCAGCGCCGGCCCCTCCGGCGCGATGCGGGTGGCAAAGCCCTCCGGATACATGGCCTCGACGCCGGGGTGCCAGACCATGTCGACGTCCTCGGCGGCCAGCTTGGCGATGTCCGACTTCCAGGTTCGCGGATAAGCGCCGAAATCCTCGGTCGGCGCGAACTGAGTCGGGTTCACGAAGATCGAGACCACGACCCGGCTCGCGCGTCGCTTGGCGAGTCGGACCAGCGACACATGCCCGTCATGGAGTGCCCCCATGGTCGGCACCAGCGCGATCGTGGCTTTTCGCTTGCGAAGATTGTCGATGGCGCGGCGCAGGGTGGGGACCGTGCGGGCGATCAAGGGGCTGCGTGACATCAGGACTCGGGGATGGCTGGGACACGGATGGGCCGTACGGTCTGCCGCGCGGCCGGCTAACCTTAACAAGCCGCGGCCGTGGACGCCATGCATCCGCATGCGGCACAGCATCCCGCGTAGCGCCGTGAAGGATGTCGCGGCATTGTTGGCTGAATCGCAGACGCGAAATGGCGGCGCGATTCATGATGAAGCACGGCGCAGTGCGATTTGCATTTCCTGTCACGCATTTCACTTGACCGCAGACGCGGTCATCTCGAAGATATTCGTTAGGGGTGTTGAGGATCGTTATGCTTCTGCAGGCTAGCCAAGGCCAATCCGGCTCGGCGCATGTTGTCGTGCTCGGCAACGAAAAGGGCGGCTCCGGCAAGTCGACGACTGCCCTGCATATCGCGGTCGCGCTTCTGAAGGCTGGCCAGCGCGTCGCCACCATCGACCTCGACTGCCGTCAGCAGAGCTTCACCCGTTACATCAACAACCGTTCCGCCTGGGCGCGCCGCACCAAGCTCGATCTCGAGCTGCCGGTACATCGCTGCATCAAGCTCGGCGAGACCATGCAGATCGCCGACAACGAGAACTCCGAGTTCCAGCAGTTCATGGAGGCGGTCTCGGCAGTCGAAAGCAGTTTCGACTTCATCGTCATCGATACGCCAGGCACCGACAGCTACCTGATGCGGCTCGCCCATTCGATGGCTGATACCCTGGTCACGCCGATCAACGACAGCTTCCTCGATTTCGACGTGCTCGGCACCGTCGACCCCGCCAACTATGCGGTCACGGGCGAGAGCCACTATGCCGAGATGGTGCGGGACACGAGGCGCAGGCGCCGCCAGCTTGACGGCTCGACCACCGACTGGATCGTCGTGCGCAACCGCCTGTCCATGCTCGGCTCGCGCAACAAGCAACTCGTCGCCGACGGCTTGAAGGAATTGTCGCTGCGGCTCGGCTTCCGCTATGTCGATGGCTTTGCCGAGCGCGT
The DNA here is from genome assembly GCF_001641695.1 of Bradyrhizobium neotropicale. Lineage (GTDB taxonomy): Bacteria > Pseudomonadota > Alphaproteobacteria > Rhizobiales > Xanthobacteraceae > Bradyrhizobium > Bradyrhizobium neotropicale. Next base: position 88,031 of record NZ_LSEF01000113.1, read on the forward strand.
CGTCTATCGCGAGTTCTTTCCGCGCGGCCTGACCGCGCTCGACGAGATCGACGAGGCCACGCTCGGCATGCGGCCCAATCTCGGTCATCTCACCGCACGGGAAGAGGTGACGAGCCTGCTCCGCCAGCTCAAGCTGCCGCTCGACGAGCGCGGCCGCCGCCGCGCGGCCAACCGCGCCGAGTGGTTCAGCCAGGTCGACAAGCCGCTCGAGGTTCACGACATCCTCGGCGCCTGAGCCGCGACGGTACGGCGCTACTTCCAGTCGAAGATCAACGAAGCTGAAATCCCGGGTTCCCACGGAACCGAGCGAGCGCAGCGAGGTTTTTATGCTGCATTTACACCGAAACCGAACCTGAAAGAGAAAGGTTGCGTCTGAAGTACGAGTGCACCCTGACGTAGTGGTGCTGGAATAAGGTGCTCAAGAAACGTGTGCGGCGCACAACGAAAGGGCTGCCGGATCACAATATTTGGCCTTCCTGTCACGTGGCTGTGACATATATTAGGGAATAGGCGACAAGGGGCCAGTGAGAGCCCTCTACCAACGATTTTCAACAGGGATTCAGGTCAGAAGACCTGAGGCTGAGGACGAAAATGAAGCGTGGAATTGCCGTTCTGGTTTCCGTCGGTGCCCTCTGCGGCGTCGCCTATTTCACGGCGAGCAAATGGGCCATCAAGCATGAGACGATCACCTTCTACGACGCTTCGCGCGACAACCGTCCAGTGCCCGTCGATATCGCCGTCCGTCGCGACAAGGAAATGCAGGCCACTGCCGGCATGATCACGTTGCCGGTCGCGGTGATCAATCACGGCAACACCGTCAAGAACACCGAATACGGTTTCCTCGCCAACATCTTTGCGGCGCGCGGCTATCTCGTGGTCAGCCCGCAGCATGACCTGCCGACCGATCCTCCGATGGTGACCAAGCCCGGCGAGCTTTACGTCGGCCGGCTGCCGCAGATCCTGCGCGGCGTCGCCAACATCCATCTGGCGATGCAGGAAATGAAGAAGGTGCAGCCGAACGCCGACTACGCCCAGGTGACGATGGTCGGTCACTCCATGGGCGGCGATATCACGATGTATTTCGCCAAGCAGTATCCGGACGAGGTCAAGAAGGTCGTCACGCTGGACAATCTGCGCGTGCCCTTCGTCACCGCCGGCAAGTTCAAGATCCTGTCGTTCCGATCCCACGATCCGCAGTTCAAGACGGATCCGGGCGTGATCCCGACCGACGAGGAGTGCGAGAAGGCCGGGATTCAGGTCGTGAAGACCGAATTCCAGCATAACGACATGCGCGACACCGGTCCGGACGATGCCAAGAACTCGATCCAGGGCATGCTGGACAAGTTCCTGAGCGCCACCGACAGCGAGATCGCGCCCGTCGACACCACTTCATCGCCGCCCAAGATCCTCGAGCCCGGTCCGGTCGCCCTGATGAAGCCAGCCAAGAGCTGATCGCGCTTCTCAACTAGCTGACGACTTTCGAAGCCTCCGCCGGCGACCGCCTGGGGAGGCTTCGCGCATTGACCGGGCAGGGGGCGCACTCCACATTAGCCGTCTCTGACAAGATGCGAGCAGGGATGTCCGGCGAACCGACCAAACCGCGCGGCCGCGAACCCGTTTCAGCGAAAGACGATCGAAGCGGTGGACTGCCGCAGGCGGATGCGTCAACAGCGGACGATATCGCCGCCTTCGTCGCCAAGGCCCGCGCGATGTCGCCGCATGCGCCCGGCGCCAAGGGCCGGCTGATCTTTGCGCTGGACGCGACGATGAGCCGGCAGCCGACCTGGGACATGGCCTGCGCGCTCCAGGCCGACATGTTCCGTGAGGCGGCGGCGCTGGGCAGTCTCGACATCCGGCTCGTCTATTATCGCGGCTTCAACGAGTGCCGCGCCACGGGCTGGATCTCAGATAGCGTCAGGCTTGCGACGCTGATGAGCAAAATCGATTGCCGTGGAGGCGACACGCAGATCGGCAAGGTGCTCAGCGAGGCGCGGCGCGAGGCGGTAGCTTCCGGCGTGCGCGCCGTGGTTTTCGTCGGCGACGCCATGGAGGAGAAGGTCGACGAACTCTGCGCCAAGGCGGGTGAGCTTGGCATGTTGAAGGTCCCCGTCTTCCTGTTTCAGGAAGGCTACGACGCCGTGGCCGAGCAGGCGTTCCGCGAGATCGCGCGCCTGACCGGCGGGGCCTGGTGCCGGTTCGATCCGGGCGCGGCGGCGCAGCTGCGCGACCTGCTGCGCGCCGCCGCAGCCTATGCCGCCGGCGGCCGCGAGGCGCTGCTGAAATTGTCGAAGACCACGAGCGGCGCGGCCCTGCTGATCGGCCAGATGAAGTAGTCGGACGTTCCGGCAAACCAGTGTTTGGTGTCGTCGCCGGCTGCGGGCGTGCGGAAAGACCGCCATGCATTTTGCCGTCAGGGCGACTATATTCCGGTCATGCCGACCCTGATCGCTGGCGCTGTCGCCGTTGTCACTTTGTATCTGCTGCTCCAGATGTTCCGCGCGGCCAATCCGGCGGTGCTCGCGCGTGCCCTCAAGGTCGGCGGCGGCGTGGTGGCGCTGGCGGTCGCAGCCTTCACCGGCATCAGGGGCGAGCTTGCGGTGGCGATCCCGCTCGGAATATTCGGCGCCGGGCTGCTCGGCTGGACGCCGCTGGCGAACGCAGGCTTCGGCAATGTCGGCGGGCTGTTCGGCGGTGGCGCGACGCGCGCGTCAGGGCAGAGCTCGCGCGTGCGCTCGCAGTTTCTGGATATGCAGCTCGATCACGACAGCGGCCAGCTGACGGGCCAGATCGTTGCCGGGCCGAACGCCGGGCGCAGTCTCGACGAGTTCGATCTCGCCGGATTGCTCGCGATGGTCCCGGCGTTCGACGCCGAGAGCGTCGCCTTACTTGAAAGCTATCTGGACCGCCGGTTTCCCGCCTGGCGTCAGAACGCGCAAGGCAATACGGCAGGGGGGCAGCGCCGCACGGCGGCGGGCGGCAAAATGACGGCGGAGGAAGCCTATCAGATCCTTGGCCTGCAGCCGGGGGCGGGGCGTGACGACATCAGCCGGGCCCACAAATCCCTCATGAAGAAACTGCATCCCGACCAGGGGGGCTCGACGTATCTCGCTGCCCGTGTAAACGAGGCCAAGGATACTCTGCTTCGCACGCATAACGGCTAACTCCGGCACCACGCTACAAACGCCCGTACCGCGTGAACTCCGCTTGCTCCGTTTGCCGTCGCCCCGATGCCCGCCGTTTGCGGCGTGGTCGATCCCTTGAGCAAAGTTTTAACCGTAAATCCTTGACGAGAGGTTGTTGCGAAACAGTCTTCGGATCACTGCGTCCACAAAACGAAAATGCCCACGCCAGAGGCGCGGGCATTGGGGTCGGAAGGATGAAAAGAGCTAGTTGCGGACCGTGATGCAGGAGATGTCGGCGCGCTTCAGCGTGCGGCACACTGCTTCGGCCTGGTCCCGCTCGAGCCCGGCAAAGCGGGCGCGGTAGAGCTTGCGGTTGTCCTTGGCGACCACCTCGGTGAACGGGTCAGCCTTGCTGAGCAGGCCACGGGCCGAGCTGCGCGCGGCGTCGATGCGCTGCTGGGCTTCGCTCTCGCTCTCGAGTGCGCCGACCTGAACGATCCAGCCGCTGTGGCTGACGACCGGCTTGGTGGTGGTGCTCATCTGGACGGCCTGCGGTGCCGGATCGGCGGAAGCGAGCTTCGCGGCCGGTGCGGGAGCGGTTGCGGCCGGGAGCACGCCGAGGATGCCGTTGCCGGTGCCGAAGCCCGGCGGCTGCGGCGGCAGCTCGGCGCGGGCGACCTCGGCCTTCTGGGCTTCCGGCTTGTTGATGACCTCAGGCTTGTTGACGAGGTCGGCCCGGGCGACGACCGCGCCGGAGGTCTCGGCGACGTCCGTGCGCGACGCAATGGTGCTGGTCACCGGCGGCGCGGCCTGCGCGGGAGCCGCGGAGGCGACCTTCACCGGGCCGGCCTTGACCTGAACAGTCTTCACACGGACCGGCTTCATCGGCTCGGAGGAGCCCGGGATGAGCGAAAGCGGCTGGCTCGCGATGACGCCATTGGTGAGCGGCGCGGGCTCGATCTTGGCATCGACCGGCCTCGCTTCAGGCCTGGGCTGGGCCGGCGGCATCGCGGCGGTGGCCGCAGCGAGCGCCGACAGACGCGAGGCCAGGCGCGGTGCGGCCGCTTCGGGAGCGGGGGCGGCTGCGGCGTGGACCTGCGGAGCGGGCCGAGCCGGGGCCTCAGAGGCGTCGGCGACATCGGCGCTGGCGTCGGAGCCGTTGCGCTCGCTGATGGCGGCAACCGTGCGGGCGCTCGCGCCCTTCTCGAGATTCTCCGCGAGCAGGTTGCGCATGATGGCGTCGCGCGAGCCGCCGCTGCGGCCGCCCAGGACCACGCCGACCAGGAAGCGGTTGCCGCGATGCAGCGAGCTCACGAGGTTGAAGCCGGAGGCGCGGGTGTAGCCGGTCTTGATGCCGTCGATGCCCTCGACACTGCCGAGCAGGTGATTGTGATTGCGGATCGACTGGCCCCTGAAATTGAACGAGGCGGTCGAGAAATAACGATAATAGCGCGGGAAGCGGTCCTGGATGGCCCGGCCGAGCGTGGCCTGGTCACGGGCTGTCGTCACCTGCTCGTCGTTCGGCAGGCCGGAGGCGTTGCGATAGACGGTCTTGGACATGCCGAGCGCGCGCGCTTTGCGCGTCATTATCTGGGCGAAATCGTCTTCATCGCCGCCGATCGCTTCGGCAATCACCACGGCCGCGTCGTTTGCGGAGCGGGTGACGAGACCCTTGATGGCGTCCTCGACGCGGATGGTCTGGCCCGGGCGCAGGTTGAGCTTGGTCGGATCCTGGTCGGCGGCGTGCTGGGACACCGGCATTTCGGTGTCGAGCTTCATCTTGCCGGACTCCAGCCGCTCGAACAGCAGATAGAGCGTCATGATCTTGGTGAGCGAGGCGGGATGGCGGAGCCCGTCCGGGTTCGTCGACTGCAGCACCGAGCCGGAATTGCCGTCGACGATGATCGACGCGAATTGCGGGCTGTAGCTTTCGGACGCATCGCGCTGCACCCGGTGGTGCGCGGAATGACGATGCCGATGGCGGCGCGCCTCGGCCACATCGGTGGTGAAGATGACCGCGGTGGTGACTGTAAGAAGCCCGAAAACCCCAACCCGCGCCAAGCGCGAGGAAGATAAGTTTTTACGAAGCATGAAACCCCGTCCCCGTTTCTGACTTGATCACCGGCCCGTGAGGCGAAATTGTGCCCAAACGACCCGGGATCATTACCTGCTCAGGCTGTCCCTCTGCTGATGCGAGCTGCGCGCGAGGTGGAGCCTGAGCCGCTGTTCTGGCTAAGGTTATGTTCTCAAACGGCTTTTGGCCGTCTGCGGAAGCTGAACACGTCCAGGGAATCAGGGTAGGGGCGCGCGGTTTCTAAAAGCTTAAGGAACCCTTGCGGGAACCCTCGGGAATCTCCGCGATTTGCATCTATCTTTGTGCGTCGCACAATATTCTTGACTTTTTTGTGCATTGCACTAATTGTAGGCAATGTCAGGGAGCCGGGGCTTCCGACGATGCCAGGGAAAAAGGGATTCCGAGATGTTCAAGGTTGAAGATTTTCAGAACTACGGGAAAGAGCAGTTCGAGCAGTGTGTTGCCTCCGCGACCTCGGTGCAGCACGGCCTCCAGGCGATCGCCAGCGCGTATGGCGACTATACCAAGAAGTCGTTCGAGGACACCAAGTCCTTCGTCGAGAAGCTTTCCGGCGTGAAGTCGCTGGACAAGGCGCTGGAAGCGCAGACCGATTTCGCCCGTTCCAGCTACGAGACCTTTGTCGCTGAATCGCAGAAGATCGCCGGCCTCTATAGCGACCTCGCCAAGCAGGCGTTCAAGCCGGTCGAGACCATCGTTTCGAAGTTCACCCCGGCTTCCAACTAACGCTTAGCCTCCTGGAATCAAAAAGCCCGGCTGAACCAGCCGGGCTTTTTCGTTTGAGGCGTCAGATCCGTCTCAGCGCGCGACGCGCAGCTTCGAGATCGACGTGCCGATCTCCGCGAATGCCTCCGCGATCTGGCTCGGCGACGTCAGCATGTAGAAATTGGCCGACGAGCTCGCGCAATAGGGCAGCACCGGCGATTGCCCCGCGCCGTCCGTATCGATCTGCACGGTGTAGATCGTGTACATCGCCTTGCCGGTTTTCGGGTCGTTCACGCCCTTGATGTTGTCGCACAACAGCTTCATGCGCGTGTCGACACCGGAACTGACGCTTCCGCCATCACCGTACCAGCGATCCATGGTGTTGAGGCCGTCGGTGAAGAGGATGATGATGTGCTGGTAGGTGTTGCTGGTCGAGGATTCCGCCGGCGCGTTCATCGGCGACTGCTGCATCAGCGAAAGCCAGCCCCATTGCAGCCCGATCGTCTGGTTGGTGGAGCCCTGGGCCGTCATCGACGTGATGGCGCTTTTGATCGTCGTCCAGTTGTAGGTCAGCGGGATGATCGAGACGACGGGGCAGTATGGATACTGATCGGCAGGGAAATTGGTCGACTGCGAGCTCGGTGCGTCGGAGGTGACGTCATAGTTCTGGTCGCGGTCTCCTACGCACCCGTTCCATGACGACGTGTTCGACGACGGCGTATGATTCCAGTTGTAGCCATGGCCTTTGCACTGGGCCATTGTGGGATTGTAGATGTGCCAGTTGTTGTCGCTGCAATAGGTGTTTCCGGAGTTGTTCGTGGTCCGGGAATCCCATTGATCCCAGCGCAGCCAGCTCGCACCCGAATTCGAGGTGCCGACATTGACGTCGATGTTGAAGGGAACGACGGACATCAAGACGTCGCCCTGGTTCTGCGCCAGTGCCGACAATTGGTTGACGAGATTTGTCGCGGCCGTCCTCAGCGCGCCGATCTTGTTGTAGTCGTTCATCGACCCCGTGTTGTCGAGCACCAGTGCAACGCGGAGCAGGCTGGCTCCCCAAGTGGTGGTCGAGCTGGCATTGAAGCCCAGGGTCGGATAGCCGGCGATCTGCATGAAATCGCTCTTGATCGCCCCGGATCCCGTCACCTGGATGGTGGCGTTGCCGCTGCCGCTGGCGGCCGTGTAGGTCCCAGCGACAGAAATCGACTGGACACCGGAGTAGTTATAGAGGCCACTGAAATAGCTTTGCGCCTTCGTGTTGACCTGAGACGTCGTGATCAGGCCCTGGCTCAGGTCGCGCGCAACCATGAGCACCGCGGAGTCGAGCGCCGACTGCATGGCCGTTCGCGCGGCAGTGGCGCGGCTATAGTCTATCGCGGCGCCCACGAAGGTCAGGATAGGGACCAGGGTGACGGCGAAGACGACGGCGATATTGCCTTGCTCGGCAGCCGCGAAATGCGCGAGCTGTCGACCAAGACGGCTGACAACGGGAAGGCGAAGCATGACGATCCCCGACACCTGTGGTTTTGCCCGATTTCGCGCCACGCCATTGAACGTCGGGTAAACTGGACCGTAGAAAACCGGAGTTATCCCGCGCCAAGCCATCGCGCGGGCACTAACGTCGGGTTCCTGGTCAACACGTTCTAAACGGGTGGGGCGGAAATTTTTGTCAAATCGGTCCGGATTGATTAACCTCAGCCAGGATCGCCCGATCGGGAATCGGGACCTTTGCGGCCGCAGCGGCCGGACCTTTGCGCGCTTGCGGCGGGCGGGGGGCAGGCCCATATTCCCTCGTGACCGACCCGGCCGAGACCGGACCGGTCGGGGAGCGGCGATCCAAGAGGCGGCGCGCCCGCGCGAGGCCCCGAAGGGCTGGGTCGCGGCGGACCGTCATCCGCTTCCGTGGGGAATTTGAACGCCTGTGCCATGCCGCAATTGACTTCAAGACCAGACCTGTCCGCGCCAGCCGCTGCGTACGCTCCGCGGATGAGCAATGACGAGAACCGTCCCGGCAATGTGTCCGGTCCGAACACCTCGGTCATCACCAAGGTCAAACCCAAGACCAAACGGCCGAACCTGTACCGCGTCCTGATCCTGAACGACGACTACACGCCGATGGAGTTCGTCGTTCACGTGCTGGAGAAGTTCTTCAACAAGGACGTCGAGGCTGCAACCAAGATCATGCTCCACGTCCATCATCACGGGATCGGGGAGTGCGGCGTGTTCACCTACGAGATTGCCGAGACCAAGGTCACGCAGGTGATGGATTTCGCCCGCAAGCACCAGCATCCGCTGCAATGCGTAATGGAAAAGAAGTAGCCGCGCGTTCGAAGCCGGGTTCTGCTTCGGTGGCCACGTGACCGTTGCGCGCGGGTCTCCCGTCTGGCCGGCAAAGCTACGGAAGGTTGCGCCGGCGCCAATCCTGCCCAAATCCTTGCCCAGATTCTCGTCCAGATTCTTGCCCAGATCGGAACGGGTTTTGCATCGAGAATTCCGTGGGTGCGCAAACGCCCTCAAGTCGCGGAACCGGTCTTTTGCCGCGATCTTGTATAACTATATGTGACAAAGGTTGTTGTTGCCTGACCGGGCGATGGCGATCATGATGGTGGGGGCCATAGAGGACGCGAATGCCGACTTTTTCCCAAAGCCTTGAACAATCCCTGCATCGTGCGCTGGCGATCGCAAACGAGCGTCATCACCAATACGCGACGCTCGAACACCTTCTGCTGTCGCTGATCGATGACTCCGATGCGGCTGCCGTGATGCGCGCGTGCAGCGTCGATCTCGACAAGCTGCGCACGAGCCTCGTCAACTATCTTGAGACCGAATTCGAAAATCTGGTGACGGATGGCGCCGACGACGCCAAGCCGACCGCCGGTTTCCAGCGCGTGATCCAGCGCGCGGTGATCCATGTGCAATCCTCCGGTCGCGAAGAGGTGACGGGCGCCAACGTCCTGATCGCGATCTTCGCCGAGCGCGAGAGCCATGCCGCGTATTTCCTGCAGGAGCAGGACATGACGCGCTACGACGCGGTCAACTATATCAGCCACGGCATCGCCAAGCGGCCGGGCGTCTCGGAAGCGCGCCCCGTTCGCGGCGTCGACGAGGAGACCGAGACCAAGGGCAACGAGGACTCCAAGAAGAAGGGCGAGGCGCTCGAAACCTATTGCGTCAACCTCAACAAGAAGGCGCGTGACGGCAAGATCGATCCGGTGATCGGACGCAATTCCGAGATCAACCGTGCCATCCAGGTGCTGTGCCGCCGGCAGAAGAACAATCCGCTGTTCGTGGGCGAGGCCGGCGTCGGCAAGACCGCGATCGCGGAAGGGCTTGCCAAGCGCATCGTCGACAGCGAGGTGCCGGAGGTTTTGGCCGCCGCCACCGTGTTCTCGCTCGACATGGGCACGCTGCTCGCGGGCACGCGCTATCGCGGCGATTTCGAGGAGCGGCTGAAGCAGGTGCTGAAGGAGCTCGAGGCGCATCCCAACGCCATCCTGTTCATCGACGAGATCCACACCGTGATTGGTGCGGGTGCGACGTCGGGCGGGGCGATGGACGCGTCGAACCTGCTCAAGCCCGCGCTCGCCTCGGGCACCATCCGTTGCATGGGCTCGACCACCTACAAGGAATACCGCCAGCACTTCGAGAAGGACCGCGCGCTGGTGCGGCGCTTCCAGAAGATCGACATCAACGAGCCGACGGTCGAGGACGCGATCGCGATCCTCAAGGGCCTCAAGCCTTACTTCGAGGACTACCACCGGCTGAAATACACCAATGAGGCGATCGAGGCGGCGGTTCAGCTCTCCTCGCGCTACATCCATGACCGCAAGCTGCCGGACAAGGCGATCGACGTGATCGACGAGTCAGGTGCGGCGCAGATGCTGGTCGCCGAGAACAAGCGCAAGAAGACCATCGGCATCAAGGAGATCGAGACCACGATCGCCACGATGGCCCGGATTCCGCCGAAGAGCGTGTCGAAGGACGATGCCGAGGTGCTGAAGCATCTCGAGCAGACGCTGAAGCGTGTGGTGTTCGGCCAGGACAAGGCGATCGAAGCACTTGCTGCGTCGATCAAGCTGTCGCGGGCTGGCCTGCGCGAGCCGGAAAAGCCGATCGGCTCGTATCTGTTCTCGGGTCCGACGGGCGTCGGCAAGACCGAGGTGGCAAAGCAGCTCGCAGCGACGCTCGGCGTCGAGCTCCTGCGCTTCGACATGTCCGAATACATGGAACGGCACACCGTGTCGCGCCTGATCGGCGCGCCTCCCGGCTATGTCGGCTTCGACCAGGGCGGCCTGCTCACCGATGGCGTTGACCAGCATCCGCATTGCGTGGTGCTGCTCGACGAGATCGAGAAGGCGCATCCCGACCTCTACAACGTGCTGCTCCAGATCATGGATCACGGCCGGCTCACCGACCATAACGGCAAGCAGGTCAATTTCCGCAACGTGATCCTGATCATGACCACGAACGCGGGCGCGTCCGATCTCGCCAAGCAGGCGTTCGGCTTCACCCGCTCCAAGCGGGAAGGCGACGACCACGAGGCGATCAACCGGCAGTTCGCGCCGGAATTCCGCAATCGCCTCGATGCCATCGTCTCGTTCGGCCACCTCAGCGTCGAGGTGATCGGCACGGTGGTGGAGAAGTTCGTGCTGCAGCTCGAGGCCCAGCTCGGCGACCGCGACGTCACCATCGAGCTGTCCGAGCCCGCCAAGGCCTGGCTAATTCAGCATGGTTACGACGAGCAGATGGGTGCGCGGCCGATGGCCCGCGTGATCCAGGAGCACATCAAGAAGCCGCTGGCCGACGAGGTGCTGTTCGGCAAGCTGAAGGGCGGTGGCCACGTCCGCGTCGTCGTGGTCAAGGAGGAGGCCGACGAGACCAAGGACAAGATCGGCTTCGAATTCGTCGAGGGTCCGGTCACGCCGAAGCAGGAGAAGCTGCCCGGCACCCGCAAGCGCCCGCCGGGCAAGTCCAACAAGCCGGGCGGCCCCGGCGGCTCCAAGGGGCCGACCTCCAAGGGCCCGCTGGTCAAAGCCTGACCCGAACGCCATGAAATCGAAAAGGCCGGCTGCAAAGCCGGCCTTTTTGCTGTCCGCTGTCATGGCCCGTTGGACGGCATCAATCGCCCTTCATCCGCTGCGCATCCTGCACCCGCACATGCTCCGCGCCGCGGGCGCCGGCGGACGATAGTCTCAACATGCTCAGGACGGCGCCGCACAGGGCGAAGCCGACGCCGGTGAGGAGGGCGATCCTGGTTCCCTCAAGCGGATAGCGGCCGAGGAACAGCGCCACCAGCGCCGCGCCCGTGGTCTGGCCGAGCAGCCGCGCGGTGCCCAGCATGCCGCTGGCACCGCCTGAGCGCTCGCGCGGAGCGGCTGCGATCATGGTGCGGTTGTTGGGCGTCTGGAACAGGCCGAAGCCGAGGCCTGCGAGCGCCATCCGCCAGATCACGTCGAGCGACGTGGGCGCGGCGGGCAGGAAGGCGAGCGCGCCGAGGCCGCAGGCGAACAGCGTCAGCCCGATGCCGCCGAGCAGGCCGGCCGGATAATGCTCGACCAGACGGCCGGCAAGCGGCGCGGCAAAGGCCACCGCGATCGGCCAGGGCGTGATGAGCAGACCCATGTGCACGGCCGAATAGCCGAAGCGGCTCTGGAGGTAGAAGGGAAGCGCGACGAAGGCCAGCATCTGACCGCAGAAGGAGGCGATCGAGGTCGCAATCGACAGCGCGAAGACCGGGATGCGCAGGAGATCGACCGGCAGCAGCGGCGAGGTCATGTGGGTTTCGCGGTAGACCAGCAGCGCGCCCGCAACGAGGGCGACCGCGAACTGGAAGAGCCAGATCACGGGCGCCTCGTCATGGCCGACGCTGTCGATCGCGGCGATGCCGACGCCGAACGTGATCGCGCTGAGCCCGGCGCTCTGCCAGTCGAAGGAATGGCTTGCGGGGCTGGTATGGGGCAGGCTGCGCAAACCCAACGCGAGTGTCAGCGCGCCGAGCGGGATGTTGATGGCGAACAGCCAGGGCCAGCTTCCCACCGCGAGGATGCCGGCGGCGAGCGTCGGCCCGACTGCGGCGGAGCAGGCGACCACGAGCGCGTTGAGCCCGATGCCGCGGCCGAGCAGGCTGCTTGGATAGGTGAAGCGCACCAGCGCGGCATTCACGCTCATGATGCCGGCCGCGCCAAAACCCTGGACGATGCGCGCGATGGTCAGCAGCGGAAGCGTGTGCGCCGCCGCGCAGAAGGCGGAGGCGAGGGTGAACAGTGCAAGCCCCGCCAGATAGACGCGGCGATAGCCGACGATCTCACCAAGGGACGCCAGCGGCAGCAGCGAGATCGTGATGGCGAGCTGATAGCCGTTGACGATCCAGATCGAGAAGGCCGGGCTCGCATTGAGATCGGCCGCGATCGTCGGCAGCGCCACATTGGCGATCGCGCTGTCGACGACCGCCATGATGATGCCAAGCGCGATGGTGAGGATCGCCTGATTGCGTTGTGGCTGCGGCAGGCCGTCGGCATGCTCGATCGAGGCGGACGACATGGGGGATGCGTGCTTGACGTGGGCCGTGATTCATCCCCGGATTAGGAAATTGTCAGCTCGATCGTAACCCGGCAGGACACCGTGAGTTCCTGCTCCGACCGCAGGCCTCCCGGCGCTGCGGGCATGGGTCAGGGCCAGCTTCGCTGGATGGTCAGCGGAATGTCGATCGCTGCGCACTTGCTCAAGACTGGCGCTAGTCGTGCAGAAGCATGTCGTCGAACGCGGCATCGCTGACATGTTGCGAGCCGGCTGCGTTCGATGTCGCCGTCGTCGCCAAGGCGGCGGTGCAAGCGGGCACACTATCGTGAGCCTGCCGCGGCAGCAGAAGCAGGCTCCAGCCGACCAGGACCAGCACCGCGAGCCGGATCGCGATCACGGTCAGCAACATCTCCGATCCGCTTATCGTGGAGTCGGTCTTCATGCGCGCCAGCTTGAGGCACGCGCATGGACAAGACAATCTGGAATTCCCAAGCCTTGCCTTCGTCCCTGACGAAGGCTGGCGCTGATGGCTCAGTGCCGCAACTGGCTCTGCCGGAAATCGCGCGGCGACATGCCGAAATGTTCGCGGAAGACGCGGCCGAAATGCGAGAGGTCGTTGAAACCCCAGGCGAAGGCGATCTCGCTGACGTGGCGACGGCTGAGTAGGGGCGAGGCAAGGTCGCGCCTGCATTGGGCGAGACGTTCGGCGAGGACGTAGCGCTGGAACGAGGTGTCCTCGTCGGCGAGGAGATCGTTGACATAGCGCGGCGAGATGCCGAGCGCGGCCGCGGTCTCCGACGGCGAGAGTTCGGGATCGGCGAGACGTGCGCGGATGTGCGCCTTCAGCCGGTAGAGCAGGGCCGAGCCGTGGGTCGAGGAGGGCAGCGACCTCTTGCCGAGCCGCCCGCTCAGCGCCATCGCCAGCAGGTCTACGGCCTGCTCCGAGAGGATAGCGGCGTTGGCGGGATCGATCCGGTCGGCGCTCCGGCACAGTCTGTAGATGAAGTCGTAGGCGAGCCGCTCCAGCGGTGCGTCGGCGCCGAACGACATCGCGGTCAGCGTCTCGCTCGCGCCGAGCCGCCGCTGCAGCATCTGTCGCGGCACCATGAAGATCGTCTGCGTGAAGGCGTGGTCGAATTTCAGCTCGTAAGGGCGCGTGGTGTCATAGAGCGCAAACTCGCCGGGATGGATTACGGTCTCGCGGCCATCCTGTACGACGCCGCCGGCGCCGCGGTCGCCGAGCGCGATCAGGATGAAATCCTGATCCGAACGCGCGATGCGGGAGGGCGTGCGGTAGACGTGCTGACGGTCGGAGCGGACCTCTGAGCATACGGCCTTGCCGAGCGTGCCTCGCGTGACCGAGCCGTGAAACGCGCTGCCGAGGTCGGACTTGCAGTCGAGCCCGACGAAGACGTCGCATACGATGTCCTGCCAGAGGGCGAGGCGCCGGTGGCCGGGGCTGCCGTCCGTCGTGAACTGGATGGTCATCAGCAGGCCTCCCTTTCACATCGCCAAAACAGCATTCAGGCGCCGAGATCGACCGGCTGCAAAGTCCGGACCGCCGTTCCGGTCGAATTTTCGTGCCGTGGCGGTCGAGCGGGCGCCCTCCGGCCGTGGCCCAATAGACTGCATCGGGCGTGTGCCGTGATCAACCGGAAAGCGGCCCTGTCCAAGTGGACCATAGGAGGCGGGAATGGGCATCGAACATCCGAAATACAAGGTCGCAGTGGTGCAGGCGGCACCGGCCTGGCTCGATCTCGACGCGTCCATCGACAGGTCAATTGCGCTGATCAGGGAGGCGGCCGAAAAGGGCGCGAAGCTGATCGCGTTTCCGGAGGCCTTCATCCCCGGCTATCCCTGGCACATCTGGCTGGACTCGCCGGCCTGGGCGATCGGCCGCGGCTTCGTGCAGCGCTATTTCGACAACTCTCTATCCTATGACAGTCCGCAGGCCGAGAAGCTGCGCGATGCGGTGCGCAAGGCCGGGCTCACGGCGGTGCTTGGCCTCTCCGAGCGCGACGGCGGCAGCCTCTATCTCGCGCAATGGCTGATCGGTCCGGACGGCGAGACGATCGCAAAGCGCCGCAAGCTGCGCCCGACCCATGCCGAGCGCACGGTCTATGGCGAGGGTGACGGCAGCGACCTTGCTGTCCACGCCAGGTCCGACATCGGGCGCCTGGGCGCGCTCTGCTGCTGGGAGCATCTCCAGCCGCTGTCGAAATACGCCATGTATGCCCAGAACGAGCAGGTCCATGTCGCCGCCTGGCCGGGCTTCTCGCTTTACGATCCCTTCGCGCCGGCGCTCGGCGCCGAGGTGAACAATGCCGCCTCGCGCGTCTATGCGGTGGAGGGCTCCTGCTTCGTGCTCGCGCCTTGCGCGACCGTGTCGCAGGCGATGATCGACGAACTCTGCGACCGGCCCGACAAGCACGCGCTGCTGCATGCCGGCGGCGGCTTTGCCGCGATCTACGGGCCCGATGGCAGCCAGATCGGGGAGAAGCTTGCGCCCGATCAGGAGGGGCTCCTGATTGCCGAGATCGATCTCGGTGCCATCGGCGTTGCCAAGAACGCCGCCGATCCTGCTGGGCATTATTCGCGGCCCGATGTGACGCGGCTCCTGCTCAACAGGAAGCCGTACAAGCGCGTCGAGCAGTTTTCGCTGCCGGTCGACACCGTCGAGCCCACGGAGATCGACGCGGCGGCGAGCTGATCCGCCGCGTGCTGACGGCGGTTGCGACCGTCAGCGCCTGAGGTTCACGTCACGCAGTGGCCGAGCAATTCGGGATGCGCGGCGCAGATGTGATGCGCGCCGGCCTCCTTAAGCTCGGCTTCGCTGCCATAGCCATAGAGCACGCCGATCGCGGTCATGCCGTTGGTCCTGGCGCCGATCACGTCGTGGCTCCGGTCGCCGATCATGATCGCGCTCTTGGGATCGACCTTCGCCTCGTCGAGCGCGTAGCGGAGCAGGTCGCGCTTGTCGACCCGCGTGCCGTCGAGCTCGGAGCCGAACACGCGCTCGAAATAGGGCCGCAGGCCGAAATGATCGATGATGCGATTGGCGTAAACCGCGGGCTTGCTGGTCGCGACGAACATGCGCGGCGTGGTCGCGGCAATGGCGCCCAGCGTCTTCTTGATGCCGTCATAAGCCTCGTTCTCGAACAGGCCGACTTCGCTGAAGCGCTCGCGGTAAAGCAGCAGCGCCCGGTCGGCGAGCTCGTCGGTTCCCGTGAGCTTCTTCAGGCTGGCGTGCAGCGGCGGCCCGATGCACCAGGTCAGCTCGTCCTCGCTCGGAACAGGCGCGCCAAGCCGCTCCAGCGCGTACTGGATCGAGCGGGTGATCCCCGGCTTGGGATTGGTCAGCGTGCCGTCGAGATCGAAATAGATGGTTTGCATCCGGGCCGAGCCTGCGTTGATACCGCCCCGTTGCTAGTTGGATCGGCTCTCAAGTCAAGAGCCGAAGCGTCATTGCTGCCGGGCCCATTCGACGATCGCGGCGGCATCCGTGCCGACCTGCGTCTCCCAGGCGGCGATCGCGCTCGTCGCCGCCATCCGGAGCGCAGCGACAAGTGAGGGTGGCGCCGGCTCAGTGATGCGGACCCCATTGTCGCGCATCCGCGCATAGTTTTCGGAGGTGCGATTGGCGAGCAGCGCGAGCTGGCTTTGCTCGGTCTCTTCAGCCGCGGCCAATACTTCGCGCTGCATCGGTTCGGACAGCTCGGCAAATGCGTCGCTGCGAACGAACGCAATCGAAATCGGCATCGCGTAGTTGATCGCCGTGAAATGCGGCAGGAAGTCCCAGAGCTTGCGTCCCGCGCCGCCATCGCCGGAGGTGAGGAACGCGTTCAGCCGATGCTCCTTCAGGCCGGCGATCGCCGTGTCCATCGGCAGGAACTGCGCATTCGCCCCGGCCGCGCGCATGACCTCGCTCGAGTTGGCGTCGTATGCGCGCAAATTCAGCTTCGGCAGGTCGCCGGCGCCTTCGAGCGAACGCTCCGACCACAGCCCTGTTGCCGGCCAGATCGTCAGATAAAGCAGCTTGAGGCCGCGCGCCGCCAGCGCCTTCTCATAGAGCGGGCGTGCCCGCACATTGGTGGCGCGGGCGACGTCAACGGATTGCACGAGGAAGGGCAAAGTGGACAATCCGAGCACCGGGTCGATGCCGGAGAGCGCGCCCGCAAACGCATCGCCGCCGGCGATCCAGCCATCCTGCGCGGCGCGCGGCATCTCGCCGGAGCTGATCTTGAGCTCATTGTCGAAGGCGTTGCTGACGGTCACGAAACCGTGGGTGCGCTCGGCGACGCGGCTCGCGAAGGTCGTCAGCCCGATCCCGGAAATGTTGTTCTGCGGGTATTCCGTGGTCATCCGCCAGGTGACCTGTGCTGCGGCCGGCGCGACGCTGAGCGCGAACACGGCCCAGACGGCGAGGACGAGGAGGGTGCGGATCCGTTTGGCGAGGAAAAGCATTGGGAGGGGCAGACCAGGGATCATAATCGGCGAAGTCTCTAACCCATGTCGCGATGCCACAGTTTGGCACAGCACTTTGTGGCACGCCGGACCGGCGTATGCCACCGATATGCTTGCCTTGCGTCGAGGCGGGTTGCATTCTTCCTCGGCCGCTTACTCCGGCTGGCAGCTCTCGGGACCGCGCGCATGCCACGTCTTTCCGCCGCGCGCAGGCCGCTGCGCATGTTGGCCGCATTGCTCCTGTCGGCGACGCAGGCGGCGGCGTGGGATTCAACTCCCGCAAAGACCGATGTCGCCGTCCCGAGCGTCGAGGAGCTTGCATGGCCGCCGGAAAAGCCGGTCAGTGCACGCGAGAGCGACACGCGGGAGTCGATCTGCCTGATCATCGAGGCGGCGGCGCGCGATGCCAATCTGCCGCTGGAATTCTTCGCCCGCGTGATCTGGCAGGAGAGCCGCTTCCAGACCGACGCGGTGGGGCCCGTGACGCGGAGCGGCGAGCGCGCGCAGGGCATCGCGCAGTTCATGCCGGGCACGGCGAGCGAACGCGGGCTGCTTGATCCCTTCAATCCGGTGCAGGCGCTGCCCAAATCGGCGGAGTTTCTCAACGAGCTGCGCAACCAGTTCGGCAATCTTGGGTTGGCCGCGGCCGCCTACAATGCCGGTCCGCGGCGGGTGCAGGAGTGGCTCGCCGGCACCGGCGGCATGCCGGAGCAGACGCGCCACTACGTCTTCGCCATCACCGGCGCGACGGTCGACGCTTGGGCCAAGGCAGGCAGCACCGGCAAGGGTCCGCCGAGCGGGCCGCCGACGAGCTGTCGCGATCTGATGGCGCTGCTCAAGCGCGCACCCAACCCCTTCGTCGCCGAGCTCGAGCAGCATGTCGAGCTTGCCGCCGCAAAAGTCTGGGGCGTGCAGCTCGCCGCTGGCTTTGACCGCAACAGGGCGCTGGCGATGTATTCCCGCGCCGTGACGCGCCTCAGCGCCGTGATCGGCAACCGCGATCCGAGCCTTCTGAGCTCGGTGATGCGCAGCCGCGGCACGCACGCCTTCTACCAGGTGCGCATCGGCGCCGATACGCGCAGCGAGGCGGACGATCTCTGCAACCGCATCCGCAAAGCGGGCGGCGCCTGTTTCGTGCTGAAGAACCGGGGCGTGACAGGGTAGGGATCTCTCTCCCCTCGTCATTCCGGGGCGCGACGAAGTCGCGAGCCCGGAATCCATTTCACAACCAACTCTGCGGCCCAATGGATTCCGGGCTCGCGCCTAAGGGGGCGCGCCCCGGAATGACGGTGAGTATCGTCCGCCCGCATGCCAGCCCCGCCGCACGCTTTCTTGACGCGGGGCCTGCCATTGCCCGTTATGCAGGAACGATTCCTCACCCGGCCAAATCTCTCCCGTGGCACTTCCTCCGCTCGATTCACCTCAATGGCAAAGTCCCTGGCGCGCCTTTGCTTGGGGGCTGCGCTCGATCACGCAGACGATCCTCACGATCGTTCTTTTCGTGACCTATCTCGGCATCGGCGCGCTCGCCCATGACACCCATTTCAGCCTGCTCTGGGCGCTGGCCTCGACGCTGTTCGTCTGGGCGGGGCCGGCGCAGATCATTCTGATCACCACGCTCGGCTCGGGCGCGACCATCATCCAGTCCGCGATCGCTGTCACCGTCAGCGCGATCCGGCTGTTTCCGATGGTGGTCTCGGTGCTGCCGCTGATGCGCACGCCAACGACAAAACGGCGCGAGCTGATCTTCGCCGCGCATCTCACCGCCGTGACGCTGTGGGTCGAATGCCATCGCTTCCTGCCGCAGGTGCCGCGCGAGCGGCGTATCGCCTTCGTCCACGGGCTCGGCTTTGGCCTGGTCTCGGTGTGCCTCTGCGCCAACACGGTCGGATATTTCCTCGCCGCCAATCTGACGCAGACGCTGGGCGGCGCGATCCTCTTGCTGACGCCGCTATCCTTCCTGTTCTCGACCGCGCGCAACAGCCGTGAGATCGCCGACGTCGTCGCGCTCGTGCTCGGGATCGTGCTGTATCCGCTGGCGGCGAAGATGAACTCCGGCCTCGACATCCTCGTCAGCGGCGTTGCAGCCGGCACGATTGCCTATGGCGTGCATTGGTGGCGCGAGGTGCACGCATGACCATCGTGCAGCTCATCGGTGACTGGCACGCGCTCGCCGTGCTGTTCGTCGCCGGCGTTATTCCCAACCAGATATGGCGCATGCTGGGCCTGTGGTTCGGCGGCGGCATCGACGAGGGCTCCGAGCTGCTGGTCTGGGTCAGGGCGGTCGCGACCGCGATTCTGGCCGGCGTCATCGCCCAGATCGTGGTCGAGCCGCCGGGCGCGCTGGCGAGCGTGCCGGACGGCTTGCGCTACGGCGCGGTGGGGGCCGGCCTCGTCGCGTTCCTGCTGACCCGCCGCTCGATTTTTGCAGGCGTCGTCACCGGCGAAGTCTTCATGCTGGCCGGAAAGTGGTGGTTGGGCTAAAACCGCCGCGAACAGCAAGGAAGTGAAAAATGGTTCGCGAAAACGAGCTCCGCGAAGGCGAGGTCGCCATCGAGTTGCCGCCGACTGCGGATGCAGGCCTCGTCTTCATCGGCCGCATCCGGACGCCGTGGACCTCACGGCTGGAGACGCCGCGGCAGGGCCGTCACGACGGCCCGGTGTGCCGGCTGGAGATCTTCGAGCCCTTCGTGCCGGCGATCAAGGGCGTCGACTTCTACAGCAATCTCGAGGTGCTTTACTGGCTCGACCGCTCGCGCCGCGACATCATCCTGCAGAACCCGAAGAACAACCAGAATACCCGCGGCACCTTCTCGCTGCGCTCGCCGGTCAGGCCCAATCCGATCGGCACCTCGATCGTCAAGCTGGTCGGCGTCGAGGGCAGCACGATCCTTGTGCGCGGGCTCGACTGCATCGACAACACGCCGCTGATCGACATCAAGCCGGATCGCTGCGAGTTCACGCCGCTTGCCGCGCCGCAGCCCGGGGATTTCGAGACGGAATGACGGGAAAGACCTAACCCACCTTCAACGTCGCGATCAGCTTCGCCGCATGCTCTTCCAGCACCTTTCCGTCTTCCTTGCGGCTCGCGGGCGGCAGCAGCGCGACACCGTCCTGGCGTGGCATCACATGCATGTGCAGGTGAAATACGACCTGTCCACCAGCAGGCTCGTTGAACTGCTGCACGGTGATGCCGTCGGCGTCGAATGCCTTCATCGCCGCTGCCGCGATCCTGTGCGCGCCGCGCGCGACATGGGCATAGTCGTCAGGTTTGATGTCGAGGATGTTGCGGGCGGGAGCTTTCGGGATGACGAGCGTATGGCCGGGCGAGCGCGGCATGATGTCGAGGAAAGCGAGCACGTGCTCGTCCTCATAGACCTTGTAACAAGGGAATTCGCCGCGCAGGATTTTCGCGAAGATATTGTTGGGATCGTAGGCGGTCATGCGGCGGCTCCTGAAGTTGCGGCCTTACTGTCATCACCTTGGAGAAGGCGTCAAGGCGCCTCGTCCGCGCCTTTCCGGAACGGTCCTAGCTCGGCGAGCTCGCGGCCGGCTTCCGCCACATAGGCGCGTTCGCGCTTGAGGTAATCATCGATGGCGCGGCGCAGGCCTGGATCGGCGATGAAGTGGGCGGAATGCGTCGTCCGCGGCAGGTAGCCGCGCGCGATCTTGTGCTCGCCCTGCGCGCCAGCCTCGACATACGCGAGTCCGTGTTTGATCGCGAAGTCGATCGCCTGGTAGTAGCAGACCTCGAAATGCAGAAACGGATGATGCTCGACCGCGCCCCAGTTGCGGCCGAACAGCGTGTCCGAGCCGACGAAGTTGATCGCACCCGCGATCCAGCGGTGATTGCGCCGCGCCATCACCAGCAGCACATCCTCGCTCATGGTCGCGCCGATCAGCGAGAAGAACTCGCGCGTCAGGTAAGGCCGGCCCCATTTGCGCGAGCCGGTCTCCATGTAGAATTCGAAGAAGGCGTCCCAGGCGTCCTCGGTGATGTCACTGCCCCTGAGCCAGTGGATGCTGATGCCGGCAGCGAGCGCGTCGCGCCGCTCGCGCTTGATCGACTTGCGATGGCGCGAGTTCAGCGTGCTGAGGAAATCGTCGAAGGTCGCAAAGCCCTCGTTGTGCCAGTGGAACTGCTGGTCGGTTCGCTGCAGGAAACCGTGGCTTGCGAGCAGCTTCCATTCGTCCTCGCGCGCAAAGGTAACGTGCACCGAAGAGGCCTTGCTGACGCCGCAGAGCGCGACCAGCCCGCTCGCGAGCGCCTCCGCGATGTGGTCGCGGTCTACGCCGTCGCGGATCAGGAGCCGCGGCCCCGTTGCCGGCGTGAAGGGAACCGAGACTTGCAGCTTCGGGTAATAGCGCCCGCCGGCGCGCTCATAGGCGTCCGCCCAGCCACGGTCGAAGACGTACTCGCCCTGCGAATGCGATTTCAGATAGCAGGGTACAACGCCTGCGACGCGGCTGTCGATCTTGGCCACGAGATGCCGCGGGCCCCAGCCGGTGCGCGGCGTCGCCGAACCCGATTTCTCAACCGCCGCGAAAAACGCGTGGGAGACGAACGGGTTATAGGCGGCTCTTGGGAGGCCGGCCGAATCGCCTGGGAGGGGAGATGAGGTTCCCGGGCCAGACCCATTGCACCGTCTGGCGGGATTGGCGCAGGCGTCCCAATCCTCTGGCGAGACTTCGCCGATGGAAGGTACGGCCTCGAGCGTGATTTCGGATGATGCCATCGTGTGTCTTGAACGGTCCCAGCCAAACATCGTGCATCGCAGCAGCGACTTCAAGGGGGCGGGAACCGGGGTGCCGCGAAGGCAGCGCTCGCCATTTCGGGCAAGACCATCCCAACACGTCGTCCTGGCGAAAGCCAGGACGACGTTGGGGAGGCACCGTGCCCAATTCCTCGCAATGACGATGGAGGAAGTGTGCCGTGCCCCTACGGCACGAACCCCTCAAAGATCATCTGGTCGGCATATTGCCCAACCCGCGTCCGCTGGTCGCGCGTGCGCACGGTCCAGCCGAGCAGGGCGCAGCCGAAGACATTCCGCGCGATCCAGGGCGCGGGTGCGGGGAGGTGGTCGACCTTGAAGGCGACGAAATGCGGCTGGGTCTGAAGGCCGTGGCGCAGGTACAGCATGCTGTCGCGCTGTTCTTGCGTCAGATAAGCCCAGTATTCGTCCTCATAGGTCCGCTGCGCGACGATGCCGCGCGGGCGCGAGGGCAACAGCTCGCGCAGCGCCAGCACCTGGTCGGGATCGAAGGACATGCCGACGGCAGGCCCCTGATAGGACGACAGCACCTCCGCCATCCGCCTCACCAGCTTGCGGTCGCCGGCAAAATGGCTCTTCACCTCGATCACCAGCGGCACGCGGCCCGCGACCATGGTGCAGAGGTCGGGCAGCGACATCATCCGCTCGGACGTATCCTTGAACGTGACGGCCTTCAGCTCCGCCGCGGTCTTCTCGATCAGCTCGCCGGTCGCCTCGGTGAGGCGGCCGAGCGCATGGTCGTGATGCACCATGGCGTCGCCGTCGGCGGTGAGCTGGATGTCGACCTCGATGGCGAAATTGCCCGCGATCGCCGCCTGCACGGCGCCCGGCATGTTCTCGACGATGCCGCGCGAAATGTCATGCAGGCCGCGATGGGCGACCGGCCGCGCTGTCAGCCAATCCGGAGCACGCACGCTGCTTGCTCCCTCAGATCAGGCGACCTCGAAGATGCCTTCGACCTCGACCGCCGCATCCGCAGGCAGCGAAGCGACGCCGACGGTGGTACGGGCGTGGCGGCCCTTGTCGCCGAACGCCGCAACCATCAGGTCGGAGGCGCCGTTCAGGACCTTCGGTCCGTCGACGAAATCCGGCGCCGAGTTGATGAAGCCGCCGAGGCGCACCACGCGCACGACCTTGTCGAGGTCGCCGAGCGCCGCCTTGACCTGGGCGAGCAGGTTGATGGCGCAGCCCCGCGCCGCCGCGGCACCGTCTTCAATGGTGACGCCGGCCCCGAGCTTGCCCTTGGCGATCAGCTTTCCGGCGGGGTCGAAGCAGACCTGCCCGGAGACGAACAGGAGGTTGCCGGTGCGCACGAACGGCACGTAGTTGGCCACGGGCGTGGGCGCCTCGTGCAGCTTGATGCCCTGTTCCGCCAGTTTCTGTTCGACCGTGCCCGCCATGTTCGACCTCGATGTCCAGGAAGTGTCCGAGAATTCATCCGCCCCGGCCGCTTTCAGTTTGCGGCCGGGCCGGGCCTGTTTCGCCCATTGGGCAGCCACATGCAAGCAAGCCGGTGGGGCGGGTGGGCAGCCCGGCGGCGAACTGCATTTTGTTGAGGCAGTCCAGGAGGTTCAACGCGAGGCCGCAACTTTACGTGAAACGGCCGCAGTTGCGACGCAATGGGACGGTCATTAAAGTGTCGAATCTGCGTTTCCCCAGGGAATAGACATGGTGCACCTTTTCCGGACTTCGCTCGGTGTGATGGCGCTCGCTGCGGCCACTTTCGGCCCGGGCGGCGGGGCGCAGGCCGCGAGCGGCCCGTTTCTCGCGCATCAGGCGCTCTATGATCTGAGTCTCGCCAAATCGCGCTCCAACTCGGTCAACAGCGCGCGCGGCCGCATCCTCTACAATTTCACCGGCAACTCTTGCGAGGGCTACACCTCCGAATTCCGCCAGGTCTCCGAGCTCGACAGCGGCGAGGGCAAGGTCACGCTCAGCGATCTCCGATCCAATTCCTGGGAGGACGCCGCGGGCAAGAGCTACCGCTTCAGGATCGAGACGCGCATGAACGAGACGGAGGCCGCAAAGGTCGACGGTTCCGCCGAGCGCGACGGCGACCATATTAACGTCAAGCTGAAGCTGCCGGCGCCAAAGAGCTTTGCCCTCGACGGCAAGATCGTGTTTCCGACCGAGCAGATCCAGCGCATCATCGCCGCCGCCAAGGACGGCAAGTCGCTGCTCGAGCTCTCCGTCTATGACGGCTCCGATGATGGCCAGAAGGTCTACAACACGCTGACCGTGATCGGCCAGCCGATCCCCGCCGACCGCGCCATCTCGTCCGACCCGTCGACCACCGACGAGCACATGAAGTCGCTCAAGCGCTGGCCCGTCACCGTCAGCTATTTCGACCGCGACGTGCAGCAGAAGGAAGGCGAGCAGACGCCGGTCTATGCGATGTCGTTCGAGCTCTACGAAAACGGCGTCTCCCGTCAGCTCGTGCTCGATTACAACGATTTTGTGATCTCCGGCGCGCTCGGCAAGTTCGACGTGAAGGACAGCAAGCCCTGTAATTGAGGGCGAAGTTCCGCGCGCTGGCACATTCCAGCAGTGAGAAAAAAGGGCGCGGCCTCGGCGAGACCGCGCCCTCGATATTTCGGAGCTAGCGGAGCCGGGGCCCCGCCGCGCGTTCTGCCGTCAGGCCGCCAGGGCGTTGGGCGCTAGGTTCGCCTGTGCCACCGCCATGTGCTCGGTGATCATCGTGCCGCCATGTCCGTCCGAAGCCAGCGCGAAGTTCGCGGCCGAGTATTGGCCGAGCAGGATCAGCGAAGCTGAATTGAAGCCGTCGCTGAGGGTCAGCGTGCCACCCGCATTGCCGGGGGCGGCCGCATAGCCCAACGTCGTCCCTGCGCCAAAGGCGATGTCCCGGAGGTCGATGATGTCGGTGTCGCCGAAGCCCGCGATCTGCCCCGAAAACAGGTCGGAGGCGTCGAGCTGAAGCGTACCGCCTTCGCCCTGGAACGTGACGTCGATCGCCGCGCCACCCACGGCAATATGCGCAAGACCACCGGAGATGATCGTGCCGTTGGCCAAGCCGCTGTTCACGAGCTCAACGCCACCGCTGTGGACGATCGTTCCGTTGGTGATGCCGCCCGTCACGGTCTGGAGGCCGCCGCTGTTCACGACGGTGCCGTTGGCGACGCCCATGACGTTTTCCTTACCGCGATTTCCGATCTCGGCATTGTCTACGACGCCATAGATGTATTCGGTGCCACCGAGGTTCGTGGTGTTGTCCGCGGTGCCGTAGACGAACTGGTATCCGGCGCTGATGACCATGTTCGTTGCCAGGCCTCCGACCTGGATCATGGCGTAGCCGCCGGTCAGCACGGTTGCGTCTTTCGAGATGCCGCCGGTGTCGACGACCTCGTAGCCGCCGGCATAGACGGTCGCCGACTCGGAGGTCCCACCAGCGCTGACGATTTCATAGCCACCGTGATGGATGATCCCTCCCGCTGCGGTTCCTCCTGCGCTGACGAATTCGTAGCCGCCGTTGTTGATGACAGAGCCACTCGTAAAGCCGCTTGAGGTGACGACTACGTAGCCGCCGTGGTTCACCGTGGTGCCCACCGCCAGACCGTAGGCTTCCACGTTCTGCGTTCCGCTGTTGACGACCGTGCCGTTGGCGACGCCCCCGCCGAGGACGGTCTGCGTGCCTGTGCCACCATTTATCACCGTATTGTTCGCAAGGCCGTCCCATACGATCTGGGATCCGCCGCGCACCGTCGTGCCGTTGGCGGTGCCGCCGGCCAGCACATATTCGAACCCGCCGGACATGGTCGTGTTGTTTGCGACACCACCGGCTCCGATAAACTGCCACCCGCTGGTCATGATCGTGTCGTTCGCGGTGCCGAGGACGTCCTCCTGGCCACCTGCAATGGTCGTGGCGCTCGCGGTCGCGCCGCCATAGACGGCCTGGTAGATGCCGTTGCCGAGCGTCGTGCCACTGGCCATGCCGCCGGAATAGACCCATTGGGCGCCGGCGCTCAGGTTGGTCCCCGTCGCGATACCGCCGTCATAGACGGCCTGAACGCCACCGCCCGTGGTGTTGCTGGCCGTTCCGCCGGAGTAGACGTTCTGAGTGGCGCCGTCCAAGGTGGTGCCGATCGCCTTGCCACCGTTGAAAATGTTCATGACGGCGCCGCCGGCGACCGTCGCGTTGATGTCGGTGCCGAACACGTTCTCGACGGCAAGTCCGCCGAGGAAGGAATCGACGGCGGTTCCACCGGAGTCCACCACCAGCAGGCCGCCGCCATTGACGACCGTTCCGCTGGCCGTGCCACCGGCGTTGATCTCGAGCGTACCGTTCCACAGGACCAAGGTCCCGTCAGCGGTTGCCCCCGAGCCGACCTCCAAGGTATCGCCCGGTTGTACTGTCTCAGTCATCGCATTCTCCTGGAAAAATTCATTGTGTCCAATTTCCGTTCTCGCATCCCGAAGCCCGGGGTCTTCTCGATCGCGCGTCCAGTTACGATATACAAGTCAATTTTGTTATCATAACACGGTGAGTAATGGTTTATTCCCATCCATTGTTATGTGATATCGCGTCGCGCTGACGCGTCGGATTGCCGCATTAGAGTCCCGTCGAACGATGCCAGCGTCATGTCGCGGTGGATCATCAGGCGTTGACCGATGCGTCCTCGATAATAAGTACCACGCGGCTCCTATTTTCCGGGTGCTGCAGGCGCGCCGCGAGCCCGATAATGGATAATGAAGGTCAGCCAGATGCAGTTGGCGTTGACGCGAGGGCGCCCTTGATCACGGCATCGGCGTATGCCGTGTAATTGAATCGACGTTCGTATGTGAGTCGCATTCGTCGTATATAACATATATCGATAAGATATCATATGATTTTGGGCGCGGTTGCTCGCAGCGTGCCCGATGAGGGGATCTATGGAGCCGACAACCAGCCCGCCGGGGTGTCCGCGGGTAACGGAGTTGAAACATGACGGTGCTGCGCATGGCTGAGGGCGCAGCCCGTGAACTGCCCGCCGATCCTGGCCTTCACGCGATCGTTGCCCTGTTGCGCCTGAATGGCGTGGGGGCAAGCCCGGACCAGATCCGGCATCAATTCGGCGACAGGCTCGGCGTCACCGAGGTCTTGCGCTGCGCGAAGAGCTTCGGCCTGAAGGCGAGGGCGGTCGCCGCGACCTGGGATCGGCTTGCCGGGATGCCGATGCCATGCATCGCAGTTTTGCGCGACGGCGGGTTTCTGCTGCTCGGCAAGGCCGGGCACGACAAGATCATCGTCCAGGTGCCGGACGCCCCGAAACCGGATCTCATGACCCGGGCCGAATTCGAGGAAGCGTGGGATGGCCGGGCGATCCTGATCGCCAAGCGAGCGCCCCTGACCGACCTGTCCCGGCGCTTCGACATCACGTGGTTCCTGGGCGCGATCCATAAATACCGGCGGCTGCTCGGCGAGGTCCTGGTCGGGTCGCTGTTCCTCCAGCTCTTCGCTCTGGTTTCCCCGCTGTTGTTCCAGGTCGTGATCGACAAGGTGCTCGTCCATCGCAGCATGACGACCTTGGACGTCATCGTGACCGGCCTGGTTGCGATCGCGGTCTTTGAAACGATCCTCGGAACGCTCCGGACCTACCTGTTTTCGCACACGACCAACCGCATCGACGTCGAGTTGGGCGCGCGGCTGTTTCGGCATCTTCTGGCGCTTCCCATCGGATATTTCCGGGCGCGTCGCGTCGGTGACTCGGTGGCGCGGGTGCGGGAGCTGGAGAACATCCGCAATTTTCTCACCAGTTCAGCGCTCACGATCGCAATCGATCTCTTCTTCACGATCGTCTTCCTCGCGGTGATGTGGTTCTATTCGCCGCTGCTCACGCTGGTGGCGCTCTCCGCGTTCCCGTTCTACATCGCCATCTCGGCTGGTGTCAGTCCCGCGTTTCGCTGGCGTCTCGACGAGAAATTCCAGCGTGGCGCGGAGAACCAAGCATTTCTGGTCGAATGCGTCACGGGCGTCGAGACCCTGAAGGCGATGGCGCTGGAGCCGCAGATGCAGCGGCGCTGGGAGGAGCAGCTCGCGAGCTACGTGGCGGCGAGCTTTCGCGTCATCAGTCTCGGCAACACCGCGAGCCAGGCCATCCAGTTCGTCAGCAAGGTCGCGACGGCCGCAATCCTATATTTCGGTGCGAGGCTCGTCATCGGTGGCGATCTGACCGTTGGCGAACTTGTCGCCTTCAATCTTCTGGCCGGCCGCGTCAGTACGCCGGTCCTTCGTCTGGCGCAGATCTGGCAGGATTTCCACCAGGCGCGACTATCGGTTCAGCGTCTGGGCGACATTCTGAACACGGCGGCGGAGCCGGTGTACACGCCCGGGCGAGCGGCCTTGCCCGCGATCCGCGGCGACATCAGGTTCGAGCATGTCACCTTTCGTTACCGCATCGACGGTCCGGAGATTCTCAGCGACGTGAGCCTGAACGTGCCGGCGGGGCAGTTCGTCGGGGTCGTCGGCACGTCGGGATCGGGAAAGAGCACGCTCGCCAAGCTGATCCAGCGGCTCTATGTGCCGGAGAGCGGTCGTGTGCTGGTGGACGGCACCGATCTGGCGATGGTCGATCCAAGCTGGCTGCGCCGGCAGATCGGAATCGTGCTGCAGGAGAACATCCTGTTCAACCGCACCGTTCGCGACAACATCGCGCTCGCGGATCCGGCGATGCCCATCGAGCGGGTGATCGAAGCCGCCAACCTTGCCGGAGCGCACGAGTTCATCCTCGAACTTCCGGAAGGGTATGACACGGTCGTCGGCGAGCAGGGGAGCACGCTGTCGGGTGGTCAAAGACAGCGGATCGCCATCGCGCGGGCGCTCATGACAAATCCCCGCATCCTGATCCTCGATGAGGCCACGAGCGCGCTCGACTATGAGAGCGAGCGGATCGTCCAGCAGAACATGGCGCAGATCGCGAAAGGGCGCACGGTCTTCGTGATCGCGCATCGCCTTTCGACCCTGCGCATGGCCCACCGGATCATCACGATGGACCGTGGCCGCCTGATCGAGGACGGCACCCATGAGGAGCTGATCAAGACAGGCGGGCGATACGCCACGCTGTTCCGGCTGCAGGCAGGGTTGCATGAAATCAGCTAGCGGGGTGGTGCCGTTCCCGGTCATCAAGGCGCCGGCCAGGGGCAAGGACGAGATTGCATTCCTGCCGGCCGCGCTGGAGATCGTCGAGGCGCCGCCCAATCCCGTCGGGCGCGCTGTCGGTGCCGTGATCGTCGCCGCCTTCTCGGTGGCGATCGTCTGGGCTTGCCTCGGGACCGTCGATATCGTCGCGGTAGCGCCGGGCAAGGTCATTCCGAGCGGCCGAACCAAGGTGATCCAGCCGTTCGAAACCAGCGTGGTGCGCGCCATCAAGGTCGTCGATGGCCAGACGGTGCGGGCGGGGGACGTGCTGGTCGATCTCGACTCCACGATGAACGAGGCTGAGCTTGGGCATCTCAGGAGCGATCTTGCAGGCGCGCAGCTCGAGGCGGCGCGGTTGCGCGCGGCTCTTTCCGATGCCGGTGATCCAGTTGCGAACTTCCAACCACCCGAGAACGCTCCCGCCGACCTCGTGCGGGTCCAGCGACGGCTTCTGTCCAGCCAGACTGTCGAACAGAACGCCAAGCTCGCATCGATCGAACATCAGGTCGCGCAGAAGGAAGCCGAGCGCGCGACGATCACGGCCTCGATCGGCAAGCTCGAGGCAACCATCCCTCTGTTGCAACAGCGGGTCGATATGCGCAAGCTCCTGTTCGACAAGGAATTGGGATCGAAGCTGTTCTATCTCCAGGAACTTCAGGATCTGGTGGGCCAGCAGCAGGAGCTTCTGGTTCAAAAGAGCCGCTACAAGGAGGCTGATGCAGCTCTGGCCGCGCTGGCGGAGACCAGCACGAAGACGACGGCCGAATATCAGCGCTCGCTGTCTGATGACCTCGCAAAAGCCGAGCAGAGGGCTGCGGGTCTCATGCAGGATGTCGTCAAGGCCGAGCAGAGGAAGAGCTTTCAGCGCCTGACCGCTCCCGTCGATGGCGTCATCCAGCAGCTTGCGATCCACACGGTTGGCGGTGTCGTTACGCCCGCGCAGGCGCTGATGGTGATCGTGCCGCTGGAGAGCCGGCTGGAGATCGAGGCGATGGTGTCGAACCGCGACATCGGGTTCATCGAGGTCGGCCAGGACGTGGCGCTCAAGATCGATACATTCAATTTCACCCGGTATGGCCTGCTGGACGGCAAGGTCTCGAGCGTGTCGCACGATGCGATCACGCGCGACAAGCCGCTGGACAAGAGCGGTGAAAAGTCTGCGGGCACCGAGCAGGACAGCAGCGAACCCAAGGGGCAGGAGCTGGTCTATTCGGCCCGGATATCCCCCAGCCGGGACCGAATGCTGATCGAGGACAAATACGTCAGTCTCTCACCCGGCATGGCCGTGAGCGTCGAGATCAAGACAGGGACCCGTACGATCATCAGCTATCTCTTGTCGCCGCTGGCGCGGTACCGGCACGAAAGCATGCGGGAGAGATAGCAGCGCGAGGGCGCGGTCCGTCGCATCTTCCGGCTGGTCCGGAAGTCGCGATCCGGATAAGCTTGCACCCAACTAAAAAATGCCAGGGAACCAGCATCATGCCCAAGCTCGATCATCTCCGTCCCAGCGGCCTGCATCACAATCCGGCTTATTCCCACGTCGTCACGGCCTCCGGTGCGCGCACCATCTACATCTCCGGGCAGGTGTCCGTCGACGAGGAGGGGCGCGTGGTCGGTGAGGGCGATCTCGCCGCGCAGACGACGCAGGTGATGCAGAATCTCGGCCTGGCGCTGAAGGCGGCCGGTGCGAGCTACGCCAACATCGTGAAGATCACCACCTTCGTGGTGAACTACAAGCCGGAGCTCCGTCCCATCATCGGCAAGGCCCGCTCGGTCTTCTTCGAAGGCATGGACCCGCCCGCCAGCACCCTGGTCGGCGTCACCGCACTCGCCGCGCCGGAATGGATGATCGAGATCGAAGCGGTCGCGGTCGCGGATTGAGGCCTCGAATTTCGAGCCCGGATGGAGCGCAGCGTAATGCGGGCTACCTTTGCTTCGCTTTCGACATCGCCTGCAGAACAGCCAGAGCTTCGTCGGCCCTGTCCGTGGGCACGAAGAGGTGATCGTGATAAAAGGCCGAGACGGCGTTCACGCTGATGCCGGATTCGGCCAGACGCGACGTGACCGCGGCCAGAAGACCCACTGCATCGAGTGCGGAATGAATCGTCAAGGTGATCAGGCGCGCGGCGAACGCGTAGCGTAGTCCCGCCGCTTCGGCCTCTTCACGCTGGATCACGAGCGTGGTTCCTTCCTGCTCGCGGAACGTCAGCAGCGGGTGGACCGCCGCCGGAGGGCGCTTGTTCGGCCGGACCGTGCAAAACACGAAGGTGCCTTCCTGCATCTCCGGTTTCATGTCCCTCAACAGCGCGTCGAGATCACGTTCGCCTGTCACGATTGCCAGCCTCTCAGGTTGCAGCGCTGCAACCCACACCCCGTCATTGCGAGCGTCGAAGCAATCCAGAGTGTCGCCGCGGAAGGACCCTGGATTGCTTCGCTGCGCTCGCAATGACGATCTTGGATCAGCGCGTCGGATAGGGAGAGCTCTTGCGAAAGCCACCAGCACCGTAAATCAACGGGGGGCTCGCCAACATACCTTTGTATATCTCCTCTATTCCTTCTCATGCTCTGCTCTAACGCTCGTACAATTGAGCCCCGGGCGGGCGATTCTTACACTTGAGCCAACTCGGATCACTGCGAGGCCGCTCAATGAACGTCATCATTCGACAGCTCAACGGCTTGTGGCATCTCATCGTCGGGTCTTGTCAGATCCGAACACCGTTCCTGGCAACTCAGGACCGGCATCTGGTGGTCCAATACGCCCGGCGCGTCTATCCCGGCGCCAGGATCTTCGAGCACGACTGACTTCGGCCCGGCCAACGTCACTCTGGCGCCTTCTCCGGCCCCTCATACGAGATGCCGCGGATCACCGCGGCGTTGCCGAACTTCTTGCGCAGGCCGTCGATCGCGCGCTCGGCGTGGGCGGCGCGGCGGTCGAGCATGTCGGTGTCGTCGGCCGCAGAGCCGGTGCGCAGCGCGCTGACGCCGGCGCCCATCAGGCGGAAGGCGGTGCCGTCGATCTCCTTGGCCAGCATCTCGCGGCAGATCGCAAAAATCTTCGCGGCGAGCTGGGTCGGACCCGCGATCGACTGCGATCGCGTGCGCTGGCGGAAATCGGCGGTCTTCAGCTTCAAGGTGATGGTCGTGCCGGCAAGCTCGCTGCTCTTCAGCCGCGAGGAGGTCTTCTCGCAGAGCCGCCACAGGATTTTCTCCAGCGTCGCGAAGTCGCGGATGTCGGTCTCGAACGTGGTTTCGCTCGAGATCGTCTTGGCGCCGCGGTCGGGCTCGACGCGGCGGTCGTCGATGCCGCGCGCGAGCCGCCACAGCCGGCGGCCATCGCTCGGGAATTGCCGCATCAGCTCGATCTCGTCGGCCTTCTGAAGGTCGGCGATGATGCGGAAGCCGCGCTGCGTCAGCCGCTCCTGGGTCGCAGGTCCGACGCCGAAGATGAAGCCGACCGGCTTCTCCGCCAGCATCAGGCGTGCTTCCTCCTGGTCGAGCGCGGCAAAGCCGCGCGGCTTGTCGAGGTCGGAGGCGATCTTGGCCAGGAACTTGTTGCAGGACAGGCCGACCGACACCGTGATGCCGATGTCGTGCTCGACGTCGCGGGCAAAGCGCGCCAGCACTTTTGCGGGAACCATGCCGTGAACGCGTTCGGTGCCGGAGAGGTCGAGAAAGGCCTCGTCGATCGAGAGCGGCTCGACCAGCGGCGTCAACGCCTGCATGGCCTGGCGCACTTCACGGCCGACGCGGACATATTTCGCCATGTCCGGCCGGATCACGGTCGCATGCGGGCAGGCGTCCAGCGCCTTATACATCGGCATGGCCGAGCGGACGCCGAAAGTGCGCGCGATGTAGCAGGCAGCCGACACCACGCCGCGCTTTCCGCCGCCGATGATGACCGGCTTGTCGGCGATATCAGGATTGTCGCGCTTCTCCACCGTTGCGTAGAAGGCATCGCAGTCGATATGGGCGATGGTCAGCGCCGACAGCGCACGGTGGCGGACGAGGCGAGGGGAACCGCAGGCGGAGCACCGCCGCACCCCCATGTCCAGATCGGCCAGACAATCCCGGCAAAAGCAGCGGGGCCCGGCCGCCTCCAGGGTGCTCACGGCACGTCGCGCTCCCAGGGCCGGTCGCCGAGCGCGTCGCCCAGCACCTGCCGCGCTGCGGCAATGTTGGTCGGATGCAGTTCCGAGGCGGCCGCAAACGCCTTCACGGTCGCGTCATCGCGCAGCACGAAATCGAGTATGCTGAGCAGGAAATTCGGGTTCGAGGCGGCGCTCCGGAGCGTCTCCGGGCCGACACCTGTCTCGGCCAGGAACAGGCCCAGCCGCTCAGGCTCGCTCGCGACAAAAGAGAGCGCCTGAATCGCAACGATTTCAGCTACTTCGCGGGGGGTGTGAACAGGCTTTTTCAAGCGCCCGATTTGCCTTTCCGTTAACTTTCGGTCTCTAATTTGGAATCATCATGCCCGAGTCTCGCGGCTCTGTCTTGCGACCCCAGACAAGCAACTGGAACCACATCGCAGAAAGTCGGCCCTCGGGTTTAACGAAACTAGAGCGAATCTGAGGCTAGTTTGAATCCAGTTTTTGAAGCGCCGGCGAGAGGCGCCTGAGGCGTCACATGTATCGGTCTCCTTGCCAAACGGGAGGACGGGATGGCTAAGACCGTCCTGATCGTGGAAGACAACGAGCTCAACATGAAGCTCTTCCGCGACCTGTTGGAGGCGCACGGCTACCAGACCTCGGGCACCAGCAACGGCTACGAGGCGCTCGATCTCGTTCGCAAGATGCGTCCCGATCTCGTGCTGATGGATATCCAGTTGCCGCAGGTGTCGGGCCTGGAGGTGACGCGCTGGATCAAGGACGATCCGGAGCTGCGCACCATTCCCGTCGTCGCGGTCACGGCCTTCGCGATGAAGGGCGACGAAGAACGCATCCGCGAGGGCGGCTGCGAAGCCTATTTGTCGAAGCCGATCTCGGTCGGCAAATTCATTGAGACGGTCCGGCGTTTCATCGGGTAGGGAGTGAGTTAAGTGTCCGCGCGTGTCCTGGTCGTCGATGACGTCCCTGCCAACGTCAAACTGCTGGAAGCCCGTCTCTCCGCCGAATATTTCGACGTGATGACCGCTGCGAACGGCACCGAGGCGCTGGCGATCTGCCGCCGCGCCGAATGCGACATCATCCTGCTCGATGTGATGATGCCCGACATGGACGGTTTCGAGGTCTGCCGCCGCCTGAAGACCGATCCGGCGACGCACCACATCCCCGTCGTGATGGTGACGGCGCTCGACAGTCCCGCCGACCGCAACCGTGGGCTGGAAGCCGGTGCCGACGATTTCCTCACCAAACCCGTCTCCGATGTCGTGCTGATCGCGCGCGTCCGTTCGCTGACGCGGCTGAAGATGATGACGGATGAGCTGCGCATGCGCGCCATCACCTCGCTCGAGATCGGCATGCAGGCGCCCGAACGGAGCGCCGTGGCCGACACCGGCAAGGGCGGCCGCATCCTGCTGGTCGACGACCGCCAGTCCTCCTATGAACGGCTGGCGACGCAACTCGCCGCCGAGCACACCGTCGATGTCGAGCCGAATCCGACGGAAGCGCTGTTCCACGCGGCCGAAGGCAATTACGACCTCCTGATTGTCTCGCTCGACCTGAACAATTTCGACGGCCTGCGGCTGTGCAGCCAGGCGCGCTCGCTGGAGCGCACGCGCCATGTGCCGATCCTCGCGATTGCGGATGCCGAGAACTCGACGCGGCTGCTCCGCGGCCTCGAAATCGGCGTCAACGACTATCTGCTGCGGCCCATCGACAAGAACGAGCTTCTGGCGCGCGCCCGCACCCAGATCCGCCGCCGCCGCTACACCGATCACCTGCGCGACAACGTCCAGAACTCGATCGAGATGGCGATCACGGACGCGCTCACCGGTTTGCACAATCGCCGCTACATGGAGAGCCATCTGGCGACGCTCGCCGAGCAGGCCTCGACCCGCGGCAAGCCGCTCGCGCTGATGATCCTGGACATCGACTACTTCAAGTCGATCAACGACAATTACGGCCACGATGCCGGCGACGACGTGCTGCGCGAGTTCGCGGTGCGCGTGCGCAAATCGATCCGCGGCATCGATCTCGCCTGCCGCTACGGCGGCGAGGAGTTCGTGATCGTGATGCCGGAAACCGACCTCCACGTCGCCGGCATGGTCGCCGAGCGCCTGCGCCGCTCGATTGCCGGCGAGCCGTTCGCGATCCACAAGGGCACCAAGCGCATCGAGGTCACGATCTCGATCGGGCTCACCACGCTGGAAAAGAAGGGCGAGGCGGTCGCCGACGTCCTCAAGCGCGCCGACACCGCGCTCTACCGCGCCAAGCACGACGGCCGCAATCGCGTGGTGTCGCAGGCGGCGTGACGCGGGGCGGGTGAGGGGGCGCGTCGTCTGCGCCTCATCCTCAGCCGTCGTCCCGGCCTGGTGCGGACGGGGGCAGTCACAAAAAATCTCGAAAACAACCCCATGCAAAGTAGCCTATGACCGGCGGAGGATGCCTCGTGCGTCCGTAGAGCCGTTTGACACGTCGGGCAAAACACCGGCATTATTTCATCATCCCGCACTGGCACGTGGGGCGAACTCCGCTGCCCCATACTCGCTGTCATTCCCCGCGACCCGGCTACGCCAAGGCTTCGCCGGAGCGTACGCTGTTGGGCAGCCGAAGCTTCAGCGTAGGCGGCAAGCGGGGAATCCAGTACGCTGCGGCTTCTCCGTATCCAACGACCGTCTCTGAGATACTGGATCACCCGCTTTCGCGGGTGATGACATCGCGTAGTGCGGTGACAGTGGTCACTGCGGCGAACGCTTGCCCTTCACGGGCTTCGCCGTACCATCGCCCACATCCACACCCGCATTCCGCAGCAGCACCTTCGCTGCTTCCTTCGCCGCGCGGGCCATCGCGGGATCGTCGCGTACGAGGTCCTGCGCAATCGAGCCGTCGACCAGCAGGACGAGCTGGGTCGCGAGTGCGTCGGCCTCAGTGACACCGAGCGCGTTCAGCCGCTCGCGAAACCAGACGCGGCGGCTTTCCTTGAAGGCGACCGCGATCTTCTTCACCGCGCGGTCCGCAGGCCCGAGCTCGGCGACCGCATTCACGAACGGACAGCCGCGAAAATCCTTCGCAGCAAATCGCCGCTCCAGCAAATCGAAGGTGGCGAGGATCTGCTCGGCCGGCGGCTTGTCGGACGGGCGCGGCTGCACGAAGCGGCGTTCCAGATAGGCCGCGATCAGCGCGTCCTTGGAGGGGAAGTGGTTGTAGAGCGTGCGTTTGGAGATGCCGACCTCGGCCGCGATGGTGTCGACGCCGATGGCGCGAATGCCTTGCAGATAGAACAGCTTGTCGGCGGTCTCGAGGATCCGCTCCTTCATCGTCTGTTGGGTGGGCGGGGGAGCCATGCGTCGGAATAAGCCCTCTTCGCTTGACAGCACCAGCCTTCTATAGGGTAAGTAAACAGGTCTGTGTAGCTAAAATCAACGGGAATCGCAGACGACGGCTATCGTGCCGCGCCCACGAGGGAGAACAAAAATGCCCCTGTTGCAGGTCCTGCGTCCGACATTGCCCATCCTGATCGGCGCCTCGATCATGCTGACGCTGAGCATGGGGCTGCGACAGAGCCTCGGCATCTTCCTGCAACCGTTGACGCATGACATCCACATCTCGGTGTCGGATTTTACGCTGGCGCTGGCCGTGCAAAACCTCGCCTGGGGCTTCCTCCAGCCGCTCGCCGGCGCGATGACGGTGCGCTATGGCTTCCGGCCCATCATGATCGTCGGCTCGCTGATGTACATTGCGGGCCTGGCTTTGATGGCGACCGCAGGCGGCCTCATCAGCGTGATGGTCGGCGGCGGCGTGCTGATCGGCACGTCGCTGGCCTGCACCGCGGCGGCGATTGCGATGTCGGTGGCGGCACGCGCCGTCCCTGCGACGGTGCGCTCGACCGTGCTCGGCATCGTATCCGGTGCGGGCTCGCTCGGCGCGCTCTTGTCGGCGCCGATCGGACAGATGCTCAACGAGGGTTTCGGCTGGCGCATCGGGCTCGCCGGCTTCGTCGTCATGTCGGTGCTGATGATTCCCGCCGCATGGTATGCGGGGCGCATCGACAGGATTCCGCTGCCGAAGCCGGCCGCCGATGATATCGGCGATGCCACCGCTGCGACGGCGGCGAAGGCGGCGTTCGGCAATGCCTCGTTCGTGGTGATGACTTGCGCCTATCTCGTCTGCGGCATGCAGCTCGTTTTCCTGACTACGCATCTGCCGTCCTATCTGGCGATCTGCGGTCTCGATCCGATGCTGAGCGCGCAGACGCTCGGCATGATCGGCGGCTTCAACGTGCTGGGCTCGCTGTTCTTCGGCTGGGCCGGTCAGCGCTGGAACAAGCTGGCGCTGCTGGGGGCGATCTACATCCTGCGCTCGCTCGCGCTCGCCTGGTATTTCACGCTGCCGGCAACATCAGCTTCGACGCTGCTGTTCGGCGCGATCATGGGCTTCCTCTGGATGGGTGTCGGCCCGCTTGTCGCGGGCGCCGTCGCCGAGATGTTCGGCCTTCGCTGGCAGGCGATGATCCAGGGCCTTGCCTTCATGAGCCACCAGATCGGCAGCTTCCTCGGCGCCTATGGAGGAGGGGTGCTCTACGATGCACTCGGTTCCTACACCATGGCCTGGCGCATCGGTGTGGCGCTCGGTCTTGCGGGCGGCATCATCCAGGTCGCATTCGCGCTGATCCGGCCGTCGCAGCCACCGGTGCTGCGCACGGCATAGATGAGGCGAAGGCTCGCGGGCGTCAGCGGCTCGGCGCAGCAGCGTTGCACGCCGGTGCATGAGAAGGGGTAGGGCTGCCACCCGCACTCCGTCATTGCGAGCGTAGCGAAGCAATCCAGAATGCCTCCGCGGAACGAGCCTGGATTGCTTCGTCGCAAGAGCTCCTCGCAATGACGCGTGGAGACGCAGCGTGTCTTCGAGGGAGACGGAGCGCATGGTTGCGTGCGTCAGCCCTTAAGCTTCAAACGATGCCGCGCTGTTAGCGCGGACGTCCCGACCGCTTGAGTTCTGCGACCTTGAACCTGTTGCCGGCCTGCAGGCTGCTGCAAAACCAGTGGGCTCTGTTTCGAAACTCGCCCAGGAACACCTTGGTCTCGACGCAATCCACGTAGGATTTATGGGTGATAGTGTCTCGGCACGTTGGCGAGAGAGGGCCATAGTTCAATCCTCCGCCCGACTCGCTGCATCCAACCCAGGGATCTTTGCCGTGTGGGAAGCTTGATGCACAGCCACCGTTGCAGCTGCTGGCTACTTTCTCCAGGCTTGCAATCCTGCCCAAGACCGAATCTGGTGCAGGTGTCCGTGCGGTTGATGACGTTCCAGCGGTTGATGCTGTCCGACGCGATGACACCGAGCTTCCTGTCTGCTTCGGCGCAACCGGCCTTGCCAACTGCTTCGGCGCGTCGACCGTGACGGGGGGAAGGGCGGAGCCCGCTGTGATTTGTGATACGGCCGGACCGCACAGCAAGACAGTCGACAGGACGGCGAGGGCCGAGGGCGCGGCAAAGCTTGGCGACAATCGCATGACATAGCCTCCCAAATTCGGGACGGGACGCCGTCCCGCTATGTGCACGGTAACATACATTCCGAGTTGAGCAACTGAGGGTTGAACAGATATCTGCCGATGACTGCTTCTGGCTCAATACTGACTTGGCTGGATGACATGGCTGGCTCTGCCGCCTGTGCGCACAACGGTTGCGACAACTTTGAGAGCACACGTCCACGCGCGGCCCGCGTGCCCCGAACGCAGCGTAGCGCCGAGTTGACGGTGCGCTGCTGAGCCGGGGCCCATGTCTCGGAGAGTGCTGTGTCGCTGTCCGGGCCCGGCTCTGCGGCGAGCGCGTCGAAGACGCGTGTGAACGCGCTTATGGAGCTGCGCCGCGTCCGGGACACGAGCGGAGCCAAAAATGAAAACGGGGCCCGAAAGGGCCCCGCAAAAGTCTTCAGCGTTCCGCGATCTTACTTGATCTTGGCTTCGCGGAATTCGACGTGCTTGCGCGCGACCGGGTCGTACTTCTTCTTGACCAGCTTGTCGGTCATGGTGCGCGAATTCTTCTTGGCGACGTAGTAGAAGCCGGTGTCAGCCGAGGACACGAGCTTGACCTTGATGGTGACCGCTTTGGCCATGTTCAGGACCTCAAAAATGAAGGGAATCTGGAGCCGGCCAAACGGCCCGCGTTGGCCGGCAACCTAGCCAGAAACCGCCGGAAGTCAAGGTTTTAGGGCTAGAAAAGCACCCAAATCGGACCCATCACGCCTCAAAGAACCGGTTTTTCGGCCGCGGCAGGCCCAGATTCTCTCTCAAAGTGGCCCCCTCATACTCTTTGCGGAAGATTCCGCGCTGCTGGAGCTCCGGGACCACCTTGTCGACGAAATCGTCAATGCCGGCTGGCAGGAACGGGAACATGATGTTGAATCCGTCCGAGCCACGGCCGACCAGCCATTCCTCCATTTGGTCGGCGATGGTCTTGGCGGTGCCGACGAAGGAGAGGCCGCCATAGCCGCCGACGCGCTGGGCGAGCTGGCGCACGGTCAGCTTGTCGCGCTTCGCCAGATCGACCATCCGCTGCCGGCCGCTCTTGCTGGCATTGGTCTCGGGGATTTCCGGCAACGGCCCGTCCGGATCGAAGCCGGATGCATCCGTGCCGAGGATGACGGAGAGCGAAGCGATGGCGCTGTCGTAGTGCACGCGGCTGTCGAGCAGGGCGCGCTTCTCCTTGGCCTCGTCGACGCTGTCGCCGACCACGACGAAGGCGCCCGGCAGGATCTTCAAATGCTCGGGGTCGCGGCCGATCTTCTCCATGCGGCCCTTGATGTCGGCATAGAGCTTTTGCCCGTCGGCGAGGCTGCCGCCACCGGTGAACACGGCTTCCGCGGTTTCGGCTGCGAGCTGCTTGCCGTCCTCGGAGGCGCCGGCCTGCACGATCACCGGCCAGCCCTGCACGGGACGGGCGATGTTGAGAGGGCCGCGCACCTTCAGATATTTGCCGTTGTGGTCGAGCACATGCATCTTCGACGGCTCGAAGAAAAGGCCCTGCTCGACATCGCGCACGAAGGCGTCGTCGGCGAAAGAGTCCCACAGGCCCGTGACGACATCGTAGAATTCGCGGGCGCGCTTGTAGCGCTCGGCGTGCTCCATGTGGTCGTCGAGGCCAAAATTCAGCGCCGCGTCGGGGTTCGAGGTGGTGACGATATTCCAGCCGGCGCGGCCGCCGCTGATGTGGTCGAGCGAGGCAAAGCGGCGCGCGACATGGTAGGGCTCATCGAACGTCGTCGATCCCGTCGCGATCAAGCCGATCCGCTCGGTGACGGCGGACAGTGCCGACAGCAGCGTGAACGGCTCGAACGATGTCACCGTGTGACTGCGCTTCAGCGCATTGATCGGCATGTTCAGCACGGCGAGGTGATCGGCCATGAAGAAGGCGTCGAACTTGCCGGCTTCGAGCTTCCGGATCAGCGTCTTGATGTGATCGAAATTGAAATTGGCGTCCGGCCAGGCTCCGGGATAGCGCCAGGCTCCGGTGTGGATGCTGATCGGGCGCATGAACGCGCCAAGCTTGAGTTGCCGTTGTGCCATCGCGCCCTGTCCGTTCTGGGGTGTCGGTCGACATCACATAGGTGCGGCCTCCGTCGGCGCCACGGGGACGGTGCGGAACAATTTTTCGTTTTTCGGTCGTCCCCCAGCACAATCGTCATTCCACATTGCGCAAGTGCGCAATGGGGGCGCGCGTCAGCGCGAGCCCGGAATCCATCGGACCGCAATGACCGCGAAAGCATGGATTCCGGGCTCGCGCCAGGAAGCGCGCCCCGGAAT
This sequence comes from Bradyrhizobium neotropicale, assembly GCF_001641695.1. Lineage (GTDB taxonomy): Bacteria > Pseudomonadota > Alphaproteobacteria > Rhizobiales > Xanthobacteraceae > Bradyrhizobium > Bradyrhizobium neotropicale. The sequence continues at coordinate 128,735 of NZ_LSEF01000113.1, forward strand.
GACGGGAGGAGGGGCTCCCTCGCCCCGGAATGACGGAAGAGGGAGGGACTCCTCCATCGAACCGATCGGCCGCCCGGGCCGACCAAGCCATGACTTCGGCCCGCGTGGAGACTTCCGATGGCAAGCGCAATGACGGTGGACGGCACAATCCGCATCGACTGGTCCATGCCCTGGATCGGCCGGCTGCTGTCGCTGCCGCTCCTGGCGGCGAGCGCCTATCTGCTGTGGAATGTCGCCCTGGGCCTACAGCAGGACTTCTCCGGCTTCGGCCGATTGGCCGATGACCTCGTGCCCGTGCTGGTGTTCACCGGCCTCGGGCTCCTCGTCGGCATACCCGGCCTGATCTTGCTCACGTTTCGCTACTTCGTCGTTCTCAACGAATCGCTGCGCCAGATCGTCATCACCAGGCAGTTCGGCCCGCTGAATATTCGCAGCCTGCGCAATCTCGCCGATTATCATCTGATCAGCATCACGGACGACTACGATCCGCAGCTCACGACGTATGACGTCAGCCTCTGCGGCAACAAGGGGACTGCGCCGATCACGCTGTCGAGCTTCACGACGCGCGACGAGGCGAACAGGTTCGCAAACGAGCTTGGCCGCGTCCTCAAGCTTCCGGCGCGCGACTATGTCGGCACCGAGCCGGATGCGGATGACGAGGCCGAGAGCTGAGATTCTTGTTTTGACGCGTTTTCTCGACGCGAACCGGTATCCACTTCGCTTGAGAACGCTCTAGCCCAAAATATCCTTCTGCATCTTGCCGCCGTAGAAATGGAAGAACGGCACCGGCGCATCGTGGCTGAGCGGGCCGGTGGCGAGGCGCGTGTCGAGCTCGTTGAGCACGTTGCGCGTCATCGGATGCAAATCGGCGAGCGGCTTGGAGCCGAGCTCGACCCACACCAGCTCGACGAGCTCCGCATCCGCATGGATCACACCCTCGACGCGGTGGGTGATCGCGGAGGCGTCCGCGGTGAAGAAGCGCGTGTCGAAGCGCTTGACGCGGCCGGGCGGGGTGATGGCGCGTGCGATCAGGAACAGGCCGGACGGATCAGGCAAGAGGCCTGCGTCCGCGAACGGCGCCCATGGACCCTCAAGCTTCGGCACCTTGCCGTCGGCCTTGCGCCCGAGGCAGAGCCCGGTCTCCTCGCAGGCCTCGCGGATCGCAGCAACGGCCAGCGACTTCGCGCGTGACGCCGGCGTCTTCGGACTGCCCTTGGCGAGGTTGGCTTCCAGCTCGGCAGTGATTGGTGCCGCGCACGGCACGCGATAATCGGCCTTGTCGACGCGGCCGCCGGGGAAGACGAATTTGCCGGGCATGAACACGACGTTGTCGTGGCGCTTGCCGACCAGGACTTTTGGAATCGTGCCACTGCGATCGACCAGGATCAGCGTCGCGGCATCCCTGGGCCGGAAATAGGGATGATGATCAGGCTCCTTCTCGTCGTGAACCTTCTCTTTTTCCGCCTGCGCCGCTTCCGTCATTTCCTCACCCGAACTGTTTTGCTTATTCTTGATTTACACCGGCGGAATACCATCCGGAGGATTGTCGTCAAAGCCGTGCATGCGCAGAGCCCATTGCAATCCGACCACGGCGCCCTTCACCGGCTGCAACAGTCCGAGTGATGCGAAGAAGGTGAAGGGCAGATAGGCCGCGAAGGTCAGCCAGACCGGCGTCGAATAGTTGGTCTCGATCCAGAGGATGGTCGGCACCACGATGTGGCCCACGATGACGATCACGAGATAGGCGGGCAGGTCGTCGGCGCGATGCGGCGTGAAGTCGAGGCCGCAGGCCGTGCAATTGTCGGCGGTCTTGAGGAAGGCGCGGAACAGCTTGCCCTGGCCGCAGCGCGGGCAGCGCCCGCGAAAGCCGCGCTTCATCGCGCTCCAGACGTCGCGCTTCTCGACGAGGCCGGTCTCGCGCGTCCAGATTTTTGGGGCCGTGCTCATTGCGTCCATGCGTTGCCCTTTGCGCCTTTACCCTTCTTTCCTTGGCCCTTCTTCCCCTTGCGGGATTTCTTCTGCTTCTCGGGCCTGCGCTTCTTTTGCTTCGGACTGCGTCCGGGATGCGCCTTGAACGATTTGCGCTGGGAACGAAAATCCCTGCGGCTGCGCGGCGCGCTCTCGCCGGCCGACAACAGCTCGAAGCGCAGTGCACCGGCAACTGGAGCTGCTTCTATCAGACGAACGTCGACGACGTCACCCAGCTGGTGCATGGCACCGCTGCGCGTGCCAACGAGAGCGTGGCGGCTCTCGTCATAGTTGAAATATTCCGTGCCAAGGGATCGGATCGGGATCAATCCGTCGGCGCCGGTCTCGCTCAGCTTGACGAACAGGCCGGCGCGCGTGACGCCGGAGACGCGGCCCTGGAACGTCGCGCCGATGCGGTCGGCGAGGTGATGGGCGATCAGCCGGTCGACGGTCTCGCGCTCCGCCTTCATCGCGCGCCGCTCGGTCAGCGAAATATGGGCGGCGACCTCGCCCAGCGTTTCCGGCGTCTCGCTGTCGGGCAAGGCGCCTTCGCCGAGGCCGAGAGCGCGAACCAAAGCGCGATGCACGACGAGGTCGGCATAGCGGCGGATCGGCGAGGTGAAATGCGCGTAGCGGCGCAGGTTCAGGCCGAAATGGCCGTAGTTTTCCGAGGAGTACTCAGCCTGTGCCTGGGCACGCAGCACCACTTCGCTGACGAGCGGGTAGTAATCATGGCCCTCGAGCTGTGCCAGCACGCGGTTGAACAGCGTCGGGCGCAGGGCGCCTGCTTTCGCGAAGGGGACGTCCAGCGTCTCCAGAAACTCCTGGAGCGCATGGACCTTTTCCAGCGTCGGCTCGTCATGCACGCGGTAGATCAGCGGCAGCGACTTCTTCTCCAGCATCTCGGCCGCCGCGACATTGGCGAGGATCATGAATTCCTCGATCAGCTTGTGCGCATCGAGCCGCTCCGGCACGACGACGCGATCGACCGTGCCGTCGCTCTTCAGCAGTATCTTCCGCTCGGGCAGGTCCAGATTGAGCGGATCGCGCTCGTCGCGGGCGCGCTTGACACAGGCATAGGCGGCATAGAGCGGCTTGAGGATCGGATCGAGCAGGGGGCCGGTGGTGTCGTCCGGCCGTCCGTCGATCGCGGCCTGCGCCTGCGCGTAATGCAGTTTCGCTGCCGAGCGCATCAGGATGCGATGGAAGGTGTGCGAGCGTTTGCGCCCGTCCGGGCCGATCACCATCCGCACCGCGAGCGCGCCGCGCGGCTCGCCCGGCACCAGCGAGCAGAGATTGTTGGAGATGCGCTCCGGCAGCATCGGCACGACGCGGTCCGGGAAATAGACCGAGTTGCCGCGGTCGAGCCCATCACGGTCGAGCGCGGTGCCCGGCCGGACATAGAAGCTGACATCGGCGATCGCAACGTTGACGATGAAGCCGCCCTTGTTGTTCGGATCGTCATCGGGCTGCGCATGCACCGCGTCGTCGTGATCCTTGGCATCGGGCGGATCGATGGTGACGAGCGGGACGTCGCGCCAGTCCTCGCGCCCTTTCAGATTGGCAGGCTCTGCCGCTTCGGCCTCGCGCTCGGCCGCGGGCGTGAACTGCAGCGGAATGTCATGGGCGTAGATTGCGATCAGGCTGATCGCCTTCTCCGACTTGACTGAGCCGAGCTTCTCCTTGACGCGGCCTGAGGCGAGGCCAAAGCCGCGCGAGCGGACGATGTCGACGCTGACGAGGTCGCCATCCTCTGCTCCTTGCGTTTCGGTCTTCGCGATATTGAGTTCACGATCGGCGAACTTCTTGTCGACCGGGATCAGCCGGCCGCCACCTTCGGGAAGGCTGCGGAAGACGCCGAGGATCCGGCTCTTGGCCTTGTCGATGACCTTGACGATGCGGCCGCGATAGGCAGGGCCTTCCTCCTCGTCCGAACGCTCCACGCGCAGCAGCGCGCGGTCGCCGACGCCGGCCGCCGTACCCGGCTTTGGCCGACGCGGCATCTCAATGAGGATTTTTGGCGGCTCGCCGCTTTCGACCTCGTCCCATTCGGCGGGGGAGGCGATCAGCTCGCCATCGGAGTCGCGACCGGTGATGTCGGCGAGCAGCGTCGGCGGCAGGCTCTCCGGTTCCGAGACCTTGTGGCGCTTCTTCTTGATGATTCCGTCGTCGGCGAGCTCGCGCAGCATGCGCTTGAGCTCGACGCGATCGGCGTTCTTCAGGCCGAACTCGCGCGCAATTTCGCGAGTCCCGACCTTTCCGTGATTTGCCTTGATGAAGGCGACGATGGCATTCCGATCGGGAAAGCCACGGTCATTCTTGCGTTTCACTTAACCTCTAATTCTTGCCGGCACTCTTCTTGGCCGGAGCCTTGTTGGCGCCACTTGCCTTGGTCGGCGACGTCTTCGCGGTCGACGACACGGCTGCGCGCGCCTTGCTGGTGGATTCTGATTTGGTCTTGGCCGCGGCTTTCTTCGCGGCCGGTTTCTTAGGTTTAGGCGCGGCTTCCTCGCCATCGGCGCTCTTCGCCGCCTTGGTTGCCTTCTTAGACTCCTTGGCCTTCTTCGCCTTGGTCTTGCCGCCGCCCTTGGCCGCGCGCTCGTCGATCAGCGCGATCGCCTGCGGCAGCGTGATCGCGTCCTTCTCGATCTCGCTCGGGATCGTGGCGTTGACGCCGCCTGCGGTGACGTAGGGGCCGTAGCGGCCGCTCTTCACGGTGACGGTGCCGAGCGTCGGGTGATCGCCGATCGCCTTGCCGGGATCAGCGCCGAAGCGCCGGCTCGGGCCTTTGGCGGCCTTTTCCGCGATCAGCGTGACCGCGCGATTGAGGCCGATGTCGAAGACCTCGTCGCCGGCCTCTAGGCTGGCGTACGTCTTCTCGTGCTTCACGAAAGGCCCGAAGCGGCCGAGACCTGCGGTGATCGGCTGACCGGTTTCCGGATGCTTGCCGATCTCACGCGGCAGCGACAACAGTTTCAGTGCGAGCTCGAGGTCGACGTCGCCGGGGGACGTGCCCTTCGGGATGCCCGCGCGCTTCGGCTTCTCGCCTTCCGCATAATCCTTCTGCTCGCCGAGCTGGATATAGGGCCCGAACCGGCCGGCCTTGACCCAGACGTCGAAGCCGGTGTCGGGATCCTGGCCGAGCGAGCGGTCGGCGCTCGCCTCGCTGTCGGCAGCGAGCTGGCGGGTGTAGCGGCATTCCGGATAGTTCGAGCAGCCGACGAAGGCGCCGAACTTGCCGGCCTTCAGGTTGAGCCGGCCGCTGCCGCAGCTCGGGCACTGCCTGATGTCGCCGCCATCGGCGCGGGGCGGATAGATGTGCTGTCCCAGCATGTCGTCGAGCACGTCAAGCACCTGCGCGACGCGCAGATCCTTGATGTCGTCGACGGCGCCGATGAAGTCGCGCCAGAATTCCTTCAGCACCTGCTGCCAGGAAATCTCGTTGTTGGAGATGCGGTCGAGCTGCTCTTCCAGATTGGCGGTGAAGTCGTATTCGACGTAGCGGCTGAAGAAGCTCTCCAGGAACGCGACCACGACGCGGCCCTTGTCCTCGCCGTGCAGGCGCTTCTTCTCGAGCTTGACGTAGCCGCGGTCCTTCAGGACCTGGAGGATAGAGGCATAGGTCGAGGGCCGGCCGATGCCGAGCTCTTCCATGCGCTTGACCAGCGAGGCTTCTGAGAAGCGCGGCGGCGGCTCGGTGAAGTGCTGGGTGACGGCGAGCGACTGCCGCTTCAGGGCTTCGCCCGCGCTCATGCCGGGCAGGCGGCGGGAGTCCTCGTCCTCTTCGTCGTCGCGGCCCTCTTGGTAGAGCGCGAGGAAGCCGTCGAACTTGACGACCTGGCCTGTGGCGCGCAGCTCCAGCGTGCGACCGCCGGCCTTCGCCGTGATGTCGACGGTGGTGCGCTCGAGCTCGGCCGCTTCCATCTGGCTCGCGATGGTGCGCTTCCAGATCAGCTCGTAGAGCTTGGCCTGGTCGGCATCGAGCTTGCGGGCCATGGCGGCCGGGCGGCGGGAGAGGTCGGTCGGGCGGATCGCCTCGTGCGCTTCCTGGGCGTTCTTGGCCTTGGTCTGGTACTGGCGGGGCGCATCCGGCACGTAGGCGTTGCCGTAATCCTCGCCGATCACCTTGCGCGCCTGGGTGATCGCTTCGCCGGCGATCTGCACGCCGTCGGTACGCATATAAGTAATGAGTCCGGTGGTTTCGCCGCCGATGTCGATGCCCTCATAGAGCCGCTGCGCGATGCGCATCGTGTGCGCCGGCGCAAAACCGTATTTGCGGCTGGCTTCCTGCTGCAGGGTCGAGGTGGTGAACGGGGCCTGCGGATTGCGCCGGGCCGGCTTGGCGTCGACCGCGGTCACCGCGTAGGTGGCCAGTTCCAGCGCCTTCTTGAAGTCTTCCGCTTCCGCGCCGGTGCCGATGTCGAGCCGCTGGATCTTCTTGCCGTCGGCGCCGACCAGGCGCGCCTCGAAGGCGTCGCCGCGCGGCGTCAGCAAAGTCGCGATCAGCGACCAGTATTCGCGAGCCACGAATTTCTCGATCTCGAGCTCGCGGTCGCAGACGAGGCGCAGCGCCACCGACTGCACGCGGCCGGCCGAGCGGGCGCCCGGCAGTTTCCGCCACAGCACGGGGGAGAGTGTGAAGCCGACCAGATAGTCCAGCGCGCGGCGCGCCATATAGGCATCGACCAGCGCGCCGTCGATCTCGCGCGGATGCTTCATCGCTTCCGAGACCGCCTGCTTGGTGATGGCGTTGAACACCACGCGCTCGATCTTCTGGTCCTTCAGCGCGCGCTTCTCTTTCAGGACCTCCAGCACGTGCCAGGAGATCGCCTCGCCTTCGCGATCAGGGTCGGTGGCGAGAATCAGGCGCTCGGCACCCTTCAGGGACTTGGCAATGTCGTTGAGCCGGCCGGCCGCCTTGGGGTCGACCTCCCAGATCATCTTGAAATTTTCGTCCGGATCGACGGAACCGTTCTTGGCAGGCAGGTCGCGGACATGGCCGAACGAGGCCAGAACCTCGTAGGACGAGCCCAAATATTTGTTGATCGTCTTGGCTTTCGCCGGCGACTCCACAATGACGATATTCATGTAGTTCCAGTAACTTACGGGAAAATCTTGGGCCGAATTCGAAAGGACTCGCATCGGCCGTTTCGACCCGAACATGGGTGGTGAGGCCCCCGCTGTCAAATCGAGGGGTGTTGAAAGGCGTCCCGATGGGAAAAGTTTCATATCGAGAAAGTTGTAAAATACCACCCTGGAGTTGCGGTCGATGTCGGCGTAAAGTTTGCGCGGGGCATGGATTCGGGTGGGGACTGGTGACCAAGCCAGCAAGAAAACGGGCGCGCGCCGTAACAGGCGCGCAACGAGGCTCGCGTCATGAGGAACCGGGCGAGGGTGGGGCGGATGAGGCGGTTGCCTTCATCGCCGAGCAGGTGGCAGCGCTGCGCAAGCTCGCCGAGCGCCACAAGCTCGACGTGCTGCATTATCTCCTGGGCATGACGCAGCTCGAAGCCGACGAGCATTTGAGGCTGCGGACGAAGCGGAAGCTGTCGTAGGGGGCGGAGGGGGGCCGCGTGTTGCTGTCGAACCCGTCATCCTGAGGTGCGAGTGGCGCGATGCAGAGCATCGCGCCGGGAGCCTCGAAGGATGAACGGCCGAGATGCAGCGGGGCCGTCGCCCTTCGAGGGCCGCTGAAGGAGCGGCCAGCTCAGGGTGACGGGCAGCAGAATGAGCGCACCGCTCTAACCCCCCGTCGTTGCGAGCGCAGCGAAGCAATCCAGAATCCCTCCGCGGAAAGACTCTGGATTGCTTCGCTGCGCTCGCAATGATGGTGAGGCGGCTCTTCAGGTCCGGCCGGGGGACGAGCCACACGCTGTCACACCGCCTTTACGGTGCAACGGGCGAATGTCGTCGAAGAGCAGTTCGCGATCAGCGCAACATGGTCGCCAGCATCGAGCGAGGGAGACTTCGTGCAAGACACTTTCCTGCCTCAGCCATTTCTGAAAGCGTTTCCCGAGCCAGAAGCGGTCTTCGTCGAACCGGTTGCCAGATATCAACGCCTCCTCAATCCGCTCGTATCCATCCAGCTTTCAGCAATCGATCCAAGCCTCTCGGGCTGGCTCCATCTCGTCAGTCCGATCGAGCCCTATGAAGGATACGTTGGCGAGATGGGCGAGGCCTATTGGGGGCCCTACCTGCAAAGCAACTGGATCGGCTTCCGTGTAGGCTCAGACGATCGATACAAGTTGCTTGGCGATTTCCGGTTTTTTGAGGTCGAGGCGGCCGAAGCGGAAGGGGAAAAGGGGCATCTTCGGGATCATTACGACGAACAGCATGCGAGCTTTGCGGCATGCAAGGCCGCTTTTGCCAAGTCAGGCCAGATCTGCCGGGTGTTTCGAGGGCGAGAACCAATCCCGGTGCCAGCGCTTTCCCAGCTCGGCGGCGACGCGCCGGTTGGCAACATGGAATGGCAAGACGTGCCCGGAGCCGCGTTCACTTATGCCTGCGGCGATACATCCCCGATGACGCGCGATGGCCGGCCGTATCGGTTCATTGCGGCCGTACCCGGTTGGAACTACCGCAGCTCCGGCGCAGATAACATCCTGCTTTATTACGATCCGGTCGAACGTATCGTTCTCCAGACCTTCGATTTTACGTAGTAGCCCGGAAGGAGCCGGGCCGTCGCCCTTCGAGGGCCGCTGAAGAAGCGGCTCAGGGTGACGGTGAGAAAGTTGAACGCATCGCTCCAACCCGATCATTGCGACCGACCATATTTGCCAATCGCTGGCCGAGATATTCGGCCGTGATCAGATCGCTCTGCGGCAATGCGCCGTCGACCAGGTGGGTCGCGAGGCCAAGCTGGCTGCCCAGCCGATTGCGACCGCTCGGATCCTCTCCGCCCGGAATATCCAGCCCGCACCAGAGCATGCCGTGCTGCGCAGCCAGAATGGAGAAGTAGGTCAACGTGTGCAGTTGATCGCCGCCCGCGCAGGCGCCCGTCGTGAAGCCGGCTGCGATCTTGCTAGCCCATCGCTGCTGGCTCCATCGGTCACTTGAAGCGTCTGCGAAGGCTTTGAATTGGGCCGCCGGTCCGCCCATGTAGGTCGGGCTGCCGAAAGCGACGGCACTGGCCCGGTCGATCGTCTCCACCAATCGCGCATTCCGGAATCGGCCCGCCACGATATCGTCGCCGACGATCCGGCAAAGCGCGATCTCCGCCATCTCGGCCGCGCCGCGTGCGACCGCATGCGCCAGCGTCTCGGTGGTGCCGGAGATGGAAAAATAGACGATGGCGAGCAGGGGCATGGTGGTGCCATTTTGCGGTGTCCAGCCATCTTCGACGGCGTCTTCATTTTGTACAAGTCCCTCCGCGCCGTCGTTGCGAGCGCAGCGAAGCAATCCAGAGTCTTTCCGCGGAGGGACTCTGGATTGCTTCGTCGCATCAGCGCAAAATTGCTTCGCAATTTTGTCGCGAGCTCCTCGCAATGACGCCGTGGCAGCAGTTTGGTGCTATCAATCCGACCGCCGCCGCGGCGCCGGCCGTGGCTTCAGCATGGTGTCGGCTGGCGTGAGCAGGCGGCCGTCCTCGGCGCGCATTTCGAGCTTCTTCACCGGGCGGCCTTTCGCGCGATCGACCAGGATGGTTGCGATCTCCTCGGGGTGGTCGTCGAACTCCTCGCTCCATTGCCGGAGCGCGACCAGGATTGGGAAGGCGCCGCGGCCTTTCGGCGTCAGTACATATTCTGAATAGGCGCTGCCGTCGGAGGCGGGGGCGGTTGCGAGGATGCCGTGGTCGACCAGCGCGCGCAGCCGCACGGCCAAAATGTTCTTCGCCATACCCAGCTTGCTCTGAAACTCGCCGAAGCGGCGCAGGCCGAACAGCGCCTCGCGAATGATCAGGAGCGACCACCAGTCGCCGATCGCTTCCAGCGACCGCGCGATCGGGCAGGCGTCACCTTCAAAGCTCGTTCGTTTCACCATCGTCTCGGTCCCATCGTGTCCGCCGATCCCGGCATCGATCACGCGCTTGTGTGGTTGCATTATAAAACCATTTGGCCTAGATGGCAACGTAGTTTCATTATGCAACCATTGGAGGCGAGCGTGAGACTGAAGAACAAGACGGCACTGATCACCGGCGGCAACAGCGGCATCGGCCTTGCGACCGCAAAGCTGTTCGTCGCCGAGGGCGCCAAGGTGATCATCACCGGACGCAACAAGGAAACGCTGCAGGCCGCCGCGAGAGAACTCGGTCCGAACGCGCTCGCGCTCGCTGCCGATGCGACCGACATCGCCGCGACCGAAGCCGCGATCAGGAAGGGGGCCGAAAAGTTCGGCAAGCTCGACATCGTATTCGCCAATGCCGGGATCCCCGGCAGCACGCCGCTCGGTTCAGCGACGCTGGAGACCTTCGAGAAGGTCATCAGCACCAATCTCACCGGGGTGTTCTTCACAGTGCAATCGGCGTTGCCCTACCTCAACGACAATGCCTCGATCATTCTCAACGGCTCGGTGATTTCCGTGCTCGGCATTCCCGGCTACTCGGCTTACGGCGCCGCGAAGGCCGGCGTGCGGGCGATGGCGCGGATCATGGCGTCGGAGCTGTCGCCGCGCGGCATCCGCGTCAATGTGGTCGCGCCCGGTGCGATCCGCACGCCGATCTGGGGCGCCGCGATCGCAACGCCCGAAGCCGAAAAGGCGTTCGAGAAGCGCATCGCGCTGTCGACGCCGCTCGGCCGCATCGGTGAACCGGATCACATCTCGAAGACGGTGCTGTTCCTCGCCTCGGATGATTCCGCGCATGTGCAGGGCCAGGAGATCTTCGTCGACGGCGGCGCGGTTGCCTCTCCGAGTGGCGCTCCGATCTATCGCGGTTGAGCAACTCTGACGAAAATTGAATCGGCCGGTAGCGCCAGGGCTTGGTTGCACCGGCCGTTTCTAGCGTCAGGGAAGTGTATTTCATGAACCTTCCGTGATGCGTTGAACTTTGGCGCAAGCTGCACAGACATTCGTACGGGCGGGGTCATAAGACCCATTTAAGGGAGCCCGTTATGTCAAAAGCAGGTCGCATTTTTTCTTCGATTTCAGCACCGCGTATTTACACTGAAAAATCCGCTATTCCGGCCAAGCGCTCCGACAGTACTGAATTCGTGGCGGTCGCCATCTTCTCCGGTGTCGGCTTGTTGATCTCGCTGATTGCCGTGATCCTGGGCATGCAGGGGGTCTGGTTTTAGCTTCGCTTACTCGGCCCCCGGCTGCCGCCGCCGGGTGACGGCGGCAGATGGAGCTTGCGTCGGCCTTAAGCGGCGCGAAGATTGATCGCGGCCTCGAGCGCGCCCGCCAGCGCCTTTTCGCGATGCTCCGGCCCTACCTGGATGCCGTCGGCAATAATGAATTCGGGATTGACGCCGATGAAGCCGAACACGCCGCGCAAGTAGGTTTCGAGATGCTCGAGCGCGGCGAGCGGCGTGCCTGCGCCATAGTAGCCGCCGCGTGAGATCGCCAGGATCACCCGCTTGCCACCGGCGAGGCCCTGCGGTCCGTTCGCCCCGTAGCTGAACGTCTTGCCTGCCACCACGATGCGGTCGATCCAGGCCTTGAGCTGGCTCGGGATCGTGAAGTTGTACATGGGGGCGCCGATCACGACGATATCGGCAGCAAGGAACTCGTCGAGCGCGGTCGCACCCGCTGCAAGGTCGGGGCCGAGTTCCGCTGGTGCGGGCGCGCCCTGCGCGACCGCGAGGTGCGATCCGGAAAGATGGGCCAGCGGGGTCTGCGTCAGGTCACGATAGACGATGTCGAGCGACGGCGTCGCCTGCTTGAGCCTGTCGACGATGGCGGCGGAAACTTGCCGGCTGACGGAGTGGGGGCCGAGCACGCTGGAGTCGATATGAAGGAGTTTCATTTGGGATCACCCTGGTATAGGATTGTAACCAGCGCTACATGAGTGACTATCGAAATCCCCGCAAGAACGCACTTTTTTGAGCCATGAGCACATCCTTGAAACTGACACACACCGATTTGCCTGCCGCGCCGAGGCCGGATCCCGACCATGCGGACTGCCGCGGGGTCGCCTCCGTGCTGTCGCGCGTCGGCGACAAATGGAGCGTGTTCGTCATCATGATGCTCGGCGACGGGCCAAAGCGCTTCAACGAGCTCAAGCGCATGATCAACGGCATCTCGCAGCGGATGCTGACCTTGACGTTGCGCGGGCTGGAGCGCGACGGGCTCGTCACGCGCACGATCTTCCCGACCATTCCGCCGCGCGTGGATTACGAACTGACCGATCTCGGCCGCGGGCTGTCGCGGCCCGTGGAGGCGCTGGGCAAATGGGCGATGGAGCATCTTGAGCAGATCGAGGCGGCCCGTACGCGCTTCGATGGGCGCAACGAGCCCTAGGCGGTGTGGACTCTAAGGATTCCCTTTTGAGAGCAAATCAGATTCAAGGCTTCTTTTTGGGAGGCGGCCTTGGGTGTGATGGATCGTTTGGTGTTGAGCGACGCGGCCTGGGAGCGCATGGCGCCGCTGATCATAGGCCGGCCCGACCAGAAGGGTTCGACCGGGCGGGACAACCGGATGTTCGTGGAAGGTGTGCTCTGGATCGTGCGTACAGGCTCTCCCTGGCGCGACCTTCCGGAGGCGTTCGGAGACTGGAACAGCGTATTCCGGCGCTTCAGTCGATGGAGCATCAAGGGTGTTTGGTGGCGGATCTTCGAGGCGATGTCTGATGATCCAGACTTCGAATATCTGATCGTCGATTCCACCATCGTCCGGGCGCATCAGCACGCCGCCGGGGCGAAAAAAGGGGGTCTGAAGATCAGGCGCTTGGCCGCTCGCGCGGCGGCCTGAGCACGAAGATACATATGGCCGTTCGCGGCTTGGGGTGTCCTGTACGGTTCACGCTCACCGCAGGCCAGAAGGGCGATGCACCACAGGCCGCCGCATTGATCGAGGGACTGCCGGCCGAGGTCGTCATCGCCGATACAGCCTATGACGCCGATCATTTGCGCCAAGACATCGCCGCCAAAAAGGCGCTCGCCGTCATCCCCAACAACCCGTCACGCGCCCTCAAATATCCGCTCGACAAACATCTCTATGCCCAGCGCCATCTCGTGGAATGCTGCTTCTCCAAACTCAAGCAGTTCCGCCGCGTCGCTACCCGCTTCGAAAAGACCGCCCGAAATTACCGAGCCGTCGTCACTCTCGCTGCCATCGTCCTATGGATGCGATAAGTGTCCACACCGCCTAG
>NZ_LSEF01000114.1 GCF_001641695.1 Bradyrhizobium neotropicale
AAACTCGTCACCCATGCGCCCTCGCGCGCCGCCGCGATCGAGGCGCAGGCGACCGCGCTCGACGCCTTCTATGTCGACGGCATCCGCCACAACATCCCGTTCCTGTCGGCCTTGATGCACCATCCGCGCTGGCGCGAGGGCCGGCTCTCGACCGGCTTCATCGCGGAGGAGTTCCCGAAGGGCTTTGCCGTGCGGGTGCCGGAGGGCGAGGTCGCGCGGCGCATTGCCGCGGTCGGCGCCGCCATCGATCACGTGCTAGGGGAGCGCAAGCGGCAGATCTCGGGCCAGCTCGGCGGCCGCGTCGTGCAGCGCGAGCGGCGCCGCGCCGTCTGGCTCGACCGCGACGAGATCCTGCTCGAGGTCGGCCGCGAGGGCGACGCCATCGCGGTGCGCTTCGTCGATACCGAGGGCAAGGCCGGCAATGCCCATCTGTTGCAGTCGCCGTGGAAGCCGGGCGATCCGGTCTGGCAGGGCACCATCGACGGCCACTTCATCGCGGTGCAGACGCGTCCCATTGCGAACGGCATCCGCCTCGCGCACCATGGCGTCGAGGTGCCGGTCTATGTCTGGACCGAAGCGGAAGCGACTTCCGCGCGGCTGATGCCGGTGGTCTCGGCCTCAGACACCGGCAAGAAGCTGCTCTGCCCGATGCCCGGCCTCGTGGTCTCGATCGCGGTGACCGAGGGGCAGGAGGTCAAGGCCGGCGAGACGCTCGCGGTGGTCGAAGCCATGAAGATGCAGAACGTGCTGCGCGCCGAGCGCGACGGCACCGTGAAGAAGGTCCACGCCAGCGCCGGCGCTACGCTCGCGGTGGACGCGCTGATTTTGGAGTTTGAATAGTCGCTTCACTGCACGACCAATCGGCGGTCAAACCCGACGAATCTCAACGATAGCGCTTTCTCCCAGATTGCGAGGGCTCTTCGGGCCCTCGTCTTTTTACGATTCGATCGCGACTGAATCAGAGAGCTGCTCGCCTGACGACACGGGATTGCGTTGGCGTTCGCCTCTGGATTTGCCGATACGATCTATCCCGAGGTTTGGGCATTCGTGAAGGCAGCGCGCTTACTGTCTTCCGATCATGTCTTGTACAGGGCGTAGAGACTGGACTCGAAGCGCGCCTCCGCGACCCTGAACCAGGTCACGATGTCCTCGCGAAATTTCAGCCATTCGCCGTAGATTTTGTGGAAGTCGGGATTTTTCTCGGCTTCTTCGGCGTAGAGCGAGAATGCCGCGCGATACCCGCCTTCCATGATCTCGCGCGAGAACGGTCTGAGCTCGGTGCCGTTCGCGATCAGCCGGCGCAGCGGAGCCATGTTGCTCGCGTCGTAATGCGAGAGCATATCCTACGAGGCCTCCGCGGCCGCCACTTCGAACACGCGTTGGTAGTGCGGCGGCAGCGCGGACCATGCCTTCGCACCCACATAGAAGGCCAACTGACCCGTGCAGTCCCACCAGCCTGGGTAATAATAGTATTTGGCGACCTTGTCGAAGCCGAGCTTCTCGTCATCGTAGGGGCCAACCCATTCGACAGCGTCGATCGTGCCCCTTTCGAGCGCGGGATAAGTATCGCCGCCGGCGATGTTTTGAGGAACCACTCCCAATCGGGCGACGACGTCGCCGGAGATCCCCGGGATGCGCATCTTGAGGCCTTCACCCTCTCGGCGACGGCGGAACGCTCGGAAGGGCTGGCCACAATGGTGGCCGCGGCTTCGGAAGAAGCGTCGACCAACGTCCAATCCGTTGCCCCCGCTACCGAGGAGATGGCGTCGTCAGTGGACGAGATCAGCCGGCAAGTCCAGGATTCCGCGCAGATCGCGCGGGCTGCGGTGGAGCAAGCCCACAAGACCAACGGTCGCGTCGGTGAGCTCGCAAGAGCGGCGGCCCGTATCGGCGACGTCGTCGAGCTGATCAACACGATTGCGGGGCAGACAAATCTGCTGGCACTCAACGCCACGATCGAGGCGGCGCGGGCGGGCGAGGCCGGGCGCGGCCGGGCGCGGTTTCACAGTGGTCGCCTCAGAGGTGAAGGCGCTGGCCGAACAAACGTCAAAGGCGACCGACGAAATCAGCCAGCAGATCAGCGGCATTCAATCCGCGACGCAGGACTCCGTCGGCGCGATCAAGGAGATCGGCGATACCATCGCCAGGATGTCGGAGATCGCATCGGCGATCGCATCCGCCGTTGAAGAGCAGGGAGCTGCAACGCGCGAGATCTCGCGCAACGTCCAGCAGGCTGCACACGGAACCCAGCAGGTCTCCGCCAACATTTCCGACGTGCAGCGCGGCGCCAGCGACACCGGGGCATCCTCGGCGCAGGTCCTCGCTGCGGCAAGATCTCTGTCCGGCGAGAGCGGATGGCTGAAGCTTGAAGTCGACCGGTTTCTCGGCGCGGTACGCGCCGCCTGAGGCCATCGCCGTAGCGTGTCAGTTCAGACGGTGCGGCGAAGCCAGCAGGCGCAGCGCAATTGCGAACAGCTCGTTTTGCGAGACAATGCCCAGCTTCTTGTAGGCACGCTTCCGATAAGTGAACGTCGACTGCAAGCTGATGCCCAAATCGGCGGAGATCGCCTCGGAACTGAAGCCCGAGAGAATGCGCAGGCACACTTCCCTTTCGCGACAGGTTAGGCGCGTCAGCGGGGCGCTCGTCGAGAACAGAACTTCGAGCTTATGGAAGGGATTGTGATCCGACGGCGCCTGGGCCTGGAAATGGCGTGCCACGGCGGCACCGAGGCCTGGCGCGATCCCTTTCAGCCGCTCGACCTGATGGGAGTTGAAGCGGCCCTGGTCCAGGGTTCTGTAGAAATTCACATAGAAGCAGGTGCGATCGACCCAGATCGCGGTTGCGAATTTGTCGACGATGTCGGCGTCCTCGAAGAATATCTTGGCGTATCTCGCGCTGTACATCCGGCGCGCGAAGGCCGGCAGCACGAATGGCGAGACGCTTGCGCGTTCGCGAAAGATCGTATCGCGATTTGGATCTGCGAGATGAAAGTGACCGGAGTAGGCGGCGCCCAGATCGGGGCCGATCGGGATGTTGCCGATATCGAGAAGGCAGCGCGCTGACCGGTCGTCATCGAACGTGAAGACCATGCAGTGCCCGACACCCGCTATGCGCCGCAGCGTCTCGATCAGGGTTTGCGGAAACGAGGGGCGACCGATCGCGAGCACCGCGGGTGCGATGTCATTGTCGTGTGACCAGCCGGGAGCACGGGACGCTTCCATGGTTTCCTCCGTCAAATCCGCCTTTTTCGCGAGCTTACCAGCCACCCGCCGATCCTGGAAGCGCCCCCATTGTCTCCACGTGCGACGCTGTGGCTCGCGACCCGTCACTAAGAAGAGGGACAGACGTGCTCCATCGTCCCGGCTAGGAGAGATCGCTGGACGGCGATCCGGAGGGGGACATGGCCGCAATTCGGCAAACGGTGTTCGTGATGCCGCTGCCGCTGATCATTGCGGATCGTATCAGCGTCGGTAAGGACCTTGCGATAAGCACCACGCTGACACAATCGTCGCTGGAGCAGGAACGCGATCTTCGCAGCGATGCGGTCGATGTAGCCGTCACCGCCATGGACAACATCCTGGCTTGGAATCGCCGCGGCGGCGATTTCGTCATCCTGGGCCAGATAGAACAGACGACGCCACTGACGCTGTGGGCCGCTCCTAGTGTCCGGACGATCGCTGAACTGGCGACTGCGCGCCTTGCGGTTGATGCGGCCGACAGCGGATTTGTGATCGTGCTGCGCGCCTTCCTGAAGCAGCAGGGGATCGAAGAGGAGCGCTGCTCCTGGTTACCTCTGGGAGGCGTGAAGCAGCGATATGAGGCGCTGCTGGCGGGTCGATGCGATGCCACGATGCTCGGGCCGCCTTTCGACGATCTTGCCCGCCAGTCCGGTTGCCACGCGCTACTGGATGTTCAGGCATCCTGGCCGCAATTTCCCGGTCAGGGCATCGTCGCGCGCAAGGCGACGATGAGGAATCGTCGCGCGACGCTGCGGAAATATATCGAGGCGGTCGAGACGTCACTGTCGTGGATCCACGAAAACAGGGAGCGCGCGCTCGATGTGCTCGTTGAAGCGCAAGTCCCGCAGGTCGCCGCCCGGGCGATGCTGCGAACCGCTGCCGACGATCTTCGCCCGACGACGGCCGGGGTAGATCTGCTCATCCAGATGCGCTCTGAACTCGGTCTGCTCGACGGCATCGCGCCGGATTACAAGTCGCTCGTGGACGTAACGCTGCTGTCGACTGGGCATTCGTAGCGCGTCAAATCAAGCTGTCCGGTCGGTGCCCCATGCAAGTGCGTGAAAGCATCTTGACCAGTCAATTTCGAAACGATACGGTTAGTAATTAAAAGATCAATAATAAGACGCAGGGTTGGAAACGGAGGAGGGAGGCAAGGATGAATGGCGAAACGAGCTCGCCAGGCGAGCTTTGGCGCGGCCGGAATCTCGTCGCGGGATGCCTGCTGGGCATGATGATGAGCGTCTCATCGATCTATTTCTATACGTCGGGCCTGTTCCTCAAGCCGCTGGCAGCGGAGTTCGGCTGGACGCGCGGCATGGCATCTCTCGGGCCCCTGATCGGAATTCTGACCATTGGTCTTGCCAGTCCCTTTGCGGGGCGATTGGTCGACAAATTTGGCGCGTACCGGATGGCGCTGCTGTCCGCGGTCGGGCTGGCGTTGTCGTTTCTGTTACTGGGCCTCGCAACGGCGGGCTTGCTCAGCTTTCTGCTTCTGACGTTTCTCCTCTCCGCGCTCGGCAGTGCGACGACGCCCGTGTCGTACGGGCGCATGATCGTCGGCAATTTTCCGAGGCGCTTGGGACTGGTGTACGGCATTGTCTACTGCGGTCCGGGTGTCGGAGCGCTGCTGTTTCCCTCTCTGGTCGGGCCGCTGCTCGCCACCTATGGGTGGAGGGGGGCGTACGTCGGCTTAGCCGCGATTACGCTCGGCACCCTTCCCGTCATTGCGTTGCTGCTGAAGGATCAGGCGGGGCTTGGGACATCCGACCCGAATACTGCCAGACGGGATTGGGGCTTGTACGCCGACCGCCGCTTCCTGCTGCTGGCGGTCGTCTTCCTGCTGGCCTCCACGGGAATCTTCGGGACGATCGTTCACTTCGTTCCGATGCTGACTGACCGTGGCATTGCGCCGGCCAAGGCCGCGGGACTGGCCGGCCTGATTGGATTTGCCGTGATCGCGGGACGACTGATCACCGGATTCTTGCTGGACTTGGTCGAGACCAACCTGCTGGCGGCCGGGATTTTTCTGCTGTCTGCGTGCGGCGTGCTCATGCTGGCGTCCGGCAATTCGGATTTGATCCTGCCGGGCACCCTGGCGATGGGCTTCACCATTGGATCCGAATTTGATCTCGCCCTGTTCCTCGTTGGCAGGCGCTTCCCTCCCGCTCACTTCAGCACACTGTTCGGTGGCATCTACCTAGCGGTCTCCATCGGCGGAGGCGGAGGCCCGATCCTGGCCGGAACGATGTTTGACGCGGCCGGCAATTATCTTCCGTGGTTTGGGGTTGCTGCAGGCTGCCTGCTGCTTTCGTCCGTCCTCTGCCTGGTTGGCCGCTTCTCCGTATTTAAAGACAACGCGGTCGCACACAGCACGGCGTAGTGACGAGAGGGCTCTCGGCTCTAATCAGCTTGCATCATCATCCTTGCGGCTGGATGCTGGCGCGGCGCGAGGGCGGGTGGAGTTTGGAATTCAGCCGCGTGGAAAGGCGCAATGAATCTCGATCAACAACTCCTGCGTCGATATCAATCGGGAGACGGGCTCCCTGCTGCGATCACATCGAACTCTCTTGCCGAATCCCTCGGGACCAGGATTGAGAACATCGACGCAGCGGGACCTGGTATCGAGCTGTCGTTCTCCGTCGGCCAACACTTCCTCCAAGCCGAGGATGTGGTTCACGGAGGCATCGTCACCACGATGCTGGACTTTGCCATGGCCTATGCGGCGCTCCTTGCAGTTCCCGACGGTCTGTCCGTTGCGACCATCAACATGAATGTCTCCTGCCTGAGATCCGCAAGGCCAGGTCACTACAGGGCTGTTGCCGAAATCGAGCGCTGCGGACGGAGCGTTGTCTTTGCGCGTGCGCAGCTCCTGGACCGGGAGAACAAGCTCGTGGCGACCGCGGCTTCATCGCTTGCCGTTGTGGTACCCCGCCGCAAGTCGTTGCAGGGTGCAGTCAGCGCTCCGGAGAACGCGTGAGCGGATGAGGCGACGCGGCTACTTCTTCGGACCCGGTCGCAGCGCCTTGGATTTGGGTTCGGTCGAGAACAGGGAATCGACGCTCTTGCAGAGTAGCTGGATGAATTCCTCATCCAGCGGCTGGCCGAAGATCAGGCGACGGTAGATCGGCGAATACAGCATCTCGACCGCCCATGCGGGGTCGACGTCGGGCCTGAACAGGCCTTCCTGCTGCCCGCGCTGAAAGGTTTCCTGCACGAGACGTCGGCGGTTCTTGGCAAACCGTTCATTGAACTCGGCGAGGAGCGCGTTGTTGTCGTGGCCTTCGCAAAGGATCTGCACGACGAGTTTTCCGGCGCGGCCGCTGAAATATTGCACGAGCGACGTGAGATGCCGCTTGAGGGCCGTCCGGGGATCGACGGCCGTCGGCATCGGGGTGTTGCTGAAATGGGATTCCATGAAGGCGTCGATCACGAGCGCGCCCTTGCTGTCCCACCAGCGATAGATCGTTGCCTTTGAAACTCTTGCCTCGCGAGCAACGGCTTCGATCGCGAGGTCGCCGACCGACATGGTCTGCAGCAGGCTCATCGTGGCCGAGAGAATCGAACGCCTCGACTCGAGGTCGCGCGGCCTTCCGATCGGCCTCGGATCCGAGGTATTGGCATCTTGAGAAGTCGTCGGTCCGCCGGCAGCAGCTCCTTTGGTGGCGCGCTTTGCTTGAATGCTTGATGCCATGGTCAGTGCTGAACGATTGAATCGGAAATCGAGCCGGTTCGTCTCCGTAGCACGGCGGTGCGTCTTTCGACAAACGGGTTCGCCGTGCAGATATCGCGCGCCGTCGAAGGAGTTCGGCCTTGACAACTGTGTCCATCAAAGATACGAAACGTATCGTATAATAAATAAGGGAGGAGGACATGAAGCTCGGGCGTATCTCGGTCGACACCCCATTCGGCGCGGTCAGTCGGCTCGTGGCTGTGGACCCGACGAAGAACCGGGTCGTCGATCTGGCGACCGCGGAACTCCTGCGTCGCCAGGCCAAGGGGGCGACCCGCGACGCCGCCCAGCGTTTCGCGTCCGCGATCTTCCCCGGGAGCATGTCGGCCGCCATCGCACTTGGCGACATTTTCCTGGAAACCGCGCATGAGGCCGTGGAGGCGCGCGGCGATGATGCCGCGACGCCGATTTCGAGCGTGAACTGGATCAGCGCAGTCGATCCGCCGCTCATCAGGGACGGCCTCACCTTCGTGAAGCACATCCGGCAGTTCCACGAGCGCGTGGGAGCAGAGCCGACCGAGGCGCTGCTCGAGATTCCCGGCTACTTCAAGGGAACGCCGTTCACCGCCGTCGGGCATGATGCCGAAGTGCCGAAGCCGTTCTACACGGACTATTTCGACTACGAGCTGGAGCTCGGCTACATCGTCGGGCGCGTTTGCCATAATTTGACGCCCGACGAGGCGCGGAAGGCGCTGTTCGGCGTCACGATCTTCAACGACTGGAGCGCGCGGGACGTACAGAAGATCGAGCTCAAGATCGGGATGGGGCCGGGGAAGGGCAAAGATTTCGCCTTCGGGATCGGTCCGTGGATCGTGACGATGGACGAGATCGGCCGCCTCGATGATCTCGAAATGACCGTTCGCATCAACGGCAAGGAATGTTCACGCGGCAACAGCGCCGAGACGGTCTGGAGCCCGGGCGAACTGCTCGCCTACATGTCGATCTCCGAATACGTGCAGCCGGGAGATCTGATTGCCTCCGGCACCGTCGGCAACGGATCTGGCCTCGAGATCGACCGCAAGCTCGAGGTCGGTGATGTTCTCGAACTCGAGGTGTCGCGGATCGGCACGCTGCGCAACAGGGTCGGGCCGCCGGAAGAAAAGCGCTGGTGGCCCGAGCGCCGCAAGAAATTCTGGTGAGCCTGTTCGTCCGGCTTCAGACGACAATCCACATCATCTGCTTGTTTTGGATCCAGGTTGAGAATCGAGCATGGCAAGACCAGTTCGCCGTATCGTGACCGGACACCGCGCTGACGGTCGTTCGGTAATTGTCTCGGATAGTGCGGCCCCCAATGTCCATGTCGTCCCGGGTACGCCTGGGCTGGCGGGGACCGTGGTCTGGGTTGCGGACAAAACCCCTGCGGACATCGCGCAGCAGGAGGAAACCGCGCCCGCTGATCGCAAGCTTGCGATCGAGCCTCCGCGCGGTGGCAACGTCCTGCGCATCGCCGAATTTCCGCCAGACAATCTCTATTCGCGGGAGGAACTCGATAAGTTCAGGCGCGGGATCGGAAGCCCCGAGGCGTTCGACACCAAGGCGCGGCACTTCTTCTTCCACAAGACGCACACGTTGGACTACGCGATCGTGCTGGAAGGGGAGATCTGGGCGATGCTCGACGAAGGCGAGACCTTGATGCGGCCCGGCGACATTCTGATCCAGCGTGGCACCAACCATGCGTGGTCGAACCGTTCCGATCGAATCTGCAGGGTTGCGTTCGTGCTGATCGATGCCGAGCACGAATAACAGCGGCGGGCCGAAGCAATGTCCGATCCAACCATCATCACCTGTGCGTTGACCGGTGCGGGCGACACTGTCGGCAAGAGCCCGGCTGTCCCCGTTACGCCGAAACAGATCGCCGACCAGGCGATCGACGCCGCAAAGGCCGGAGCCGCGGTGGCCCACATCCACGTCCGCGATCCTCTGACGGGGGCGCCGTCAGTCGAATTCGGCCTCTATGCCGAGGTTGTGGAGCGCATCAGGGCGTCGTCGACCGACGTCGTCGTCAACCTGACCAGCGGGCCAGGTTCTCTCTACGCAGCCGATGGTCTGCTGCTTCAGCCGGCCCCCGGGATAAATCCGCCGATGACGCCGCAGCAACGGCTCGACCACATCCTCAAGCTGAAGCCGGAAATCTGCAGCCTGGATGTTGCGACGCTGAATTTCGGGCGGATTGCTATGGTCAATCTCGTGAGCGACCTCGAGTGGATGGGGCGCACGGTATCGGAGGCGGGCATCAAGCCGGAAATCGAGGTCTTCGATCTCGGGCACATCCGCCTCGCCAAACATCTGATCGAGATCGGCGTTCTGCACGCCCCGGCCTTCTTCCAGTTCTGCCTGGGCATCTCCTGGGGGGCTCCCGCCGAATTCGACGTCCTTCAGTTGATGCGCGGTATGATTCCGTCGGGGACGCTCTGGAGTGCCTTCGGAATCGCGCACGACCAGTTCAAGATCGCAGCCGTAGCGTGCGAGCTTGGAGGGCATGTGCGCGTCGGCCTCGAGGACAACCTCTACATCGCAAAGGGCAAGCTTGCCTCCAGCAATGCTGAGCTCGTCGAGGAGGCGGCCCGCATCGTGACGAGGCAGGGATCAAGGCCTGCTTCGCCGAACGAGGCCAGGAAGCTGCTACTCGGTCGATAGGCATCTTTCGCAGAGCGCACCGATAGATGTCGACGGTGGTCGTCACTTGTGACGGTCTCGTGGAAGAATCCATGGGATGACAGCATTGGAAGCTCTCGCGCATCATTCCGCCGTCGGGCCGGCCGGCCGCAAAACCTTCGCGCAGTTCCGCGAGGCGATAAAGCCAATTCGCGGGCCGGAGGGGCTCGGCTGGAGCGACGCCGACGTCGTGATCGTTGGCGCAGGGCCCATCGGCCTGACGGCCGCCAACACCCTCGGCTCGCTCGGCGTCAGGACCATTCTCATCGAGCGCAATGAGCTGACATCGGATCTGCCCCGCGCGCTGGTCGTCGACGACGAGTATATGCGCCTGCTGGACAATCTGGGGATCCTTCTCCGAATGGGTGGCGACCTCGCCGCGCCCTTCGGGATCTATTTTTACGCGGCATGGGGACGGCCGATCATCAAGGTTTATCCCTTCCTCACGCCGAACGGTTTCGGCACGCGAACCGGCGTCGTGCAGCCGGTCTTCGAGAAGATACTGCTTTCGAGCCTCGAGCGGTTTACATGCGTGGACGTTCAATACCGCACGACGCTCACCGGCCTGAACGGGGAATGGGACGGAGTCCGGCTCAACGTGCGGACGGCCGATGGCGCGGAGAGAACCATCACCGCCCGATATGTCCTGGCCTGCGACGGCGCGAGAAGCTTCGTCCGCTCGCAGCTCGGGATCTCGTTTGAAGGCACCCGTATCGATCAGCCGCATTTGGTGATCGATCTCGCCGAATTCCCCGATCAATCGCCCTATTCGCGCTTCTTCTGCAACCCGGCCCGGCCGCTCAACAGCATCCCGACGCCCTATGGGGGACGCCGCCTGGAGTTCATGCTTGCTCCCGACGACGATCACCAGGCAATCGCCAGTCCCGAGAGCATCCGCTATCTGCTCGACCATCATTCGCCCTACAAGGGGATCGAGGCCAAGGTCATCCGCTCGGTCGTCTATGGGTTTTCTGAACGCATCGCCAATCGCTTGCAGGAAGGTCGGGTATTTCTCCTGGGCGATGCCGCCCATGTGATGCCCCCGTTTGGTGCGCAGGCGATGAACACGGGTGCACGGGATGCAAACAACATCTGTTGGAAGATCGCCGACGTATTGTCGGGACGCGCAAGCGAGCAACTCCTCGAAACATACGAATCGGAACGCCGCCCGCAAGTCGAGGCGATTATCCGCTATTCGGTGACAATCGGCCGGCTCGCCAATGTTCGCAGCAGGGCCCTGGCCCTCCTTCGCGATGTCGTCTTCTCTGCACTCAAACTCGTGCCGCGGATCAGGCGGTTCTTCGCGAGCATGCGGTACATGCCCAAACCGTGGCTGGAGAGCGGCTTCCTGGTCCGTCACGGCAAACGGTATGCCAGCCCCGTGGGCCGGACTTTTCCGCGACTAACCCTGCGCTTGAGGGACGGCGCGACCCGAACCATCGATGATATTGCCGGAAGCCAATTCGTGTTGGTCGGAATCGGCATCAATGTGGAGTTCTTGCGCAACCTGCTGACCCATCCCATGGCGAAACAGCAGGGCTGGAGGGCGATAGCCGTAGACTTCGACGACGGTGACGCAGAAGGGGACGCGAGAATCTGCGTCGCGCAAATGGCGGACGAGGAGACGGGGCGGACCCTTGCATCCTATCGCGGGCAACTGATGCTGGTCCGGCCGGACAGATACGTCGCGTTGGCCGGCGATCAGCGATCGATCGCGATCGATATGGATGCGCTTTGGCGCCGGTTTGGCCAGAATGCCGACGAAACCACGGTAGATCCTTTGCCCCTTCCGTAGTGGGCCAGCCCGCGCCAAGCCTTGCTTGGCTTCGCCATTCGAAGCCAAGGGATGAGAGGCCGTGGCTCTCAGGCTGCTTGCGCGCCGACGGGCACCGGCTCGCCGAAGCGAAAGCTCGAGAGCGTCCAGCTTCCGAAGAAATCCGCCTGGTTGTAGACGAGTGCAGCAGCCTCCTCGTCGGCTGCGCCGAGCGCTACCATCAGCGGGATGAGATGGTCCTCGCGCGGGTGGGCGATGCGCGCATTGGGCGCAAGCTTCCAGGCGGCGACACGCCGGCGCCGTTCGGCGGTGGAGGTCGCAAGCAACGTCTGCTGGAGCCAGTCATCGAACTGTCGGGACGGCTCGATTGCGGCCGGTCCCCGCAGGCCGAGATTGTGGAAGCTCGAGCCGCTGCCGATGATCACGACGCCTTCATCGCGGAGCGGGGCGAGGAGTCGTCCGACCGAAAGGTGCGCTTGTGAATCGAGATCCTGCTTGATCGACAACTGCACGATGGGCAATTCGCCGCTCGGACAGAGCGGCTTCATCAGGCTGAACGTGCCATGATCGAAGCCGCGTTCGGCGTCGCTTTCGCATGCGACTCCTCCGGCCTGCAGCATGGCGCGCGTCCGCATTGCAAGTTCGGGCGAACCGGGCGCGTCGTATTTGATGTGATAAAGGTGTTCAGGGAAGCCATAATAGTCGAACACCATGCCCGGGTGGGCCGCCGACGAGACGCAAAATTCCGTCGTCTCCCAGTGTCCCGAAACGATCAGCACCGCGCGCGCGGCCTCGCCCCATTCGTTCCGGATCGAGAGGAGCGAGGCTTCGAGCTGGTCGAAACGCTGACGCATGTCGTCGTCCATGTACGGCCAGGGGCCGCCGCCGTGAGAGATGTAGTAGGTCGGGAGCCGCTGGGGTGTCATGATCATGCGCGCGCCAGACCTTGCCGCGAACCCGACAACAATCCGTCGATGCTCCAGGCGCCGGCGCCGGCAAAGACGAGATAGAGGAAGGCGAAGCAGTACAGGATCGCAGCGTCGCCCTGATTGACCGCGGGCCAGAAGCTCTGCGGGGCGTGGGCCATGAAATAGGCAGCCGCCATCTGGCCCGAGCAGATGAACGCAGCGCCGCGGGTAAACAGGCCGATCGCAATCAGCGCGCCGCCAATGATCTCGATCAGCGCCGCGACGAGCATGATGGTGGGCAGCGGGGTCGGCAGACCGGGGATGGCGGCAGGGAAAGCGAACAGCTTCATCAGCCCATGCTCGATGAACAGGAGGGCGGTGATGATCCTCAGGGTGGCAAGCACGCGTGGGGACCAGGCTTCGAGGTCAAGCATCGGGTATTGCTCCGGATATGTTGCGAGGGAACCGATGACCTAGGGCTTTCTTGCGCCCCGATCATTGCTCGCTTTATTGAGGGATCATTTCCCCAGAATTGATGATTGGGCTGGGCAGATCTGGTCGAAATGGCTCGCTGCCGATGGCTTCTCCATCGGCGACCTCATCGCGCGCGATCTGCGATTGAAGTCGTTCGCTCAGAAATCCTCTGGCTATTCGGAGGCAGCCCAATTACGCAGGCCCTCGATCGTGCGAAACGCATCGGCGGCGTAGCAGCGGATCGATGGACGAAAGCCTTGCATCATCTCGGCAAGCGCATGTCCTGGCCCTAAGTCCAACACCCTGCTGACCCTCAACTCCGCAAGGGCCTCCAGCGTCGTCGCCCAGTCGATGGGGCAGGCGACCTGTCGTGCCAGTTTCGCTGTGGCATCGATCGGAGAGAAGATGCGTTCGCCGTCACCGCCGGCAAGCAGCATGCGATCACTTGCGATTGCCGACTGTCTGGCGGCGTCGAGCGCCCGTCGCAGGGGTGTGCAGGCCTGCGCGAGCCGGCTCGTGTGCGATGCGATCTTCACTGTGAGAAGGCCGCTGCGCACGGCTCCCTCTGCTGTCGCCTCGTGGCAGAGGTCGATCACATCCTGCTCTGCGCCGCCGACCACGGCGAGAAGGTCGGGGTTCCTGATCGCGATCTCGCAGCGGTGTTTTTCGAGCAGGCGTTCGAGCGTCGTCCGGTCGAGCCCGCGGACATAGCCCAACCGGCCACCCGCTCCCGCCGCATGTTCCATCAAGCGGGCCCGAATATCCGTGAGACGCAAGGCTTCATCGGCCGTCCATATTCCAGCAATGCTCCAGGCCGCCATCTCGCCGACACTGTAACCGGTGACGGCCGTCTGCCCGGGAAGCACGTCGGCAATGCAGGCGTGGATTGCGAGAGCTGATGTAACGGTCAGGATCTGGCTGAGATGGTTGGCGGACAGTTCGTCCGCGCTGCGCGTCCTGATCGCCTCCCGTGGATCCTCGCCGAGAAGGGCCGTCGCCGCGACGAAAATTGGCTCCGCAGCGGGCTGGTCGGCGACAAGATCGAATGTCTTGTCCGACAACGTACCTTGTCCGCCGCAGAGCAGTGCGAGCATCAGAAATCCAGCCGATCGACGAAGAGAGCCATGGCAAGCAGGTCCGCCGAGCCGCCGGGGCTCAGATTGCGCGCCACGAACGCATGGTGAACGTCGGCGGCGCGCCTTCGCCATCCCGAAGACCCAACTCCTCCGGCGGTAAGGAAGGCGGAGGCGCTGGCTTGCGCGAAGCGCAGTCCCTCGGGCCCGCCACGATGCAGGAGGTTGGTGTCCGTGACATCGGCGATCAGCCTCATGCAGGTCTGAACGCGGACGGCTTCCTCGTCATGTGGCGCAAGCTCGCGCGCCGCATGCAGCGCGGGCAGGGCGATGTCGTAGACCGACGGAAAGCCATCGGCGGCTTCCGCTCTGGCGCCGCCGGCGCCATAGCGCCGCGCGGCCACGGCGCCATGGCTGCGAAGCGATACCGGGCCGGACAGTATGTCTTCGTCCCAACGCTCCGAAACCAGCCTGCCGAGTGATTTGCGGACGCTAACGGCGTTGCGATAGCCGGCCGCGGCGCAGAGCAGACCGAGTCCGAAGATCGCACCGCGATGCGTATTCACGCCTTCGGTCGCAGCCAACATCGCGCGCTCCGCCGCAACTCCGATCGCGCGCAACCTGTCCATGCCAGCACCTCCGGCGCCCGCGGCTGCGAGGTCGCAGAAGAACGGAGCCAGGGTGTCGGCACTTCGGCACAGGAGTTCGGCGTCCATATCGCGGTGCGCGCCATTGTCGACATGGCTGACCAGCCCCGGTTTCGGATAGGTCTTGACCTCGAGCTTCAGGCAAAGCGATGCGAGATGACCGAGCCGCTCCGCATGGAGCGCGCGTCCCGGCAGCGATTGCCATTTCAGCGCAACGTTCATGAGATGGTACTCGACAGAAAAGCCGCGCGCGTCGTGTTAGCGACGCCGGTCGAGTTTTTCACAAGGACTTCGTCCTCATCGGTGCCGGCCAGTTCGCGCCATTGCACGCCTCCGGCGCTGCCTACGATCTCGCCATCCAGCCGCATCGGCGCCTGCTTTGCGATCTGCGCTATGTCGGACAGTAGAGTATGTCCTTGCTTGGCTGCCGACAGCGGCCACAGCAGGTCGAGGTCGGAGCTATCCGAAAGATAGGGAAGGCCGGTGAGATGCTGCCAGGCGAGGCTGCCGAAGGTGCGCGTCTGCGGCAGAAGGTTGAGGAGCAGGTGGATCGTCTCGCGCCAAGCCGCAGGCGCCGCTGCCGCGGCATCGGCCAGTAATGGGGGCGGTGCGGATGCGACGATATCGGCTGGCGCGAGCGCAACTGCTATGCGCCGTTTGCCGTGACTAGGCGGCAGTGGCAGACCGAGCGGAATCAATCTGGCGGCATCGCTGCAGGCTGGCCGGCGAACGATGAGGGGGCGGTCGGCGCGCGCCCAGCCTTCGATGATCGGCTCGCTGGCGAGCTCGGGATAGCGGCTCATCACGGCGGTCCATCCGGTTGCCGATGCCTTCACCATGCTGTGGCGCTCGAGAAGCTCAGCCATGTTGCGCACCCTGATATGAGGTCGCTGCGAGCGCGACGACCCGATCGGCAATCTCGGCCGCCTTCCGCCGTCCGCCGCGCTTGGCGCCAAGTCGGTCGCGATCATCCTGTCCTTTCGGCCGTTGCATCACGGCCGCAAGCCGCGGCGCCAAAGGTGCGTCAGCGTCCCAAATGGCGTGAATGCCGCCGGTCTGCGTCATGTTGTCGAGCCCGGGCGCGAACACCGGTGTGGCTTCCGCCTTCGCCTTCAAAACGTCGATCGGAAGCTTGGTGACGCGACCCATCGACGGCAGATCCATCACCGCGGGATGCGCGCCGGGCAATGCCACCAGTGTGCCGGTGGCGAGCGCCGTCGCGATGAACGCGCCGGCCGCGCTGCCGCCATAGAGCAGACCGACGGTGCGGTGTCCCTCGGCCTCCGCCAGCAGCAGGGTCTTGGCGAGATGAGACAGATATTCGCTGAGGCCCAGCAGCTCGTCGCGCTTGCTCATGCGCTGGCTGGCGGAATCCACCAGGAACAGGATCGGCGCCCGATCCCCTGACTTGACGATCTCGATCACGTGCCCTGCGAGCAAGATGGCTTCGTCCACGCCGAGGGGCTGTCCTTGCGTGATGCCGAGCACGTGGATCGGTCTGCCGTCGGGCAGGACCGCTTGTCCCGCGATTATCGCGCCGGTCGTTTCGATCTTGCTGCCGGTCGGGAACAGGCCGGCCAGGATATCATCGAGCGTCATCGGCATTCTCCCTGTTGTCTGCCGCGCGAAGAAACGCGCTGGTCGGAAGTGCGGGAACATCGGTCGGATTGTCGACGCCGAGCGCCTGCCAGATCTCGACGGCGTCCTCGGCTTCGCCAAAACGCTGCAACCGCCGCTCAAGGCGCGTCTGCTCGGCTTCGAGCACCGTCACGTCGCATCGTCTGCCGACCTTGAGCGCATCGATCGCGGCCTTGCGAAACGCGAGCGCCTCATCGTCGACGAACATGTCTGCGCCGCCGATGAGAAAGCGGTGCTTGCCGCCCATCGTGCGCCAGACCAGGGCGCGGTCGCGCGAGTCGAACTCCTCGATGCCTCTGTTGGTCTCGATCACCTCGGGGCCGCTGACGCTGATCCGCCCCTGCTCGGACACGATCAGGCGCGAACAGGTCCCGCCGATCAGGCTGCCGCCGCCATAGCATCCGGCGCGGCCGCCGATCAGGCCGACGACGCTGAGCCCATCGCGCCGCGCCTCGACCACCGCGCGCATGATTTCGGCGATCGCGAGCTCGCCGGCATTGGCCTCCTGAAGGCGCACGCCGCCGGTGTCGAACAGGATCAGCACGTCCTGATGCTGCGCGCGGGCCGCGCGCAGCAGGCCTGTGAGCTTGGCGCCGTGGACTTCACCGAAGGCGCCGCCCATGAAGCGTCCCTCCTGTGCGGCAATGAGCACCGGCGCGCCGTCGAGCCGGCCGCGGCCGATGACGACGCCGTCGTCGAACTGCTCCGGCAGGTCGAAGATCGCCAGATGTGGGCTCATCTCGCGCAGCTCGGGGCCGATGAATTCGGTAAAGCTGCCGGCGTCGACGAGCGCGTCGATGCGCTGCCGGGCGCTGGCCTCGTACCAGCTCAGCGAAACCGTGTTGGCTGTGACGGCTGTCATCGTTCCGGCTCCTCGATCTTGCGGATGCCTTGCGCGAGGCGCAGCGCGACCGTGTCCGGCCGGGCTCCGCCGTCGTTGATGGAGATGCGTAAGCCTCCGGCGGAGCGGCGCGCGACGAAGTCGCGCACGACGGCGTCCCACACCGCGCCGAAGCCATGCGCCGCCGTTGCGATGTCGATGGTGCAGATGTCGGCCGGCGAGGCCCGCTCCAGCAGGACTTCGAGATTGCCGGAGGCAACGACGCCGACGATCGCCTGTGCGCGGGTGCCGCCGGCGCGGTTCGGTGCAGTCAGTCTGAAGCTGAGCTTTTCCATGCAAAACTCCTCACCAGTTGCGGAAGCGGCTGGGCGGGCGGTAGAGACCGCCGGAGGCCAGCATGAGATCCTTGATCGAGCGGGCTGCGAGCAGGCGCCGGTCGGCATCGAGCGGATCGATGCCGAGATCTTCGGGACGCTGGATCACGCCGCGCTGCCTGAGCTGCTCGACCAGATTCGCATCGCGCGCGCGGCCGATGTCGGTGTAGCCGGCAACGCCGCGGATCGCCTGCTCACGCTCGTCCTTGGTGCGGCACATCAGCAGGTTGGCGATGCCTTCCTCGGTGACGATGTGGGTGACGTCGTCGGAGTAGACCATCACTGGCGCCAGATCGAGGTCGAGCTTGCGTGCCAGCTCGAGCGCATCCAGTTGCTCGACGAAGAGCGGGACATTGCTGTCACCGAAGGTCTCGCCGATCTGCACCACGAGCTTGCGGCCTCGGCGCATCGCCGCGCTGG
Organism: Bradyrhizobium neotropicale; assembly: GCF_001641695.1. Classification (GTDB taxonomy): domain Bacteria; phylum Pseudomonadota; class Alphaproteobacteria; order Rhizobiales; family Xanthobacteraceae; genus Bradyrhizobium; species Bradyrhizobium neotropicale. The sequence goes on from NZ_LSEF01000114.1 coordinate 17,775, forward strand.
AATCGGGGGCAGCTTCGGCACCCGCCTTGAGCCAGGGTTCGCTCGGATGGCGGCGGCCGCGCGGATCGGAGCCCATGTTGGGCGCGCCGCCGAAGCCGGCGATGCGGCTGGTCGTCACCGTTGAGCTATGGCCTTCGAGGTCGATCTGGAGCGTCGATCCGATGAACATGTCGCAGGCATAGAGGCCGGCCGTCTGGCAGAAGGCGCGGTTCGAGCGCAGCGAGCCGTCGGGGCCCGTGAAGAAGATGTCGGAGCGCGCGGCGACGTAGTCCTCCATGCCAACTTCCGATCCGAAGCAGTGGATCTGCTCGACCCAGCCGGATTCGATCGCGGGAATCATCGTCGGATGCGGGTTGAGCGCGAAATGGGTGCAGACCTTGCCCTTGAGACCGAGCTTCTCGCCATAGGTCGGCAGCAACAGTTCGATCGCGGCGGTGTTGAAGCCGATGCCATGATTGAGCCGGCGCACGCCGTAGGGCGCGTAGATGCCCTTGATGGCGAGCATCGCCGTCAGGATCTGGGTCTCGGTGATGGCGGCGGGGTCGCGGGTGAAGAGCGGCTCGACATAGAAGGGACGGCCGGCTTCGACCACGAAATGCACGAGGTCGCCGGGAATGTCGACGCGCGGCACCTTGTCGACGATCTCGGTGACCTGCGCCACGACGAGACCGTTCTTGTAGCTCGTCGCTTCGACCACCGTCGGCGTGTCTTCGGTGTTCGGCCCGGTATAGAGGTTGCCATCCTTGTCGGCGCTCACCGCCGCGATCAGCGCGACGTTCGGCGTGAGATCGATGAAGTAGCGGGCGAACAGCTCGAGATAGGTATGGACCGCGCCGAGCTCGATCTTGCGACCGAACAGCATGCGCGCGATGCGCGCCGACTGGGGGCCGGAATAGGAGAAGTCGAGCCGCCGCGCGATGCCCTTCTCGAAGATGTCGAGGTGGGAGGGCAGGACCACGCCCGACTGCACCATGTGTAGATCGCTGATATCCGCGGGATCGAGGTTCGCGAGCGCCGAGGCGAGTATGTCGGCCTGCTTTTGATTGTCGCCCTCGAGGCATACCCGGTCGCCTGACCGGACCACCGCCTTCAGAAATGCCGGCAGACTCGGGATCGGGATGATCTTTCCCTTGGCGTGCTGTCGGCCGGCCGTGAGGCGCTCGCCCAGGGCGGCCTTTTGCATACCCCAATCGCTCATTTCGGGCTCCTCGGCATGCGGGATTGGCTTCGATGGCATCAAATGTATGCGTATTGCCTTCCTTTGTCAATTAATGTATACGTAACTTTATAAGCGATGGATATGCGCATACACAGGAGGAAATTCAGGATGCGAATGCATACAGATGGTCCAACTTGTGCTGTCGGCGCTCTGCTCACAGAGGGGAGGCGCCCGTGACCATTTCCGGCGTAGCACTGCTCTCGATCTGCACGCTGTTGGGGGTCTTTCTGGGTGACCTGCTCGGCGTCGCCCTCGGCGTGAAGGCCAATGTCGGCGGGGTCGGCATTGCGATGATGTTTTTGATCGCGGCCCGGCTCTGGCTGGTGCGGCGCGGCCTGCTCAGCCACGGGCTCAAGACCGGCGTCGAGTTCTGGGGCAGCTTCTACATTCCGATCGTGGTCGCCATGGCCGCGCAGCAGAACGTGGTCGCCGCGGCCAAAGGCGGTCCAATCGTCATCATTGCGGGAATCGGCGCGGTCGCAGTGTGTTTCGCGATGGTGGCGCTGATCGGCCGGTTCAGCGGTCGCGTCGAGACCATGGACGAGATCGAGGCGCGAGAGGCGCTCGAGGCAAGCGTGCCTCACTTCAAGTCCGGGAGGATCGGATGACCATGATATCTCACGTTCTCGTCGCCAATTCGCTGATCACCGCCTTCGCCGCTGTCGGGATCCTGATGTGGATCTCCGGCACGATCTCGAAATACCTCACCTTCGGGCGCATCCACGGCTCGGCGATAGCGATCATGCTTGGCCTTGCACTGGCCTTTTGGGGAGGCCTCGTCACCGGCGGCGAAAAGGGCGTGGCCGATCTGCCGGCGCTGGCCGGGATCGCCTTGATGGGGGGCGCGATGCTGCGAGATTTCGCGATCGTCGCCACCGCCTTCGAGGTCGACGTCGTCCATGCGCGCAAGGCCGGGCTGATCGGTGCGGTCGCGCTCGGACTGGGAACGGTCGTCCCGTTCATTCTAGGCGTGTTCGTTGCCGCGGCGTTTGGCTACACCGACGCCGAATCATTGACGACGATCGGCGCCGGCGCAGTCACCTACATCGTGGGACCGGTCACGGGAGCGGCGATCGGTGCATCTTCGCCGGTTATTGCGCTCTCGATCGCGACCGGTGTATTCAAGGCGGTAATCGTGATGATCGGTACGCCCTTCGTGGCGAAGATGATCGGCCTCAACAATCCGCGGAGCGCAATGGTGTTTGGCGGCCTGATGGGGACGGTCAGCGGCGTTTCCGGAGGGCTCGCGGCGACGGACCGGCGTCTGGTGCCTTACGGCGCGCTGACGGCGACATTTCACACCGGGCTTGGATGTCTGGTCGCGCCCTCCGTGCTTTACTTCGCGGTGCGAGCGATCATAGGAGGCTAAATGGCAGGTTTGCTCAAGGTCGCAGCCGCAACGGAAGACGATGGGGGACTGCTCTCCGATCGCATCCGGAACGCGCTGACGGACGAGATCGCGTCGGGCGCACTCGTTGCCGGTTCGGCCTTGGAAGAACAGCAGCTTGCCGATCGCTTCGGAGCTTCCCGCACCCCGGTGCGGGAAGCGCTTCGCCAACTCGTCGTCAGTGGCCTCGTCGAAGTGCGCGGGCGTCGCGGCGTCGTCGTCGCGCGGATGACGCCGGAGCGCATCATGGACATGTTCGAGACCAGTGCCGAGGTGGAGGCGATGTGCGTCAGGCTCGCGACCTATCGCATGACGCCGCTGGAGCGCAGCCAACTGATCGAGCTCCACGAAGGCTCGCTGGCGATGGTCGAAGCGAACGACGTCGACGCCTATGATGCCTTCAACCGGAAATTCCATGAATGCATCTACAGCGCGACGCACAACGCGTTCATGGCCGAGCAGGCGCAGGATGTTCGTTCGCGGCTCAGTGCCTTCCGCCGCACCCAATTGCGGCAGGGCGATCGCATTCGCAAATCCCGCGACGAGCATGAGGCCATTATGCAGGCGATCGCAGAAGGGGATGGCGATACTGCATCGCGCAGAATGCGTGCGCACATGTTGAATGCCGCCGCGGCGCTTCGACGATACATCGATGACCGCCTCGGCGGACAGATCGACGGAATTGCGCCTGACATGACCTGATCATTGCGGCGACGAGCCGGGAACCCGCTTCCGTTGTGACTCGATAGCGGTGCCGCAAGCTGCCCGTCGCCGATCCCTGCGAAAGCGGGAGCCGGCCGTAGCCGCTAGGCGAATCTAACCTCTCTTAGTCGCAGAACCCTCGGTCGCAGAACCCTCGCGCCCGCCTGACCGTATCGGACGGATATAGGCCGAATGCGGAGCGGTATAACGCTGCAAAACGGCCCATGTGAGTAAAGCCCCACTTCAGTGCAACTTCGCTGACCGGAAGCAGGTTCTCTGGCCGCGATAGCTCTTCGTGGATCGCCTCAAGTCGAATTTGTCGCAAATAGGCGACGGGTGTCGTGCCATGAATTCTGCGAAATCCCAGTTGCAGCAATCGACTGCTGACACCAACCGTCCCGGCAATATCGGCTATCGTCAGCGGCAGATGAAGATTGGCCCGCATATATTCGATAGCCCGCCGAATGTAACGAGGCGGCGCATCCGGCGGGTTGCGGTTCAACCGATCGATGAGCCCGATGGGGGACATTTTCAAGGATGAGCTGTATCGCGGCTTCTGACAGCAGAGCGCTGGCTTTCGGCGAGCGTGCCAGGATTCCGTCATACAAGCCGGTGGCGCTGGCACGAACAAGCTGAAAAAGGAGCTGCCCAGCGCTGGTGGACAGATCGATCCTCGGTGTCGGATTGAGGTCTTCCAGTGCTGTGCTCCCGAACGTCGCAGACAGCACCTTCGTAATCACGTCCGTGTGCAGCGTCAGCGTCACACTTGAGTATCTTCCATCCACCGCTTCGACCCTTTGCTCTTGCAACATCGGAAGCGATACGCCGGCATTCAGCAGGCTTATCGCAAGCTCTCCCGCTGAATTTTCGTATGAATAGTGCCAATCCCAACCAGCAGAAAGTTCTGCCCTTACGACGTCCATTCCTGCTCCAACTGCAACATCCGCATGCCAACGAAATGCTCCGTCAGGCGATGGCGTCCATGGACTTGCGGCGCGTTTGGCCTAAATCCCCCCGGCTTACTCAAACAGGTGATGAAAGCATGCTTACAAGAACAACTTGCGCGGTCACGCTCATGGTTCTTTCGTCCATGCCTGCGCTGGCCGATAGCTGTGCAGACCACTACCAGAGCAGCGGCGTTCCGTTGGTGACGGGCGCGACCCACAAGGTCTGGATGATTTTCCCATCAGTCAATCCCAGTGTCGCCCTTGACAGGGTTTCCCGCGCCGTTCTGGCAGAGGGCTTTGTCGGTGTGAACGTGGACAAGAATCTTGGCACGTTGACCACCCAGCAGGAAACGACCGGATCGGGCCGACCGCAAACGTTGCGCGTCGTCGTCCGAAAGGAGGGAAGAGGTAGCCGCGTCGATGCGGTCTTCATCTTGCCGCCAGGACAAGTGGCTCCAGGTGTCAGCAATAACCCCTGCCGTGTCGTGGACGCAGCCGGCCAATAAGCTCCGCCCGTCCGTGACCTTACGGTCCCGCCCCGGCCGAGGCCAGGCGAGCCACATCGATGTTCGAAGAATCGGAGGCAGGCGCCGACCTGCGCCCATAGGAATGAAGCAGGAGATTTGATGCGAATCGATCACACATTGAAAGTCGCTTTGGTGGCCACCGCCGGTGCCGTGGTGCTTTCAGCCTCCGCGATTTCGGCTCCGTTACAGACCGGCACGGGTCTGGCTGCCGCCGTCCCGCCATTGACCGAGAAGGTCTGGTGCCGATACGGACCTTGCTATGACAACGGCGCCGGTGTTGGCGGACTGGTCGGTGGCCTCATCGGCGGTGCTATCGCGGTCGGTGCAGCCAGCGCCGCCGCGCAGCAGGAAGCCGCCGCTGCTCAGCAGCACGCGGCCTCTTGCGCGCAGCGCTACCGCTCCTACGATCCAGCGTCGAATACATTCGCGGCAAAGGATGGCCGGCGGTATCCCTGCCAGTAAGTGTTTGAGATGTAGTCGCGACTGCATCTGCTTTCGGGCTGCGGTGTGACGCCGCAGCCCTCTTCATTTGCCAGGTTTCCAAAGGTCGCTTGCGAGCTCACTCCTATCGGGGGTGCAATGCGTCCGGTCGAGAGCGCTTCCTGTCGCGGCGATCCCGCTTCCGGCGTCAGCTGCGATACCAGCTTGCCAGATTCCAGGTGGTGACGTCCCACCCGGAGATGTCGGCCATGAGGTTGTTGGCGCCAGCGCCGACGATGTTGCGCGAGAGGAGCGGTAGGAACACGTGGGCCTCGCAGAAGGTCTCGTCGACCTTGATCAGCAGTGCGGCGCGCCTGACCGGATCGAGCTCGCTCTGCGCGGCCTTGTAGGCCTTGTCGGCCTCGGGATCGGACCAGCGCGAGACGTTCCGGCCCAGCCACTTGTTGTCCTTGGTCGCTATCTCCCAGGAGACGCACTGGTTCAAAAACCGCTCCGGATCGGGCTGCGGCTGCGTCGTGTTGTACATCTCCATGTCGGCATAGAATTTCGAGTAAGTGTCGGGGTTGCCGACGTCCGACGAGAAGAACACCGACGCAGTGACTGACTTGAGCTCGATCTCGATCCCGGCGCGCTGGCAGGCCTGCTTGATGATGGCTTGCGTCTTCTGACGTGGAGCATTGGTCGAGGTCTGGAAGACGTATTTGAGCTTCTTGCCGTCCTTCTCGCGGATGCCGTCCGCGCCCGTCTTCCAGCCGGCCTCGTCGAGGATCTTGTTGGCCTTGTCGACGTCGAACGCGTATTTGAGCTTGCCCGACTTGAACTGCGCGGGCTGGTTGACGAAGCTCGCCGTCGCGACGCCGCCGCGGCCGTAGATGAATTTCTGGATCGCCTCGCGATCGATCAGGAGGTTGATCGCCTGGCGAACGGCGGGATCGGACAGCGTCGGGTGCCTGGTCTTGATGCTCGAACGCTCGCCGTCGACCTCGGTCCAGGGATCCGTCGTGTTGAGGATGATGAACTCGACGTTGCCGGATGGCGTGACGTCGACCTTGCCTTTTCCGCTGGCCTCCATGCGCTTGAGGACTTCCTCCTCCACCAGCAGGTTCCAGGCATAATCGTATTCGCCGGTCTGCAGCACGGCGCGCGCCGCGGAGACCGCGTCGCCGCCGCCCTTGACCTCGAGCGTGTCGAAATGCGGCTGGTTCCTGACGTGATAGTCGGGGTTGCGCTCGGCTCTGATCAAGTCGCCCGGTTTGAACTCGACGAACCTGTACGGCCCGGTGCCGACCGGCTTCAGATTGCCCGGCGCGTCGCGTGACTTCGCGCCGACATAGTCGCCGAAATGATGTTTTGGCAGGATCTGGCCGACCGAGCCGACGAAGGGGTCGGCCCAGAACGGCGTCGGATTCTTGAAGTTCACCTTGACGGTGTGGTCGTCGATCTTCTCGACGTTGATATCCTTGTAGGATCCTGTGGTGTACGCCGCAGTGGCGAGATCCGCGGCGTATGTCCAGGTAAAGACGACGTCGTCGGCGGTGAAGGGCTTGCCATCATGCCACTTCACGCCCTGCTTCAGCTTCCAGGTAACGCTCATGCCGCCCGCCGAGAGGCCACCGTTCTTCCTGGTCGGGACTTCAGCGGCGAGGCAGGGGATGAGGTTACCTTCCTTGTCCCAGCCGGCGAGCGGCTCGAAGAAGATGCGCGAGGCGATCTGATCCTTGGTGCCGAGCGCGAAATGTGGATTGAGCAGGGTGGGAGCCTGCCAGAGCAGGATCTTGAGCGGGCCGCCGCTGCCAGCTTTGGTCGGCTTGTATTGCAGCGTGGCATCCGCCATCGCCACGTCGTTCCAGATCAGGATCTGGCTCGCGACCGGCGCGGCGATTCCGATCGCAGCCACCCTCTGGATGAACGAGCGTCGCGATAGCGCGCCTTCCTTCACCTCCGCGATCAAACCGCGGATGTCGTCTTCGTTCATCGGATGACCTCCACCTTCTCAAAGAAAAAGTTGTCACCGGCTACAATTTACATGCACTCTAACTTGCGACGTCGGCCCCAGTGGAGTCAAAGGCAGTCTTCGACGTCAGCGCTCGATCCACACAGTCATCCCCGGCTCGAGATTTGCAGGCGACTTCTCGGGATCCAGGCGCAGGCGCAGCGTGTTGCGATCGTGATCGCCGATGACCCGTTCGGCCTGCCAGGTGGCGAACACGCCGAGCGGCCGCAGCTCGGTGACGACCGCCTTCGCGACGCCATCCGTCTCGTTCCGCACCACGCTCACCGTGTCGCTCATCGCGACGCGACCGAGGTGATCCTCGCGCACGTTGAATGAGAGCCATTGCCGGCCCGCGGCCTCGACCATCAGGATCGGTTGGCCGGCGCGGACGTTCTCGCCCACCTCCGCGGCAATGACGCTGACCGTGCCGTCAGCCGGGGCGCGCAGCACCATCTTGTCGAGCCGGCGCTCGAGCACGGTGACGGCTGCGGCCGCGGCCTGCACCTGCGCATCGGCAACGGCCCGCTCCTCCCGGGTCGGACCCGCCACCGCCGCATCGTAATTGGCCTGGGCCTCCGCGACGTCGGCACGTGCGGCCGCCACGTCGTTTTCGGCCTGGTCGAGCGTCTGCTGCGATTCGAAGCTCTGCCGGGCGAGCGTGCTGGTGCGTGTGAGCTGGGCCTGCACATAGTCGAGGCGGGCGTTCGCCTTGGCGATGGCGGCCCTCCGGGAATCGACCTGTTCGCGGCGGACGCCGGCATAGACGTTGTTGCGGCTTGCGACGGCAGACGCGAGCGCGGCACGCGCCTGGTCCGCCTGCGCCGTCAATTCCACTGCCGAGAGCCGCGCCACGACGTCGCCCTCCTTCACAGAGGCACCCTTCTCGACCGCGATCGAGACGAGCTGGCCGTTGACCTCCGGCTCGACCCTGACCTCAGTTGCGCGCACCACGCCGACGATGGCCGTGGACGGTGCCGAGTGGCGGATGACATAGAGCAGCGCTCCCGCAGCGACCAGCGCAAGCGGAATTGCGAGGAAGGCGGCAGGTCTAACGTTGCGCATGTCCCTGTCCTCTCTTGACGGCAAATGCCGAGATCACCGCGAGCGCAAAATAGCCGAGCGCCAGACTCCACAGGATCCGCCAGTCATGCGCGACCTCCCAGATGCTGGCCCCCATCTGGTTGATGCGCACGAGGCCATCGATCGCAGAGTCGGCCGGGAACAGCCGGCCGAACGCGAGGGCCACGTCGGGGATTGCTTCGCGCGGCCACGCAAAGCCGGCCAGGAAGAACTGCGGCAGGCTCGTCGCCAGTAGCAGGATGGTCGCGTTCTCGGGCCGCGTGAACCAGGCCCCGACAGCCTGTCCCATGAAGCTCGTCGCCAGCAGAAAGACAGTCGCCAGTGCGAGGATCTGCGGAAGATGGCCGAGCGTCGAAAAACCGTAGATGCGCGGCAGCACGATGACATAAAGTGCGAGGGCAGGAAGATAGATGGTCAAATGAGCGACGCCGCGGCCGAGCACGCCGGCAAACGCTCCGCCTCCCGCCGCCAGCGCGGTGCCGGTCAACATCGCCGCACCGATCAGCAGGGTCTGCTGCAGGATCAGGATGAATGCCGCCGGAACGACGTAGCTCGCATAACCGCCCACCGGGTTGAAGATCGGCTGCAGCAGAACATCGGCTGGGCTCGAACTCGCAAGCTTGGCCTTGACGAGGCTTCCATCCGAGCGCGCGCCGCGCGAAACGAGCTCGGACGTCAAGGTTCCGATCGCGGTGGCGATCCCGCTGGCGCTCGATCTGAAGACGAACAGATAGGTTGCATCAGCGTAGACAGGGATGTGGGCGGTGATGCCCTTGAGTACATCGCGCTCGGTGTTGGGCGGAATCTCGATGGCGGCAAAGGCCTGCCCGCGGTCGATTGCGATGCGCGCTTCGGCAAGCGTTCGGGCGCGAACCACGACACTCAAAGCACCGCTCGCATCCAGCGTCTCGACGATCTGCCGGCTGAGATCGCTGAGATCATTGTCGACGACTGCTATGGGAAGCTTGCGCAGGATCTGGTTCAGATAGGGTTGCGGATAATAGATGCCGTAGACCAGGGGCGCGAGAAACAGGATGCTGAAGGCACTCCGCGTTCCCAGTACCCGCCGCCATTCCGCCGTGAAGGCGCCGCCGATGCCGCGCGGTGTGTGGCTGACCTCGGAGGGCTCGGCAGGCCGCGCCGTTGCAAACCAGCCCCGGCGCGTAAGGCTCGCCATGCGCAGCAGCGCAAGACCGGCAAAGAGCAACGCCAGACCCGCAAGCGCCGCGAAGGGAATAGCGGAATCGGCGACCGGCAATCCCCGCGCCGCCTGTCCCAGCAGGACGGCCATATACCAGCGCAGCGGCAGGATCGCGCTCCAGGTGTGCGCAAAGGCATTCATGCCGATGGTGGGAAAGCCGACACCGGCATAGCCGAACGCGGGCGAGGCAATGAGGCCTGCAAGTCCGAGCCCGGTGGCGAGATCACCGACCAGAAGCTGGAGCAGAGCTCCGAGCGACAGATAGGCAATGATCAGCAGCGAAGCCGCAGCGATCATCAACGGCAGGTCGCCCCTGAAGGGGATATCCAGCACGCCCTCCAGGAACAGCGGCTCGGCCAGCATGACCAGGAAGAAGATGCAGAACAGCGGCGCGAGCTTGCCGGCCAGCGCGACGAGCGGATCGCCGCCGGCGCTCTCGAGCCAGGCCCGCGCGTCGCGACGGCGGAATTCGGAGCCGACGGAGTAGCCGGCGGCAAGCGTGATCACCACATGGATGATGGTTGGCAGCAGCGCGCGCAGCAGGAACTGCGCATAGTTCTTCTGCGGATTGACCAGTGCCATGGTCTCCGCCTTGAGCGCTCCCAAGGACGCCGGCGCAGGCGCAGCGCGACTGGCGGGAGCGGCCACGGCCGCCGCGGCGGAAAGCGAATCGCTGAGGCCCGAGGACGCGATGCCGGAGGGGGTCAGGAACTGCTGGTTATAGAATCCGACGACCTGCGGGCGCCGCGCGGCCTTCAGGTCGCGCTCGAAATCCGGCGGGATATAAACGGCCGAAATCGACTTCCCGGAGCGTATGTCCTCAACGGCCGTGGACAGCGTGCCGGACCGGTCGACGATCTTCAGGCTCGGAGATGCCGCGACATATTCCACAAGGGCGCGAGAGGCCTCCGACTTGTCTTCGTCGACGACCGTCACGCCGAGTCCGCGAATGACCGGGTGGCTGAAGACCGTCGTGAGGACCACGAATGCGAACAGCGGCACGCCGAAGATCAGCAGCAGCGCCACGCGATCACCGAGCAGCCAGCGGCACTCGCGCCGCGCGACCAGCCAGAATCCAGGCTTTGGCGCCGGCCTCATTGCCGCGACCGCCAATCGAGATAGGCGCTCATGCCCGGCCGTAGCTCGGGCACCGGCGTCACGGGATAGGCGCGGATCGAGAACGTGCGCAGATCGAAATCGCCGGAGGCGCGCGTGGCGCGCCAGCTCGCATACTCGCCCTTGGTAGCAATGAGCTTGACCTCGATCGTGACGCGGCGATCGTCGAGCGCGGGGATGCGAACGTCGAAACGGTCGCCGACCTTCAGGCTCTTGACGAGATCCTCGCGGAGATCGAAGTGAACCCAGACGTCGCCAAGGTCTATCAGGGTCACCAGCGGCACGCCGGGGGACACATATTCGCCCGGCTCGATGTTGCGTTGGTAGACCTGCGAGGCGACCGGCGCATAGACGACGAGCTGGTCGATGATGGATTGGACGCTCTGGATATCGGCATCGGCCTTTTCGACGTTTGCCTTTGCGATCGCGCGTTCTTCCTTCGTGTAGCCGTTGACTGCCTGCTCGTAGGCCGATTTGGCCTGATCGACCGCGCGCTCGCTTTCGTGCAGGGCATCGGTCACCTGGTCCAGGCGGGCCTGTGGCGCGTTGCCCTGCTCGGTCAGGGTCCGGGTGCGGTCGAAGGTCTTTTGCGCCAGCACCACCGCCGCCTGCGCGCGCTCCATCTCCGCCTTGCGCGCGGCGATGGTCTCCACGCGTGTTCCGACCAGAACGTTGACGAGCTGGGCGTCCGCAACGACCTTTGCCGCTCGCATCTGGTCGTGCTTCGCCAGTGTCTCGGGATTGTCGATCCGCACCAGGATGGCGCCCGCAGGGACATTCTGGCCACGCTGGACGGGGATTTCCTTGACCCTGCCGTCGACACGCGCGGCGATATCCAGCCGCGTCGCGTCGACCTCGCCCTGGACGAGCAGCGGCTCCGGCCGCAGCAGATAGAAGATGGAGAGCGCGGCGACGGCGGCTGCCACGATAGTGACAATGATGGCAGGTGCGCGCGTCGCATTGCGCGGGCTCTTCTTGGGTCCTTCGCTCGAAGCATCGGGCGTCGCTTGTATGTTCTCGTCGGAGGTCGGCATGTCCATATCCTGATCCCCTTGGCTCATCACCGGGATCGCCGCTTTCCATACCGTGTTTGTAAAGCCGCGTCCGACCCGATGGCTGGCGCCGGACAGCGCCACTCATCGAGGAAGAAAACTACCACGCGGTGCCGTAAACGCCTAGGATGGCTTCTCGCGGCCAACCTCCGGCATCTCCATTCTCCATCGTCTGGCTGGGCGCCACCTGAAGTGCGACCGAGAGATCGCTGTCCAGCGATCCAAACACCAGCACCGCCTCGCAGCTTGGAAGCTCTTGCTGCAATTGGGCTGGAATTGCGGTCTTGGCTGTCTCGATCCACGTGCGGTGCGCTGCTGCCAGCTCATTCGACGTGGTCTGACGATCAGTTTCGTCGGGCGGTCCAGTATCCGGAGCAACGCGCGGTGCCGGAATAGCCGCTCCAGCGTCCCTGGCCGGTGTTGCCGGACAGTCGGCCGGCGCCGGAGGCGTATTTGTCCTGAACGGTGACCGAGGCGCGGACCGCGCCGGATCTTGCGACGTAGCCTCTGAACCTGACCAGGTTCGGATGTGTCACGATCCCGTTGGAAATGTTGACGGAGAAGCTGTAGCTCGGATCGCATGCACCTCTCTGCGTCACAAAGACGAGGTCCCAGGCGCCGTCGTAGATCGAATGAGCCTCAGCGCTCGAGCTCAAGGCGACGAGACAAGCTGCCGCCGCCCAACAAACGCGCTTTTTCATCACGAGTTCTCCGAGGTTGGGGTTCCGTATTCCCCGCCACAGCCCTGACAGGCTGATTAGCCGAGGTATCTGATGTTGGGATTGTCGAGATTTCCGGGGCAAGCGCAAGCACGGCGACGAACATACGGTCCGGACACGCGGTCACAGCGATTTCTGGTACGCGGACGAGAAGCGTTCAAACAGCATGCGCGGGAGGATAAGTCCCACGGTCATGGCCATGATGATCAAAAAGGCGGTGACGCCGCTCGCCGCGATGGCCGTCAGCAGGGTCGCCGGCGCGCTCGGCCCGATTTCCACCAGCTCGACGAGGCCGGCCGCGGCGTTGAACAGGAAGAAGCCGGGCATCATCGAGACAACGGCGGAAAAGGCGAGGGCCGCAAAAGGCAGATGCAGGCGATCGGCGACCGGCGTGACGATGGTGCCGACCAGCATGCAGGCGACGAGCGCTCCGGTCCCGGCACTCTCGCCTGCGACGACGACCAGCGCCCAGCGTACGGCGTGCGCGAGCATGCCGACCGCGATTGGGAACGGCAGGAGACGCCACGGCATCGAGAAGAAGGTGCCAAAGGAGGCGACGGCGCATCCCGCCGCAATCACGTCGACGGCCAATGGCACGGGCGGGGCCGATCCGGCGGTCGCGAGCTTTGCGCCGACGGCTGCGAACCCAAACAGCAGCCCGGCGCAGACCAGGACCACGATGACGGCGGCATAGGCGAGACGCGCGACGCCCAGTGCCATGCGGGTACGGGCGAGATCGATGGCGCCGTTGAGGATATGCGGGCCGGGCACCAGCACCATGCAGGGACAGAAGGCAATCAGCGATATCGCAGTCGACAGGCCGAAGCGGCTTGCGGCTGCAGCAACGATACCTGCGATCAGCGCGGCGCAAAGTGGCTGGATCAGCGGGTTGGCGCTGAAGCCGGACAGCCAGCGCCGCACGAGCGCTCCAATCGCGGCGCTGGCCGCAATCAGCAGCAGGCTCGTCGCCTCGAGAGCGCCGAACAGGACGCCCAGCGAGGCCGCGCCGATTGCCACGAACAACGTGAAGCGCGTCGTGGAAGCCGGAGGCAGGCGACTTGCCGCGATCAGCGCAGAATGGGCTGCATCGGGCGGCAGCGTACCGTCACAGACCTGATCGATGACTGTCGTGACGGCCAACACCCTGCCCATGTCGACGCCAAGCGGCTTGGCAGCAACGATCTGCGAGATCGGCGTGCCTTCGATTTCGACGGTGATCTCGCCCCAGTAAGGTAGCACTCTGACGGTCAAGCCGAACGCGCGCCCGAGGCGCTCGGCGGCGGTGACCGTCCGTTCCGTGGTCTGCCCGTGAGCAAACAGCAGTGTCGCCGCCAGCGCGGTGGTCTTCAGTGCAGCCTCGCGGCGCGACGAATCCGGATTCGATGTTTCCATTTTGAGATCGGTCCTCGGCGTCGTTCGGCTGAATAGCCGGCTTCGAAGTATCCGCGATCTGTGCGATGCCGTCATCCCTGAGTTCCAGACATCGATGATCGGTTGCCCCACGGGAAAGCGCCTCATTATACTGTGTCCCGATGATTGCGACGAGGCGGGCCCGCACGCCGCTCCAGCGACAAAGGAACACGCGATGAACGAGACAATTGGCTTCCCCGATCCGGGCCTCGACCTGTCCGACGGCTTCAAGCCGCACACCTCGCACTGGGGCGTGTTCTCGGCGCGGAACAGCGAGGCCGGGCTCGAGGTCAGGCATTATGCGGGGGATCCCGATCCGAACGGCATCATCGACAATTTTCCCGGTGCGCTCCGCCACCAAGCGCGCATCGCGCAGCCGGCGATCCGCCGTGGCTGGCTCGAGCGCGGGCCCGGCCCGGACGATCGCCGCGGCCGCGATGAATTCGTCTCCGTCAGCTGGGAGAAGGCACTCGACCTTTTGGGCGACGAGCTGTCGCGCATCCGCGATACGCGCGGGCCCGGTGCCGTGTTCGGCGGCTCCTATGGCTGGTCGAGCGCGGGCCGCTTCCATCACGCCCAGAGCCAGGTTCACCGTTTCCTCAACATCGCGATGGGCGGCTATGTGCGCTCGGTCAACACCTATTCCTCGGGCGCGTCCTCGGTGCTGCTGCCCCAGATTTTGGCGGGCTACGAAGACATCACCAAGCGCAACGTCACGTGGGAGCAGATCGCGACCGAGAGCGAGATCGTGCTGGCATTCGGCGGTATGGCGCTGAAGAACTCCATGGTGGCGGGAGGCTCGATCAGCAAGCATGTCGAGCGCGGCGCCATGGCGGCTGCGCGCCGGCGCGGCTGCGAGTTCATTCTGGTCAGCCCGCTGCGCGAGGATCTTCCCGCGGAGGCCGGCGCCGAATGGATGACCTGCGTGCCTGGCACCGACACGGCCCTGATGCTCGGCATCGTCCACACGCTGGTCGCCGAAGGCCTGCACGATCAGGCTTTCCTCGATCGCTACACCGAGGGATGGCCGGTCTTCCTGCGCTATCTGACCGGCGAGAGCGATGGGCAAGCCAGGAGCGCCGAATGGGCCGCAACGATCTGCGGCGTCGACGCACAGACGATTCGAAAGCTCGCGTGTCGCCTTGCCGGCAAAAGGGCGCTCATCACCGTCTCGCATTCGCTCCAGCGCGCCGAGCATGGCGAGCAGCCGGTTTGGATGGGCATGGTGCTGGCGGCGGCGCTCGGCCAGATCGGCCTTCCAGGTGGCGGCTACGCCTATTCGCTCGGCGCGATCGGCTATTACGGTCGCCGTGTCAACGACGTGCCGGGGCCGACGCTCGGGCAGGGCCGCAATGGCGTCGCCGATTTCATTCCGGTGGCGCGTATCGCCGACATGCTGCTCAATCCCGGCGCCACCTATCGCTACAATGGAGAGACGCGTACTTATCCGGACATCCGTCTCGTCTATTGGGCGGGCGGCAATCCCTTCCATCATCACCAGGATATTAACCGTCTGCGCAAGGCCTTCGCCCGGCTCGATACGCTGGTCGTGCACGAACTCGCGTGGACCGCCACGGCGCGGCACGCCGACATCGTGCTGCCTTCGACAATGACGCTCGAGCGCGAGGACATCGGCTATTCCACCAACGATCCTCTCATGGTCGCCATGCACCAAATCGCCGAGCCGTTTGGGCTGGCGCGCGACGACTATGAGATCTTTGCCGATCTCGCCGAATGTCTCGGTGCTCGCGAGCCTTTCACCGAAGGCCGCACATCGCGGCAATGGCTGGCACATCTCTACGAGCCGACCCGAGCCTCGCTGGAGGCGCGCGGCCTTGAGGCACCGAGCTTCGAGGAGTTCTGGCAGCGCGGCAGCCTCGTCGTGCCGCAACAGCCCGATGACGGCGGCAGGCTGCGCCGCTTCCGCGACGATCCCGTCAATCATGCCCTGCCGACGCCGAGCGGACGCATCGAGATATTCTCTGCGAAGATCGCTGGCCATGGCGATGCGGACTGCCCGGGCCACCCGGTCTGGCTCGAGAAGACCGATGTGCCGAAGCCGGGTGCGCCGTGCTTCCTCGTTGCCAATCAGCCGGTGACGCGTCTGCACAGCCAGCTCGACTTCGGCGGACATTCGCTTCAAGCAAAACATCGCGGCCGCGAGGTCGCTCGCATGAATCCGTGCGATGCGGGCGCGCGCGGCATCAAGGATGGCGACATTATCCGCCTTTTCAACGAACGCGGCGCCTGCCTTGCCGCGGTGCATGTCACCGACGGCATAGCGCCCGGCATCGTGCAGTTGCCGACCGGCGCCTGGTACGATCCGATGGATCCCGAGGACGAGGCGCCGCTCTGCGTTCACGGTAATCCGAACGTTCTCACCCGTGACATCGGCACCTCATCCCTCGCGCAAGGCTGCACCGGTCAGCTCACCACGGTCGAGGTCGAGCGCTTCACCGGCAATCTGCCGCCGATCCGCGCCTTCGATCCGGTGTAGCGGATACGATGCGCCGCTTGTCGGAAGGAACGTTGATGAGTTGGTTCGGTGAAAATAAGCCGGTGCGGATCACCAACCGGGTGCGCGGACAGTTGCAGGTCGTGGCCTGTTCGCCGTTTCCTGACGCGGCCGGCGAGATGGTTCTCCATCCCAAATGCGAGATCGACGGCGTGATCACCGCAGAGCGACTCGCGGCAACTGCCGTGCGGTACAGCGGCTACGACGTGCCCAAGCCGAAATGGCCCCGCCCCGGATTGCTGCTCCCCGTCACCGTGGACCTCGCCGATCCCAACCGGTTCAGGATCGAATGGGATGAGGTGTCGACCGGGCGCAAGGCCGCCGAAGGGCTCGCCGCGAGTTTGCGCGGCGAGCAGCAAGCGTCGGGCGACCACGTATTTCCCCGCGCCTGGCGTGAGGTGGAGCATTCCGCCTCGTCGCCGACGCTGGTCAACGGCCTCACGCCGCAGCAGACGGAGATCGCGCTCGCCGGCGGTGCCGGCGCGCTCGGACTCGTTCCGACCACGGCAAAAGTGTTGTCTGCGCAGGAGGCAGGCCCGAGCAGCGCGCCGGGCGGGACATGGGACATAACTTTGCGAGTGAGCGACCCGAACGGTGGACCGCCCTGGCAGGCGGTGACGCGCATCTCCTTCAGTAGCCCTGAGCGCAGGGAAATGCGTACCACAACGGGTTGCGAATTGCCCGTCCTCGTCGACTCCGACAACCACAATCGCATCATCGTCGATATCCCGCGTGTGTCCTGAGTGGCGCGACCGTCGGCAACCGCGTGCCGACGCGCGCTTGCTTACGCCAAAATCGGCCAAGAGATGCCGCATGAGGTGATGCCCTTCGTCGATGCTGGCGGAGAGCCGGCGCTCATCGAGCTACGACAGCTTGCGGTGTAGGCGCGTGCAAAAGCTCAACGAGAGATGCGTGTATTTGCGTCCGAGGCGGTATCGGGAAAAAGTAGCAAGTGTGTGAACCGGCTCATATTTGAATCGACTCCTTTAGAACAAACATTCTCCCGTCTGATCGTCGTGCCCGGAGCAGCCTGCTCGCGCGCACGCCAATGCCGGCGACGCCTTTTGCTCACCCGCCGCACGGATATTTCGAAAGTTGGAATGTAGCGCATCGCGAATGGCGCCGGTCCCGCAGCCTCTTTCGGGCTCGGCCGGTAGGCAGCTACTTACTTAGTAGGAGTATCCCATGAAGATAAGCAATGCGGTCTTCAGCGCATTATCGGTAACAAAGCACAGCGGCAATCTTCGGATCCCCCGTTCCGGTCTGATCAAATCAGCCCATCTGCTTGAGAGGCTCGGCCTCGCAGCTGTTGGGGGCTCTTGCGGCCTCTACGTGGGTGCCATCCTGCTCCGTTACGAAAGCGGATTGTCAGAGAGCGGCTGGATCGTGTTGCTGACGATGCTCTACGGAGCCCTGAGCTACTATGTCGGGATCGATCTGGCCGGCAATAAGGCTCGGAAATCGAGTTTGAGCATCTCCGAAGAATGGGATGGCTCCGATGCGCCCGAGATCATCAGTGCAGCCGGAACGTTCGGCGCGGCGATTGCTGCAGCTCTGTCCGTCAGCATCATTGTCCTTGATCAATACGTCCCCAGCGGAGTGATCGCCGTTGTCGTCGGCTGTTGGTTCTTGGGGTCTTCGCTTCAAGTTGTCGCGGGCACCATGGCTCGCAACAATGACGCCGCCGACAAGAAGTCGTGAAAGCTGCGCTCACGATAAGGAGTTACGCAAGTGCATCGTGGCGTGAACGCAAGGCTACCTCATTGAGGTCGGCTCGCGGTCAGAAGCCGGAGACCGGCAATCATTCAACCTCGGTTGCCGGACGCTGCGCCGACAAGTTTGACGTTGCAACAGTACGCGTCGGCGAGTCCTGCTTGGAAGCGGCATCGGTACTGAGCAACCTATGTGGTTATGGTCACAAACAACGCGTGCCATGATGTCGACGTTGGGATATCGTCCCCGCACGCCGTGATCCAAAATTCTGCTAACTGCCAGCCAGCGTATTGGTGGAGCCTATGCAGCAGATTGCGGAGTGGCTCGAGAACCTTGGACTTGGGCAATACGCACAGCGTTTTGCTCAAAATGGGATTGATGTAGGCGTCCTTCCCGAGCTGATGGACGATGATTTCGAAAAGCTCGGGGTTCTGCTTGGCCATCGTCGCAGAATGCTGCGCGCCATCGCCGAGCTCGATCCGGCCACATTGATCGCATCACCGGCTCCTCCACATGGCGCTGAGCGGCGTCACCTCACAGTGATGTTCTGCGATCTGGTCGGCTCGACTGCGCTTTCCGCACGTCTCGATCCCGAGGACATGTGGGAAGTGATCCGGGCCTATCGCGCGGCTTGCGCGAATGTGATCGCCGCCTATGACGGCATGATCGCCCGGTTCGTGGGTGACGGAATCCTGATCTATTTCGGCTACCCCCGCGCACACGAGGATGATGCGGAGCGCGCAGTCCGCGCGGGACTCGACGTCATCACCGCTGTCAGGCAGCTCAAAACACGCGAGCAGGTCGAAATGCGGATCGCAATCGCGACCGGGCTTGTGGTGGTCGGCGATCTTGTCAGCGGAACCGCATCCGAGGAGCAGGCGACGGTTGGTGAGACGTTGAACCTCGCTGCCCGCCTCCAGGGCCTGGCGGAGCCCGGCGCGGTCGTCGTCGCGGCATCGACGCGCCGGCTCCTCGGCGATCTCTTCGCCTTCCGCAATCTCGGCCGACGCGATGTCAAGGGTATCTCCGAACCCATCGCGGTCTGGGCGGTCGAAGGTGCGTCCGCATCGGAGAGCAGATTCGAGGCGGTCCGTGCGGCGCGCTCGATCGGTTTCGTCGGTCGCAAGGAGGAGATCGATTTCGCGCTCGCGCGCCAGCGGCTGGCCTGGCAGGGGCAAGGCCAGATGATGTTGATTTGCGGCGAAGCGGGTATCGGCAAATCGCGGATGGTTGCAACGCTGTCGGAAAGCCCCGCGTTGGGCGTGCACTGCCGGGTACGGTATCAATGCTCGCCCTACCACACCAACAGTGCGCTTCATCCCTTCGTCGCGCAGCTCGAGCGTGCCGCCGGCATCCGGCCGCTCGACGCGCCCGCGCA
Source organism: Bradyrhizobium neotropicale (assembly GCF_001641695.1). Classification (GTDB taxonomy): domain Bacteria; phylum Pseudomonadota; class Alphaproteobacteria; order Rhizobiales; family Xanthobacteraceae; genus Bradyrhizobium; species Bradyrhizobium neotropicale. The sequence goes on from NZ_LSEF01000114.1 coordinate 37,175, forward strand.
AAAGCTAGACAAGCTCGAGGCAATGCTGGCACTTGGAACCCAGGCAGTGGCGCAGGTGGCGCCACTCATCGCGGCTCTGCTTTCGATTCCCACCGGCGACCGCTATCCGACGCTCGGCCTCAGCCCGGCGCAGCAGCGGCGACAGACATTTGCCGCCCTTCTCGATCAGGTCGAGGGGTTGGCGCGGCAGCAGCCCGTGCTGATTATCTGCGAAGACGCGCATTGGGCCGATGCCACGACACTAGAGTTGCTTGATCTCGCGGTCGACCGGATCCGGGGACTGCCGATACTCGTGCTCGTGACGTCCCGTCCCGAGTTCGAGCCATCCTGGGTCGGCCTCGCCAATGTCAGCCTGTTGCGGCTCGACCGGCTTGACCGACAGGATACGCGCGCCCTGGTCGAGCAGGTGGCCGTCGGCCGCCAGCTGCCGCGCGAAATGATGAAGCAGATCATCGACAAGACCGATGGAATCCCGCTCTTCGTCGAGGAATTGACCAAGATGGTGCTGGAATCCGGGCTGCTCGTCGAAGAAGCCGGGCGCTATCGACTCGAAAGTCCGCTTCCGCCACTCGCCATTCCCGCGACACTGCAGGATTCCCTCATGGCGCGGCTCGACCGGCTGGCTCCCGTCAAGGAGGTGGCGCAGATCGGTGCTGCGATCGGCCGCGATTTCTCCTACGCATTGCTGAGATATGTGGCGGGACGCGATGATCTGACGCTGAGCGCCGCGCTCCGGCAGCTCGAAGAGGCAGAGTTGCTAGTATGCCGCGGAGTCCCTCCGGAAGCAAACTACAGTTTCAAGCATGCACTCGTTCAGGAAGCCGCTTACGAGAGCCTGCTCAAGAGCCGACGGCAGGTGCTGCACAAGCAGATCGGCGATGTCCTGCGCGACAAATTTCCAGTCGTTGCGGCGACCGAGCCGGAAATTCTTGCACACCACTTCACGGAGGCGGGCCTCAGCGAGGTCGCCCTCGAATGGTGGCGCAAGGCGGGCCAAGAGGCTCTGAAACGCTCGGCCTATTCCGAAGCGATTGCGCATCTTCGCAAAGCGATTGCCATCGCCGATGAGCTGCCTGATCAGCCCGGCCGGATGATGAGCCGTCTACACCTCCAGATCGCATATGGCCGCGCATTGCGGGGCAGCCTCGGGCACAGCGCGCCCGAAACGGTCGCGGCATGGACGCGCGCCCGGCAACTCGCCGCCGACATCAATGATCCGGTTGAACTTGCGCCGATCCATTCGGGCCTCTTCAACGCCTGCCTGACGCATGGCGAGATCGCTCCGATGCGGGAGTTGGCGACTGCCATCACGAGTGCCGCCGAGCGGCGGGCGGAAGCGCCGGTGGCCGCTGTCCTCGCGCATTGGACGAGCGGGGTAACCTGCTGGTTCGGAGGCAATTATTTGAACGCGAGAACGCATCTTGAGCGGGCACTCGCGATCTATGATGCCGAGCCGGATCCGGCGACCTTCAAGGCGTCGGCGCTGGATCTCCCGTTCGTCATCATGAGGTTCCTTGCGCTCGTGCTTTGGCCGCTTGGAAAGATCGACCGCGCGCGTCGGCTCGCCGCAGACGCGGTGAGTGCGCCAGGAGAGAAGCGTGCGCTTTCCCAGGCGAATGCGCTCGTGCATAGGGCTGTCTTCGACGGACTATGCGGCGGAATGTTGCAGCAGACAGAGACGATCCTTGCGCTTGGACTGGCTCGCGACCACACGATGCCCTTGTATGTGGCCGCCGGGACCTACCTGAATGGCCTCGCAAAGTGGCGGGCGGGCGACCGCATGGCGGGGCTCGCGGACATGCGCCTGGGCTTGACCTCGCTGCACGAGAACGACTGCTACCTCTGTGAACCCTTCTGGGGCATGCATGTTGCCATGGCGGAAGCGGAGGCCGGTCAAGTCGAAACCGGTTTGGAAATGCTGAGAGAGTTGATCGGATGGACCGAGCATTCCGGTCAGCGTTGGCTCGATGCCGAACTGCATCGCGCGCGGGGTGAACTCCTGTTGCGGCATGATCCTCCGAGCCTTTCCAGTGCGGAAGATGCCTTCGACAGGGCTCTGGAAATCGCCCGACGCCAGCAGACCAAGACTTTCGAGCTCCGCAGCGCACTGGGACTTGCACGCATGCGCAGTTCAAAGGGCCGGGCGGCATGCGAGGGGCTCGCTGCGGTCCTTGCTGAGTTTGATACAGAGCGAGGTCTCCCCGAAATCGAAGAAGCGGAAAGGCTGCTCGGGAGTGGGCGGTAGCGCGGTCATGCTCACCGCGTCGCGCGAAATGCCAGCTCGCGCAGCCGCGGCAGGGCGGTGTTGCGGTTGTCGCTGCGCCAGATCGCGTGCAACTCGGCGAACACCGATGGTCCGAGCCTGATCGGGCGAAACACGACATTGTCGAAGCAGGCATTGCGGGTTTCGTCCGGGACGATCGCAAGGCCGAGACCTGCGCTGACCAGGGACAGGATGGCCTGTGCTTGGCTCATCGATTGCACCACTTGCGGCCGGACGCCGTTCGCGTCAAACGCCGCCGTCAACAGTGCGCGCATGTAAGGTCCGCCCGGAGAATACATGATGAAGGGCTGTCCCTCGAGATGCGACAGCTCGGGTCGGCGGCGAATCGCGAGCGGATGGTTGAGTGGCAGCGCAAGAGCAAGTCCTTCGCGGAAGACGGCCGCGCTCCTGATCGGCTCCTCGGTCTCGATCGGCCGGACCAATCCGAGATCGATCCGCCCCGATCTCAGCGCATCGAGTTGCTGACGCGATGTCAGCTCCTCGAACGTGATCTCGATATTCGGCAACTCGTCGCGCACGCGGGTCGCGAGCCAAGGGAGATAGCCGTAGGTCGTCGCGCCGACGAAGCCGATCGACAGCGCGCCGCCTGTCAGCGATGCGGCTTGCCGGGCGGACTTCACCGCGTGCTCGCGCTGTTGAAGCAGCGTGCGGGCTTCGCTGAGGAAGGCGCGCCCGGCCGCGGTCAGCCTGACCGATCGACTGGTGCGCTCGAGGAGTTTGACGCCGAGCGTTCCCTCCAGAAGCTGGATCTGCCGGCTGAGCGGCGGCTGCGTCATGTTCAGCCGCTTGGCCGCGCGGCCGAAATTCAGCTCATCGGCGACCGCCACGAATGCCCGCACTTGGCCGAACTCGATCATTGATACCTTTTCTGGATCAATTAAATCCAAAAATGAGTTTAGACCTGAATTGATCGCTGATCTAGCTTTCTCGTGTCCGAGCGCCGCTGGCGCTTTCGGACATCCACGGTCGCGGAAGGTCGACCGGGCCAAACAAAACGGGAAAGGGCGGAGCAGCGTGACCACGGAGCAGAGGCCGTCCACACGGACGCATTATCGTTTCGTCACCTTGGCATTGATCACCATCCTGCTCGCGCTCAGCAGCGGCGATCGTGCGACGTTGTCGATTGCCGGGCCCAACATGACGAAGGCGCTAGGCATCACGCCGGTCGAGCTCGGCTGGATGTTCTCGGCCTTCGCCTGGGCCTATGTGCTGGCGCATCTCCCGGCGGGGTGGATCGCGGACCGGTTAGGTCCAAAGCAAACCATTTTGGGCGGATTGATTCTGTGGTCGCTTGTCACATTCCTGATGAGCTGCGTCGGCTGGGCCAGCTATCCGTTCCTGGTGATGCTGATCCTGCGCTTCATGCTCGGGGTCTTCGAGTCGCCTGTCGGCCCTGCGGCAGGGCGCATCATCGCTGCTTGGTTTCCCTCCGCGGAGCGGGGTATCGCCGGCGCCATCTTCAACAGCGCTCAATATGTCTCGCTCGTCATCTTCACGCCGCTAATGGGCTTCCTCGATCACCGCTTCGGCTGGGAGCACATCTTCGCCGTAATGGGCGTACTCGGTTTCCTACTCGCTGCGGTCTGGGCCGTCGCTTACTATCCGCCGACCCGCCATCCGAGGATTGGTGCCGCGGAGCTCGATCATCTGCGTGATGGAGGTGCGCTGGTCGATCTCGGCGGTGCTTCGCCGGCAGCAATCGAGGCGCAAGGGCCGCGCTGGTCCGACCTCGCCGAGCTATTCAAGAGCCGCATGCTTGTCGGCATTTTCCTTGCGCAATACGGCATCTCGTCCATCACCTGGTTCTTCGTCTCCTGGTTTCCGACCTATCTCGTCAAGGCGCGCGGCCTGTCGGTGCTCGATGCGAGCCTGATCGCGACCGTCCCCGCCATCTGCGGCTTCGTCGGCGGTGTCGCGACCGGCTTCTTCACCGACTGGCTGTTCAAGCGCACCGGTTCGTTCGGCATCGCACGCAAGACCCCGATCACGATCGGCCTTGTCATGACGGTGCTGATCATCGGCTGCAACTACACTGACTCCACCCTGCTGATCACGGTGCTAATGAGTGCAGCCTTCTTCGGCAAGGGCTTTGGCTCGCTCGGCTGGACCGTCGTCGCCGATACGGCGCCGAAGGAAGTGATCGGGCTTACCGGCGGCGTCTTCAACGCGATCGGCAACACCGCCGGAATCGTGACGCCGGTTGCGATCGGCTACATCCTCTCCGCCACCGGATCGTTCAACGGCGCGCTGCTCTATGTCGGCCTGCACGGGCTGCTGGCCGTGCTCTGCTACTGGGTCATCGTCGGGCCGATCGAGCGCCTCGTCATCCGCGAAGGCGGCGGGCTGATCCGCGCCGCGCCAGTTGCGGCCGAATGACCTCATCATTTCGAAATCAATTTCACAGGAGAAAGCCATGAACGTCCACACACCGGCCAGTGCACGCATTATCGCCAATCCGCTCGCAGCAGGCCTTGCCGCCGGCGAAGCCACCACCGACCGCATTGCCTGGGTGCGGACCTCGCTCGTCTTCCTGCCGCTGGCGCAGGCCATCAGCGACGCCAAGGTTCTCACCGGTCGGCAGAAGCCGCTCACCGAGATCGCCTTCCTGTTTGCGGAGATCGAGACCGAGAACGGCCATAGCGGCATCGGATACAGCTATTCGAAACGCGCCGGCGGTTCGGGTCAGTTCGCGCACGCCAAGGAGATCGCCGGCGAGCTGATCGGCGAGGATCCGAGCGATATCGCGCGTCTGTGGGACAAGCTAGTCTGGGCCGGCGCCTCGGTCGGCCGCAGCGGAATGTCGACGCAGGCGATCGCCGCATTCGACATCGCACTGTGGGACCTCAAGGCAAAGCGCGCAAAGCTGCCGCTCGCCAAGCTGCTAGGTGCCCATCGCGACTCCGTACGCTGCTACAACACCTCGGGCGGATACCTCTCCATGCCGATCGAGGAGGTGAAGGAGCGCATCACCATGGCGCTCGAAAAGGGCATCGGCGCCATCAAGCTGAAGGTCGGACAGCCCGATCCGATGGTCGATCTCAAGCGCATCGAGGCGGTCCGCAATCACATCGGCGACATTCCCCTGGCGATCGACGCGAACCAGCAATGGGACCGCACCACGGCCTTGCGCTTCGGCCGCATTGCGGAGCAGTTCAACTTGACCTGGATCGAGGAGCCGCTCGACGCCTATGACTACGAAGGCCACGCCGCACTTGCGGCTGAGCTTGCGACGCCCATCGCCACCGGCGAGATGCTGACCAGCGTCGACGAGCATTACGAGTTGATCCGCAACAACTCGGTCGATTTCATCCAGCCGGATGCACCGCGGGTCGGTGGTATCACGCCGTTCCTCAAGATCATGGCGCTCGCCGATCACAGGAAGCTTCAGCTCGCTCCGCATTATTGCATGGAGATCCATCTGCACCTGACGGCAGCCTATGCGCGTGAGCCTTGGGTCGAGCACTTCGAATGGTCTGAGGCGATGTTCAACGAGAAGCTCGAGGTCGTGAACGGCCGCATGATCGTGCCGAACAGGCCAGGTCTCGGCTTCAGCCTGTCGGAGCAGGCGCGTGCCTGGGCTCGTGAGGTCCACGAGGTCGGCAAGCGCCCCTGACAGAAGACATGATCGTCGGCCTTGCGATCGGAGCGCATCGATCCCGCTCCGATCGCGGGCGGCCTCACAACACCAGCGAGATTGCCATGTACGAGCCAAAGACGAAGCTTAGTCCCCTCGATCCTTCCGTCGTTCGCCGGCTGAAGGATGTCTCCAGCGGTTCCCTGACTACCGAGCTGTTCAAGAAAGGGCTGCGCCAATGTTTCCTGGTCGGGCTCCTCCCGATGAACAAGGACGCGGTTCGCTTCGCCGGCGAAGCCTTCACCATGCGCATGATCCCGGCGCGCGAGGATCTCGACACGATCGAGACCCTCACGCCGCATCCGAACCCCGACAATCTGCAATGGGAGGCCGTTGAGAACATCCCGCCCGGCCATGTGCTGGTGATCGACAGTCGCAACGATCCGCGCGCCGCCTCAGCGGGCGCCATGCTGCCGACGCGCATGAAGGTGCGTGGTGCAGCCGCGATCGTGACCGACGGGGCGTTTCGTGATGGCCACGAGCTGGCCCGGCTCGATTTCCCCGCCTATGCGCGGCAGGTCACGGCATCGACACGACTGTCCTATCATCGGGTTGCCGACCTCAATATCCCCATCGCTTGCGCCGATGTGGCTGTCTATCCGGGCGACGTCATCGTTGGCGATGGCGATGGCATCACCGTCGTGCCGCGGCATCTCGCCGCCGAAATGGCCGACCTCTGCGAGAGGCGGGACGAGCTCGAAAAGTACCTGTCGTATCGCATTGGAGCCGGCGAGCCGCTCTACGGCGTCTATCCGCCGACACCAGCCGTGCGCGCCGATTTCGAGGCGTGGAAGAAGGCCGGAGCGGATCCGGCAAAGGTAATGACGATCCGGGCGGGAGCATGAGATGAGCAAGATATCGCCCGCAGCCATGGAAGCGGCGATCCGTCGCTATTTCGACGCCTGCAACGCCGCCGACTACGATGCCCTGATGGCCTGCTTCACGGCAGATGCGGTCCACTATTTTCCGCCCGGCCTGCCGGACATTCCATGGCGCAGCGCCGACATCATCGCGCGCAAGTGGATCTGGTGCGTCGAAAATCTCGGCTCGAAGTGGACGATCGAGAAGATCCTATGCTCCTCGACGGCGCCGGAGGCCGTGATTGAATGGACCCACTGGAAGCGGGCGCAGAACACCGCGCTTCGCGGCGACGAATGGTATGTGTTCGACGACGCGACCGGACGCATCAGGGAGATCAGGGCCTATTACGCGGCGCCCGCCGATCCCATGGCCCGGATCTGCGAGCTCGTCGACTTCGACTATCGCGGACGCGGGTATCACCTCTCTCACGAGTAGCGCCGGGCAGGCAGGTCTGAAAGCGGCCGGCGTCTGCTAGCCGCGCCCGGTGCGGGGCTTCAGCCATGCCATGATTACGGCGCACGGCGTGCGGCGGCTGCGCGGCAGCTTGTATCGCTCGATAGCGTCTGCCGCAAAGGCGAGCGCCTGTTGTGCGGACTGTCGCTGCGTTGGGGCAAGCGCCATCCACTCGCGGATGACTGCGCGTCGTATCCTCGACTTCGTCATGTGATTGGTCTCCGGGAAGCGGCTAATCCGGCGGCTGTGCGATCGGCGCGCTTACGCCGCCTTCTGCAGTGGATAGGCCTGCGAACGTCGCGCCAGCAGCGCGCAGCCGCAGGGATGTTCGGCGCCTTGCAGGACGACGAAGCCGCGCTTCGTCACCGCGGCGCGAAGAGTCTCCTTCGCAGCCGGCTTCTGTGCATCGAGCCAGATCACCAGCACGGCGCGGAGGCTGAGGAAATCATCAAGCCATTCCATCGTCGCCTCGAGCTCGCCCAGCGTGCGCCGCCGCCAATCCACCAGCGCGACCTCGTATTGCCCGGCGGGACGGCCGCAATTGCCCGCCGCAGCGGCCAGCAGATATCCGCGCCGCTGCAACTCCATCATCAAGTCCATGCTCTTCGCGCCGACCACGACGATGCGTTGCCGCGTCGAGCAGCCTGCGAGCGCCATCATCGGATCGATGATCCTGTCGCTGATGTGAGGGATAGACATAGTTTCACCGGTTCGGTTGTTGTTGCCTGGCAGGACGCTGAATCCGACGGAGACAAGGAGTGGCGACGCGTGCATGCCGCCACTCCGATCGCCTGTCCTGCGATGTGTCACGCAGCTTTGCGTGACCGGGCCGATATGAACCGGTTGCGATATGATTTCGAGATTGGCACAGCCCCGATTGTATATGAACGGCATAGGACCAGCTTCGACCACTATGCCGCCGCTACAAACGGGCGACGCGATTCCCATCGAATTCAAATGCTGCTGGCGTCATCTTTCGGACCAGTGAGTGTCACTATGCCTTGGAGACCAGGATGACGGCTTATCGTGCATTTCTCGTGGGACGGCATGACCGCCCGATCAAGGTAGTGCAGTTCGATTGCAGCGACGATGAATCGGCGATCTCGTGCGCCGAGAGGCTGGTCGAAGGCCACGATGTGGAGCTTTGGCAGCTCGATCGGCCCGTCGCGAGGTTCGATGCGCGGTCCGGTCAGATGCGCAGAAAATGATCTTCTAGCCCGCGTCGCGGTCGGATGACGCCAGCGGACGGCTTCGCTTGAATGCCGCCTTGGTGCGCTCGCGCAGGCGCTGGAAGATCACGTAGAGCATCGGCACCAAGAAGATTCCGATCGAACTTGCGGCGAGCATGCCGGCGAATACCGCCGTGCCCACCGCTCGACGGCTGAGCGCGGCGGCCCCGGTCGCGATCACGAGCGGCAAGAGGCCGAGGATGAAGGCGACCGACGTCATCATGACCGCGCGGAAGCGCATATGGGCGCCCTGGACCGCGGCCTCATTGAGCGCCACGCCCGCCTCGCGCTGCTCCTTCGCGAACTCGACGATCAAAATGCCATTCTTGGCGGCGAGGGCGATCAGTACCACCAGTCCGATCTGGCCATAGAGATCGAGATTGAGGCCAGCGATCTTGATGCCGAGATAGGATCCGAGCACGCCGACGACGACCGACAGCAGCACCGGGATCGGGATCACCATGCTCTCATAAAGTGCGACCAGGAACAGGTAAGCGAACAACACGGCCAACGCGAGCACGATGCCGGTCTGACCGGCGGCGCTCTGTTCCTGATAGGCGGTGCCGGTCCAGGCGAAGCTGTAACCCGTGGGCAGCACGGTATCGGAGATCTGCGCCATTGCGGCCAGCGCGGTGCCGGAGGAGATTCCGGGCGCAGGGCTGCCGTTCACCGTCACCGAGCGATAATTGTTAAAGCGGGTGATGACCTGCGGTCCGGTCACGATCTTGATGGCGGCCAGTGACCGTATCGGCACCATCTCGCCGGTGCTGTTGCGCACATAGATCCGCCAGATATCCGATACGTCGGCGCGATCGAATGCCTCGCCCTGGACGTTGACCTGCCAGGTGCGCCCGAACAGGTTGAAGTTGTTGACGTAGATGCCGCCGAGCGTCGCTTGCAAAGCGGTGAAGATGTCGTTGACCGCGACGCCCAGCGCCTGGGCCTTGCGGCGGTCGATGTCGAGATAGAGCGACGGGTTGGTCGCGGTAAAGGTCGAGAACACGCGCGCAAGTCGCGGATCGGCATTGGCGGCGCTGATCAGCGCGTTGGTGACGCTCGAAATCGCGGCCGGACTCTGTCCCTCCAAAGCCTGAAGCTGATATTCGAATCCGCCGGCGGTGGAGAGGCCGATGATCGGCGGCAGGTTGAACGGCAGCACGTTGGCCTGCCGGACCTGCGCGCCGGCCGCGAAGGCCTTGGCGATCAGCGCTTGTGCCGAATCCGCGGCCGCTGTCCGGTCGGAAAATGGCTTCAGCCGCGCCACCACCAGCGCACTGTTCGGCTCGGAGGCGCCGTCGAGCAGGGAAAAGCCGATGATCGCCAGCACGTGATCGACGGCCGGCATCCGTTTCAGGGTATCCTCGATCTGCCGCGCGACCTCGCTGGTCCGCGCCACCGACGCGCCGTCGGGCAGCTGCACCGAGGTGAAGAAGGCGCCCTGGTCCTCCTCTGGCAGAAACCCCGTCGGAGTGATCCGCGACATGCCGAAAATGCCGGCGGCAAAGACAGCCACCAGCAGGAGCGACAGGGCAGCCCCGCGCACGAGGTAGCCGACGCCGCCGCTGTAGCGATCGCGCACCCAGTCAATGCCGGCGAGCACGCGGCCCATAATGCCGCGCCGCGGTCCGCCGTGGCGCAGCAACAGCGCGCACAGCGCCGGCGACAGCGTCAGGGCGTTCAACGCCGAGATCATCATGGCTGCGCTGATCGTCACGGCGAACTGGCGAAACAGCGTGCCGGAGATGCCGGGGATGAACGCGACCGGCACGAACACCGAGAGCAGCACCAGCGTGATCGCGATGATCGGCGCGGTGATCTGGGTCATGGCCTTTTTGGCCGCCTCGGCCGGAGGCAGGTCGGGCTCCTCCTCCATGACGCGCTCGACATTCTCCACCACGACGATGGCGTCGTCCACGACGATGCCGATGGCGAGCACCATCGCGAGCAGCGACACCGTATTGGCCGAATAGCCGAATACGAGCAGGACAGCGAAGGTGCCGATCAGGCTCACCGGCACGGCGACCGCCGGAATCACCGTGGCGCGGAGATTGCCGAGGAACAGATAGACCACGAGCACCACCAGGACGAAAGCCTCGCCCAGCGTCCGCAGCACCTCCGCGATCGTGTCGCGCACGAAGCTCGTGGAATCGTATTGCACGAGATAGTTCAACCCTGGCGGAAATCGCCCGGACAGCCGTTGCATCGTGTCCGCGACCGCCCGCGCGGTCGTCACCGCGTTGGCGCCCGGCGCGAGATAGATCGCAATCGGAACGGCGGCCCGTCCGTCGATCCGCGCTTCGCTGTCGAGATTTTGCGCGCCCATCTCGACGCGGGCGACGTCCTTCACCAGCAGCGAGGAGCCATCCGGATTGGCCCGCAGCACGATGTTGGCAAATTGATCGACGCTGGCGAGCCGGCCTAAGGTCTGCACGTTGAACTGGAATTGCTGATCGTCGCTGATCGGCCGCGCGCCGATGCGGCCGACGGCAGCCTGGACGCTTTGGGTGCGGATCGCGGCGATCACGTCGGATGGGGTAAGGTTGAGGCTGGTGAGCCGCTGCGAATCGAACCAGATCCGCATCGAATAGTTCATCTTCGCGAATAGATTCGCCTGGCCCACGCCCGGTGTGCTCGCGATCGCATCTAGCACGTTGATGATGGCGTAGTTGGTGATGAAGAGCGGGTCCTGCCGACCATCGGCGCTGTAGAGAACCAGGAATTGCAGGATCGACGAGGATCGCTTCTGCACCGTCACGCCCTGCTGTTGCACCTCCGTCGGCAATTGGGACAGGGCGCTCTGCACGCGGTTGTTGACGTTGACGGTGTTGATGTCGGCATTGGTGCCGAGCGCGAACGAAACCGTCAGCGTGTAGCTGCCGTCGTTGCCGCTGGTCGATTTCATGTAGAGCGCGCGGTCGACGCCGATCACCTGCGCCTCGAGCGGCTGGGCGACGCTGCTCTCCACGACTTCGGCGGAGGCGCCTGGGAAGGTCGCGGCTACGGTGACCTGCGGTGGCACGATGTCCGGAAATTGCGCCACTGGAATCTGCATGAGCGCGAGCGCGCCGGCGATGGTGATGATGAAAGCAATCACCATCGAAAGCCGCGGACGGTCGACGAACACGCCCGATATCATGGGCTGCCGTCCGCCGGGCGCGTCGGAACTGGGCGATTGGCTGGCGGCGCCGTGTCGCTCGCCGCGCCCTTCATGCTCGACAGAATCAGTGCGCTTGCCGGATCCGGAGCGACGGTCTGGCCGGCGCGAACCCGCTGCAGCCCTTCGGCGATCACCTTGTCGCCGGCCGAAAGGCCGCTGATGACCGAGGCGATTGTAGTCGTCGATTGCCCGAGCTGAATGCGCCGCTGCTCGGCCTTGTTGTCCGTGCCGACCACGAGAACGTAATCGCCCCGCTGGTCGGACAATACCGCCGAGCGCGGGATCGCCAGCACCTCGACCGGCTGTACGCCTTCGAGTACGACCGTGACGAACTCGCCGTCGGTCAGCTCGTGGACGGTGACGCGTGCCGCAGACGGCGCGCGCAGGATCGGGTTATTGATCTCGCCCCGCACCGTGATCGTGTCGGTGTTCTGCGCGATGGTGTTGTCGACGAAATTCAGCTTACCTGACTGGCCATACATGCGACCGTCGGGCAGCCGTAATCTGATCATCACCGCTTCAAGGCCGCCTTGCGGGCCGTATCGTTCGCGCAGCTCGAGCCCCTGGCGGAGCGGCACCGGAAATGTGACGTACATCGGATCCTGGCTGACGATCGTGGTCAGAACGCCGGAGGAGGGGCCGACGATGTTGCCTTCCGTCACCGCCGTGCGCCCGATCTTGCCGTCGATCGGCGCGCTGATCACGGTGTATTCGAGGTTGATTTGCGAGGCCTGGACCTGTGCCTGCGCGGCCTGCACCTGGGCCTCGAGGCTGCGCTGGTTTGCGAGCGCAGCGTCGTAGGTCGACTGCTGCCCGGCCGGTCCTCCGAGCAGGGTGCGTGCGCGCTCCGTCGTCAGCCTGGCGTTCTCAAGTGTTGCCTCGAGCTGCGCCACCTGCGCCTGCTTGGCTGCCAGATCGGCTTCGAATGGACCGCGCTCCAGGCGATAGAGCTGGTCGCCCTTTTTGATCTCGGCCCCCTCGTTGAACAACCGCTGTTCCAGAAATGCGGTGACGCGGGCGGCAACGTTGACCCGATTGATCGCCTCGATCCGGCCAAGAAATTCGCTGGCCTCGGTGATCGGCCGCCGCGTCGCCTCGACGACGCCGACCGCAGGCGCCGACGGTGCGGGCTGCGTCCGCGCGCCCACGCCGGTCAACACCGTGATGAGGCTTGCCGCCAGCAGTCTAGTCGGAACGTCGGCAAGGTTCATTGTCCGCTCCTTGCTCCGGGCTCAGAACCGCCGCCGGCGTCAATGCTATGGCGTGCCTAGCGCCAACGCCATCCGCAATGACGGCGGCCGCGATGCCACCAGCACACCCAACGGCGGCGCCGGCGCGGCGGCGCCGGACGCGGCGGCGGGGCGCCCCAGCCCGGGCTGCCCCACCCGGGACCGGGCGACGGTCCCCATTGCGCCGGCATCACCGGGGCCGCTGACTCGCCAGCCCTTCCAAGATCGGGATCGACGGGCATCGCCTCAGCGACGCCAATGAGGCGAACTCCTGCGGCGCCGATCGCGGCGGTGGCAATGGCACTCGTTGCAAGGCCGAGGAAGGCACGGCGGCTGGGAGCATGCATTGCGATTGTCTCCTTAGGTCATGCGGTCGTTCGCAGCGATTGCAGCGCGTAGAGCAACCATGCGAGGCCATGCGAGATCAAATCGACGCCGAGCAGGAAGCCGAGCACCCAGACGCTGATGTCGGGGAAGCCGAACAGGATGAGCACCCCGGCGACGACGGCGAAGATTCCGGAGATCAGCATCATCCAGCCATTCTGCCGCCAGTAGGCGAAACTCAGCACGCAGCGAATGACGCCCGATGCGAACAGCACGGCGCCGAGAAAATAAGTCAGGATCAGCGCGCCTGAGGCCGGCTGGGTGAGCAGGATGAGGCCGAAGGCGAGGTAGAGCGCACCGAGAACGATCCGCCACAGGAAACCGCCCCATCCCTTGGTCCAGAACGCGTGTGCGACCTCGAACCCGCCAGCAGCGATCGCGGTGAGTCCGATGAACTTGACACTGATGATGGTGGCGAAGGCGAGGTCGCCGAGTGCGAAGAGGCCGGTGGCGATCAGGACGACGCCGAGCAGTGCGCAAGCCCACAGCGGCGGACTACCGAAGGCGCCGACGGTTCCGCGGCTGTCATACACGGTCATGCGATCCTCCTGGGCGGCCAAGGCTCGATCACATCGGATCGTAACGTTGAACCCTCGGGTCCGACATCGGACGAAACCCTGAGCCGCAGGGCGGGAATGTTCTCATCTTCGCCCCATGCGCGGGGTCGCGGACGAGAGCGGTCGGATCGTGCGGGACCTCATTGCAGGAACTGCCGGAAGCGACGGAGGGACAGGAAGAACAATGAGCCGCCGATCACCAACAGGGCGGCAAGCTGCGGCCAAACGACCGCTAGCCCGGCGCCGCGAAACAGGACGGCCTGGGCCAGGATCACGAAATGGGTGTTCGGCGCAGCGAGCATAATGTTCTGAATGATTTCGGGCATGCTCTCTCTCGGTGTCGTGGCGCCCGACAGCATTTGAAGAGGCATCAGCACCAGCATCAGGAGCAGACCGAACTGCGGCATCGTTCCGGCGGAGGTGGCGAGAAAAATGCCCATGCTGGTGGTGGCAAAAAGGTAGAGCGCCGTGCCGAACAGGAACAGCGGGACCGAACCGCCGATCCGGACCGCGAGAAGTCCCTGCACGATGAAGATGAGCGATATGCTTGCCGCGACGAGGACGACGAGGCCCATCGACCAGATCTTGCTCGCCATCACCTCGAAGGGCGTCACCGGCATGACCAGCAGGTGCTCGATGGTGCCGTGCTCGCGCTCCCGGATCAGCGCCGCGCCGGTCAGGATGATCGACAGCATCGTGACCGAGGAGATGATGTTGTTGATGGCTCCGAACCAGCTCTTGTTGAGCTCGGGATTGAAGCGGGCGCGCAGCGCCAGATCGATCGGCAGCGGGGCGGCCGAGCGATAGCGGGACAGGAACTCGCTGACCTCGTCGCCGACGATCGACTGGATATAGCCGCTCCCCGTGAATGCCTGCGACATCCGGGTCGCATCCACGTTGAGCTGGATGGCGGGCGATCGCCGCGCCAAGAGGTCGCGCTGGAAGTTGGGCGGGATATTGAGCGCGAAGGTGTCGAGGCCGGCATCCATGCGGGACATCATCTCCGATTGCGGGATCAGCCGGGGCACCGTGAAAAAGGGCGGGCTGAACGCCGTGATGATGCGCGTCGCGGCGGGCGACCTGTCCTCGTCGACAATGGCGAGCGCTGCCTGGTTCAGGGTCTCCGGCTGGGCCTTGGACGCGGTATAGATCGAGACCGTGAAGGCATAGACGATCAGCACGAGCATCATGGGATCGCGGAACAGGCCACGAAGCTCCTTGATGCCGAGCTGGACGATATTGCCCGTACGCATCTAACTCGCCTGCTTCTTGAGGAGCGCGACACCGAGCGCGAGCAGCACGGGGATCGTGACGATCAGGGCCAGGAAAGGTCCGGACAGATCGCCGAAGTCGAGCCCTTTGGAGAAGGTGCCGCGCGTGATGGTGACGAAATGCGCCGTCGGGTAGATCCGTCCGATAACGGCGCCGGCGCCCTGGAGCGAGGAAACCGGATCGACCAGCCCCGAATATTGCGTGGCCGGGATCATGGTGAGCAGTGCGGTCGCGAAGATCGCGGCAATCTGGCTCGTCATGAACGATGAGATCACGAGCCCCATCGCGGTGGTGACGATGACATACAGGAGCGCGGCCGATGTGAATGCGACGAAGCTGCCGGTGAAGGGAACCCGGAATGCGAACACGGCAAAAGCGGTCAGCAGGAAGAAGTTCAGCATGGCGAGCGCGACATAGGGGAGCTGCTTGCCGATCAGGAATTCGAGCCGCGTGACCGGCGTGACGTAGAAGTTGATGATCGAGCCAAGCTCCTTCTCGCGCACGACACTCAGCGTCGCCAGGATCGCCGGGATGATCAGGAGCAGGATCGGGATCACGGCCGGCGCCATCGCGACGATGCTTCTGATGTCGGGGTTGTAGAGGAATCGAACCTCGATCTGGTAGTCGCCCGTGGTGGCGGCGTTGCCATAGAGCTGCCGGGCGCGCTGCGCGAGCCATGTCGCGTGCATTGCCTGCACGTAGCTGCGCACCGTCTCCGCGCGCGACGGCATCGCGCCGTCGACCCATGCGCCGATCTGAACGTTGCTGCCGCGCGCCACGTCGCGTCCGAAGCCGGGCGGGATTTCGATGGCAAGGCTGAGCTCGCCGCTGCGCATGCGACGATCGAGATCGTCATAGTCGGTGATCGGTGCGAGCTCCGTGAAGTAGCGCGAGCCCGCGATCTGGAGGACGTAGTCGCGGCTGATCGTGGTGTCGTCGCGATCCATGACGGCGAAGGAGAGGTCCTCGACGTCCATGTTGATGCCATAGCCCATCACGAACATCAGGATGAGACTGCCGAGGATCGCAAGGGTAGCGCGGATCGGATCGCGCTTGAGCTCGAGGGCCTCGCGCTGCGTGTAGGCGAACATGCGGCGCGGGTCGAAGAAGCTCAATGCACCGTGCATCGCGCCGTGCGTCTTCGCGGCGGCAGCGGTGGTCGCGATGTGCGGCACGGGGACCGCCTTCGTCGTGTCCGTCGCGGCGATTGCGTCCTTGAGATAGGCAACGAAAGCCTCTTCGAGGCTGCCGCCGCCGCGCCGTGCCGCGATCTGCTCCGGCGTATCGCTGATCATGACCTTGCCGGCATGCATCAGCGAGATGCGGTCGCAGCGCTCTGCCTCGTTCATGAAGTGGGTGGAGACGAAGATCGTGACGTTGTCCTGTCGCGACAGGTCGGACAGGATTTGCCAGAAACCGTCGCGCGCCACTGGATCGACGCCGGACGTCGGCTCGTCCAGGATCAGGATATCGGGCGCGTGGATCATGGCGACGGCAAGCGACAGGCGCTGGCGGACGCCGAGCGGCAGCGCGTCCGGCAACGCGTCGATGACATTGGCGAGGTCGAAGCGCCCAACCATGTCGCGGACCCGACCGTCGATCGTATCGGGTGCGAGCCGGAACAGGCGTGCGTGCAGCTCCAGGTTCTGGCGGACGGTCAGCTCGGAATAGAGCGAGAACGCCTGCGACATGTAGCCGACGCGGCGCCGGACGTCCATGTCACGGGGATCGACCTCGCGTCCGAACAACCGGGCTTCGCCTTCGCTGGCCGGCAGGAGCCCGGTCAGCACCTTCATGGTCGTGGTCTTGCCGCAGCCGTTGGAGCCGAGAAAGCCGAAGATCTCGCCGCGAGCGATTCGGAACGTCACGTGATCGACAGCCGTGAAGTCGCCGAATTTGACGGTGAGATCCCTGGCCTCTATCGCGACGTCGCCGCCCTGGTCGCTCCGGCGGGGCGGGATCACCACCTCCTTGTGCGCCCGTCGTTTCTCCTCAGGCAACAGGGCGATGAAAGCGGCATCGAGATTGTCCGTACCGGTCTGCCGCAGCAGCTCGGGCGGCGTGCCGGTGGCGAGCACCCGTCCGTCATCCATCGCAACGAGCCAGTCGAAGCGTGCGGCTTCCTCCATATAGGCGGTGGCGACGATGACGCTCATGCCGGGACGATCCTTGCGGATCGTCTCGATCAGCTCCCAGAACTGGCGGCGCGAGAGCGGATCGACGCCGGTGGTCGGCTCATCGAGGATCAGCAGATCGGGATCGTGGATCAGCGCGCAGCAGAGCCCGAGCTTCTGCTTCATGCCGCCCGACAGCTTGCCCGCGGGCCGGTCTGCGAATGGCGCGAGACCGGTATCCCCGAGGAGCTGTTGAATTCTCTCCTCGCGCTCGCGCCGGTCATGACCGAACAGACGGCCGAAGAAATCGACATTCTCGAACACGGAGAGCGTCGGGTAGAGATTCTTGCCGAGGCCCTGCGGCATGTAGGCGATCTGCGGGCAGGTCCGCCGCCGGTGGGCGGCGTCGGCCATGTCGCCGCCAAGCACGTGAACGTGGCCGTCCTGGATCGCGCGAGCTCCGGCGATCAGCGAGAGCAGGCTGGATTTACCGACGCCGTCAGGTCCGATCAATCCCACCATGCGGCTTGCGGGAATGTCGAGCGTGATGCCATCGAGTGCGCACATCGTGCCGTAGGATAGCCCGACCGCCTCGAGGCGTATCACCGGCGCAGAGGCGGAGGGGGCGGGCCCGTGCGGCGAGTCGCTCATTTGACCAGATTTTCCGTGAGCTGCGCCGGCCACTCGGCGTCGGAATCGAGGCGAACGAAGGCGCGACCGGGTAGCCCGGTCTTGACCTGTTCGATGTTTCTCCGCAGCAGCTCCGGCGAAATATGCGCCCTGACGCGGAACATCAGCTTCTGGCGCTCCTCCTCGGTCTCGACCGTCTTGGGTGTGAATTGAGCGACACTGGCGACGAACGTCGCCTTGGCCGGGATGACCCATTGCGGCGCAGCGTCGAGCACGAGACGGACCTCCGAGCCGATGGCCACGCGACCGGCCTGCGCCGTCGGCAGGAAGAAGGTCATGTAGACGTCGCCGAGGTCGACGAGGTTGAGCACGCGTCCGCCGGCGCTGAGGACTTCGCCCGGCTGTGCCACGCGGAATTGAACGCGACCATCGCGCGGCGCGCGCAGCGTCGAGTCGTTGAGGTCGGCCTTGATGCTCTCGATCGCGGCCTTCGCTGCCTCGACGGCAGCTTCCGCGTCGACCACCTGTGCCTTGGCCGCGCTGATCGCGGCTTCCGAGCCGGCGAGCTGGGCTTCGGACGCGGCTACGGCTGCGCGCGCGCCGTTGGCGGCCGCCCGGTCGTCGTCGAGCACCTGCTGGGACACGGCGTTGGTGAGGATCAGTTGCTCGGAACGCTGGAGCTTGCGATCGGCCGCATCGTACTGGGCGCTGCGCTGCGCGATCACGGCGGTCGCGGTCTTCTTCTCGGCCTCGCGTTGGGTCACGAGGCTCTTGGCGGTCTCGATACCGATCGTAGCACGCCGCAATTGCGCCTGGGCCTGACGGTACTGCGCCTCGAGCTGCACCGTATCCATCTGCGCCAACGCCTGTCCCGCGGTGACCAGATCGCCTTCTCGCACCAGGATGTCCCGGATTCGCCCCGGCGTCTTGGTGGCGATATCGATCTCGACGGCCTCGATGCGGCCGTTGCCACTGGCGAATCCGCTCGGAAGGCTGTCGCCCCCGAGCCTCTGCCAGGCGAAGTAACCGCCTGCGCCGAGAGCCGCGATGAGGATGGCGATCAGCCAGCGTTTTCGATTGTGTGTCATGGTTTGGGTCGTTTTCATTGAACAGCGCGCTCGCCGCGCGGTCCCAAGGTCAGATGAGTCACGCCGGCGGCGAGATTGAGCCCGATCGACCGCTCGACCGAGATTGGCTGCAGCATGATGCTCCTCCGCGAGCCGCCGACCAGGACGTTGGCGCCGAGGCCGGGGCCGAGGGCGACATTGCCGCTTGCGCCGACATAGTTGCCGCGCAACGTGCCGGGACCTATTCGCGAGTTCCGGGCGAAGACGGCCCAGGACAGCGTGCCGGCGCTGGTTACGCCGAGATCAAGCCCGACGCGCCTGATCCGTCCCTCGTAGACGTACTGCCGGGGCGGGCGCAGCCCGTTGAACACGCAGCGCATCGCCTGCGTCGACCCAAGCACCAATCCGACGCGTGGCTCCGAGAAGCACAGCAGCCTGCCGATCCTGAATCTCTCGGCACGTGCGGACGAGGTCACGGCGCAGAGAACAGCTATTGCGCCGATGGCTGCAAGGTATCGCAATGGTCGCATTCAAGCCTCCTCCTGGTGTTTGGTTTCGGTCGATCGGGCCCGGGGGCGGCGGTCCTGGCGCAGCCAGAACGAGATGGCGAGGCCGATCAGCAGCACGGCGCCGAGCAGGAAGAAGAAGATGGACTGCTTCAGCCAGGAGATCGCCGGAACGGCCGCGCCCATCGCAAGGCCGAGAAAGGCAATCTGTAGCGACAAGAGACTCACGCCCGCGAGGAACGTGCCGAGCGCCAGCAGCGTCAGCAGCACGAGGCCGGTCGCTGGCATCGGAAGCAGCTGCTGAACCCCGGAGACCAGCATGATGTTCATCGTGACCAGGACCGCGATCCAGTGCAGCGCCTGGGTCCAGATCAGACGGATCTTTCCCTCCCGGCCTTCGGTCTCCGGCCATTTGGTGACGACGCAGACCACGCCGATGGCAAGCGCCAGAAATTCCCAATATCCGACCAGCGGCTGGTGCGAGACGTTGGTATAGGCGACGCCTGCGATGGCGAGCAGCAGCGCGACGATATAGGGAAGCTGTTGCCACAGGACATGAGCCATCGTCGAAGGTGTTACGGGAGGCTCATGGGCGTCGCTTTGATGCGCATCAATCTCACTCATGGCTGCTCACTCACGATTGTTCGCTGCCGGCTCGAGACCGTCGCCGAGATAATCCTCGACGTAGAACCTGATGATTGCGACCCGGCCGATCGCGACGAGCGGCATCGCAAGCGCGATGCCCATGACGCCAAACAGGGCACCGAGCAGGACGATCGCAACCAGCGTCCAGGCCGGTGGTGTCTCGACCGCCTGCCGCTGGATCAGTGGGCCGATGACGTAGCCCTCGATCGACTGGATGATGGTGTAGACGACGACGGCCCAGATCAGCAGCGAGGCGCCGAGCGGCATCGCCACGAGCGCGATCGGAATCGCGGCAACGATCGGCCCGAGATAGGGGATGAAGTTCGACAGGCCCGCCTGCAGCCCAAGCACGAACGGCCCTGGCAGCCCGATCAGATAGAGCGCGAGCCAGACGCACAGTGTCATCAGGATGATGCGGATCAGTTGGCCGACGAACCACAGCCGCATGACGTTGCCCATTTCGTCCAACACCGCGCGCGTGCGGGCGCGGTAGGATTGCCTGACAAGCACGACCAGGCTCTCGCGATAGCTCGTGGGATCGAAGGCAAAGAGGATTCCGAGGAACAGGATCACGAGCACGCTGGTCAGAAGGCTCGAGGCGCCGCCCAGCAGGAATTGCGCGTGGCTGAGAAAGCGGCCCTGATCGGCGAACAGCCATTGTGCGAAGTCGCGCCCCCATTCCGGGCCGAGCAGATCGACGCCATAGGACAACAGGTGTGCCTGCAGGATATCGACTTGGGCATCCATGACCTTGAGCAGAAGGCGCGTCTGCTCCGGCAGCTTGCCCGCGCCCCAAACCAGTCCGAGGCCCGACAGGGCGCCGAGCAGCAGAAGAACGAGTGTCAGGCGACAGACGCGACCGAGAGGGAGGACCGGCGCCAGAGCCCGCGCGGCGGCGTCCAGCAGGGCCGCGAACAGCACGCCCGCGAACACGATGAGGAGGCTGGACACCGTTTGCCACACCAGGAACAGGGCGACGCCTGCGGCGAGTAGGCTGAGACCGGTCGCGAGCAGGCTCCGCCGTCCGATATCTCCGCCATGGTCGGCGGGGCTCTCGTGCAGAACGACCTCGCGCACTCGCTCCGGTCCCATCCTGGATTCGCTCATCGGCCGGTCCATCGGCGGGAGTGGTCACGTCTCAGGTGCGAACGCGACGGCTGCCATAGTGTGGATGCTTGCCGCCGCGATGACGCCAGTACCGGTGCTTGGCCGGATTCGTGTTGGTGTTGGGCGTGGCCTTGCTTGGCGCGGCTGCGCCGGTCTCTTTCGGCGCCGCCGCGGTGTCCTTCGGCTGGGCCAGGGAGAGGGACGATGGCGTCGCGACTGCCACCAGTCCGCCCAGGATTAGGGTGCGACACACGGTCTGGATATTCATACACGCCTCCATGCGGTCAGCGACAACTGGTCAGATCGAGATGGCTCCGACAGCCAGCCCATAGATCCCGGCGCCCGCGGCGATGGCGATCGCCCCGAACAGGACGGACTCGACAGGCTTGAAGAGTCTCTCCTTGCGCTCGCGCTTGGCGATCAGGAACAGCACTGTTCCGGGTGCGTAGAGGATCGCGGACAGCAGGAGAAATTTCGGCCCGCCGGCATAAATCATGCCGGCTGCGTAGAGCGTCGCAACGGCCGCGCCGATTCCATCGGTGGTGCGGGCGCGCTCGCCGGGATCATAGGCCTCGCCGGTCGATGCGAGCTTCAAGCCGTATGCGGCGACGAGAAAGTACGGGACCAGCGTCATTGCGCTGGTCATCTTCAGGGCGAGCGTGAAGGCATATTCGGCGAACCAGCTCACGATGAGAAACGTCTGTATCACGCAGTTGGTGAGCCAGAGCGCGCCGACAGGGACCTTGCGCGCGTTCTCGCTGGCGAGAAAGGCGGGCATGGTGCGCTGGACCGCCGCCGAGTGCAGGATCTCGGCCGCTAGCAAGGACCACGACAAATAGTTGCCGAGGATCGAGATCAGCAAGGCCACGCTGATGAACACATTGCCCCAGCGGCCGACCATCGCTTCCATCACGCCCGCCATCGACGGCGTCGGCAGATCCGCAAGTTCACGTCGCGGCACGACGCCATAGGACAACAGAGTCACGAGCACGAGAAGGCAGAGGACGGTCAGAAAGCCGGTG
Source organism: Bradyrhizobium neotropicale (assembly GCF_001641695.1). Classification (GTDB taxonomy): domain Bacteria; phylum Pseudomonadota; class Alphaproteobacteria; order Rhizobiales; family Xanthobacteraceae; genus Bradyrhizobium; species Bradyrhizobium neotropicale. The sequence goes on from NZ_LSEF01000114.1 coordinate 59,326, forward strand.
ACCGTCGCGATGCCGATGTCGGCGCGATTCCTCGCGTAGCGCGAATACACGCTCGCGCCTTCGATGCCGACGAAGACGAACACGGTAAGCAGCATCGTGCTGCGGACCTGGCTCAACACGTCCCGGACGTCCGGCTGCTCCGTTCCCCAGAAATTCGCGGAGAATAGCCCGCCGTTCAGGGCGATCGCGGCCACGACAATGAACAGCACGATCGGGATGATTTTTGCGAAAGTCGTGGCCGTGTTGAGCGCGGCCGCGCCCTTGATGCCGCGCAGCACCAGAACATGCACGCTCCACAGCAGCAGTGACGCCGAAGCGATCGCGGTCGGCGTCGTGCCGTCGCCGAAAATGGGGAAAAATTGCCCGAGCGTGGCCTTGATCAAAATGAGGCAGGCGACGTCGGCGAGGCAACAGCCGATCCAATAGCCGGCGGCGGACGCAAAGCCGATATAGTCACCGAAGCCGGCCTTGGCGTAGGCGTAAATGCCGGCATCGAGCTCTGGCTTGCGCCGGGACAGCGACTGGAACACGAAGGCCAGCGTCAGCATGCCGGTGCCCGCAATCATCCAGGCGATGATCGCACCGAGAGCGCCGGTGGTTCGTCCGAACTGGGCTGGCAATGCGAAGATGCCGGAGCCGACCATCGATCCGATCACAAGCGCAATCAGTGCGTTGCGCGAAAGTCTCTGATCGGCCTCGTTCGCCGAAGCAGGCATGATGGATGGCCTTCCAATCCGAGGCGGCCGCACATCCGGCCGACCCCGGCGAAGACCTTAGAGGTCCGTTCCGAGGGCGCACATCAGGGTTTCTCTGTAGGCAGCAGGGCAGGAAATCGGCGGACGCGCGGGGCCTCAGGGCTTTGGAAGCGATGCGGTCGCGCTGTCCTCGTTCGCGCAGCGGGAGGCGGATACCGCACTCTGCGCGACAAGAACGAAACTGCCACGGAAGAATTCGCCGGACTTGGCAAGCTCGGCGGCGAGGCGCCTGGCATGCTGGACAGCTGCGTCCTGCCCGGCGTATTCGCATCCGATCCCGTCGGCCGAGAGGCCGTATTTGTCGGCGATGTGGAAGAAAAAGCGCATGCCTGCCGAATAGGCCGGCCCGCGGCCGCCCTCCAGTGACAAAGGTGTAAGGTGCCTCAGCCAAAGGGCTTAGGGCGCTGAGAAGGTTCCCGGCTTGCGGATTGGTAACGCGATGCTGCGGCCGCTCGGGCGCCGCCGGCGACTGCATCGGAAGAGGGTGGTTTTCACCGCGCGAGTTCGGGTGATTGTCCTATGTTCCCTCACGGGCGGGCAGCCTAGCGTGGCCTCGCAGGGCGGGCACCAGAGGAGGCAAGCGATGTCGAATTACGATCACAATTTGACGGCCGCGGATACCGCCAGCGGCCAGATCGCGGTGGACGCCGGACTGCGCGACTACATGCTGCGAATCTACACCTACATGGCCGCAGGCGTAGGCTTGACCGCCGTCGTCGCCGGGGTGACTTATCAAGTCATGGGTCCTGCACTGCTGCAGAGCCCGCTGATGTGGGTTTTCATCCTGGCGCCGCTCGCGCTGGTGTTCTTCATCGGCACGCGCATCAACACGCTGTCGGTGTCGACGGCGCGGCTGGTGTTCTTCCTTTATGCAGCACTGGTCGGCATATCGCTCTCGATATTGCTGCACATCTATACCAGCTCGTCGATCACCCGCGTCTTCTTCATCGCAGCCGCGACGTTCGGGGCGCTCAGTCTCCTCGGCTACACCACCCGGCGCGACCTCTCGGGATTTGGCACCTTCCTGTTCATGGGCCTGATCGGAATCATCATTGCGAGCCTCGTCAACCTGTTCCTGCAGTCGACCGGGCTGGACTGGCTGATCTCGATCGTGGGCGTCGGCGTGTTTGCGGGACTTACAGCCTACGATACGCAGCGGATCAAGGCGATGTACGACAGCGCGGATGACCACACCACAGCAGGCCGCAAGTCGGTCATTGCCGCGCTGTCGCTCTATCTCAATTTCCTCAACCTGTTCCTGATGCTGCTGCGTCTTGCGGGCGGCCGCCGCTGAGACCGGAGGTGCGGCGGCTCACGCCGCCGGCCGCTCCACCGCGCTGGCGAGTGCGTCGCGCAGCATCTTTTCCTTGGTCTCATCAAACGATGTCTTGAGCACGACGCCGCCGGCGTCCTTGATCTCGTTGATCACCTTGTCTGCGGTCATGTGCTTGATCAGGACGAAAAGGGCCGCGCTGCCGGGCTGGAGGCTGGCTGACAGGCTCTTCATGAAGGAATCGTCGATGCCGAAGTCCGTCAGCGCGCCGCCCAGCGCACCCGACGCCGCGCCCACGGCGACCCCGAGAATCGGATTGAGAAAGAGGACACCGATGAGGAGGCCCCAGAAGCTTCCTGTCATCGCGCCCATGGCGGTCGTGTTGACGAGCTGATTGAGCTTGATGCCGCCCTGATCCGTTTTCACGGCGATCACGGCGTCGCTGATCGTGATCAGATATTCCTTCTGCAGCTTGAGCAATCGCTGGCGTACTTCTTCTGCTTTCGCCTCGGACGGATATACGATCGCGACCAGATCGGACATGGAGACCTCCCGTTGGGTCGAGAAAAGGCGGACCGGAACATTCTCTCGCTGACGGTACCGAGCAAGCGGCACTTCCGCGATCGGAGGAAACCCTTGGCCGTCGCGGATGAATGTCCCAATGGACGAATGCGCAGAAATCCCTTGGTTCCACGGGCTCGGTCGAGGTGTCCTCAATTCGCCGCCAACATCAATGCGGCGAGCAGCAACGCCACGACGAGCAGGGAGATGCCCGCCATGGGCCACTGACGAAGGACGTCGTCACTTCGTTCGACAAGCCTGCCGAATTCAATACCGGCGCGCCGCAACGGACGGGCTGCGCTCGCGAGCGCCTTCCAGGTCGTTGAAGATGCGAGCGGATGCGGCCAGGGACTGAGCAGAATCGCCAGCACCGCGCCCCCGAGGACAGGCAACAGCAGTTTGGAGAGCGATTCGATGCCGAAGACCTTCGGTGCCGTACCAAACGGAACGGGCAGATACGGGTCCCAGGGCACGAGACCGAGCAAAAGCGAGCAGAGCGCCAGGGCAAGCGCCGCCAGGTCCTGATTGCGCGATGCCGGACCTGTCACGGCAATTGACACGTCCGAACCCGCCAGCGCGTGCGCCAGAACCAGCACGACATAAGCGGCCGTAAACATCCCGCCCGCCTGGAGCACGACCGCCCACCACCACTGCCCGCTCTCCTCTGCTGCCTGGAGCAACAGATCCTTCGCAAGGGAAGCACCGCTCGGAGGTACGCCCATCAGCGCGATTCCTCCCAGCGCAAAGGCCAGCAAGCTCATAGGCCGTGCTCGCGCGATGCCGCGCAACTCCGTGATGCGATCGTGACCCAGTGCCACGTAGATCGATCCGACGGCCATGAACATCGCCGCTTTTGCGGTGGCATGGGAGACAGCCTGCAGCAGACCGCCTGCCAAGGCTTCGTCACTCTCGAGCCTCCCCGAGGCATCGAATGCAAGTGGGAACATCAAGAAGAGATACCCGATCTGCGCCAATGTCGAATACGCGATGAGGAGCTTCAGGCGTTCTTGCCACAGAGCGACAACGCTCCCGAATACGATTGCTGCCGTTCCCATCGTCGCGAGCAATTGCGTGGCGGCGAAGCCGGGCAAGGCGGGCATAACGTTGAACCAGAGCCGTATGATGATGAAGAAGGATCCCTTCACGACCAGGCCAGACAAGATCGCGCTCGCCGCCGCCGGTGCACCGGCGTGAGCGGGCGGCAGCCAAAGATGCAGCGGAAAGAGCGCGGTCTTGGCGAGAAGACCCGTTGTCATCAATGCCGCCGCGACGAGTGCGGCCGCCTCCGCACTGACGCGCCGCGACAACAGCACGATGTCAAGTGTGCCGTAGAGACCATAGAGCAGTGCCGTACCCAGCAAGTAGAGAACGGAACCGAGCAGCGCGAAGATCAGATATCGCAGCGCTGCTCGCAGCGTCTCGGCGCGGCCATCGAGCGAGACCAGCGGCACGGCGGCAAACGTCAGCAGTTCGAGGGCAACATAGAGCGTGAAGAGGTCCCCGCCGATGAAGATCGTGTTCAACGCCCCCCAGATTGCCAGCAGCAGGACCCAGAATGCGAACGGCGCGCGTGTTTCGGCTGCCGCTGGACAAAAATCGGTCGTGGCAAAAACGGCAATCGCTGAGATTACGAGTGCCGTCGTCGCGAGCATCACAGCTGACAAGCCGTCCCCGCGCAGCGCCACACCCAGCGGCGGCGGCCAGGCGCCGAGCAGGTAGACGAGGGGGCCATCGCTCTGCGGCAGGATCGCGAGGGTGGCTGCGGCAATCGCCAATCCAAGCGGAACGACTGCGAACGCGACCAGCCGGACGTAACGGTCGCCGAGAACGAAGGCCAGCAAAACGCCTGACACCGGGACCACGATCGATAGCACCAGCAGGAAACCGCCCGTAGTTGTTGCCGCCTCCAGCGCTGTGGGATGGAGTAGCATCAGTCACCGGACGGATCGGGGCCAGCCCCCGTAGGTGCGCCACTGCGCAGCGTCGTGGAGCCAGCGGTCTGGAACAACCGCAGCAACAAGGCGATCGCCAAAGCCGTCGCAGAAAACGCGACGACGACGCCGGTAATCACCAGGGCCTGTGGCACCGGATCATTGCCAAAGCCCGCTGCCGCGCCCCGCCGTCCTATGATTCCGAACAGAAGGAATACGCCGCTGCCCAGCAGGTTGAATGCGATGATCTTGCGAAGCGGCTGCGGATTTGTAATCAGGCCATATAGCCCAAGCCCGACCGCGGCGGCAGCGCACAATCCGAATACCGTCACGCTGCTCATCGTTGCTCGCTCCGTTCCGGTGCGCCGGCGAGCAGCAGGCCAAGCGTTGCCGCGATCGTCAGGATCATGGCGACCTCGATACCGAGAATCAGGGGCTTGGCTAGCGCGAGCGGATAGGCAAGGAACGCCGGACCAAGACAAAGCCCTCCGATGCCAACGACAAGGAACAGGCCAGGTCCGGCCACCAAGATGAACCGTAGCCGCCGACTGCTCACCGGTGGCGTGTCCGTCAATCCGGCCATGACGACGAGAAGCCACATGGACGCGAGAATCGCGCCACCCTGAAAAGCTCCGCCGGGGTGGTCGGCTCCCGTCCAAAAGATATAGATGCCGACGACGATACCGACTGACGGCAACAGGCGCGCAAGAAAGGCGAGAACGCCATGGGGATCGGCCTCGTGGCGCGGCCCCGGACGGCCTCCCCAGGCCGGGTCCGACGCAAGCGACCAAACACCGACGATGGCCAGCAGGAGCACGACTTTCTCGAGCATGGTATCCATCGCGCGGAATGCCATGAGCACGTTGGTCACGGGGTTGGCCAGTCCTGTCGCCCATGCTTTCGCGACGGCGGCCGGAGCAAGCGTTGGTGCCGGATCGGGCAGGAGCAATATCGCGGCGACGAGTGCCGCCGCGATCAACGAGGACAGTGCGGCCGCGCACAGGCGCACCAACTTGCACGGCGTTTCCACGGCTGTCGGATCGGCATTCCGCAGCCGTGCGGCTGCGCCCAACAGCAGTACGCCACCCAAGCCTCCGCCAATTGCGGCCTCCGTCAGCGCGACATCGACGGCGTCGAGACGCACCCAGATCAGCGCGACCAGCAATCCGTAGGCAACGAAACCGACCGTTGCCGAATAGGTTTCGGGGACGGCGATAGTCCAAATGGCGAGGCCCAGTACCACGGCGGCGAGCACGATCTCGAAGACCGTCGCGATGCTCATGGTGCCGGCCCGCCTTGACGCGCGGTGCGTGCGATCAGTTGGGAGACCGTCGCGCCCGCGAGGAGTCCGAGCAGCCAGATGCTGATCAATTTCAACCCGCCGCGGAGACTCCCTGCTTGCGGCAGCAGCCCAAGCACGACAAGACCCAGGCCGAGATTGTCCGCTTTGGTGAGCGCGTGCAGACGAGTAAGCGTATTGGGGAAGCGAAGCAGGCCGACGGTGCCGGCCAGAAAGAAGAACGCGCCGGCCGACACTGCCACAATCGTCATCATGTCGCGTGCGAGGCTCATTTGTCCTCCGTTGATCCGGCTCCATCGGCCTCGAAGCGGGAAAGCCCCTTCTTGACGAACGCGATGGACGCGAAGGTGGCGAGGAGTGCCAAAGTCAACGCCACGTCGATTGCAGCGGGTACGCCCGCTATGGTGCCGAGCAGAAGCAGTACGGCAATACCTGCGGTCCCGATCAGCTGCGCGGCCATCATGCGGTCAGCGTCTCCCGGACCACGGAGGATCGACACGAGCCCTAGAGCCAGCATTGCCAGAATGAAACCGACTGCGGCAGTGAGGAACTCAGTCATTGTAGAGCGCTCGGATCAAGGCCGCTTCCTCTGCAGCAAGCTCTGTCATCACCGGCTGTTCAATGTCGAGGCAGTGATAGATGAGGTGATCGTTCTCCTCTCCGGTTGGCACAGTGCCGGGCAGCAGGCTGGTGAGCGTTGCGAACACGTTGCGACGTACGCCGCGTGAAAGACGGGTTGGATAGGCCGCAAATCCCGGGCGCAGGGGCAATCGAGGATCGAGCGCGCGCCTTGCGACGTCTGCTCCGGCAACGACGGAGTGGTACAGGAAAAGCAATGCCAGTCGAGCGATGGCGCGAGGTGAGCGCCGCGAGGTGCTGGGTTCCAGCAGGTACAAGCTAGTCCAGGTCGCTGCGACAACGGCGGCTGCGGCGGCAGGAATATCTCCGAAATTGGCGCCAGCTAGCACGAGCCAGAGGCACAGGAACCACGCCGCTCGGAAAGTCGCGCTCGCCCACAATGACCCCATGGATCTCCCACTCCATTTCCAGGTACGGGACTATCTCGCGCCTGGCGCTCAGCGCAAATTCCGTGGTCAGCTCCGCCGATGACATAAGGCATCGTCTGCGCGCGGCTGGCATTGCCTCGCGGCATCGCTTCACTTGAAGATCGAACCGTGCGCTATCGATGTGACCGGGGATATCGGGTGATTGCCTGATCACGCATCGGGAATCCCCTGAGCGGCTGACCACGATTGCATCCGGCCGCACTGGGTAGATTTACTGATGTCTGCGCCCGCCCCCTTCGGTAAAAATACCGGGGACGATACCGGGGAAACTGTAATCTCCGGAAAGGCTCACCTGCCTGGCAACGTGTCCGGAACGCGGAGGGGCTGACGATGATTATGCGCGGCAGGCGAAGGCAGTCTCGACAGCTCTCGATATTGGCACTTGCCGCAGCGGCAACCTCGCTGCTGCTGGCAGCCTGTGGAAGGGAGGCCGAAACGAACGCCGCACCTTCGCCACGCCCGGTTCGGACCGCGACTATCGAGAAGCGCGAGTCGTCAACGCCGCTGACGTTTACAGGCCGGATCGAAGCCGAGGACGAAGTGAGTCTCGCGTTCCGGATTTCCGGACGCGTCCACGAAAATGCGACCAAGATTGGCGATCGGGTCAAGGCCGGGCAGGTGCTGGCGCGACTGGAGTCTCAAAACGAACTCAACACGCTGCGGCAGGCGCAGGCGGCACTTGCGGCTGCTCAGGGCCAGTTGACGCAGGCCCGCAATCATTTCGATCGCCAGGAGACATTGCTGGCACAGGGATGGACCACGCGCGCCAACTACGATGCCGCAACTCAGGCCCAACAGACCGCGCAGTCGCAGGTGGACGCCGCCGAGGCGCAACTCAACTCGGCGCATGATCTCGTCAGTTTCACCGAGCTCATGGCCGACGCGCCGGGTGTGATCACCGCGACGGGACCTGGCGCTGGCGAAGTCGTCCAGGCCGGGCAGATGATAGCCAAGATCGCCCGGCAGGACGGCCGCGATGCCGTCTTTGATGTTCCCGCTCAACTGATCCGATCCGGGTCGGTTGATCCGAAGGTCACGGTCAATCTGGTGGATGATTCGAAAATAGCAGCTCAAGGACGGATCCGGGAGGTCGCTGCGCAAGCCAGCCCCGTCACCCGGACCTTCGAGGTGAAGGTCGGGTTAACGGACCCTCCCGTGGCGATGCGACTTGGTGCGACCGTTGTGGGGCGGGTCGAAACGAACGCCGGGCCGACGATCGACATTCCGTCAACGGCGCTGACCAAGATGAATCAACAGCCGGCCGTCTGGATTGTCGATCCATCGACCAGCACGGTGTCGATCCGCAATGTTGATGTGTTGCGGTTCGATGAGGCGCAAGCGACTATCTCCCAGGGACTGGATACCGGCGAAGTCATCGTCACAGCCGGAGTCCAGACACTTCATCCGGGACAGAAAGTCCGTGTGCTCGGGTCGACGCCATGATCGGAGCGAACCTTTCCGATTGGGCCCTCAAGCACCGCTCGCTCGTCGTCTACATGATGATCGTTGCGGTGGTTGCGGGCGCGCTGTCCTATTTCCGGCTTGGCCGGAACGAGGATCCCGCCTTCATCATCAAGACCATGGTCGTCCAGGCGGCTTGGCCGGGTGCATCCGTGGACGAGACGATGAAGCAGGTAACGGAGCGGCTCGAACGCCAGCTTCAGGAAACGCCTCATCTGGACTTTCTGCGCAGCTTCACCCGGGCAGGCGTTACGACCATCTTTGTCAACTTGAAGGGGAGTGCCAGCGCCAAGGAGGTCTCCGACACCTGGTATGAGGTTCGAAAGACGGTTGGCGACATGAGGCACACGCTGCCTGTGGGGGTTATCGGACCCGGCTTCAACGATGATTTCGGCGATACGTTCGGCATCATCTATGGCTTTACCAGCGACGGCTTTACACAGCGCGAACTGCGTGACCGCGTCGAGGATATCCGCTCCAGGCTGCTCTTGGTGCCCGACGTGTCGAAGATCGAGTTGCTGGGAGCGCAAGACGAGGTGATCTTCGTCGAATTCTCCAAGCAGCAGCTCGCGACCCTCGGGATAGACCGGTCGGCTCTGATCGGTGCACTGCAGGCGCAAAACATCGTGCGTCCGGCCGGAACGATTGAGACCGGTTCCGAAAGCATTTCGCTTCGGGTGTCGGGAGGTTTTTCGTCCGAGCAAGATATCGCCAACATCAACTTTGCCGCCGGCGGGAAAATGCTCCGGCTGAGCGATATCGCCCGGGTACGACGCGGTTACGCCGACCCGCCCCAGCCGATGTTCCGCGTCAACGGCCAGCCGGCAATCGGGCTTGCGATTGCAATGCGGGAAGGCGGCGACATTCTCGCGCTCGGCGCAAACATCAAGAAGGTGATGGCGCAGATCACTGCAGACCTGCCGATCGGGATCGAGCCGAGCCTCGTCGCAGATCAATCCGTCGTCGTGCGCACGGCGATCGGCGAGTTCATGACGTCGCTGCTGCAGGCGATCGCGATCATACTCGCCGTGAGCTTCATCAGTCTCGGCGTTCGTCCCGGCCTCATTATCGCGCTCGCCATACCATTGACCCTCGCGATCGTGTTTCCGGTCATGGAGATCGCCCGCATCGATATGCAGCGAATATCCCTGGGCGCATTGATCATCGCCCTTGCATTGCTCGTCGACGATGCGATGACGACCACGGACGCGACGCTCACCCGTCTGGCGCAGGGCGCCAGCAAGGTCGAGGCCGCGACCTACGCTTTCCGGACCCACGCCTTCGCCATGCTCGCGGGGACGCTGGTGACGATCGCCGGGTTCATTCCGGTCGGGTTTGCGGCCAGCTCGGCGGGCGAATATACGTTCTCGCTGTTTGCCGTGGTCGCCATCGCGCTGCTCGTGTCCTGGTTCGTCGCGGTCATCTTCACGCCGTTGCTCGGAGCCGTCATTCTGGCTCCGCCAAAGCAGAAGAGCGACGATGCTCCCGGGAGGATCTACCGCCTCTATCGGAGTTTCCTCACATTTGCGATGCGCGCAAAATGGCTGACGATTCTTGTTTCGCTGGCACTCTTTATTGCATCCCTTCTCGCGCTGCCTCTCATCCCGCGCCAGTTCTTTCCGTCGTCCGATCGACCGGAGCTGCTCGTCGATCTTAGTCTGCCGCAGAATTCATCCATCTATGCAACCGAAACGGCCGCCAAGCGCCTGGACGCGAAGTTGACCGGCGATCCGGATATCGCGCACTGGAGCAGTTATGTGGGGCGCGGCGCAATTCGCTTCTATCTGCCGCTCAACGTCCAGCTGCCCAACGATTTCTTCATGCAGGCGGTTGTCGTTGCAAAGGATGTTGCGGCCCGCGAGCGGTTGCATGCGAAGCTGGATAAATTCCTGGCAGAGGAGTTTCCGGACGCCATTTCATCTGTTTCTCCACTTGAGCTCGGGCCGCCGGTTGGCTGGCCGGTGCAGTATCGGGTCAGCGGTCCCGACATAGGGCGAGTGCGTGAAATTGCGCTCCAGGTCGCGCAGATCGTTTCCGGCTATCCCGGGGCCAAGCAGGTGAATTTCGACTGGATGGAGCCCGACCGCCAGGTGCGCGTTCGCGTCGACCAGGATGAAGCGCGCCTTCTCGGATTGAGTTCGCAGGCGATAGCCAGCGTCCTGAACACGGTCATATCGGGCACCCCGGTCACCCAGGTTCGCGACGATATCTATCTGGTCAACGTCGTGGCGCGCGCAACCGACGAACAGCGTGTCTCGCTCGCCACGCTCCGCACCTTGCAGGTGCCGCTGCCGAGCGGACGGACGGTCCCGCTCAACCAGTTTGCGTCCTTCGAGTATGCGCAGGAATTTCCCCTGATCTGGCGGCGTGACCGCGTTCCAACTCTCACGGTCCAGGCTGCCATCGCCGGCGACACTCTGCCGGAAGCGGTGGTGGGCGCGCTCTCGCCTGCCATCGAGGATCTGAAAAAGACCCTGCCAGCATCGTACAATGTAGTTGTCGGCGGCACGGTGGAAGAGAGCAGGAAGTCGCAAGCGTCCGTTCTGGCCGTGGTGCCCATGATGCTATTCGTCATGTTCACGGTTCTCATGATTCAGCTGCAGAGCTTCCCGCGATTGTTCATGGTCGTGAGCGTGGCGCCGCTCGGTCTGATCGGCGTGATTGCGGCGCTGATGCTGTCCGGCAGACCATTGGGGTTCGTTGCCATCCTCGGCGTTCTGGCGCTGCTCGGCATGATCAGCAAGAACGCGGTGATCCTGATTGGCCAGATCGAAGCCGAGCGCGCGCAAGGAAAGGAAGCCTGGGAGGCCGCGGTGGACGCCAGCAGTTCTCGCTTCCGTCCGATCATGCTGACGGCCGTGTCGACCGTTCTCGGCATGATCCCCATCGCCCCGACAGTGTTCTGGGGACCGATGGCCTTTGCGATCATGGGCGGCTTGTTGGTCGCCACCGTTCTGACGCTGGTCTTCCTGCCTACATTGTATGTGGCCTGGTTCGGAGGAAAAGAGCGTGCCGACGCACACGCTGCATCCGGCCAGGCGTGATGGCGGGGGCGTGCGGGGGATTCCCGATCCTCGACTAGGTAATCACCCGATATTCCGGGCCATTCCGCAGGCGCATGGTTCAAAGCGCGGGACGAGCTGACTGGTCGAGATGTTGCTCTCCGCTTGTGGATCGAGGCCTTTCCATGACTGGGACGTCATCGCCCCAAAAGCTTTCATTGTTTGCACTGACGGCAATGGTGGTCGGCTCCATGGTCGGCTCGGGTATTTTTTCGCTGCCGCGAACGTTCGGCATCGCAACCGGCCCGTTCGGCGCCATCTTCGCCTGGTGCATCGCAGGCGGCGGCATGTACACGATGGCGCGCGTGTTTCAGTCTCTGGCCGAGCGAAAACCGGATCTCGACGCCGGTGTCTATGCCTATGCGAAGGCAGGTTTTGGCGATTATCCCGGCTTCCTGTCGGCGCTTGGCTACTGGACGGGCAGCTGCATCGGTAACGTTTCCTACTGGGTCCTCATCAAATCGACCTTGGGTGCGTTCTTTCCCGTGTTTGGTGACGGCAATACGGTCATCGCGATCATCGTTGCCTCGATCGGGATCTGGCTGTTCCACTTCATGATCCTGCGTGGCGTGCAACAGGCCGCTGCGATCAACACCGTCGTCACCATCGCCAAGATCGTGCCGATCCTGATCTTCATCGGCATCCTGATCTTCGCCTTCAAGGCCGACCTGTTCCGCGCCAACTTCTGGGGCGGCGAGGGTATGCCGGACAAGAGTCTCTTCGAGCAGATCCGCGCGACCATGCTGGTCACGGTGTTCGTGTTTCTCGGGATCGAGGGGGCCAGCGTCTATTCCCGCTATGCCAAGGAGCGGTCCGACGTCGGTGCCGCGACGATCCTGGGCTTCGTGACCGTCACGAGCCTGATGGTGCTCGTCACCATGCTGCCCTATGCCGTACTGCCGCGCGCGGAGATCGCCGACATGCGACAGCCGTCGATGGCGACGGTGCTGGAGGCAGTGGTCGGACATTGGGGCGCCGTCTTCGTCAGCATCGGACTTCTGATCTCGGTGCTAGGCGCCTATCTGGCCTGGTCGCTGATCTGCGCCGAGGTGCTCTCCGCCGCCGGACGGACCAGGGACATGCCGCGCGTGTTCGGCACCGAAAACGCCAACAAGGTGCCGGCTGCCGCGCTCTGGCTGACCAATATCGTCGTGCAGCTGTTCGTCATCAGCACCTATTGGTCCCGGGATGCCTTCGCCTTTATGCTCAATCTGACGAGCGTCATGAATCTCATTCCGTTTTTCCTGGTCGCCGCCTACGGGTTCTTGCTGGTCAAGCGAGGCGAGACCTATGAAAAGCGCCCGGACGAGCGCAGACGCGACCTGATCTTTACCGGCATCGCCGTCATCTACACGCTCTTCCTGATCTATGCGGCCGGGATGAAATACCTGCTATTGGCCGCAATCCTCTATGCCCCCGGCACAGCGCTGTATCTCTGGGCGCGCCTCGAACAGAAGGCGAAGATATTCACTCCGATCGAGTGGGTCATCTTCATCGTGGCCGCGATCGGCGCAGTGGTCGGGGTTCATGGATTGGCCACCGGCTACATCACCATCTAGGCAAGACCATCGAGCAAGGCATCTCCCATGACGACAAAGCAGACGTCGGAAGCCCCGATACCGTTCGGTGTTCATTCGGAAGTCGGCCAGCTGCGCAAGGTGATGGTCTGCGCGCCGGGTCGCGCGCATCAGCGCCTCACGCCCTCGAACTGCGACACCTTGCTGTTCGACGACGTGCTGTGGGTCGACAACGCCAAACGCGATCATTTCGATTTCGTGCAGAAGATGCGCGACCGCGGCATCGACGTGGTCGAGATGCACAATCTGCTCACCGACACCGTGGCCATTCCGGAGGCGAAGAAGTGGATTCTCGACAACCAGGTGGTTCCCAATCAGGTCGGGCTCGGCCTGATCGACGAGCTGCGCGGTTATCTGGAAAGTCTCAAGCCGCGTGAGCTGGCGGAGACCCTGATCGGCGGATTGTCGACCCACGATTTCCCCGAAGCACACGGCGGCGAGACGCTCAGGCTGATCCGCGAGGCGGCGGGCATGACCGAATATCTGCTGCCGCCGCTTCCGAACACGCTGTACACGCGGGACACCACCTGCTGGATCTATGGCGGCGTGACGCTGAATTCGCTGTTCTGGCCGGCGCGCCACGAAGAGCCGATCCTTGCCACGGCCATCTACAAGTTTCATCCGGATTTCGCCGGCAAGGTCAATGTCTGGTGGGGCGATCCAACGCAGGATCACGGCCTCGCCACGCTGGAAGGCGGCGACGTGATGCCGATCGGCAACGGCAACGTCCTGATCGGATTGAGCGAGCGCACGTCGCGACAGGCGATCAGCCAGCTTGCCGCGACCCTGTTCAGGAAGAAGGCGGCCGAGCGCGTGATCGTGGCCGCCATGCCCAAGCTCCGCGCGGCGATGCATCTCGATACCGTCTTCACCTTCGCCGACCGGGATTGCGTGCTGATCTATCCTGATATCGTCAACAGTATCACCGCATTTTCCTATCGGCCGGCCGACAATTCCTCTGGCATCGAGCTGCGCAAGGACGAGAAGCCCTTCGTGGACGTCGTCAAGGAAGCGCTTGGCCTGAAGAAGCTCCGCGTCGTGGAAACCGGCGGAAGCGCCTATTTGCGCGAGCGGACCCAGTGGGACAGCGGTGCGAACCTCGTCTGCGCCTCTCCCGGCGTCGTGTTCGCCTATGACCGCAACACCTACGCCAACACGCTGCTGCGCAAGGAGGGGATCGAGGTGATCACCATCGTCGGCGCGGAACTCGGACGAGGTCGCGGCGGCGGTCACTGCATGACATGCCCGATCACCAGGGACGCGGTCGATTACTAGGCGTCTCAGCGGAACCCCGGGGCCTTTACGAAAGATCGCATCAACCAGTGATTTAGAACAAGAACATTAACACGCCATAATCGCCGCGCAGCCTCGAGCGAATCCCGGTGTGCGTAGCAGCATCGGAGGGGGCGCGATGCGAGGGTCTGGATTTCTTCTGCCGATCGTCGGCTTGCTCGGCGCGGGTACGGCCGGGGCGGCCGACGTTGATCTCACCGAGTTCAAGACGACCGCGACCGTCCCGCCATATTACTCCGCTCCGTCCTATTCCGCTCCGTCCTGGAGCGTCGTCGGCTCCATCTCGCCGACCTTCACCGACAATGCCCTCTTCACCCGCGACAACCGCAGGCCGGATGTCTACTACGAGCCCGACGTGAGCGTCAGGCTGGACGGAAACCTCACCAATGATCTGTCATACCGGCTCTATGCGCGGGCCCAGTACGAAGCCTTTTCGAGAGAGAAGGACAGCAACTTCTCTGTCGCGCGCATGGGCGCGCGTTTGACAGAGAATTGGGACGGCTGGCGCTTCTCCGCCATCTATGAACACCGATATGATTTCGACGGCATCTACCGCGACGTCGCCTTCGTCTCCGATGACGTGATGGGCTCGGTGGCGCGCGACTTCCACGTCAACAACGCGGCATTTTCGCCGCTATTGCTCCTGACCTATCGATTCTCCGATCTGCCGGAAGCGCGCCGCTGGCGCTTTGACGCCGTGCTCGGGATCGAAGTCAAGCTCGATCCCAGATGGTCGATCGTGAGCACGCCGCTGTTCGAGGCCTACTGGTTTACCGACGGGCTCAATACCGGCCGTCGCGATCAGCTCTATTCGGTCGACCTGGGGCTGAAGTATAATTTCGCCAGCAACGTGTCGCTCACGACCACCGTACTTTACGAGGCGCGGACGTCGAACGTTCCGCTGCGGCGATACAGGGACCTTCGTATCGGCCCTCGCCTGGACTTCGCCTTTTGAGAGGTGCCTGAAAGATGCCAGCAAGACACCTGTTGATGCTGACGTGCATCGTCATCGGAAGTATGGCGGCATCCGTCGCGCTGGCCGATCCGCGCGATGCGGTCGATCGTGGTCAGCGTCTGGATACCGATGCGCTGCGGGACGATGCCGCAACGCATCGTCTGCGGCAGCCGTCTCATCCTCTCGATATTGCACCGCATCGGCCCGCACCAAACGCGAAGGCGACAAACAAGAAGTCGGGCATGAGCAGCAGCCGCTAGCCTGGTCGGGCGTGTCGACGGCTGCAATGTGTCGCCAATAGCGCCGCTGATACGCGATCGACGCGTGCCGAGCAGAAGTGCAACCTCGTTGGCTCAATCGTCCTGTGGAATCCGAATTGTGTTTTTAGTCTTTGTTACATCAGATTTGAGCGTCGCTGGCGTGGCACAAACTGCATATGGGGCGTCGCCGAAGTGCACCTCACGAATTCGAGATTTTATTCGCGCAATATTACTACCTGATGGTGTGGGCGTGTCGCGGGGTGTATGATCGGTCAGCCCCAGAGGCGCGCGTCTTCCGGATCCGGTGGTGGATGTCTCGCCGGCGGGGTGGGGAGGGGACTCTCGATATTGTCATCGTCACCAATATCGGGCGTCGCCGGAATAGAGTGAGTGCGTACCGTGAAGCCACGTGGCTCTCCCGCCAGCGTGTCCGATCGAACCAGTCTCGGGAACTGGCTGCGAATAGGTTCGCAAGACACGATCGACGGACTATATTGGATGTGTTCGGCGGATCTTCTCTTCGCCGTGCGCCCGTCCTTCCGCGGACACTTCGCCTTTGAAGGGATCAATCCGGCATTCGAGTCTCGGCTCGGCCTGTCGTCGGAAGACATCCGCGACATCGATATCTTTGATTGCATGAGCGGGGACGACGCCAGATCAATCTGCGAGGCGCTTCGGGCGGGGCTTGCGGAAGGCGCGGAGGTCAGGATCCGTCAGCGTCTCGCCCTGGGCGGTCCGGCCCGGGCGATGGAAACGACGGTGACGCCGATCGTGGACCCTGTGATTGGCTCGGTGGTCCGGTTGATCGGCTGTCACCGAGAAATGCGCAACACTCTCTTCGAGAACACGGCCAAAGGGGGCGAAGGGCTCGATACCAACCTCGGCCTGGCGTCCATTCAGGAGGGAATCCAGCAACGGATCGCCTCCGATCTCCACGATTCCACCTGTCAGCATCTGATTGCCGCCAGCCTTGGCCTGATGCGGATTCGAAGCAGCCTGGGCGATCCAGCCTCGGCCGAGCGCCTCTGCGATGACATCGATGCGTCGATCGATGAAGCCCTCCGGGAACTCCGCGCTTTTGCCTATCTCTTGCACCCACGGAATCTCGCGGGCGAGGGATTGAAGGCCACGATCGAGCGGTACGCCGAGGGATTCTCGGCGCGCACGTCGCTGCGCGTGACCGTCGACATCGTGCCGGACGTCGATCGGCTGCCGTATGAGACGAAGCGCTCGCTGCTGCGTGTCGTTCAGGAAGCCCTGACGAACGTGTTCCGTCATGCGAAGGCGACGGAGGTGGCTATCGCCTTCGAAATCGCCGACGGCCGTTTCCAGCTGACGATCAGCGACAATGGACGCGGCCTTCCCGCCCCCGGCAAGCGCGGCACCAAGGCTGCGTCGATCGGGGTCGGAATTCCCGCGATGCGGGCGAGACTGTGCGAAATCGGGGGTACGCTCGACATTCGGTCCGATCGCACGGCGCCGCATACCGGCACCGTATTGTGCGCCGTGTTTCCGCATTCTCTCGCGACGAACCGGCGCAATCGGCGCAGGACCACGACGGTCATGAGGGCCAATGCAGGCACACAGTCAGCGAAAGAACACTAGCCCGCGGCGGCAGGCCGAAAGGTGGCCGAACAGCGGCGAAGAATTTGGAGTGTGCTGCAATGAAACGAATTCTCATAGCCGACGATCACGAAGCGGTGCGGTCAGGCTTGCGGGCGGTGCTCGAGCAGCGGGCGGACTGGGAGGTGGTGGCCGAGGCCACTGACGGCGGCAAGGCCGTCGCCGCGGCGATCGAGAGCCGGCCTCACGTCGCCATCCTCGACTTCTCGATGCCGCGCATGACCGGCGTGGAGGTGGCGCGGCGGATCAGGGACTATCCGCTGCAGACCGAGGTCCTGATTTTCACGGTGCACAATTCGGGGCTGATCGCGCAGCAGGCATTTGAGGCCGGGGCGCGCGCATTCCTGGTCAAGTCGGACGCGAACAAGTTGCTGCTTGCGGCGGTCGAGGCGCTGCTGCTGCACCGGCCGTTCTGCACGCAAAGCTGTGTGACCGAATTCGATAGCGGGTCGCGCGCCGACGGCGAGAGGCACCATGAGCTCACGGCCCGCGAGAAGCTCGTGGTCAAGCTGGTCGCCGAGGGCTACAGCAACAAGGGCATCAGCGCGATCCTCGACCTCAGCGTCAAGACGACCGAGGCACATCGGGCGGCTGCGATGCGTAAGCTGGAGGTGAACTCGACGGCGGGCTTGGTCCGATACGCAATCCGGGCGGGATTGGTCGAGGCCTGAACGGTGACATCGGCGGGCCGCGGGGCGTCAGTACCTTCGCCGGGATTTCTCAGGGTTTTGTTGGATAACCCTTCCCGCCGGGCGCCGTATGATCGGCTGAATTTGCGGCCGGTCACCGCCGTTGTCCGCCCGGTCGGGCGGGGGCCGGCAAACGGGAACGACGCCGTGAAACGCATCTTGATTGCGGATGATCATGAAATCGTGCGTTCCGGGCTTCGCGCGATCGTTGAAACGCGCTCCAACTGGATCGTGAGCGGAGAGGCGACCAATGGCGAGCAGGCGGTCGCGCTGGCGCTCGAGACCAGACCGGACATCATGATCGTCGACTACTCGATGCCGATCATGAACGGTCTGGAGGTCAGCCGCCGCCTCAAGGCGCTGCACGTGAAAACCGAAGTGCTGATCCTCACGATGCACGAAAGCGAGGAGCTCCTCACGGAGGCCATCCTGGCCGGGATCCGCGGCTTCCTGTTCAAGTCCGATGCCCGCAAGCACCTGATCTCCGCCGTCGAAGCCTTGCTCGACGGCAGGCCCTACTTCACCAGCGTGCTGCTGGAGAAGCTTCTCCACGACTACCAGGCGAACAAGCAGAACCGGGCCGACATGCTGCTGACCTCGCGCGAGCAGAGCGTGGTCCAGCTGATCGCGGAAGGCCACACCAACAGGTCGATCAGCGCGATCCTGAAGCTGAGCGTGAAGACCGTCGAGACCCATCGCGCCTCGGCCATGCGCAAGCTCAGGATGTCGTCCACCGCCGAGCTGGTTCGCTATGCCGTACGCAAGAAGCTGGTTTCGCCGTAGCGGATGCTTGGCGCGCAACAAAACTCCCTTCCTTCAGGATGATGGCAATGGAACTCGGTATTGCGATGGCTGTTCCATCCATAAGCGCGAAACACCGGGAGAATCGCATGAGCGATGGAGCAGACTATTTCGCAAAACTGCTGGGGCGCGCCGCCATGGAGGTGTGGGGCGACATGCCCCGCGATATCCAGGAGGCGCTGTTCGAGGCCGCCATGAAGGGGCGAGACACCGAGCGCGAAGATCTCGCGCGGGTGCTGCACGAGCGCCATCCGCGCACGCTGCATCCGGCGAGACCGGGTTGACAGGGGAGATCATTATACCGCGCTGACTTGCCAGCATCCAGGAACGTTTGCAGAGGCACCCGGTTGGAAATCTGTGCGCGGGCCAACGCTGACCAAGATGCGAATGAGCGCCGCGCTCAACTGGTTCAACGACGTGAGTTGTCAGCGTGAGCGACATGAATATCGGAAAATGGTACGATCCGATCACACAGCGATGGATCGTACCGCGCGAAGCGAATCCAATCGCGATCTTCTCGCAAGCGAACACTGGGAAGGGAATGGATCGCCACGAGAGTGGGGAGGCTCAGCGCATCTGGGAGCTGCTGGTCGATTGCTGTGCGCGCGGATAACGCGCCTGAAATTCCCGGCGATCGGCCGGAAGGCTATCGCGAGGTCGGGCACAGGATGTGCCCTGATATCACCGCCCGCGGGCGAGATTGACCGCGGCCTCTACCGCGTCCTCCAGGATCTCCTCCGACAATTGTCTGTCATTGACCGCGCGCGACAATTGCAGCGCGCCGACCATGGTCGCGTAGATCGCGATCGCCTTGCGTCGTCGCTCGCCTGACGAGCCCTGCCGGATCTGCGCTGCCATCAGTGCGATGATGTCCGAGATCTTTCCGGTGAAGGCGTCGCGCGTCGTCTTCGGATGCCGTGCGACCTCGGCGACGAGCGCCGCGGTCGGGCAGCCGGTGCCGGCGCTGTCACGATGGTGCGGCGAGAGGTATTCGCGGATCGTCGTCACGAGCTCGACACCATTTTCGAGATTGTCCTTGTGGCGCTCTTCGCGCCGGGACAGCGCGTCGAGCAGGACCTCGCGCACCAGATCCTCTTTGGACTCAAAGTGGGTGTAGAAGGCGCCATTGGTCAGGCCGGCCTCCGACATGATCCCGGCGAGGCCGACCGCCGCGATGCCGCTCTCGTGAAACTGTGCGGAGGCGACGTCCAGGATGTGACGGCGCGTCTCGTCCTTATGTCCCTTCTCGTAGCGCACCAATTGTTGCCTCCTGCCAACCGGCCGCGAGCCCGGCCACAAAATCGTGAGGGTTGACCCATTGCATTACGATCATAATAATGAATTATGATCATAATGCAATGGGGCGGCCGAAGGCGGCGGTCCTTTTGACTTGAGAGGATTGCACGCATGTCAGTCGAGGACGCCGCTGCGCCGGCCCCGTCCGCCACGCAAAGCGCAGCCCGCGCCATTGCTCCGCTTCGCCGGGCGGCCCCGTCCGACCAGAGCGCGAGCGAGCGGAGGCGCGCCGCGCTCCTTCTCGCGCCGATCCTGCCGACGCTGGTCAAGCTCGCGCTCCCGACCGTGACCGTCCTGGTGGCGCAGACCGCGGTCAATATCGCGGAGGCCTATTATGTCGGCTTCCTCGGTACGGATGCGCTGGCGGGCGCCGCGCTGGTATTCCCGATCTTCATGCTGATGACGATGATGTCGAACGGTGGGTTCGGCAGCGGCGTGGCGTCTTCGGTGGCACGTGCAGTCGGCGCCGGCCGCCGCGACGACGCCGATGCCGCCCTGTTTCACGCCGTGGTGCTTGCCATCGTGGCGGGCGCCTTGTTTACGCTCGGCGCGGCTCTCGGCGGTCCACATCTGTTTCGCGTCCTTGGCGGCCGGGATGGGGCGCTCGCTGCAGCCGTCACTTATTCCAACTATCTCTTCGCCGGTGCCATTCCGGTCTGGATCGTCAATCTCCAGGCGGCGGCACTGCGCGGCTCCGGCAACGTCAAGGTGCCCGCGCTGGTGACCTTGATCGGCGCGATCGTGACCATCCCGGTCTCGCCGATCCTGATCTTCGGCTTCGGTCCGTTTCCGCAACTCGGTATCGGCGGCGCCGGCGTTGCGTTCGGCCTTTATTACGGCGCCGCGATGCTATTTCTGCTGCGCTACATGGCCTCCGGCCGATCCGGCCTCAACTTGCACATCGTGCGGCTGCGGGCGGCGATCTTCGCCGACATGCTGAAGGTCGGCATTCCCACCGCGCTCAATGCGGTGCTCACCAACCTCACCGTCATCCTGGTCACCGCCGCCGTCGGCCTGTTCGGCACCTCCGCGCTTGCGGGCTACGGCATCTCCTCGCGGCTCGACTACATCATGGTCCCGCTGCTGTTCGGCGTCAGCACGGCGACCTTGACCATGGTCGGCGTCAACATGGGGGCAGGTCAGATGGCGCGGGCGCGGAGGATCGGCTGGATCAGTGGCGTCCTCGGTATGGTCATGACCGGCACGATCGGTATCCTGGTTGCGATCTTCCCGACCGGCTGGCTCCATCTCTTCAGCCACGACACGGAGGTGGTGCGCGAGGGCATGACCTATTTGCGCATTGTTGCTCCGGCCTATGCCGCGCTCGGCTTCGGCTTCGTTGCGTCCTTTGCCGTCCAGGGCACCGGCCGCGCGATAGGGCCGCTCGCCTCATCGATCGCGCGAATCCTGATCGCGGCCGGCGGCGGCTGGATAGCCGTGACCAGCTTTGGTGCGGGGATGGCGGGGGTCGCCGGCATGGTCACGGTATCGCTGATAGCCTATGCGGTGATCTGTGCCTTGATCATGCTGTGGCCGTCGACGTGGCGGCCCGAGTGACCATGCCAAGGCTTTCCATTTCCCGATTGGCCACGCGGAGAGAAGCAGCGTCCCGCCGCGGGGCAAAATTTGAATTTCCATTTCATTGATTTCGCGCCACGTACGGGAGAAGACGACATAGGTTATTGCCGGTTCCATGGAGACCAAGATGTCGTTTCGCCTCCCCCTGATCCTCTCAACCTTGCTCGCCGTCTGGTCGGTGGGAGCCGCGGCCGAGACCATCAAGATCGGCGTGACGCCGGGCCCGCATGCGCAGATTCTCGAGGCGGTGAAGCCGATCGCGGCAAAGAACGGGCTCGATATCCAGCTCATCGAGTTCTCCGACTACGTCGTGCCGAACGCCGCGCTCGATGCCGGCGACATCCAGGCCAATTCCTTCCAGAACCAGCCCTATCTCGACAACCAGAAGGCCGACCGCGGCTACAAGATCGAGTCCGTCGGGCTGACCGTGAACTTCCCGATCGGGGTCTATTCGAAGAAGCACAAGAGCTGGGCCGACATTCCCGACGGCGGCAAGGTCTCGATCCCGAACGATCCGACCAATGGCGGGCGCGTGCTGCTGCTCCTGCGCGACGAGGGCGTGATCAAGCTGAAGGACGGCGTCGGCTTCAAGCCGACCGTGCTCGACATCGCCGAGAACCCCAAGAAGCTGAAGTTCGTCGAGGTCGACGCGGCGCAGGCGCCGCGCGCGCTCGACGACGTCGATGCCGCCGCGATCAATACCAATTACGCAACCCAGGCCGGACTCGACCCCGTCAAGGACCCGATCCTGCGCGAGGATCCGAAGGGCCCCTACGTCAACCTGATCGCGGTCCGGACCGCCGACAAGGACAAGCCCTGGGTCAAGATCCTCGTAGACAGCTATCACACACCCGAGGTCAAGGAGTTCGTCCTGACCAAGTTCAAGGGCGCAGTGCTGCCGAGCTGGTAGGCAAACTGCCCAAACTCCGGCGGAGGACCCGGCGACGTGGCAGCCTTGCGCGGCGCTGGCTTGCCTCGGGCCGCGGCAACCGACATCATCGGGGCCGTGGCAATCCTCGCCCGACAGGGGTCGTATGAAACGCTTTGCAAACCTGAAACGACTGGGATTCTTCACGCGGCTTCTCGATGAGGCACCCCCGGCGGACCGATACCGCTTCGCGGCGGAGCAGATCGTGCGCGCGGAAAAGGCGGGTCTCGATTCCGCGTGGATCGCGCAGCATCATTTTCACGAGCGCGAGGGCGGGCTGCCTTCGCCCTTCACCTTCCTCGGCTACGTTGCCGCGCAGACCTCGCGCATTCGCCTTGGCACCGGCATCGTCACCCTCCCGCTGGAGAACGCGGTGAGGGTGGCGGAGGATTCGGCGGTGCTCGATCTCCTCTGCAATGGCCGTTTCGAGCTCGGCGTCGGCACCGGCGGCAATCCGTCGGCCTTTGCCGCCTTCGGCCTCGACAGTGGCCAGCGCAACGAGATTTTCGCACGTAATCTGGACGTCGTCCGGACCGCGCTGGCCGGCAAGCCGCTCACCGGCGGCGATACGCTCTATCCGCTGCGGCCGCAATTGTGCGAACGGATCTGGCAGGCGACATTCTCGGTGGCCGGTGGCGCGCGCGCCGGCAAGGCGGGTGACGGTCTCCTGTTGTCGCGTACCCAGCCTCGTACCAAGGAAGCGCCGCGCGCGACGCTCGCCGAGATCCAGAATCCGATCATCGACGCTTATCTTGAGGCGCTGCCGCCGGGATGCGAGCCGCGGATCATGGCATCGCGTAGCGTCTTCGTCGCCGAGGATCGCGCTGAGGCGATGCACCTCGCCGACACCGGGCTACGGCGCGCACTCCCGCAGTTCATGAAGGGCGGCCACGCCAAACCGGGCGAGACGCTGGAGGAGATGATCACGGCATTCGATACGCATGTCGGCGCGGCCGACGACGTCATTGCCTCGCTCCGCGCCGACGCCACGCTGGAGCGGGTGACTGATCTCGTCTTCCAGGCGCATTCGGTTGATCCGCCGCATCCCTACATCCTGCGATCGATGGAGCTGGTCGCGGAGAAGGTTGCGCCCGCCCTGGGCTGGACCCGGACCGCTGCGGCTGACGTCGCGCTGGCGGGCTAGCCGAACATTGCACGAGGCTGAATGATGAGCACGACGGATATCATCGACACGCTTGCCGGGATCGAACCCGGATCGAGCCTGGACGCCATTCGCGCGAAGCGCGCGCAGGCGCGCGAGAACGCACAGAAGAGCTATCTCGCGCTGTTCGAGCCGGTTGACGCCAGCGATTTCTCTCTCGCGGAGCGCGCGACGGTCGCGCTCTTCGTGATCGGCCTCCATGGCGAACCCAACGTGACCGCGTTCTATCGGGCGAAGCTCGCTGCAACCGACGGAGCGGGCCTGGTCGAAACGATCGAGGCCGAAGTCACCCGGGGCAGGACGTCTGGTCCCTATGGCGCCTTTCCGGCCGGGCCGCTGTCGATCGAGAACAAGGCCGGCCTGGTCTACGGCGTGAGTGCAGATCGCAAGTCCGCCCTCGGCACGCGCCTCGCCGCGGCGCTCGAACATGCGCATCTCCTGGTATTCCGGCCGCGCGATGCGGCATCGGCGGATATGAAGGCGCTGTTGAGCGCCGGCTGGTCGAACACCGGCATCGTCACCTTGTCCCAGCTCGTCGCTTTCCTGTCGTTCCAGGTGCGCGTCGTGAGCGGCTTGCGCACGCTTGGCGCGGCGAGCGCGTAGGAGACCGCAATCATGAGCGCTGCAAACACCGTCAATCCGCCGGTCGTATTCACCCAGGACGAACTGGGTTGGGTGGCATGGATCGATCCGCTGCCCGAGACTGAGCTGACCGAGCGGCATTTTGCGGGCCTCGTCGATCGCGCCCGCGCCAAGTCCGAATATTTCCGCCTCCTGGTGCGCGATCCCGAAGTGCTGGAAGCCCGGACCAAGACCGACAAGGACATCTTCTACAATACCGCCGACGGCCTGCCGCGCGCCGAGCGCGAGCTCGCGGCGGCAGCGACCTCGCGCTACAATGGCTGCATCTATTGCGCCTCCGTGCATGCGCGCTTTGCCAGCACCTATTCCAAGCGCCGCGACGACGTGCAGCGCCTGCTCGACGAAGGCATAGGTGCGGATCTCGGCGAGCGCTGGAACGCGGTGGTCAAGGCGTCGGTGGCGCTCGCCGCAACGCCGACCGCGTTCGATCAGGACAACATCGAGGAGCTGCGCCGCGCTGGGCTCGACGATGCCGAAATCGTCGACGTCATCAACGGCGCGTCATTCTTCAACTGGGCCAACAGGCTGATGCTCTCGCTCGGCGAGTCGACGAAATAGGCATCTTCACTGGCACAGAACTTGCGACAAATATCCAACATCTGAGCGGACGGAGCCGAGCATGAGCAACATGGATCGTCGTACCCTGGTGAGGGGTTCACTTGCCGCCATGATGGCGGGAGCGGCCTTCTCCCGCGCCGCCTTCGCGCAATCGTCCGAGCCGATCCTGCTCGGCGTCAGCGGTCCCCTGACCGGGCCGAACGCGCAATACGGCACGCAATGGAAGCAAGGTTTTGATCTCGCGCTCGACGAGATCCAGGCCGCCGGCGGCATCAACGGGCGTAAGCTCGCGTACAGCTTCGAGGACAGCCAGAGCGACCCGCGCCAGTCGGTGGCGATCGCCCAGAAGTTCGTTTCCGACTCCAGGATCGTCATGGAGCTCGGCGACTTCTCCAGCCCGGCGTCGATGGCGGCGTCTCCGATCTATCAGCGGGGAGGGCTGGTGCAGTTCGGCTTCACCAACTCGCATCCCGATTTCACCAAGGGCGGCGACTTCATGTGGAGCACCTCCGTCAGCCAGGCCGACGAGCAGCCGCTGCTGGCGCAATATGCTGTCAAGCGCCTCGGCCTCAAGAAGCTCGCGGTGTTGCACCTCAACACCGATTGGGGCCGCACCAGCCGCGACTATTTCGTCAAGGCGGCCAAGGAATACGGCGCAGACGTCGCGATCACCGAAGGATACATTGCGGAAGAGCGCGACTTCCGCTCGACGCTGGTGCGGGTGCGCGATGCCAATCCGGACGGACTGATCCTGATCTCCTACTACTCCGACGGCGCGCTGATCGCGCGCCAGGCACGCCAGGTCGGGCTGAAGCAGACGATCTGCGCCGCAAGCTCGGTGTACTCGCCGAAATTCTTGGAGCTCGGCGGCGAGGCGGTCGAAGACGTCCATCTCGGCACGCGCTATTTCCCGGAAGATCCGCGGCCCGAGGTGCAGAAGTTCATTGCCGGCTTCAAGAAGAAATACAACGGGCAGGAGCCCGACGCCTTCAACGCCTATGCCTATGACGCGATGAACATGGCGGCTGCGGTCGTGAAGATCGGCGGCACCGACCGGCGCGCGATCCGTGACGCCTTCCCGAAAGTGAAGGATGTCTCGAGCGTCATTTTCGGGACGGCGACGTTCGACGTCGAGACCCGCCGCGTCAAGGGCGCCATGAATGCCGAGCTTGTCGTGCGCAAGGGCCAGTTCGCGCTTTGGGACGGCAAGCCGACCTGACATCATGGCCGGAGTAATCGCTCCGGCCGCTTTCCTCTCATTGGGACCATCGCGTGGCTTCCTGGCTCGACTACACGATCAACGGGCTGATCGTCGGCAATGTGTACGCCCTCGTTGCGGTCGGGCTCGCGCTGATCTTCGGCGTCAGCCGCCTGATCAACTTTGCCCAGGGCTCGATCTATCTCGTCGGCGCCTATATCGGCTGGGTGGCGGTGGTGCAGTTGCACACGCCGCTGCCCCTCACCATTGTCGTGGTCGCGGTCGCCGCCGCGCTGGTCGGACTGATCATCGAGCGCCTCGGCCTGCGGCCGCTGCAGAATTCGGCGCGCATCGCGCCGCTGCTGGCGACGATCGGCATCAGCTTCGTGCTCGATCAGCTCGTGATGCTCACCTTCTCCCCCAACCCGCGCGCGCTGCCGAGCCAGTTGCCCGACGTGCGCTTCCAGGTCGGCAACGGAACGATCGGCCTGCTCGACCTCCTGATCGCCGGCGTCGGTCTCACCAGCGCGCTGCTACTCTTTGTGTTCCTGCGCTACAGCAAGCTCGGCTGGGCGGTGCGGGCGACCGCGCAGGACCGCGACGCGGCGATGCAGATGGGCGTCGACGTCAATCGCGTCAATCAGGCCGTATTCGGCATCGCCGCGGCGCTCGGCGGCGTGTCCGGCATGCTGGTCGGCATGTACTACAACCAGATCGACACGGCGATGAGCCTGCAGGCGACGCTCAAGGGCGTCGTCGCCGAAGTCGTCGGCGGCGCCGGCAACGTGCCCGGCGCCGTGGTCGGCAGCCTGCTGCTGGGACTCGTTGAAAGCTACGGCGTTGCGGTGTTCGGCACCAGCTATCGCAATTTGTTCGCGTTCCTGCTGCTGGTGCTGGTTCTGGTGCTGCGGCCGAACGGCCTGTTCGCGAGCGCGCGGCAGGCACCGCCCGAGCCGCTCACCGGCACCTTCATCGCGCCGAGTCGCCCGTTGCGCATTCCCCGCTGGGCCTTGGCTGTCGCAGTCGGCGGCTTTGCCATCCTGCCGCTGTTTCCGGTCTCGTTCTACGTGCTCCAGACGCTGATCAACGCCTGGCTGCTCGGCATGCTCGCGCTCAGCCTGACACTGGTTGCGGGCACGATCGGGCAGGTCTCGCTCGGGCATGCCGCACTGCTGGCGATCGGTGCCTATACCTCGGCGCTGTTGTCGCTGAGCCTGTCCGTTCCCGTCGGTCTCGCCGTCATTGCCGGAGGCCTGATGAGTGCGGCGCTGGGCACGACCCTGATCTCGCCGTCGTTTCGCCTGCGTGGGCATTACGTGTCGATCGCGACGCTCGCGATCGGCGAGATCGTGTCGCTGGTGATCCTGAACTGGGAGAGCGTGACGCGTGGCCCGATCGGCATCTCGGGGATTCCGCCTTTGTCACTGTTCGGCTACGACCTGATCAGCGCATCGTCGGTCTACTGGTTCAGCTTTGCGGTGATGGTCGTGCTGGCGCTGCTGCAGGGGCGGTTGCTCACATCGCATCTCGGTCGCAGCTTCCGCGCCATTCGCGACGACGACATCGCCGCGCGCGCCTATGGCCTCAGCCTGAACCGCTATAAGTCGCTCGCCTTCATCTTCGGCGGCTTCGCCGCCGGCGTCAGCGGCGCCATCGCCGCGCATCTCTACTCCTACATCAATCACGAGACCTTCAACACGCAGCAATCGATCCTGGCGCTGACCGTCGTGATCCTCGGCGGCCTCGGCAATGTCGTCGGTGCGATTCTCGGATCGGTCGCGCTGGTCGGCTTGCCCGAAGTCTTCCGCATTGCTGCGGAGTACCGCATCCTGATCTACGGCATCGTGCTTCTGCTCCTAGTGCGGTTCAGGCCGCAGGGCCTGTTGGGGACGATCTGATGGCCGAGCAGAACGCACCCATGTTGTCCGTTCGCGGCCTGACGCGGCGCTTTGGCGGCCTCACTGCCGTCGATGCCATCGATCTCGATCTCGCGAGGGGCGAGCTCGTCAGCATCATCGGCCCGAACGGCGCCGGCAAGACGACCCTGTTCAACCTCGTGACCGGGCACGATAGGCCCGATGCCGGCGAGGTTCGTCTCGAAGGGCGCGACATCACTGGCCTGTTGCCGGAAACGCTGGCAGGGCAGGGGATTGCGCGGACCTTCCAGCTTGGCCGCGTCTTCGGTAATCTCAGCGTCATGGACAACGTCCTGATCGGCGCGCACACGCGGCTGCGTGCGGTCAAGCCGGCCGTGCCGGTGATCGGCCCGCTGCTGGAGCTGGGGCTGGCGCTGCTGCGTCCCGCAAGCGTCAGGGCCGAGGAGGAGCGGCTGCGCGAGGAGGTGAAGGT
Organism: Bradyrhizobium neotropicale; assembly: GCF_001641695.1. Lineage (GTDB taxonomy): Bacteria > Pseudomonadota > Alphaproteobacteria > Rhizobiales > Xanthobacteraceae > Bradyrhizobium > Bradyrhizobium neotropicale. Next base: position 87,645 of record NZ_LSEF01000114.1, read on the forward strand.
CATTCTCGCGCGCTTCGGCGAGCGGCTGCTGCCGCGGATCGACCAGCCCGCCTACAGCCTGTCCTATGCCAACCGCCGCCGCGTCGAGATCGCGCGCGCGCTCGCGCTGAAGCCGCGCCTGTTGCTGCTCGACGAGCCCACCGCCGGCATGAATCCGACCGAGACGGCGGAGATGCAGGCGCTCGTCGCCGAGCTGAAGGCGGAAGGCCTGACCATCCTCCTGATCGAGCACAAGCTCGAAATGGTCATGCGCCTCTCCGACCGTGTCATGGTCATGGACGAGGGCAAGAAGATCGCGGAAGGCTTGGGCGAAGACGTGCGCAACGATCCCAAGGTCATCGAGGCCTATCTCGGCCACGGCCTGTCGCGGTCCGAGGATGAGCAGGAGACTGCGGCATGACGAGCACCGCACCCGATCCTCTCCTCGTGCTGTCGAACGTCAACACCTTCTACGGCCAGGCGCAGGTGCATTTCGATCTGTCGATCAGCATCGGGCGCGGTCATATCGTCTGCCTGCTCGGCGGCAATGCCAGCGGCAAATCGACGACGATGAAGATCATCCTGGGCCTCGTGAAGCCGCGTTCGGGCGAGGTGACCTTCGATGGTTCTTCGTTGCTCGGGCTGACCACGCCGCAGATCGTTCGCCGCGGCATCGCGTCGGTGCCGGAGGCGCGGCGGCTGTTCGCCGACATGAGCGTCAGGGAGAACATCCTGATGGGCGCGTTCGTGCGCAACGATCGCGCTGAGGTCGCGCAGGACCTGGAGCGGATGCTCGCGCTCTTCCCGAAACTCGGCCAGCGGCTGTCGCAGCGCGCCAGCTCGCTCTCCGGCGGCGAGCAACAGATGGTCGCGATGGCCCGCGCGCTGATGAGCCGGCCGCGCATGATCGTGATGGACGAGCCGACGATGGGCCTGTCGCCGCTCTATGTCGACCGCGTGCTGGAGCTGATCCGCACCATCAACCAGGAAGGCGTGTCGGTGTTCATGGTCGAGCAGAATGCCAGCCTCGCGCTCGAGATCGCGCATGAAGCCTATGTGTTGCAGACCGGCAGGATCGTGCTCTCCGGCCCCGCGCGAGCGCTGAAGGACGATCCTCGCGTGCGCGACGCGTATCTCGGCGGCACCGAGGCTGCGTAACGCGGTCTCTGCACGAAGCCTGTCTCGGTAGCACGCTGATGCTTCCACATCGTCATGGCCGGGCATGGCCGTCCGAAGGCCGGCGTCGCTTCCGCTCGCCCATGACCCAGCCATCCACGCCTTGCCTTGCAGCACAAAGATCGTGGATGCTGGACAAGTCCGGGCATGACGACCTCCCGCAAATTTCGCATATGCGATCACCCTGCGATGAGCCGGGATGGCACTAGCCAGTGTGATCATTTCATGAAAAGATCATACGGGAAGGTGAGCGGGAATGTGTTCGTGACGAGATGGTCTTTGCGGATGGTCGAGCCCAAACTGGCGCTGCTGTTCGGCGGTCTAGTCATCGCCAACATCGCCGCTTGGGCCTGGGCTCTCGTGCTCTTCGCAGACCGGCCCGCGGTGATGGCGACTGCGCTGCTCGCCTGGGTGTTCGGCCTGCGCCACGCGGTGGACGCCGACCACATCGCCGCCATCGACAATGTCGTGCGCAAGCTGATGCACGCGGGCGCGGCGCCGCGAAGCGCCGGTCTCTATTTCGCGCTCGGACATTCCACCGTTGTCGTGGTCGCGACCATGCTGCTGGCGCTCGGCGTGGTGAGCCTTGGCGGTGACAGCCTGCTCAAGACCGTCGGCGGCCTGATCGGCACCTCGGTCTCCGCGATCTTCCTGCTCGTGATCGCGGTCCTCAACCTCATGATATTCGCCGGCCTGTGGCGGACGTTTCGCGCCGCGCGCGATCACGGGATTCATGACGCCGAAGGGCTCGATGCGTTGCTCGCCAATCGCGGATTTCTCGCGCGCATGCTCGGCCCCATGTTCCGCCTGGTGACAAAGTCCCGGCATATGTATCCGCTTGGGTTGCTGTTCGGGCTCGGCTTCGACACCGCAACCGAGATCGGGCTGCTCGGCATCTCCGCCACCGAGGCCGTGCGCGGCGTTTCGCTGGCGCATGTCCTGGTCTTCCCTGCGCTGTTCGCCGCCGGCATGGCGCTGGTCGACACCGCCGACTCCGCGCTGATGGTGAGCGCCTATCGCTGGGCCTTCGTCGATCCCTTGCGCAAGCTCTGGTACAACCTGACCATTACCGGCGCCTCCGTCGCGGTTGCCCTGTTCATCGGCGGCATCGAGGCGCTCGGCCTGATCGGCGACCGCCTCGCATTGTCCGGTGGGCTGTGGACGCGGATCGATGCCCTCAACGAGTCGCTCGCGAATTTCGGCTTGGCGGTGATCGCGCTGTTCGTGATCGCCTGGCTCGTCTCGGTCGTGCTCTATCGTCGCATGTTTACGGGCGACAGGCCCATTCCAGCCAACGGCCAAGCCGTGACGAAGCCGGCGGCCGCGCAAGCGTCGACCGCCTGATCAGGCAGAAGCTGCGCTCTGCGCCTGCTCCACCGGCTGGTCATCGCCGTTGGGATCGCCGGGCGCGGTCGCCCAGGCGAGCTCGACCAGCGTCACGATCCTGCGTCCGCCGCCGTCGAGCTGGCAGACGATCAGGCCCTGCTCCTCCATGTAGCCGAGCAGCCGCTGCGCGCGACGCAGCGAATGCGAGCCATAGGCGCGCGCGATCGCGGCGTCGCCCGGACACGGCCAGCCCTCCTTGGCCGCGCGAGCGATCATCATGAACACGCCCTGCATGTCGTCGGGAAGGATGGAGGCGCGCAGCGTAACTTCCTGCCAGGCGTCGTCCTCGGCCAGCTCGGTCCCGAGCCCCGCGCGCGCATGGGTCAGCATGCGGCGGAATTCGTTCAGATCGGGCACGGCCGACCCGAGCCCCTCGATGCGGCATCGGACCACGAACTCCTGATAGAGCACACCGATGGCGCGGAAGCCGGCGTCAGGCTCGGCCAGCACGGCGCGTAAAGTTCGATCGACGCGCTCGCGCCGTTCCGCAAGCTCTTCGGCGCTGACCGGTAGCTCGATCGGCTCGGGGCGGGTTTCCATCGCGGCGGATTTCGCCGCCCTGAGCTGCTCGAGCAGATCCGGCGCTGGCCGGCGCTGCGGGCGGCTCGCCTCCAGCGGCGGTGCCGCAAGGATCACCGCACGCGCGTCCTCCAGCGTCGCCTCGGGCAGCGGCAGCAGCCGCGGCGTGGCATTGCGCGGCTTGGTGTCGGTCGGGCCGATGTGCAGGCGCAAGGGCCGGCGCGAGAGCGCCGGGCCCAGCGCCATGAACTGTCCGCGCTCGAGATCGCGAAAGGTCTCCGCCTGCCGCCGCTCCATGCCGAGCAGATCGGCGGCGCGGGCCATGTCGATGTCGAGGAAGGTCCGGCCCATCAGGAAATTGGAGGCTTCCGCCGCGACGTTCTTGGCGAGCTTGGCCAGCCGCTGGGTCGCGATGATGCCGGCAAGCCCTCGCTTGCGGCCGCGACACATCAAATTGGTCATGGCGCCGAGCGAGAGTTTTCGTGCTTCGTCCGATACTTCGCCCGCAACAGCGGGTGCGAACAGCTGCGCCTCGTCCACCACCACGAGCATCGGATACCAATGGTCGCGATCGATGTCGAACAGTCCGCCGAGGAACGCCGCCGCGCGCCGCATCTGGTTCTCGGCATCGAGCCCTTCGAGATTGAGCACGGTGGAGACGCGATGTAGCCGCGCGCGTTCGCCGGCGACCTGAAGGCCGCGCTCGGTATGATCCTCGGCGTCGATCACGAGGTGGCCGAAGTGCTCGGCCAACGTGACGAAATCACCCTCGGGGTCGATGATGGCCTGCTGCACCCAGGGCGCGCTCTGCTCCAGGAGCCGTCGCAAGAGATGCGACTTGCCGGAGCCGGAATTGCCCTGCACCAGGAGGCGGGTGGCGAGCAGTTCCTCGAGGTCCATGGCCGCCGCGGCGCCCGCCGTGGTCTGCCCCATCTCGATCGCAACCGTCATGTCCCGACTCAAAGCCTTCCCTTCGCGGCAAGCGGCTTACCAACCCGATCGCGGCGCGTCGAGCGGTGCATCGCGAATCACGCGGCGTTGCCCACGGCTGCGTTCAGGGAACACGTCGACGCATGCTCAGGTGTGGTCGCGCGGTTCAGGCGCTCGCGTGATTCGACAATCGCAGCAGCGCGGGCCGGTAAGGCGGTTGCGGGTCGTCATCCTCGTTCTCAGGGATGGCGCAGGAGCCGAATTCCTGCCGGATGCGCTCGATCTCGGCAACGCGCGCATGCAGCCGCTGCAAATGCTCGGGCGACTTCGCCTTCCAGAATCGGAACGTGTCTGACGTCAGGGGCAGGAAGGCGGTGCCGAACAGCGTCGGATCGGGGACGATGGTGCGGCCGAGCAGGAGGAATTTGTCGGGGCCGGAGACGACGAGGGTTGCATAACCGCGGTTTCCGATCCGCTTGATGCCGTTCAGCGACCATTCGCTGAGCTTGCTGAAGTAGGGCTCTTCCCGCCAACGATCGGGGCAATGGTCATCGACCGTGACGTTGACCGCGTCCTGGCTGAAATGCACGATGAGCCCCGCCTTCTCGGGAAACCAGTCGTCGTCGAGATGGCCTTGCAGCCAGGCGCAGACAAATGAGCGGCACATCTGCGGACGGCGGTCATAGATGGTGCATCCCGTGCCGGTTTGCCAATGCCTGCACAGTTGGTTCACCGGCTTGTCGACGGCAGCCACCTCGAGAATGTCGCAGCAGGCATTACACGATCCGCATTGCCGGGAAGGCGGCGGCGGTGCCTGTCGACCGGCGACCCGAAAACCCTGGCCATCGCGAATGAGGAGCTTCTGCTTCTCCAGCGCGTTCAGCGCGCGCTCGACCTTGAGGCGGGACAATCCGGTCGCGTCAACGATACCCTTCATCGTCGTCGCGCCGGCCTCCACCGCGCGAACGATCTGCAGCGTCGCCTGATCCATCGTCGTCTACTTGTTCTTCCGTCTTCTATCCGGCTCACGCCGGCCGGGAACCTGCGGCCCCGGGGAACCGGTATCCGGACCTATCGCAGGGCGGGGCAATTCGGCACCCCGCTCATAGCTAGAAGTCGCATGTATGCGATGTTTGCGCAAATGGCGCAGCACCCGTGATGGTCCAGTTCGGACCAAATCACGATGGAATTGGAGGCCACGCCCAAGGCCGACCCGGTTCGCATCAGGAAACCGGGCTGATGAGGTTTGGTGCAAATTGGCGCGGCTTCCCGGCCGCGCCATTCCTCGTTACTGCGCGCCCGATCCACCCTGCACGATCTTCTCGTTCAGCTTCTGATCCACGATCTCGACCGTGCGGTCGATCTCGGCATTGGGCACACCTAACTGATGCGAGATCAGCTTCACCAGGAGATCGACGCGCTCGATGAAGGGCGCGCCGCTTGCGACCGCTCGCGCCGCCGATGACGGCTTGAGCAGACTCTCGGCGGCCTTGGCGTATTTGGCAAACGGCACCTGGTCCTGCGGGTCGGCGCCGAGGCGCCGGGCGATGGCGTCGACATGATCGTAGATCGTCTGCGAGCGCGTAAGATCGCTGTGCACGGCGTCGCGGATCGACTGCGGATCGTTCGGCGTGATGCAGCGGTAGTTGCCGGTCAGCAGCATCGACCATTTCGCCAGTGGCACGAACAGCGAGTCGAACACCTTCAGCTTCACCGGCACGTCGTGGCCATCGAGCGTGACGGCATCGATGTCGGCTTCGAGCTCGCGCAGCACCTTGTTGTGCTTCTCGTCCGCGAACGCCGACGCCTTGAAGTTCGTGGGCAGGCCGACATGCAGCACGTTCGCCGCTTCTTCCGGCGGACGGAATGCTTGCGGGTCGGGCGAGCAGAGTGTCACCAGGCCTGGCTCGAACCGCTCCCACACCTGCGCATTGGTGTAGGCCTCCTCGAGGTCCATGTCTGCCAGCGTCGGGATGCGCTTGAGATAGGGTAGCGGCGGCATGTTCATGATCGAGAGGCACGGCAGCTTCGCCGCGGCGATCTTGACCATGAGAACGCGGACGGTGTGGTTGGCGTATTGCGGCTCCTGCATCGCAAGGCCCACCATGTCGTAACGGGAGACGTCGACATTGGCCGGCGTCACAGCATCCAGCTTGCCAGGTAGGTCGCGCGAGAAGATCGCGCGATGCACCGCCTCGTCGCGCAGCTTGATGCGCACCTCGGTACCGTCGCGATTGATGAGCTCCGCGGTCTTCGCGCGGCAGACCAGGGTCACGTTGTGCCCCGCCATCAACAGTTTGGTGCCCAGCAGCGAGCCGTAAGAGGCCCCCAGGATCAGAATGTTGCGCGCCATGGCTTTCCCCTCTGACAAATCGTGCCATTTTCCGCCCCGGACGTGCCGTCCGGGGCGGATTTGAGCGGCATGTAAAGCGAAGTGCCTCGGGATGGCAACTGGGATAATGCATACAAGGCGGTCGCCGCGATTCCTGCTTCGTTCGCCTTCTAGAGGGCGCACCGGCCAGCGCTGTCCCTCCTTGGCCTGGATGGCGCGAAGCCCAATCCGGGATCGCTGCGTCCGTTTGAAGAGCCCGGATTTCGCTGCGCTTCGCGCCGACCCGTTAAGGCGGCTCTACTTCCAGAACAGTAGCAGCGCCAGCAGCACGACCGGTACAAAACCGAGAACGACAATGAGGACTCGAAGCAGGACTTCATTCGACATCCGCGCTGGTTACTTAAGGTCAAGCTGGATGGGATATGCAGTCTGTGCCAGTTGCGGTTAGTACGGTCATTACAATGTCTTTGGGTGCGAACCAAAGATCTCGAACCGAGGCGCGACCATAGAGGCGGCGGTCGCCACGTTGCCCGACGGGCAAAACACCGACGCCGCTTCCGAAGCCTGTCAAGTCATACGCGCGAAAAGATTCCGCTTTACCGAAATTCGGATTTATCGTATTTGTCGTCCATCCTGGTCCACCAAGAGGGGCGATCGTACGTCGTCACGATATCGCGGGCCGGGTTGCGGTGGACGCGGCAGCGTCGACACGAGAGGCGCGGGCAGGGCGGGTAGTCCCTGTGAGCCCGAGGCAGCGTGCAGACGAGCGGCGCTGACGGTTCGCTTCGCCAACATTTCCGGTGCGCGTGCACACCGCCGGAGACCCTGTGGCGATCGACGAACGCGCGTACGGCAAAACCGTGTGGTCCTGGCCGTCGTTGCTACGGTCAAGCCTTTCGCGGAGGTGCAAGCGAGCCCGACCGGGCGGACTGCATCGTCAATTCGCGAGGCGAGGGAGGCCAGAAGGAACTCGGCTCCCGGGAGAGCACGGCATAAGCCGTCAACCCACTGCGCAGGGAAGGCCGCGTGTTGGGCTTCACCTGTATGCCGCTGTGCAGTTTCTGATTGCGCTACATGCGCACAGCGGACCGTGGGTGCCAGCCGGCACCCGGCCTTCCCTGCGCCCTCTTGATTGAAGGGGGTGGAGAGATGAAGCAAAGCTCGGGCGAAATCAGCTGCGAGAATGCGAAGGTGTGTCTGCGATTTCGAATGTAAGCCGAAGACCGACGATGCCGGACCTTGCTCCGTCATTGCGAGCGCAGCGAAGCAATCCAGAATCCCTCCGCGGCGGCAGCCTGGATTGCTTCGCTGCGCTCGCAATGACGAGTGTATGGAGACAATGTGCACAATGTCTCACTAACGTCGTCCTGGTCGAAAGCCAGGGGACCCATTACCCCAGGGCATAATTTGGCGAAAACTCGTCGTTCGGTACTCCCACCGTTCGGAATCGATAGATTCCGCGTTATGGGTCCTGGCCTTCGCCAGGACGACATCGGAGGCATAGCCATTCGTTACGGCTGTCTCACCGGTGATGCGAGCGCATCATCTCGCGAAATTTTCCGTAAAATCTGTTCGTGCTATTCGCCCGGAAATTGCGCGTCCGGCGCATCAGTCCGCAGCCTGTCGCGTCACCCCTGGCTGGCGACGCGGGCGCGATCGAGATGTTCCTCGATCTTCGGGCGGTCGCGGGTGCGCTCGAAGCTGGTGCAGAGGAGTTCGGTCTCCTCGAGCGAGATGGGCGCGCGATACAGCCGGCACATGAACTCAGCGCTCGCGCGTGTCTTGCCCGTCGCGGGACCGCGCTCGGCGAGAAACATGCAGTCGCGGCAGATGCTGGCGTTGAGCCGCTGATGCGTCGCATCGAGGTGATTGAGGATCTTCGTCAGCGAGTCGCGCAGCCTCATGCACTCCTCGGTGCCGAGCGCGGCGACCGCGTTCATGACGTGATTGATCGGATCATGCTGGCTCAGGCACTTCTCGCCCTGCGCGGTGACGTGGAGCACGACGGAACGCTTGTCCTCATGCGAGGGCTTTCGCACCAGGAAGGATTTGCTCTCGAGCGTCTTCACGATTTGCGATGCGGTCGCGCGCGTAGCACCGATGAAACCGGCGAGCGCCGACGGCGTGCGCGAGAAGCGGTTGGCGCGCCCGAGGAAACGCAGCGCCATCCATTCGCGGTCGCGCAATCCATGCTGATTGCCTTCGAAATACCAGGCCCTCGCCGCTTGAACCAGCAGCTCGACCGCTTCGCGTGCCAATGGCATGGATCTACCTCGCCCCGGGAATCTCGCCTGCGGCGCCCCGAAGCCGCTTTCCACCATCGCGCACGAATCCTTCGCGAGAAGCTGGATAGCCGGCAACATCCGGTGAGCACATCGTGCCCGGCTTCCGCTCAAAGACATGCATCGCTACGAAGCTGGTCCGGCCTGCTGCGCGCCGCGGAATCCGGCACGAGAAGCTGCGTCGCTGATGGCATGCCAATCGCGACGTCGTCGAACGGGGGCCCGAGTTGCCGTCACTACCGGACGATGGATCGGAATTGCTCAACCGAAGCCCCTGAGTTCAAGTCACAAGCAACGTTTCTTATATTCCGCCGAAACGATGAATGAGCTTCTCAACAAAATCAAGTAGAGACGCTCTTGGAGTGGATGTCGTTGCAAACGTTGATGACGTTCAACTCTATCTCGCTACGGAGAACACATGATGGTGAACGATATTCTCTATCTATGAAGCGAGATGCTGTGAACTATACGACAGTTTGATTGCACGCATATTGTTGGCCCCTGCTGACGCAAGTTGATCAGAGCTTGTGCATGACGAAGATGTACGCCGCTCCGTCATCCACAACTTGCGCAATCGGGTTGCTAGAATCGGCGGGGGAATGTGTACGAATTGCACGCGGCGGTTGTTCGCGTTCTGCGAGAGGGGGCGGATTGTCGTGGGTGTTCCCCTAATGCAATCAACCGAACGGATGAGGCTATTGACGACGGAAGCCCTGCGTATTTTTGCGGGCGCATTCCGCACGGGCCCAGCCACGGCCCCAGCGATCGCGCTGAAGCGCCTATGGCTTCGCCGCGCGGCGGGAATTGGCCGCTAGTCGCCCTTGAGCATGTCCCGCAGCTCGCGGAATGGATCGGCGCTTGGTGGAGCCGACGTGTCTTGCCGCATTGCGCTGTAGATCCGCGGGACCATGTCGACCGCCTGATCGAGGCCCGAATCACGCCCGGACTGGTACCCCCCCATCAGGCGGAGGTCGCGCGTGTCCTCGTATTTGGCGATCATGGTGCGCAGCTTGCTGACGAGCTCACGCTCCTCCGGATCCCAGACGTTATGGGCGAGGCGGGAGACGGAGGCCAGCACGTCCACGGCCGGATAGCGCGCCTGGTCGGCAATGTGACGGCTAAGCACAATGTGCCCATCGAGCGTGCTGCGGATGGTATCGGCGATCGGCTCGTTGTGATCGTCGCCGTCGACCAGGACGGAGAAAATGCCGGTGATACTGCCGGATCCCTCCTCACCCGGGCCTGCCCGTTCCAACAGGCGCGGCAGATCGGTGAAGACCGTCGGCGCGTAGCCGCGGGCGACCGCGGGTTCGCCGGCGGCGAGTGCGACCTCGCGGGCGGCGTGCGCGAATCGGGTGATCGAATCGACCACGAGCAGGACAGATTCGCCCCGGTCGCGAAAATATTCGGCGACCGCCATCGCCGTCTTCGGCGCCAGCCGCCGCATCATCGGGCTTTCATCTCCCGTCGATACAATGGTGATGGCGCGCGCGCGGTCATTGCCCAGCACGTCCTCGATGAATTCGCGCACCTCGCGGCCGCGTTCGCCGACGAGCGCCAGCACGACGGTGTCGAATCCCTGGCTGCGGGCGAGCATCGCGAGCAGCGTCGATTTGCCGACGCCGGAGCCGGCGAAGATGCCGACGCGCTGGCCGGCGCAGATCGGCGCAAAGAGGTCGATGACCCGCACGCCGGTGCGCAAGGGTTTGTGGACGCGGGCCCGCTTCATCGCCGGCGGCGCCTCGGCCTCCGCCGACACCGCCCGCGATCCAGGGGTGAGTGGCCCCTGTCCGTCGAGCGGCGCGCCGAGCGCGTTGATGACGCGGCCCTTCCAGCTCGGATCGGGCGCGAAGGACAATGGCGGCATCCGGTATGCGATCGAGCCGAGGCCGCCGGAGAACTGCCGGTCGAACGGTTTTGCGATGATGCCGTCGCTGTCGATCCGCACCACCTCGCCGATCTGGGGCTTGCCTGCCGAATTGACGCCGATCAGCTCGCCGAGCCTGACGAACCGCGACAGGCCGGAGACGCGGAAATGCGTCGGGGCGATCTCGGAGATCGCGCCGCTGACGCTTGCAAGGGGGGTGCTCTGCTGAAGCTCCAGCAGCGCCCACTCAAGTTGCCGGAGAGCGTTCAAGGAAATTGTCCACCGTCATCGCGCGCGAGGCGCAGTCTACTTGCCGGGCTCGCCCAGCGTCCGGATTGCGTTCTGGAGCGAGCTCTCGGTGCCCTCGATCATCGAATTGGTGCTGTCGAAGGCGCGCGAGGCCGACATCAGCTTCGTCAATTCGAGCATCGGATTGGCGCCGGAGCCCTCGACATAGCCTTGCTTGAAGCCGTCCCGGGTGAAATCGGAGATCGCGGTCGCCGGACGATCGGGGACGACGCCCGAATTGCCGTAGCGGTCGAGACTGGCGTCGGCAGGGATGTTGAACAGGCCGATGGTGCCGATCTCGTTGTTGTCCTGGGTGATCGCGCCGCTGCGCGAGATCGAGACCGGTCCGCCGTTCGGATCGAGCGTGAGCTGCGCACCGCCCGCATCGATGATGGGAAAGCCGCTCACCGTCTGAAGGTCGCCATTGGGGGCGATCTGGAGCCGGCCGTCGCGCGTATAGACCGTACCGTTGGGGCCGGCGAAGGCGAGCCAGCCCTGTCCGACGACCGCGACGTCGAGCGGGTTGCCGCTCTCGGTGATATTGCCGGCCTCGCGCGAGATGATGTTGTCGCCGGGCGAGGAGAAGGCGACGGGATTGGCACCCGCCTTCGACAGCACCGTCTCGAATTTCACCACGTCGGTGCGGAACGCCGCCGTGTTGACGTTGGCGACGTTGTTGGCGATCGTCTGCAGGCGCTTTTCGAGGGCGACCTGCGCCGACAATCCCACATAGAGAGCCGATTGCATGACTTACTTCCCGAACCGGATGGACTGAAGCTTCGAGAGCATGTCGGTGTCCATGCTGGCACTCGTCGACGCGCCGCCGATCAGGACCAGCGCGGGATTGGTCGAGTTGTCGCTCTGGGCCTGGGTCGCATCCCACATTGCGGCAAAGCGCTGCACGAACTTGCTCACCTTGGTCGGGTCCTGGAAGTCGGTGATGTTGATCTTGCTCGTGATCATCTTGGCCTGGGCGTCGATGTCGGCCGAGCTGACGGTCGCCGACAGGCCTAGCGCCGTCTGCACGACCTGCGTCAGCGCCTTGTCCGCGAGGATCTGGTAGGCGTTGGTGATCGTGGAGGCCTTGCGCGTGAAATAGAGCGCCAGCCGCAGGCCCTCGTTCTGGTCGCCGGCGTTCTGCTCCATCGTCTGCGTGACATATTGGGTCGCCGTGCCGGTCGTGGCTTGGGTGGTCTGGGTCGCTTGGGCGCCGAGGGCGGCGAAATTGAACGCGGCGGCGAATTCCCGGTAGCGGGAGTCGGAGAGCTTGTTGGCGAAGGCGTCCTTGGTCGCGATCCCCTCAGTCAGAACCTTCCGCATGAATGCCTTGGCGTAGGTCATGTCGCTAAGGCCATAGGCTTTCATCGCGTAGGAATAGAGCCGATAGTCCTTCAGGAAGTCGTCGATGGTCTTCACCTTGCCGATGTTGGCGAGGAAATAATCGGTCTCGCGACTGACATCCGGCTGCTTCGCGACCAGCGTCAGCGACTTGCCCATGTCCTTGGTTATTCTCGTGTAGTCCGCGATTGTGGACAGCATGGCACACCTCCGGCCGCGATTGCGACATGGTCCCAAGCTGCCGCGGATTGCTTGCGCGGGGCTGGCGAGGGGGAAGCCAGCTTCGCGCAAGCGTCGGCGCATAGATGTTGCCGATGGGATCGGCGATGGAGCGGCGTGTTGGGCAGTTTCGTGGGGATTTTCATCACGGTTGCGGCGCTGCTCGGCGGATTTGCCGCCATGGGCGGGCATCTGGCCGTGCTGATGCAGCCGTGGGAGTTCGTGATCATCATGGGCACCGCGGTCGGCACCTTCATCGTGGCCAATCCTTGGAAGGTGGTCGCAGACACCGGGCTTGCGTGCATGCAGGCCATCACCGGCGCGGTGCCCAGTGAACGCTATTATCTCGATCTGCTCGGTGCTCTGCATGCCCTGATGCGCGAGCTGCGCGGCAAGGGCCGCAACGAGGTGGAAGCCCACATCGACGACCCCTCGTCCTCGGAGATCTTCAAGGCGTTCCCGAGCGTGCTCGGCGACCCGTCGCTGCTTCAGTTCATCTGCGACTATGTGCGCCTCATCATCATGGGAAACGCGCGCACGCACGAGATCGAGGCGCTGATGGACGAGGAGATTCACACCATCGTGAAGAGCAAGCTGGCGCCCTACCATTCGCTGGTGACGGTGTCCGAGGCGCTGCCGGCGCTCGGCATCGTCGCCGCGGTGCTCGGCGTCATCAAGGCGATGGGCGCGCTCGACCAGTCGCCGAAGCTGCTCGGCGGCTTCATCGGAGCGGCCCTGGTCGGCACCTTCGCCGGCATCTTCCTGTCTTACGGCATCATTTCGCCCTTCGCGATCAAGATCAAGATGACGCGCGAGAAGCGCTGCCGGCCCTACATCATCGTCAAGCAGACGCTGCTCGCCTTTATGAACGGCGCCATGCCGCAGATCGCGGTCGAGCACGGCCGCAAAATGATCTCGAGCAACGAGCGTCCGTCGATCGACGTCGTCGAAAACGAGACGATTGCGGGTCCCAAGGCCGTCGTGACCGAGGCTGAACCGAAGGCTGCGCGCGCATGACGATGGAAGACCTCGACGTCGATCAACGGAAGCAGCTGCCAAACTATCTGCTGGACGCCGCCGGTATCTCGATCGAGCGGATGCCGATGCTCAATGTGATCTTCGATCGCATGGCGGCATCGTGCACCGACAGCCTCCAGCCGATGGCGGGAACGCCCTGCTACTTCTCGGTCAATGGCATCACCAATGATCGCGTCGGTGACATCATCAAGGATTACGAAGCCAACGCGGTCGCCGCCGTGCTCTATGCCGAGCAGTGGGACTCCCGCGTCATCATCATGCTCGACCGCGACTTCGTGTTCACGATGGTCGAGGCGATGTTCGGCTCCGACGGCGCCGAGCCGCCGATCGACGTCGAGCGCTCGTTCTCGAACATCGAGCTCCGCCTGGTGCAGGCGCTGTTCGAACGTTTTGCCAAGTCGCTGCAATCTGCGTTCGCCGGCACCTCCGAAGTCACGTTCCGCCTGGAGCGGGTCGAGACCGCCATGGCGTCGCTGGCGATCGGGCGCAGCGGCAACATGTCGATCTGTGCGAACATCATGCTGCAGGCACTCTACCGCGGCGGCCAGATGTTCCTGATCATTCCGCACTCGGCACTCAATCCACTGCGCCAGAAGCTCGCTCACGTCGTCGTCAGCGACGGCCGCGCGGCCGATCCGCACTGGCGCGAGCAGATGGAGAGCGAGGTCCACCGAACCGAGGTGACGCTGAGCGCGGTGCTCGACGAGAAGATGCTCTCGCTCGGCGACGTCGTGAAGTTCCATGTCGGGCAGGTGCTCGAACTCGAGGCCACGCCGCGCACGCTGGCCCGACTTGAGAGCAACAACCAGGTGCTGTTCTGGTGCCAGATCGGCCAGCTTGATGGCTACTACGCCATGCAGGTGGCAGATCCCGTCGATCAGAAACGGGAGTTCGTCGATGATATCCTATCTCGTTGATGTCGTGCTGCTGATCGCGCTCGCTTTCACCAGCATGCGGGTGACCAGGATGCACCGCGAGCTGGCGCGGCTGCGCAGCTATCAGGGTGAATTCTCCACGATCGTCCATGAAACGGCTGGCGCCTTCGATACGGTGATTACCGCGGCGCACGATTCCACGGCCAATCTCGGGCGACTCGCCAATGTTTTGAGCGCGAAGATTGATCAGGCGCACGACGCGATCGCGGCACTCGACGCACGGCGCGGGTTCATGCCCGCAGCGGCCACGGGGTGCGACAAGGACAAGCATTGAGGCGGGGGCCTGTCAGGCGCGGATGACCGGAACGTCAGCCGGCGTCGGCGCGAGGGCAGGGGAATGATTCCGGAGCCGCGCTTCGGAAGGGGTTATCAAGAGGCGATACAAGATGGCGCAACCTTTCGACTACGAGTCCAATCGAGCACCGGCGTCCGAAGGACATGCCGACACCTCTTCGCTGGAGAGGCTGGCGGAGATCGCCGCGCGCACGGCCGAAGAGACCGGCAAGTTCGCCAATGTCGACGCGATCCTGCGCATTCCCGTCACCATGCAGGTGGTGCTGGGCTCCGCGACCATTCCGGTGGCGAACCTGATGAAGCTCGGCCGCGGCGCCGTGGTGCCGCTGGATCACCGGGTCGGCGAGCCCGTCGATGTCGTGGTCAACGGTCGCATCGTCGCGCGTGGCGAGGTGGTCGTGGTCGAAGAGGACAATTCCCGTTTCGGCGTTTCGCTGACGGAGATCGTTGGACCGCTGGGGCAGGGTGATACCTGACCATGGCGGCACAGGTCGGCATCGCTCCCATCAAGCAGCGAGGCGTTGCCACGCTGGGCGGGACGCAAAAGGTTGCGGCGCTCCTGCTTGCCATGGGCCGGCAGGCCGCCGCCAGCGTGCTGCAGCAGTTCGAGCCGCAGGAGATCCGCATCGTCACCAAGGCAGCGGCGGAACTGCGGCCGATTACGGCGCAGGAGCTGGAGGGGATCGTCGAGGAGTTCGCCCAGCAGTTTTCGATGGGCGCCAACATCCTCGGCACGCTCGGTGGCCTCGAGGCGGTGCTCGGCGACGTCCTTCCGGCGGAGCAGGTCTCGCAGATCATGTCGGACCTGCTCGGCAATTCGAGCGGCTCGGTCTGGGACCGCGTGTCCTCGGTGTCGGAAAACTCGCTCGCGAGCTATTTGACCAAGGAGCATCCGCAGACCGCCGCGATGATCCTGTCCAAGGTTAAGCCGGCCTGCGCGGCGAAGGTGATGAGCCAGCTTCCCTCGAGCCTGCGCAACGAGCTGATGCGGCGCGTGCTCAGTCTCAAGCCGATCGTCGATGATGCGATGCGCATCATCGAGAAGACGCTGCATGAGGATCTGACGCTGAACTTCGCCCGGAATCTCGGCGCCGACACCTATGCCCGCGTCGCCGACATCATCAACAAGATGGAGCGCGGCCATATCGAGGACATGCTGAAGAGCCTGTCGGAGAAGCGGCCGAAGTCGGCGGAAGTGCTGAAGGAGCTGTTGTTCACCTTCGACGACGTCGTGAACCTGACGCCGAAGGCGCGCACCATGATCTTCGACCAGGTGCCGACCGATCGCATCGTCGTCGCCCTGAAGGGAACCGACAAGGGTTTCCGCGAGCTGATCCTGTCCTCGGTCGCCTCACGCGTCCGTCGCGTCGTCGAGCACGAACTCGCCATCGGCGAGCCGTCGAACCAGCGCGACGTGCTGGAGGCGCGCCGCGTCATCACCGATCTCGCACTCGACCTCGCGGAGAAGGGCGAAATCGAGCTCAACCCCGAGCAGGAGGATGAGCTGGTCTTCCGCTGACCGCTGAACAGGCATGGCAGAAACATCCGACCAGGAGAGCAAGACAGAAGAGCCGACCGAGAAGAAAGTCCGTGATGCGCTCGAACAGGGCAAGATCCCGGTCTCTCGGGAGGCGTCCATCTTCGCCTCCATGGCGGCGCTGATGGTGATCCAGGCATTCCTGATCGGCCAGGGCGTGCAGCAACTGACGCCGACCCTCAAGAGCTTCCTCGACGATCCCGACGGCTTCCCCCTCAGCACCGCGGCGGACGCGCAAAATCTCCTCACTGTGGTAGGCCTGCAGGCGATGCGCTTCCTGATTCCGCTGGTGGTCATCCTCGCCGTGTTCGGGCTTGCGGCATCGTTGCTGCAGAACGCGCCGCGTCTGGTGCTTGAGCGCATCCAGCCGGATTTCTCGCGCATCTCTCCCGCCTCCGGTTGGAGCCGGATATTCGGAACCCAGGGACTCGTGGAGTTCGCAAAATCGCTGTTCAAGCTCGTTTCGGTGAGCCTCGTCGTCGGCTTCGTGCTGCGTTCCTCCGAAGCGAAGGCGTTCGAGGCGATGTACACCGATCCGGTGGCGCTGCCCGAGATGATCCTCACCATCGCGATGCGGATCGTCTCGGCGGTCTGCATCGCGACGATCGTGCTGGTCGCGATCGATCTCGCCTGGGCGCGCTTCCACTGGCGGCGCGAGCTGCGCATGACGCGGCAGGAGATCAAGGACGAGCACAAGCAGGCGGAAGGTGATCCGCTGGTCAAGGCCCGCCTGCGTTCGCTCGCGCGCGACCGCTCGCGTCAGCGCATGATCGCGTCCGCATCGCGCGCGACGCTGGTGATCGCGAACCCGACGCATTTTGCAGTGGCGCTGCGCTACAAGCGCGATGAAAACCCGGCGCCGATCGTGTTGGCCAAGGGTATGGATGCGATCGCCCTGAAGATTCGCGCAGTCGCCGAAGAGAACAGGATCCCGGTGATCGAGAACAAGGCTCTTGCGCGTGCACTTTACGATGCCGTGCAGGTCGACCAGGTGATCCCGCCCGAATTTTTCCGTCCCGTCGCAGAGATCATCTACTTCCTGCAGTCGAAGCAGTCGCCGCGCGCCGAAAAGGTTCAGTGAATTTTTGAGGACAGCGCCCCGCGCATCAGCCTGGGGAAAGCTTGCGATCCTAAGATTCTCCCGAATAGACCAGAATGGGACTATCGTGGGACCGCTTTATCTCTTCGAACTCGCATCATCGCAGGCGCGTTGGCTCGAGCTCCGTCAGTCGACGATCGCCACCAACGTCGCCAACGCCAATACGCCCGGCTTCAGGGCTCGCGACGTCGAGCCGTTCAACAAGGTGCTCGACGGAACCCCGGTGCGGCTCGCAATGACGTCGCCCTCGCACATGCAGCTTTCCGCAGCAGAGACCGACACGCGCGCGACCGCGAAGAAGGATAGCTGGGACGTGGTTCACTCCGGCAACTCCGTGAGCCTCGAGCAGGAGATGATCAAAGGCAGCGACGTCAATCGCGATTACTCGATGAACTCGGCAATCGTGCGGTCGTTTCACCGCATGCTGCTGTCGAGCGCGAAGGCCTGAGGTGAAGTGACATGCTGGACTCGCTGAGTGCATCTCTGACGGTCGCAAGCTCCGGGCTCGAAGCGCAGTCGACGCGCATGCGCATCGTCTCGGAAAACCTCGCGAATGCGACTTCGACGGGGCGCACCGCCGGGGCCGATCCGTATCAGCGCAAGACCATCACCTTCGATGCTGCGATGGATCGCGCCTCGGGCGCACAGCTTGCGAAGGTCAAGGAAATCGGGGTCGATACCACGCCGTATCGTGTGGAGTACGATCCGGGGCATCCCGCTGCCGACAAGGCCGGCTACGTCAAACTGCCCAACGTCAACATGATGATCGAGATGGCCGACATGCGCGAGGTCAATCGATCCTACGAGGCCAATCTCCAGGTCGTGAAGCAGGTGAGGTCGATGCTGGGCATGACCATCGATCTCCTGAGGAGCTGACAATGTTAGAGGCGATATCATCCACGGCGATTTCCGCGGGCCAGGCTGTATCCCGCGCGACCGAGACGCAAGTCATCTCGCCCGCAGCGACCGCGATCCAGTCGGGCGACGACGTCGGCTTCGATTCAGTGATGAAGCAGGTGACCACGGACGCGATCGGAACGTTGAAGGCAGGCGAATCGGCATCGATCTCGGCGATGCAGGGCAGGGAGTCGACGCGGCGCGTCGTCGAGGCGCTGATGTCGGCCGAGCAGGCCCTCCAGACGGCGGTCGCGGTTCGCGACAAGGTCGTGCAGGCCTACCAAGAAGTCGTTCGGATGTCGATTTGAGCTGAGGGAGTGACGCTGTGAAATCGCTTGCCATCGCGGCCACGGGCATGAATGCCCAGCAGACCAATATCGAAGTCATCGCGAACAACATCGCCAATATCAACTCGACGTCGTTCAAGCGGGCACGCGCGGAATTCACCGATCTATTCTATCAGATGGACCGCATGCAGGGCGTCTCGAACGTCTCGGGTTCATCGCCGATCCCGGAGGGTGCCAATCTCGGCCTCGGCGTCAAGTCGGCGGCCATCCGCAAGCTGCACATCCAGGGTGCGCTCACGCAGACCGGCAATCCCTACGACCTGGCGATCAACGGCCGTGGCTGGTTTCAGGTGTTGGGCCCGAACAACGAAGTGCAATATACCCGCGCGGGTTCATTCAACACCAATGCCAACGGTCAACTCGTCACGATCGACGGTTACCTGCTCGACCCGGCAATCACGGTGCCGCAGGGAACGGTTCAGGTCACGGTCAACCAGACTGGACAGGTGTTTGCCAAGCTGGACACCGAAACCAATCCGCGGCAGATCGGCCAGCTCAACCTCGCCAACTTCGCCAACGAAGCGGGCCTCGAGCCACTGGGCAGCAATCTCTATCGTGAGACCACGGCTTCCGGCACGCCGGTCGTCGGGCTGCCGGGCGATGCCGGCTACGGCAAGATCAACCAGCAATATCTCGAGGCTTCGAACGTCGATCCCGTCAAGGAAATCACCGAGCTGATCTCCGCCCAGCGCGCCTACGAGATGAATGCCAAGGTCATCACGGCCTCGGATGAGATGGCCCAGACCGTGTCGAAGGGCCTTGGCCGCTAGCTCCGGTGGATCCATGTCGAGCAGGCTGGGCCTGATCATGCGCGGGTTGGCCGCCGCGCTGCTGGTGCTCGTCTCTGCGCGGATGGCCGCGGCCGAAGAGCGGCGGCTTCCCGTGCCGGCCGTGTCGATCCGCGTCGGCGAGGTGATCAGGGACGACATGATCACGGAGCGTGCTTTCGCGCCGAACCTTCTCGGCGTAGCCATGTTCATCGAAGGACGTCAGGTGCTTGTCGGCCGCATGGCGCGGCGTACGCTGCTGCCCGGTCAGCCGATTCCGACCAATGCGGTTGAGGATCCCTGGACCGTCGCCCGCGGTGCCATGGTCAAGGTGGTCGTCGAGGACAGCGGCCTGTCGATCGTGACGTACGGCTCGGCGATGCAGTCGGGTGCGGCCGGTGCGCTCATCCCGGTCCGAAACACCGACACCGGCGTGATCATCAGGGGCATCGTCCAGCCGGACGGCACCGTCAAGGTCGTGGACGGGTCATGATCAGATTTCTGCTTGCGCTGATCCTCGTCGTTGCCGCGGCCGGTGCCCAGGCCGCCGTTCGCATCAAGGACATCGCTGACATCAAGGGACTGCGCGAAAACCAGATCGTCGGTTACGGCCTCGTCATCGGCCTGAACGGCACCGGCGACACTCTGCGCAACGCGCCGTTTACGGAGCAGTCGCTCCAGTCGATGCTCGAGAACATGGGCATCAACGTCAGGAACGAAGCCACCAGCACGAACAATCCGGCGCGGCCCACGACGCTGCGCACGCGCAACGTCGCCGCCGTCATGGTGACAGCGGATCTGCCACCTTCGATGGCGCCGGGCGAACGCATGGACGTGACGGTATCGTCGCTCGGCGATGCGACGTCGCTGCTTGGCGGCACGCTGGTGATGACGTCACTGCGCGCTGCCGATGGCGCCGTCTACGCGGTGGCGCAGGGGGCCGTCACCGTCGCCGGCTACAGCGTGGGCGGCCAGGCCCAGAACGTCAGCCAGGGCACGCCGACCGCCGGACGCATCCCGAACGGTGCGCTGGTCGAGCGGGAAGTGCAGGGAAGTCTCCATGAGATGGAGTTCCTGGTGCTCGAGCTGAAGAACCCCGATTTCGTCACCGCGACACGCATTCTCGATGCCATCAACCGCTACGCCGGCGGCCGCTATCGCGCGCAGATCGCCTTCGAGCGCGATTACCGGACGATCGTGCTGTCCAAGCCGCGCTATATCGGTCCGGTCCGCTTCCTCGCCGAAATCGGCGAGCTGACGGTCGAGCCGGATACGCCGGCGCGCGTGGTGATCAACGAACGCACTGGCACGGTGGTGATCGGACGCGACGTAAGAATATCGACCGTTGCGGTGACGCACGGCAATCTGACGGTCCGCGTCACCGAGATGCCCGTGGTATCGCAGCCCGCGCCGTTCTCGCAAGGGAAGACGGTCGTCGTTCCCCAGACCATCGTCGAGGCCAACGAAGCAGGCGCGCAGGTTGCGATCCTCAGCGGCGTCGATCTCCAGCGCCTCGTCCGCGGGCTGAACCAGATCGGACTGAAGCCGTCCGGCATCATCGCCATCCTCCAGGCGATCAAGACGGCAGGCGCGCTCCAGGCCGATGTCATTGTGCAATGATGCATAAGCGTCGTGCAAGCTTGGTCGCTCAATGCTCTCAGGACCGAGAATCGCACGCGGCCCGATGCTGAAGCTGGATCACAAAGCAAAAGTCCTTCTCCTGGTCGCTGCGTCCGCGCTGGCGGGCGCTTCGCCTGTGCTGGCGCTCGATGAGGCCAGGCCGTCAAAGCCGCTCAACCTGCTCTCCTTCGCGCGCGCACGTGCTCCGGGCTCGCAGAAGCCGCAAGGGCCAGCCGCATCGTTGCCGAACGACGCCGCCTCCTCCAGGGCGACCGCCTGGGCGGCGGAAGACACCGGACCTGCGATCACCGGCGCGGTGCCGGCTCCCGAAACGCCACCGCCGGCGCCTCCGCCAACTCCGCCTACGCGTCCCGCCAAAACCGGCAGTGTCACCGCGCCGGCGAAGCCGACTTCGCCTGCTGCGGCCGCGCAACCGGACAACGAGGTCGCGCTGTTCTGCAGCAACGTCGCCGACCCCGCCGTCGATGCAAGGCTCGCCTGGCAATTGAAGGAACTGGAGAAGGCCGAGAACCTGCTTCGCGAGCGGATCGCAGAGGTCGAGGCCAAGCGGGCCGAATATGAGCAGTGGATGGCGCTGCGCGACGAGTTCCTGAAGAAGGCCGAAGCGAACGTGGTCGAGATTTATTCGCGCATGAAGCCGGAGGCCGCGGCCACCCAGATCGCGGGTATGGCGGACGAGACGGCCGCCGCGGTGCTCGCCAAGCTCGGCCCGAGGAACTCGAGCGCGATCTTCAATGAGATGGATTCGGCACGCGCGGCGCATCTCGCCGACCTGCTTGGCGGAATGCGTCGTGTGGATGACGGAAAGACCAGATAGATGAAGAAGCCGGTGCTCATCCTCTCGCTCGTGATCCTGGGCGGTTGCGCCCAGGATCCGTCCGAGGTCCTGTACGGGCCGCAATTGTCGCCCGTCGGTAGCGGCCTGAGGACGCCGGCCGATCCTATCCCGGTGTCACCCCGTTTCCGCACGCCCGTCAGCTATCGATCGACCTGGGACGACGGCACCGATCTCTACCGCGACCCGCGCGCCAGGCGCGTCGGCGACGTGATGACTGTGATCATCTCGATGCAGGACAAGGCGAAGCTCGACAACAAGACGGGCCGTTCGCGCGACTCGCAGATCAAGTTCGGCCTCGACTGGCTGATGGATGCCGCAGGGTGGACCGACAAAGGCCAGACCAACGCCAATCTCAGCACCAACACCCAGATCAAGGGCAACGGCCAGATCGATCGCGCCGAGGACATCAAGCTCTCGATCGCCGCGATCGTCACCGACGTATTGCCGAACGGCAATATGATGATCAGCGGTTCGCAGGAGTTTCGGGTCAATACGGAGATGCGCGTCCTCAACGTCGGAGGTATCGTGCGTCCACGCGACATCTCGCGTGGCAATACGATCACCTATGACAAGATTGCCGAGGCGCGCGTGTCTTATGGCGGTCGTGGAAATCTGTCTGACGTGCAGCAGCCTGGATGGGGACATCGGATCTATGACGCCGTGGCGCCATTCTGACGAGCTGGCAAACCGGACCGTGCTGCGGGGACAGGGAATGTCATGCGCCTGATCGCAGCCATCGTGGCCTTGACCCTGGTCGCTATCGCGGCCGGCGCAGTCGCAGGGCTGCAGCTTTTCGCGAGCGCGCAGCGCGTCGCCGACGCGAAGAAGAGCGCTACCCCGCCGCCGCTTGCGTCGAGCTACGCCGGTAGCGCGCGGCTCAGGAAGCTTTCTCCGATCGTGACCAATCTCGCCGCGCCGGCCAACAACTGGGCGCGGGTCGAAGCCTCCATGGTGACCGACAGCATGAGCGACGAAGACGCCGGCATCCTGGCTGCGCATATCAGCGAGGACATCGTCATCTATCTGAGGTCGGCGTCGGTTTCGCAGTTCGAGGGCGCCCGCGGACTCCAGCATCTGCGTGACGACCTGTCCGAGCGCGCCAATATCCGTTCGTCGGGCAAGGTCCGCGAATTGATCATTGAGACATTGGTGATCCAGTGAAAGTGAGAGTCCTGCTGCTGGCGTTGCTGCTGGTCGTCCTGCCCGAGGTGGCGTTCGCCCAGATTCCGGACCTCAATTCGCTGCTGCCGCCGGGCAACGGCTCGACCAGCGGCCGGATCATCCAGCTGATGGCGCTGATCACAGTGCTGTCGGTGGCGCCGGGGCTGCTGATCATGGTGACGAGCTTCACGCGATTTGCCGTCGCGCTGTCGTTTCTGCGTGCCGGCCTCGGCCTTCAGACCACGCCGGCCAATCTGGTGCTGATCAGCCTCGCACTGTTCATGACTTTCTACGTCATGGCCCCGACCTTCGACCGGGCCTGGGAAACCGGCGTGCAGCCGCTGATGAAGAACGAGATCTCGGAGGAGCAGGCCTATTTGCGGATCACCGATCCGTTCCGCGAGTTCATGCTGGCCCATGTCCGCGAGAAGGATCTTCAGACCTTCGAGTCGCTCGCGGCCGAGAGCTTCCGCAAGAAGTTCGACGACAAGCGTATCGACATGCGCGTCATCATTCCGGCCTTCATGATCTCCGAGCTACGACGTTCGTTCGAGATCGGATTCCTCATCATCCTGCCGTTCCTCGTCATCGACATGATCGTGGCGACGCTGACCATGTCGATGGGCATGATGATGATGCCGCCAACGATCCTCGCGCTGCCATTCAAGATGCTGTTCTTCGTACTGATCGACGGCTGGAATCTGCTCGCCTCCGGACTGGTGCGATCGTTCTCGTAAGAGCCGCGATCGTCGGCGGAGCGGCTGGTTATGGTTAGCGGAAAGTAATATTAACCATATGATTTTGCAGCGAAATTCAAGGCGGTCTTAATCTGGAAGCAAGATTCGGCGTGCTACCAAGACGGTACGGCGGGTTGGACCTCACCCACATCAGTCCAAAGGCATGATGCCGCCCCTCCGTACCGGTGAAAGCCCGGTATGTCCCCTCGTGAAAATGTAACGCGTACATAAAGGGACATTCGCAATGTCAAGCCTGCTTACGAACTCGACCGCCATGACCGCGCTCCAGACCCTGCGGTCTGTGAGCTCGCAGCTCTCCAACACGCAGACCCGGATCTCGACCGGCCAGCGCGTCTCGACCGCCTCCGACAACGCCGCCTACTGGTCGATCGCGACGTCGATGCGCTCCGACAACGCCGCGCTGTCCGCCGTCTCCGACTCGCTCGGTCTGTCGGCTGCGACCGTCGACACCGAATATACCGCTCTGAACTCGGTAATCGGCGACAAAAACTCCGGCCTGACCAAGCTCCAGGCGCTGCTGGTCGAAGCCAAGACCGCCGGTATCGACCGCACCAAGATCCAGGCGGACGTCACCCAGATCCAGCAGCAGATGCAGAGCACCGCCAATGCGGCGACCTTCAACGGCATCAACTGGCTGAGCATCAACACCTCGGCCACGACCTTGGCCACACCGGCGACCTTCAACCTCGTGTCGTCGTACTCTCGTGTCGGCAACACGCCGACCACCGGTTCCATCACCGTGACGACCGCCAACTACGCGCTCTACACCACCGGCGGCGCATCCAACACCGGCATTCTGGACACGCAGGCCGCCGGTGTGTCGGTCGCCAACATGACCATCGGCACGCTGACCGACGCGGCGACTGACCAGACCACGCTCGATGGCTACATCGCGCAGGTCACCACCGCGATCAACTCGGTGGCCTCGGCTGCCGCCAATCTCGGTGCCGTCAAGAACCGCATCGCGACCAACACGGATTTCGTGAAGTCGCTGATGGACTCGGTTGATCGCGGTGTCGGCCAGCTCGTCGACGCCGACATGAACCAGGAGTCCACCCGCCTGGCGGCCCTCCAGGTCCAGCAGCAGCTCGGCGTGCAGGCGCTCTCGATCGCCAACAACAGCAGCCAGAGCATCCTGTCGCTGTTCCGCGGCTAAGCCTCAAAACCATCTGAGGGGGGCCGCGCTTCTCGCGAAGCGCGGCCCTTTCGTTTGACGTGACGTTTCGCGCACGCCGAGTTTCGGCTGCCCTGTTGCCGCCGGGGCACAGCGCCACAAGCCTCGCACAAGCTTGGCGCGCTATTCCCGCCGCTACGACAGGTTGGGCCTTGATCCGCTTTTCCGCAGCCCAAAGGCATGACGCCGCCCTGTCGTACCGGTGCAAGCCCGGTATGTCCCCAAACTCAATTCAATCTTCAAAGGGACATCAAAAATGGGTTCTAGTCTCCTCACCAACTCCGCTGCAATGACTGCGCTCCAGACCCTCCGGTCTGTCAGCTCCAGCCTGCAAACGACCGAAAACCGGATCTCGACCGGCCAGCGCGTCTCGACCGCCTCCGACAACGCCGCCTACTGGTCGATCGCGACGTCGATGCGCTCCGACAACGCCGCGCTCTCCGCCGTCTCCGACTCGCTCGGTCTATCGGCCGCGACCGTCGACACCGAATATACCGCTCTGACCTCGGTGATCGGCGACAAGAACTCCGGCCTGACCAAGCTCCAGGCGCTGCTGGTCGAAGCCAAGACCGCCGGTATCGACCGCACCAAGATCCAGGCGGACATCACCCAGATCCAGCAGGATATGAACCTGAAGGCCAACTCGGCGACCTTCAACGGAATCAACTGGCTGAGCATCAACACCTCGGCCACGACCCTGGCCACACCGGCGACCTTCAACCTCGTGTCGTCGTACTCTCGTGTCGGTGGCACGCCCACTATCGGTTCCATCACCGTGACGACCGCCAACTTCGCGCTCTACACCACCGGCGGCGCATCTAACACCGGCATTCTGGACACGCAGGCCGCCGGTGTGTCGGTCGCCAACATGACCATCGGCACGCTGACCGACGCGGCGACTGACCAGACCACGCTCGATGGCTACATCGCGCAAGTCACCACCGCGATCAACTCGGTGGCGTCGGCCGCTGCCAATCTCGGTGCCGTCAAGAACCGCATCGCGACCAACACGGAATTCGTCAAGACCCTGATGGACTCCGTGGACCGCGGTGTCGGCCAGCTCGTCGACGCCGATATGAACGCGGAATCGACCCGCCTCCAAGCCCTCCAGACCCAGCAGCAGCTCGGCGTTCAGGCGCTCTCGATCGCCAACCAGAACAGCCAGAGCATCCTGTCGCTGTTCCGCGGCTAAGCCTCAAAAACCATCTGAGGAGGGCCGCGCTTCTCACGAAGCGCGGCCCTTTTCATTTTGGCGTGCGCTGGTCGTGCGCCATGGTCTTGGCACGTCGGCCATGTCGATTTGGCTTACCTTGCCGCGGTCCGGTCACGGAACCACAAGCCTCGCACAAACTTCGCGTGCTATCGCCGCCGTTACGTCAGGTTGAGCGCGCTTTCCGCAGCTCAAAGGCATGATGCCGCCCTGACGTACCGGTGCAAGCCCGGTATGTCCCAAAAATCAATTCGTTTCAAAAGGGGCGTCGAGAATGAGTTCTAGTCTGCTTACCAACTCCGCTGCAATGACCGCGCTCCAGACTCTCCGGTCTGTCAGCGACAGCCTGAAGACGACCGAAAACCGGATCTCGACCGGCCAGCGCGTCTCGACCGCCTCCGACAACGCCGCCTACTGGTCGATCGCGACGTCGATGCGCTCCGACAACGCCGCGCTCTCCGCCATCTCCGACTCGCTCGGTCTGTCGGCCGCGACCGTCGACACCGAATATACCGCTCTGGGCTCGGTGATCGGTGACAAGAACTCCGGCCTGACCAAGCTCCAGGCGTTGCTGGTCGAAGCCAAGACCGCGGGTATCGACCGCACCAAGATCCAGGCGGACATCACCCAGATCCAGCAGGATATGAACCTGAAGGCCAACTCGGCGACCTTCAACGGAATCAACTGGCTGAGCATCAACACCTCGGCCACGACCCTGGCCACACCGGCGACCTTCAACCTGGTGTCGTCGTACTCTCGTGTCGGTGGCACGCCCACCATCGGCTCCATCACCGTGACGACCGCCAACTTCGCGCTCTACACCACCGGCGGCGCATCCACCACCGGCATTCTGGACACGCAGACCGCCGGTGTGTCGGTCGCCAACATGACCATCGGCACGCTGACCGACTCGGCGACCGACCAGACCACGCTCGATGGCTATATCGCGCAGGTCACCGCCGCGATCAACTCGGTGGCCTCGGCTGCTGCGAACCTCGGTGCCGTCAAGAACCGCATCGCAACCAACACCGAATTCGTCAAGACCCTGATGGACTCCGTGGACCGCGGTGTCGGCCAGCTCGTCGACGCGGACATGAATGCGGAATCGACCCGCCTCCAGGCCCTCCAGACCCAGCAGCAGCTCGGCGTTCAGGCGCTCTCGATCGCCAACCAGAACAGCCAGAGCATCCTGTCGCTGTTCCGCAACGGTTAAGCGGCGCTTTCGAAAACGACCGTGCCCCTTTCGGGGGCACGGTCCTCGTCGTAAGCGACGACTGAGGCGACCTTTCATATGTCGCCGGATTCATTTCGAACGTTTCCGTGTCGAGCCCCGGCGCGTCGTGACGAGCCGACATTTGCCGATCGTGCATCGCTTGGGCGATTGCGCCGCGTCCGGTCCGTTCCTCAGCCTGCGATCTCCTTGCAAAATTGCCACGCCGTGCGCGCGACATGACGCGTTCACGTCCTCGCGCAACCTTCAGACAAGGTTCGCAGCGGAGTGTCCTTGCATTCGCATTGGTACGAGGTCATATGCTGTTCAGTCGCGCGCAGGTACAGCAACTGCTCAACAATCTGCTGGAGCTTGGGCCGCGACGCCTGATGGCCTTGGGGCTGATCGGCTTTGCCGTTCTCGTCACCGTCGTCGGCGGCACCTACTATCTGAGCCGGCCCGAATTCGAGACCCTTTATACCGGCCTCAGCCGTGAAGACGTGACGCGCATCGGCGCTGCGCTGCGCGAGCAGAACATCGCGTTTGACGTCAACGCGGCCGGCGATGCCATCTCGGTGCGCCCGAGCCAGACCATGCAGGCGCGCATGCTGCTCGCCGAGAAGGGGTTGCCGACCAGTGCAAACTCCGGCTACGAGCTGTTCGACAAGATCGGCTCGCTCGGTCTGACTTCGTTCATGCAGGAGGTCACGAAGCTTCGCGCTCTCGAAGGCGAGATTGCGCGCACCGTTCAGCTGATGAAAGGCGTCAAGGCCGCGCGGGTTCACATCGTGCTGCCGGTGCGCGGCTCGTTCCGTGCGACCCAGCAGCCGCCGTCGGCCTCGGTCGTGCTGCGTACCGACGGAGCGCTCGAGGCGCGCACGGCCCAGTCGATCCGTCATCTCGTGGCGGCGGCCGTTCCGGGCATGAGCCGCGACAAGGTGACGGTGCTCGACGCCGACGGCTCCATGCTGCTTGCCGAGGAGGATGACGCCACCGCCGCGCCGACCAAGATGGCCAGCCTGCAGAAGATGGTTGGCGGGATGGTGCAGGAGAACATCCGTAAGGCGCTGACGCCGTATCTTGGTCTCGACAATTTCGAGGTCAGCGTCGCGCCTCAGCTCTCCACCGACAAGCGCCAGATCAACGAAACCGTCTACGATCCGGAAACGCGGGCCGAGCGCTCGGTCCGAAACGTCCGGGAGAAGGAATCCTCGCAGAACGCGGACCGCTCGACGCCGACGACGGTGCAGCAGAACCTGCCGGACCAGCAGGTGAACGCCGGCGGCGGCAAGAACTCCAACGAGGAGAAGAACCGCCGTGAAGACGTCACCAATTACGAGGTTTCGTCCAAGACGACGACCACGGTGAGCGACGGCTACGCGATCAAGAAACTCTTCATCGCCGTCCTGATCAACCGCGCGCGCCTCGTCGCCGATCTCGGCGATAAGACAAACCAGGCCATCATCGACAGCAAGATCGCCGAAATCAGCCAGCTCGCGGCCACCGCCGGCGGATTGGACAAGCAGCGCGGCGACCAGATTCAGGTGTCGGCGGTGGACTTCATCGAGGGCTCGCGCGAGATGGCGCCGGTGCCGCCGATCGGCTTCGTCGAGATGCTGAACCGGCAGATGGGAAGCTTCATCAACGCGGCGACGATTCTGGCCGTCGCCACGATGCTGGTCTGGTTCGGGCTCAGGCCCGCGGTCAACGGCATTCTCACCCATCGCGCGCAGCAGGAGCAGACCGAAGCCGCAGAGATTGCCCAGCTTGAGGCTGCCGCCGCGCTGGCGCTCCCCGAGAGTGAGGAGGCCGAGCTCAACCTCGTCGAAGATCTCGAGGGCAAGATGCAGCGCACGCCGCAGAAGCGGCTCGAACAGATCGTGCGTCTTGATCAGGCGCAGGCAGCAGCAATCCTGAAAGACTGGATGCGGCGGGAGGAGGCGGCATGAACGCGGCAATCGGAAAACTCCTCACGCAGTTCGACGCGAACGGCCGGGCCAGGCCGCCCGAGATGCCGCGCGTTCAGGAGCCGTTGGCGAGGCCAAAGGAGGTCCGGCGCGAGCCGCAGCCCCAGGCCCAACCGCAGCTTCAGTCTCCTGCTGCGCCGAAGGCCGAGACCCCGCCAACCAATCTCCTCGATGACGCCTATCGGCGTGGCTATGCCGCTGGCCTCGCAGAAGGCGATGCCAAGCTCGCCGAAGAGCGCGTCCGCAGCGCGATCAGGCTCGGAGAGGAGCGGGCGAAATGGTCCGACCAGCAGACGCTCGCGATCGTGAACGGCTTTGCTTCAGCGTGCCGGGAGATCGAAACCAACATCGCCAGCTCTGTTGCGCGCATTCTGCTGCCGTTTCTGGCCGATGCGGTTCGCGACAAGGCGATCGCCGCACTGGTCGAGCAGATCTCGGCGCTGACCTCCAACTCGTCCGTGCCGGTGTTCAAGATCACGGGGCCGGCCGAGCTGCTCGATCTGGTCAGGGCGCAGCTCGAAGCGGCGCGCCGAACCGGCATCGAATATCAGTCCGCGGACACCGTCGAAATCCGCGTCGTCGCTGACCAGACCGTGATCGAGACGCAGATCTCGACCTGGGCCGAGCGTCTGAAGGAAGCCCGCCGGTAACTCAGATGGAAGAGGTCAAACAAGAGCTCGTGATCATCCGGCGGCGCAGCGCCTTCGACGGCGAGGCGCATCACGGCGGCGTATGGAAGATCGCTTATGCGGACTTCATGACCGCGATGATGGCGTTCTTCCTGGTCATGTGGCTGCTCAACGCGCTCAACCAGGATCAGAAGCAGGTCGTGGCGAGCTACTTCAACCCGATCAAGCTTGCCGAGAACGCGCCTGCGCCCAAGGGCCTCAAGGATCTCTCCAAGAAGGAGCCGACGACATTCGACGGCCAGGATGGCAAGCGCCAGCCGGCCGGACCGAACGAAGAACGCCGGGGCGACTCGCCGACGGCCGAGAAGCCGCCGTACTACGAAGAGAAGGTTCTGTTTCGCGATCCCTACGCCACGCTGGCGGAGATCGCGGCCAGTGCGAACCAGGCCTCGGGCCAGCGGCGTGCAGGCGCCTTGAACTCGGCTGAAGAGGACGGCCTCAAGGGCGGCGATGCCTATCGCGATCCGTTCGATCCCGGCTATTGGAAGCTCGCCCCGCAAGCGTCCAAGGATGCGGACCGGATCATCGAGAGCGAGCCCAAGCCGAACGAGTCCGCGCGCGACAATCCATCCGGCACAAATCAGCGTGAGCCGCAGCCTCCCCGGCGCGCCAAATCCGATGAGGCCGGCGGAAGCATCGCGTCCAATGCGCAAGCGTCGTCCGCCAGCATGTCGCCGCTGCTGCCACCGGGACCGGCGCCGACGTCGCCCGCGCGCGAAGGCAGTGCACAAGCAAGCTCGCAGCCAAACTCTCAGCCCGCTGCTCAGGCGAATGCCCCGGCGCAGTCGCGTCCGGCCGATACGGCAAAGGACGTCGACCCGCGCAATCCCGCCCAGACCCAGCAGCCGACCGCCAAGCAGCTCCAGGCCGCGATCGCGGACGCGCTCTCGGACATCAAGGCCGGCGCCGGACCCGTCGCGGAGGTGCGCCAGGTCGAGGAAGGTCTCCTCGTGAGCCTGACGGACGATGCGAGCTTCGGCATGTTCGCGGTCGGCTCGGCCGAGCCGCGTCCCGAGCTCATCCGCGTGATCGACAAGATCGGACCGCTGCTGACCAAGCGCCCAGGCACGATTATCGTCCGCGGACACACCGACAACCGTCCCTACAAGTCGGACACCTACGATAATTGGCGGCTGTCGACGGCGCGGGCGCAGATGGCCTATTACATGCTGGTGCGCTCCGGCGTCGATGCGCAGCGGATAGAGCATGTCGAAGGCTATGCGGACCGGCGACCAAAGCTCCCGAACGATCCGGCGGCCGCGCAGAACCGACGGATCGAGATCCTGATCCGGGAGAAGCGCTCTTGATCAGGTCGCGATTCCTGGCCGCGCTCGTCTTGCTGCAAACGTTCGTCGCAGTGGGCGCACTCGCCGATCCGGCGCCGCTGCCGGCGAGCGAGCCGTACGAGCTCGTCCGATCGTTGCAGGCTGTGCAGGACGGCATCGCCAATGGTGATACTGCCGCGCATGGCAAGCACCTCGCGCTAATCCGGGAGATCGGCGAAAAATTCCTCGCCGCCGATCCAAGCGTGTGGAGCAACCCGCAGAACGGCCAGGCGATCGTCATCTATCTGCTCAGCGGCGGCGCGCCGCAGATCGTCCGCAAGCTGCCGCGCGACAAGCTCAACGTCGATGAGCGCCTGTTCAACGGCGCGCTCGCCTATGTCGAAGGACGGCAGGACGAGGCGCGCGAGCTGCTCAAGGATTTCAAGCCGCGCACGATTCCATCAAGCATGGCCGGGCAGATTGCGCTGGTGCAGGGCGCGCTGCTCGCGCATTCCGATGCGTCGGTGGCGATCGAGCGTCTCGACGACGCGCGGCTGCTGCTGCCTGGCACTCTGGTGGAGGAGGCGGCGCTGCGGCGCGAGATTCTCCTGGTCGGACAGGCGGAGGATTTCGACAAGTTCGAGTTCTTGACGCTTGCCTATATCCGCCACTATCGCAACTCGATCTATGCCGGCGATTTCTGGCAACGCTTTTCCTCGGGCCTGACGCAGTCGAGCCTCGCGCTGGACGAGCGCCGCTTTGCGCGGATCGTCGCCCTGCTGGAGCAGATCGATCGCGCAAGCCG
Organism: Bradyrhizobium neotropicale; assembly: GCF_001641695.1. Lineage (GTDB taxonomy): Bacteria > Pseudomonadota > Alphaproteobacteria > Rhizobiales > Xanthobacteraceae > Bradyrhizobium > Bradyrhizobium neotropicale. The sequence continues at coordinate 119,593 of NZ_LSEF01000114.1, forward strand.
CCTCAAGCTCTATCTGGTGATCGCGCGCGCCGGACTGGTTCGGGGCCGGCTCGCCGTGACCCGGCTTGCCGGCGAGCGTGCGCTGGCGCTCAGTGCGGATTTCGGTGCGGATCGCGAGCGTGCCCATTTCTTCCGCGGCGCGGCGCGTGTGCTCACCGACGAATATGACGGCGGTCTCGCCGAGCTGAAGGCGCTCGACAGAACGAAGCTGCCGGAGCGCGATGGCTTGCTCCTGAACGCGACGCTTCAGCTCGCACTCGATGTTCGCAAGCCGACAGTGGGGCCGTCCGCCGCTGCCTCAGCCGACAAGCCTCCGCCCACGCCGGCGCGCCTGGACCTCGCATCGTCGACCGCCACCCTCGCGCGCGCCAAAAATCAGCTCGGCGAACTGGAGCTCCTCACCAAGGATCGCCGCCCATGACCAAGCTCAACGGAACCTCCGGGCAGCTGTTTGCAGGCCTTGCCGAAAGCCTCAACTCGCGTGGGATGTCTCGCTCGGCAAAGACTTCGGGAGCGAAATCGGCCGAGGATTCCTCTTTTCACGATCTGCTCCACACCGTCTCGAACCTGGCGAAGCGGGCACTGAACGACCAGGGTAGCGACGCGACCGTGAAGGCGGGCACGCTGCGGACCAGCCTGGCGAAGCTGACTGAACGCGATGGGCCAAGCGACGAGACCGTTCACGAACACAGTAGGACGGCCAGGGAGCCGAAATCACAGGACAAGCAAACGCGGCTCGACGATGCCGCGAAGGCGGACCTGCCGACGAGGGTGAGCCTCCCCACGATCGTCGGACAGGAACTTGCGGCGGCGCCGGCCGCGATGCCGCAGGTGCAGCCGGACAACGACAAAAGAGATACGCCCGCGCGCGACGAGCGATCCTCAGCGAAACGCGAGGTTCAAGGCACGAGCGCGGCGAAGGCTGCAGCGTCGGATGCCGGTCCGTCCGAGCCGCGCGCGCAGGCTTCTGCCCCGCGTATTGCGGACGTTGCTTCATCCGAGCCGCGCACACATGCTTCGGCTCTGCAAGCGACGCAGGCCTCGCCGGCGACGGCTCCGCAAAGCGGCTCGGCTGCCCCGAACGCCGCATCCGGCTTCGAAGCCGTCACCGCCAACGTCGAGCGTGCCGCGAAGGCGTCAGCGCGCGAGGCGCTGCCGGAAGTGACCAAGGTCACCGTCGTTCAGCAGGAGACCCATCTGCCGCCGGTCCCGCAGTTCAGCGCAACCCAGCAAGTTGCGAACGCGGTCGTGTCGGAGCTGAAGGGCTCACCGGCGCCGGCTGCATCCGCCGCGCCGGATCTGGCGTCGCCTCAGGGCAATCCAGATCAACCGCTCAAGATCCTGACCATCAATCTCGAGCCGCCGGCGCTCGGCAATGTCACCGTACGGCTTCGTCTCGTCGGCACGGAGGTCTCCGTCCACCTTGCCGCCGAACGCAAGGATACGAGCCAGATGCTGGATCAGCAGCGCGACTCGATCCGCGAGCTCATGCAGTCGGCGGGTTACGTCGCCGACGTCGCGCCGGTCCAGCACGGCTCGCTCGATGGATTCCAGGCAGGCTCCGGCCAGTCGCAGAGCTCGCTCTCAGGGCAACAACAGCAGTCATCGCAATCGCAGGGCGCCTTCAACGGCTCCAGCACGTCGTCGGGCCAGTCCGAGGGCGGCGCGAGGCAGGACCGGCAGGACCGCCAGCCCAATCAGGAGACGCGTCATGACCAGGACGTGGCGCCGCATATTCGTCGCGGCCCTGTTTATCTCTAGCGCGGGCGCAGCCGAGGCAGCGACCGATAACGCGCGCCCGTGCGAGCGCGAGATGGCGCGCGCCGCCCAGCAGCACGGGATTCCGCTCGGCATTCTCTATGCCGTCGGCCTGACCGAGACTGGGCGCCGCGGCGCCCTCTACCCTTACGCGCTCGGCGCCGAGGGACAGACGGTGTTCGCCAAGGACATGGACGACGCGATCGCGAATTTCGAGGCGATGCGGCACAAGGGCATCAAGCTGATCGATCTCGGCTGCATGCAGATCAACCACTATTATCACGGCGACAAGTTCGCCTCGGTTCAGGCGATGTTCGATCCCGCCAAGAACGTCGATTACGCCGCGCGCTTTCTGAAAGAGTTGAAGCAGCGCGAGGGAAGCTGGACCATGGCGGTCGCACGCTACAATGCGGGGCCCAACAATCAGCCGGCGCAGAAGCGCTATGTCTGCCACATCGTCGCGCATCTCGTCTCAAGCGGCTTCGGCGCGTGGACCGACAAGGCGCGCGACTTCTGTCAGCTCAAGACGACGTGAAGCAATGGCATGAAGTGACAACAGGAAGTTGTGGATCGCCGCTGACCATCAGCCCCGCGCAAGCAAGAACCCTCATTGTAGTTCCAACCTACCAAAGGAGCCCAATCCATGAGCCTCTACGGCATTATGCGCACCGGCGTTTCCGGAATGTCTGCGCAATCCAACAAGCTGTCGACGGTCTCGGACAACATCGCCAACGTCAACACCACCGGCTACAAGCGGGCTTCAACCGAATTCTCCTCGCTGATCCTGAAAAGCGGTTCGGGCAACTACGACTCCGGTGCGGTCGAGACGACGGTCCGCTACGCCATCAGCGACGCCGGACATACGCAGTTCACGACATCGACGACGGACCTCGCCGTCCAGGGCAACGGCTTCTTCGTGGTGTCGGATGCCAACAACACGCAGCAATACCTGACGCGAGCCGGCTCGTTCGTGCCGGACAGCCAGGGCAATCTGGTCAACGCGGCCGGCTTCTATCTTCTGGGCAAGCAGGGTCTTGTAACCAATTTCTCGCAGAACAATCTGACGGGACTTCAGATCGTGAACATCTCTCAGGTATCGCAGGTGCCTGTGGCATCGACGCTGGCGACTGTGACCGGCAATCTGGATCCAAGCGCGGCCATCGTCCCGCCGGCAGCTCTGCCTCCCAGTCCGACGTCATATTCGTCGAAGAGTTCGATCGTGGCCTACGACAACATCGGCAACGCCAAGAAGCTCGACGTCTATATGGCTAAGACCGGATCGGTTGCCGGTACGGACACTTGGCAGATCCAGGTCTACGATTCGGCGGCGGGTACCCCGCTTGCGGGTGGTCTTGGTACGTTTACCTTCGACACGACAGCGGCCGGAAAGGGCGCGCTGGCCGCTGCATCCCCAACGTCGCTCACCGTGACTGTTCCCGGTGGCTCACTCTTCACGATCAACATGTCGGCTGTGACGCAGGTTGCCTCCAGCTTCGACTTCAAGGCGACGGTTAACGGCAGCGTTCCATCTGCCATCGAGAAGGTCGACGTTAACTCCCAGGGCGTGCTGACCGCCATCCTCAAGAATGGGCAGCAAACGCCGCTCTACACGATCATGCTCGCCGACGTTCCGAGCCCCGACAAACTCACCCCCGAGGCGGGCAACGTCTATTCCATCAGCATGGATTCGGGAAACGCACAGGTCGGGAATGCCGCCGCTGGCGGGCGCGGCACGGTTCAATCGGGTGCGCTGGAGGATTCCAACGTCGATCTCGCGAACGAGCTGACCGCGATGATCGAAGCGCAGCGCGGCTTCACCGCCAACTCGAAGTCGTTCCAGACCGGTGCGGACCTGCTCGACGTCGTCGTCAACCTGAAGCGCTGAATCCTTCAGCGCGGAAACTGGCCAAGAGAACGTTCAAGAGAACGCCATGTCCCTTACTGCCGCTCTCGACTCCGCCCGCGCCTCGCTCATGGCCTCGGGCATCCAGTCCTCGGTCGTCTCGCGCAACATCGCCGGCGCCAGCACCGCCGGCTATTCGCGCAAGATCACCGTGCTGGACAATCTGCCCGGCGCGGGCGTCTATGTCGCGGCGATCCAGCGCGCCGCGAGCGGCGGCCTGTTCACAAACGTGCTGACCGCGACCTCGGCATCCGCCAAGCAGAGCGCGATCTATGATGGCCTCCAGAAGATCGCGGCCGCCACGGTGGACGATCCCGAACTCGATCAGTCGCCGACGGCCCAGCTCAACAAGCTGAAGCAGGCGTTGCAGCAATACGCCAACGCTCCCGACAACACCACGCTGGCGCAGGCGGCCGTCTCGTCCGCCAAGGACATGGCGACCTCGCTCAACCAGGCGACCCAGACCGTTCAGTCGGTCCGCGAAGGCGCCGACGCCGACATGGCGACCTCGGTCGCCAACATCAACAAGCTCCTCACCCAGTTTGATACCGTCAACACCGCGATCGTAAAGGGCACGATCGCCGGCGACGACGTCACCGACTATCTCGACCAGCGCGACAGCATCGTCTCGAAGCTGTCGCAGGAGGTCGGTGTCACCATGTCGATCCGCGCCAACGGCGATGCGGCGCTCTACACCGACAGCGGCGTCGTCCTGTTCGACAAGACGGCGCGGACGGTGAGCTTTGCGGCGACCAATGCCTATACGCCCGGCACGACGGGCAACGCGGTCTATATCGACGGCGTGCCGGTGACCGGCGCAAATTCCGTGATGCCGCTCAAGACCGGCAAGCTCGCCGGTCTCGCCCAACTGCGCGACAATGCCACGGTCACATATCAGAGCCAGCTCGACGAAATCGCGCGCGGCCTGATCACCGCCTTCAAGGAGAGTGATCAGTCGCCGGTTCCGACACTGGCTGACAGGCCCGGGCTGTTCACGTATCCCGGCGCGCCGACCGTGCCTGCGAGCGCGACCGTGTTGGTCGGACTTGCCGGCACGATCACGGTCGCAGCTTCCGTCGATCCGTCCGCCACCCCTGCAGGAAATCCCAATCTGCTGCGCGACGGCGCGATCAGTGGCCTTCCGGCCTACAACTACAACACCACCGGCATGGCCGGCTTCTCGACCCGGCTTCATCAGCTCGTCAGCAACATGGATGCGGCGCAGCCATTCGACACGACGACACAGGGCAAGCCGAACGGAAGCGTGATCGATTTTGCTTCGTCATCGACGAGCTGGATCGAGAACCAGCGCAAGACCGCCAACGACAACGTCCAGTACCAGAACACGCTGCTCGACCGCAGCAACTCGGCGCTATCCAACGTCAATGGCGTCAACATGGACGACGAGATGTCGTTGATGCTCCAGGTCGAGCGCACCTATTCGGCGTCGTCGAAGCTGATCTCGACCGTCGACGACATGTTGAAGAGCCTGCTGGCCGCCGTGGGAACATCCTAATGATGAGCGCAAACTACATCTCGACCTTGATGCTGTCCTCGTCGTTGAGGTACTCGATCACGAACAACCAGAGCGCGCTGAGCAAGGCGAGCAAGGAGGCGACCACCGGACGCTTCGCCGATGTCGGCCTCGAGCTCGGCACTTTGACGGGGAGCGACGCCGGCCTGCGCGCCGACATGAACTTCGCCGACCAGCTCGTCGACACCAACGAGCTCGTTGCTGGCCGTCTCGACGTGACCCAGAACCGGATCACCCAGCTTACCACCACCGCGCAGGACTTTCTCAAGAGCCTGATCGCGTCGCGTAACGTCAACAACGGCGCGCGGATCATTCTGCCGAGCGCGTCCGCCAACCTCCAGGACCTGATCGGAGCACTCAACCAGTCCTACAACGGCTCATACCTGTTCGGCGGTCTCAATACGCAAAACGCGCCGATCACGAACTACGTGTCCGGTTCTGCCAACAAGAACCAGGTCGACGCTGACTTCTTGGCAGCACCGCCGGCGGGCTTCGGCTTCTCGCAATCCTCGCCAAGTGTGAGCAGCATCACGCCGGCCCAGATGCAGACCTTCCTCAACACCACCTTCGATGCGGAGTTCACCGGCACGAACTGGACGAACTGGTCGTCGGCGACCAATCAACCGCTGCAGAGCCGCATCTCCACCACCGAGATCGTCGACAGCTCCGTGAGCGCCAACCAGCCCGGCTTTCAAAAGCTCGCCGAGGCCTACACCATGATGAGCGATCTCGGGAACACGAACCTGAGCCAGGCCACGTTCCAAGTGGTCGTCGACAAGGCCATCAGCCTCGTCGGCGGCGCTATCGACGATCTCGCCGTGCTCGGCGGCACCGTCGGCTCGGTCCAGCAGCGGATCACCGCCGCGACAGACAAGCTGAAGATCCAGCACGACATTCTCAACAATCAGATCGTCAAGCTGGAGCAGGTCGATCCGACCGAGGCCTCGGTCCGCGTCAACGCCTTGCAGACCCAGATCCAGACGGCGCTCGCGCTCACCTCGCAGCTCCAGAAGATCAGCCTCATCAATTATCTCTGAGCCGGGGCTTTGCAAGCCTTGTCTCGTTGTCCGGTCTCCTGCGCAGAGTGGTTCTGATGACTTTTGAAGCCTATGAAGCGGTCGTCGAAGACAGCGGCCATGAAGCGCGGGGACGCGAGCGCCGGGCTCTCAGTCTCGGCATTGACCAGCTCGAGCGGCTCCAGGGCGGGCGCTTCAGCGTCGAGGATCTGGTCCAGAGCCTGCTCTATGTCCGGCGGCTGTGGACGATCTTCATCGAGGATCTCGCTCATCCTGAGAACGGTCTCCCCGAGCAGCTGCGCGCCGACATCATCTCGATCGGCGTGTGGGTCGTCAAGGAATCCGACCGGCTTCGCGAAGAGAAGTCGAACGACGTGATGCAGCTCATCGAAATCAACCGCCTGATCCGAGACGCGCTTTAATGAAGGTATCCTTGCGGGCGGGCGAGCGGATCTACGTCAACGGCGCGGTGCTGCGCGTGGACCGCAAGGTCTCCGTCGAGCTCGTCAACGACGTGATGTTCCTGCTCGAAGGGCAGGTCATGCAGGCCTCCGATGCCACCACGGCGATGCGTCAGCTCTATTTCATCGTGCAGCTCATGCTGATGAATCCGACGGATGTTCGGGACGCTACCGCGCTCTATGGGCAGCATCACGCGGCCTTGTGTGCCGTGTGCGAGAGCAAGGAGATGCTGGAGGGGCTCGCCGCGATCGACGAACTGGTCGGAGCGACGCGCTACTTCGAGGCGCTCAAGCGGATCCGGGGGCTGTTCCCGGTGGAACAGGCGATCCTGGCCGGCACGACGACCGAATTCCCATTCCAAGCTGCCTGACAGCGGAGAGGCACATGAACGTCACCAGCGCGACCGATACCACCAGCAAGACGTCGAGCCCGACCGGCTCGACCGCGGCCACATCGAGCAACGGCGTCGATTACAACACGTTTCTTCAGCTTCTCGTCGCGGAGATGAAGAACCAGGATCCGACCAATCCGATGGACACCTCGCAGTATATGAGCCAGTTCGCCCAGCTCTCGACGGTCGAGCAGGCCATGCAGACCAATACGAAGCTGGATGCGCTGCTGTCCTCGCAGTCGCTGTCGCAGGCCGACGGGCTGATCGGAAAGACCGTCAGCTTCAAGGACTCGACGGGTGCGACCTTCAGCGGAAAGGTCGCTTCGATCTCCATCAACAGCGACGGCTCGATCGCGACCCTCGAGAACGGCACGAAGGTCGCCGTCGGCCCCGGTCTCACGATCAGCTAGCCATGAACGAACGGGACGCCCTCGACATCGTCCAGGCGGCGATCTGGACGATCATCGTCGCCTCCGGCCCTGCCGTCGGCGCGGCGATGCTGGTCGGCACCATCATCGCGCTGATCCAGGCGCTCACCCAGATCCAGGAGGTGACGCTGACCTTCGTTCCGAAGATCATCGTTATCCTCCTGGTCGTCGCCGTCTCCGGCTCCTTCATCGGCGCGCATCTCTCCACCTTCACCGAGATGGTCTATTCGCGGATCGAACACGGCTTCTGATCCGCAAAGCGTCCGGCCACCACCCTCGCGTAAGCTTTGCGCGGCAGATTGCAGACCGGAATCTGCTGCCGGTGACCCATGGCCGATACGTTAGCTGCTAGTCTGCCCAGCCCGCGACGCCTTGGGGCAGACGCCTTCTTCGCGGGCGGTATCGTGACCATGCTCACGATCCTGTTCCTGCCGATTCCGCCGATCCTGATCGACCTCGGCCTTGCCTTTTCGATCGCACTGTCGGCGTTGATCCTGATGGTCGCGCTGTGGATCCAGCGGCCGCTCGACTTCTCCGCCTTCCCGACCGTGCTGCTGATCGCGACGATCCTGCGGCTCGCGCTCAACATCGCCACCACCCGCCTGATCCTGTCGCGCGGCGGAGAGGGCGAGCAGGCCGCCGGCTACGTCGTCGCCGGCTTCTCCAAATTCGTCATGGGCGGCGACTTCGTCATCGGCCTGATTATCTTCGCGATCCTGGTCACGGTGAATTTCGTCGTGATCACCAAGGGCGCGACGCGCATCGCGGAAGTCGGCGCCCGCTTCACCCTAGATGCCATCCCCGGCAAGCAGATGGCGATCGATGCCGACCTGTCCGCCGGTCTGATCGACGACAAGGAGGCCCAGCGCCGGCGCCGCGAGCTCGAAGAGGAGAGCGCATTCTTCGGCGCGATGGACGGTGCCTCGAAATTCGTGCGCGGTGACGCCATCGCCGGTCTGATCATCACCGCGATCAATATTTTCGGCGGCATCGTCATCGGCATCACCCACCACGGGCTGACGCTGGCGCGCGCCGCCGACGTCTACACAAAGCTCTCGGTCGGCGACGGCCTGGTCTCGCAGATGCCGGCGCTGATCGTCTCGCTTTCGGCGGGGCTGCTGGTCTCCAAGGGCGGCACCAGGGGCTCGGCGGAGCAGGCCGTGCTACGGCAGCTCGGCGGTTATCCGCGCGCCGTGTCGGCGGCGGCGCTGATGATGTTCGTGCTCGCCATGATGCCTGGTTTGCCGATGGCGCCGTTCGTGCTGCTCGGTGGTGTCATGGCCTTTGTCGGCTATACGCTGCCGAAGCGGCAGGCGGCCGCGAAGCAGAAGGAGGACGCGCGCAAGGCCGGCGAGCGGGCGCAGGCCGAGGCCAAGGAGTCCGTCAAGGAATCGCTCAGGACTGCGGAGATCGAGCTGCAGCTCGGCAGCCATCTCTCCGTCCACCTCCTGGGTTCGCGCAACGAGCTCGCCCATCGCGTCAGCAAAATCCGCAAGAAGTTCGCCAAGCAGTACGGCTTCGTGATCCCCGAGATCAAGCTGTCCGACAACCTCTCGATCGATCCTAAGGGCTACCAGATCCGGATCCACGACACCCGCGTTGCCCATGGCGAGCTCAGGCTCGGCGAGGTTATGGTGCTGGTGGACAAGGACGGCAAGCCCGACGTTCCAGGCGACGAAGTGATCGAGCCGGCGTTCGGCATGAAGGCGCTGTGGGTGACCGAAGCCTTCACCGAGGAGGTCAAACGTCAGGGTTGCAAGCCGGTCGACAATCTCTCGGTGCTGCTCACGCATCTCAGCGAGGTACTCCGGGCAAACCTCGCCCAGCTCTTGTCCTACAAGGACATGCGCGCGCTGCTCGACCGCCTCGATCCGGAATACAAGCGCCTGGTCGACGATCTCTGTCCGTCGCAGATTTCCTATTCCGGCCTGCTCGCGATCCTGAAGATCCTGCTCGCCGAGCGGGTGTCGATCCGCAATCTTCATCTGATCCTCGAGGCGATCGCCGAGATCGCGCCCCATGTGCGGCGCTCGGAGCAGGTCGCCGAGCACGTACGGATGCGTATTGCCCAGCAGATCTGCGGCGACCTCTCCGACAACGGAGTGCTCAACGTCGTCCGTCTCGGCAACCGCTGGGACCTCGCCTTCCACCAGAGCCTGAAGCGCGATGCCAAGGGCGATGTCGTCGAGTTCGACGCCGATCCGCGTCTGATCGAGCAGTTCGCGACCGAGGCCAGCGCCGCGATCCGGAAGTTCACCGAGAATGGCACCAGCGTCGTGCTCGCGGTGACTCCCGAGGCGCGGCCCTATGTCCGCATGATCCTGGAAAGAGTGTTTCCGACCCTGCCGATCCTGTCGCATGTCGAAGTCGCGCGCAGCGCCGAGATCAGAGCGCTTGGAGCGGTGTCGTGATCAGCGGCCTCGCCGACAGCGTGCTCGTGACCTTCATCGTGTTCTGCCGCATCGGAGCCTGCCTGATGCTGGTGCCGGGCTATTCCAGCGTCAACGTTCCGGCACAGGTTCGTCTGTTCATCGCGCTCGTCACCACGTTCGCGCTGACGCCGATTCTGATCGCGGTGCTGAAGCCGCTACTCGAAAACGCGCCGCCGCTGACGCTTGCGCTCCTGATCTGGTCCGAGCTCCTGATCGGCAGTGTCATCGGGCTCGGCGGGCGCGTGTTCTTCCTCGCCCTCCAGACAATGGCGACCGTGATGGCGAGCGCGATCGGGCTCAGCAACATCCCGGGAACGCCGGTCGCCGACACCGATCCGGCGCCGGCCCTGGTGCCGCTGATCATGGCGGCCGTCACCACGCTGTTCTTCCTGACCGACCAGCACTGGCAGGTGCTGCGCGGGCTGATGAACTCCTACGACGTCTGGCATCCCGGCGACCGGCTCAGCGGGAGCATGGCGCTGGATCAGCTCGCCAGCCGCCTGTCCGAAGCGTTCGTGCTGACACTCAGGATCACAAGCCCCTTCATCGTCTATTCGGTCATCGTCAACTTTGCCGTCGGCTTGATCAACAAGCTCACGCCGGCGATTCCCGTCTATTTCGTCTCGGTACCCTTCGTGCTGTTCGGCGGCTTTCTGCTGCTCTACCTCACCAGCGACGAGCTGCTGACGCAGTTCATGCTCGGCGTGCACGCCTGGCTGGCGGAGTGATCGGCCATGACGTCGCGCGCGGAAAAGCTCGGTCGCATGGTCTCGCTGGTGAAGCTTCAGCTCCGGCTTGCCGAATGGCAGCTGGCGCAGCTGCGGCAGCAGGAGAGAAGCTTGCAGGACGAGCAAGCCTGGCTGGTCGGGGCGCTGAACGGAGGAGAGCTGCCTGTGGGATCGTCGAGCGAATCGATCGCGCGGCGCCTGACGACGACGAGCGTTGGCGCACAAGCCGTCCAGGCGCAGGCCTCGCGCCAGCTCGACCAGGTTCGCTCCGAGAGCCGCCGCGTCAAGCAGCTCGAGCAGGTCGCGAAGGCGGCGCTGGCGGAAAAGCGTCGCGACGCCGAGAAGCGATCGCTCGAAGACATCGGGGGCACGCGCTCCGCAGCGCCTGATTGGACGTTGATGACAGCCAGCCGGATTCGAACATGATCGTGACAGCGACACCCGACCTCGTTCTCGACGTTCTTGAGGCCGTCGATCCTGTGACGCAGCGCGTGGCGACGGCGAAGCTGGACGCACTGAAATCTTCGGATGCCGATTTTGCCGCCACGATGCAGGCCGAGGTCGGCAAGGCCGCGGCTGGCGAGCAGGCTGCGAAGACGGCGGAGGCGCAGGCGCCGAACGCCGCGCCGGTGCAGGTGATCAAGGCGCCGGCTTCGGGCGACGTCTATCGCAAGTTCGAGGCTTTCATCCTCCAGACCTTCGTCGAGACGATGTTGCCGAAGGAGTCGGAGCAGGTGTTCGGCAAGGGAACCGCCGGCAGCGTCTGGAAGTCGATGTTGGCGGAGCAGCTCGGCAACCAACTTGCGAAAGGCAACGGCATCGGCATTGCCAAGCAGCTCGCCGGTGCGCACCCGGCGCTTCGTGACGATGTGGGCAAGGCCGGATGATGGATTTGGAACGGGTGACGACAGTTGAGGGTGGACCTCTCATGCAGGCAGACGACAGCGCGATGAATCTGGTGATGGAATCGCGGGAAGCGCAGACCGAGCAGGTGGCGGAAGCCGTGCCGGGCAACGCCTTGCTGCCCGTGCACGTGCCGGATGCCGGCGGTGAGCTGACGGTCAGAACGGCCGATGCGGTGAGGTCGGACGGGGTCAGCGGCCTCCTGGCGGCGATCCGGCGGCTCGAGGGCATCGTGGAGGAGGAGACGGTCGCGCTCGCCACCGGCAAGAAGATCGACTTCGACGACTTCAGCGCGCGCAAGAGCCGGAGCATGCTGGAGTTCGTCCGCCTGATGCGGGCGCGGATTCATCTCGGCGGCGAGGCCGAGATCACCTGGGAAATCCAGCGGCTGCGCGACAAGCTCGAGCGGAACCGCGCGATGCTCGAGATGCATTACGACGCGGTACGGGAAGTCGCGGCCGTCATCATCAAAGCGATCAAGGATGCCGAGTCGGACGGTACCTATAGCGGCCGCGCAGCGCAGGACCGCAAATGATCAGACTGGTGCTGGCCGGACTCTGGGTATGCATCCTCACCGCGGGCACGAGCTATGCGGTGGCCTACTGGAAGGAAAACGGCAGCCTGTTGCCTGCCAAGGACGAATATCTCGACGGGCTGCAATACCAGAAGACGCGAGCGCTGAGTGTGCCCATGGTCGAGAACGGAGGCGTGCAGGGCTACATCGTCGCGCGTTTCGTCTACACCGTGGAGGCGCGGACCATGCACCAGCTCACCGTCCCGCCCGAGCCGTTCGTCGTGGATGAGGCCTTTCGCAGGATCTATGCGGACGACCGCCTGGATTTCAGGAAGCTCGCCCGTTACGACCTGTCCATCCTCACGGCCGCGATCAAGCAGCGCGTCAACGAGCGGATGCAGGCCGACATCGTCCAGGACGTCCTGGTCGAGGACTTCAACTTCGTCTCGAAGGACGAATTCCAGCAGAAGCCGTGATCCGGTGCGCCGGCCAAGCCGTGCCCGCCCTTCGTCGAACCCGCTGCTGAAAAGGCATCGGCCTCTGCGGTTATCCTGCCGCAGAGGCCGATGTGGCTGTCGTATTGACGACTTGCGGCGTCAGTTTCCTGCCGGGTAGGCTGCCGGCGCGGCGTGCACCCGGTTGAGGAGGATGCCGACTTCGTCGAGCTCCTGCATCGGCTCATCCAGGACCTCGGCGGCCGGGATGTTGAGCCGATATCCGACGTAGCGGCGTGCCACGATCGCATCGAAGCCAAGGCGGTCACGGAGCTTCTTGCGCAGCTTGCTGACATGGCTCTCGATCACGCTCTCGTCGAACGTGGATTCGAAGATGCCGTAGACGGCGTTGAAGATCTGCGTCTTGGTGATCCACTTTCCGTGATTGCCGACCATGTATTCGAGGATCCGCAACTCGCGGCGCGGAAGGGTGAGGGCACGGCCTTCAATCTCCGGATCGCGTCCATTGAAGAAGACCTGGATCCTGTTCTCGCACGGCCTCGGCAGGTCGCCCACCCGGCGGCGCGCGATCGCGGCCGTCCGAGCGAGAATCTCGCGTAGATGAATCGGCACGTGGACGACGTCGTCCACACCCGATTCGAACAGCTCCAGCGTGTTCTTGAGCATCTTCTGGCCGCTCACGGCGATGATGGGAGCTGCGGATCGCTTCCGCACCGCCCGCGGCAGGCTTCCGCGGGCATCGGTGTCCCCCAGAAGAAACGCGTCGACCGCGGCAAGATCCGCTTCGCTTGCGGATTGCAGCCAGTCCCAGAATTCTCCGGAGGAGAAGCCGATCGACGATACGCCTTCACGAACGAGCCCGCCTACGTAGCTGTTCGTGACGCTCTCGCGATCATCAACGATAATATACATCAGTCTTTCGCCCCTGTTTCGCACTTGCTGCGGCCGGGTAGTGGTCTGTGATGCCCCGGCTCGGCAGCCATGCTGTTTGACGACATTCCTTCCCGCGAACTGTTGTTCTGATTAGGATATTCGCGGGCAGCCTTACGCATTCAGTGCCTGCGGATGCAGGCCTGCTACTTCGACTCGATACTGAACGCTACGACGTGGGGCTCGGCGGGTGTCGTACGGATCACCTCGCGGAGCGGATTGAGAAAACGACCTAGTACAGTTGCGCCAAGTTGCTCATCGCGTCCGAACACTACTGAACTGTGTCGATCTCCTCGCCAGGCTGGCGAGAATCACTTGAGTAGGACCGTAACAATTGCCGATTTCCGATCAAGCGCGCGGAACAAAGCTGTTGATTCGAGGCCTTGATGCTATTGGTTTGTTTCGAGTTGTTTCTTGGTATATCTGATCGTATCAGTTGATTTAGATTCCAAACTATATTTTTCCCGGGGCGGTTCCAAATTTCTGTAGGCCCGTAGAATTGCAGCTATTTTTCGTCGCACTGCGGGGTAAACACTTTGGGATATTTTCAACTCCGGATTGACTCGCGTTGACGTGCGATCACATGCGACAATTCGACTCACGTATGGCGACGCGACTCCAGCTTGGCGAAATCTTGGCGAGTGTGTGGCTTTCGAGTCGCACTCTTGCCTCATGCATGACGCATTAGACTCAGGTCGACGTCGTATCTTGCGTGACGAGATTTTTTCCGTGCGCACGTTTCAGGCAAGCTTCGGCAACTAGCTTCGTTCGAACTGTCGAACCGAACGGAGCATTTTCATATGTTGTCCGATGGCAAAGCTCGTCCCAACGAGACCGCGGATATGTCCGCCGCCGCGAAGCCGGCGCCGGCGACGCGCGATGCAAAGGACAATGCGGCGCGAGCGGCTAAGCCCGCCGCCGGCACGAGGCCCGCGTCCGCAACAGCAAGCGATGAAGCCCTGGCGAAAGAGGCGCTCGAAGGTCTCAAGCGCATTCGCGCCAAGGCGCGGCTCGATAAGATGGCGATACCGAAGCCCGCGCCGGCCGTCGTTCGTCCGGCCGTGATCGTAGCGAAGCCGCCGCCGCCGCGTCCCACATGGGTCGCGCCGCTTGCAACGTTGGCTGCCGCGGTCGGGTTGGTGGTCTGCGCCTGCACCGGTGTGATCGCCTATCTCGCCACGCAGCCGGTCCAGACCAATGCCGCGGCCAATGCCGAGATCAGGAATCTGCGCGAGACGGTCGCGCAGCTGCGCAAGCAGGTGTCAGGCGTGTCCGAAAATCTCGACGGCTTGCGCACCGCCGTCGATCAGTCGAGCAAGGCCACCAATGATCGCTTTGGCCGGTTCGCGGAGAATCTGGATCGCATCGAGCGGGTAAGCTCGTCCTCGACAGCCAAGCTCGACAAGCTCGCCCTGGCGCAAACCCAGGCTCCGGCGCCAGCGATGGCGCAGTCGCAGCAGCCGGCGTCTCAGCCGATGCCGATGATGGCCTCGCTCGCTGCGCCAGAAGTCACGGGTTCGGTGTCGCCATCCGAACGCACGTTGGCATCGCGCAAGCCGGTCAAGGGCTGGTCGGTTCGCCAAGCGTATGAGGGAATTGCCATCCTGCAAGGACCGAACGGGGTCGTCGAGGCCGTGCTGGGCCAGCAGGTGCCCGGCCTTGGCCGCATCGAGGAGATCAGGAACGAGAATGGACGCCTGGTCGTGGAAGCGAGCGGGGGCGTCGTTTACTCCTCGCGCAAGGGAACGCCGTGATCGCGGCGGTCTGCTATTGGCGGTGATGCTCGAAGCTGGTGCATAGCAGGTCGATCTCGGTTTCCGCGATCGCTGCGCGAAACAGGCGGCAGGTGAACTCGACCGTCGTCTTGCTGGCGCTCGCCGTGCGGTCTTCCCGGAGGAAGATGCAGCGCTTGCAGACGTCGGTGTGGTGCCGCTGCTCGGCCGCATCCGACTGATCGAGCACGTGCCGTAGCGCGTCGCGAAAGCGAATCTTGCCGTCGTCGTCGAGCACGGTGATCGCGTCGACGAGAACGTTGACGGGATCGCGCGCCAGGAACTTCTTGCCCTGCTGGGTAACGCTCAGCATCACCGAGCGCTTGTCCTTGGCGGAGCGCTTCCGCTCCAGATATCCGAGACGCTCGAGCTCGCCGATGATGAACGAAGCAGTACCGCGCGTGGTGCCGACGTAGCTCGCCAGCGCCGAGGGCGTCCTGGAAAAGCGGTTGGCGCGGGAGAGGAAGCGCAGCGCCATCCACTCGCGATCGCGCAAGCCATGCTTGGTGCCTTCGAACCACATGATCCGCGCGACCTGCTCCAATAATTCGATCGACTCGCGTGCTAGATTCATTTCCAATCCAAGTCGGATAAAGCTTTATTCAATTGAGCCATTGGTAGCGCAATCTGGGCGGGGCAGAATGAAGCTCTCGAGCGATACGTCGGCTCGGAGCAAGAAGACTTGCCGCGCGTGACGCCTCTCCGTTCTGGAGATGGAACTTTCGCGAGTGGAACTAGAGCGTCACGACGAAAGTTCGAGTAAATTGCGCGGCTCAAGTATTCTGAAAATTTCAGTCAAATGAAGGGCGCTGCTCGCGAAATTCACGGCATACGCGGACTCGTTTGCAGCGGCTCAGGCCACATGATGTGGCTTTGCCGCCACTGCGGGTCCCATTTGCTGCCGTGGAAGCTCTCGAATAGCGCGAGAGCTTTGAACATCTGCAACGGGCCCAGATGTGGTCGGCGGCAATAGAACCGTTCTTTTCGGTTAATGGATGTTGCGATGCAACGCGGAGAGACGATTAAATCGCGGCAGCGAGCAGGCCCAGAGAATCAGAGATTGTCGTCCGTGATGAAGCAAGCAAAGCCGTTCAACGTCAAACACGCGGCATTGGCCGCCACCATCGGCAACATGCTCGAGTTCTACGATTTCATCACCTACAGCTTCTTCGCGATCCAGATCGGCCACGCGTTCTTCCCGGTCCAGAGCGAGTACGGCAGCCTGATGCTGTCGCTGGCGACTTTCGGCGCGGGCTTCGTCACCCGGCCGATCGGCGGCATCGTGCTCGGCATTTATTCCGACCGGATCGGCCGACGGCCTGCGATGCTGCTGAGCTTTGCCTTGATGGGCGGGGCGATCCTGACCATTTCGCTGACCCCGTCCTACAACACGATCGGCCTTGCGGCGCCGGTCATCGTGATCGCGGCGCGCATGGTGCAAGGGTTCGCCCTCGGCGGCGAGGTTGGTCCCACCACGGCCTATCTCATCGAGATCGCGCCGCCGGAGCATCGGGCGCTGGTGGTGGCGTGGCAGCCGGCGAGCCAGGAGATCGCCGCGACCGCCGGCGCGCTGGTCGGCGTCGTCCTGAGCAACACGATGGCACCGGAGATGCTGGATTCCTATGGCTGGCGGGTGGCGTTCCTGATCGGTGCGATCTGCCTGCCGTTCGGCATCTGGATGCGCCGGACACTGCCGGAAACGATCCCGCACACTGAAGCCAAAGAACGCTCGAACCATCTGTCGCTCGCGCGCCGCCACATCGGCGTCATCGCGCTTGCATTGATGATCCTGGCGAGCGGCACTATCTCGACCTATGTCACGCAGTACATGACGACCTACGCGCAGAATACGCTGCATGTGACGCCGACACTGGCCTTCACCGTATCGCTCGTCAGCAACGGCCTTCAGATCGTCGGCGCGCTGTTCGGTGGCTGGCTCGCCGACCGCCTGGGGCGCAAGCCGGTCATGGTCTGGCCGCAGTTCGTCACGCTCGCGCTGACCTATCCGACCTTCCTGTGGATCGTTCACGCGCCCGGCGCGTTTTCGCTTCTGGTCGGCTTCGGCGTGCTGTCGATCATCGGCTCGCTGCCGTTCACCGCGTTCTACGCCACCTTCACCGAGGCGCTGCCCCAGAACATCCGGGGCGGCGTGTTCGCGACCGTCTATGCGGTTGCGATTGCGAGCTTCGGGGGCACTGCGCAGCTCGTGGTGACTTGGCTCCTCCACGTCACCGGCAATCCGCTGGCGCCGGCGTGGTACCTCTTGCTCGCAGCAATCGTCGGACTCGTCGCGATGGGCCTGATGCCGGAGACTGCGCCGGTGAAACAACGGCAAGCCAAGGCCTGATTGCCCGCACGCTCGCAGGCTGGTGATTTGCGTTTCGCCGGCAACTATTGGCGAATGCGGTGCCAGAAGATGGCGTGCTGAGCTGACGCCGGATTTCAAGCGGGCGGCCGGGTCGGCCGCCCGCGCGACTTTGAGAGCGCGCTCACTTCGCCATCGCGCCGTAGACGATATCCTGCACCTGCTCGCGGTAGTATTTCCGCAGCTCGCCGGGCGCGGCCGTGCCCACCACCACGACGAGCCGCTCCTTGGGATCGCAGAAGAACTGCGTGCCATAGGCGCCGTTCCAGGTGAACTCGCCGGGATTGCCTGGCACCGACGACAGGCCCTCGCCGGTGCGGACTGCAACCGCAAGGCCAAAGCCGAAGCCGGCGCGATGCGGCTCGACATTGGCGACGTTGTTCTTGATCTCGGGACCGAGGTGGTTGCTCGTCATGTGATGCACGGTCTTGGGCCAGAGAATGCGCTGGCCATCGAGCTCGAAGGTCGCGTCCTTCATGCCGAGCGGCTGCCAGACATTGGCGGCGAGATATTCGCCGAGCTTCTGCTCGCTGACCTTCTCGATCACAGCGCCGAGCACGTCGATCGAGAAGCCGTACTCGAACTCCGTCGAGGGTTGGTGCGCCAGCGGCAGCTTGGTGATGCGATCGACGAAGGCCTGCGTGTCGCCTTCCAGCGCCGGCGCGACGCCGTCAGGATATTGCCGCGCCACCGGGCTCGAGCTGTCCGGGCGGCCGCCATACATCAGGCCGGAGGTGTGCCGGTAGAGATCGTGGATGTAGACCGGCGAGGCCTGCGGCTCGAGCTTGAGCGAGCCGTCTCCCTGGGGCACGCCGACCTTCATGTCGGCAAAGCCCGGATAGTAGTCGGAAAGCTTGGCCTGGAGCGGCAGCCGGCCTTGCTCCATCAGCGTCAGGCCTGCCACAGCTGCCATCGGCTTGGTCATCGATGCCAGCGCGAATATCGCGTCGACCGGCATCGGCGTGGCCTTGGCCGGATCGAGCATGCCGTAAGCCTTGTAGTGAACGAGCTTGCCGTCGCGTGCGATGGCGACCACCGCGCCGGGCACGCGCCTGGCGGCGATCTCGCGCGCGAAGAAGTCATCGAGCCGCGCGAGGCCCTGTTCCGAGAATCCGACGTCGTCGGGAGCAGCTTCAGGCAGTGGCGCGGCCCCGGCCGCGTTGAGGGTGATGACGGCAGCCGCCGCCGCGATCATGGCGATCGTCTTCTTCATTCTGTCCTCCCAGAGCGGGCTCGTTATATGAATGGCCCGCTAAATCCATAAGATCGCGTCCGCGCCGGATTGAAGTCAACTGCAGGGAAAGCGGAGCAGGGGCTTGTCCGGATGCGGCGGACTTCTTATCGGCCTTCGCCTGCGCCCCACAGCGCCACGAGACCTTGCCGATAGGTCGGGAAGGCCAGCGTAACGCCGAGCTCGCGCTTCAACCGCGCGTTGGAGACGCGGGCGTTGCCGGCATAGAAGCTACGTGCCATCGCCGACATCTCGGCGGTCTCGAACGCTTCCGCGGCCGGCGCCGGAACGCCCATCAGCTTCGCGGCATAGGCGATCACGTCCTGTGGCGGGGCGGGCTCGTCGTCGCAGACATTCCACGTGCCGCCGCCCTGGTGACGAACCGCGGCCATGACCGCGCTGGCGATATCGTCGACGTGAATCCGATTGAATATCTGTCCCGGCTTGACGATGCGGCGGGNCGTCGCCAGAGCGTTGCGACCCGGGCCGTAGATTCCGGCGAGCCGCAGGATGGCCGCTTCGCCGCGCGTCGCACCCACCCAGGCCTGTTCGGCCGCTAGCCGCATCCGCGTGCGGTCGAGGCCAGCCCGCGCAGGCGTGCTCTCGTCGACCCATGCGCCGCCATGATCGCCATACACGCCCACGGTGGAGAGGTAGATCGCCTTCCGGCCGCGATCCGCCGCGAGCGCGTCCGTGAAGGCCGCGAGCACGGGATCGCCGGTGCGATCGGGTGGTATAGACAGCAGAAGAACATCGGCATAGCGAAACCGCTCGACCAGATCGTGATCGTTCCCCGGGAACCGATGGAGCTCGACGCCGGCCAGGTTGTTCTGCTTCGCAGGATCGCGCACCGTGGCGGCGATATGCGAGAACGCGCCGCCAAATCTACCGACGAAGTGCCGGGCGCTGTAGCCGAGGCCAAAGATGAAGAGCCGCATGGATCTCCTTGCTGATCGCCGTCGGACCCGTCCAGACCGCGGTGCGCAAGCCGCTCATAAGGGATTTTTGGGTCCAGCAAAAGATATTGCGATTTTACTCGTCCGCCAGTGCGCGCCATGCTCGGTCGGAGCCCGATCGACCGGGAGCGTTTGTTGGAGAGGGCATTGCCGCAGACGTCGATCATCCGGGAGGAAGCGCCGGCCGCGGATCTGATCCCGCGCGCCGCCGCGCTGATCTTCGATGTCGACGGCACGCTGGCGGAGACGGAGGAATTGCACCGGCAGGCCTTCAACGAAGCCTTTGTCCGCTGCGGGCTCGAATGGCATTGGGACCGTGCCGTCTACAAGAATCTGTTGCGGGTGACGGGCGGCAAGGAACGCATCCGTGCTTACCACGCCATGCAGCGAAACGTCGCGCCATTGTCGGACGACGACATCGCAAATCTCCATCGCATCAAGACCGAGCATTACGCCGAACTGGTCGAAACAGGCTGCTGCCCGTTGCGGCCGGGCGTGACGGAGCTGCTTGCCGCGGCGAAGGCGCGCCGCCAGCGGCTCGCGATCGCAACAACGACCTCGCGCGGCAATATCGATGCGCTGCTGTCGCGTGCGCTGGGGAAGCGCTGGGCCACGGATTTCGATGCGATCGTCGCCGGCGACGATGTCCGCCACAAGAAGCCCGCCCCGGACGTGTACCTGGATATCCTGGCGAAACTGGGCCTGATGGCGTCTGACTGTCTCGCGATCGAGGATTCCGCCAACGGCCTGATCGCGGCCTCGCGCGCGGGCGTCCCCGTCCTGATCACGCGCAGCATGTACTTCAGTGACGATGACTTCACCGGCGCGCGCCTCGTGCTGGACGATTTGTCGGAGCTGGAACGCCTCGGCTGAAGCAGCATCCTATTGCGCTTCAGTGAAACCGCCGGCTCGGGCCAGGCGGGTCCTCGTGGGTCTGCTCGACGATCTGCGCGATCGGGCTCGACTGGTGGTGAACGAGACGCCAGCCGTCGGCAACGCGCCTGAAATGGTTGGTGGCGGCAAGCGCCGTGCCGTCGACGATCTCGATGCAGAGCACGCGCGCGCTGTCGCCGTCGACGATCGCCTGCGGCTCGGCGCACACGATCTGCGGCCGCTCCGGGTTCTGCAGGATGTCGCGCCAGCTTCCGATCACAGTGGCCCGCCCGACAATCGCCGGCCAGCCGGGATGGATACAGGAAATGGTGTCGTCGTCCGCCCACATCCGCTCCATGCCCGCGACGTCACCGGTCGCGAAGGCAGCGTAGAAGGCGGCGTTGGCGGCAATGACCTTGCTGTCCTTCGTCATGCCTCTGGCGTGAGCCAACGACGCGGAAAAATCAAGCGCGACTTCTGCTCAATTTTGACCGCAGTGCAACAACGACATGGCCGCGGCGCGGACGCCGTCACGTAGCGATGTGAGTCGCCACCGCGCGCCGCGCTCCTTCCGCATAGAGCCGGCCGAGCGCGGCGCTCACGGCTTCGCGCAGGCGCGGGTCGTCTCCGAGGGGGCCGAACACTTTTCCGACGCCGAGCAGCGCCGGCGCGAGCCGTTCTGCGACCGGACCTGCCTCGCGCGCGAGCGCCGCAAGCTCGCCAGCCAGGGGATCGCGCACGTCGATCGCGCGGCCCTGCTCGTCGCTCGCCGTGACGTAGCGCATCCAGCCGGCGACGGCGAGCGCATGCGTGTCGATCGGCAGGTTCTTCTGCAAGCGATCCTGCATCGCGCCGAGCAGGCGCTGCGGAAGCTTCTGCGAGCCGTCCATGGCGATCTGCCAGGTGCGGTGATGCAGCGCCGGGTTGGCGAAGCGCCGCAGCAGCGATGCGCGGTAGGCGGCAAGGTCTGTGCCGGCCGGCATCGTCAGCGTCACCGCGGCCTCTTCCATCACCCGCGCGGCGAGGCGCGCGAAATGCGGATCGGTCATGGTGTCGGCGATCGTCTCATAGCCGGCGAGATAGCCGAGATAGGCGAGCGCCGAATGGCTGGCATTGAGCAGCCGCAGCTTCATCAGCTCGAACGGCTTGACATCGGTGACGAGCTCGACGCCCGCGGCGGCGAGATCCGGCCGGCCCGCGGAGAAGCGATCCTCGATCACCCATTGCGTGAACGGCTCGGTCATCACCGGCCACGCGTCGCGCATGCCGAGCGCGGCGGAGACCGCCTCGCGATCGCCCTCCAGCGTCTCCGGCACGATGCGGTCGACCATGGTCGAGGGGAAGGCGACGGTATCGGCGATCCATTTGCCGAGATCCTTCGAGCGCAGCGCTGCGAACTGCGTCACGATCCGCTGCACGGTATGCCCATTGGCGGCAAGGTTGTCGCAGCACAGCACGGTGAAGGGGAGAAGGCCTTGTGCCCGCCGCCGCGCCAGCGCCGCCGCGATGAAGCCGGGCGCCGAGCGCGGCGCCTCGGGATTGTTCAGGTCGTGCACGACATCCGGATGCCGCTCGTCGAGATCGCCGGTCTGCGGCGTGTGGCAATAGCCCTTCTCAGTCACCGTGAGCGAGACGATGCGGACGGCGGGATCCGCCATCCTGTCGACCAGCCGCGCAGGGTTCTCGCGGGCGACGACGCTGTCGAGCAGCGCGCCGATGACGCGATGCTCGGTGCCCTCGGCGGCGCGAACGGCGACGGTATAGAGATGATCCTGCGGGGCGAGGGCGTCGCGTGTATCCGGGCTGCGCAGGCTTGCGCCAACGATGCCCCAGGCGGCTTGGCCGGCGGCAAGACAATCGTCGATGACGACGGCCTGATGGGCGCGATGAAACGCGCCGAGGCCGAGATGCACGATACCGGGTGCGAGGCGCGAGCGGTCATAGGCCGGACGGCGGATGGCCGGCGGCAGCCGGCCGAGATTGGCGCGGCCAAGGCGCATGGCAAGGCGCATGGCAAGGCGCATGGTCGTCTCCCCCTTTGCTTTGCTGCTGCTTGACATGGCGCCCGTCCTCGGTCAATGCTCCGGTCAATTGGTAAGACCAATTTTCCAAAATTGGCGGGCCGCCGGGCAAGAACCACCCGGTGAGACCCTTTCGGGGAGGCCAGCGTGCCGCTGGAAGCTGTGGAGGCGAGACGGCTCTATCGCCAGGTCGCCGATCAATTGCGAAGTCTGATCGACAGCGGTGAATACGCGGTCGGCAGCCGCTTGCCGACCGAGCGCGAGCTCGCCGAGCAGCTCAAGGTGTCGCGGCCGACGGTGCGCGAAGCCCTGATCGCGCTCGAGGTCGAAGGTCGCGTCCGCATCCGCGTCGGTTCAGGAATCTATGTCATCGAACCTGCGGGGGCTGCCGCGCTTGTACAGGCGGCCGCGGTCGTCGAGGGCCCGTTCGAGCTGCTGCGCGCCCGCGAATTCCTCGAAGGTGCGATCGCCGAGCAGGCCGCGCGGATGGCGACCAAGGACGATCTCGCACGCATCGACGCCTCGCTCCTTGCCATGGAAAATGTCGAGCACCCCGGCGAAGCCTCGATGATCCATGACCGTGCCTTCCATGTCGCGATAGCCGGCAGTCTCGGCAATGCGGTTCTGGTGCGCGTCGTCGGCGAGCTGTTCGACCAGCGCCTCAATCCCTATTTCGCGCAGCTTGCGCATTATTTCGAGAATCCGCGCACCTGGCGCACCGCGCTCGACGAGCACCGCGCGGTGCGCGACGCCATTGCGGCGCGTGATCCGAATGCTGCCCGCGACGCAATGCGCGATCATCTTGCGCGCTCGCAGGAGCGGTTCGCGCAGAATTTCGGTATCGAGGTCGCAGCGATGGCCTCCGGCCAGAGCCGGGCGGGGCGATCTGCGGCGAAGCCGTCAAAACCAAAACGAGCGCCGAAGAAGCAGGCCGCGCGCAGCGGCGATGAGATTGGGCGGTCCGCACCCGTCTCGGGGCGGGCGAACAAGAAGCAGACTTGAGCGATGGAGGAAAAATCAATGTTCAGGAAAATGACGACGGTGCTGGCGGTCTCAATCGCCGCAATGCTTGCCACCACGGCTGCCGGCATGGCGCAGACCAAGCTGAAATGGGCCCATGTCTACGAAACCTCGGAGCCATTCCACTCTGCTTCGGTCTGGGCCGCGCAGGAGATCGGCAAGCGCACCAACGGGCGCTATCAGGTCGACGTCTATCCGGCGTCCCAGCTCGGCAAGGAGGCCGACATCAACCAGGGCCTCTCGCTCGGCTCGGTCGACATCATCATCTCCGGCTCGAGCTTCGCGGCGAAGAGTTTTCCGCCGATCGGCGTGACCTACTACCCCTACACTTTCCGCGACGCCGACCATCTGCTCGCGTACACCAAGAGCGACATCTTCAAGGAGCTCGCCAAGGGCTACGAGGACAAGAGCGGCCATCACATCATCGCGGTGACCTATTACGGTGTGCGCCAGACCTCGTCGAACAAGCCGATCAAGACCTGCGCCGACCTCAAGGGCCTCAAGATGCGCGTGCCTGACGTGCCGGCCTATCTCGCAATGCCGCGCGCCTGCGGCGCCAACACCGCGCCGATCGCCTTCGCGGAAGTCTATCTGGCGCTCCAGAACGGCACCGTCGAGGCGCAGGAAAACCCGCTGACCACGATCGAGGCCAAGAAGTTCTACGAGGTGCAGAAGCACATCGTGCTGACCGGCCACATCGTCGATCACCTCAACACGGTGGTGGCGGGTGCGCTGTGGAAGAAGCTCAGCGACGAGGACAAGAAGATCTTCACCGACGTCGCCCAGGAAGCCGCCGCCAAGGCGACCGAGGAGATCAAGCAGAACGAAGCCAAGCTCGTCGCGTTCTTCAAGGAGAAGGGCCTGACCGTGACCGAGGTCGACAAGAACGAGTTCCGCGACATCGTGCTGAAGAACGTCCCGTTCGAGACCTTCGGCTATCGCAAGGCGGATTGGGAGCGCATCCAGGCGGTGAAGTGACCGCAGGTCATTCCGGTTCGCGCGAAGCGAGAAATCTCGAGATTCCGGGTTCGGCGCTCACGCGTCGCCCCGGAATGACGTCCAGTCCATTTGGGGAGTAACACATGTCGACGGCCGAAATACACCGGCAGATCACCGGGGATGAGATCGCCCATACCTTCGAAGAGGAGGCGACGCCGAAGGTCGATCTCGGCATCTATGCCTTCGAGGACTGGGTGGCGCTCGTGATCTTCTGGGCGATGGCGCTCGCCGTCTTCCTCCAGTTCTTCACCCGCTACGTGCTCAACGACAGCTACGCCTGGACCGAGGAGATCGCGACCTACTGCCTGATCGGCGTGGTCTTCATCGGCTCGTCGATGTGCGTGCGGCTGTCGCGGCACATCCAGGTCGATCTCGTCTACCGCTATCTGCCCCATTTGGTCGCGCGCGTGCTGTCGACGGTGATCGACCTGATCCGGATCGCCTTCTTCGGCTACGCCATCAAGCTGGTCTGGGTCTACATCCAGATCATCGGCGACGAGTCGATGACCACGATCAATTTTCCCAAGAACTACGTCTATTACGCCGTGCTGCTCGGCTTCGTGCTGATGACCGTGCGCTCCGTGCAGGTGGCGCTGGAGAACTGGCGGCAGGGCTACTCGATCCTGGAACGCCCGGGCGCCTACGACGGATCGGAGGGGTAACGTCATGCTGCTGCTGCTTGGTGGTTTTCTCATCCTGATGCTGCTCGGCGTTCCCGTGGCGATCGCCATGGCCGCGTCGTCGCTGCTCTACATCCTGGTGAGCGGTGTGACGCCCGACGTCACGCTGGCGCAGCGCATGATCGCCGGCGTCGAGAGCTTTCCGCTGCTCGCCGTGCCCTTCTTCATCCTCGCCGGTAATCTCATGAATATCGCCGGCGTCACGGGCCGCATCTACAAATTCGCCGTCGCGCTGGTCGGCTGGATGCGCGGCGGCCTCGGCCACGTCAACATCATCGGCTCGGTGATCTTCTCCGGCATGTCCGGCACCGCGATCGCGGACGCCGCCGGTCTCGGCACCATCGAGATCAAGGCGATGAAGGATCACGGCTACTCCACCGAATTCTCGGTCGGCGTCACCGCGGCCTCCGCGACGCTCGGGCCGATCATCCCGCCGTCGCTGCCCTTCGTGATCTACGGCATGATGGCGAACGTCTCGATCGGCGCGCTGTTCCTGGGCGGCGTCATTCCGGGTGTCGTCATGACGCTGCTCATGATGGCGACCGTCACCTACTTTGCGCACAAGAACAAGTGGGGCAGCGATACGCCGTTCTCCTGGCCGCAGCTTGGCTCGGCCGGACTCGAGATCGCGATCGTGCTCAGTTTCCCGCTCGCGATCTGGCTGATGACGCTGGCCGGTATGTCGACCAACATGGCGGTCGTGATCGGTCTCGGCACGCTGCTCGCGATCGACTGGTACTTCGACTTCTCCGCGGTGATGGCGCTGATGGCGCCGGTGATTCTGATCGGCGGCATGACGCTCGGCTGGTTCACGCCGACGGAGGCCGCAGTCGCCGCCGTGATCTGGTCGCTGTTCCTCGGCCTCGTGCGCTACCGCACCATGACGCTGAAGACGGTGGCGAAAGCGACTTTCGACACCATCGAGACAACGGCCTCCGTGCTCTTCATCGTCACCGCCGCTTCGATCTTCGCCTGGCTACTGACGGTGTCGCAGGCCGCGCAGACGCTGTCGGATTTCATGCTGAGCGTCACCCACAATAAATGGGTGTTCCTGCTGCTTGCCAACATCCTGATCCTGTTCGTCGGCTGCTTCATCGACACCACGGCGGCGATCACCATCCTGGTACCGATCCTGCTGCCGATCGTGCTCAAGCTCGGTATCGATCCGATCCACTTCGGCTTGATCATGACGCTGAACCTGATGATCGGCTTGTTGCATCCGCCGCTCGGCATGGTGCTATTCGTGCTGGCGCGGGTTGCAAAGCTCTCGGTCGAACGCACGACGGTGGCGATCCTGCCCTGGCTGGTGCCGCTGCTGCTCGCCCTGATCGCGATCACCTACATCCCTGAACTGACCCTCTGGCTGCCAAAATACATGGGACTCTCCAAATGACCTCCACAGCTCTCGCCGCAACCCTGTTCGGTCCCGAAGACCTGCGCATGATCGAGCATCCGCTCGATAAGCTCAGCGACGGCATGGTGCGCATCCGCTTCGGCGCCGGCGGCATCTGCGGCTCGGACATGCATTACTTCCGCCATGCCCGCACCGGCGATTTCGTGGTGAAGTCGCCCCTGGTTCTCGGGCACGAGATCTCCGGCGAGGTGGTTGAGATCGCCGGATCCGCAGCCAACCTGAAGGTCGGTGACCGCGTCGCCGTCAATCCGTCGCGCTGGTGCAGCCATTGCGTCGCCTGCCGCGAGAGCCGGCCGAACCTCTGCGAGAACATCTACTTCATGGGCTCGGCGTCGAAGACGCCGCACATGCAGGGCGGCTTCGCCAACTATTTCGACGCAATCCCGGCGCAGTGCGTGAAGATCCCCGATCACGTCTCCTATCAGGCCGCAGCGCTCGCCGAGCCGCTCGCGGTCTGCCTGCACGCGGTCGCGCGCGCCGGCAACATCGAGGGCAAGCGCGGCATCATCTTCGGCGCCGGCCCGATCGGGCTTTTGACCATGCTCGCCGCACGCCGTGCCGGCATCGCCGACATCACGGTCGCAGACATCGCGCCGGCGCCGCTCGCGTTTGCCAGCCGGCTAGGGGCCGACCATGTCGAGAACGTCGGGACCGGCGAGGACGGCCTTAAAGCCCAGGCGGCCGCGCGCCCTTACGACGTCGCTTTCGAAGTCTCCGGCACGGCTGCGGGCCTCGCCAGTGCGATTCAGATCGTCCGGCGCGGCGGCACGGTGGTGCAGATCGGCAATCTGCCGGGCGGCCAGATTCCGGTGCCGGCGAACGCGGTGATGGCCAAGGAGATCGACCTGCGCGGCTCGTTCCGCTTCGGCTTCGAGTTCATGACCGCGGTGGAACTGATCGCCGCCGGCAGCGTCGATGTGCTGTCGCTGGTCACGGCCGAGCGGCCGTTGTCGACGGCGCCCGATGCGCTCCGCCTCGCGCTCGACCGCTCGCAGAGCGTCAAGGTCGTGCTGACAGCGAACTGATCCTGGGAGAACGCGCATGATGCTGGAGGGATGGCGCTGGTACGGGCCCGATGATCCCGTGTCGCTCGACGATGTCAGGCAGGCTGGCGCGACGGACATCGTCTCGGCGCTGCATCAGGTGCCGATCGGCGAAGCGTGGACGCGCAAGGCCGTCGAAGAGCGCAAGAACTTCATCGAACACGGCCAGCCCGGCCGCTCGCGACTGACCTGGTCTGTGGTCGAATCGATTCCGATTCCCGACGACGTCAAGCGGTTAGGCGGTAAGGCGACGCGATCGATCGAGGCGTGGATCGCGAGCCTCGAGGCGGTGGCAAGCGCCGGCATCAAGATCATCTGCTACAACTTCATGCCGGTGGTCGATTGGTGCCGCACTGATCTCGAATGGGAGCTGCCGAACGGCGCCCGCGCCATGCGCTTCGACCAGGACCGTTTTGCGGCGTTCGAGCTGCATATCCTGAAGCGGCCCGCGGCGCTCCAGGAATACTCACCGGAACAGCAAGCGCGCGCGAAAAAGCTGTTCGAGCAGATGACGCAGGCCGATATCGATTATCTCGTGATGGTCATCGCCAGCGCGCTGCCCGGCTCGACCACCGAGCCG
Source organism: Bradyrhizobium neotropicale (assembly GCF_001641695.1). Taxonomy (GTDB): domain Bacteria; phylum Pseudomonadota; class Alphaproteobacteria; order Rhizobiales; family Xanthobacteraceae; genus Bradyrhizobium; species Bradyrhizobium neotropicale. The sequence continues at coordinate 148,001 of NZ_LSEF01000114.1, forward strand.
ATGACCATCCCGCAATTCCGCGACCGGCTCGAACAATATCGCGATATCACGCCCAAGATCCTGCGCCAGCATCTCGCCGAGTTCCTCGCGCGCGTCGCGCCGCTCGCCGATGAGCTGGGCGTGTCGCTGACGCTGCACCCCGACGATCCGCCGCGCCCGCTGTTCGGCCTGCCGCGCGTCGCTTCGACCGCGGACGATTATCAGGCGCTATTCGATGCTGTCCCGTCGAAGGCCAACGGCATTTGCCTGTGCACGGGCTCGCTCGGCGTCCGCGCCGAGAACAACCTGCCTGCGATGGCCGAGCGCTTCGGTCCGCGCATCGCTTTTGCGCATCTGCGCGCCACCAGGCGCGAGGCCGACGGTCTCTCGTTCTACGAGTCCGATCATCTCGACGGCGACGTCGACATGATCGCGGTGTTGAAGGCGCTGCTGAAGGAGAACGCGCGGCGTTCGCCGGATCGGCAGATCGTCTTCCGCCCCGATCACGGTCACCGCATGCTGGATGATCTCGCCGCCACCAAGCGTACCAATCCCGGCTACACCGCGATCGGGCGCCTGCGCGGCCTCGCCGAGCTGCGCGGCGCAATCCGCGCGATCGAGCATCAGTAGCTGGTTCGGCTGGCCGTCTCCTGATACCGCGTCTCCCGATACTTTGGCGAGGCGGCGGGTTCTCGCGCTCGCTGAGTTTGTCTTTGGCCCCATGATGTGCCAGAGTGGCTGCATTGCTTTCGATCGATGCATGCAGCCACACAGCCGTTTGGGAGCTGAATGTGAGCATTTTGGTCGAACTTCCTCCCGATCGACACGATCCGAACGCGTTTGCGGATTTCGACGCAGATTCCGACAATTTCAATCTCGGCGCTGCGCGGGCGATGATGTGGATGTCGCAGCTCGCCTACGAGACCCATGTGCCGGATACGATCACCGAGGTCGCGCGCATCTGGCAGCTATCCGACGTCAAGCGGTTGATCCAGCCGGTCAAGCTCACGCCTGAGCTGACGGATACGAGGGGGATCACCGCCCGGAGGGGCAGGGCGACGATCGTCGCCTTCGCCGGCACCGATCCACTTCACTTGCTGAATTGGCTCAACGACTTCTCTCTTGGCCTTCCAGTGTCACCCGTCCACGAGGGCTTCCGCGCGGCGGCAGCGGCGGTCTGGGATGACGTCAAGGTGGCTATCACGGCAGCGCTTGCCGACAATTCCCCCATCTTCATCACCGGGCACAGCCTGGGAGCTGCAATCGCGGTGATCACCGCCGATTTCGCGCGCGACGAACTTAAGCTGGGCAACGCGCAGATCTATCTCTACGGCTGTCCGCGCGCCGGTCGCGACGTTTTTGTTACGCCTTACGATGATGCGTTCGGCAAGACGACCTATCGCCTCGTGCACGGCTCCGACATCGTCGCGACCGTTCCGCCGCCGCAGCTCCGCTTTCTGCATGTCGGCCGCTTTCTCGCATGCGAGCGTGGAGCGAAGTTCGACGCCGATGAGCTGACGGGAGATTTCGGCTCCAACGAGCCGCGGGCAGACGCTGGACTGGTCGAGCAGATCATCAATCTTTTCGGCGGGCGGTCGCAGCCCGCGCGCCTCATCGACAATCTATCCATACCCCTGCCGCCGGGGATCGGTGATCATTTGCCGGATCGCTACCATGCGGCGCTTTCGTCCGTTCAGTAGCAGGCAGCCATTGCTCCAAGCTTCGGATTAAAACTCTTCCAAATCTGAGGATCGCTGCGTGCGATCGTCGCATCATTCACGACTCTAGACGTGTTCTACTGGCCGCGGCGTCGCGGTTTGCTTAATGCCCCTCACGGGAGTTCGCGATCGTTCGTCTCGCATTGATCGAGACGGCGTCGCGTGCAGTTGCGTCCTTTGGGGGAATATGTTTAGCGACCTGAACTTGCCGCGCGGGGCGGCGCTATCCATTGCATGTGTCTCGGTTCTGCTCGCCGCGAATTCGGCTCAAGCGCAACAGCCAAGTCAATCGGAAACATCTGTGCGCCCGGCTGCCGCAGCCGGCCAAAGCCTTCCACCGGTGGTCGTGGAGTCACCGTCGCCTCGTCGTGCGACCGCATCGAGCCAGCGCAGGCCGTCGCAGGCATCGCGTGCCGGTTCGCCGCGGCAAACGGCGAGCCGCGACAACGTCGCGGCGCCTCCCGCCCCATCGCTCGGCGCACAGCGAGCGGCGCTGCCGCAAGCCTTCGCCGGCGGCCAGGTCGCGCGCGGAGCCCAGCTCGGTCTCCTCGGCAATAAGGACTACATGGCAACGCCGTTCAGCGTCACCAGCTATACTGAGCAGACAATCCGGGATCAGCAGGCGACCAGTGTCGCCGAAGTGCTGACCAACAGCGATCCGTCGGTCCGCGCCGCCATCGGCAGCAGCAACCGGTATGACGCGATGACCATTCGCGGCTTCCGCGTGGAGAACAGCGAAATCGCGCTGAACGGACTCTACGGCCTCGTCCCGAACTATCGCGTCAATCCTGCGCCGATCGAGCGCATCGAACTCTTCAAGGGGCCCGCGGCGTTCCTCTACGGCATGGCGCCGCAAGGCAGTATCGGCGGCAGCGTCAACGTCGTGACCAAGCGTGCCGGGGACGATCCGCTGACGCGATTGACCGCCGGTTACATGTCCAATGCCCGTTTCGGCACCGAGCTCGATGTGGCGCGCCGCTACGGCGAGCAGAAGGAATGGGGCGTCCGCTTCAACGGTGCCATGGACGGCGGCAACACGACCATCGATCGGCAGTCGGTGCGCGATGGTGCCGGTTCGCTCGGCGTCGACTATCGTGGCGAACGTTTCAGATGGTCGGCCGATATCATCTATCAGGACGACTGGATGCGGGCGGCTGCGCGCGGCTACACGCCGGTTGCCGGCATCGCTGTCCCGGCCGCGCCAGATCCCCGGATCAACCTCGCGCAACCGTTCGACTATGCGCGCGCCAACAGCATCACGGGCCTGACCCGCGCCGAATATGACCTGACCTCGGACATCACCGTGTTCGGCGCGATCGGCGGCAATCGCTTCGGCTTCGACAAGCGGGAGGCGCCGGGCGCGACCATTCTCAATACCGCGGGAGACGCATCGTCGACCTCGCGATTCCAGACGGGAAGGTCGGAAGCGGTGTCCGGTGAAGCAGGCGTGCGGTCCCGCTTCGACACGGGACCGGTAGCCCACGAAGTCGTCGTCAGCGGCAGCTCATTGCAGCGGACGGACTGGCTCGGGCAAACGAATTACGCGAACTACCTCACCAACATCTACACGCCGACTTTGCTGGCGATTCCGGGAACGCCGATATCGTCCTTTCCGGAAGGAAAATCGGGCTCGCTCGACCTGCAGAGTGTCGGTGTTGCCGACACCCTCTCGGTGATGAACGGCCAGCTGCAGCTGATCGTCGGTGCGCGTCAGCAGAAGGTGGTGTCGAGCAGCTTCGACACCGTGAGTGGCCTCGAGACCGCCCACTATGGCCAGAGCGCGACGTCGCCGTCGGTCGCTTTGCTGGTCAGGCCGATCCAGCAGCTCTCCCTTTACGCCAGCTATATCGAAGGTCTCACGCCCGGACCGACGCCGCCGACCGGGGCCGCGAATCCGAACCAGGTGTTCGCGCCGTTCAAGACGCGGCAATATGAAGTCGGCACGAAGCTCGATCTCGGCGGGTTCGGTGCGAGCCTTGCCGCATTTCAGATCAGCCTGCCCGCAGGCGTCACCGATCCAGTGACGAAAATCTTCAGTCTCGATGGCGGGCAGCGGCACCGCGGCATCGAGCTGAATACGTTCGGGGTGGTCGCCCCTGGTGTTCGCGTGCTTGGTGGCGTGACGTTCCTGGACGCGCGATTGACCAGCACGGCGGGGCACGTCAATGATGGCCACCACGCCGTCGGTGCGCCAGATCTCCAGGGCAATCTTGGAGTCGAATGGGACATGCCGTTCCTGCCGGGGCTTACGGCGACCGCGCGCACGATCTACACCAACAGGGCCTATGTCAGCGCCGACAACGTCCAGTCGGTGCCGAGCTGGATGACTTTCGATATCGGGGCGCGCTACGCGACGAGGATCGCGGAACGGCCGACCACCTTCCGTGCCAGCATCACCAACCTCTTCGACAAGCGCTACTGGATCGCCAATCCGACCGGCTATGTCATCAGCGGCATGCCGCGCACGGCGTGGCTCTCGATGACGGTGGATTTTTGACGTTGCGACTGAACTCGCCCGGCCGCCGGCTCATGTCCGGCGGCCTTCGCGCTTGGCATGGTGCGCGGAGCGGCAGCCCGACTAGAGATCGATGCTGACGGCGATGTTACGGCCCTGCAGTTCGGAAATCTTCATTCCCTCGGCCAGCACCTGCGCGAACTCAGGGTCCTTTGCCACGGCCTCCTGCACTTTGCCGTAGACTTCCCAGTTGGCGTAGCGCGTCGTGACCAACAGCTCTCCAGCCCAGTGGCCAGTGTGGAAGCGCGAGAGCCGAAGAAATTCGGCGCCGTGTTTCTCGAAGATCTTCTTCGCCTGGCTGACAATCTTCGCCATTTCCTCGGGCTTGTCGGTCTTGAAGCGAGTAAATTGAACGATCGGCATGGGGCTACCTCCATCATTGTGTGAAATGTCCAAGAGGCATGTATCGAGCGACGTGAGGAGGCGAACCTCCAGTTCGATCTCGACGAAGATTCGTCTTCAGCGACTTGATCTTGGTTCAGGGAGTTATGCGGGAAGCTGGGTGATGACGGCCTGAGATAGGCGGCGTATCGAGGCGGGTGTCGAAGCCTGCCAGAACCTCTCAAGGAGAGCGATACGCCATGAACGAGACTAGCAACATTGTCCCGCTTCGTCAGCCCGACGCGATCGATGATCCACTGACCAATATCCTGCGCGCTGGTGCGCGGCAGCTTCTGGCGCAGGCTGTCGAGGTCGAAGTCGAGACCTTTCTTGCCACGGTGAAGGACTTGAAGCTTGCCGACGGACGCGCCCGTGTCGTGCGGCATGGCTACGGCCCGGCGCGGACGATCCAGACCGGCATCGGCCCGGTCGAGGTCGCGCGGGCGAAGATTCGCGACCGCGGGGCGGCCAGCGATGGCGAGCGGATCCGGTTCAGCTCGGCGATCCTGCCGTTGTGGGCACGGCGGACCAGAAGTCTGGATGCGCTGTTGCCGGTGCTCTATCTACGCGGCATCTCGACCGGCGATTTCCAGGAGGCGCTGACGGCCTTGCTGGGCAAGGAGGCGCCGAACCTGTCGCCCGCGGTGATTTCCCGGCTGACGGCCGAGTGGCAAGGCGAGTACGAGCGCTGGCAGAAGCGCGATCTGTCGGCGCGGCGATATGTGTACGTGTGGGCCGATGGCGTCTTCCTGCAGGCCCGCATGGAAGACCACGGCGAGTGCATGCTGGTGCTGATCGGCGCAACGCCAGAAGGCAGGAAGGAACTGATCGGCTTTCAGGTCGGCGTGCGGGAGAGCGCGCAGAGCTGGCGCGAGCTCCTGATCGACGTCAAGCAGCGCGGATTGCAGATCGCGCCCGAAATTGCCGTCGGCGACGGCGCACTCGGCTTCTGGAAGGCGCTTGACGAGGTCTTTCCCGGCACCCGGCACCAGCGCTGCTGGGTGCACAAGACCGTGAATGTCCTGGACAAGGTCCCTCTCTCGGTGCAGGCCACCATGAAGAAAGATTTGCGCGAGGTCTATTGGGCGCCGAGCCGGGCGTCCGCCGAAGCGGCGATCGACGTCTTCGCCGAGAAATACCGCGCCAAGTACGGCCGGGCGGTCGAATGTCTGATCAAGGATCGCGACGCGCTGCTGGCCTTCTACGACTTTCCTGCCGAACATTGGGATCACTTGCGCACGACCAATCCCATCGAGAGCGTGTTCGCCACCGTGCGGCACAGGACGGTGCGCACCAAGGGCTCGTTGTCGCCGACCACCGCCAAGCTGATGGTATTCAAACTGGTGATCGCCGCATCAAAGACCTGGCGGCGGCTCAAAGGCACAAATCAGTTGCCGAAGGTCATCGCAGGTGTCAGATTCAACGACGGCATCGAGGTCATCCAAATGCCGGCAACCCACGCCGCCTGATCACCTCGTCACCCAAAATCCCGCATAGCTC
>NZ_LSEF01000115.1 GCF_001641695.1 Bradyrhizobium neotropicale
AGCGCGCGCAGGTAGCGATTGCCGCGCCTTGATATACTGCCGAGGATCGTGCGGTCGCCGGTCGAGATCTGCTTCGGCACCAGTCCAAGCCAGGCGCCGAAGTCGCGGCCTTTCGAGAACACGTCTCCAGTGCCGATCGCGGCCACCATTGCGCTCGAGATGATTGGGCCAATGCCAGGCACCGTCATCAGTCGCTGGCAGGCCTTATCTTGACGGGCCAGCGTTTCGATCTCGCTCGATAGACCCTCGATACGCTGATCCAGCCGGCGCCAGTCTTCCGCCAGACCCTCGATGATGCGCAACATGCGAGGTGAGAGCACATCGGTGCGTGTCGCCAAGATGCCCGGCAACTCGAACCGCAGGGAATGCGGGCCTTGCCGCACGGCGATGCCCCGCTCCAGCAGGAATGCACGGATCTGATTGATGACGCCGGTACGCTGACCGACCAATCGATCGCGGACGCGGTGCAGTGCCTGAAGGTCGAGCTGATCGGCGGTCTTGGTCGCGACGAACTTCATGGTGGGGCGTTGGACAGCCTCGGCGATGGCTTCAGCATCCCGGAAGTCATTCTTCTGTCCCTTCGAATATGGGCGCACGTATTTCGCCGGCATCAGGCGGGCGTCGTGGCCAAGCATTTGCAGTTTGCGGCTGAGATGATGGCCGCCCACACAGGCCTCCATGCCGATCAAGCACGGCGGCAGGTTGGCGAGCCGCGTTTCCACCTGGTCACGCGACCACTTCTGACGCAGCACAATCGCACCGCGCTGATTCTGGCCGACGATGTGGAACGAGTTCTTGCCAATATCGATGCCGATTACGGCGGGCGAAGCGTCGAGTTTCTGTGACATCGCGTGCTCCTTGTCTTCGGTGCCCCCTGCCAGCATTCGCTGCTGGCAGGGCCGGAGCACGGCCGGACCGTCCCATTAGCAGACAATTGGTCGCAAACTAAATCCATCGCGGCCAATCTCCTGTGTGTTATCTTGCGTCATACCGTTCTTTCTGGAGTTCGGAGAGGACATGCAGCGGCGCGATTTCATCGCGCTTCACCTCACCACGGACGCCTGACTGTACGATTTCCGACATAGGAGCGAGCGGCCATTATATCGCCGCCTCAATACGCGCTTCGTCTGGATGGTCAGGGTCTGGATGGTCAGATGCTCGGCCTGCGTACCCGCGCGGTTAGGGGCCGCCCATCGAGAAGGTGAGAGGCTCGCCAGCGTGAAACAGCGGGCCATTTCCACGGTGAGAAGATATTAGCGCCACATACTGGGTGAGTTCAGGGCCTTGTGACCTGCCGCTTTCAACGCGTCTATCGAGAGTTGGCCCTGTGCCGCAGCTTCGAGGATCTTCGACGCAACGCGCGTTCTGGCGCCGATCTCATTGACGGGAATATTCTCGCAAACTTCCTCGAGCACCGCCCTGAGAAGCGCAGTCATTTCGGCGTCAAACATGCCCAGCTCCCGAAATTGAGAGGATGCTGAACGCCGCACGAGCGGAATATATTCGCTCGCCAGCGTCCGCCATGCATTCCGGTCTGGGCCCTGAAATCCCAGCGCCGACGAAATTCGCACTCATGTGTCAAGGTTTTGTGACGCTAGCCAGCGTCAAACTGGCCTGATGGTCGGCAGCGATCCGACCTAACGCGGGTGTCCCGGTCCATCTAACGCCGGTCGCTGGAACGAGCGACGGTTCCGGCCTCTAACGCCTCGGCAATTGTTGGGTGCCAAGCCATTTTGGCGTTGCGCTCGATTTGCGAACAACTGGTCAGGAGAAACGCGACCCGGCTGCATTGCCAATCCGCTCCCAAGCTGGGCTCAAAGAAGGCTCGTGGGTAACTGACGGTCATTGCCACTCCGGCAGCGACGAATGCGACGGCCATAAGCGCGAGCGTCCCTGAAGTTTGAAATTTCATGGGCATGCTCCGTTTTTCGACGCGCGAACGTTATGCCCGGCTTACGCCTTTCAATTGTGAGCTATTTCACAAGTCCAATAAAAAAACGAGCGGCTTCAAGCCCAAACATAGCGAGGCCGGACGTTCGTTCCGAACGGCGGTTGTGCGAAGAGGTGCACCTCAACCTCGCCTACTGCTGGTTCTGTCGACTCGGGCTGGATGGCGAGGTGCCGGACCACTCGACCTTCTCCAAGAACAGGCATGGCCGGTTCCGCGATGCTGCGCAAGCTGTTCGAGACCGTGGTCCAGCGCTGCATGGCAGAAGGACTGGTCGACGGATCACGGTCGCCGGGTCGATTCGCAAATCCTTGGTATCGCCTGTTGGCTCTCAGGCGACCTCGTCATCAACTCGAATGTCCGCTTTGCGCGCCAATAGCTGCCGAGTTTGCGGCTCCCGCCGGACCGGAGGAGCCGTCCTGAAATTCTTCGTTTCGCGTGCCCGACAACAAACCAGTTGGTTTTTCCGTTTTCAGGCCGCACCGTTTGCCTAGCCGCAGGTGAAAGATAGTTTTCTTTCGTTTCTTTCGAAGATTGCGATCTTCTCTCCCTGTTCCGCTACCGAAATTCGGATGTCGGAAACTACGCAGCAGCATTCGGCGTGAGACCGGTGCCGCCCCACGGCGCGAACGGATAGCCGCCCTCCATGCGTCCCGACCAAGCATTGGCGTTGAACTTGGCGCACAGATGATCGGTGGCTGCGATGGTCACGGTGCGATCTGTGGCGATGGAAATTCGGTGTAGTCCGGCTATCTTCGTTCTGGCCCGCAATACTGTGGCGGCGATCTCAACGCGAGGTTCACCATGATCTCCGACGCCATGACTTCGAAGTCCTGGATCAGGCGGCTTGGCGCGCCGCTCATCGCTCTTGCCTTGGCCGTCGCGCTGTCAGTTTCGACAGTGCACACCGCCGAGGATGTCCACAAGGTCGGCGTGGTGTCCTTTGGCCTTTTCGGCGATCAAAGCGTGTTTCGAAGCGAGGCGACCGGTGCAGCCCAGGTCGTCGCGGATCGTTTCGAAACTGGCCCGATCGAGGTGAAGTACAATTCGAAGAAAGGTGGCAGCGCTACGACCGAAGCGTTGGCCAGGTCATTGCAGGTTGCAGCCGGCCGCCTGGACGCCGAGAAAGACGTGTTGTTCTTGATTCTCACCTCGCATGGCTCGCCAGACGGCCTTGCAATCAAGGCGGGGCGCCTTACGCAAATACTCACACCGTCCCGTCTCGCAGAGATGCTTGGAGCGACCGGCGTGCGCCACAAGGTGGTGATTATCTCGGCCTGCTACTCTGGAGTCTTCATCCCTCGTCTCGCGAATCCCGACGTCTTGGTCATTACGGCTGCCGACGCCGCTCATCCGTCGTTCGGCTGCGAGGACAAGGCGAAGTGGACCTATTTCGGTGACGCCTTCTTCAACGTCGCCCTCCGGCGAGCCGAAAGCCTGACGGATGCATTTGCCGGTGCGCGCGCGCTCGTCAGGAAGCGAGAGCTGCATGAGCATTTCGAGCCGTCGAATCCCCTGATGGCAGGTGGCGCAAACGTGCAGCCACTGCTGGTTGTGCGCCCTTGAACGATCGGCCACGCTCGTCGCCACCACCCCAGCTCGAAGGTGGTGACACCGAATACACGGTCCACCCGCGAAAAGGGCGACCGTGGCACCAAGACCAAGCCGATCCCAGAACCGCACAATGTCTGTGGCTTCTTGACGATACGCCGAATGCCGTTGCGGAGCCGATCCGTCCCAAAACGATGCCGGTGATCCTGACTAGCGACGAAGAGCGCGATGTATCGATGCGAGCGCCTTGGGATGAGGGCCATCCAAACGCGCCAGCCCAGCCTCAATCACGACGATGTCTCCCTCGATCTGCTGGATAGTACTCGTGCAATCGATCCTGGTACACGCATTGAGGTCTGCGATAAGCTTCCGGCGCTGCATCCGAAGCTCATCGAGAGCCGTCTGATCCTTGAGGGAAACGTAACCCTCCACGATCAGCTCAATAGCACCTGACATCTCCCATGCCCCCGAGCCTTATTCATACCCTCGAGCACTCCTAACCAATCTAGGTTTGGGAGCGCGCCAATAAGGTTACGTCACGCAATCACGCGCCCGAGTTCGTCCAAAACGACGCGCCTCCGCAACTCGTGCGCAGGAGCCGTCAAATGGGAGCCTACGATCAGCCCGAGCCGTTTTAAGTTCAGGAGAGCAACGGGGTCACACAGCTCGATAGAAAGTCCGGCTCCCAATATCGCAATGGCGCGTAGCTCCTCCGCGTCGAGATCAGCCCAGGAGATGCCTTCCATCACGCGCCTCAAAATTGTCCCCCAACGAACCCAAACGCGTGCCTGATTTGCCGCAGCATATCCGTGGCCGCGTCGGTGTACCGACCGTTGGTTAGGTATCGATCCAGTTGCGCCGTGCTAATCAGCGCTACAACTGCCACCGTGAAGCCCTTAAACATTGGGCCTCTCCTGAAAGAGACCGCCAACCGGGCGTGTCGAAATATTAAACCGTTCTCAGAGTGCGCTGCTGCATATGGCGACTTAATATGCAAATGGTGACAGTGACTAGTAACCAGTTCCTTAACGAGCGCAATGTCTGGATGCGCGCGCCATGGGGATGAGGCGAAGGCGGCTGCAACGGCCGCTGCCGGACGATGTACTCAAGATCGTGATGCGTGGCGCGGACAAGGAAGATCGGGCAGCGCCATAGCTGAAAGCAAGGAACCACTCTCCTCAGCCCGAATTGGCTTTTGGACCAAAAGTAAAGTTGGCCCGGCGGTCCGCCTCTCTGTGCCTCCCCAAGGCGGGACCTGTGCTATGGGAGAATTCATCATGGCTCACCCAACAGAAGAGCAGATACGGAAACGCGCGTTCGAGCTGTGGGAGCAGGCGGGCAAACCCGAGGGACGCGAAGATGAGTTCTGAAACCAAGCGCACAGGGAATTGCAGGGCGCAGAAGAGCGCGGTGACCTAAACAAAGGTACCGACATTTGAGCTCGCTTCCAGAACCGCGCGTTCCTCAAAGAGCGGTCAATCAGAGCGGAGAAGAAATAGCACTACTTCGATGCGATAGGCCAACAGCAGATCGCCCGACCCTAGAGTAGACACTTGCTCTTAGGCGCTGCGTATCTACCTGTTAGGCCATGCAATTGACCGAAGTTCACGACCACGCAATCCGAGCCCGCATGGCACTCATCGTCGGCGCGACGACGTTCGACCGCCTCTTCGCTGGCGTGCAGTTCGACGAAGTTGATGGCAACATCCTGTTTGTTTACGCCAAGGACGAGGACACCGCGGCGAATATTGAGGACGAATTCGCGCTGCACATTTCGATCATCGCATCCAAGATATTGGAGCGCGAGATCAACGTCGTAGTGGTGTTGCCGAGGCAGCGTGTCAGTTGAGCTTGACCATCTCTGTCTACATCAGACCGAGCGGGCCGAGTACGCTAAGCGGACAGCTGGGCCTAACCGCATCCCGCATCGACCTTCCACCGGGCTTTGCGGGTAGACATTTGTTCTAGCATGGGTTGGTTTTTTCGCCGGACCGCGTCGGCTAACTAGTCTTCTCAGCGCTCCACATCTCGCGCAAAATTCCGTACGGCGATGGTTGAACAACTAGACCTTGAAGATTTTGCCTGGCAACTTGCGGCTGACGTGTACCGCCTCAATTTGTATGGCCTACTCACGGGACGATCAACGCCGAGGGGCTTAGCGGTGACGGACGAACAACTGGCCGGAGCTATCCGCGACAGCTTCAAGCAAGTTCACGAGACCGCTTATAAGGAAATGGTCAAGTTGGCGACCGACGCGGCTCTCGAAGCCTACGATCGGATTGTGTCACGCAACATTAAGCAGTCGCGGACTCGGCGCGCTAACTGACCGCTCGATCCACCGTGCGGCGTTCATCCACTTCGTGCGGCGTTCATCCACTTGGTGCCCCACATCTCATCACCAGGAGAGTGCTGATGCTCCCGGCCATGGGCCGCAGTGCAAGCGCCGCCCGTAGGCGCGCGGACGTGTCTGGCCGGGCGAGGCTGGCGCCCACCAGGCTGCCCGCGTATCAGCGGACGCTCGAGCACCTTCTATCGCAGAGTCCGCTGAACGACGCCGACGCGCTGATCTGGGACCTGCGAGATGGCTGGGGCGGCGCGATCCCGGGGTATCTTGATTTGTTCAACACGCGAGCGCCGACGATGCACGTCACTGATCGCAATGGCGTCAGTGAACTCGAGAACGTGAAGTGGCGCAAGCCTGTCGCCATGCTTGTCAACGGTGGCACCCGCAGCGGCAAGGAGATCCTTGCCTATGGCTTCAAGAAATATCGGTTTGGCGAGGTCATCGGTAGTAGCCGGACCGAGGGAGCTGTCCTCGCTGCGACGGCATTTCTCATTGACGACGGCTTGCTGTTGCTCGCGGTCGGGGACGTGCAGGTCGACGGCGAGCGGCTGGAAGGCGTTGGCGTCGCACCCACGATCGAGGTCCAAGCTGACCCGGCCTCCATGGGTCCAGGTGATCCTGCAATCGCAGTCCTGTCTGTGGCCTGATCCTCGGGAGGCAGCCCTGCCAGCTCTAACCCTGGTCGGCGAGGACCGAACGCCACAAGTGAAATGCTGCGTTTCTTGCTAGAGCATTCGCTCCCACGGCAGCCAGGCTAGAGTTAGTCCGCTAGTGGCCCCTGTGAGACGTTCGGGGCCAGCCGAATGTCCGGTTTGCGCCCGCCAAGCGCTGCCATATGAGAATGGCCTGCCCGGTTCGCAATACAGGTCATTGCCAGGATAAGCACGGGTCAGACGAACGATCGTGATCTACGATGGCTGATGTCGAACAGCACGCCGGGCAGTGCTAACATGGAGGGCTAATCGCTCGGCATTTTGATACAGATCTGCACCGCGATCGGAGGAATCTATCGGCCTCAGTCGCAAGCCGTTAGCCTGCAAAGGCGACTAGACGTTGTAAGTCAATTTCACCTGAAACACGGGGGTTGAGAATGAAGACGATCTTGGTCCCGATCCAAAACATTGCGCTCGTGACATCCGCACTCGAGGCCGCCGCACGTCTCGCGCAACGTACCGGCGCCTACATCGAAGGCTTTCCGCTCCGGTTCGGTATCCCTCAATATTTAGTCGCAGAATTAGCCACCGGCATCCCTTTGGATTCTTACCATGCGAAGAGCCAAGAAGAGTTAGCCGAAATGCACCGTTTGTTCGAAGCGTTCATGCTAAAGCAGGATATTCCTCCAGCCACTGCAGGCTCGAGCCGACCATGCTTCGGCTGGTTGGAAACCGCGCCTGAGGGGGAAGACTTTGTCGGAAGTTATGGGCGTGCTTTCGACGTCATTGTAATGCCGCGGTCGGACGTTGATGCTGCCGGCCCGAACCGTCGCGCCATTGAATCCGTACTGTTTGAGAGCGGTAGACCCGTTCTACTGGCGCCACCAGACGCCCCAGGAAGCATCGCGACAAACATTGTGATCCACTGGAACGGTAGTACCGAGCAGGCTCGGGTCAACGCTTTTGCTATGCCGCTGCTTCGTCTGGCAGAAAGGGTAACGGTGCTAACCGTGATTGGCGGACAAGAGGTACCAGGCCCATCTGCCGATCAGATTGTCCGGCAATTGCTGTACAACGACATTGCCGCCAGGCTAGTGAGCGTTGAACTGGAAGACCGCGACACTGGTGAGGCGGTTCTTGATGCCGCCAGAGCACAAGGCTCCGATCTGTTGATAAAAGGAGCCTTTACCCGCAACAGGCTGCGGCAAATGATATTCGGTGGCGCGACCAGTTATATCATGGAGCACGCGGACTTGCCCGTCCTGATGGCGCATTAGAACTGCGCGTACAATTCGCTCCGCCTCCGACGCAATGCGGCGCGAGTAGGCGTAGAATTTCTTTCTACCGCAACTTGCTCAACGCAGGAGCGCATCTTCCTCGCGTCCCGGCAGCCACGGCAATTCCTTAATGCCTTTGGCTTGATCTTTATAAGAGATCCATTCCTAGATCCGGTTTGCGCACCAAAAGCTGCCTCCCCGCCAAGTCGCAGTTTGGTAGAGTCGAGATGTGACGCGGTTGCTTTAGGATCGAACATATCTGTTCCCGCCCCTTTCGTCTGGCGGTGCCTTAGTGGTTCGACCGTGACTCCGTTTCCACACCTCGCTCATCGAACCGGACAGGCAGATCTCCCGCATCCGGCTCTCGGACAAGACCTCACGCCTTCACCCACGGCACGTCGTGTCCGCGCGCAGTTAGGCGTACGAGCCCGAAGTGCCCGTAGAGGTGCGAGAGTGGATAAGTCCCGCCCTTGCGTCGCCTGACCTTGTGCTTGGAGCGCAACCACCGGCGCAACCGCACAGCGGTGTAGTTGTCGATCGCGCGATACGCTTTGATGACGGTGCCTACATTGAAGTAGTTCGCCCATCCGCGCAGCGTGCGGTTCAACTTCGCCACCAACTCTGTGGTGTCTTGCCCTACCCCAGTTCGAGCCGTCAGCGCATGAATGGTTTCCACCATGCGCTTGATGCTTTTCTTCGATGGCCGGTACCCCAGGCGCGCCTGGCCGGTTCTCGCAGAATACATCCGCCCGAACGAGTAGCCCAGGAAGTCGAACTCTCCTTCCGGCACCTTGCAGATTCGTGTCTTCTCCTCGTTGACCGTCAGCTTCAGCCTTCCCATGATCATGCGCAGTTGTCGCAAGGCCTCTTCAGCTTTGCCCCGCCTGCACAGGATTACGAGATCGTCGGCATAGGTCACGATGCGAGAGCCGAGGCTTCGCTCCAGCCCGAGCATCTTCCATCCCAGCACAAACCG
>NZ_LSEF01000116.1 GCF_001641695.1 Bradyrhizobium neotropicale
ATTCCGCCGGCGCGGTGCGAAACACATGGTTTTTCCGCTCTTGCTCGTACAACTCTTTCGGTGGCACGCCGATTGTATAGGACACGGTGAAGTATCCGTTACGACCATAGCGATCTCGCAGTCTCCAGGTTAGGAGGTCTACGTGAACTTGCTCGAACGATCCAGTAGACGCTGCACGTCCCCAGCAAGTTTGATGGCAGCCTCACCGCAAGTCTGAGGGTCAGGCACGGCTAAAAAAGCTGATACCGATTTACGCTCAGACCGCCGCACAGTACGCGACAGAAGGTCAACAGCCCATGACAAGAAGAGCGCTTATCCTGGTTGAAGGCAATACACACGGTACTGGTCTGCAATACGTCCAGGCCGCCCGGCGTCTTGGCCTTCATCCAATCACCCTGTCGGCTGACCCAGCTCAGTATGACTATCTTGCGGCGGAAGGAATTGAGCCGATCCGTGTCGATACAAACAATCTCGATGCAGTGATCGGCGAATGTTCCCGGCTGCGTGCGACCTATGACATTGCTGGCATTACGAGCGCCAGGGAGGCGGTCTATGCGACAGTTGGCAAGCTCTGTCGGCATTTCGATCTACCCGGACCGAACCCCGGATCCGTTGAACGATGCTGCGACAAATTCACTCAACGTCAGCTCCTCGCCGAGGCCGGCGTTCCCATACCGGCTTATCGTTTGGCATTAGATGCGACGGAGGTAGAAAGCGCTGCCGCGGAGATCGGCCTGCCGGTGATTGTTAAGCCCGCAGTAGGCGACGGCAGCTACGGCGTCCGATTGTGCCGCGACGTCGATGAGTTGGCCGAACATACGACTTATCTGTTGGGCGGAAAGCACATATGGCGGTCTTCGCCGAGGATCCTTGTCGAGCAATTCGCACAAGGACCCTATTATTGCGCCGAAATAATGGGAAACGAGGTCATTGGGATTGCCGCCGCTGACTTCGGTCCTCTACCGCATTTCCTCTTTCGCGAGACGACCTTTCCGGCCCCGCTGAGTGATGATGATCATAAACGTATCGCCGATGTTTCGCTGAGCTGTTTGCGAGCTCTCGGCCTTGGCTGGGGGCCAACGTGCATCGAATTCCGGTGGACGAAGCGTGGCCCAGTCGTCATTGAGGTCAATCCGCGGCTTGCGGGGGGAGGCCATCCTCAACTTGTTCAGCTGGCTTACGGTGTCGATCCTATCACCGAGCACATCAAACTTGCCACGGGCGACGAATGGGAGTTGCGCAGAAGGCATTCGAACACTGCGGCCGCCCGATGCCTAAATCCTGATCGCGATGGCATCCTCGATTGGATCGATGGCGACAATCGTGCGGCTGCTATACCAGGGGTCGCCGAGGTCAAATTCTATATTGAACCCAAGATGCCGATCGTCAGGAAAGGCGATTATCGAGATACTATTGGACATGTCATCGCCGCTTCACCCAGCCTTGCTCGGACCGAGGCAATACTTCAGCGGGCCGTCGACCTAATCGATTGGTCGATCACACCATTCCCGACTTTTGGCGAGCAGGAACAATCTGCGGCCCCCTCACCTCCCCGAACCAGCCCAGGTGGCCTCAGGTAAGAGGTGATCGTCGCCGAAGGTTGGTGCAATTGAGAGCACGGGAGAGACGCAGGTCGACGATGATGGTCATCTCGTTTCTGGGCACCTCTATGCTATTGAAGATAGTAACACGCATTGCTTATCTGCGAGCGGCAACCGTTTCCTCGCCGACCTATGTATTCAGTTCGCTCTTGGATATGGGATGGGCGTGTATAGTAAGGCCGCTTCTTCTTACCACGCACGACACGGGCTTCGATATGCTCAGGCATTTCGGCACGAAAAGATCGTGACGTTTAGAACCTGGATATCATTATTATGGCCCGTCAGACGCAACGGACTGGATGGTTGAATCGCAAAGAAGAGATTGGACAGGCATGTCTTCATTTCTAATGCAGCAAGACTCAACCTCAGCAATTGCGAGCGCTGTCCAACTGCTTTCGGCTCGCCGGCTGATCGTGAAGATTGGCTCGGCACTGATTGCCGATGCCGACACTGGAGAGATACGCGGACCTTGGCTTGAAACGTTGATAGAGGATGTCGTCCGATTTGTCGCACGCGGGCAGCAGGTGATCATCGTCACCTCCGGCGCTGTCGCAGTTGGATCACGTCGCTTCGTTCAGTTGGATAGGCGTCCGGAAACTGGGGAGAAGCAAGCGGCCGCCGCGATTGGTCAGGTTCAACTCATGCATGCTTATGAACAGAGTTTGAAGCGCCGTGGCTTCGGCGTCGGGCAACTGTTATTAACCGGCGAAGATATTGATAACCAGCATCGCTGCCTCAACGCGCGGTCAACCCTTCAACAACTTCTGAAAGTTGGCGCTGTACCCATTGTCAACGAGAATGACGCGACCGCAACGGTCGAGATCTGTTTTGGCGACAATGACCGGCTGGCGGCACGGGTCGCCCATATGGTCGACGCCGACGTTCTCATTCTGCTTTCCAACGTAGATGGCCTCTTCACGGAAGATCCACACGACAACCCGTTTGCCCGCTTGGTGACAGAGGTGCGATGCATTAACCCCGAGATAGAGGCCATGGCCGGTCACTCCGCCGCTCGCCACAGTTCGGGCGGCATGGTGACAAAGTTGATGGCCGCAAGGATAGCCATGGACGCGGGCTGCGAAATGGTCATTGCGAATGGAAATAAATCTTATCCACTTGCCGCCATCGAGAACGGTGGGCCATCAACATGGTTTATTCCGTTCAAAGACAAGGCTAGCCGCGACGCCTGTGCCAACAGCTTGTCGCAAAATTAAAGGTTGTCCGCTGTGGCTGGCTATTGAGGTCATGGAGCTCTTCTCCGGGACGGCCGCTTTCTCACCAAGTGCGGTTGAGGTCCAACCGTGTCGCGTGCTCGAGAAGGGCAGGCTCGTCGAGCTCAATCTGATCGAGAAAGTCTCCGCCGACCCCTGTACGCCCACACCCGCCGGCTCATCGGCGCACTTACGGTCGTTACTCCCGAAGAGGCGGAACCGGCTGATGGAGAAGACCAATGCAAGGGCCTGATTGTTCGTTCTTATCGTGGAAAAGAGGGAGGCCGCACATGGCGATCAAGACCATCCGTATCGCGACCGATGTCGGCGGCACCTTCACCGATCTCGTTTGCTTCGAAACTGATCATTCGACGGGCGAATCCCGCATCATTACGGCGAAGTCCGACACCACCTCGCGCAATTTCGAGGAGGGCGTGCTGAACGTCCTCAAGAAGGGGGGCGTCGATCCAAGCTCGGTCGACTTCTTTGCCCACGGTGCCACCGTGGTCATCAACGTACTGACCGAGCGGAAGGGGGCCAAAGTCGGGCTCATCACTGCTGAGGGTTTTCGCGACACGCTCGAGATTGCGCGCGGCAACCGTCCCGACTTCTTCAACCTGCATTACCAGAAGCCGGAGCCCTTTGTTCCGCGCTACCTGCGGCGCGAACTTCCCGGCCGCATGTCATACAAAGGTGAGGAGTTGAAGCCGCTTGACCTCTCCGGCCTTCCGGCAATCATCAACGATTTCAAGACGGAAGAGGTCGAGGCGGTCGCCATCTGCTTCCTTAACTCTTATGCCAATCCGATCCATGAGCAGGCCACGCTCGTCGAGGTGCAGAGGCTCTGGCCGGAAGTCTCGGTCGTGTCCTCGCACCAGATCACGCGCGAATGGCGTGAATATGAGCGCAGTAGCACGGCGGTGCTGTCGGCCTATGTGCAACCCACCGCCGAGCGCTACTTGTCCCGGCTGCTTGCCGGACTGGCGGAGAAGGGTTTCAGCAAACGTCCCTATATTATGCAGTCGAATTGCGGCGTAGATTCGCTCGAGTCGGTCGCAAAAATTCCGATCATGATGGTCGAGTCGGGACCTGCCTCCGGCTTCTGGGGCGCCGCCGAGCTCGCCAAGCTGATCGGCGAACCGAGAGTGCTCGCGCTCGATATCGGCGGCACGACGGCGAAGTGCTCGTTGATCGAGAACGGCGACGTTAAGATCAAGACGGATTACTGGATCGAGCGCGACCGCACCTCAGCGGGCTACCCGATCATGGTGCCGGTCGTCGATCTCGTCGAGATCGGCAACGGCGGCGGCTCCATCGCTTGGGTTGACGATTTCGGCAAGCTCCATGTTGGCCCGCAATCGGCCGGCGCCGTGCCGGGGCCCGCCGCTTACGGCCGGGAAGGAAGCCAGGCGACAACCACCGACGCCAACCTCTGGCTCGGCCGCATAAACGAGGATTATTTCTGCGGCGGCGAGGTCGTCGCCGACATGGCCGCTGCGAAGGCGGCGATCGAAGCCGTGGGCCAAAAGCTCGGAGTGGACGCTGACGTGGCGGCGCGCAGCATCATCCGCATCGCCAACAACAATATGGTTAATGCGCTCAAGCTTGTTTCGCTCAACCGCGGCCATGACCCGCGCGAGTTTACCCTCGTAGCCTTCGGCGGTGGTGGCGCTATGCATGCTGTGGCGCTGGCGGCCGAGCTCGGCGTCAGCAAAATCGTCGTGCCGGCCGACGCTTCCGTCTTTTCGGCCTGGGGCATGATGATGTCGGACCTGCGTCGCGACTATTTTGTGACCCGGCTCGTCGAGCTGAAGCAGGGCGCCGCGGCAGGCATCGAGCAGGTCTTCGCGGAAACGGAGGAGCGGGCTCGTGCCCAATTCGCGGCCGAAGGCATCGAGGCTTGCCGAATCCGCTTCCTGCGACATGGTAAGTTCCGTTACCAGAATCAGGAACATACTACCGAGGTGCTGATCGCGGCAGGCCAGCTTACCGATGAGCGCCTCGCGGAGATCGGAACATCCTTCCACGAGAGCTACGAGCGCGAATACACGTATAAGCTCGACGCGCCTGTTGAAATTGTCGGCATCCATTTGATCGCTTCCGCTGAAGCTGGAAAGCTTACCATGAGGAAGCGCCAATCGACCGGAGCCCAGGCGGAGGCCGCGCTCAAGGGCCATCGCAACGTCGATTATGCGCTCGAAGGCGTTCACAAGGCCGCGATCTTTGACGGCGGCAAGCTCGAGCCGGGCATGACCTTCAGCGGCCCAGCGATCGTTGAGGATCCTGGCACCACAGTCGTTGTGCATCCGGGCAACTGGGTCGAGATCGATGGCTACGGGAACATGCATATTCAATTGGCGGCGCAGAGGTGACGGCCATGCCGACAGGGATCGACGACCCAATCACGCTGGAAATCATCCAAAATTCGCTTCAGGCGACCGCCGACGAGATGTTTGCCGTCATGAAGAAGACCGCGATGAGCTCGATCATTTACGAGGTGCTCGACATGGGCACCGGCGTCACTGATGCGAAAGGCGCGCTCGCTTCGTCGGGCGCAGGTATCCCGGCTTTCGTTGGGGTGCTGGACAAAGCCGTGAAGGTGATCGCGAAAAAGTTCGGCAGGCCGGGCGATATCCTGCCTGGTGACGTCTTCGCAACCAACGATCCCTACTACGGCGGCGTCACGCATCTGAACGATATCGTCGTTGCCATGCCCGTCTTCGCGGGCGGGCGCATCATCGCCTGGACGGCCAATATCGCTCACAACTCAGATCTCGGCGGCATGGCGCCTGGTTCGCTCACCTGTGAAGCGACGGAGATCTTCCAGGAAGGGTTGCGACTCCCCGCTATCAAGATCATCTCGAAGAGCGAGCCGATCCGCCCAGTGATGGAAATCATCAAGGTGAATTCGCGCATGCCGGACGTGCTGGAAGGCGATGTCTGGGCAGCGATCGCTTCGGCGCGCATCGGAGCAAAGCGCCTGCAGGAGCTCGCTGAAAAATATGGCGTTGAGACCTTCGAGAACGCCATGTCTTCCTTCATGGATTTCGGTGAGCAGGTTTCGCTCGCCGAGCTCGCGAAGCTGCCGAAGGGCGCATTCGAGCTCTCAGAGGAGCAGGACGATGGTAGCATCTTCAATGTGAAGATCACGATCTCCGACGCCGAATTCGTCGTCGATCTGCGCGAAAACCCGGTCCAATCGAACAGCCCGCTGAATACCAGCCGTGACGGAGTGATGGTCTGCGCGCAGATGTTGTTCAAGTCGTTGACCGACCCCAATTCGCCGGCCAACGAAGGCTCCTTCCGCCCGATCCGGCTGCTGACGCGCGAGGGCTCGGTTTTTCATGCCAAGGAGCCAGCGCCGCTTGGCTTCTACTACGAGATCGAGCTACGGGGGAAGGACCTCATGTGGCGCTGCCTAGCGCCACATATGCCTGAACGGCTGGCGGCCGGACATTTTGGCTCGCTCTGCGGCACTTTCACCGGCGGCATTCACCCCGATACCGGCCGCCAATACACGATCATCGAGCCGCAGCTCGGCGGCTGGGGCGCGAGCCCCGGCCGCGATGGCAACACCGCCATCTTCTCGAGCTTCCACGGCGAGACCTACAACTGCCCGGCAGAAATCAACGAGGCCCGTAACGGCCTCTTCGTAGACCGCATG
Source organism: Bradyrhizobium neotropicale (assembly GCF_001641695.1). Taxonomy (GTDB): domain Bacteria; phylum Pseudomonadota; class Alphaproteobacteria; order Rhizobiales; family Xanthobacteraceae; genus Bradyrhizobium; species Bradyrhizobium neotropicale. The sequence continues at coordinate 6,477 of NZ_LSEF01000116.1, forward strand.
GAGCTCAATCTGGAGCCGGGCGGCGAGGGCAAATACACCGGCGGACGCGGCATCGTCATGGATTACCGGATCCGCGGCGACAACGGCTTCCTCACCGTCGGCTACACGCGCTCGAAGTTCCCACCCTGGGCGTTAGCAGGCGGTCGCGCGGGCTCGCCCAACTACGTCCGGTTTATCCGCAAGGACGGTTCCAGTGAACGCTTTGCTTTCGTCTCAGGCCTCACCACGCACGCGGATGAAATGATCCGCATCGTGACCGGCAGCGGTGGCGGATATGGGGATCCGAAGGAGCGCGACCGTGCAGCAGTCGAGGAGGACATTAAGAACGGCCTCATCACGCGCGAGCGCGCGCGGGAGGTGTATGGAATCGACTAAGTGGCGGCATTGCAGCATTATCGCCAACGCCCTTCTTCTCGTTTACGGCAGAAGGTGCCGTCAGGCGGATGAGGGGCGGCGCAAACGTTGCAGAACAATGGCCGGCGCCACTGCCGCGTCTACCGTAGCCATCATTAGGGTAGCATCGTCCGCTTCACTGTCCTGGAGGTGAAGCCACCCGCACGGCACCAGTCGATGACCTGTGGATTGCAATAGTGGCTGTCGGCCGGGTCAGGATCCGGATTGGCGCGGATCGCCCGCACTTGGCGACGCAGGTGAGCGCTCATCTCGACGCCACTGGTCGCAGGATCGCGTTGACAGACCGTCCCGCGCATCGAGCCACAATCGGCTGCAAGGCGTATTCGTCGTAGTGAACATTGAACAGGCGCAATTGCTGGCCGCCATGCACGGCATCAAACGTGTCGTCGATGTTGAGCACGATCCGCTTCGGCACCTGCCGGAGGGAGGCGCAGCAGAGGCCGATCATAGCCGGCCCCATCGCAACCAGCTCCCGCCTCGGGCAGGTTTTCCAGCCAGCACATCGTCGATTGCGACGCCAGATCGCGACCCGAAAATAGCGCGCCCTGAGCCATCTTCTTGAAGGCCGGATCGAAGCGCAGCCGGTGGGCGTCGTTGCCATCCTCGGCGGCGTCATCTTCATGCGGAAGCCGATCATATCCGTCAAGCTGTGGCCGACCTGATCCGGGGCAGCGTGGATCATCAATGCAGCGCGCCAGAAGATCGGCCACTCGCACGCGCTTCTCCACCTCAGCCAGAGCCAGAACGCTACAGTTAGACGACAGTATGCCGCGGTCGCAACGGCCAAGACCAACTGCCACCGACTGATGACAAACCGCTCAGTGGCGCGCAAAATCATTCATGGTGAGTGTGGTCTCCGTGAAAGGCGCGGATCGGCCTAAGCAACCAAAATCCTATGTCAGTTCAATCGCCTGCACCACATTCTCCACCCCTGGTTAATTTTTCAGGCTAGCTTGGCTCTTCCTCTAACGATGACACGGCCATCCCATGATGAGAGTTCAAGAACTCCCCCGGCCTCCGATGCTTGCAGCGCTCGCAAGTCCGTCTTACCTAGGAGCTTGGCCCAATATGGATAGAGCTTACAATGCGCCGACACGCAGACCTGATCCTCGTCGATCGCGATTCTGGGCAAAAAGACTCTTGATACGATATCAAACTCAGCGAACGCCCCGTCCGAATCGACTTGGGTCGTGAGAATGATACCGCGGCAATCGATCTGAGCTATGCCTTGAAAGTTCGGCTCATAGCCAAGAACGACACGTTCGTTGTCTACGACAACAACGTAATCGTCATACGCCTTCCGAATTTCCCGAACCGGGACACCCATGCATTGTTGGATAGCGTCATATTCCATCGGATCTGCAGGAGTCGTATGGATGACCGGAAGCGCGACTTGTATGGCGTCGCCGTGCAGCCAAGCGTCAAGAAGCCCGCTCCGGGAGTGATAGAAGATTCGCTCCGACCGACCGCAACCGGCGCGAAAAAGCCAGTATGTCGCAGCAAACGTTCCATGTCCACAGAGGTCCAGTTCGGCGTTTTGCGTGAACCAGCGAATTTCAAAATGGCCTGTCTCTTCTAAGGGGCGAAGAAACACGGTCACGGGCTGGCGAAACAGTCGTGCTAGCCGCAGGCACTCGGCGGTCGCCGGATATCTATTATAAAGCACCACTGCCGCAGGATTGCCGGCGAAGCGGCCGTCCGCAAACGCATAAACTACTGACCGTGAATCGGCGTCCGATCGCCTCGCATCAAACATTTCCTCACTTGAGCTAGTCGGCAGAGTGAAGCCTTTCCTTGCGGCTGCCATATCTCAACTCCCAAGGCCTTGGGTGCAACACATGTCGCGTTTAGTCGAAGCTAGCGGTTGGTGTTAACTCGGATACGCGCGCTGCGCCTCGGCTCTGGCTCTCTCATGCAAGAACCCATATGGTTCGGTCCGCATGACTGGAACGAGCTTGGACTCCATCTCTCTTGCGTCTACCAATCTCGCGTAGGTCCCGGCTATTGCAAACTCTCGCAGCGCATCTCTCATTTCGCGCACGTCGCGCTCAGTGTCGTGTGCAAGAAACGAATATTCGGGTCGGCCCTTAATGTCGCGATTATAAATCGACGTCGAGACATCCGTCGGGCCTCTTCCGAAGTCGGCAAGACCCCTCAAGTTCATTGTCTTGCTGTAGGGCACATCCGCTAAGAGTTCGCACCTATGCACATGAGTGAAACTTGATGTGCCTAGGCCGATTATCAAGCCATCTGAGCGGCTTATCTCCCCAAATATTGAGTCGTCACCGAACGGACTGCATTTCCACCAGTCCGTCTCGCACAATTCTTCAGTCCTCGGGCCGGTCACGACCATCGAATAAGCGGGATGCTTGGTGCGCCCAGAGCGAAGCTCTCGCCTCACGAGATCGGCCAACACGCCTGTCTCGGACTTCGTCGTCCAATGAAAGCATCGCGTGGCGCAGTAGCTCAAGGTGAACGCTGGGAGAATAACCGTGGAGGAAGCGGAGACGCGCTCTAATGCCTTTAGAAGAATTGACGCTACCTCATCTGCCCTCACGTTCTTCAATGCTACAAGCGATGAATGCAGGACAATCGTGCTGGGGGCGCGTGTTTCAATATGTTCGACAATTTGGGCGAGCTCGTCTCTAAATCCGGCAGCCTGTCCGCAGTTGCCCGTCGCACTCGCTTGAGATCCGCTGCAATCGACCGATTGAATTCGCCTTGCCCACTCCTCAAGCGACAGGCTTTGCTCTCGATAAACGTCCTCCCCGAACATTAAGCCCTTTTCCGCCAACTTGAGCTGTATTTCGAGGAAGTTCAGCGAATCAATGTCATGCTCCCGCGCTGTCCTACTGGGTAGTGCCAATCTTCCCGTGACGATGTGTACCGCTTCCAGCAGATGATCCAACGATGATCCCGGTGCATGTTCGGCCTGGGGTGCGGCACGCTTCACATTCGCCCTGAGCGCCTGCTTCGCTGCCATCTCAAGCGCGCACTGATCGAGTTTTCCATTGGCAGTAAAGGGAAGCTCGACAAGAGGCACAACGAGCCTCGGAACACGATCCCTCGGCAACGCATCCAATAGCCGCCGGTGGACTTCATCCACGTCGGCACTCGCGGGCGTCACCATGCAGACAAGCTCCTGGCTCGCGCTGTCTTCTCCGTCTACCACAACCACCGCTGAATCCGTACATAGACCCGTCTTGTCGATTGCGCTGGTAATTTCCCCTTTCTCCAATCGGGTTCCTCGATACTTTATCTGATCATCCCTTCTTCCGAGAAACAACAATCCATGCTCCTCCGATGCCATGACATAATCACCAGTGCGGTACAGCACTTGTTCGCCGTTGGCTGACATGAATGGCACGAAGCGCAGTTTCGATTGAACTTCGTCAGCCACATAGCGTTGGGACGTCTGCACGCCTCCGACCCAGAGTTCGCCCTCGACTCCAAGTCCAACGGTAGACCGGGTCTCGTCAAGAACATAAAAATCGACATTGCACGCAGGTTTGCCGATGAACATCGGGTGGTCTGCCTCACCACGAGGGCAATAGTGGTAACTAACGGCAACACAGCATTCGGTTGGGCCGTAGCTGTTTATTAGCGTTGCGTTAGGCAGAATGGAGTAAAACCGTCGCCGAAGGGAATTTGGTAAGGATTCGCCATTGCAGACTACATATTTGAGATCTGTGAACCGTGCCGCTATGTGGGGGAGACGTTCGAGACTTCCAAGAAAGCGTCGCAGCAGCGTTGGAACCATCTGAATGACGTTCGTGCCGCTGCGAATTAGGAACTCGATTGTTTGAATGATTTGTGCCTGCAGTTGCGTGCTGGGCAAGACAATTGTCCCGCCGGTCGCGAATGGCACTAAGAACTCGGGAATTAGAGACATCGAATGCTGGCCGCGTAAGCTGTGAAATGCTGGCTCCCTCCGAGAAATTGATCATGTCGATATACCAGTCGACCAAATTCAGAAGGGCTGTCTGGGAGACCGGTACCCCTTTCGGGACTCCCGTGCTTCCTGAGGTGTGCATGACGTACGCGATGTTCGGGAATACTGAATTGCCGCCATCGTGTGCGGAAATTTGCTCGACGCGCATTGAACCAGTTGCGTCCAAACTAAGAATGGCGCGGGCGTTGGTATTGTGGAGTATGTGGTCCAACCGTTGGCCGGACTCCGCTGGATCAACGGGCACGAAGGCAACGCCAAGCATTTGGGTAGCGAGAACAGCCGTAACCAATTCAACAGATCGCGGAAGCCTGAAAATGACCGCGTCACCAGGACGGACGCCAATGGCCTCCAAGCCCTCCACGAGGCTGGACGCGGACGTACCCAGCGTCCGGTAGCTTACGTCGCCATTCTCGCTCGTACGCACAGCGGTGTTCGAGGGAAATTTTTCCAAAGTCTCGGCTATAACATCGGCTATCTTGTCGTGGCCAAAACGCAAGGGTCGGCGCCAACCGGAAAGTGTCGGTATCAAAGCTTGCATCATAGGTGTTTTCATCAGTTCTATCTCCGCCACGTAGCCAGCTCATTCGTGCCAATTCGTGTCTCTCGTGCGCTCAATTGCACCAACGTGCGGCGACGATCACCTCTTACCTGAGGCCACCTGGGCTGGTTCGGGGAGGTGAGGGGGCCGCAGATTGTTCCTGCTCGCCAAAAGTCGGGAATGGTGTGATCGACCAATCGATTAGGTCGACGGCCCGCTGAAGTATTGCCTCGGTCCGAGCAAGGCTGGGTGAAGCGGCGATGACATGTCCAATAGTATCTCGATAATCGCCTTTCCTGACGATCGGCATCTTGGGTTCAATATAGAATTTGACCTCGGCGACCCCTGGTATAGCAGCCGCACGATTGTCGCCATCGATCCAATCGAGGATGCCATCGCGATCAGGATTTAGGCATCGGGCGGCCGCAGTGTTCGAATGCCTTCTGCGCAACTCCCATTCGTCGCCCGTGGCAAGTTTGATGTGCTCGGTGATAGGATCGACACCGTAAGCCAGCTGAACAAGTTGAGGATGGCCTCCCCCCGCAAGCCGCGGATTGACCTCAATGACGACTGGGCCACGCTTCGTCCACCGGAATTCGATGCACGTTGGCCCCCAGCCAAGGCCGAGAGCTCGCAAACAGCTCAGCGAAACATCGGCGATACGTTTATGATCATCATCACTCAGCGGGGCCGGAAAGGTCGTCTCGCGAAAGAGGAAATGCGGTAGAGGACCGAAGTCAGCGGCGGCAATCCCAATGACCTCGTTTCCCATTATTTCGGCGCAATAATAGGGTCCTTGTGCGAATTGCTCGACAAGGATCCTCGGCGAAGACCGCCATATGTGCTTTCCGCCCAACAGATAAGTCGTATGTTCGGCCAACTCATCGACGTCGCGGCACAATCGGACGCCGTAGCTGCCGTCGCCTACTGCGGGCTTAACAATCACCGGCAGGCCGATCTCCGCGGCAGCGCTTTCTACCTCCGTCGCATCTAATGCCAAACGATAAGCCGGTATGGGAACGCCGGCCTCGGCGAGGAGCTGACGTTGAGTGAATTTGTCGCAGCATCGTTCAACGGATCCGGGGTTCGGTCCGGGTAGATCGAAATGCCGACAGAGCTTGCCAACTGTCGCATAGACCGCCTCCCTGGCGCTCGTAATGCCAGCAATGTCATAGGTCGCACGCAGCCGGGAACATTCGCCGATCACTGCATCGAGATTGTTTGTATCGACACGGATCGGCTCAATTCCTTCCGCCGCAAGATAGTCATACTGAGCTGGGTCAGCCGACAGGGTGATTGGATGAAGGCCAAGACGCCGGGCGGCCTGGACGTATTGCAGACCAGTACCGTGTGTATTGCCTTCAACCAGGATAAGCGCTCTTCTTGTCATGGGCTGTTGACCTTCTGTCGCGTACTGTGCGGCGGTCTGAGCGTAAATCGGTATCAGCTTTTTTAGCCGTGCCTGACCCTCAGACTTGCGGTGAGGCTGCCATCAAACTTGCTGGGGACGTGCAGCGTCTACTGGATCGTTCGAGCAAGTTCACGTAGACCTCCTAACCTGGAGACTGCGAGATCGCTATGGTCGTAACGGATACTTCACCGTGTCCTATACAATCGGCGTGCCACCGAAAGAGTTGTACGAGCAAGAGCGGAAAAACCATGTGTTTCGCACCGCGCCGGCGGAAT
>NZ_LSEF01000117.1 GCF_001641695.1 Bradyrhizobium neotropicale
CGGCGACGATCACCTCTTACCTGAGGCCACCTGGGCTGGTTCGGGGAGGTGAGGGGGCCGCAGATTGTTCCTGCTCGCCAAAAGTCGGGAATGGTGTGATCGACCAATCGATTAGGTCGACGGCCCGCTGAAGTATTGCCTCGGTCCGAGCAAGGCTGGGTGAAGCGGCGATGACATGTCCAATAGTATCTCGATAATCGCCTTTCCTGACGATCGGCATCTTGGGTTCAATATAGAATTTGACCTCGGCGACCCCTGGTATAGCAGCCGCACGATTGTCGCCATCGATCCAATCGAGGATGCCATCGCGATCAGGATTTAGGCATCGGGCGGCCGCAGTGTTCGAATGCCTTCTGCGCAACTCCCATTCGTCGCCCGTGGCAAGTTTGATGTGCTCGGTGATAGGATCGACACCGTAAGCCAGCTGAACAAGTTGAGGATGGCCTCCCCCCGCAAGCCGCGGATTGACCTCAATGACGACTGGGCCACGCTTCGTCCACCGGAATTCGATGCACGTTGGCCCCCAGCCAAGGCCGAGAGCTCGCAAACAGCTCAGCGAAACATCGGCGATACGTTTATGATCATCATCACTCAGCGGGGCCGGAAAGGTCGTCTCGCGAAAGAGGAAATGCGGTAGAGGACCGAAGTCAGCGGCGGCAATCCCAATGACCTCGTTTCCCATTATTTCGGCGCAATAATAGGGTCCTTGTGCGAATTGCTCGACAAGGATCCTCGGCGAAGACCGCCATATGTGCTTTCCGCCCAACAGATAAGTCGTATGTTCGGCCAACTCATCGACGTCGCGGCACAATCGGACGCCGTAGCTGCCGTCGCCTACTGCGGGCTTAACAATCACCGGCAGGCCGATCTCCGCGGCAGCGCTTTCTACCTCCGTCGCATCTAATGCCAAACGATAAGCCGGTATGGGAACGCCGGCCTCGGCGAGGAGCTGACGTTGAGTGAATTTGTCGCAGCATCGTTCAACGGATCCGGGGTTCGGTCCGGGTAGATCGAAATGCCGACAGAGCTTGCCAACTGTCGCATAGACCGCCTCCCTGGCGCTCGTAATGCCAGCAATGTCATAGGTCGCACGCAGCCGGGAACATTCGCCGATCACTGCATCGAGATTGTTTGTATCGACACGGATCGGCTCAATTCCTTCCGCCGCAAGATAGTCATACTGAGCTGGGTCAGCCGACAGGGTGATTGGATGAAGGCCAAGACGCCGGGCGGCCTGGACGTATTGCAGACCAGTACCGTGTGTATTGCCTTCAACCAGGATAAGCGCTCTTCTTGTCATGGGCTGTTGACCTTCTGTCGCGTACTGTGCGGCGGTCTGAGCGTAAATCGGTATCAGCTTTTTTAGCCGTGCCTGACCCTCAGACTTGCGGTGAGGCTGCCATCAAACTTGCTGGGGACGTGCAGCGTCTACTGGATCGTTCGAGCAAGTTCACGTAGACCTCCTAACCTGGAGACTGCGAGATCGCTATGGTCGTAACGGATACTTCACCGTGTCCTATACAATCGGCGTGCCACCGAAAGAGTTGTACGAGCAAGAGCGGAAAAACCATGTGTTTCGCACCGCGCCGGCGGAATGCTTGCGCCTCAGCGGGGCGGATTCCGAACATACACGTCTTCAACCGGACACAGCTGAACACGGCAACTCGGACGTCGAACGACAGACTGCCCGGGGGCCGCGCGGCCGGGCGGCCGATCGAGCTGAACTGACATAAGATTTGATTGCTTAGGTCGATCCGCGCCGGTTCCCGGAGACCACACCCACCATGAATGATCTGACGCTGGCGCTTAGCGGTTTGTCATCGGTCGGCGCCCAGTTCGTCGTCGCCCCCTTTCGATGGCCGCATGCTGTCGTCTAACAGTGGCGTTCTGGCTCTGCATGAGGCGGAGAAACGACTACGAGTGGCCGACCGTCTGGCGCGCTGCATTGATGATCCGCGCTGCCCGGACCAGGTCGTCTACCGCCTGGCGGATATGATCGGCTTCCGCGTGAAGATGATCGCCGCCGGTTATGAGTATGGCAACAACGCCAACCGGCCGCGCTCCGGTCCCGCCTTCAAGAGGAACCTTGAATAAGAAGATGGCCAGGACGTGCTGACTCCGGGTCCCGATTGGGCTCGCAATCGACCATGTGCCGGCTGGAGAACCTGCCCGGCGCGTGAGTTGGGCTATGGTCGATCTCTACTGCGCATTCTTCCGGCAGGTGCGAAGCGGATCGTGCTCAACATCGACGACACGTTTGATGCCGTGCATAGCGGCCAGCAACTGCGCCTATTCAATGCTCGTTACGACGAATACGGCTTCCAGCCGATCGTGGTGTTCGATGGCGCGGGACGGTTTGTCAACGCGATCCTGCGACCAGCGAAGCGACCCAGTGGCGTCGAGATCAGCACTCATCTGCGTCGCCTTGTGCAGGCAATCCGCCCCAATTGGCCGACCACCCCGATCCAGATCCGGGCCGACAGCCACAATTGCAATCCACAGGTCGTCGACAGGTGCCCTGCCAATGCCATCGATTTCATTCTCCACCTGGCGCCCACCACCACATCGCGCAAGCACGTCACGGACCTGGAAGCCAGCACAACGGCGCGCCTCGAAAGGTCGAAGACAGGCAAGGTTCGCCGCTTCAAGGAAATACTTGACGACGCCGGCAGCTGGAGCCGGGTCGAGCGTATCATCGCGAGCGTCGAGGTCAGTGGCCCAGGGCGCTGGCACCCGCTTTGATCGTTACCAGCCTTGCAGGTGGCAAGGCCAAGGCGCTCTACGAGGAGGTCTACTGCCGGAGCCGAGGAGCCGAGAGCCACATCAAGTCCTGGAAGACGCATCTCGCCACCACCGAACGTCCTGCACAAAAGCGACGGCCAACGAGATCGCCGCGCGGGAGCGAGATGAAAATCTAAATCCGCCTGCACCTGCCGGCACCCTGTCCCGACCAGTTTTACTGGGTCACTCGGTCGCGGCTGTTGAGGCTGAGAATCAAGTAATTGAAGGGATTCACTATTTGGCACCGGAGGGCCAGATGAATCTCGATCAGGACGGAGCTAGCGAAGCACGATTTGCGGAATATGTAGCGGGGCTTGGAAGCGTGATCGGTCAGGCGATGCGGACGCGGCCGCTGCGCGACTATTGCACAGGTCTGATGTTACCTGGGGAGCGCAAGAGCGTAGAGCGGATGGCGGCGCGGACGGCTCCAGGGAGGACGGCAGCACAGCACCAGTCGCTGCTGCACTTTGTCGGCGTGGCGGCCTGGTCGGACGAAGGCGTGGTGGCCAAGGTACGCGAGATGGTATTGCCGGCGATTGAGCAGGATGGGCCGATCGAGACCTGGACCATCGACGACACTTCGTTCCCCAAGCAGGGCAGGCATTCGGTCGGCGTGCGCTCAGCTCGGCAAGCAAGCCAACTGCCAGGTGGCGGTGTCTCTATCGATCGCCAATCATGCCGCCAGCCTCCCGGTGGCCTATCGGCTCTACCTGCCCGAAGTTTTGGCGAAGGATCGTGCACGTCGGAAGAAAGTGGCCGTGCCGAAGGAGATCAAGTTCAAGACCAAGCCGGAGGTTGCGCTGGAGCAGATACGCTGGGCCTGCGAGAGCGGCCTGCCGAGCGGTGTCGCATTGATGGACACAGCCTACGCCAACGACTCGCGGCTGCGCGCACGGAGGAACCACGTCTCCCGGAAGTGTGCTTAAGACGATCGGCAGTTGGTTGCGTTTTATCCGCTCGAGGGACGACCTGAAGCTAGTGCAGAAAGCATCTGACATCGAAGCTGCGAAGCGCGATGGTCGGATCGGAATCCTATTCCATTTCCAGGGCACAGGACCGTTTGGGACGGATCTTGACCTCGTGGAGGCTTTTCAAGCGCTTGGCCTCCGGATGGTGCAGCTGACGTATAACAGGAAAGATTACGTAGGCGACGGCTGCGAAGAAGACGTTGATTACTCTTGTGCCGTATTTTGTCGTGCCTGCGAATGGCGGCGCAGCGCGGCCATCGCTTGATGACTTGATCGCCCATCTCGATCATTTCGTTTCGCTTGTCGGAATCGACCATGTTGGCCTGGGGCTCGACTACTGGTTGGGAACTCTTCCATTCTCCGATCTCGATACTGTCATCAGCGAATGGGAGGATGCCGTCAGCAGAGTTGCTTGGAGCCCTGACGTCTACCCGCGCCCTCCGCACTACCATCCTCCCGAGATCGATACCCGATATGCTCCTGGGACTAACGAAGGGCCTTATCCGGCGGGGATATAAAGAGGATGATGTACGCAAGATTCTCGGCCTGAACTGGCCGCGTGTCTTCCGCGAGGTCTGGGGGGAATGATCGGCCCCTTTGATTTCGGTAAACCCGTACTGCTGCGTCCGTTCTGGACTCACCTCTCGTTCTGGTTGAAGCGTCTGACATATTCCGTCCTTTCCGGCTCTGGAAGCCTCCTGTAGGTGTGGGTTGACGGGGGGCAAGTTCTCCTCTCGAGGTAGATTGGTCCGCTCATCCCGGCGCTCAGCCGCCGCATACAGGTCAGATTATCATCGGAATCGATCCTTCCTTTTCCGAGCGAAGCGGACTTTCTGATCGCAGCGGCCAATCGCCATGCTCTGAGATGCGGGGAGGTTGTTGCATGAGCGACGCAACTCGAATCGGTAGCGATCTCATCATCGTGATCGGCGCGGGCATAGCCGGGATTATGACCGCGTATGCCTTGGCGAAGCGCGGCCTAAATGTGGCTGTCATCGACGCGTTATCCGGTCCGGCCGAAATGTGCAGCCGCGCAAATGCAGGTATCATCGCTGTCGGGCATGCAAAGGCCTGGGCGGGACCGGGAGCGCCTGCTGCCATGATCAACGCTTTCGCCGGGCGTGACCCATCGGTGAAAGTAACCCGCCTGACGGATCCAACGCTCTGGCGCTGGGGAGTTGAGTTCCTGCTCAACTGTTCCCCGTCGGCTCATCGCAGGAATACCGACAAGCTGCAACGTTTGAGCCGTTACAGCCGTGATCTCGCTGCCGCCGCCGAAGTCGAGATGAACCTGCCGGCGGAGATCCGGCATCAGGGAGGGCTCTATTTGTTTCAGGATAAGGCGCAGTTCAGCACCTATGTGGCCTCGATCGAGGATCATGGCGACGGCTCCGTCGAGGTATTGGGCCGTGACGCATTGATCGCGCGCGAACCCGGTTTGTCCGGTATGTCTGGCCGGTTAGTTGGCGGGCTGTTCAGTGCAACAGACTCCGTGGGTGATTGCCGGCTGTTTACCCAGCGCACGACTGCCTATTTGAAC
>NZ_LSEF01000118.1 GCF_001641695.1 Bradyrhizobium neotropicale
CGGCGACGATCACCTCTTACCTGAGGCCACCTGGGCTGGTTCGGGGAGGTGAGGGGGCCGCAGATTGTTCCTGCTCGCCAAAAGTCGGGAATGGTGTGATCGACCAATCGATTAGGTCGACGGCCCGCTGAAGTATTGCCTCGGTCCGAGCAAGGCTGGGTGAAGCGGCGATGACATGTCCAATAGTATCTCGATAATCGCCTTTCCTGACGATCGGCATCTTGGGTTCAATATAGAATTTGACCTCGGCGACCCCTGGTATAGCAGCCGCACGATTGTCGCCATCGATCCAATCGAGGATGCCATCGCGATCAGGATTTAGGCATCGGGCGGCCGCAGTGTTCGAATGCCTTCTGCGCAACTCCCATTCGTCGCCCGTGGCAAGTTTGATGTGCTCGGTGATAGGATCGACACCGTAAGCCAGCTGAACAAGTTGAGGATGGCCTCCCCCCGCAAGCCGCGGATTGACCTCAATGACGACTGGGCCACGCTTCGTCCACCGGAATTCGATGCACGTTGGCCCCCAGCCAAGGCCGAGAGCTCGCAAACAGCTCAGCGAAACATCGGCGATACGTTTATGATCATCATCACTCAGCGGGGCCGGAAAGGTCGTCTCGCGAAAGAGGAAATGCGGTAGAGGACCGAAGTCAGCGGCGGCAATCCCAATGACCTCGTTTCCCATTATTTCGGCGCAATAATAGGGTCCTTGTGCGAATTGCTCGACAAGGATCCTCGGCGAAGACCGCCATATGTGCTTTCCGCCCAACAGATAAGTCGTATGTTCGGCCAACTCATCGACGTCGCGGCACAATCGGACGCCGTAGCTGCCGTCGCCTACTGCGGGCTTAACAATCACCGGCAGGCCGATCTCCGCGGCAGCGCTTTCTACCTCCGTCGCATCTAATGCCAAACGATAAGCCGGTATGGGAACGCCGGCCTCGGCGAGGAGCTGACGTTGAGTGAATTTGTCGCAGCATCGTTCAACGGATCCGGGGTTCGGTCCGGGTAGATCGAAATGCCGACAGAGCTTGCCAACTGTCGCATAGACCGCCTCCCTGGCGCTCGTAATGCCAGCAATGTCATAGGTCGCACGCAGCCGGGAACATTCGCCGATCACTGCATCGAGATTGTTTGTATCGACACGGATCGGCTCAATTCCTTCCGCCGCAAGATAGTCATACTGAGCTGGGTCAGCCGACAGGGTGATTGGATGAAGGCCAAGACGCCGGGCGGCCTGGACGTATTGCAGACCAGTACCGTGTGTATTGCCTTCAACCAGGATAAGCGCTCTTCTTGTCATGGGCTGTTGACCTTCTGTCGCGTACTGTGCGGCGGTCTGAGCGTAAATCGGTATCAGCTTTTTTAGCCGTGCCTGACCCTCAGACTTGCGGTGAGGCTGCCATCAAACTTGCTGGGGACGTGCAGCGTCTACTGGATCGTTCGAGCAAGTTCACGTAGACCTCCTAACCTGGAGACTGCGAGATCGCTATGGTCGTAACGGATACTTCACCGTGTCCTATACAATCGGCGTGCCACCGAAAGAGTTGTACGAGCAAGAGCGGAAAAACCATGTGTTTCGCACCGCGCCGGCGGAATCTTGCGCTACAGCGGGTCGGGTTCCGAACATAGAAGTCTTCAACCAGACACACAGCAACACGGACGTCGAAACGACAGTCCTGCCAGAGATCGCGAATGCGGGGCCCGCGTGGCCGAGGTCGCTCGCCGTGCTGGCGTTCTTCCGCCGCCGGTCCAATTGGCGGGTGCTGTCGCATTGATTCTGCGGTAAGGAAATTGCGGTACCCGCGCGACTTGGCTCTTTGCAAACTGTGATGTAGGTCAAGCGAGGGGGTGGATGAGGGCTCAGGTCAGGCAGCAACGTTGAATACATTTGAGTACCAGCGACCCGCCCACAGGATGATCTCCGCCGTGAATTGCCGCCCTTAAACGGATTTATTCGTTCGCTTCACCTCCGGCCTCCTCAATGCCTTCCGTCGTAGCCTACGATACAGCAAGCTCCAAAGTTGCTACAGAACTAGGCTGCCAAGCTGCACAATCTCGTCCCTGAAAACGGTCACAAATCTTCGACCTGATAACCAGACGCATTCGCATCCGCGCACGCCATCTTCCAACCGCATCGGAGCCAATGGATCATGGGCCCCCACTCGAGAGTGACGGGTTCGGTGCTACTGACAAGCCGAAGACCGTCTCTCCACCACGCGCCGTCGATGACGAATTGATCAAAATCGCGTGGATCGAGGCCCTGCGCCGCCAAGGCGGCAACAACGGCGTCGAAATTGTCGATGGCTTGATAGCGTCGATTGTTGCCTCGCTTCTCCCGCTCGACACAAAAGATTAGCCGTTCATCCTCGATAACAGCGATCGCTCCATCATGCCCCAGTTTGATGCCGCAGATGCGCATTGGGCCTCCATATTCCAATGCCGTAGATTTCATTTATTCGAGAATGAATGGGCCGCTCAAAGCCGGCGTAAGCGGTCTTTGTTGATGCGCAACCTGGCGGAGACGCGCACAAGGCGATCCAACGCGAAGTCTCCGCCGTCAATTGATCGAACATGACGATCAGGCCTTAGACTGACCGAGCATCACGAACACGCAAGGGCCGCCAGTTCGAACGACGCGCGTGCAGTCCAACCGCCATTGGCCAGCATAGTTGCAGTGACCGCACCGCGCTCACCGAGCGTCATCACGTAGCCGTTGACTCGCAAGCCTAGAATCTGACGCCGCGTACGATTCAACCGCTTCGAGCGCGACCCACGCATAGGATAATTGCAGTACCACAGCCTCGGTTAGGCCACGTTGTTTGCTAGATTTGAGGCAGCGTCACCAGCTTCCAGGTGACGCAGGGGCGGACTCGGCGTATTCCGATCCAGGCGTCGGTGCCGCCCCGCTTTACCTTCCGAGCAATCAGCATTACCACGAAATCGCATGCTCTGGCGGACGCGACCGCCGTCTCAACGGCTTGCCGATCATACCTTGATTTGTTGGCGTGTGAGGTAACACCCTTGGGGAAACTGCCTGCGCGGCGGATAAGCAGCGAGGTAAAGGAGCCCCCGCCTAGGGCAGGGGCTCTCGAGGACCTTTTGAAGGTGACGAGAATCGCTATTTGACAGCTACTGGATTGATAACCACAGGCGGGCTGAACGTGTAGTTGAGCCGGGCGGTCACGAGATCGACATCCTGATGGATGCGATCATTCGCAGGACCTGTAGCCGTGGTAAAATTCAAGTTGCCGTCCTGCATAAACAAGTGGTCATACTCGACGGCAACCGACCAGTTCGGCGCGAACATGAATTCCACGCCAGCGCCTACTGCACCGCCCCAAGCAATATCCCCAGCTCTTGCCAACGGCGCGCCGGTGAGACTGGAATTGATCTCGTAGGTGTTGCTCGTCAGCGCGAGGCCGCCTTTGGCGTAAATCAGCACGTCATTGTCGAAGGCATAGCCGACCTGGCCCGTGATCATACCGAATCCATCGACCTTGGTTCGAATACTGTCGGTTGGCAGCGCAATGCTGATATTGGAGCCACTGAGATTCGCCCAATTGCCTTGGCCTTCGAAGCCAACAAGGGCGTGGCCGTATTGCCATCGATACCCAATCTGCCCACCGACCGTGCCGCCATTTGCATGATGGCAGCCCTCTGAACTGATGCCACCGAAATCCCAGCAGTTTTGGCTCGAAGCCCAACCGGTATTGATGCCGGCATAAAAACCGACCCATTCGTACACCTGGGTTGCGACCGGCGATGGCGCCTCTTGAATCTCACGTTGCGTAGTGTTGCAGACGAATCGTGAGCAGCCTTATGTAAGTGCGCGCATCCGAAAGCGAGCCCGCGCACGATGCGATCGAAGGCGAGGCCTGCGCCGTCGATTGGTCGAACATGGCGATCAGACCTTCGACTGAACAAACATCACGAAAACGCAAGCGCAGCCAGTTCGAACGGCCCATGAAGTCCAACAGCCATTAGGCACAGATGCAGTTATCGCCTCGCCCTCCACCGAGCGTCACGTAGCCGTTGACTTGCAAGCATACAACCTGACGTCGCGTGCGATTCAACCCCTTAGAGCGTGATCCTCGCATAGGATAATTGCAGGACTACTGCCTCGGTTCGGCCACGTTACTTGCTAGCTTCAACGCAGTGCCACCAGCATCCAGGTGACGTAGGGGCGGCCCCGGCGTATCTCCTCCAGACTTGCGTCGGTGCCGCCCCGCCAATCAGCAGGCCCGCGATCGGAAATTCCACATGCTCCCGCACACATGGCTGCATTTCCCCTTGAGTGTAGTGCATCAACCCGTGCGTATGCTGCGGCCCCTGTCTCTGTGCGAGGAGACGGCGGAACTGATGTTTCGGCTCCTTGGATTGTCTTGATTGTCGCCGGGAATTCTTTCGCGCAGCATCTTGATAGCGTGCTGCGCGTTGAAGACTTTCTCGCGCCCGCTACGGCCCGCAAGACTGTTCGATCTGTGCAGCGCTCCCATGGAAGGGCACGCCTCTGGCCGCGGTTGGACTACGACCGGCTCCGCGGGCTCGCAGACCCCTTCTTACACAGAATAACTCAATTCAAGCTTCGCTTGTGAGTGCGAAGAAGGCCGTTCAGGCCTATTTCCAGGGTATCATTGTAGCTGCAACGGGAACGGCTGCCGCTAGCACAAAGAGTTCGACTACTGCTGCCACAAGGCCCCAAACACCCCGCCCGAGGTCGCCGATGCTTCTTCAGGCGTTAGTTCTGTCACACCATAGACTGACATATCGGTCCTCATTGTTGTCTCCTTTCTCATTGGTGCCGGTCGGCAGCTGCTGCCGCCGCGCAGAAGAGAGAAATTCAAGAGTCGTGCCAACGGCGCAGGACGGGCCCAGAAAGACCCTTCTGCATTCCATTCAGCGGCTTAAGTGAGAGTGCGGCGGCACGCCGGCCGAACATCACCGTGTCTGAGACCCGACAAACTCGACAACAGGGATAGCGCAAGGCAGGTCAGGTAGCCGCAACGAATAGATCATGCAAATCCAGGACAATGAAGAAGTCGCGATCTGATGATATCACATTAATGCGGCTGGATGTATTTGCCGCCCGCGCGCACGATCCGTGCGAACACGCGATACTGCCAGCAGCACAATCTCGTCCTGAAAGCGGTCGCGATTCTTCGGCGTGATTGCCGGGGGAACCTAATGGCGGTAGCTGCTCGTTCGATTGTCGCCGCACCGTCCCCTAAATCTTTTGGGTACGGATTTTTCGATGCTCGGACCATGCGCGAGCGAGTAGAGCGAGCTGATGCGGCTCGCCTTACCACTCGTCGCCTTCGTGCGGTCGGAAGACAGCAGCGTCTGCGGGTGGCATGAGTATTTCAAACGAGCATGGGTCGATCGTCCGATCGCGGCGGGAGCGGTTGGCGACCCGCCTGCCAAGACTCCGTAACCACGGTATCAAATACCAAGCTAACGCCAGACACTGCACAGCGACGGCGCATGCGAACGCCACCTGGTAGGCGATCGCGGGATGGCCATTCTGAGTGGACCATTGCTCCAGGATCAGGCCGGTGCCGTATTGGACGACGAAACACCACCCGAAATGAACAACATTCAAGCCGGCATTTGCTCTGGCGGCAAACTCGCGCGGGAAATATTCCGCGATGATCGCATAGCTGAGGACCGTGGCCGCACCAACGACCGAGATGACGAGCCATGACAATTGCGATGGTAGCGGTACGCGGAAGACTAGCGCAAGCTCGGCGCCCATGAATAGCACCGTCACTGCGACGAACAGTCCTTCTGACCCGATCCCGCGCCTGCGCAGCCGGTCAGCCAGGGTGCCAAGCAGCAATGCTCCGGCGCAGACTCCCAGCGCCATGATAAAGAGCTGGGTGATCAAAGACTCGCGGGTAAGCCCTTCGACATCCTTCAGCCAGGGCGCTGCCCACAAGGCCTGCAACGACCAAGCCGATCCGACGCAGCTTGCGGAGAGTGGCGCGATTCGCCAGAAACGCCTGTCCGTGTAGATGGCTCTTAGCTTCAGGGGGCTCAGCCTGGTCTCCTGTGGCCGCATCGCTTCAGGGACCGCCCAGAAGATCAGAAGGGCCGCAGCGAACGTCGCAAGGGCCAAGATTTCGAACAGCTGACGCCATCCAGTGTATTCTAGTGCCCACTCAGCGGGCGTCGTTGCGGTTACCGCACCGAGCGCTCCGAGCGTGATCATGTAGCCATTGATGAGCGCCACGCGCTCTCTTGGAAACCAAGTGACAATGGCCTTCATCCCGGATAGGGCTGCACCCGACACGCCGAGGCCGATCAACGCGCGCGCGATCAGAAGCTCCACCAAGCCCGTCGCCGCTCCGAACAGAGCCGCCCCACAGCCGGCAATCAACAGAAGCACGCTCTGGACGCGGCGTGGGCCAAAACGATCCAGCAGCGTTCCAACGGGAATCTGGACCCCGGCGAAGACCAGGAAATAGACCGATGTCAAAAGGCCAAGATTGGCGGCATCAAGACCCAGTTCGGATGACAGCTGCCCGGAAATCACTGTGTTGATCGTCCGGAACACATAGGACAGGTAGTAGCCCGCGGCAAACGGGAGAAAAACACAAGCGATAAGGCGCAGAATCGGAAATCCGCGCGCAGCATCGGAATCCGACCGCTTGCGGATGACGCGGCCGCTCGCTTCTCGCGCATCGCCCGCCTGGCATCCGGCCAATTCAGCAGAACGCGTTTGGCAGATGTTGAAAGTTGCGATTGCTGCCGCCCTCCTCGGCGGCAGCAATCATGTCAGCGGTTTCCTCTGTATTATTGACCGGGGCACTATCCCCGGCTGGCTCGGCCGAGGCCGGCGAAGCAGTTTCGGTGGTGCTAGAATAGGCCCGTTCGTTCTCGATGCGGTCGATTGTCTCCCGCATCAGGGGACGACGCAGGCTCACACGCCGATTGACCTGTTCGGCCAGGGCCTCGAATCGATCTCGTCCCAATGCACACGCTTGACGCTGTTGTGGTTGTGGCATCGCAGGTGTAACGGTCAGGTGATAGCGGGCATGCAGCGCGACCGTCTCGGCGATGATGCGGACCTCGCCATCGAGATGCTCAAGCCGGCTGTTGATCCGGTCGAGCGTCTCATAGATCAGACCTTCAATCGGGGGTGCAGGATCGAGGAATCGCTCAAGCGCTGCCTCCACAACACTGCTCTTGCTAACACCCGGCCGTTCGGTTGCAGCTTCCAGGCGCTCGAAGATTTGTTCGGAAAGCTGAACGCCGATCTTTCGTGTTACCGAAGAGCTTTGCCGCGCTCTCGGGCCGGCCACATTGGATCGTTCCAAAGTTGGTCCGTTCGCTTCATCTCGTTCTGTCTCAAAGCTCATGCTCGGCTCGTCCTCGGAGGCAAAGGTCCGACGCACGCGTGAGCGAGCACGCGGCGCGAGATCGGTTGCAAATGACAGTGATTGGCCCACTGAAGATGGGACGAGACAAAGGGCAGGATGACTGCTGCTTCAATTGCGCGAAGACCGGAAGCGTAGTCTAGCGTAGTGAAAGAAAGAAACGACAATGATCCCCCTGCGCTGGAGTTATCCCGCCCTTCACGGCGACCTCACGTCTGCGCGAAGCACTTTCCCGACCCTGACGCTCCGCGCCAAGCAGCATGCGGTTTCGACGGCCTCATGCCGCAGGCGTGCCTTCGTGTGACGTGCTGAATGCGCCACTTCCGGCACAGGCAGCATCCCCGTGATCTTGCGCAGGCCGAATGGCGCTGGCGCATCGGCGGACAGTCACGCTCGAGCCGTTCAACCGCCAGACATCACGGGTGGACGGCAGAGATCGGCTCTGGGCACGGCGCTGCGCTCAACGGTCGTTCTGTCCAGGAACGCTTTCAGCCACCAACGTCTGGAACTTCGGTCTGCAATATAAGAACATGATCGGCAAACGGGATTGGCGCGAACTTGCGCCCCGTGTGCGGCTATGGGTCCAACATACGCCTTGCCGTCATGGCCAGCGCCGCTTGTTTGGGCTCTGTCGTTAAGCACGCGAAACTTGACGCCGCGTATGGTTCAAGCTTTCGAGGCGATCCACGCATAACATGGTTGGAGGAGCTGCGGCCAGGTTTAGGCACGCTGCTTGCACCGTGCTAAACAGCATCACCGATCTCTCCCGGGTGATGTAGGGGCGGAATCGGCGTATCACCGGTCCAGGGCGTCGTTCCGCCCCGCTTTTACTATCTGAGATCGACGGGTAAGGGGCCAGCCACGTAAGAACCGCATGATGAGACCACCGCCGCTGGTCGGCTTTCGGTCTCGGCGGCCTGGTCCCTGGAATGATTCGCGGGCGAGCGCGTACGCGTGCCGGAGCCAGCATCTCCAGATGGGACAGAGCCAAGGATAGTCCAACCTGTTTGTAGGAATACCGGCATTCCCATCGCGCCACATCCTTGCAGCCCCCTTCCCCCTACCGGCCTCTTCCCGGCTGGCGGCTGGCGAGCGCAAGCCGAACAGCGGCACGAGCCCGATCGGCGAGCGCCAGTTGCCGCTCTTGGCGAATACTGCCGTTCGAGAGGGCGCCTGACTTTGGCGCTTTGCGCCTCGAAATTCCGGAGACCTTATTTGTGTTTTGGCAGCTTGTTCTACCCAGGCCGAGCCGGGCCAGTGCCAGCAGGCGCATGCGGGATTTCAAAGGCCAACGGAAAGGCAGCCGCTGCCAGGGCTTCGAAAGCATGGCGCTCTTCAGACAAGCGCCTCTCGAAATATTGGCGCTCGTACTCAGCAAGTTGGGACTTAAGTAGACGACGATAGCGGTGGATCTGATTACGATGACTGCGCAGGGCAGCCAACTCATCGCTGATGGGCATCGATTTTCTCCGCCAAATTTGGCGTGTTCCGTCGTCGGTACGCCAATGAGATCCGTGCCAAATCCTGGCCAACATCCCGGGCACGTTCCCAGTTTGGCCCTACCTGATTGAGTAGTGTGCTCCGCATACCGGAGGACGGCAGAGGCGCCCACTTGCTCTCACGACTGGCTCAAAACCTGGCGTGAGCTCGATCTGAAGCTACGAATCGGCAAGTCTCCCTGGGACCCGCCGTATGGCGCATCACAGTGTGGACGATCACGTCGAATTCGGACAGGCGCGTGGTCGCATTTGCCACAACGCGACACGAGCTTCGAAGTGCGGCGGAGCTGTCGGCGGCAAGGGAATGACCCTGGAGCCCTCGACGTTGTCCGTCTCATTGCGGGGGTCCAGCTGTGGCGTGAGATGGCCCCGAGGCTCGTCCGTGCTCCCAATGAGCTTTGGATGCGGCTCGCGGATCCTCAGAATGCAGCGGGCTTACGGCGTCGTCATGGCTGCCTGCATGGTGCGCCAGATTTTGGCGCACCACGACCGAGGGTAGATCAGGCAAGGCGGTTACAGTGTTCGCAGCGGGGGCGCCCGCCAGTGCCGGGGGCAAGATACTGCCGTTCGATGTTGTTGCCCTCGGTGCACTTGTCGTTGTCGTGATAGACGTTCTTTGCGTTTGGCTTTTTCGAATGGAATGGAGGCACTTTGGCCATGGTCAATCTCCTCTAAGAAAGCGCGTCGAATCAATGTGAATACGCTTCGCTGTGCACAGTAGCGATTCGGCAGATACCGATTGTTGCAAACCATCCCGCCTCAACGCCGAAATTCCGCACTTGATCGCCCTCCTTCGACGAATTTCGCCTGCGATATTTGCTAAGAGTCGGCTATGCGCGGGTACGGGCGACGCTAGGCGTCAAACAGGACTGCTAGCTCGCCTGCGCACGCCGAGAAGTGAACGAAAGTGGGGCGATATTCAGTCCGACATAAAAGGCGACGCGGTTGGGCCCAGACGGACTTCGGGCGAGCAACGATCGGTACGTATGCCGACAGAGAGTACGTCCAACGTCCAGATGAGGATTTTCCGGGCTGCGTCACGTAATATGTAACTAGCGATTTCATCTGCGACCGCGAGCCAATGGCAGTCGGGGAGCAAGAGAGGACCTAAACAATTAGGAAGAACCAAAAGTAGCCACTAAGTGTTACTCACTATCTCAAGCGATTGCAACTTTAAGTCACTCAGCGTAAGCTAACTCTCGTTATTGTTCGAGCAACGAAGATGGCTTCACCTGATACGGAGCGCATGCGGATCGGAGACGCTTCCACAGCCTGACGGTTGCCACTGTTCTTATTGACGTTGTCTACCAGGGCATTTGGAATGAGATATTTCGCGAAGAGCGCGGTCTTGATCGTATTCGCGTGCCTTTCCGCAGTATGCAGTGCGGAAGACATCCCAAACTACGTTTTCGAACAGCCGGTGCCGAGAAAGGCCTACGTTCTATCGATCTCGGACTATGAACACGAGGACAAGTTACCGAGTTCCGCCAAGGACGAAGCCACCGTAAAGGCAAAGCTGGAAGCACTGAAATTCAATGTTATCCTAGCCAGCGACGAAGCAAAAAAGACCGCCGAAGGCTTGCGGTCAGATCTCAAGTTCTTCTTCAGTTCGGTCAAGCGTGGAGATATTGTCCTAGTCTACTACTCTGGGCATGGATTTTGGTTCAGAGGCAGAAATTTTATCGTTCCGTCGACTGTCGACAACGCGAATCCGCCCAAACAGCCTGGCAGTGGCGATCCGGTTGATCCCGAAGATCTGAACGTCTCCGTATCGGAGATCGTTAGTCTGGTTGACCACGTGGGAGCCGGTCAGGCGACCATCGTGGTTGATGCTTGCCGAGATGCACCCAAGTTTCCGATGTCAAAGGCGGACGCCCTTCAAAAGAAGGTCGATCTGCTGCAAGGCGCATCATCACTCCTCTTCTTTGCCGCCCAGGAAGGCTACTCGTCGGAAGGCAGCACAGACCCAAACCAGAACAGCAAATATACCGGCTACTGGCTGAAATACGTTGATCAACCCGGCAAGCCGATCATCGATGCCCACCGACAGGCGACGATAGCTGTTCAGATGGCCACTCAAGGTCACCAAATTCCTGAGCTAGGTGGTGTTTACAGCGGCGCGCTCTATCCCGCTCCCTCACAGGAGATCTTGGATGAAGAGAAAGCTAGCTGGCTGGCCATCTTAACGGCAGGAACGGAAGGAGATGCGAATTTTTACGTGCGACTTCTTCCAGGCTCGCGTTTTGTCGCTGCAGCCCGAAAGTGGCTAGCGGACCGACAAAGTCAGCCGAGAAAGACGACTACGAGCCAAGTTAATCCGCTCGCAGTGGAGAACGCGGGCCAGTTCTCAACCGTGCTCAGCACGCGCACTTTTCCGACGGACGCAAACAAATTGGGCGCGACTCTTTCGATGGTGGTGCCGGGACTGAGCGGAAATTTGGAGTTTTCCGGAACGCAGCGGTCCGATGGGGAGAACGCGGCTCCCCAGTCGAAACCATACATCACAGCCAGAGCGACAATAGATACGTTCGATCGGCCGAGTGTGACGGGCTCAAAACTGAGCACGTTGAACAAGGGCGACAGCTTCACAGTCAGCAATTTCTTGAGAGTAGGTCAAAAAAACTGGATCGAAGGCTCGTTCCAGGATGGCAAGAAGATTTATGTACCAGACGCGACGGTCCCGGACTTGCGCAACCTTGCTACAGCGAAGCTGCGCGTCTCCGATGTAACGTTCGGGAGCAGCGACATCCTGTCACCACCGAACTTCTCCTCACTTGCAAAGACAATAGAAGAAATTGGCGTCAAAAATGTCGTAGGCGTGAGCATCCGCATTCGTCCGCCAACCAATGTCGATAAATCATATGGCGCGCAGTCCTCGCAACTTCGTCTCACTCGAATTCGTTCCGAGCTGTCGAGGCTTGGTATTTCGAACGCCCTCATCGGAGGAATTATCGAACAGGGCGAAGGTACAACTGTCGCCAATACCGCCCGCGTCACGATAGCTGTCAATCAGGAGGCAAAATGATCAAAAGGCAAGATATGATTCCCGCCCGCGGACGCGCTTCCATCGCATGCATGCTTGGGAGACTTGCTCTTGTATGCGGCGCTACTCTGCTGACGCACCCTGCCTACAGCGACGAACTGGCTGCGGATCAGCTCAAGGGCTCCGCGCCATACATCGAGACCGCGCGACGCTATTTGCAGAGTGCCGAGCAAAAGATTATCGGCGGCCATCCGGTTTCACCTGGCACACACCGATGGCAGACTTCACTTCAGATTTCATGGGTTCCCAGCGGCGTTGACGCGCATTTCTGCGGAGGATCTTTGATAGCGCCTAACTGGATCCTGACAGCAGGCCATTGCATGGAGGATTTGAAGTCGACCGATGTTAGAGCCGTTGCAGGGACCTCCGATCTTGGAAAAAGCGCGCAAGCTCGCAGCGTCAGGCGCATCATCGTGCACGCAAAGTACGCTACGGACAATTCCAACGTGGTGGCCGGGCCTCATCCAGTGAACGATGTGGCGCTGGTTCAGGTCTTCAAGCCCTTCGAAATGAATGCGCAGTTGCAACAAATACCGCTGATCGATACCGCGCTGGAGGCTACCATTGCACAACCAAACCAGAAGCTGACCGCGACGGGGTTTGGCGCGACAAAAGTGGGAGGGAAGGCTGTTGCCGGCCTACTTTCGGTAGACGTGCCATTCGTTAGTCGCGAGACCTGCAATCGTGCGCAAAGCTACGATCACGCCATTACTGACGGGATGATTTGTGCCGGTGAAGTCAACAAAGATTCTTGTCAAGGAGACAGCGGCGGCCCCCTTACCTATCATCCTTTGAAAGACGACGTTGTTCAGGTTGGCATAGTCGGATGGGGAGATAAGTGTGGCGTCCAAAGTAAATACGGTGTCTATACGCGGGTGACCGCATACAGAGATTGGATCATGGCCTGCATGGCTATGACCTCGCCAAGTGTCCGCGGAAATAATCAGCGGCGGGAGAGAAACGACAAGAGATATCGCATTGCAGACTGCGGTCGCGATCCTTAGCTTTGATAGTTGCCGTTTGTTCCTTTTATGTTGAAGAACGCCGATGGTGGCGGCTGTGTCGAGGGCGAACGACTAGCCGCCTCCTGCAACGGCGCTGATCAAACGACAAATCACTTGCGCGCTACCGATAGTTGTGGAAGCCTAGGTTCATAATTTGGGGCAATAATAATGTATGGGCGATTTGTGGTCGCAGCATTTTGCTGCGTCCTGATGGCGGGGTGTGCGACTTTACCGACTGAGCAAGCTGATGGCGTTTCGTTAGCTCTCGTCGAAACTCGAGTAAAATGCGAGATTGGCAGAGCCTACAACGAACTTGGCAGTAGAGTTGATTCATCCGGTAGGCCCATCTTTCCAGACCTCAGCAGATGGGCCGCGGCCGTTACCCTGTCCATGTTGGTGGATACCACCGGAGGGATAGCCTCCTCGGGTTCGGCAATTGGCCCGTTCGGTAGTCTTAGCCCGCTGGAGATCACTGCCGGCGCAAGCCTTAACGCTAAGCGCACCGCTCTTTCCAACGTCTACACGGCGTTCGCGGAAGCTGCGCTCCACGACTGCAAAAATGTTCCTGTCGGCATACTGCTCGAAGGAAATCTTGGCCTTGCGGAATGGATTATTCGAGTCTTCGAAGATCAGCTCAAGGTGCAACAGGCAGCTGAAGAAAACTCAAGATTTGGCCAAATCTTGCCCTTCACAGATAAAGATAAGTCGATTGGCTATACGCTTGATTTCCTCACGACTCTGGGCGCTGGCGTAACTCCAAACTGGGCCTTTAGTGGTGGAACGGCAAAGACCGGCTTCGCCTATGAAGCGAAACTGACGAATTCGCTCGACATAGCAATGGTTGAAATGGCTCCAGGAGACTTCGAGAAGATATTTCAGACAGTCCATATCAAGGCAGTGACCAAACGCCAGGTGGTTAGAGAGAGCGATCCAAACGATCCGAACAGAAAAATCTTGACCGTCAAAACAATTACGGTGCGCCCTGCGCGTACGGAACACCGCTATGTGGGAAGGACGGGGATTGGGAACGACACAAAGACGAAGTTAAACATCGTGCTGCAGCAATTGAACAACAAGTTGCTCATTCAAAGTCTTAGGAGATAGCCGACGGCTCAATCATCGGCTCGCTGGCGCCAAGTAGGAGAGACTTGGGACTGCCCACGGCGAGCAGGTCAACGGCAAATGTGTCGCGCCCCACTTCGTTTGGCAAGCGCCGTTCTCTGTACCTTCTCGACGACGCGCCAACTTTCGAGCAGGTCAGGTACGGATTGATCCGCCAATGCGATCCGTCCCAAACGAACGGACAAGGTAGGGTCAATCCTTAAGTTCACCGACTGAATCCATTTGCGACCAAACCTTCCAGTCCGCAACGACTCTCCTTTCGGAAGCCGATCGTGGATCCCGGAGGAGGCTACGAACGATCGCTCGTCCAATTCGAGGATGGTTTCGATGACTCCAAGCGGTTTGATCGTAACCGGTATGAGCTCCCACGTCCGCGGTGATCAGCGTGTGCGTGGGTAGCGGATAGGCATCCAGTACTGGCGCAAGGCCTCGACGGCCGCCGGGATCTCGGCGTAGGCGTTACGGCCGCCTTGCGGTGATCCGAGCGGCGGACGGCTCTGATCGTCGCGACCATGCAGCAGGATGGGCAGCAGCAGGCCGTGATTGACGTTGCCGGCGTCCAGCAACGGCGCCCACGCCGACGGTCTGAGCTGCATCGCGGCATAGAAGCCCTGACACCACGGACGCGGATCGATATCGCCATTGACTTCGCGCCGGTGCATCGGCTCGAACCGATCGGGCGCGGTCGAGAGGGTGTTGCTGATCTCGTTATGGCGCAGCGCGACAGCGGAGATCGCAGCGAACTCCGGGGTGCCGCCGTGGTTGAAAGCATCGGCGTCGATGGCGAGCAGCGGGCAGATCCAGCCGAGCGGGCTCATCGACACCGGTCCGGCTACGATCGCGGCGGCATAGCCGTCGAGCATGGGAATGCTGGTGGCGGCAGGATGCCGATCGACGCGAGCCTGGAGCCATCGCTCGAGCTCCGCAAGCGGCATCGCGGCTGACGCCATCGACGATGCTGCTTTATGGCGACGCGCGTTCATGCAGCAGCCTGTGCGGTGCGATGGCGCGCCGCCTTCCAGTTCCAGGCGAGCAGCTCGCGCAGCTGATGGCTTCTGGTTCGCCCGGACACGATGCGCTCCAGCACATCGGTCAGGTAGGCC
>NZ_LSEF01000119.1 GCF_001641695.1 Bradyrhizobium neotropicale
CCCATGAAGCGGTCGAGCTCGGCGCGGAGGCGGGTGCTCTCGCTGGAGAGCGACTTGGCCGAATTCAGCACCTCCTCCGAGGCCGAGCCGGTCTCGGCGGCGCCGCGGTTGACCTGGCCGATGTCGGTGGCGGCGGCTTGCGTGCCTTGCGCGACGTTCTGGACGCTGCGGGCGATCTCCTGGGTGGCGGCACCCTGCTGCTCCACCGCGCTGGCGATGGAGGTCGAAATCGTCGAGATCTGGCCGATGGTCGCGCCGATCTCCTTGATCGCGGCAACCGATTCGGCGGTCGCGCCCTGCATCCCTGCGATATGCGAGGAGATCTCGTCCGTCGCCTTCGCGGTCTGGCTCGCCAGCGACTTCACTTCGCTCGCGACCACGGCAAAGCCGCGGCCGGCCTCACCGGCGCGCGCCGCCTCGATGGTGGCGTTGAGCGCCAGAAGATTGGTCTGCTCGGCGATCGCCGTGATCAGCTTGACCACCTCGCCGATCTGCTGGGCGGCATGCGAAAGCTTGCCGATGCGGCCGTCGGTCTCCTTGGCCTGCACCACGGCGGCTTCCGCGATGCGGCTGGAGTCGCGGACCTGGCGGCCGATCTCCTCGACGGAGGCCGACAGCTCCTCGGTCGCGGTCGCGACCGACTGCATGTTGCTCGAGGCCTGCTCGGACACGCCGGCGACCTGGCTCGACAGGCTCTGCGTGGTCTCGGCGGTGCGGGTCAGCGTCGAGGCCGCCGATTCAAGCTGCACGGCAGAGGCCGAGACGTTGGAGACGATGGCGCCCACGGCGCTTTCGAAATCGTCGGCAAAGCGGATCAGCTCGGAACGGCGCGCCGCACTTGCTTCCTTGTTCTGGGCCTCGCTGGCGGCAGCATCGCGCTCGGCTTTCGCCACCGCCTGCATCTTGAACTCCTCGACCGCGCCGGCCATCTCGCCGATCTCGTCCTTGCGGCCAAGGCCCGGCAGCACGACATCGAAATTGCCCGACGCAAGCTCGCGCATCGCCTTGCACATCGCGATCATCGGACGCGAGATGCCGGTGCCGAGCAGGAAGGCGAGGACCGCGCCCAGCAGGGTGCCGCCAACGGCCAGCATCAGGATGAAGCGCTCGGTCTGTCCGATGGTGGTTTCCGATTCCGAATCCAGGCGCTGCTGTTCGGCGACCAAATCCGCCTTCATGGCGGTCGCGCCCTGCAGGATCGCGCCCGCCGAGCCGCTCATCTCGGTGACGAGATCATCGACCATCTTGGCGTTTGCGATCAGCTTCTCCAGCGCTTCGCGATAGGCGACAAGCAGAGCCTTGGCGTCCTTCAGGCCGGCGACGATCTTGTCGTCCATGGAATAGACCGCGCCCAGCGAATTCTCGACGAATTTCAGCCGCGCCAGCGCGCTGATGCCGATCCCCTGGTCGGATGTCAGGACGAAATTGGTCGCGGCCGCGGTCGCCGTCTGGAACTGGGCATTGACCTGCTTGGTGCCGAACTCGATCGACTGTGCTTCGGCGTCGGAGGCATTGTTGCCGATGTCGTCGAGCTTGTACTTCAGGAGGTTGGCGTCACGCGTGAGCTGGTTCTGCACCAGGAGCGCGCTGTCGCGCTTGGCCTGCAGGACCTTTGCGAAGGTCGCGGAGAAATTGGAAAACTCCTTGGCGAGCTTGTTGAGGCTCTCCTGCCGCTCCGGCGTCTTGGTGCCCTTGATCGCCTGGTCGATGGCGTTCTTCAGGCTCGCCTCCGTGTCCAGCGCCGCCTTGGCGTCGTCTTCCTTGCCGGTGACGACGAAATACCGCACCGCCGAACGATAGGCGAGCAGCTCGCGGTCGATGTTGCGGGCGAGATCAGCCTCGGAGACGCTGGTGCGGTAGGAGCCGACCCCGGACGATACCCGTTCGAAGCCGAAATAGGAGAAGGCCATGCTACCCGCGGAGATCACCAGCACAGCGGCAAAGCCGAGGATGATTTTGGCGCGGAACCTGAGGGTCGGAAATATTGTGCGCTTGGATTTCGCCGCGATACGTCCGGTCATCCCAACCCCCAACCTTATGTTCTTGCAAACAGCCGCCGGTTGCCCGGGAGCAGCCCCTCCCGGACCGGTGCAGAAAATTAAGGCAGAATCGTCAAGGGGCGGTAAATTCCCCAGCCCTGGCGGGACAGGCCGCGCTGACCCGGCCTCGCGGTCGCTGTGTTGCGGCAGAGCGGAAAAGACCTTACTGTCTGGGCACTTGTCAGGCACTTGGCGCTAGACCGAGCTGGGCCTCGAGGGGAGAAACGGTGTGGGGCAAACCGACTTTCGGTTTAGCGGTGCGTCCGGCGTTGCCGTTGCGAAATCGAAGGCTGCGACCGTCGATGAAGCCGTGGCCGAGCTTGTGGCGCAGCTTCCCTCCGACGACCTGGCATTGATCCTGGTCTTCCTCTCGCCTCACTACGACCCCCATCATTTCATCGCCGACATCACCCGGCGGTTCGACGAAACCCCGGTCTGCGGCTGCACGACCGCGGGTGAGCTCGCCCCTGACGGCTGGGACGAGAACAGTGTGGTGGCACTGGCATTCAGCCGCGGAGATTTTTCGGCCGTGGTCCGGCCGATCCTCAATCTCGACAGCTTCCGCGTCGAGGACGGCCGGCGGATCGGCGGCGAGCTTCGCCACGAGCTCTTGCGCGCGACCCCGCAGGTTGATCGCGGCAGTCCCTTCGGCCTGGTCCTGATCGACGGGCTGTGCCGCCGCGAAGAGGCGGTGATGTCCGCCGTCTATGCCTCGCTCGACGACATTCCGATTGTCGGCGGGTCGGCGGGCGACGGAATGCGCTTCGAGAAGACATGGGTGTTCTTCGAAGGCAAGGCCTACACGAATGCTGCCCTCCTGATCCTCTTGAACACGTCGCTGCCGTTCCGCGTCTTCAAGTGCGACAATTTCGAGCCGATGCCGCAGAAGATGGTGGTGACCGAGGCCGATATCGAAAGCCGCACGGTGAAGGAGCTGAACGCGGAGCCCGCCGCCGAGGAATACTCCCGCATGGTCGGGATCATGGATGACGCCAAGCTCGATCCGTTCTCCTTCGCCTCCCATCCGGTGCTGGTCCGCGTCGGCGGCTCCTACTACGCGCGGTCGATCCAGCGCGTCGAGCCGGACGGCTCGCTGCATTTCTTTTGCGCCATCGACGAGGGCATGGTGCTGACGGCCGCAACTTCGCGAAGCCTGGTCGGATCGACACGCGAGCTCTTCGCGCAGACGCAGGATCAAATCGGCGACGTGTCTCTTTATATCGGCTTCGAGTGCCTGCTGCGCCGGCTCGATGCCGAGCAGCATCAGCTTGCCCGCGACATGTCCGAGCTCTACCGGGAGAATCGCGTCATTGGCTTTCACACCTACGGTGAACAGTTCGGCTCGATGCATGTGAACCAGACGTTCACGGGCGTCGCCATCGGCAGGCGGCCGGCGTGACCGGGACCTGGCAGGATCCCGCGACAGTCGAACAGCTCCGACGTGAGACCGCGAAGCTGAAGAAGATCAATGCCGCGCTGATGTCCCGCGTCGAGCGCTCGATGGACCAGCAACTCAACGCCTTCTCGCTGTTCGAGACGGCCATTGCGCTCGATCACCAGGTTCGCAACCGGACGCATCAGCTGCGCGAGGCGCTGCATTCGATCGAGCGCGCCAATGAAGGCCTGTACCGCGCCAAGCAGCAGGCGGAGGAGGCGAGCTCACTGAAATCCTCGGTGCTGATTTCGGTCACCCACGACCTGCTGCAGCCGTTGAACGCGGCCCGCCTGACGCTGTCGGCGCTGACGGAGATGATGGAATCGCAGGATGCAGGCCTGCTCATCGAGCAGGTCGATCGCTCGCTGCTGACGCTGGAAGACCTGCTACGCTCGTTGCTGGAGATCGCAAAGCTCGACGCGGGCGCGCTCAAGCCCGACGTGCACCCCCTGGCGCTGGCGCCGCTGTTCGAACAGCTTCGCAACGAGTTCGAGCCGATCGCCGCGCGGCAGGGCCTCGTCCTGCGCATCCGCACCACGGAGCTCGCGGTGTCGTCGGATGCGATGATGCTGCGACGGATCCTGCAGAATCTGATCGCGAACGCGATCCGCTACACGAGGAGCGGCGGCGTCATCATGGGCTGCCGGCACCACCCGAATCGTGTTTGCGTCCAAATTTCCGACACCGGACCGGGAATTCCGCAGGCGCAACAGGAGGCGATCTTCCGCGAATTCCAGCGCGGCGATGCCAGCGCGATCGACAAGGCCGGGTTCGGGCTCGGCCTCTCCATCGTGCGCCGTTTCGCAACCGTGCTCGGGCACGAGGTGCGTCTGTCATCGCTGGTCGGCCGGGGATCGACCTTCACCCTGGAAATGGAAACGGCCGATCGCGCCGACATCCGCGACGAGGTGCACGAGGTCAAGCTCGCGGAACGACAGTATGGCGGGCTCGAAGGCGCCAAGATCCTCCTGATCGAGAACGATCCGTCCGGCTCCGAAGCGATGGCTGCCCTGCTGGAAGGCTGGGGTTGCGACGTCGCCGCCACGCGGTCGGCCTCGGACGCGCTGCTGCGCCTCAGCGAACTCGGCGGCGCCCCCGATGCGATCATCGCCGATCTCCACCTTGATCATGGCGAGAGCGGATTGTCCGCCGTCGCCGACGTCCGGCAGCAATTGAGGCTGGAAGTGCCGGCCATGATCATCACCGCCGACTACTCCGAAAAGGCGGCGAAGGAAGCCAGTCTCTGCGGGCTCGAAGTGCTGAAGAAGCCGATCAAGCCGGCCGAGATGCGCGCGCTGCTATCGTTCCTGCTGAGCTAGCGCCTCTCCCCTCCCCGCTTTGCCGAGAAAGACGAACCTGCGTCACTCCTGCCGATCCGATTGTGCGCGATTGTGTTTCGTCCTCGTCCCTTCGGTCGCCAGCGTCGCGAAATCGATTCTGGACATTTCGACGATCGCCTTGGTGCGGCTCAACACGTTCAGCTTGCGCAGGATATCCGAGACATGGACCTTCACCGTGGTCTCGGAAATCTTGAGTTCATAGGCGATCTGCTTGTTCTGCAGGCCACGCTTGAGCATTTCGAGGACGCGCAATTGCTGCGGCGTCAGATCGTGCAGACGCTTGATGAGATCCTGCGCGGGGCCGGCGACGCGTTGCGGACGGGTCGAACGATAGGCGCCGGGAACACAGACCGAGCCGCGCAGCACCTCGCCGATCGCGTGCGCAAGATCCTGCTTGGACGAAGATTTGAGGATGTAGCCGGCGACGCCGAGCGACAGTGCACCGGAAATGATCTGCGGATCCTGATGCCCGGATACGATGACGACGGGAATTTTGGGAAACGCCTTGCGGACGCGGATGATGCCGGAAAGGCCTGTTGTGCCCGGCATCGACAGATCAAGGAGGATGAGATCGAGCTCGGCCATCGCCGACAACAGCTCGAACGCACTGTCGATCGATGTTGCCTGAAGGATGTCGGCTTCGGGCGCGACCATTTTCAGCGCGCCTTCGAGCGCTTCGCGAAACAGCGGATGGTCCTCGACAATCAGAAATCGCATCACGCGTGAGCCATTCCCAGGATTCTGCCCAAGCTGTTGCCGGGTTCGAAGGTGAATTGAGAATGTCCCAGCCGGGTCAAAGCGGGTTGATCCAGGTCAAGAACGGGGGCGCGCCTCATTGCGGCCTGCCACGATCGAGGCGCGCATAGGGCCGGCTCCGCGGATCGGGCAGGTCCATCTTGCCGATCTCGATGATCGCCTTGTTGCGGCTGAACAGGCCGAGCTTGCGCAGGATCTCGGTGATGTGCGCCTTCACGGTGGACTCCGCGAGCTGAAGCTCCTGGGCGATCTGCCGGTTCGGATAGCCGCGGCGCAACAGGTCGAGCACGCGAAGCTGCTGCGGCGTGAGCTCGCGCAGCTTGACCATCAGCGCCTTGCTGGCATCGGCGCGGCGCCGCAGCGGCGTGGCGACAAAATCCTTCGGCACGGACACCGATCCGCTCAGCACGCCCTCGATCGATTGCGCGAGTTCGCGCTTCGACGTCGACTTCGGCAGATAGCCGGCGGCGCCCAGCGCCAGCGCCTCGCGGACGATTTGCTGGTCCTCCTCGCTCGACACGATGGCGACGGGTAGACGCGGATAGGTCTCGCGCAAGCGGAGAAAGCCGGAGAAGCCGGTCGCATCCGGCAGCGACAGATCGAGCAGCGCAAGGTCGATGCCCTGCTCGACCGACAGGATATGCAAGGCATCCTCGATCGACATCGCCTCGAAGATCCGCGCGTCCGGCAAGGCCAGCCGCACCGCATTGCCGAGCGCCTCGCGAAACAGCGGATGATCGTCGATGATCAGGAAGCTGGTCATGGCGCCTTCCCAACACTCCACCGCACGAGCGTCCGCCGCAGGAGCGGAAGCGGCGCATCCATGCGGCAGCCCTCCGGCGCCGGGATGATGCCGGATGGACGCTACCACATCCTCCCGATCGCGTCCGGTCAAGATCGTTCAGTCGTTCGATTCGGCCTGGACCGTCAGCAGGAAGGAATAGATGCTGTCGAACTGGTCGTCGGTGAAGACGTCCTTCCAGGATGGCATGCCCTTGGCAGGCCGTCCCTCATGAACGGTGGTCCAGAATTTCTCGCGCATTTCGTCGCCGTAGCGGTGACGTAGCAGCCGGAGGTCGATCTTGCGTTCGCTCTGGATCGCGTCGGGACCATGGCAATGCGCGCAGGTGCCGTTGAAGATCTCCTTGCCCGTGCCGACGGCCTCGGCGCTCGGCGCGGCGGCGTCGCCCTTGGCTTCGGTCGCCACCACGCTGGCGACCTGCGTCACGCCGGCTCCGGTTCCCGTTCCCGTCGTTGTTCCCGCCGGCACCGCCAGGGCCGCGCCGAAGCGAACCGGCTGCCCGGTCGGCAAGCCATATTTCACCGCGAGATCGGCGATCGTCTTCTGAAGCTGCGGCAAGACAGCATCGACGCGATCGCGGAGCTCCGTCGACGTCTTCGCGAAGCCGATGGCCGCATCCCATGACAGACCTTCACCTTCGGTGAGCTCGATCTGATAGCGATCGTGGTAGCTGGTCTTGTTCAGCCAGCCTGCGACAGGCCCCCAGATGAAGGCGACGTCGGCTTTGCCCTGGTCGAGGGCCTGCATGCCTTCCTCGGGTGACAGCACGGTCACCTTCTGGATGTCGTCGCGGCTCGCGAGCAGGTTTTGCGGCGTGCTGGCGAACTGCACGGCGACGCGCTTGCCCTTGAGGCCATCGATACCGCCGATCGCCTGCCCCTTCGCCGTCACCAGGGCATAGCCCTCCTTCGCGAAGGCGCCGGAGAAGATCACGGCCGGCCCCATGAAGTCCTCGGAGCGCGGCAGGCCGATCATGGCATCGCATTGCTTGCCGAGCAGCGTGACGCGCACGGTGCGCTTGCCGAAATAGGATTTGTACCAGTCATACGCGATCGGCTGGCCGAGCGCCTGCGCCAGGGCCCGCCCGATCTCGACATAGAAGCCCGGCTGCGACGGACTATCGCTCGAGAACGGCAGATTGGTCGGATCGGCGCAGAGACGGAACGGCTGCGCCTCGTCGGCGTGAGACGGTGCGGCCGAGGCGATCATCGCGGACGCGGCGGCCCATGCAACAAGCCCGGCAATGGCGCGGTGTCGGCTCTTGCCGCTTTCAGAATGATTCGGACGCATCCTCATCTCCCGTAGTTGGGAATTGTTGGACCAGGGGGTGCGGCACGAGGCTTGGCCGATGCCGCAACGATCGTCTGGAAAAAGCGCGCGCGTACCCAGTCACCTCGAGGATACGCGCGCGAGTGCTCACTGGACGGAGAACACGAAGAGCGAACCGCCCTCGGGAGCTGCGGCCGTCATCTTCTTGCCTACCTCGCCCAGGAACGCAGGCAGTGCAGCCGTGCGGCCGACGACGATGGCGACGTATTGCTTGCCGTCGACCTGGTAGGTCACCGGGCCCGCGCCGATGCCGGAGCCGAGGTTCTTGCTCCACAGCACCTTGCCGGACTTCGCATCGATGGCACGGAAGTCGCCATGGATGTTGCCGGCAAACACGAGGCCGCCGCCGGTGGTCAGCGTGCCGCCGTTGAACGGCAGGTCTTCCTTGATGGACCAGACCTTCTTCTGCGCGACCGGATCCCAGGCCACGAGCTCGCCGAGGAAGCCGCCGGGGCCGTCCTTGGTCGGGAATTCGGCGCCGAGATAGAACACGCCGCGCTTGTAGGAAACGTCGGAGACCGACCAGTCCATGCAGACGTTGTTCGACGGGATGTAGACGAGGCCGGTCTGTGGATTGAACGACATCGGCTGCCAGTTCTTGCCGCCGACCAGGTTCGGACAGATGTCCTTGGCGGGATGGCCCGGGCCCGGACGCTTGTCCGGATCCTCTTCCGCGCGCATGGTGTTGACGTCCCACTTCTTGGCCCAGTTGGAGAAGACGTATTTCTCGGCCGACAGCACCTTGCCGGTCTCGCGATTGGCGACGAAGAAGAAGCCGTTGCGATCCGCCTTCAGCAGCGCCGGGACGTTGCTGCCGCCGATCTTGAGGTCGGCAAGCACGGCCTCGTTGACGCCGTCATAATCCCATGCATCGGCCGGCGTCGTCTGGATATGCCACTTGATCTTGCCGGTGTTGGGGTCCAGCGCGAGCGTCGAGGCGGTATAGAGGTTGGTCAGTTTGCCGAAATTGCCGTCGCCGGTCGAACGAACACCTGTGTTCCAGGGACCGGGATTGCTGGTGCCCCAGTAGACGGTATCGCTCTTGGGATCGTAGGAGCCGACCAGCCAGGCTGCGCCGCCGCCATGCTGAGCGGTATCGCCCTTCCAGGTGTCGCCGCCGGGCTCATCCGGGTTGGGAACGGTGTAGGTCTGCCATACCTGCTTGCCGGTGTTGATATCGAACGCCTGGAGCGAACCGCGCACGCCGTACTCGCCGCCGCCGAAGCCCGTGATGACCTTGTCGCGCACGACCAGCGGCGGCGAGGTGATGACCGAGCCCTGCTTGTAGTCGACCACCTTCGTCGTCCACAGCGACTTGCCAGTCGCGGCATCGAGCGCCGTCAGCTTGCCGTCGAGGCGACCGACGAAGATCTTGCCGTCGGCATAGGAGACGCCGCGATTGTTCACGTCGCAGCAGGCATATTGCAGCACGTCATCGGGAATGTCGGGCTCCCAGGTCCACTTGCGCGCGCCGGTCGCGGCATCCAGCGCATAGACGTATTTCGGGCCCCAGGAGCTCGAGACGTAGAGCGTGTTGCCGATGACGATCGGCGAGGACTCGTTCGAGCGCAGCGACGCCAGCGAGAACGAATAGGCGAGCGTCAGCTTCCCGGCATTCTCGGTGTTGATCTGCTTGAGCGGGCTGAAGCGCGTGTTGCCGTAGTCGTGGCCGGCAACGGCCCACTGGTTCGAATCGGATTGCGCCTTGAGCAAGGAGTCGTTGGCGCGAACGCCGGACGTGCCGGCGGCCAGCATCGCAATCATCGAAATGCCAGCCAAAAAGCCCTTCGTTCCAAAGGTCATGTATTCCCTCCGCGATGTTGTTGTGCGCGCCATGTTGGGCGCCTGAGCGCGCTGCGCTCGTGATGCGCAGTTTGTCTGCGAGCTATCGTTCGAAATTACAGCATCGCCTTTTCGCGCTTAGTATAGGCGGAAGGTAGTAGTGCAAATCATCGTCGGCTTCGTCGCGCATCTCGTTGGCGATGCTCGCGTCTTGCCGTTATTTGCAGCTCGAAATGCAGGATCGGATTTGCGGCAACTTCGTGCCACGATCCGATCGTTGCTCCTGGCATCGCACGTCGACCTTCACGATGACGGCGCTACCACTGTCGCGAAGTTCTCGAAGAAGTTCGCAGCCGGCTGAGGTACCCGCTCGACTGGGGTGGCGCCGCCGTCGATCAATCGCCGGGAAGTACGAGTGCTGCATCTCTGACGTCTGATTCACTCAACGTCGTTCCGGGGCGCGACCAACAGGTCCGCGCAAAGCGCGGCCCGATGACAGGCTACGTCGCGAGCCATGATGCGCAATTGCGCATCTGAGAATCCATTCATCCACGCACCGTGTGGCCCGATGGATTCCGGGCCCCTCGCTCCGCTCGGGGCTCGGAACGACGGATCGGACTGTCGGAGACGCTGCAGTAGGACGCCCGCGATCGTCACGGCATTTGGACAGGCCCCCCGAGCGCGGCCCCGCCAGAGTCGATCTCAATAAAATCAATGACTTGGATCGCCATCGCCTACTACCAAGATCGCGATTGCAAAGCCGTGAGCGCGTGCTCCTATTCGCAACAACGAACAAGGCATGAAAGGGAGAAACGACGCGCGAGGAGCCCTCAAGCAGGCAGGCGCTTCGCGCGAAAGCGGCTGAACGCAGGCCGCCACCGGCGAAGCGGACATCTTTTCGAAAGCGCCTTGCAAGGTCGCGCCATGTGCTGGCGGCGGCATGGAACGACGTGATCGAATCGCGCGCCGGCGATGGTCGCCACGATGACCTTTCCATGACGCGCGGTCGCCAAAATCCCAGTTGCAAAGTTCCGTTCGCGCTGTCTCTAATTGGAATAACTACAAACAATCGGGAGGACTTCACCGTGTCTAAAGTCAAACTGACAGTGAACGGCAAGGCTGTTGCTGTCGACGTCGAGGACCGCACGCTGCTGGTCCATCTCCTGCGCGATCACCTCAATCTGACCGGAACCCATGTCGGCTGCGATACCAGCCAGTGCGGCGCCTGCGTCGTGCACATGGACGGCCGGGCGGTGAAATCCTGCACCATGCTGGCCGGCCAGGCCGACGGCGCCAACGTCACCACGATCGAAGGCATCGCCAAGGGCGACGAGCTGCATCCGATGCAGGCGGCGTTTCGCGACAATCACGGCCTGCAGTGCGGCTACTGCACGCCGGGCATGATCATGTCGGCGATCGACATCGTCCAGCGCCATGGTGGTCAGCTCGACGAAGCCACCGTCCGCCACGAGCTCGAAGGCAACATCTGCCGCTGCACCGGCTACCACAACATCGTCAAAGCCGTGCTGGATGCGGCCGGCCGCATGAAGGTTGCGCAGGCCGCCGAGTAGCGCGGCCCGCCTCGACTAAAAAGCCACCGCCGCCGCTTTCGACGGAAAGGGCGGACAACAATTTCCGGTCGGGAGGACAGGACATGGGTGTTGAAGGCATCGGCGCAAGCGTCGTGCGCAAGGAAGACAAGCGTTTCATCACCGGCAAGGGCCGGTACGTCGACGACATCAAGCTGACGGGCATGACCTATGCCCATTTCATTCGCAGCCCGCACGCCCACGCCAAGGTGAAGGGGATCGACTCCTCCGCCGCCCTGCAGATGCCGGGCGTGGTTGCGGTGCTCACCGGCAGGCAGATCGTCGACGACAAGGTCGGCAACCTGATCTGCGGCTGGGCCATCACCTCCAAGGACGGCAGCCCGATGAAGATGGGCGCATGGCCGGCGATGGCGCCGGAGACGGTGCGCTTCGTCGGTCAGGCCGTGGCCGTGGTGATCGCCGAGAGCAAGAATCTGGCACGCGACGCGGCCGAGGCCGTGGTCGTCGATTATGAAGAGCTGCCGGCGGTCGCCGACGTCACAGCGGCAGTCAAGGCCGGTGCGCCGCAACTTCACCCCGAGGCTCCCGGCAACCAGGTCTATGACTGGGTGATCGGCGACGAGGGTGCGGTGGATGCCGCCTTCTCGAAGGCTGCCAATGTGGTGAAGCTCGACCTCACCAACAACCGCCTCGCGCCGAACGCGATGGAGCCGCGCGCGGCGATCGCCGATTACGACGCGGCGGAGGAGCATTTCACGCTCTATACGACGTCGCAGAACCCGCACGTCGCCCGTCTCGTGCTGTCGGCGTTCTACAACATCGCGCCCGAACACAAGCTGCGCGTGATCGCGCCCGACGTTGGCGGCGGCTTCGGCTCGAAGATCTTCATCTATCCGGAAGAGATGGTGGCACTGTGGGCCTCGAAGAAGGTCGGCCGTCCCGTGAAGTGGACCGGCGACCGCACCGAGGCCTTCCTCACGGATGCGCATGGCCGCGACCATGTCACCCATGCCGAGATGGCGTTCGACGCCAACAACAAGATCCTCGGCCTGAGGGTGAAGACCTACGCCAATTTCGGCGCCTACATGTCGCTGTTCTCGTCATCAGTGCCGACCTATCTCTACGCGACGCTGCTGTCGGGCCAGTACGACATCCCGGCGATCCATGCCGAGGTGATCGGCGTCTACACCAACACCACGCCGGTCGATGCCTATCGCGGCGCGGGCCGCCCCGAGGCGAGCTACCTGATCGAACGGATGATGGAGACGGCGGCGCGGCAGCTGAAAGTCGATCCGGCTGCGCTGCGCCGGCAGAACTTCATCACCCAGTTCCCGCACCAGACGCCCGTGATCATGGCCTATGACACCGGTGACTTTAATGCCTCGCTCGACGCCGCGATGAAGGCGATCGACTATGCCGGCTTCGCCGACCGCAAGGCCAAGGCGAAAGCCGACGGCAAGCTGCGCGGCATCGGCGTATCCTGCTACATCGAGGCCTGCGGCATCGCGCCTTCGAAGGCGGTCGGCAGCCTAGGTGCCGGCGTGGGCCTGTGGGAATCGGCGGAGGTGCGCGTCAATCCGGTCGGCACCATCGAGATCCTCACGGGCTCGCACAGCCACGGCCAGGGTCACGAGACCACCTTCTGCCAGCTCGTCGCCGATCGTCTCGGCGTTCCCATCAGCCAAGTCTCGATCGTCCATGGCGACACCGACAAGGTGCAGTTCGGCATGGGCACCTACGGCTCGCGTTCCGCGGCCGTCGGTCTCACCGCGATCCTGAAGGCGATGGAAAAGGTCGAGTCCAAGGCCAGGAAGATCGCCGCGCATGCGCTGGAAGCGTCGGAGGCCGACATCGTCATCGAGAACGGCGAGTTCAAGGTGACCGGCACCGACAAGGCGATCGCCTTCCCGATGGTCGCGCTCGCGGCCTACACCGCACACAATCTGCCTGACGGAATGGAACCGGGCCTGAAGGAGACCGCCTTCTACGACCCGACCAACTTCACCTTCCCGGCCGGCACCTACATCTGCGAGCTTGAGGTCGATGCCGGCACCGGCAAGACCTCCTTCGTCAACTTCGTCGCGGCCGATGATTTCGGCCGGCTGATCAACCCGATGATCGTCGAGGGTCAGGTCCATGGCGGTCTCGCCCAGGGCATCGGCCAGGCGCTGCTCGAACACGCGATCTATGATGCCAACGGTCAGCCGGTGACGGCCTCGTTCATGGACTATTCCATGCCGCGCGCCGACGACCTGCCCTCGTTCAAGCTCTCCCACACCACGACGCTCTGCCCGGGCAATCCGCTCGGCATCAAGGGTTGCGGTGAGGCCGGCGCGATCGGCGCCTCTGCGGCCGTGATCAACGCGATCACGGATGCGATCGGCAAGAACAATCTGGAAATGCCCGCAACCCCGGACCGGGTGTGGCGCACGATCCACGCGGCCTAAGAGGGAGCAACGAAGATGTACCAGACCATTTATCATCGCGCCTCCTCGGTCGACGAAGCGGCGAGCCTGTTCGCCAAGGGCAGCGAGGCAAAATTCCTCGCCGGCGGCCAGACCCTGCTTCCGGTCATGAAGCAGCGCCTCGCCGCGCCCTCGGATGTGATCGATCTCGGCAAGATCAAGGAGCTGATCGGCATTGAGGCTTCCGGCGACACGCTGACCATCAAGGCCGCAACGCCGCACTACGACGTCGCGACCAGCGACACCGCGAAGAAAGCGATCCCCGCACTCGCCTATCTGGCATCGCTGATCGGCGATCCCGCCGTGCGCTATCGCGGCACGATCGGCGGCTCGCTCGCCAACAACGATCCGGCCGCCGACTATCCGGCAGCCACGTTGGCGCTGGGCGCGACGATCAAGACCAACAAGCGCACCATCGCCGCCGACGACTACTTCAAGGGCCTGTTCTCGACCGCGCTCGAAGACGGCGAGATCATCACGCAGGTCTCTTTCCCGGTTCCGGCGAAGGCGGGCTACGCAAAGTTCCCGCATCCGGCCTCGCGGTTCGCGCTGACGGGCGTGTTCGTCGCACAGACGAAGTCTGGCGAGATCCGCGTCGCTGCGACCGGTGCCTCGCAGAGCGGCGTGATGCGGGTTCCCGCGATCGAAGCCGCGCTGAAGGCGAACTGGTCGCCGTCAGCGATCGACAGCGTCAGCATTTCGGCGAGCGGGCTCCTCTCCGACATCCACGGCTCGTCCGACTACCGCGCCAACCTCGTCAAGGTGATGGCGCAGCGCGCGGTGGCCGCCGCCGCCTGATAGCCACTCAACACAAATCTTCCGCGGCGCGCAGAAATGCGCGCCGCTTTTGTTATGCGCCTATGCATGAAAACTGCTTGCCTCGCTGGCGTGAAGGCGGGAAAAGTTAATCAGCCAATTAACTCCACAGAGGAACGTCCGAGCGGAAGCCTCATCCGGCACGCCGCCTCGTGAGCTGAGGAAACAAGAACGTGCTCGATAGACCAGCCCAGGAACAATCAGGCTCCTCCGTCCGCACCTCCGGCCCGCTTTCGGGCTTCCGCATCGTCGAATTCGCCGGCATCGGTCCCGGTCCGTTCGCCTGCATGATGCTGGCCGACATGGGTGCCGACGTCGTCACGCTCGACCGCGTCGGCGCGAAGAAGAGCATGAAGTCGGTGGCGGGACGCGGCCGCAAGGTGATCGAGCTCGACCTCAAGGACAAGGCGGCAATCGCGGAGGTACTCGACCTGCTTGCCAACGCCGACGCGCTGGTCGAGGGCTTTCGTCCCGGCGTGATGGAGCGGCTCGGGCTCGGACCCGACGTGGTGCTCGCGCGCAATCCAAAGCTCGTCTATGGCCGCATGACCGGCTGGGGCCAGGAAGGCCCGCTCGCCAATGCCGCCGGCCATGACATCAATTACATCTCCATCACCGGCGCACTCGCCGCGATCGGCACCAAGGAAGCGCCGGTGCCGCCGCTCAATCTGGTCGGCGATTTCGGTGGCGGCGCGCTTTATCTCGTCGTCGGCGTGCTCGCCGCACTGCTGGAAGCGCAGAAGTCCGGCAAGGGGCAGGTGGTCGACACTGCGATGTGCGACGGCGCGGCGTCGCTGATGTCGTTCTTCTTCGACATGACCACGATCGGCCGCTGGACCGAAGGCCGCGTGCAGAACTTCCTCGACGGCGGCGCGCATTTCTACGGCGTCTATGAATGCGCCTGCGGCCATTTCGTCTCGATCGGCTCGATCGAGCCGCAGTTTTATGCACTCTTGCGTGAGCATGCGGGTCTCACCGACGCCGACTTCGACGCTCAGATGGACCGCAAGGCCTGGCCGGCACTGAAGGAGAAGCTGCAGGCCGTGTTCAAGAGCAAGACGCGCGAGGACTGGTGCAAGATCATGGAAGGCACCGACATCTGCTTCGCGCCGGTGCTGACCATGTCGGAAGCGACCGAGCACCCCCACATGGTCGCCCGCAACGTCTTCGTCGAGCGCCACGGCGTGAAGCAGCCCGCGCCGGCACCGCGCTTCTCGCGCACGCCATCAACGGTTCGCGAGCCCGAGGCGGCGAAGATCGGGGCTGTCACGAAGGAATGGAAGAGATAGTCTCAGCTGCCTCGTCACACTCCGCCGACGTTCCGGCCGGGACGACACCGGTCAGGTGGCAACAGCTCGCTGTGCAACGCAGCTTCGTAGGGTGGGCAAAGGCGCGTAGCGCCGTGCCCACCATCTTTCCACGATTCCGATAGAAGCGGTGGGCACGCTTCGCTTTGCCCACCCTACGGCCCCTGCCCTGACGCGGCGGCGTGCCCGAAAGCGACCGCTTACGCCGCGCTATCCACCTTCAGCACCCCGCGCCGGATCTGATCTTCCTCGATCGATTCGAACAGCGCCTTGAAATTGCCCTCGCCGAAACCATCGTCGCCCTTGCGCTGGATGAACTCGAAGAAGATCGGGCCGATGGCATTCGCCGAGAAGATCTGCAGCAGCACCTTGGTCTGGCCGCCGTCGACCACGCCTTCGCCGTCGATCAGGATGCCGTTGGTCCTGAGCCGCGCGACGTTCTCACCGTGCTTGGGCAGGCGGGCATCGATCCGCTCGAAATAGGTATCGGGCGGCGACGGCATGAACGGCAAGCCGGCGGCGCGCAGGCCTTCAATCGTGCTGTGGATGTCGCGGCAGCCGCAAGCAATGTGCTGGATGCCCTCGCCGCGATAGGTCTGCAGATATTCCTCGATCTGGCCGGAATCGCCGGCGTCCTCGTTGATCGGAATCCGGATCTTGCCGTCGGGGCTGGTCAGCGCCCGCGAGAACAGGCCGGAGGCGCGGCCCTCGATGTCGAAGAAACGGATCTGACGGAAGTTGAA
Source organism: Bradyrhizobium neotropicale (assembly GCF_001641695.1). GTDB lineage: Bacteria > Pseudomonadota > Alphaproteobacteria > Rhizobiales > Xanthobacteraceae > Bradyrhizobium > Bradyrhizobium neotropicale. Next base: position 16,365 of record NZ_LSEF01000119.1, read on the forward strand.
CAGCTTTTCGTAGAAGCCCGCCCAGACGTCCATGCGGCCGCGGTGGACGTTGTGGGTGAGATGGTCGAGATAAAACAGCCCGGCGCCATGGGGACGCGGATCGCGCGCCCCTGACCAGTCGAACTCGACATCATAGGCCGAGCCCTTCGCGCCGTAACGGTCGACGAAATAGAGCAGGCTGCCGCCGATGCCCCTGATCGCAGGCACATCGAACGCCTTCTGTGCGGAGGTGGCGTCGGCCGGTTCCGCGCCGAGCGCGATCGCGCGCTCGTAAGCCTTCTGCGCATCGACCACGCGGAACGCCATCGACGGCGCACAGGGGCCGTGCGCGGCGACGAAGTCGAAGCCGTGGGTACCGGGCTCCTCGTTGACGAGATAGTTGATGTCGCCCTGGCGATAGACCGTGATTGCCTTGGCCTTGTGGCGCGCGACGGCGGCAAAGCCCATCAGCTTGAACAGGTCGTGCAGCTCTTGCGGATTGGGGTGCGCATATTCGACGAACTCGAAGCCGTCGGTGCCCATCGGATTGTCGGCGCTGATCGTGGCCGGCGGTGCATCGTGCGGAAACGGACCCATGGCTGCTCTCCCAAATTGCTGCTGCAAGAACTATCCTTCATAGGGGGCGCAATGGGCGTGCAAATAAGATGCTATTTGGCTATCCTATGCACGGTTTGTGCATCGGATGGATAAATGACGCATGATTTCGGTTGACGCCTTCGACCTCAAGATACTCGGCGCGCTCCAGGATGACGGCCGCCTCACCAACCAGGAGCTCGCTGAGCTCGCGGGGCTGTCGGCCTCGCAATGCTCGCGGCGGCGGATGCGGCTGGAGGAGGAGAAGGTGATCGCCGGCTATCACGCCGATCTCTCCAGCGAGGCACTCGGCTTCGGCGTGGTCGCATTCATCCAGGTGACGCTGGCGACCCACTCGCCGGACAATTCCAAGCGCTTCCGCACCCTGGTCAATCGCATCGACGAGATCCAGGAGGCCTATTCGCTGACGGGTGATGCCGATTACGTGCTGAAAGCCGTGCTGCGCGATCTCAAGGGGCTCTCCAACCTCGTCAACGACGTGCTGATGCCGCACCAGAGCGTCGCACATGTGCGCTCCTCAATCGTGCTGGATCGGCTGAAGGAAAGCTCGCGGCTGCCGCTGAAGGAGATCACGCCCGGCTGAAATCGAGGGAAATGCGGCATTCGCCCCGCGCATGCGATCTGCGATGATCCGCGCCAATCCGGGAGATCCGATCATGGCGCTGCAACTTCGACCGAACTGCGAATATTGCGACCGTGACCTGCCGCCGAATGCAACGGATGCGCGGATCTGCTCCTATGAATGCACGTTCTGTGCGGACTGCGTCGAGACGAAGCTGTTCAACGTCTGCCCGAACTGCGGCGGCGGCTTCGCGCCCCGCCCGATCCGCCCCGCGCAGGAATGGCGACCGGGCGTGTGCGTGACCAAGCACGTACCGTCGGACAAGCGGGTGCATTTGAAGTACGGCCTGGAGGATGTCGCGGCGCATTGCGCAAGGATACGCGACGTGCCGCCGGAGAGGCGGTGAGCCCGTAGGGTGGGCAAAGCGAAGCGTGCCCACCACGTCGAAGCGATCTCCAAGAAGCGGTGGGCACGGCGCTAACGCGCCTTTGCCCACCCTACGACATCAAATGTGCGGCAATCACTCCGCCGGCAAAATCATCCCCTCGACCTCGCCGAACCCGACGCGGTAACCGTTGCCCTGGCACCAACCGCGCATGACGAGGCGGTCGCCGTCTTCCAGGAACGACCGCTTGACGCCGCCGGGCAATTCGACCGGCTCCGTGCCGTTCCAGCTGATCTCAAGCAGGCTGCCGCGCTGGTTCTTTTCCGGGCCGGAGATCGTGCCGCTGCCGAGGAGATCGCCGACATTCATCGCGCATCCGCTGGAGGCGTGGTGCATCAATTGCTGCACCGACGACCAGTACATGTATTTGAAGTTGGTGCGGCTGATGCTGGCGGGCGCATTCGCGCCGGCGGCGCGCAAGGAAACGTCGAGCTCCAGATCGTAGTTCTGCGGCTTCGCCTGCTTGAGATAGTCGAGCGGCGTCGGCTCCTGTTCGGGCCCCTTCAGCCGGAATGGCTCCAGCGCCTCGCGCGTCACCACCCACGGGCTGATCGAGGTCGCAAACGCCTTGGCGAGGAACGGCCCGAGCGGCACATATTCCCATTGCTGGATGTCCCGCGCGCTCCAGTCGTTGAGCAGCACGAAGCCGAAGATCATTTCCTCGGCTTGGCTCTCGCTCAGCATGCCGCCCATCGGCGATGGCTGGCCGACCACGACGCCCATCTCCAACTCGAAGTCGAGCCGCTTGCACGGCGCAAAGTTCGGCACCTCGACATTCGGCGGCTTCAACTGCCCGCGCGGCCGCTTCACCTGGGTGCCGCTGACCACCACGGTCGAAGCGCGGCCGTTATAGCCGATCGGCATATGCAGCCAGTTCGGCTGCAGCGCATTGTCCTTGCCGCGGAACATCACGCCGACATTGGTGGCGTGCTCCTTCGACGAATAGAAGTCGGTGTAGCCGGAGACCGCGAACGGCAGATGCATCCTGGCATCACCCATCGGCACGAGCGCGCTGCTGCGCAGGTCCTCGTTGTCGCGCAGCTCGGGATGATCGTGGCGCAGCAGCTCGCTGATCCGCGCCCGCGTCTTCGACCAGACCCTGGGCCCCAGCGCCATGAACGGATTGAGCGACGGCCCGGAGAACACGCCGAGCGGCCCGACATCGAGCCGGCAATCCTGCTCAAGCGCCCAGAGGTCGAGCACGTAATTGCCGATCGCCACGCCGACGCGCGGTGTTGGATTGGCCGCCGTCGAGAACACGCCATAAGGCAGGTTCTGGATCGGAAAGTCGGAGGCGGGATCGACGTCGATGAAGGAGCGGAGGCTGGGATCGTTGGGGTGGGGCATTGGTTTCCCGGATGTGCATTCAGGTGGCGCTGACTTCACCCTCCGCTGGAGGGGGAGGGTCGGTTCGCATGAAGCGAAGCGGAATGCGAAACGGGGTGGGGTGATCTCTCAACACGGGCACCGCCTCAATTGAGAGACTGTCACCCCACCCCGCTCGCTGACGCGAGCGACCCTCCCCCTCCAGGGGAGGGTAAGCGATCACGGCCTGTTAGGATCGAACCGCTTCTCCAGGCCCTTCCAGCACTCCGCGTAGTCGTCCTGCAGCGTCGACGATTTCGCGGCATGCTCCGTGACACGCTGCGGGTAGCGGGTCTCGAACATGAAGGCCATGGTACCCGTCAGCTTGACCGGCTTCAGCTCGCCGTTGCTGGCGTGGTCGAAGGCCTCGCGATCGGGACCATGCGGCAGCATGCAGTTATGCAGCGAGATGCCGCCGGGGACGAAACCCTGCGGCTTGGCGTCGTAGACGCCGTAGATCAGGCCCATGAACTCGCTCATGATGTTCATGTGATACCAGGGCGGACGGAAGGTGTTGTCGGCGACCATCCAGCGCTCGGGGAAGATGACGAAGTCGATATTCGCGGTGCCCGCCGTCTCCGACGGCGAGGTGAGCACCGTGAAGATCGAGGGATCCGGGTGATCGAAGGCGATCGCACCGACCGGCGAGAAGGTGCGCAGATCATATTTGTACGGCGCGTAATTGCCGTGCCAGGCGACGACGTCGATCGGCGAATGCGGCAGTGTGGTCTTGAACAGCGAGCCGCCCCATTTCACGTAGAGCTCGGTCGGCGTGTCCCTATCCTCGTAGCTCGCCACCGGCGTGAGGAAGTCGCGCGCATTGGCAAGGCAGTTGGCGCCGATCGGCCCGCGCTCCGGCAGCGTGAAGGCGCCGCCATAATTTTCGCAGAGATAGCCGCGCGCCGGCCCGTTCAGAATCTCGACGCGGAATTTCACGCCGCGCGGGATGATCACGATCTCGCCGGGTTCGGCGTCGATGCGGCCGAACTCGGTGACGAAGCGCGAAGTGCCCTGCTGAAGCACGAACATCATCTCGCCGTCGGCATTGTAGAAATGCTGGTCGACCATCGACTTGGTGATCAGGTAGACATGCGCGGCCATACCGGCCTGGGTGTTGACGTCGCCGGCCGTCGTCATGGTCTGCACGCCCTGGAGGAATGTCACGTCCTCCTTCGGGATCGGCGTCGGGTCCCAGCGCAGCTGCGCGATCGGCAGATCGTATTCGTGACATGGCGCCGAGCGCCACAGGCCCGCATCGACCTTCTCGAAGCGGCCGGAGTGCTTCACCGAGGGGCGGATGCGATAGAGCCAGGAGCGCTCATTGGTGCCGCGCGGCGCGGTGAAGGGCGAGCCGGAAAGCTGCTCGGCGTAGAGGCCGTAGGCACAGCGCTGCGGCGAGTTGCGGCCCATCGGCAGCGCGCCCGGCAATGCCTCGGTCTCGAAGCTGTTGCCGAAGCCGGACATGTAGCCCGGCGTGACTTGGGCGGTGCTGCGAACGATCTGATCCGGCGAGGTGTTGATGTTCATGACTATCCTCCTCCTTGCAGGGCGGCCCACATTTCCTGGTCGCGCTTGTCGGTCCAGATCACGGGATCGTCGATCCCCGACGCCTCGTCGAAGGCGCGCGACACGTTGAACGGCAGGCAGTGCTCGTAGATGGCGAAGCTCGAAAACTTGGGATCCATCACCTCGCGGGTCGCCGCCATCGTCTCCTTCAGCGTGCGCCCCTTGGCAACCGAGATTTCCGCCGCGCCATAGAGCGTCGACACGAAATCGCGGGTCATCGCGATCGCCTCGCGCGCGGTGGTGGTGCCCTTCAGCGCATCGCCGCGTCCAGGCGCGATCGCCTTCGGATTGAAGTTGCGGATCTCGTTCAGCGTCAGCGGCCATTCGCGCAAATGCGCGTCGCCGCAATAGCAGGCCGAGTGATATTCGATGAGATCGCCGGAGAACATGACTTCGGCATCCGGCACCCAGGCGACGATGTCGCCGGAGGTGTGGCCTGCGCCGAGCTGCATCAACCGCACCTCGCGCTTGCCGAGATAGATCGACATCTCGCCTTCGAAGGTCAGCGTCGGCCAGGTCAGGCCGGGAATGCTCGCGGCATCCTGGAACAGGCGCGGGAAACGGCCGTATTCGGAATCCCAATCCTGCTTGCCGCGCTCCTCGATCAGCCGATAGGTCTCCTGTGAGGCGACGATGCCTTGCGCCTTGTAGGCGGAGGCGCCGAGCACGCGCACGGCGTGATAGTGCGACAGCACGACATATTTGATCGGCTTGTCGGTGACGGTGCGGACGCGCTCGATCACCTTGTTGGCCATCGCAGGCGTCGCCTGCGCGTCGAACACGAGGCAGCCGTCGTCGCCGACGATGACCGCCGTGTTCGGGTCGCCCTCGGCGGTGAAAGCATAAAGATCGGTACCGATCTCGGAGAAGGTGATCTTCTTCTCGGAGAGATCGCCGGTGGATGCGAAGTTCTTCGCCATCAATTCATCCTTCGAGTCACAGGGTTATTGTTGTTGCTGTTGTTGCTGCTGGCCGTCGATCATGCGTCGCTTCGCGAGCACGATCGCCTCGCGCAGCACGTCGATGTCGCCGATATGGTTGGCGAGGATCAGGACCAGCGCGGCGTCGAGATCCGCGCTCTCTGCGTCGGACAACCCGCGATGCGCCTCGACGATAGCGCGGAAGGCGTCGTCGGGCCGCGCGAAATTCGAGCTGGTGGAAAGCGCCATGCGAAACCTCAGTTCAAACCTTCGGCACGCGACAATGCGGCTGCGATCGACCCGCGCGTCGGATGCCGAAAGCGCGCCGCGACATAGCCGTCGGGCCGGAGCAGATAGGCCGAGCCTGGCTCGGCGTCGTAGCGCTTCGCGGCAAGGCCGGCAGAATCGGCCAATCCACCCGCACCACCGATCCGGATATCCTTGACGCCGTCGGGCGCCTCGACTGCTGCACCATTGCTGAACGACAGCAGGGCGAAGTCCGTTCCTCCGTTGCGGAACATGTCCGTCAGATAGCTCTGTTCGCCTGCGCGTGCCTCGATCGGCGCATCCAGCATGGAACAGCCGGGCCGCGGGCCACCTCGCCACGCCTCCGCATCTGGCGAGGACAGCGGCGAGTCATAGCTGCAGGGCACCGACAGCCGGCCACCATTGACCATGCGCTTGCCGAACTCGGTCACCTTGGCGAGCGACAGCACCGCCTTGCGCAGCCGCGCCTCCTGGTCCGTGTTCGGCGCCATGAAATCGGTCGAGCGCGTGGATTCGCGGATGTTCTCGTCGGCGGCAAGGCTGCGTTCGAGATGGTAGCTCTCGAGCAGGCTCGCGGGTGAAGAGCCGCGCAGCACGCGATCGAGCTTCCAGGAAAGGTTCTCGGCATCCTCGAGCCCTGAATTGGCGCCACGCGCGCCAAAGGGCGAGACCTGATGCGCGGAATCGCCGGCAAAGATCACGCGGCCGTGGAGGAAACGATCCATGCGCCGGCATTGGAATTTGTAAAGCGAGATCCATTCGAACTCGAACTTGTCGTGGCCGAGCATGCGCGCGATCCGCGGCCGCACATTCTCCGGCTTCTTCTCGAAGACGGGATCGGCATCGCGGCTGAGCTGCAGATCGATGCGCCAGACGTCGTCGGGCTGCCGGTGCAGCAGCGCCGAGCGTCCGCCATGGAACGGCGGATCGAACCAGAACCAGCGCTCGGTCGGGAATTCCGCGGTCATCTTGACGTCGGCGATCAGGAACTGGTCTTCGAACACCTGGCCGGCAAATTCGGCACCGACCATCTGCCGCAGCGATGAGCGCGCCCCGTCGCAGGCGATGACGTATTGCGTACTTAGCCGATAGGCCCCCTCCGGCGTCTCGATGGTCAGCACGACGGAGTCGTTGCGCTGCTCCAGCGCCGTTACCTTGTTGCGCCAGCGCAGATCGATCCCCGGTAGATCCGTAATGCGATCGACCAGATAGGCCTCGGCGTAATATTGCTGGAGGTTGATGAAGGCCGGCCGCTTGTGGCCGTCCTCGGGCAGCAGGTTGAACTGGTAGAGCTGGGACTCACCGTGGAAGATGCGGCCGACGCTCCAGACCACGCCCTTGTCGACCATGCGGTCGCCGACGCCGAGCCGGTCCCAATATTCCAGCGAACGCTTGGAGAAGCAGATCGCGCGCGAGCCCTCGCCGATGCGGTCGGCATCATCCAAGAGGACAACGCGCTGGCCGCGCTGGGCAAGGTCGATCGCCAGCGACAGGCCGACCGGGCCGGCGCCAACCACGACCACCGCATGCTCTGCCGGGTTAGGGCCGGGGCGGTCCTGATCGGGGTGGCGGCGGTAGCCGAACTGGGTCTTTGCCTGCGCCATGCGCTAACCTCGGCTCTGGTCAGGAGGGGACTGATCTGCTAGATAGTCTCACGTGCAACTATTTTGGACCGGAGCCGGCCGGCCGTCAACTGGAATTCGGAGCGCATTTTGGCGAGGACGACAGATACCGCGCTGAAGACTCGTGACGCGGACGACACATTGGCGAAGGCGCGGCTCGACCTGTTCAAGTTCGTGCCGTTCCGCCTCAACCGGTTGGCTGCCGAAGTCAGCGCCGCGCTCGCGGTCGAGTATCAGGAGCGCCACGGCCTCGACATTCCGGCCTGGCGGGTGCTGGCGACGCTCGGCTTTCGCAACGATGCCTGCAGCGCGCAGTACATCTCGCAATGTACCCGCACGCACAAATCGACCATCAGCCGCGCGGTGACCACGTTGCTGCATGACGAGCTGATCGAGCGGGTCGAGAACGCGGCCGATCGCCGCGAATTCCGCCTGCAACTGACGAAGAAGGGCCGCGCGCTCTACGAGGAGCTGTTCCCGCAACTGCTGCGGCGGGAAGACGAGATCCTCTCTTGTCTTTCGGCGCAGGAACGCAAGCAATTGTCCGCGCTGCTCGGCAAGGTCGAGCAGAGTCTCGATCTGATCCAGACCAGCGAGGAGGCGGACGCCAAGGAAGCGTATTAGCGGACCCTCATGGTGAGGAGGCGCGAAGCGCCGTCTCGAACCATGAAGGCCCCGCTGCTTCATCTTGGCTTCATCCTTCGAGACGGCCGCTACGCGGCCTCCTCAGGATGAGGGTCCGGCATCATGCTATTTCGCAAACGACTTCGACGGCGGCAGATGCAACGCCCACGCGTCGATCTTGTCGCTGGCGCGCGGATAGATTTCCGTCACGAGCGGATCGTGTCCGGGGATGAAGCGATCGGGATGACCGGCGAGACGCTCGATCGTCTCCCAGCCTGTCGCCATGTCGCCGACATTGTAGACGATCGGGAACGGGCTGCGCCGCTGCAAATTGGCGTAATAATGCGCCGCATCGGACGCCAGCACCACCGGCCCGCGCGCAGTCTCGACCTTGACGACCTGCAAGCCATCGGAATGACCGCCGACGCGGTGCACGGTGACGCCGGGCGCGACCCCGCCCTCGCCGGAGTAGAAGGTGACGCGCTCGCCATAGACATGGCGTACCATCAGCGTGACGTGCTCGACCGAGAACGGATGTCGCAGCAGGCCGTTGCACATGCAGCGCCCGGTCGCGTAAGCCATCTCGCGCTCCTGGAGATGGAAGCGTGCATTGGGGAAGCGGTCGAGATTGCCGGCGTGGTCGTAATGCAGATGCGTCACGATGATGTCGCGGATGCTTGACGCGGAAACGCCAAAGCGCTCCAGCGCATCGACCGGATTGAGCGTCAGCTTGCGGGCCCGCAAGCTCGCTTCCTCGGCATTGAAGCCGGTGTCGACCAGGATCTCGCGGCCGCCGCCGCGGATCAGCCAGACGAAATAGTCGAGGTCCTGTGCCGCGCTGTCATGCGGGTCCGGCAACAGGAAGTTCATGTGAGGGGTGCGCGGCGACATCGTCGCATAGCGCAGCGCGTAGATTTCGTAGGCGTTTCCCATGGTTTTGCTTTTTTCTGAGGTTGGTCTTTCGGGACGATCCCGCACACCAAGCCATCGTCCGTCGCAAACGTCAAACGGCGCGCTCCCCGCGTATTAGTGTGAGACCAATCACATTTTCGTCGCGGTGGCCGGCCTAACATGGATCGGCCCAAGAGGCCTGAACCTCGAATCGAACCCCCATCGAGAGAAGCCGTGACTGCCGACTTATTCCCCCTGCATCTGCTAGCGGCGTCGCGGTCAATTGTCGCGATAACGCCGAATCTCCAAGCGGTTGACGCCCCCTCCCCCCGGTTTGATAATGCAGATAGCGTAAGTTAAGGTCGCCGCGGCGCAAGCTGGGAACGGCGCCTTTTTGGCTGGACCGCGCTGATTATGAAAATTCGCTTCCTTTTTCTTCTGCTCTTGCTTGTCTCGCTCCTTCCAACCGCGCCATCGCTCGCGGCCGGCGACCGTTTCGCGCTGGTCATCGGCAACGCCAAATATCCGGACGCGGACAGCCCGCTGAAGGAACCGATCAACGACGCGCGCGACGTCGCCGACGAGCTCAAGCGGGACGGCTTTTCCGTCGAGATCGGCGAGAACCTGACCGGCGACGCCATGCGCCGCGCCTTCGACAAGCTCTACGGCAAGATCAAGCCGGGCTCGGTGGCGCTGGTGTTCTATAGCGGTTTTGGCATCCAGTCGGCTCGTCAGAGCTACATGATCCCGATCGATGCGCAGATCTGGACCGAGTCCGATGTGCGCCGTGACGGCTTCAGCATCGAAACCATCCTCGGCGAGCTCAACACCCGCGGCGCCGGCGTCAAGATCGCGCTGATCGATGCGTCCAGGCGCAACCCGTTCGAGCGCCGGTTCCGCAGCTTCTCCGCAGGCCTTACGCCCGTCATCGCGCCGAACGGCACGCTGGTGATGTACTCGGCGGCGCTGGCCTCGGTGGTCTCTGACGCCGGTGGCGACCACAGCCTGTTCGTCCAGGAGTTGCTGAAGGAAATCCGCGTCCCCGACCTGATGGCCGAGGAGACGCTGAACCGCACCAAGATGGGCGTCACCCGCGCCTCGCGCGGCGAGCAGGTGCCGTGGATATCGTCCTCGCTGGCCGAGGATTTTTCGTTCATTCCGGGCGCCGGCGGATCGCGTCCGACGGCGACGACACCGCCCCCTGCGCCTCCCGCTCCGCCGCCTGCCGTGGTTGCCAACAACCCGCCGCCTGCACCGCCCGCCGCACCGTCACCGCCTCCGGCACCGAAGCCGACTGAGGCAACCGCCGCGCCTGCCCCGGCACCGGCCCCATCGCCGAAGCCGCAGGTGGAAGCTGCCTTGCCTCCGCCGCCACCGCCGGTGAAGCCGGCTGATCCCGTCACCCCGCCGAGCGCCGACGCCGGCCCGAGCCAAAGCGGCCCAAGCCCGGCCGTGCTGGCTGACGATCCCACCATCAAGAGCCTGACGGCGAAGATCGCCGCCAATCCGGACGATGTGAACGCGCTGTACCGGCGCGGCCAGGTCTATGCCAGCAAGGGGGCCTACGACCTCGCCATCAAGGATTTCGACGGCACACTGCGGATCAATGCGAAGGACGTCGAGGCGCTGAACAACCGCTGCTGGACCCGCACCGTGATCGGCGATCTCCAGGGCGCGCTGAGGGATTGCAACGAGGCACTGCGGCTGCGGCCGAATTTCGTCGATGCGCTCGACAGCCGGGGCCTCGTCAACCTGAAATCGGGTGCAGTGAAGAACGCCATCGCCGATTTCGACGCGGCGCTGAAGATCAACCCGCGCCTGACCTCCTCGCTCTACGGCCGGGGCCTCGCCAAGCAGCGTAACGGCTCGGCCCAGGAGGGAGCCCTCGACATTGCGAATGCCAAGGCGATGGACCCGAACATCGTTCAGGAGTTCGCAAGTTACGGAGTGCGTTGATATTTTTTTGAGTTGAGGCAGGGCGTGCCTCGAACCCTATCGCCCTGCCGGCGACTAATTTGACAATGCCGCATGCGGCCTTCCGGGGGCTTATTGCAGAAATTTTGGAACCGCGCGCGCCGGCTGCGCAGGAGGGACTGGCAATGAGATTGGCTGCAAAGGGACTGACCGCGATCCTGTCCATCATTACCGTCAGTGCCGCCCTGTCGCTGGCGCCCTCGCCCGTGCGCGCGGGCGATGACGGCAACGGCAAGAACGTCAGCGAGGATGAGATCGTTCGCGCGCTGGCGCCGGCGGCGAAGAAGCCTCTCACCCGCGGCCTTTCGATCGGCCCGCAGACCGCCGATCCGGCACCGAGCGCGGCAGAGACCAAGCTGCTCCAGTCCGTCCGCGGCCGCTCCACACGTTCGCTCTCGGTCACCGAGCGCGAGGAGATCGCGTCAGTGGCCAAGGACAAGCCGAACATCGATCTCGAGATCACCTTCGACTACAACTCGGCCAATATCAGCGCCAAGTCGCTTCCCTCGGTCCAGGCGCTCGGCCGCGCACTGACCAGCCCGGACCTGAAGGGCTCGACCTTCGTCGTCGCCGGTCACACCGATGCCGCCGGCGGCGAGGCCTACAACCAGGACCTGTCGGAGCGCCGCGCGGATTCGATCAAGCGCTATCTCGTCGACAAGTACAGCATCGCCGCGACCGATCTCGTCACCGTCGGCTACGGCAAGAGCAAGCTGAAGGACCCGAGCCAGCCGATGGCGGAGGTGAACCGCCGCGTGCAGGTCGTCAACATGGAAAACAAGACCACCGCATCGAAGTGACCACGACGTAATTCTCGCAGTGATCATTTGTGATGTGGTGTAAAGTCTCGGCGCCCAAGCGCGTCCCGCAGCCTTGCGGGGCGCCGCTTCGTTTCAGGGAAACAATCTCAGCAGGCCTCGTACGGACGGCCGTGAGACAGGCCAGGATGATCCGGCGATGAAGGTCACCGAATATCTCAAGCCTGCCGGAACCGTGCTGTTCATCGTTGCGCTCGGCGTCGGCTATTATTTGTTCGAGCATCGGCGTCGTCCGGAAGCCAAGGAAACGCCGACCGAGGCGCTCGTCGTCGTGACGAAGTCGACCAACGCCTGCTTCTCTGATCTGGTACGGGTGACCGGCTTCTTCGTGCCGCGGCGCGAGGCCGTGGTCGTGGCCGACCAGGAGGGATCCCGGGTCACCGACGTCTTCGTCACGGAAGGCGCCACCGTCACCGAGAACCAGGAGCTGGCCCGCCTGACGCCGCCACCACAGATTCCGGGCCAGCCGGCACGGCCCGGCGCGCAAGGTCCAATCTCGCTGAAGGCGCCTGCCGCCGGCCTCGTCACCGAAGTCCGCACCGTCGTCGGTGCACCGGCTTCCCCTCAGGCAGGCCCAATGTTCCGTATCGCCGTCAACGGCGAGATCGAGCTCGACGCGCAGGTTCCGGCGGTGCACATGCCCAAGCTCAACCCGGGCGCCACCGTGCGGATCAGCCGCGACGACGCGCCCGACCTGATCGGGCGGGTTCGGCTGGTCTCGCCCGAGATCGACCGCGCCACCCAGCTCGGCCGTGTCCGCATCAGCGTCACCAACAATCCGTCGTTGAAGGTCGGCATGTTCGCCCGCGCCTCGATCGACGCCAAGCGAAGCTGCGGCGTTGCGGTTCCCAAGACCGCCATTGACCATCTCACCATCCAGGTGGTCAAAGGCAATACGGTCGAGACGCGCAGGGTGCGGGTCGGACTGACGTCCGACACCTCAACGGAAATCCTGGAAGGCCTCGACGTGGGCGAAATCGTCGTGGCCGACGCTGGCTCTTCGCTGCATGACGGAGACCAGATCAAGACTGTCTTCGCCGATGAAATCGATCGATCGCGAGTACGCTGATGGCTCTCAATATCTCGGCATGGTCGATTCGCAATCCGCTGCCATCGGTCGTCTTTTCGATCATCCTCCTGATCCTCGGCTGGGTCTCTTTCACCAAGCTCGCGGTGACGCGACTGCCTTCGGCCGACATTCCCGTGATCTCGGTGGCTGTGTCGCAATTCGGTGCGGCGCCCGCCGAGCTCGAATCCCAGGTCACCAAGACGGTTGAAGACGCGGTCTCCGGCGTCGAAGGCGTGCGGCACATCACCTCGTCGATCACCGACGGCCTGTCGGTGACCACGATCCAGTTCGCGCTCGAGACCAACACCGATCGCGCGCTCAACGACGTCAAGGACGCCGTCACGCGCGTGCGTTCCAACCTGCCGCAGAACGTCACCGAGCCCTTGATCCAGCGCGTCGATGTGATCGGCCTGCCGATCGTCACCTACGCCGCGATCTCGCCCGGCAAGACGCCGGAACAACTGTCCTATTTCGTCGACGACGTGGTCAAGCGCGCGCTGCAGGGCGTGCGCGGCGTCGCCCAGGTCGAGCGCATCGGCGGTGTCGAGCGCGAGATCCTGGTCTCGCTCGATCCCGACCGCCTGCAGGCGATGGGGCTGACCGCCGTCAATGTCAGCCAGAGCCTGCGCGGCACCAATGTCGACGTCGCCGGCGGCCGCGCCGAGATCGGCAAGAACGACCAGGCGATCCGGACGCTTGCCGGCGCCAAGACCTTGAGCGACCTCGCCGGCACCATGATCCCGCTGTTCGGCGGCGGCGAGGTCCGGCTCGACGATCTCGGCACCGTCACCGACACCATTGCCGATCGCCGTACCTTCGCCCGCTTCAACGGCGAGCCGGTCGTGGCACTCGGCATCAAGCGCTCCAAGGGCGCCAGCGACGTCGTGGTCGCCGCCGCCGTGCAGAAGCGCATCGATGCGCTCAAGGCAGCCTATCCGGATGTCGACCTCAAGCTGATCGACACCTCGGTCGAATTCACCAAGGGCAATTACGAGGCGGCGATCTCGACCCTGTTCGAAGGCGCCATCCTCGCCGTCATCATCGTGCTGCTGTTCCTGCGCGACCTGCGCGCCACCATCATCGCCGCGATCTCGCTGCCGCTGTCGATCTTCCCCGCGTTCTGGGCGATGGACCTCCTCGGCTTCTCGCTCAACCTCGTCAGCTTCCTCGCCATCACGCTGTCGACGGGTATTCTGGTCGACGACGCCATCGTCGAGATCGAGAACATCGTGCGGCACATGAACATGGGCAAGTCGCCCTATCGTGCCGCGCTCGAAGCCGCCGATGAAATCGGCCTCGCCGTCATCGCGATCTCGCTCACCATCATCGCGATCTTCGCGCCGGCGAGCTTCATGTCGGGCATCGCCGGACAGTTCTTCAAGCAGTTCGGCATCACCGTCTCCGTGCAGGTGTTCTTCTCGCTGCTCGCGGCGCGCTTCGTGACGCCGATGCTGGCGGCTTACTTCCTCAAGCACCACAATCACGAAGAGCCGCCGCCGGGGCGCGTGCTGCGCACCTACCACAAGATCGTGGCCTGGTCGGTGAAGCATCATTATATCACCGTGCTGATCGGCCTTGCGATCTTCGCCGCCTCGATCTGGAGTATCACGTTGCTGCCGCAGGGCTTCCTGCCCGCGCAGGACAGCGCGCGCTCGCTGCTCGCGATCGAGCTGCCGCCCGGCACCCAGCTCGCCTACACCGAGAAAGTCACCGAGGACATCGTCGCGCGCCTGCGCCAGCGCCCCGAAGTGAAAAGCATCTTCGTCGACGGCGGCCGTGTTCCGCCGGGAACGCAGGAGGTGCGTCGCGCGGCTCTGATCATCAATTACACGCCCAAGACCTCACGCGACATCACCCAGCGCGAGCTCGAATTCTCGATCAGCCAGGAACTGGAGAACATCCCCGACATCCGGTTCTGGTTCCTGGACGAGAACGGGCTGCGCGCGATCTCGCTGGTCGTGACCGGCGTCGACGCCAACATCGTCAACAACGTCGCGAGCGAGCTCGCGACGCAGATGAAGCGAATTCCAACCATCTCCAACGTGATCTCGGAGACCGCGCTGGAACGGCCCGAGCTGCGCATCGAGCCGCGCGCCGACCTCGCCGCGCGCCTCGGCGTCTCGACCGAAAGCCTGTCGCAGACCATCCGCGTCGCGACCATCGGCGATGTCGGTCCCGCGCTCGCCAAGTTCGACGTCGGCGACCGCCTGGTGCCGATCCGCGTGCAGCTCGAGGACGCCGCGCGTGCCAATCTCAAGACCCTCGAGCAGCTGCGCGTTCCGCTCGGTGAGCACGGGGAGAAGGGGGGCGTGCCGCTCTCGGTCATCGCCGACGTCAAGCTCGACCAGGGTCCGACCAGCATCAACCGCTACGACCGCGAGCGGCAGGCAACCGTCGCCGCCGACCTCGTCGGCTCCGCGGCGCTCGGCGACGCCACCAAGAAGATCTACGACCTGCCGGTGATGAAGAGTTTGCCGAAGGGCGTGAGGGTCTCGCCCTCCGGCGACGCCGAAAGCCTCAACGAACTGTCGGACGGCTTCGCCACCGCGATCACGGCGGGGCTGATGATGGTCTATGCGGTGCTGGTGCTGCTGTTCGGCACCTTCCTGCAGCCGATCACCATCCTGTTCTCGCTGCCGCTCTCGATCGGCGGCGCCATCGCCGCGCTGCTCGTCACCGGCAAGCAGCTCACCACACCGGTTTGGATCGGCATCCTGATGCTGATGGGTATCGTGACCAAGAATGCGATCATGCTGGTGGAGTTCGCGATCGAGGCGATCCGTGCCGGCAAGACGCGCGAAGACGCCATGATCGACGCGGGCATGAAGCGCGCCCGCCCGATCGTGATGACCACGATCGCGATGGTCGCCGGCATGATGCCGAGCGCGCTCGCGGTCGGCGCCGGCGGTGAGTTCCGCTCACCAATGGCGCTCGCGGTGATCGGCGGCCTTCTGTTCTCGACCGTCCTGTCGCTGGTGTTCGTGCCCGCGATGTTCATGGTGATGGATGACCTCGGCGCGCTGTTCTGGCGCTTCGGCAAACGGCTGATTGTGCACAGCGAGGATGCCGAAACCGCCGACCACCATGGAGCCGCGCCCGCCGAAGCGACACCGGCACCAAGGAAGATGGTTCATCCTGCGGCGGAGTGAACTGCAGCTCTACCGCTGCATCCCCTACTCGTTCCGCGCGATCGACGTCAGCCTTGTCATGTTCTTCAGGAGGATGCGGCCACGCTGGAGATCCAGGATCGCGTCCTTGCGCCAGGCCTGAAGCTGGCGATTGACGCTTTCGCGGGCGGCGCCGACGAAGACGCCGAGCTGTTCCTGCGAGATGTGCACCTCGGAGCCGAAGTCGGCAGCGAGCGCGCAAAGCCGCCGCGCGAGCCGCACCGGCAGCGGCTGCAGCATGGATTCCTCCATGCGCTCGCTCTGCCAGCGTATCCGCTGGCAGAGCAGCGCGATGATCTTGATCGCGACCTTCGGCTCGCGCTCGAGGAAGGCGAGAAAATCCTCGCGGCGCAGCACGAACAACTCGCTGGCTTCGCCGGCGGTCGCGTCCGCCGTGCGGCTCTGGCCGTCCAGCACCGCGACCTCGCCAAACAGATCGCCCGGGCCCATGAAATTGAGCGTCAGCCGGCTGCCGTCGGAGGCGCCGGTCTCGATGCGGATCTGGCCGCGACGAACGCCGAACAGTGCATCCCCGGCATCGCCCTTCTGGAACAGCACCTCGCCGTTCGCCAGATGCTGGGTGTGGCAGAGGTTGGACAGCCGCTGCAATTCGTCCGCGCCGAGATCCGCGAACATCGGGTTCATCTTCAGAATGACCGCAAATTCGGCCTGCTTGCTCATCTCAAATCCCTTATCAATTCCCCTGGTAAATCCGTCGGCAAATCCCTTGGAACCATCAAAATCAGAATCGCGTAAAGTCGTGCCAGAGAAGTGTGTCATAAGTCACATAACTTTGCAGCACCCCCAGACTATTTTTGACCGCTTGGAGCAACTTCCCGTCCCGGGATAAACTCGCGCAAGGGACGGGTGACGGCCGGGATCGACGCCGCTTGTCCGTCGTTGGAAAGTCGACATGAGAGCAGTGAAATTCGCCGGCGCGGCAGTCGCCGCCGTCATCATCGTGATCGCGCTTCTCCTCGTGGTCGGGATTCCTTCGGGTTTCCTGACCTCGACGATCGCGTCGCGCGTCGAAAATGCGACCGGCTATCGCCTGTCGATCGACGGCACCACCAAGGTCAGCCTGTGGCCGACACTGAACGTGACGCTGAACGACCTCACGCTGCAGGACCCGAAGGACCGCAGCGGCATCACGCGCCTGACGGTCGACAGCGTGCAGGCCGACATGACGCTGTCCAGCGTGTGGTCGGGCCGCCCCAAGATCAGCGAGCTCATCATCACCCATCCCGTGCTCTACCAGCCGCTGCTGCGTGAGCGCCTGCCGAATGCCAATCCGTCGCCGACGCCGGCCGTGCCGCTCGGCATCGATGGCGCGAGCATCGACCGCATCAAGGTCACCGATGGCGAGGTTGCGTTCTCGCGCGTGCGCGACCGCGTCGAGGGACGCATCAGTGCCATCGATGCTGACGCCGTCACGAGCCGCGACCGCAAGGTCGATTTCACCGGCACCGCACGCGCCGGCGAGAACCCGATCAAGTTCGACATCAAGGCAACGGCGCCGGCTGCGCCGATCGAGCGGCAGACGGTCCCGGTGGATTTCGCCATCGACATGCCCAGCGTGCTGACGTCGCAGCTCAAGGGCCGCGCTGAAATGCGGCTCAATGGCCCGATCGTGATGATCAACAGCCTGAGCGGCACGCTCGGCGATGGCACCTTCAACGGCTGGGCTTCGGTCGACATCGCCAGCAAGCCCCTGGTCAAGGTCGATCTCGACTTCCAGCGGCTTGCGATCCCGCTGTCCAAGTCGCCCGAGAGCGCAGCCACGCAACCCTGGAGCAATGCGCCGATCGACGTTTCCGGGCTCAATTATATCGACGCGCAGATCAGGGTCTCGGCGAACGAAGCGGCCATCGGCGAAGCGCGTCTCGCGCCGCTCGCGCTCGATGCGAAGCTCGCCGGCGGCGTGCTGAAGGCCAGCACCGCCAATCTCGGCGCCTATGACGGCCAGGTTTCGGGCGAGGTGATTCTGGATGCGACCAGCGGCGCGCCGAGCTTTGCCATGCATTCCGACCTCGTCGGCGTGCGCGCCCTGCCGTTGTTGAAGGGGCTTGCCGATTTCGACCGGATCGACGGCAAGCTGCAGGCCAAGCTCGCCCTGCGCAGCGCCGGCACCAGCCAGCGCGCGCTGATGGCGAACATGCAGGGCACGGCGTTCGCCAATTTCCAGGACGGCGCCATCCGCGGCATCAATGTCGCGCAGATGATCCGCTCGCTGACGACGGGCACGCTCTCGGGCTGGCAGGACAGCCAGGAACAGAGCACGGACCTGTCGCAACTCTCTGCCTCCTTCCGCATCGACAAGGGTCAGGCGGTGACGACGGATCTCAACCTGATCGGACCGCTGGTGCGCGTGACCGGCGCCGGCACCATCGCACTCGATACCAAGATGATGGGCTTTCGCGTCGAGCCTAAGCTGGTGATGACGACCGAAGGCCAGGGCCGCACCTCCGAGCCGGTCGGTTTCGGCATCCCCGTGATGATTCAGGGCCCGTGGTCGCAGCCGCGGATCTATCCGGATATGGCCGGCATGCTCGACAATCCGGACGCCGCCTACGCCAAGCTGCGCGAAATGGGCAAGGGCCTGTTCGGCCCTGATGGCGCCGGGCTCGGCAACATCCTGGGCAGCTTCGGCCTCGGCGGCAGCGCGCCAAGCGGCGGTAACGCAGGCAGCAATCCCAATCCGCAAACGCAGCAGCCGGGGCAGAACAATCTGCTTGGCGGGCCGCTCGGTGAAGCCATCGGCAATCTGATCCAGCAGGGCCTCTCCAGCGGCACTGGGACCGGTACCGCCCGCAGCCGCAGCCTGCCGGCAAGTCCGGCCACGCCGGAGCCGCAGGCCTCGCCCGCGCCGCCCGCCCAGGAGAACCCGCCGGCCGCGCAGCAGGACAGCCAGCCGATGAACGACGTGCTGCGGCAGCTCTTTAGCCGGTGATTGACGGACCGGCGCGAGGGCCTTTGGCCGTCCTTCCAAGGCTCCCTCCGAACGGAGGAGAGCGTACTGCGGCAATTCACCGCTCCTCGGACCGGCATGGCGTCCACAGCGGGTAACCACGCCGAGCGCGCCACCGGCCCCCCGCCCCAAACTATGGTAGAAGGCCGCAGGGCCTGTACGGCCCATAGCGCCGGCGTCGGTCGCGGCGCGTGAGGATCCGGATGGCAGGAGCGAAAGACAAGATCGGGTTTTTGCGCGAGGGCCTGTTCGCCAAATACGTCGTCTCCCTCGTCGGCCTCGTCGTGTTCGTGCTCGCCGTCAACGGCGCGATGGAGACCTGGATCTCCTATCGCGCCACAAAGACGTCGTTGACCGGTGGGCTGGAGGACAAGGCGCAGGCTGCCTCCCGGCGGGTCGAACAATCGATCTCCGAGCTCGAGCGCCAGATCAGCTGGGTGACCCGCGCGAGCCAGGATACCATCGACAAGCGTCGCGCCGACTACGCCCAGCTCCTGCACCAGGTCGCGGTCGTCAGCCAGCTGTTCCAGCTCAACGGCGAAGGCCGCGAGGTGCTGCGCGTCTCGCGCCAGTCGACCACGACCGGCAGCAACGCCGACCTCTCCCGCGACGTGCGCTTCACCGACGCGGTTGCCCGTGGCGTCAGCTATGCTCCAGCCTATTTCGTCGGCCGGACGCCGTTCATGTCGATCTCGGTGGCGCATTCCGGTTTCAACGCCGGCGTCACCGTCGCCGAAATCGATCTCAGCTTTCTTTCCGATTTCCTCACCGACGCGCAGGTCGGCAAGGCAGCCTTCGCCTATGTGGTCGATCCACGCGGCCACGTGCTGGCGACGTCGTCGAGGGGACCCGAGGTCGGCAAGGATCTGTCGAAGCTGCCACAGGTCGCGGCTGCGATCGCACCCGGCCGCGAGCCCGACACGTCCGGCACCGATTTCAACGGCCATGCGGTGCTGACCGCCGCAAGCGCCATGCCGAAGCTCGGCTGGAGCGTGCTGTTCGAGCAGCCGACCGCGCAGGCGCTGACGCCGATCCGCGACCAGCTCGTGCGCGTCGCGCTGCTGATCGGCATGGGCCTGATGGTCGCGATCCTCGCCGGCACCCTGCTCGCCCGCCGCATGATCATCCCGATCACCGCGCTGCGCGACGGCGCGCACAAGCTCGGCGAAGGCGATTTCAGCCATCGCATCGACGTGCACACCTCCGACGAGCTCGAGGATCTCGCCGGCCAGTTCAACCGCATGGCCGGCCAGCTCCAGGAGACCTATTCGGGCCTGGAAACCAAGGTCGAGGAGCGCACGCGCGACCTCGCGCAGTCGATCAACGAGCTCAAGGTGCTGGAGGAAGTCGGCCGCGCCGTCGCCTCCTCGCTCGATCTCAACGCGGTGCTGCCGACGATCGCCGCCCGTGCGCTCGAGATCACCCGGGCAGATGCCGTCTTGATCTACGGCTATGACGCGGCCAAGCGGCAATTCAACCTGGTCGAGGCCGACGGCATCGACAAATCCGTCGAGGGCGCGCATGTCACCATCGACGAGGGCGCGAACATCCTAAGCGATGCTGCTGAAAGCGGTGAGCCGATCGCGCTGGCCGATCTCGACCATGCGAGCGAACAGCCCCTGCGCGACGTTGCGGTCAATGCCGGCTTCCACTCCGTGCTGGTGGTGCCGCTGGTCGACCAGCAGGGCACGCTCGGCTCGCTGGTGGTGCTGCGCCGCGCGGCCGGCGAATTCCCGGGCAACCTCACCGGCTTGATGCGGACCTTCGCGCACCAGGCCGTGCTGGCGATGCGCAATGCGCGGCTGTTCACCGAGGTCGACCACAAGGGCCGCGAGCTCGCCGCTGCGCACGAAACCGTGCAGCAGCAGGCGGCAAAGCTCCAAGAGCAGACCGAGCAGCTCCGCAACTGGAATCGCTCGCTCGAGGAACGCGTCGAGAAGCAACTCGGCGAGATCGGCCGCATCAAGCGGCTCGAACGCTTCCTCGCGCCGCAGGTCGCCCAGCTCATCGCCTCCACCGACGGTCACGACGCCCTGCTTGACAGTCATCGTCGCGAGGTGACCGTGGTGTTCTGCGATCTGCGCGGCTTCACCTCCTTCACGGAAGCGACCGAGCCGGAAGAGGCGATGAACGTGCTGCGCGAATATCACGCCGCGCTCGGCGAGCTGATCTTCCGCTACGAGGGCACGCTCGACCGCTTCGCCGGCGACGGCGTGATGATCCTGTTCAACGCGCCGATCCAGTTCGCCGACCACACCAAGCGCGCGGTGAAGATGGCGGTCGAGATGCGCGATGCGATCGGCCACCTGACCGAGAAATGGAAGAATCGCGGCCACTCCCTCGGCTTTGGCCTGGGCATCGCGATGGGCTACGCCACGCTCGGCCAGATCGGCTTCGAGCAGCGCTCGGAATATGCCGCGATCGGCAGCGTCACCAATCTCGCCTCGCGCCTCTGCGACGAGGCCAAGGCCGGCCAGATCGTGGTCAGCCGCCGCGTCTTTGGCATGGTCGAACCCTGGGTCGAAGCGCGTGCGCTCGACGATCTCCAGCTCAAGGGTTTCAACCATCCCGTGCTCGCGATGGAGATCCTGTCCTGGCGCGAGGAAGTCGAAAACGTGGTGGATGCCTCCGCGGCGCGGCGGAGGATGTAGTCCACCTCCTTCCACGCACTCGGTGCGTTCCCTCCCCCCTTGCGGGGGAGGGCTAGGGAGAGGGGTGCCACACGGTATGCTCTCTCGATTCCGGCATTCGCGACACATTCTCAACTGATAGACCTTTGCCTGGGCTACCCCCCTCCCCTGCCCTCCCCCGCAAGGGGGGAGGAAGCGTATCGGCGCACGCCGCATCGTCGTCGCGACTCGCGCAATCGCACACGAACCACATCCTCCTTCGGCGCGACTAACCATCGCCTCAGCGACGAGGCCAAAGTTCGGATGGAAATGATCGTGGTATTTGCCTTGCCTTCGCGCGCGTATGATTTGCAGATGCTGGACCGTCCCGCCGACCGGGCGCTTGATCATGGCTGGGTCTATGGCTTGCCGCCGGGCATCTCGACCGAGCAGTGGCCGCTGGATCCCGTCACCGGCTATCCGCTGATGCACGGCTTCACCTTGAAGCTACCCGACGACTATCGCGTGCATGGCGAGGACATCGTCGCAGTGTCGTTCTTCGCCACCGCGCCCGATCACAATGACGGCGGCGCGCCCGACGACCCTGAAATCCGCGAGGCGGTGCTGGCGGGACCTGCGCATCCGCGCCTCTCACGCATGACCGACATCCTCGATTACGAATATGCAGCGCTGCTGCTCACTGCGCGCGAATATGACGGCGCATTCGCGACGCCGCCAGGGCCGCTTGCGCTGGCAACTGCGGAACGACCGCGCTGGCTCGACGTCGGCGGCGCCAGCGCCTTCCATGAAGCCGCCGCGCCTTACGCGAAGAAGATGTTCTCCGGTTCACCACGCGCCGACCTCGCCGAAAACCGCGCGATTGCATTGACGCCGCGCGCGACCGATCCCAATGCCGGCAAGTGTCCGCAGGACGAGTACACAAGCCGCATCGCGCCGACCGGCTATCAACCGTTTTACTATTACGTCGGTGGCGTGCAGAGCCGCGACAATTTCCGCCTCCAGGATTGGAGCAAGGACCACGCCCAAAACCATCTCGGCGGCACCATGCGGCCCTGCCAGTCCGAGCCCGAAATGAGCCCGTTCTACATCGAGTTCGAGGAATATTTCGGCGGCTACAATTTTGGCGGCGGCAACGCGCAGCTCGACTTCAAGGAGATGAAGTTCGACTGGGCCTGCGGCTAGACCGGCGCTGCAGGGCGACCCGATCCTCACGCTCCGCGCTTCGGTCCCATCGCCTCGAACTGCCCCTTCTGCTCGTCGCTGAGGTCCGCCTCGAAATCATCGAGCGCGTCGCTTACGCCCTTGACCGCCTGCAGCATGGTCTCGAGCCGCGTCTTGACCGCGGCGAGACGGGCTTGAGGCGTGGGCGCGGCCTTTTGCGGACACGAGCTCAGCGTCTCCAGGGTCCGCAGCGTAGTGTCCTGGAGCACGTCGAGCCGGGCACGGCCGGTGTCGTCCAGGCGCAAGGTGGAGGCGATGTCGTCGGCGGGCCATTGCTGCTTCACGAGCTGTTCGTACTGGCGCTGCGCCTGCACGTCATATTGCGGCTCATAGCCCGCCTGGCAGGCCGCCGCCTGCGTGTCCTTGGCTTGACCAGCAGCTTGGACAGCGACACGGCTGTCCTTGCCGAGCGCGTTGAATTTGGCCCTCTGATCGTCGTTGAGCAGATCGTAGAATTTTGCCAGCGCCGGCGCGGCCGCGTCCGTCGCCTTGATCATGGCTTCGAGGCGCGTCTGCATCAGGCCGAGACGATCGGCCGCATTAACAGGTGCCTGCGCCGGGCAGGCGGCGCGAATGGTATCGCGCGCCGAAGTCCAGGCTGTCGCGAGTTCGTCGAGCGCTGCGCGCTGCACTTCGTTCGGCTGCACGGTGGCGACGATGCGATCGAGCGGAAGACCGCCGGTGTCGCTGGCATCGCAGATATTCTGCGCCGTCGGGACTCTTCGCGCGCGACGGCCCTGTGGCTCGGTGTAGGCGACGAGCTCGGCAGATGCATAGGGCACGAAGATCGCGGCATAGATATCGCCATAGCCGTAGAGCGAGAGGCTGGTCTGGTCGCCGAAGATGATTGCGGTGGTGAGATCGTCATGCGCGAACGGCCAGAACACCGGACCGGCCCAGCCGTAGCTGCCGTCGGGATGTCGCCACCAGCCCTGTGGACGACGACCGCCATGCCAGCCCGACAGCGCCGCCTGCGCGGTGAGTGCCGCACGCAAGGCATAGGGATTGGCGGGCTGGCCGCGTTCAGCGCCGCGCGGGTCTTGCGACCTCAACGCGGCGGTGCGGTAACGGCCGCTCCGCACCGCCATGCGGGCGTGGCGCAGGCGCGCTATGCCGAGCACATGGCCAACGGCAAAGCGGGCGACACCGAGCGGACCGCCACGCAGACCAAACTGTGCCTCCGCCGTATTCGGCAGCAGCACTGCCAGACCCACAAGGATCGCGCCGGCAAGTGCCCGTCCCACGCGTGATCTCGACATGACCACTGACCTGACCACTGACTTGGTCACTTGGCCCTCCTCCAGCGCCAAGCACGCATCGCGTCGCATCGTAATGACGCGCGGGGGAACCAAAGGTTCCGGCTGCATGAGAGTTAAAGCGTCGCAACCACCGCGTCGAAGCGCTGGCGCACGTTGTCAAACCAAGGCGGTGACATCGTGGCGCGCGGAGCAACTCCGGCATTTCGGGGCAGCGAAACGCCCTGTCGTCACTGCGCCTTTTGCGGCAGCACGAAAGTCTGGCCGGGATAGATCAAATTCGGGTTGTGGATCTTGCCGCGGTTGGCGTTGAAGATCAGCGCGTAGCGGGAGCCGTCGCCGTAAGCGAGCCGGCTGATGGCCCACAGGCTGTCGCCGCGGGAGATCACCCGGCTTGTGCCGGGCTCGGAAGGTGCGCCGCTCACGATGTCTGCGGCGGTCGCCCTTGCCATGATCCTTGGCTTTGCCGCACCCATCATCCTCTGGTGGACTGCGGGCCGGTCCGTCGCCGCGGCAAGGCGCGGCGCGGCAGACGGCAGAGCCGCAACGATATCCTGCTCCGGCCTCTCGGCCGACTTGGTCTCTGGCTTGCCGACAGGCAACGCATCGGGGCGCGCGGAAGCAAGACGTGCGGGCGGCGGGGCGGCTTCGGCGATCGTGACCGGCACGCGGCGGCCAGATTCCGTGACGGTGCCGTCAGGCGCTTTGGCGCGCAGGGTCAGCTCATAGGAGCCGGCAGGCAGCGGCGGCGGGGTCATGACGAACTGACCCGAGGCATCGGCAACCACGGTGTCGAGTGGCTTGCCGTCGCGCAGCAGCTCGACCTTCGCGCCGGGCGCGGCCTGGCCGGCGATCACTGCAGCCTCGCCGTGATCGTCGATGCGCGCGACATCGAAGCGGGGGCCGGTGTCGGCCGCCGCCGGCGGCGCCGTGACCGGCGCGAGATCGGCGAGCGCGGCCGTCGCTTGCGTCTGGGTGTCGGCCAGGGCGGCCGCCGGCTTGGACGCGGCAGGGGCCTGCGTCGAGGGCGCGGCTTCCGCGAGCATCCGCTCGGGCTTTGCCTCGGGCTCGACTTTGGCCTCGGACGTGGCTTCCGGCTTGGCGGCGCTGGCGACCTCCGCGGTCGATCCGCCCGGCAGCATGCGGCGCACCTCGGCCGGACCGATCACGAGCACGGTTCCGACCATCGCCAGGATACAGAACGCAATCAGTGCTTTGGACGCTGTAATCATCGACACAACCCAGCCTCGGTCGCAAATCAGTCACGGACTTAAACCTACGCCAACCTGCGCCGTTTTGCGCGCGCCAGCAAGTCGCCCGAAGGGATGATTTTCGGGTCGACACGGCCCGGGTCCGGGGTGAACCGGAAGCGTGCCGGCGATGTCAAATCAGTGAAGTCGCACCCGCATTTCTTAAAGGATTTTTCCGTGAACACATTTCGCCTCGCCTACCGGCCAGCGATCGCCCTTGCCTTTGCCATCAGCCTCGCCGCCTCGCCGGCGCTGTCCGCATCCGGCCCGCCGCCGGGCTTCGTCCTCACCGACAACGCCGACCTCGCCTTCACCTCCCCCGACGGCGCCACCAAGCTCGAGCAGTACATGAAGGACGGCGATCTTTTCGACGTCAAATGGCAGGTCTGGGCCCGGCACGGCGAGCAGATGACGGAGCTGAAGCCGGAGCAGGGCTTTGGCGCCGGCTTCCGCTTCACCAACGATTCGCAGTGGCTGGTGCGGATGCAGAAGACCGGCTCGGGCGAGCAGGACCTCTTTCTCTACCATGTCGAGAACGGAGTCTTCGTGAACGCGACGAAGAAGTCGCTCAGCGATCTCGCCTGGAGCTATTTCTACAGCCGGCCGGAGACGAAGAAGTTCACCAAGCTCGACTTCCACATTACGGCCAATCTCATGAAAGGTACGGAAGAGGCCTATCGCTGGCTCGGCGTGGACTGGCCCGACAACCGTTACCTCGTGATCTCGCTGGCGGGCGAATACGACAACCATCCCAAACGCGTTGCCAGGAAGGGGCTGGGCGGCTGGCAGTGCCGCTATGATCTCAAGACCGGCAAGTTCGACGTGCCGACGATGTTCGCCAAGGAGAATGCGGAAGCGCTGAAATGGGAGGTCCGCCGGTGAGGTCTAGTGGTTCATCACAGTGGTTTTGACTCTTTGGCGGCAACTGGATAGGCGCGACCGAGTTTGGCGCGGGCTTTGTCGGTTGTGAACATCCATTTGATGCGGTCTCGCGCCTTGTTTCGCTGCCGTTGCCATGCTGCGATTTCTTTTCGAAGCCTTTTGGGATCGTCGATGCGACGGCCGAGACACTGGCGCTGCAGCACGCTGATCTCGCACTCGACCATATTGAGCCAGCTGGCGTGTTTCGGGGTGTAGTGGAACTCGAGGCGGCGCAGGATGCGACGGGCCTCGGCAGGCGCAAATGCCTGATATAGCGCGCCGGCCGTATGAATCGACAGATTGTCCTGCACCACACGGATGCAGGCGGCATTGGGATAGTGGACGTCGACGAGTTCGCGCATGCAGTGCGCGTAGTCGACCGCGGCGCGGTGGTCTGTAACCTTGACATTGCGCCAGCCGCGATGCGGATCGAAGGTGACGAAGAGATTGACGGTACCGTTGCGGCGATATTCGTAATCGTAGCGCTCGCGCTGTCCCGGTTGGGCAGGGATCGGCTGGCGTACCTCGCCGATCAGCTGGACTGGGGTCTCGTCGAAGCAAACCAGGGGCCGCTCGGGATCCGGCGCCTCGGCGTAGAGATCGAGCACATCCTCCATCCGGGCGACGTATTCGCCGTCGACATGAGGAATGCACCACATATCCCGGCGCCACGGCTTGAGGTCGTTGTCGGCCAGCCGGCGGCGCACGGTCTCGCCCGACAGGCTGGCGTGATCGGTGAGCTTGACCATCGCGTCGGCCAGCAATGTCAGCGTCCAGCGTTTGCGGCCGGCGGGCGGCTTGGCGCATGCCGTCGCCACCAGCAGGGCCTCTTCCTTGCCTGTCAGCTTGCGTTCCGCGCCCGGACGCGGCTCCTCACTCAAGGCCCGCTCCAGATTGCCTTCTACGAAACGGCGTTTGGTCCGGCCGACGGTGGAAAGGCTGACCCGGACGGTTCGGGCAATCTCCGCGTCGCAGCTGCCTGAATCGGCCGCCAGCACAATCTGAGCCCGTTTGAGTTTGCGGGCGGAATGCGTGCCGCCGCCGAGCATTGCCGTCAGTTCGTCCCGCTCGGCTTGGCTCAATTCGACCCGATAACGTACATTCATGCTTCGCCTCCTTGTCGGAGGCCGGGACGAATCCAGCTATGAGTCAAAAATCAGGCGCGCACTTCACCGAGAAGCAGGGACACTATCTCGCTTTCATCCATACCTACTCGTACATGTTCGGACAGCCGCCCGCCGAGGCCGACATCCAGCGGCATTTCCGCGTCAGCCCGCCGTCAGTCCACCAGATGATCCTCACCCTCGAACGCAACGGGTTCATTCGTCGCCAGCCCGGCGTCGCTCGAAGCATCGAGATCCTCTTGCCACCCGAAAAGTTGCCTATCCTCGGATGGCTCGGTATCAAAACGTCAAAATCACTGTGATGAACCACTAG
>NZ_LSEF01000120.1 GCF_001641695.1 Bradyrhizobium neotropicale
GTCGTGCTGCCGGGCCTTGGCCGCAAGGACGAGATCGGCGAGATGGCCGGCGCGGTCGAGGAGTTCAAGATGCAGGCGGTGGCGAAAGCCGAGCGCGATGCTGCCGCCAGCGAGGCCCAGAACAAGGAAGCAAGTGCGGCGCGCCGTTCCGAGCTGATCCGCTTTGCCGACGATTTCGAAAGCGCCGTGGGCGCCATCGTCTCCAACGTCTCGGCCTCTGCCGTGCAGCTTGAATCGGCGGCCTCGACGCTGACCCGCACCGCCGAGACCACGCAGAGCCTGTCGAGCCAGGTCGCCGGCGTGTCCGAGCAGGCCTCGAGCAACATGCAGTCGGTCGCGACCGCGACCGAGGAGCTGTCGGCCTCCGTCGAGGAGATCGGCCGCCAGGTCCGCGACTCCAGCCGCATCGCGGAAGCCGCCGTGGTGCAGGCCAAGGAGACCGACGGCCGCATCGGCAAGCTTTCGCATGCCGCCCAGCAGATCGGCGAGGTGGTCAAGCTGATCACGGCGATCGCCGAGCAGACCAATCTTCTGGCGCTCAACGCCACCATCGAGGCGGCGCGCGCCGGTGAGGCCGGCCGCGGCTTTGCCGTGGTCGCGAGCGAAGTGAAGTCGCTGGCGAGCCAGACCGCGAAGGCGACGGACGAGATCTCCTCGCATATCGCAGGGATGCAGGGCGCGACCGCCGAATCGGTTGCCGCGATCAAGGAGATCGGCGCGACCATCGGCCAGATCTCGACGATTTCGACCTCCATCGCCAGCGCGGTGGAGCAGCAGGGTGCCGCCACCCAGGAGATCGCCCGCAGCGTCCAGAACGTCGCGCAAGGCACGCAAGCCGCCGCCACCGACATCGGCCAGGTCAACCGCGGCGCCGCCGAGACCGGCTCGGCCTCGGAGGAGGTGCTGAATTCGGCCAAGTCGCTCTCCAGCGAGAGCACCCGCCTCCGCGCCGAGCTCGACCGCTTCATGGGGAATATCAGGGCGGCGTAACGCTCAGGTCGGGCCACTCGCTCCAATGTCGTCCCGGCCTACGCCGGGACGACGAGCGGAGATCGAGGCTGCCACTCGTAACTCCTGACGGCGCGAAGGGCCCCCATCCGCGTCACCTAACCGCAAGTTGCGATGCCGCAAATTTACCGCGGCTTATCCTTTGCTCCGTAACGTGCTCGTGAGTCGGGAAGCGGGCTGCTTCCGGGCTGCGCCTGGTTTTCCGCGAATGGAATGGGGTGGGGGAATGTCCGTCAAGTCCAAGCCGAGCACATCGAAGCTGCCAACGCTGCGCTTTCGCGCAAAGATCATCCTCGGTTTCGTGGCGGTGCTCGCCATCCTCGCCGTCAGCATGGCCTTCGCCTATTTCGGCTTCGAGCGGATCGCGGGTGCCGTCGCCTCCTACCGCACCAGCGTGTCGGAAGCCGACCTCGCGCGGACCGTGGATCGCGAGCTGATCGCCTATCAGGGGCTGGCGCGGGCCTATACGCTGACCGGCGCGGCGGATGACGAGACCGCGGCGAAGGCGGCCGAAGAGAATCTGAAGGCGGCGATCGCAAAGTCGATGGCGGCAACGACGACAGCCGCGCGCCGCGAGCAGGTCGGCCAGCTCGAGGCCGAGTTCCAGCGCTTCACAAAGGTGTTTGGCGAGATCATCACGCTGACGCGCGAGAACGCCAAGATCGCGGCCGATGAGCTCAACGGCGTCGGCAACAAGATCCGCTTCAAGTTCGACGACCTCGCCGACACCGCCGCGCTGGCTGGCCTCGCCTCGGTTCAGACCACGGCCAAGGACGTCACCTCGCAATATCTGGCCGTCTCCACCTCGGTCAGCGCCTTCGTCGCCAAGCCGGAGCCGAAGACGTCCGACGGCGTGATCGCGCGCATCAAGTTCCTGGAGACCCTGCTGGTCTCGATCTATGCCAACGACCAGAAGATCACCGACCGGGTCACCGAGATCGGCAACCTCCTGAAGCAGTACCGCTCCTCCTTCGCAAAACTGTCCGAGAACGTGAAGGTCATCGTCAAGCTGAACGGCGAGATGACCAAGACGGCGGCGTCCATCCTCAAGGCGTCGGGCGAATTGCGGGCGGATGTGACGGCCGACCAGCAGCGCATCGAGGCAAGTGCCAATGCCACGATCGGGGAGATCGAGCGGCTGATGCTGATGATGGCGCTGGGCGGCCTCGCCGTCGGCGCCGCGCTGGCCCTGATGCTCGGCAACGGCATTTCGCGTCCGATGATCGCGATGTGCAAGGCGATGCGCGAGCTTGCGTCGGGCAATTTCGACGTCGTGCTGCCGGGCCTTGGCCGCAAGGACGAGATCGGCGAGATGGCCGGCGCGGTCGAGGAGTTCAAGATGCAGGCGGTGGCGAAAGCCGAGCGCGATGCTGCCGCCAGCGAGGCCCAGAACAAGGAAGCAAGTGCGGCGCGCCGTTCCGAGCTGATCCGCTTTGCCGACGATTTCGAAAGCGCCGTGGGCGCCATCGTCTCCAACGTCTCGGCCTCTGCCGTGCAGCTTGAATCGGCGGCCTCGACGCTGACCCGCACCGCCGAGACCACGCAGAGCCTGTCGAGCCAGGTCGCCGGCGTGTCCGAGCAGGCCTCGAGCAACATGCAGTCGGTCGCGACCGCGACCGAGGAGCTGTCGGCCTCCGTCGAGGAGATCGGCCGCCAGGTCCGCGACTCCAGCCGCATCGCGGAAGCCGCCGTGGTGCAGGCCAAGGAGACCGACGGCCGCATCGGCAAGCTTTCGCATGCCGCCCAGCAGATCGGCGAGGTGGTCAAGCTGATCACGGCGATCGCCGAGCAGACCAATCTTCTGGCGCTCAACGCCACCATCGAGGCGGCGCGCGCCGGTGAGGCCGGCCGCGGCTTTGCCGTGGTCGCGAGCGAAGTGAAGTCGCTGGCGAGCCAGACCGCGAAGGCGACGGACGAGATCTCCTCGCATATCGCAGGGATGCAGGGCGCGACCGCCGAATCGGTTGCCGCGATCAAGGAGATCGGCGCGACCATCGGCCAGATCTCGACGATTTCGACCTCCATCGCCAGCGCGGTGGAGCAGCAGGGTGCCGCCACCCAGGAGATCGCCCGCAGCGTCCAGAACGTCGCGCAAGGCACGCAAGCCGCCGCCACCGACATCGGCCAGGTCAACCGCGGCGCCGCCGAGACCGGCTCGGCCTCGGAGGAGGTGCTGAATTCGGCCAAGTCGCTCTCCAGCGAGAGCACCCGCCTCCGCGCCGAGCTCGACCGCTTCATGGG
>NZ_LSEF01000121.1 GCF_001641695.1 Bradyrhizobium neotropicale
GGCAAATTGTCGTGCTTCTTCGCCGGCATTTCCGTCTTCTTGTCCTTCAGCATCGCCAGCGCACGGGCGATGCGGCGGCGGGTCGAGTGCGGCATGATGACGTCGTCGATGTAGCCGCGTTCGGCGGCGATGAAGGGAGACAGGAAGCGGTCTTCGTATTCCTTGGTGCGCGCGGCGATCTTGTCGGGGTCGCCGATGTCGCCGCGGAAGATGATCTCGACCGCGCCCTTGGCGCCCATCACCGCGATCTGGGCGGTCGGCCAGGCGTAGTTCATGTCGGCACCGATCTCCTTGGACGCCATGACGTCGAAGGCACCGCCATAGGCCTTGCGGGTGATGATCGTCACCAGCGGCACGGTGCACTGCGAATACGCGAACAGGAGCTTGGCGCCGTGCTTGATCAGACCACCATATTCCTGCGCGGTGCCCGGCAGGAAGCCCGGCACGTCGACGAAGGTGACGATCGGGATGTTGAAGGCGTCGCAAAAACGAACGAAGCGCGCGGCCTTGCGCGAGGCGTCGGAGTCGAGCACGCCCGCCAGCACCATCGGCTGATTGGCGACGAAGCCGACGGTCCGGCCGGCGATGCGGCCGAAGCCGGTGACGATGTTCTTGGCGAAAGCTTCCGCGATCTCGAAGAAGTCGCCCTCGTCCACGACCTTCAGGATCAGCTCCTTCATGTCGTAAGGCTTGTTCGGATTGTCGGGGATCAGCGTGTCGAGCGACATGTCGACGCGGCCGATGTCGTCGAAGCTCGGCCATTCCGGCACGC
Organism: Bradyrhizobium neotropicale; assembly: GCF_001641695.1. Classification (GTDB taxonomy): domain Bacteria; phylum Pseudomonadota; class Alphaproteobacteria; order Rhizobiales; family Xanthobacteraceae; genus Bradyrhizobium; species Bradyrhizobium neotropicale. Next base: position 773 of record NZ_LSEF01000121.1, read on the forward strand.
CGTCGGTGTTGTTCGACGGCAGGAAGTCGATCAGCCGGCGCATCTGCAGCAGCGTCTCGACGTCGTTCTCGAACGCACCGTCCGCGATCGAGGAGCGCGTCGCGTGCACGGAAGCGCCGCCGAGTTCCTCCGCGGTGACGACCTCGTTGGTGACGGTCTTCACCACGTCGGGTCCGGTGACGAACATGTAGCTGGTGTTCTTCACCATGAAGATGAAATCGGTCATCGCCGGCGAATAGACGTCGCCGCCGGCACAGGGGCCCATGATGACGGAGATCTGCGGGATCACGCCCGAGGCGAGCACGTTGCGGCGGAAGACGTAGGAATAACCCGCGAGCGCCGCGACGCCCTCCTGGATGCGGGCGCCACCCGCGTCATAGAGGCCGATGATGGGCGCCCTCGCCTTCATCGCCATGTCCTGCAGTTTCGTGATCTTCAGCGCGTGGGTCTCGGACAGCGAGCCGCCGAACACGGTGAAGTCCTTGGCGAACACGAAGGTCTTGCGGCCGTTGACGGTGCCCCAGCCGGTGACGACGCCGTCACCGGGCACCTTGGTCTTCTCCATGCCAAACTCGGTGGAGCGGTGCTCGACGAACATGTCGAACTCCTCGAACGATCCCTTGTCGAGCAGCAGTTCGATACGCTCGCGCGCCGTCAGCTTGCCGCGGGCGTGCTGCGCCTCGATGCGCTTTTCCCCGCCGCCGAGCTTTGCGCCGGCACGGCGTTCTTCAAGGGCGTCCAGGATATGTTTCATTTGCTCCCGCCAGTTCTTAGCCTAAATGCGATTGCCGGGGGTTCTAACACGGCATTTTGCGGGCCGGGAAGCGGCTTTCGGCTTCGCGGGGCTGCCCTGGCGGTGCGGAAAGCGTGAGCGATTACAAAGTTTTGGCATGGAGAGGCGGACCATGGATGAGGCAGTGACTGAGACCGGCGCGGCGACCGGCGGCGTCAGGCTGCTCTTGCGGCTGGAGGGGCTGACACTGTTCGCTGGCATGACGCTGCTCTACGCGACCTGGGGTGGCTCCTGGACGCTCTACCTCCTGCTCTTCCTTGTGCCGGACTTGAGCTTCCTCGCCTACCTGTCGAGCCCGAAGTTCGGCGCGATGGTCTATAACGCCGCTCACAGCTACCTGGCCCCCGTGACGCTGATGACGCTGGGCTTCGGCTTCGCCTCGCCCCTCACCCTATCCATCGCCTTGATCTGGCTCGCCCATATCGGCATCGACCGGGCGCTCGGCTATGGCCTGAAATATTCCGCCGGCTTCGGCTTCACCCATCTCGGGCGGATCGGGCGGCAGGACAGGACCTGACGCAGCGGCCCTCGGCGCCGGGCGGGACGGCAATTTGCCGCTGCTTTCCGTTGACCGCGTGAGCCGATTCAGGCTTGCTGCCCGAAGCGGACAGGCGCCGAATGTAGCGTGAGCTCAGTCGGTACGGCGGCGGTCATCGCGCCCGATTGGCCCTTTTTGGCAGCACCCATGTCCGCGACGGTCGTCCCTCTGCCGCCGAACAGCTCGTCCGAGACCATCGACTTCCTGCGGCGGATGGCCAGCATGGTGTCGGGGCGTAACGGCGAGATGCTGCTGCGCGCAGCAAGCCTGATCCAATCGCTGTCGCAGCGGGCGATGTCGGCCGAGCGGCTGTTTCACGAGACGCAGGAAGAGAGCAAGCGTAATACAGTGCTGCGCGAGGCCGCCGAGCTCGCCACCGATGCCATGATCGGACAGATCGAGATGCTGCGGGCGCAGCTCACTGAAGTGACCGCCGCGGCCGCGGCCGACCGCACCGCGTTCAATGACGAGCGCGGCAAGCTGCTCTGCTTGATGCAGGATGCCGAGACCCACATCGGCAAGCTGACCACTGAGCTGGAGACGCTGCGCGCCTCCGTCGACAGCTTTAACGATACCGTGGTCTCCGTGCCGATCGAGGCGCTGCGGCTGGCGCGAACGCAGTTCGAATACCTCTCGAACGGCTTTGCCGGCAAAGGGGATGTCATCTCGCAGGCGATGAGCGAGATCGGCGGCTTTGCGATCGACCAGGCGCTGGCGGCGAAGAAGACCGCCGACTCCGCCTGAGACGGACGCGTGGTGGATTTCCTGAAAGCACTGTTCAAGCTAGGATAGGAATTACGGCTCGCCCGGCTTGAACGGCTCCTCCTTGCCCGGCGGCACGGTCTCCTCGGCCATTGCAAGCAGCATCGCGACCATCACGTAATTTCCGGCGAGCGCGGTGAGATCGACGATCTGCTGATCGCCAAACACCTTCTTGGCGCGCGCGTAGGTCTCGTCAGAGACCTTCCTGGTCGCGGTGAGCTCGGTGACGAAGTCGTAGACCACCGCCTCGTCCTCGGTCATCCCGGACGGCCGCTTGTTCGCCTTCAGCTCGGCGATCATGTCCGCCGATAGGCCGGCCTTCGCCGCAAGCGGCGCATGGGCAAACCATTCCACCTGCGAGCGCCACTGCCGCGCGATCACCAGGATCGCGAACTCGTTGAGTTTTGTCGGCACCGACGTCTGCCAGCGCAGGTAATAGAACAGGTCGAACAGGCGCTGGCCGAGCACGGGGCTGCGGATCATCGGATTGTAGGGGCCGCCGATGCCGACGCTCGAGACCTTCATGATCTGCTCGCCGAGCGGCTTCTGCTTCTCGTCGAGCTGGTCCATGGTGAGCTGCGGAAAGCGCGGCTCCTTGCTGGTGGCGGGGCCAGCGAACATGGTGGCGGCAAGCCAGCCGCCCGCGGCGGCGAGCGTGAGCGATGACAGCCAGAGCGGCGTTGAGTTCATTGTTGTCCTCCCGACTTTTTGTTGGTCGGAGGATGCTAGTCGAGCACAGCGCAGTTGCGCTAGATCGCGCCGATATCGGCAAGGCAGGCTTGCGTCAGGCTCATGCGGGCTTCGATATGGCGCTGCTCGCGGCAATCCATGTTGAGCGCGAACACGGTGTGTGCGCTGCCCTTCTCGGCCCAGCCGACCATCCAGCCGAGCGACGGCTCGCCGCGCTCGGCGCCCAAAAGCCCCGACTTCACGCGGATGATGGCGTCGCCGACCTTGGTCACCGGCAGGATCTCGGAGACGAGATCCTGGCTGCGCTTTGAGATCGGCAGCGCGCGGCGGCGCAGCCGGTCGACGAAATCGATCTGCTCGACCGGGTCGATGCGCAGATTTCCGGTGAGCCAGAACTGATCAATGCCGCCGCCGATGTCGCGATTGCCGTAGTCGAGGAGATCGACATATTTCTGCATCCGCTCCTGCCCGATGCGGCGCGCGATCTCCTGATAGACCGGCACTGCGCTCACCGCGATGGCGCTGCGCAGCGTGTGGTCCTTGTTCCAGGCCTCGATCGGGCGTTTCACGCCGTCCCAGGGGAACAGATCCTTGTCGGGATCGGCGACCACGCCGGTCTCGAGCGCAATCAGCGAGTTCGGGATCTTGAAGGTCGAGGCCGGCAGCTTGCCCTCGCCTGACCGCTCCCGGTCGCTTGCGATGATCAGGTAGTCATCGACCTTGTAGCCGACGAAGGTGCCGGCCGTCCCTAGATCGGTGAAGTGCTTGGCGAGACTCTCGCGGATCTCGTTGCGCGGCGGCGCGACATGAGCGAGCGCACGCTGCGGCAGGATGGCGGCTGCGGCAAGAAGGCCGAGGGCGGAACGGCGGGTGGGCAAGTGCAATATCCGTTGAACGGTGAAAGTGGCCGCGACCATGCAGCCGCTATCGTGGTGAAACGATGACAGTTGCTAGCGCGCACGGCCCGACAGCCGCAGCACGAACACCAGCACTTCGGCGACCGCCTTGTAGAGATCCGGCGGGATCTCCTCGCCGAGCTCGACCTTGGACAACGCGCCGGCCAGGACTTCGTTCTCCTCGATCGGGATGTCATGGGCCTTGGCGATCTCGACGATCTTCTCGCCGATCGTGCCCCTGCCCTTGGCGACGACCACCGGCGCGCCGCTGCCCTTCTCGTAGTGAAGCGCGATCGCAAGCTTGGTGTCGTCGCTCATGTCGCGCGATCCAGGAAATGGCCGGCGCGGGCCGGTGCCGGCTGCGGCGGCGTGCCGTCGCGCACGATGATGTCGCCGGGCTTGAGCTCGGCTTTCGTCAGCGCCTGGCTGAGCTCTCCAACGCCGGCGCGGAGCTGCTGCGCTGTCGTGGGCCGCTCCGCCCACATCCGCACAAAAGTCTTGTCGCCGTTCAGCGTGATCAGCGCATGCACGGGGCCGGCCGGCTCGACATTGAGCGAGAAGCGCGCGCGCCAGGCGCGCTTGGCGGGATCGGCCGACTCGCCAGCGCCATCGCCCGAGATCTCGAACTGCGCCATCGCGATGCCCTGTGGCGTCGCGAACGGGATCTCGAAATTCCACTGCGGCACGGTCGGATCGATGCGGTGGCCGCTGGCATCGACGCGATCGGGGAGCGAAGCGACCTGCAGCAAGGTCTGCCGCGCGATCGCAGCATCGGTGTCGTCGAGCAGACGATGCACGGTCGCAGTCAGCGGGCTATCGGGTGCGAGCGAAGGCGTTGCGATGGATTGGGGCGACGGCAGCGCACCGCGGAATGGCGGCGGCGTGGTCGTTCGTGCGGCCGCGTCGAAGACGTGGCCATCAGGTACGGCTTTGTTCGAGCCCGGCACGTTGCCGGTCATGCGCGGCAGGTTTTGCGCGACCTCTTGCAGGAGGCTCGCGGCAAGCCCGGCGGTCATTGTCCGCGGGGTCGCCGCTTGCAGAGCATCGGCAAGCACCGCGGCTGCGAGATTGGCGCTGCGCGGCATTTGAGCGATATCCGCGTCGGGTGACGGCAACACCGCGTGCGCGGCCTCGCTTGCCGCCTGAGCCGCCAAGGCCGTGGTCTGGGACGTGGCAACGGAGTTCGCCGAAGGCACGGCTACTTGCGGCACGCCAGTCTCGATCGCGCCTGAGGTCGCAACCAGCGTCTGACGCAGCACCAGCAGCGCCGCCTTCAGATCCGGCATGGCACCGGACGATGGCGTTGCGCCGGCGGCGAGCGAAGCTTCGAGGAACAGGCCGGATTTCTGGAAGGCGGACTCGATGTCGGCGCCATCGAGCTGAGCGTTGAGCGGCGTCTGCTGTGCGAGCACGTCCAGCACCGCCTGCTTCAGCCCGGCTGGCAGATTCCTGCCGGTCACGATCGCGGCGAGGTCAGCAAACAGCGGCGCCTGGCTGCCCTGCTTTGTCACGGCCTCGGCCGAGGCCATTGTCACCGCGACCTGCTCGGCCGGCGTCAACGGATTGCGCACAGCGTTTGCGGAGGGCGCAAGCGGCGGGCTGTCCATGCGCGACGCGGCGGCCGGCGTCAGCGTGACCTGATCGGCCGCGGCATCGCCTGCCCCGTTGACGACGGCGAGCCGGATCGTGCCGTCATTCTGCGACACCGCGAGCTGGAGGTTCTGGCCCGGCGACAGCGCCACTTCCGACATCACGTCGAGGGAGAGATTGGCGATGGCGATCCGCACCAGATTGTCGGCGAGCACGCTGACGACCCTGGCATCGACGACGCTGCCGTCCTGGAGCACGAGCCCGGGTGTTGCCGCATCGGCCACGGGGCCGGCGGAACTGACAGGGACGATCGAGCTTATCGGCGTCGGCATAGAGGCGGCCCAGGGAAACGCGCGTCCACCCTAAGCCGCTGTCGTAAACCTCTCGTTAAGGACCTTGGGTCCCGATCGGCTTCGCGGCCGCGAGCACCGCCACGGCGGCCTCGAAATCCCGCAGGCGGACGGCGCGGCGGCCGGCGGCCTCCTCGTCCACACCCCACTGGTCGGCGTTCCAGTCCTCATCGACATGGGCGGCCGCCCAGACCTGATCGGCATCGCGTACCCCGTGCGCCAGCGCCAACGCCAGCAGCGCCGAGCCGGTCAGCGTCGTGACCACGTGGAGCGCCGCCACGGACCAGGCATCCTGGGGCAGCGCAGCGCGTGCGGCCTGGATCGCCTCCTCCGGCTGCTTCACGTGCATGATGCCTTCGGACAGGATGAAATGCGCGCCCAGCGTCTCGGCGGCCCAGAACAGCACCGGGTCCCAATGCGCGGCCTCGCGCGCGACCAACCCCTCCGGATGGCCGGCGCGGTAGAACAGCAAGTCGGTCTGGAAGTATTTTGCGAGGTCGTCGCCAACGAGCTCGACGCGATCGACGACACCCTCGATCACGCTGTTGGCAAGCCGCGTCAGCGGCATGGTCATCGGATCGATCGCCTCCCTCTGCGCCTCCCATTCTGCGGCCGCCGCATCGGCCAGCGCGCGCGACGGGATCACCACTTGGCGGCTCGAAGGCGTGCGGATCGGCTTGCCGTCGAGCGTGACGGCAAAGCCGCCTTCGGCCCCGGCCACGCCGACCTCCTTGTAGAAGCGCTTGCGCAACGGCGCGCGGGCGGCCTGGCGGGCCGATTCCCGCGGATCCAGCGGGGACTGCCCCGCAACCTCATCGAACAATTCGCGCATCTGACGTTTTCGGTCCCGGTCCCTGAATGCTAGGCTTCTAAGATAAGACCGGCGGCCGATAAAGCGAGCAGCAGGCATGAGGCACATCGCGGGCGTTCTGGGCCTGTTCGCCGGGTTCTCGCTGGCCGCGGCGGAGGCCGGCTTCCGCACCCCGGAATCCCTCGTCCGCAACGTCTATGCCCATTACGGTGAGGGTTCCCCGGAGCAGTCAAAGGGCCTGCCGCGCGACGAGGCAACCGCCCGGCAGTTCTTCGATCCCAGCCTGCGCAAGGCCTGGAGCGGTCCGAGGGCCGAGCCCTACGATTTCCTGGTGCAGAGCCCGACCTGGAAGCTCGGCCCGGTCGCGATCTCGGTCCTGCGCAGGCAATACGACAAGACCCATGTCGCGGCGAACTTCGACAATCACGGCCGGCGCGTGACGCTGAACTTCATCCTCGTCTACGGACCGGAGGGCTGGCTGATCACGGATGTCGAGAGCCCGCATGACAGCTTGCGGATGTTTCTGGAGCAGTTTCGGAATTGAGGGGGTGCGTGGGCAATCGCCAGTCAATTCCTCGGTGTCGTCCTGGCTTTCGCCAGGACGACATTGGGTATTATTCCTCAGGTGCGTTCTCGATCGGATCAAATCTGGTGGCGTCGAGACCAATCAGGTTCCATGACTGCTGCATGTGCGGCGGCAGTGGCGCGGTCGCGTCGATGACGCCGCCACGCGGATGCGGGATCACGATACGGCGTGCCAAGAGATGCAGCCGGTTTTGCAGACCCCCCGGCAGCTCCCAGTTCTCGATGTTGAAGTATTTGGGATCGCCGATGATGGGATGGCCGATATGGGCCATGTGGGCGCGGAGCTGGTGCGTGCGCCCCGTCACCGGCTTCAGCGACACCCAGGTCAGCTTGTTGCCGGCGGTCTCGACCACCGCATAGTAGGTCACCGCGTGGCTCGCGCCCTCATCGCCATGCTGGGCGATGCGCATGATGGTGTCGTCCTCGCCCTCCTCCTTGGCGAGGAAGGTCGAGATGCGGCCCTGCTTCGGCTTCGGCAGACCCGGCACCAGCGCCCAATAGACTTTTCGCGCCGAGCGCGAGCGGAAGGCGCCGGTCAGATGGCTCGCGGCAAAGCGCGTTTTGGCGATCAGGAGGCACCCCGACGTCTCCCGGTCGATCCGGTGCACCAGGCGCGGCTTCTGGCCCTTGGCGTCGCGCATCACCTCCAGCATCTGGTCGATGTGCCGCGTCATACCCGAGCCGCCCTGCACGGCAAGGCCGGCGGGCTTGTTGAGGACGAGAACGTCGTCGTCCTCAAAGATCGTCATGTCCTTCAGCGCGGCAAGCGTCTTCTGCGCGGCTTCCGACAGCGCGCCCGGCACCTTCGGTGCGTCGAGCTTCAGGGGCGGAATGCGGACGCTCTGGCCCTCCCCGAGGCGGTCCTTGCTGTCGACGCGCTTGCCGTCGACGCGCAGCTCGCCTTTGCGCACGACGCGCTGGATGTGGGAGAACGACAGACCCGGAAAACGCGCTTCGAGGAAACGGTCGACGCGCATGTTGTTCTCGTCCGCCGTGACGGTGACGGTCTGCACCTTGGTCGGCAGCAGCGCCTCGACGGGTTTTGCCGGCGCGGGTTCAGGGGCACGCCGCTCGGCGCGCTCGCCGGCAAAGCGCTGTGGCTTCGCGCCCGGCTTGCCGCCCGGACGCGGCCCGGCCTTTTGCGCGCTGCGCGCCTGATGCGGACGCCCTTCCTTGCGCTCATCGCGTGCGCGGGGTTTTGGGTTGGCTCTCTTGATGCGGCGGCTCATGAATGACTGCCTAGCCTAAAAGTGGCTTGCCGTCACGGCGAAATGGCCGTTTTCAACGCGAGCCGCCCCGCTCCTTCCGCAGCTTCGCCCAATAGTCCAGCCGTTTCCGGATCTCCCGCTCGAAGCCGCGCTCGGGCGGGTCGTAGAAGGTCTGGCGGCCAAGGACCTCCGGGAAATAGTCCTGGCCGGAGAAGGCATCGGGCGCGTCGTGGTCGTACTCGTAACCGGAGCCATAGCCTTCCGACTTCATCAGCTTGGTCGGGGAGTTGAGGATGTGCTTTGGCGGCAGCAGCGAGCCGGCCTGCTTTGCGGTCTGCATGGCAGCGCCGAAGGCTGTGTAGACCGCATTCGATTTCGGGGCGGTGGCGAGATAGACGACCGCTTGCGCGATGGCGAGCTCGCCCTCGGGATGGCCGAGGAAGTCGAAGGCGTCCTTGGCCGCGTTGGCGATGACGAGTGCCTGCGGATCGGCAAGCCCGATATCCTCGACCGCCATGCGCACGACACGGCGCGCCAGAAACAGCGGATCCTCACCGGCATCGAGCATGCGCGCGAGATAATAGAGCGCCGCATCCGGATCGGAGCCGCGCACCGATTTATGCAGCGCCGAGATCAGGTTGTAATGACCGTCCGCCGACTTGTCGTAGATCGGCGCGCGACGCTGCAGGATGTCCTGCAACTGTGCGGCGTTGAAAATCTCGCCGGCGCGCGCCGAACGCCAGACCTCTTCGACCAGTGTCAGCGAGGCACGGCCGTCGCCATCGGCCATGCGCGCCAGGACGGCGCGCGCTTCCGCGTCCAGCGGCAGCTTCCTGCCCTCGATCGCCTCGGCATGCGCGAACAGCTTCTCGATCGCGGCAGCGTCGAGCGAATGAAACACCAGGACGCGCGCGCGGGACAGCAACGCCGCGTTGAGCTCGAAGGACGGATTTTCGGTGGTGGCGCCGACCATCACCACCGTGCCGTCTTCCATCACGGGCAGAAACGAGTCCTGCTGCGCGCGGTTGAAGCGATGCACCTCGTCGACGAACAGCAGCGTGCCCTTACCCATCTCGCGGCGGGCGCGTGCGGCATCGAACGCCTTCTTCAGGTCGGCAACGCCGGAGAACACGGCAGAGATCTGCTCGAAGTGCAGATCGGTCGCATCCGCGAGCAGCCGCGCCACCGTGGTCTTGCCCGTGCCGGGCGGGCCCCAGAACACCAGCGAGCCGAGCGTGCGTGTCTCCAGCATGCGCGTCAGCGCGCCGTCGGGCCCGAGAATGTGGTCCTGGCCGACGACCTCCGACAGCGTGCGCGGACGCAGACGGTCCGGCAGCGGATGCGGGGCCTCTTGATCGAACCCCGCCGCGGCAAAGAGAGTTGGCGTCTCCTGTGGTCGCTTCGGACTCATCCGCCCAGCGTGACGTTGATCTGCTGGCCGCCCCGCACCAGCGTGATGCGCCAGATCCGCGGGCGTTCGCCCGCCGCCTTCTCCAGGTCGCCGGTCTTGCTGATCTTCTGATTGTTCACCGCCAGAATGACGTCACCCTTCTGGAAGCCGACACTGGCGGCCGCGCTGTCGTCGCCGAGATCCGTGACGACGACGCCTTCGGTGTCGGCATCGAGATGCAGCTCGTCGGCGACGGCCGGCGTGATGGTCGAAACCTTCGCACCCTGGAACGGCGAGCGCGCCGTGATGACGATCTCGTTGCGGCCGGTGTCGGGCGCGATCTCGAGCGCCACCGTCAGCTTCTGCGGCTTGCCGCCGCGCTGCACGTCGATCTGGGCCGTGCCGCCGAGCGGACGCGTCGCAAAGCGGTAGTCGAAGGCGTTGGGATCATCCACGGTCTGACCATCGATCGCGACGATCAGGTCGGAGGATTTCAGTCCGGCCTTTGCGGCCGGTCCGTTCGGGACGACGCTTGCGACCAGCGCACCGGTCGGCGAGCGCAGGCCCAGACTCTCGGCGATGTCGGGCGTCACCGCCTGCAGCCGCGCGCCGAGCCACGGCCGCTTCACCGCCTTGCCGCCGCTCTTGGCGGAGGCGACGACGACGCGCACCATGTTGGCAGGAATGGCAAAGCCGATTCCCTGCGAGCCCCCCGAGCGCGAGTAGATCGCGGTGTTGATGCCGGCGAGCCTGCCGTTCATGTCGACCAGAGCGCCGCCGGAATTGCCGGGATTGATCGCCGCATCGGTCTGGATGAAGAATTGGTAGTCGGTAATGCCGACCTGCGTCCGCGCCAGCGCCGAGATGATGCCGTGGGTCACGGTCTGGCCGACGCCGAAGGGATTGCCGATCGCGAGCACGACGTCGCCGACCATCAATTCATCCGAATTGGTGAGGTCGAGCGTCGGAAATTTTTCCTTCGCATCCTTGATGCGCAGCACGGCGAGATCGCTGCGGGAATCCTTCAGCACGATGTCGGCCTCGAATTCGCGCTTGTCCGACAGCGACACCTTCACCTGATCGGCGCCCTCGATGACGTGGACGTTGGTGACGACGAGGCCGGATGGATCGACGATGACGCCGGAGCCCAGCGAGCGCTGCATCTGCTCGGGCTGCTGGCCCGGCACGCCGAAGAAGCGGCGGAAGATCGGATCATCCAGCAGCGGGTTGCGATTCTGCACCACCTTGGCCGCATAGACGTTGACGACGGCCGGTTGGACCCGCTGCACAATGGGACCATAGGACAGGCGCAGCTCCGCCGCCGACGACGGGACACGACGATCCTGCGCGGAGGCCGGATCGGGGCTGCCCGAAAGGGCTATGCAAAATCCCGTTATGAGCGCGGTACAGATCGATCGAAACATTCCTACCTCTCGGAAAAGACGCCGGAATATAGGCGCGTTCGCCCGCCAATAGAAGGGCGCCAAGCGGCAATATTCACCCCTCCTCGCCTGCTCTACCTTGCCGGCTCTGCGTGCGCCGCGGCGTTTTTGCCCAAGCCTGTGGATTGGCATGACGCCTATCATCCTCCATTCTGTCCTCTGGCGGATTCGGTTGCGGCGAATTTGCATCAGTGGGAACCGCAGCCGTCGGCGCGCCGTCGCGGGTCAGTCATCGATCAGTCTTAGGCTCTCCCGTTGCGACTTGGGGAAGTTCGTCAACCGATGGAGTGAAGATGTGAGCAGGACAAGAATTGCAGCCACGGCGATTGGTCTCGCCGGCGCGCTGGCGGCCTCCCAGGCCCAGGCACAATCGGCAAGCAGCAGCGAGCAGGAGATCGCACTCCTCAAGCAGCAATTGAAGATGCTGGAGCAGAAGCTCGACAAGCTCCAGAGCCAGACCGCGGCGAACACGGCGGCTACGGCGAAAGCCAAGGCGGAAGCGAAGGCCGAGGCCAAAGCCGAAGCGAGATCGGAGGCGAAGGCCGCGGTCGCCAGCGCCAATGCGGCGGTACCGGTGAAGGCGGCGGCGCCGGCATCCGGTGTCGTGGTGACGATGCCGAACAACCGGCCGACGATCTGCACCGCGGACGAACAGAACTGCATCGCAATCACGAGCCGCGTGCACTGGGATGTCGGCGGTTACAATTATCGCCCCAATACGGCATTTACCTCGCCGCAACAGCTCGACAGCGGCGAGAACCTCCGCCGTGCGCGTATCGGCGTCGTCGGCAAGTTCTTTGGCGACTGGAACTACGCCCTGATCTACGACTTCGGCGGCTCGTCGGACGGCTTCGGCGGCACCGCCTCGGCCGGCGGCACCCCCGTCGGCTTCCTTCCGGGCGGCGGGACATCGGGCGTCGAAAATGCCTATCTGAGCTACACCGGCCTCAAACCATTCGGCGGCAAGATGGCGATCGAAGCCGGCATCATGGACCTGGCCTGGACGCTCGACGAATCCACCAGCTCCAACGACATCCTGTTCATGGAGCGTGCCTCGGTTGGCCTCATCGCACAAAATATCGCAGCCGGTGACTTCCGTTCGGCCGTCGGCACCCGCTGGTGGAATGACCAGCTCTGGGTCGGCGCTTATGTCACCGGGCCAACGACGGGCGCGATCCACTCTGCGTCCAGCATCAATCCGCCCGGGATGACCGAACAATATGGCGCCACCGCCCGCATTGCCGGCAATCCCATCAGCGGCAAGGACTACTCGCTGCATATCGGCGCCGACGCGGAGTGGCTGATCCAGCCGCCGCGCAATCTGGTGACGCAGGCACAGACGCTCACGCTCAGTGACCGGCCTGAGCTGCGGATCGATCCGACCTCGCTGATATCGACCGGTGCGATCGCCAACGTTTCCGGGGCGCAGGTCTACGGCGTCGAAGCGGCGGGGACCTATGGCCCGTTCATCGCGCAGGGCGAATATTACTGGTTCAATGTCGACCGCACCGCGAATACCGGCCTGCCGCCGTTCGGCGCGCCGAGCCTGAAATTCGATGGCGGTTACGCGCAGGTCGGCTACGTGCTGACCGGCGAGACGCATCCCTACAATCCGGCGGCGGCCGCCTACGGCGGCATCAAGCCGGCGAATCCGTTCTCACTCACCGGCGGCGGCTGGGGTGCCTGGGAAATCGCCGGACGCGTGAGCACGATGAACCTGAACGATCAGCTCGCGACGGCGGCCGGCATCGCGGGTGGACGGCAAACCATCTACACCGCCGCGCTGAACTGGTACGTCAACAACAACGTCCGCTTCATGCTGGACTACCTGCATGGCGACATCTCCAAGCAGCAGAGTTCCACCTCTGCGGTGAATGCGGGCTCGAAGTTCGACGCGATAGCGATGCGCACCCAAGTCGCTTTCTGATCTGAAGTCGCCTTCTGATCTGAAGTCGCTTTCTGATCTCAGGTTGCTTTCTGATCTGAAGTCGCGTTCCGTCGACGAGACGCAAGAGCCGGGAGCGGCATGGCCGCCCCCGGCTTCCTTCTTTCGGGCCGCGCGCTTGCTTTCAGGCCGCGCGCTTCGGCTTCTTGACGACGACCGGGGGCGGCGCGCAGGACAGCCGCTGCTGATGGCTCTCCCCCCAGGCCTTGAGAATGTCGATCACCGGCCGCAGGCTCTCGCCGAGTTCGGAGAGGCAATACTCCACCCGCGGCGGCACCTCGGCATAGACCTTGCGGATGACGAGCTTGTCCTCCTCCAACGCGCGAAGCTGCTTCGTCAGCATGCGCTGGGTGATGCCCGGCATCAGGCGGCGCAATTCGCCGAAGCGCTGGGTGCCGCTCTGGAGGTGATAGAGGATCACGCCCTTCCACTTGCCGTCGATCAGGTCCAGCGTCGCCTCGACCGAGCAGCCGGGACGACGGGCGAAGTTGCGCCGTTTCATGCGTATTTTCCCAATAGTATCCAAACAGGGACTATATCCCCGAATTTACAGTACTTGCCAAACCGGAGCCAGGGCGACAGTTAGAGCGGCAGGTGACCACGCCATCTGATGGAGACAAGCCATGAAGGCCGTCGGCTACAAGAAATCACTTCCGATCGAGGATCAGGACTCACTGATCGATTTCGAGACCGCAAAGCCCGAGCCCAAGGGACGCGACATCCGCGTCGCCGTGAAGGCGATCTCGGCCAATCCGGTCGACTACAAGGTACGCAAGCGCGCGGCCCCGCCCGAGGGCGAGGTGAAGATTCTGGGCTATGACGCGGCCGGCGTGATCGATGCCGTCGGCCCTGACGTCACGCTGTTCAAGGTCGGCGATGAAGTGTTCTACGCCGGCTCCATCCTGCGCCAGGGCACCAATGCGGAATTCCATCTGGTCGACGAGCGCATCGTCGGCCGCAAGCCGAAGAGCCTGTCCTTCGCGCAAGCCGCCGCGCTTCCCCTCACCTCCATCACCGCCTGGGAGCTGCTGTTCGATCGGCTCGGCGCCGTGCCCGGCAAAAGCGTCGATCCGCGCACGCTGCTGATCACGGGCGGCGCCGGCGGCGTCGGCTCGATCCTGATCCAGCTCGCGCGCCGCCTCACCGGGCTCACGGTGCTCGCGACCGCGACGCGGCCGGAATCGCGGAAATGGTGCCTCGATCTCGGCGCGCATGCGGTCATCGACCACGGCAAGCCGATGAAGGAGCAGATCGAGAAGCTGAAGCTGCCGCCCGTCGCGCTGGTGGCGAGCCTCACCTTCACCGACCAGCACTACAAGGCGATCGCCGAGTTCATGGCGCCGCAGGGCCGCTTCGGCCTGATCGACGATCCGCCGGAGTTCAACGTGAGCACGTTCAAGGGCAAGGCGATCTCGATCCACTGGGAATCGATGTTCACGCGCTCCTCGTTCCAGACGCCGGACATGATCGCGCAGCATCATTTGCTCAACGACGTCGCCGACCTCATCGACAAGGGCGTGCTGCGCACCACGCTCGACCAGACCTTTGGCACGATCAACGCCGGCAACCTCAAGCGCGCACATGCGCTGCTCGAGAGCGGCAAGTCGCGTGGCAAGATCGTGCTGGAGGGGTGGTAGGAGCCACAACTGCGTAGGGTGGGTTAGCGAAGCGTAACCCACCTCTTTCGCTTCTACGGAGACGAACAGTGGTGGGTTACGCCCAGCGAACCGCGCTTCGCGCAGTCGCAGGGCTAACCCACCCTACGATGACTACTTGGCCTGGGCGGCGGCCTGGAGCGCCTTCCAGTCGAATTTCTCCGCGAGCGCCACTGCATCGTCTTCGGTCAGGCCCTGGTAGACGAAATTGAACAGCGCATTCTGCCCCAGCGCCACCACGAGCGTGCCGGACTTCTCCTTGCTGTTGTAGCTCTTGAGCACCTGCATGCCATGCATGTTCGACGACATGACGTGGCCTTCCGGCGTCTGGATGTTCATCCCGCTCTCGATCGAACCCATGGCTCCGGCGGCGGCCTGCCCAACCACCACGGAGGCATGCACCTGCGCCGAGTCGCGCTCGTAGTCGCGCGTTGCGGTGGTCATGCTCGTATCGGACATTTGCATCGACATGCCGTCCGGCTTCTTGCCTTGCCAACCGCTCAGATCAACCAGCAGCGGAAGAAATCGTTGAAACGGCTGGTCTGCGTGGACGGACGCAAGAGGCCATGAAGCCGACAAAGCAACAAGAAAACAAAGAATTCTGTATCGCGACTTAAGCATTATTTTCTCCCGGTGGGTCCGGGAGCGACCATAGCAACCCATCGTTGCGCGAGGAAGACGTCGCAGGCCGGCCGAAATGGTGGGCACGCTTCCGCCTTCGCTCTCCGAGCTACGGCGGACAAGTCGCTTTGCCACCCTACAGCATCCCGGACGTCACGCCCTCCACGAACATCAGCCGGCGCTCCAATGCCGTTTGTCGCAGCTTCAGCGCTTCCGCATATTCCGGCGAGGCGTACCATTCACGCGCACGCGCCATCGTCGGAAATTCCACGATGATGATGGTCTTGGGCGGCGGGCCGCCCTCCACCGCTTCGGCGGCGCCGCCGCGCGCGAGGTAGCGGCCGCCATATTGCGCGATGGTCTTGGCGGCGAGTGTGCGATAGGCCTGCATTGCGGCCTGATCGCGCGCCTCGACCTCGGAGATCACGTAGGCTGGCACGTGCATCGCCTCATGCGATGGTGTTGACGATGCCGCCCTCGGCCCGCAACGCCGCGCCGTTGGTGGCGGAGGCTTCCTTGGAGGCGGCATAGACCACCATGTTCGCGATCTCGTCGACGCTGGCGAAGCGTTGCAGCAGCGAGCTCGGACGGTGCTGCTTGACGAAATTGGCTGCGGCCTCGTCGACCGACTGTCCGTTCTGCCTCGCGAGGTCCTTCACGAAGGTCTCGACGCCTTCAGACATGGTCGGGCCCGGCAGCACGGCGTTGACGGTGACGCCGGTGCCGCGGGTGAGCTGCGCAAGCCCGCGCGCCACCGAGAGCTGGGCCGTCTTGGTCATGCCGTAATGGATCATCTCGACGGGAATGTTGAGCCCGGATTCCGAGGAAATGAAGACGATGCGGCCCCAATTGCGCTTGAGCATGCCTTTCAGGTAAGCGCGCGACAGCCGCACGCCGCTCATCACGTTGACCTCGAAGAAGCGGCTCCAGTCCTCGTCGGGGATCTCGAAAAAATCCTTCGGCTCGAAGATGCCGGCGTTGTTGATGAGGATGTCGACCTCAGGCAGCGCCGCTACAAGCGCCTTGCAGCCGGCGGCCGTCGAGACGTCGGCGGCGATGCCGCGAACCTTCGCGCCCGTCCCTTCCAGCTTGCGGACGGCAGCGTCGACCTTGTCCTGGCCGCGCCCGTTGATCACGACACTCGCGCCGGAGCCCGCGAGCCCCCTGGCAATGGCGTGGCCGATGCCGGCGGTCGAGCCGGTCACGAGGGCAGTCTTTCCGGAAAGGTCGATCTTCATGTCTCACCTCCATTGATGTCGGTGGAGAATATCGGGCGTCCTTGATCGCACCGCAATTGCCGCTCACCGATGCGTGAGGAAGCAAGACACAGCCACTCACGTCGTCCTGGCGAAAGCCAGCTTGTAGGGTGGGCAAAGCGTAGCGTGCCCACCATTTCGACGTAGCGTGCGGGATCAAGTGGTGGGCGCGGCGCGCGCAAGCGCGCGCCTTTGCCCACCCTACAGCTACGCTCAAAGCAAAAAAGCGGCGCCCGGGGGGCGCCGCTTTTGAAACCTGATGGCCGGTCCGGCTTACGCCGCCTCGGCTTCCTTCTCTTGCACCGGACCGGAGTCCTGGCCCTTGGCGTCGACGTCGCGATCGACGAACTCGATCACGGCCATCGCGGCGTTGTCGCCGTAGCGGAAGCCGGCCTTGATGATGCGGGTGTAGCCGCCCTGGCGGTCCTTGTAGCGGGTCGCGAGCGTGTCGAAGAGCTTCTTGACCATGTCGACGTCGCGCAGCTCGGCGATCGCCTGACGGCGCAGCGACAGGCCGCCCTTCTTGCCGAGGGTGACGAGCTTCTCGACGATCGGGCGAAGCTCCTTGGCCTTGGGCAGCGTGGTGACGATCTGCTCGTGCTTGATCAGCGAGGCCGCCATGTTGGCGAACATCGCGCGGCGGTGCTCGGCCGTGCGGTTGAGCTTCCGATGAACCTTGCCGTGACGCATGTGACTATTCCTTACGTTAAAACTGCCGCGACGGTTCGTCGGACATGTTGCTCAGGTGGGCTGCCTGCGTTCGCCCGCTAAAGCGCGATGAATTCGCGCCTTGGCTTGTCGTACGTTCGGATCAGTAGTGATCCTCGAAGCGCTTGGCGAGCTCGTCGATGTTCTCAGGCGGCCAGCCCGGCACTTCCATGCCGAGGTGCAGACCCATCTGGGCCAGCACTTCCTTGATCTCGTTCAGCGACTTGCGGCCGAAGTTCGGAGTGCGGAGCATTTCGGCTTCCGACTTCTGCACGAGGTCGCCGATGTAGACGATGTTGTCGTTCTTCAGGCAGTTGGCCGAACGCACCGACAGCTCGAGCTCGTCCACCTTCTTGAGGAAGGCCGGGTTGAAGGCGAGGTCCGGGATGATCTCCTGGGCGACCTCCTTGCGCGGCTCTTCGAAGTTGACGAACACGTTGAGCTGATCCTGCAGGATGCGCGCGGCATAGGCCACCGAGTCGTCCGGCGAGATCGCGCCGTTGGTCTCGATCGTCATGGTCAGCTTGTCGTAGTCGAGGATCTGGCCCTCGCGGGTGTTCTCGACCTTGTAGGAGACCTTGCGGACCGGCGAGTACAGGCTGTCGACCGGGATCAGGCCGATCGGCGCATCCTCGGGCCGGTTGCGCTCGGCGGGCACGTAGCCCTTGCCGGTCGAGACCGTGAACTCCATGCGGATCTCCGCGCCCTCGTCGAGGGTGCAGATCTGCAGGTCCGGGTTGAGCACGGTGACGTCGCCGACGGTCTGGATGTCGCCGGCGGTGACCACGCCCGGGCCCTGCTTCTTCACGACCATGCGCTTGGGGCCTTCGCCCTGCATCTTGATCGAGATGTCCTTGATGTTGAGCACGATGTCGGTGACGTCCTCACGGACGCCCGCGATCGAGGAGAACTCGTGCAGCACGCCGTCGATGTGCACCGACTGCACCGCCGCGCCCTGGAGCGAGGACAAAAGGATGCGGCGCAGCGCATTGCCGAGCGTCTGGCCGAAGCCGCGCTCGAGCGGCTCGGCGACGATGGTCGCGAAACGGGCCGGATCGCTGCCGGGCGTGACCTGGAGCTTGTTCGGCCGAATCAGTTCTTGCCAATTTTTCTGGATCGTCACTGTTTCACCCATACAGGCCAGTCAATTTGAAAGTTCAAAATACTGGCGTTGGAGAAAGGCCGCAGATCATTCCCGCGGCTTCGCAAAAAGTCATCACGGGCGCCAATGCACCCGCAACTTCGTATCAAACGCGGCGGCGCTTGCGCGGCCGGCAACCATTGTGCGGGATCGTGGTCACGTCGCGGATCGAGGTGACGGTGAAGCCCGCAGCCTGCAATGCGCGGAGCGCCGATTCGCGGCCCGAACCGGGACCGGCGACTTCGACTTCCAGCGTGCGCATGCCGTGCTCCTGCGCCTTCTTGGAAACGTCCTCCGCAGCGACCTGCGCTGCATACGGGGTCGACTTGCGCGATCCCTTGAAACCCATGGTGCCCGCTGACGACCAGGCAATCGTGTTGCCCTGCGCGTCGGTGATGGTGATGGTCGTGTTGTTGAACGACGAGTTCACGTGCGCGACGCCGGAGGCGATGTTCTTGCGCTCACGACGGCGAACGCGGGTGGCTTCCTTGCCCATTGAGTCCCTTTCCTGAAGATCTCAAACGCCGCCGTAATGCCAGCGGCTACACCTGTGGAACGAAAGGCGCGTGGCGAACGGGCAATCCCCTGTTCGCCACACGCCGCGATGGAATTCGAAGACTTACTTCTTCTTGCCGGCGATGGCCTTGGCCGGGCCCTTGCGCGTGCGCGCATTGGTGTGGGTACGCTGACCGCGCACCGGCAGACCGCGACGATGACGCAGGCCGCGATAGCAGCCGAGGTCCATCAGACGCTTGATGTTGATGCCGACCTCGCGACGCAGGTCGCCCTCGACGAGATAGTCGCGGTCGATCACTTCGCGGATCTGGAGCACTTCGGCGTCGCTGAGCTGATTGACGCGACGATCCTCGGGGATCTTCACCTTCTCGATGATGTCACCGGCGATCTTGGGGCCGATGCCATGGATGTACTGGAGCGCGATCAGCACGCGCTTGTTGGTGGGAATGTTCACGCCGGCAATACGGGCCACGGCCTTCTCTCCTGTTGCCGATCCCTCGTCAGGAATCAGGCTTTAAGTGCTTGCTTTCTCGGGCAGGTGTTCACAAACGCGAACACGACGCCCACCCCCGGTCTTCCTGGGGCCCGGCATCGTCTGAAACTATCCGACTTGGATGCGGGGCTTATTAAGGGATTCAGGGGGCTTTCGTCAACCGCTGCTAGCGTTTAGCTCGCTTTTTCGTGACCTTTTTTGCGCTCTTCTTCGGGCCCTTTTTGGCGGCCTTTTTGACCATTTTCTTGACCGCCTTCTTCAGGGCCTTCTTGGTGGTCTTCGGGGCGCCCTTGGCAGCCTTTTTGGAGGCTTTTGCAGCCTTTTTGGCCGTTTTTGCCGGTTTCTTGGCCACCTTGGCGGCCTTTTTAGCCCCCTTCTTGGCGGCGCCCTTCACCGTGCTCTTGGTCGTCCCCTTGGCGTGCGTCTTGGGCTCGACCGCCCCGAGGGCCAGCAGGAGGCGGTGAATCGCACGGGTGACTTCATCGATGGCCATCATGCCATCGATGGTCGAGAGCTTGCGCCGCTCGGAATAGTAGTGAATCAGGGGTTCCGTCAGGCTGCGGTAGCTGGCCAGCCGCTTGGTCAGGACCTCTGGGGTGTCGTCGACCCGGACCTCCTCCCCGCGCTCCCGCATCTGCGCCACGCGCGTCTCGACGCGGCTCAGAAGCGCGCTCTCGTTGACGCGGAGCTCGATCACGGCATCGAGCTTCATGTGCTTGTGCTTGAGGAGCTCGTCGAGCGCCTCGGCCTGCGGCACGGTGCGCGGGAAGCCGTCCAGGATGAAACCGGCCTTGGCATCCGGCTGGTCGATCCGGTCAGAGATGATTCCGACCACGACGTCGTCGGGCACGAGGCCGCCACCAGCCATGATCTCCTTGGCCTTCAGCCCGACCGGCGTACCGGCCGCAACCGCAGCGCGAAGCATCTCGCCGGTCGAGAGCTGGACGATGCCGTAGCGCTGCACCAGCAGTTGCGCCTGGGTCCCCTTGCCCGACCCCGGCGGTCCCAGAAGTATAATTCTCATCGGCGTACGCCCCCCGGATTGGTGAGCGATACGTCGCGCACCAGTGTTTGAAGATCAAGAAATAGTGCAAACCACAATCAGCGCCGCACCGCCACCCATATCATAGGGGAGCGGGTGCCCAGAGGCCAAGAAGCCCTGTGAAATCAGCGATTGCGTGGTGGTGAGAGCGGCTCTGCCGATGCAGTCGCGCGGCTCGGCGCGGACCTTGTGGCCGCTGCGCGCTACGTGCGCGCAGCGAATCGGTGGCAGCGATCGGCGGTCTGACCGGCCGCCGCGCGTCAGCGACGGCGACCGCCGCGCAGCTTCGACTTCCGGATCAGCCCCTCATACTGATGGGCGAGCAGATAGCCCTGCACCTGCGCGACCGTATCCATGGTGACGCTCACCACGATCAGCAGCGACGTGCCGCCGAAGTAGAACGGCACCGAGGCGTAGGAGATCAGGATCTCTGGGATCAAACAGACGATCGCGAGATAGATCGCGCCGATCACGGTGATGCGCGACAGCACGTAGTCGATGTATTCCGCGGTGCGCTCGCCGGGGCGGATGCCCGGAATGAAGCCGCCATGCTTCTTCAGATTGTCCGCGGTCTCGGTCGGGTTGAACACGATCGCGGTGTAGAAGAACGCGAAGAACACGATCAGCGCGAGATAGAGGATCAGGAACAGCGGACGGCCGTGGCCGAGCTGGGTCGTGATCCACTGGAACCACTCCGGCCCCTTGCCGGCGTTGAAGTTCGCGACCGTCGTCGGCAGCAGCAGCAGCGACGACGCGAAGATCGGCGGGATCACGCCCGAGGTGTTGAGCTTCAGCGGCAGATGCGAGGACTGGCCCTCGAACATCTTGTTGCCGACCTGGCGCTTCGGATACTGGATCAAGAGGCGGCGCTGGGCACGCTCCATGAACACGATGAAGGCGATCACGGCGACCGCCATCACGATCACGACCAGGATCAGGCCGGTGGACATCGCGCCCTGACGACCGAGCTCGAGCATGTTGGCGAGCGCCGCGGGCAGCTCAGCGACGATGCCGGACAGGATGATCAGCGAGATGCCGTTGCCGATGCCGCGCGAGGTGATCTGCTCGCCCAGCCACATCAGGAACATGGTGCCGCCGGTCAGCGTGATCGCCGTGGAGAGACGGAAGAACATGCCGGGGTCGCTGACGACGTTGCCGGCGCCCTCGAGACCCACCGCGATACCGTAGGACTGGAACGCTGCCAGGATCACGGTCAGATAGCGCGTGTACTGGTTCAGCGTCTTGCGGCCCGCCTCGCCTTCCTTCTTCAGCGCCTCGAGCTGCGGCGAAACGGTGGTGAGAAGCTGGATGATGATCGAGGCCGAAATGTACGGCATGATGTTCAGCGCGAAGATCGCCATGCGGTGGATGCCGCCGCCGGCGAACATGTTGAACATGCCGAGGATGCCGCCTGCCTGCGAGCGGAACACCTGCTCCCAGATGTTGGGATCGATACCAGGCAGCGGGATGTACGTCCCCAGCCGATAAACGAGCAGCGCACCCAGGGTAAACCAGATGCGCTTCTTCAGCTCGTCGGCCTTGGCAAACGCGCCGAAATTGAGATTGGCTGCCAGTTGTTCCGCTGCTGAGACCATCTTGGACTTTCTCCCGCCGCCTTTTGCGCCGTTATGCCCGCGGCCGGGCTACTTTAGCGGACGCCGGACATTATCTGGTGCTCGGCTTCGATAAGTCCAACGTCCAGCATGCGTAAAGGCCCGCGAGGCGCGGGCCAATGACGCAGTTGTTACGCCGCCTCGCCTTCTTCCTTGGCGGGCGCGAGGATCTTCACCGAGCCGCCGGCCTTCTCGACCGCCGCGATCGCGGACTTCGAGGCGCCATGCACTTCGATGTTGAGCTTGGCCTTGAGCTCGCCGCGGCCGAGCAGCCGCAGACCGGCCTTGGCGCGGCGCAGCACGCCGGCCTTCACCAGCGCCTCGACGTTCACGACGCTGCCGGCGTCGATCTTCTTGGCATCGACCGCTTCCTGGAGCCGGTCGAGATTGATCTCGACGAACTCGACGCGGAAGATGTTGTTGAAGCCGCGCTTGGGCAGACGGCGATGCATCGGCATCTGGCCGCCTTCGAAACCCTTGATGCGCACGCCCGAACGCGCGGTCTGGCCCTTGCCGCCGCGGCCGGACTGCTTGCCCTTGCCCGAACCAATGCCGCGGCCGACGCGCATGCGCTTCTTGCGCGAGCCGGCGTTGTCGGCGATATCGCTGAGCTTCATCGCCCTTCTCCTTGTCTTACTTCTCGTCGACGATGCGGACGAGATGGTGAACCTTCTCGATCATGCCGCGGACCGCCGGGGTATCCGGCAGCTCGCTGACGCGGCCGATCTTGTTGAGCTTGAGTCCGATCAACGTCGAACGCTGCGAGTGATGGCGGCGGATCGCGCTGCCGGTCTGCTCGAGCTTGATCGTCTTTGCGGCCTTGGCCATGGGAGTCTACTCCGAAAAGCTTCCGTTAGTCGGCAGCCGCCTCGGCATCGCCGCCGATGCGACGGGCCTGCAGGGTGGATACCTTGATGTTGCGGCGGGCTGCGACCGAACGCGGCGAATCCTGGTGCTTGAGCGCGTCGAAGGTCGCGCGCACCATGTTATACGGGTTCGACGAGCCGATCGACTTCGCCACCACGTCTTGGACGCCGAGCGTCTCGAACACGGCGCGCATGGGACCGCCGGCGATGATGCCGGTACCGGCCGGAGCGGCGCGCAGGTACACACGGCCCGCGCCGTGACGGCCGGCGATGTCGTGATGGAGGGTGCGGCCCTCGCGCAGCGACACACGGGTCAGGTTGCGCTTGGCGGCTTCCGTCGCTTTGCGGATCGCCTCAGGCACTTCGCGCGCCTTGCCGTGACCGAAGCCGGCGCGGCCCTTCTGGTCGCCGATCACGACCAGCGCGGCGAAACCGAAGCGCTTGCCGCCCTTGACGACCTTGGCCACGCGGTTGATGTGGACGAGCTTGTCGACGAACTCGCTGTCGCGCTCCTCGCGCTCCCTGCGTTCACGTCCGCCGCGGTGTTCGCGTTCACCTGCCATGGTTTTTCCAATCCTTCAGAGGCTTACGCCTCAATCCTCAAATTCTGTTAGAAGCTCAGCCCGCTCTCACGCGCCGCGTCGGCAAGAGCCTTGACGCGCCCATGATAGAGATAGCTGCCGCGATCGAACACGACTTCCTTGACGCCCTTCTCCGCGGCACGCTGGGCCAGCAGCTTGCCGACCGCCTTCGCAGCATCGATGTCGGCGCCGGTCTTGCCGCCGTCGCGCATCGACTTCTCGAGCGAGGAGGCAGAGGCCAGCGTCTCGCCCTTCAGGTCGTCGATGACCTGGGCGTAGATGTGCTTGGACGAACGGAACACCGACAGGCGCGGACGGCCACCACCGGAGCGGCGCAGCTTCAGCCGCACACTCCGCTTGCGCCGGGCATTCGTAACCTTGGCTTTCGACATGACCGGCTCCGTTACTTCTTCTTGCCTTCCTTGCGGAAGATGAATTCGCCAACATACTTCACGCCCTTGCCCTTGTAGGGCTCCGGCGGACGATAGGCGCGGATCTCAGCGGCCACCTGGCCGACGCGCTGGACGTCGCTGCCGGTCACCGTGATCTCGGTCGGCTTCGGCACGGTGATCGTGATCCCTTCCGGGATCTGATAGATCACGTCGTGGCTGTAGCCGAGCGCGAGCTGCAGGTTCTTGCCTTGCATCGCGGCGCGGTAGCCGACGCCGGTGATTTCGAGCTTCTTCTCGAAGCCCTTGGTGACGCCTTCGACGAGGTTCGCGACCTGGGCGCGTGCGGTGCCGTAGAGCGCCCGCGCGCGATTGGTCTCGAGCCGCGGCTTGACCTTGACCTGGCCGTTCTCGAGCTTCACCTCGACGTCGTCATGGACGACGAACTGAAGCTGGCCCTTCGGCCCCTTCATCTTGACGGTCTGCCCATCGACGGTCGCGGTAACGCCCGACGGCACCGCCACAGGCCTTTTGCCAACACGTGACATGGATCAAAAATCCTTCTCAGAACACCGTGAAGAGGACTTCACCGCCCACATTCGCGTCGCGTGCGCTGTGGTCGGCCATGATCCCCTTCGGCGTCGACAACACCGAAATGCCGAGCCCGTTGTTGACCCGCGGCAGGTTCTTCACCGAGGCGTAGACTCTGCGCCCGGGCTTGGAGACACGTTCGATCTCGCGGATGACGGGCTCGCCGTCGAAATACTTCAGCTCGATCTCGATCTCGCTGCGGCCCGAGGAATGCTCGAGCGTGGCGTAGCCGCGGATGTAGCCCTCGGTCTTCAACACCTCGAGCACGTTCTCGCGCATCTTGGAGCCGGGCGTGGAGACCTTGGTCTTGGAGCGCATCTGCGCGTTGCGGATGCGGGTGATGAGATCGCTGATTGGATCGTGCGTAGACATCTAAACGACCCTCCTTACCAGCTCGACTTCACGAGGCCCGGGACCATGCCCTTGGAGCCAAGTTCGCGCAGCGCGATACGGGACAGCTTGTTCTTGCGGTAGTTCGAGCGCGGACGGCCCGACAGCTCGCAACGCAGACGGATGCGGGTCGCCGACGAGTTGCGCGGCATTTCCGCCAGCTTCAACGTCGCAGCGAAGCGCTCCTCCATCGGCAGCTTCTTGTCGGCGATGATCGCCTTCAACCGCTCGCGCTTGGCGGCGGCGTTCTTCACCATCCGCTTGCGCCGGTTGTTCTTCTCGACTGAACTCTTCTTTGCCATGCTTGGCTCCTGGGTATCCGCGTTTGAGAGGCTTTAGGTCAGCGTCTCACTGCCGGAACGGGAAATTGAAAGCGGTCAACAAGGCCCTCGCCTCTTCGTCGGTCTTGGCCGTGGTGCAGACGGTGATGTCCATACCGCGGGCTTCCGTGACCTTGTCGAAGTCGATCTCGGGGAAAATGATGTGCTCCTTGATGCCGAGCGAGTAGTTGCCGCGGCCGTCAAAGCTCTTCGGGTTCAAGCCGCGGAAGTCGCGGACGCGCGGCAGCGCGACCGTCACCAGGCGATCGATGAACTCGTACATACGGGCCTTGCGCAGCGTGACCTTGCAGCCGATCGGCTGATTCTCACGCAGCTTGAAGGTCGCGATCGCGATACGCGAATAGGTCACGATCGCCTTCTGGCCGGCGATCTGGGTCAGTTCGGCGGCGGCGTTCTCGGCTTTCTTGCGGTCGTTGACGGAATCGCCAACGCCCATGTTCAGCACGACCTTGTCCAGGCGCGGAACCTGCATGACGTTCTCGTAACCGAACTTCTCGGTCAGCGCGCCGCGAATCTTCGCGTCATATTCCGCGCGCAGGCGCGGCACGTAAACGGTCTCAGCCATCGATCTCAGCTCCCGAGCTCTTGGCGATGCGAACCTTCTTGCCGTCCGCCAGAATCTTGAATCCGACGCGCGTCGGCTTTCCGTCCTTGCCGACATACGCGATGTTGGACAGTTGGATCGGCGCCTCTTTCGAGATGATGCCGCCCTCCTGGGCCTGCGTCTGCTTCTGGTGACGCTTGACCATGTTGATGCCGCGCACGAGCGCGGTGCCGGCGTCGGGACGCACCTCGAACACCTCGCCGGTGCGACCCTTGTCGCGACCGGTCAGCACGACGACCTTGTCGCCCTTGCGGATCTTCGCAGCCATCACAGCACCTCCGGCGCGAGCGAAATGATCTTCATGTGGTTCTTGGCGCGCAGCTCGCGCGGCACGGGCCCGAAGATACGGGTGCCGACCGGCTCGGCCTGGTTGTTGATCAGGACGGCGGCGTTGCGGTCGAAGCGGATGACCGAACCGTCGGCGCGGCGGATGTCCTTGCGGACACGCACCACGACGGCCTTCATCACGTCGCCCTTCTTCACCTTGCCGCGCGGAATCGCTTCCTTGATCGACACGACGATGATGTCGCCGATGGTGGCGTAGCGGCGCTTGGAGCCTCCGAGCACCTTGATACACATGACACGGCGTGCGCCAGAATTGTCGGCCACGTCGAGGTTGGTCTGCATCTGAATCATTGATGCACCTCGTCCTCTTTCTCTTCGCGCAGACGCGCTGCGCTCAACATTTCCCTGAAGTCAGTCGGCTAAGTGCCGGCAGCTCAGGCGCTTTTCTTGTGCTCGCCCCGGATCACGACCCAGCGCTTCAACTTCGAAATCGGCTTCGATTCCTCGATCCACACCACGTCGCCCGGCTTGAACTCGTTGCTCTCGTCGTGCGCGTGATAGTTCTTCGAACGGCGGATCGTCTTCTTGTAGATCGGGTGCGTGAAGCGGCGATCGACGCGCACCACGATGGTCTTCGCTTGCTTGTCGCTGACGACCACGCCCTGCAGAGTACGTTTCGGCATCTTCGTAAGCCTCTTACTTCTTCTTCGCGCGCTGCTGCGCGGCGACGGTCTTGATCCGGGCGATGTCACGGCGAGCCTCGCGCAGGCGCGAGGTGTTCTCGAGCTGCCCGGTGGCGCGCTGGAAGCGCAGGTTGAAGCGCTCCTTCTTCAGGTTCAGGACGGCGTCATCCTGCTGGTCGGGGCTCATCGCGCGGATGTCTTCGATCTTCATCTGGGCCATGGCCATTACTCCGCAATGCGCTCGACGAAGCGCGTCTTGATCGGCAGCTTGGCGGCCGCCAGGGTCAGCGCCTCACGTGCCGTCTGGGTGTTGACGCCGTCGATCTCGAACAGCACCCGGCCCGGCTTCACGCGAACGACCCACAATTCCGGCGAACCCTTGCCGGAGCCCATGCGGACTTCGGCCGGCTTCTTCGACACCGGAACGTCGGGGAACACGCGGATCCAGACGCGGCCGGCGCGCTTCATGTGGCGGGTCAGCGCGCGGCGGGCGGCTTCGATCTGGCGCGCGGTGACGCGCTCCGGCTCGGTCGCCTTCAGGCCGAACTGGCCGAACGCCAACGTCGCGCCCGAAGACGCGACGCCGTGGATGCGGCCCTTATGCGCCTTCCGGAACTTCGTTTTCTTAGGTTGCATCATGGCTTTAAGCCCTCAAATTCCTGTGCTGGCTCAGGCCGCGGCCGCGTCGCGGCGCTGACGGCCACCACCGCTACCACCACCCTCGCCTTCGGCCATTCTCTTGTCCTGGGCCATCGGATCGTGCTCGAGGATCTCACCCTTGAAGATCCAGACCTTGACGCCGCAGGTGCCGAAGGTCGTGAACGCGGTCGCAACGCCGTAGTCGATGTCGGCGCGCAGCGTGTGCAGCGGCACGCGACCTTCGCGGTACCACTCCATGCGCGCGATTTCCGCACCGCCCAGACGGCCCGAGCAGTTGATGCGGATGCCTTCCGCGCCGAGACGCATCGCCGACTGCACGGCGCGCTTCATGGCACGGCGGAACGCCACACGGCGCTCGAGCTGCTGCGCGATCGACTCCGCCACCAGCGTCGCATCGAGCTCCGGCTTGCGGATCTCGACGATGTTGATGACGACGTCGGACGAGGTGATGTCCGCCACCTTCTTGCGCAGCTTGTCGATGTCGGCACCCTTCTTGCCGATCACCACGCCCGGACGGGCCGAGTGGATGGTGACGCGGCACTTCTTGTGCGGACGCTCGATCACGATGCGGGCGACAGCCGCCTGCTTGAGCTCCTTGTGCAGGATCTCGCGGATCTTGACGTCCTCGTGCAGCAGCTTGCCGTATTCCTGCTTGCCGGCGAACCAGCGGGAATCCCAGGTCCGGTTGATGCCGAGACGCAGACCGATCGGATTGATCTTTTGACCCATCGTTTTCTCCTGCGTCCCTTAGGCGGCCGCTTCGGCTTCGACCTGACGAACGATGATCGTCAGCTGCGAAAATGGTTTGTAGACACGACCCGAACGGCCACGGCCGCGGGCAGCGAAACGCTTCATCACGAGGCCGTTGCCGACGAAGGCCTGCGCCACGACGAGATCGTCGACGTCGAGGTCGTGGTTGTTCTCGGCGTTGGCGATAGCCGATTCCAGGCACTTCTTCACGTCGACCGCGATCCGCTTGCGCGAGAACTGCAGGTCGGCGAGCGCAGCAGACGCCTTCCGGCCGCGAATGAGCTGGGCGACCAGGTTGAGCTTCTGCGGGCTCACCCGCAGCATCCGGGCGACCGCCTTGGCCTCGTTGTCGGCGAGGCTCCGTTCGCGCTTAGGTTTGCTCATCGTTTAATCCTCAAGCCTTCTTGGCTTTCTTGTCGCCGGAGTGGCCATGGAAGGTCCGGGTCGGCGAGAACTCGCCGAACTTGTGGCCGACCATTTCCTCGTTGACCGCGACCGGCACGTGCTTCTGGCCGTTGTAGACGCCGAAGGTCAGGCCGACGAACTGCGGCAGGATGGTCGAGCGACGGCTCCAGATCTTGATGACGTCGTGACGGCCGGACGCGCGCGCGGCATCTGCCTTCTTGAGCAGAGAACCCTCGACGAACGGGCCTTTCCAGACTGAACGAACCATGTCCGGCGTTCCTTACTTCTTCCGCTTGTGGCGGCTTAGGAGAATGAATTTGTTGGTCGACTTGTTGGTGCGGGTCTTCTTGCCCTTGGTCGGCTTGCCCCACGGAGTGACCGGGTGGCGACCGCCCGAGGTACGACCTTCACCACCGCCGTGCGGATGGTCGATCGGGTTCATCGCGACACCGCGGTTGTGCGGGCGACGGCCCATCCAACGCTTGCGACCGGCCTTGCCGATCGAGGTGTTCATGTGATCCGGGTTCGACACCGCGCCGATCGTGCCGCGGCAGCGGCCGTGCACCAGGCGCTGCTCGCCCGAGTTCAGACGGATGATCACGTAGTCCTGGTCGCGACCGACGAGCTGGGCGTAGGTGCCGGCGGAACGGGCGAGCTGACCACCCTTGCCGATCTTGGTCTCGATGTTGTGGATGATCGTGCCGACCGGCATGTTGCCCAGCGGCATGACGTTGCCCGGCTTCACGTCGACATAGTTGCCGGCGACGATGGTGTCACCCACAGCCAGGCGCTGCGGCGCCAGGATGTAGGCCTGCTCACCGTCCTGATACTTGATCAGCGCGATGAAGCCGGTGCGGTTCGGATCGTACTCGAGCCGCTCGACGGTGGCGGGAACGTCCACCTTCTCGCGCTTGAAGTCGACGGTGCGCAGCGTCTGCTTGTGGCCGCCGCCGCGGAAGCGCACGGTGATGCGACCGGTGTTGTTGCGGCCGCCCGAGGATTTCTTGCCCTGGGTGAGCGCCTTGACCGGCTTGCCCTTGTAGAGGGCCGAACGATCGACCATGACCAGCTGCCGCTGGCCCGGCGTCGTGGGATTGAATGTCTTCAGTGCCATCGTCGTACGACCTTACAGACCGGTGGTGACGTCGATCCGGTGGCCCTCTTCGAGGGTCACGATCGCGCGCTTGCTGTTCGACTGCGAACCGAGATTGCCGCGGAAGACCTTGGTCTTGCCCTTGCGGACCAGCGTGTTGACGCTCTTGACCTTGACGTCGAACAGCTTCTCGATCGCTTCCTTGATCTGCGGCTTGGTCGCTTTCGCGGCCACCTTGAACAGGACCTTGTTGTGCTCCGAGGCAATCGTCGCCTTTTCGGTGACGACCGGCGACAGGATCACGTCGTAGTGGCGAGGCTCGATGTTCTTCGTCATTTGAAGCGCGCCTCCAGCGCATCGATGGCGGCCTTGGTCAGAACGAGCTTCTGACGGCGCAGGATGTCATAGACGTTGATGCCCTGGATCGGCAGCACGTCCATGTTCGGGATGTTGCGGGCCGCAGCGGCAAAGCCGTTATTGAGCTCGGCGCCGTCGATGATCAGCGCGTTGGTGAGCCCCAGGCCCGAGAAATGACCGAGCAGCGCCTTGGTCTTGGCGGCTTCCAACGCGGCCTTCTCGATCACGACGAGATCGCCGTCCTTGGCCTTGGCCGAGAGCGCATGCTTGAGAGCAAGCGCGCGGACCTTCTTCGGCAGGTCGGTGGCGTGCGAACGCACCACCGGACCGAAGGCACGGCCACCGCCACGGAACTGCGGCACGCGAGCCGAGCCGTGACGAGCACCGCCGGTGCCCTTCTGCTTGTACATCTTTTTGCCGGTGCGCCAGATCTCGGCGCGGCCCTTGGCCTTGTGCGTACCGGCCTGGCGCTTGTTGAGCTGCCACTGCACACAACGTGCAATGATGTCTTCGCGCGGCTCGAGACCGAAAATGGCGTCGGAGAGCTGGACGGAGCCGGCTTCCTTACCTTCGAGGGTGGTGACCTTCAATTCCATCTCACGCCTCCTGCGCAGCCGGGGCGGCTTCCGCGTCGCCAGCAACCTTGAACTTGCCGGGCTTCGGAGCTTCCTTAGGCAGCGGCTTCTTGACGGCGTCGCGCACGCGGATCCAGCCGCCCTTGGAGCCGGGAACGGCGCCTTCGACGAGGATCAGGCCGCGCTCGACATCGAGCTGAACGACGCGGAGGTTGAGCGTGGTGATGCGGTCGACACCCATGTGGCCGGGCATCTTCTTGTTTTTCCAGGTCTTGCCGGGATCCTGACGACCACCGGTCGAACCGATCGAGCGGTGCGAGATCGACACACCGTGGGTGGCGCGCAGACCGCCGAAGTTCCAGCGCTTCATACCGCCGGCGAAGCCCTTACCGACCGAGGTGCCGGTGACGTCGACGAACTGGCCGACGACGAAGTGATCGGCCTGGATCTCGGCGCCGACCGGAATCATGGCGTCCGCGGTGACGCGGAACTCCTCAACCCGCCGCTTCGGCTCGACCTTGGCGACCGCGAACTGGCCGCGCTCTGCCTTGGGCATGTAAACGGTCTTGCGGGCACCAGAACCAAGCTGGAGCGCGACGTAACCGTTCTTCTCTTCGGTGCGGTGGCCTACGACCTGGCAATTGCCGAGCTTCAGCACGGTCACGGGGATATGTTCGCCGGCCTCCGTGAAGACCCGCGTCATCCCGACCTTTTGTGCGATCACTCCGGAGCGCATCGGCTTGCTTCCTGTTCTTTCTGTCCGCTTGCGCGAACGGGATCCAAAATCTTAG
Organism: Bradyrhizobium neotropicale; assembly: GCF_001641695.1. Taxonomy (GTDB): domain Bacteria; phylum Pseudomonadota; class Alphaproteobacteria; order Rhizobiales; family Xanthobacteraceae; genus Bradyrhizobium; species Bradyrhizobium neotropicale. The sequence continues at coordinate 32,179 of NZ_LSEF01000121.1, forward strand.
AGCTTGATCTCGACGTCGACACCGGCGGCCAGGTCGAGCTTCATCAAAGCATCGACGGTCTGCGGGGTCGGATCGACGATGTCGAGCAGACGCTTGTGAGTGCGCATCTCGAACTGTTCGCGGCTCTTCTTGTCGACGTGGGGCGAACGGTTGACGGTGAACTTCTCGATGCGGGTGGGCAGCGGAATGGGTCCGCGGACCTGCGCGCCGGTGCGCTTCGCCGTGTTCACGATCTCGCGGGTCGACGTATCGAGAATACGATGGTCGAACGCTTTGAGACGGATACGAATGTTTTGGCCGTTCATTGCCGTGGTCTTTCTTTGAGCAGAGTGGCGAGCAGCGAATAGCGAATGTTTCCACTCGCTACTCGCCAATCCTTATTCGCGTAATTACTCGATGATCGAGGCGACGACGCCGGCGCCGACGGTGCGACCGCCTTCGCGGATCGCGAAGCGGAGCTTCTCTTCCATCGCGATCGGCACGATCAGGTGCACTTCCATCGCGATGTTGTCGCCCGGCATCACCATCTCGGTGCCTTCCGGCAGATGCACGACACCGGTCACGTCGGTGGTGCGGAAGTAGAACTGCGGACGGTAGTTGGTGAAGAACGGGGTGTGGCGACCGCCCTCTTCCTTGGTGAGGATGTAAGCCTCAGCCTTGAACTTGGTGTGCGGCTTGACCGAACCCGGCTTGCAGAGCACCTGGCCGCGCTCGACTTCCTCGCGCTTGGTGCCGCGGAGCAGAGCGCCGATGTTGTCGCCGGCCTGGCCCTGATCGAGCAGCTTGCGGAACATTTCGACGCCGGTGACCGTGGTCTTCTGGGTCGCACGCAGACCGACGATCTCGATTTCCTCGCCGACCTTGATCACGCCACGCTCGACACGGCCGGTCACGACGGTGCCGCGGCCCGAGATCGAGAACACGTCTTCGACCGGCATCAGGAACGGCTGATCGATCGGACGCTCCGGCTGCGGGATGTACGAGTCGACGTTCTTCATCAGCTCGATGATGGCATCGTGGCCGAGCTTCTTGTCGGAGTCTTCGAGAGCGGCCAGCGCCGAACCCTTGATGATCGGAATCTTGTCGCCCGGGAATTCGTACTTCGAGAGCAGCTCGCGGACTTCGAGCTCGACGAGCTCGAGCAGCTCCGGATCGTCGACCATGTCGCACTTGTTGAGGAACACGACGAGCGCGGGCACGCCGACCTGGCGGGCGAGCAGGATGTGCTCGCGGGTCTGCGGCATCGGGCCGTCAGCGGCCGACACGACCAGGATCGCACCGTCCATCTGGGCGGCGCCGGTGATCATGTTCTTCACGTAGTCGGCGTGGCCGGGGCAGTCGACGTGGGCGTAGTGGCGGTTCGGCGTCTCGTACTCGACGTGCGCGGTCGAGATGGTGATGCCGCGCGCCTTCTCTTCCGGCGCCTTGTCGATCTGGTCGTACGCGGTGAACGTCGCACCGCCGGCTTCGGCGAGAACCTTGGTGATCGCCGCGGTCAGCGACGTCTTGCCATGGTCGACGTGACCGATGGTGCCGATGTTGCAGTGCGGCTTGTTACGTTCAAACTTTGCTTTGGCCATTTGACTCTCCGTTCAATCGTCAGCTTTAGACCGACGACAATCAGGCAAACTTCTTCTGGACTTCTGCCGACACGTTCGCCGGCGCTTCTGCGTAGTGGTCGAACTGCATGGTGAAGGTCGCGCGACCCTGGCTCATCGAGCGCAGGTTGTTCACGTAACCGAACATGTTCATGAGCGGCACCATCGCATTGATGACGTTGGCATTGCCGCGCATGTCTTGACCCTGGATCTGACCGCGCCGGGAATTCAGGTCGCCGATGACCGAGCCGGTGTAGTCTTCCGGGGTCACCACCTCGACCTTCATGATCGGCTCGAGCAGGACCGACTTGCCCTTCTGCAAGGCCTCGCGGAATGCCGCGCGCGATGCGATTTCGAAGGCCAGCGCCGACGAGTCGACGTCGTGGTACTTGCCGTCGACGAGCTGAACCTTGACGTCGACCACGGGGAAACCCGCGACGACACCCGAGCTCATCACGCTGTTGAGACCCTTTTCGACGCCGGGGATGTATTCCTTCGGAACCGCACCGCCGACGATCTTGGACTCGAACTCGTAGCCCTTGCCGGGCTCGTTCGGCTCGACCACGATCGACACTTCCGCGAACTGACCGGTACCACCGGTCTGCTTCTTGTGAGTGTACTTGACCTCGGCCTTCTTGGTGACGCGCTCACGGAACGCCACCTGCGGCGCACCGATGTTGGCGTCGACCTTGTAGGTGCGCTTGAGGATGTCGACCTTGATGTCGAGGTGGAGTTCGCCCATGCCTTTCAGGATGGTCTGGCCGGACTCCTGGTCGGTCGACACGCGGAAGGACGGATCCTCCGCGGCGAGCTTCGCCAGCGCCACGCCCAGCTTTTCCTGGTCGGCCTTCGACTTCGGCTCGATCGCGATCTCGATGACCGGCTCGGGGAATTCCATCTTTTCCAGGATCACCTGCTTGTCGGGATCGCACAGCGTGTCACCGGTGCGCGCTTCCTTCAGGCCGGCCAGCGCGACGATGTCACCGGCATAGGCCTCCTTGATGTCTTCGCGGTTGTTCGCATGCATCAGCAACATGCGCCCGATCCGCTCCTTCTTCTCGCGGGTCGAGTTCACGACGCCGGTGCCGCTCTGCAGGATACCGGAATAGATGCGGCAGAAGGTGATGGTGCCGACGAACGGGTCGTCCATGATCTTGAACGCGAGCAGCGCCAGCGGCTCCTTGTCGTCCGCCTTGCGCACGACTTCCTCGCCCCGGTCATCAGTGCCCTTGATCGCGGGCACGTCGATCGGCGACGGCAGATAGTCGACGACCGCGTCAAGCAGCGGCTGCACGCCCTTATTCTTGAAGGCCGAGCCGCACAGCACGGGATAGAACGCGCCGGTCAGCACCGCCTTACGGAGCAAACGCTTCAAGGTCGCCTCGTCCGGCTCCTTGCCGTCGAGATAGGCAGCCATGGCGTCGTCGTCGAGCTCGACGGCGGCTTCCACCATCTTCTCGCGGTATTCCTTGGCCTGCTCGACGAGATCTTCCGGGATGTCAACGTAGTCGAACTTTGCGCCGAGCGACTCGTCGTTCCAGATGATGCCCTTCATCTTCACGAGGTCGACCAGACCCTTGAAGTTGTTTTCGGCGCCGATCGGGAGCTGGATCGCGATCGGCTTGGCGCCGAGGCGGTCGACGATGTCGGACAGACACTTGAAGAAGTCGGCGCCGGTCTTGTCCATCTTGTTGGCGAAGACGATGCGCGGAACCTTGTACTTGTCGCCCTGGCGCCAGACGGTCTCGGTCTGCGGCTCGACACCCTGGTTGGAGTCGAGAACGCACACGGCGCCGTCGAGCACGCGCAACGAACGCTCGACTTCGATGGTGAAGTCGACGTGGCCGGGGGTGTCGATGATGTTCAGGCGCTTGCCGGCCCAGAAGGCGGTGGTCGCAGCCGAGGTGATCGTGATGCCACGCTCCTGCTCCTGCTCCATCCAGTCCATCGTCGCGGCACCTTCGTGCACTTCGCCGATCTTGTGGCTCTTGCCGGTGTAATAGAGGATGCGCTCGGTCGTCGTGGTCTTGCCGGCGTCGATATGCGCCATGATACCGAAGTTACGGTAGTCCTCGATGGCATGTTGGCGGGGCATGGGTCGTTCCTTGCGAGTCCGTTAGGTGTCGCCGTTACCAGCGATAGTGCGAGAAGGCGCGATTGGCTTCCGCCATCCGGTGCACGTCTTCACGCTTCTTGACGGCGTTGCCGCGGTTGTTCGAAGCATCCAGGAGCTCCGCCGAGAGCCGCTCGGTCATCGTCTTCTCGTTGCGCTCGCGCGCAGCCGAGATCAGCCAGCGGATGCCCAGGGCCTGCCGGCGGGTCGAGCGAACCTCGACCGGAACCTGGTAGGTCGCGCCGCCGACGCGGCGGGAGCGAACCTCGATCGTCGGCATGACGTTCTCGAGCGCCTGCTCGAACACGCCGAGCGGGTTCTGCTTGGTCTTGGTTTCGATGATGCCGAACGCACCATAGACGATACCTTCGGCAACCGACTTCTTGCCGGCGTACATCACCGAGTTCATGAACTTCGTGACGATGATGTTCCCGAACTTCGGATCGGGAAGGACTTCGCGCTTTTCCGCTGAGTGGCGACGAGACATTGAGCTGGTTCCCGCTTACTTCGGACGCTTGGCGCCGTACTTCGAACGACGCTGCTTACGGTTCTTGACGCCCTGGGTATCCAGAACGCCGCGGAGGATGTGGTAGCGCACGCCGGGCAAGTCCTTGACGCGACCACCGCGGATCATGACCACCGAGTGCTCCTGAAGGTTATGGCCCTCACCGGGGATGTAGCCGATCACCTCGAAGCCGTTGGTCAGGCGCACCTTGGCGACCTTACGAAGCGCCGAGTTCGGCTTCTTCGGGGTCGTGGTGTAGACGCGCGTGCAAACGCCGCGCTTCTGCGGCGACTGCTGCAGCGCCGGCACCTTCTTGCGCGACTTCTGAACTTCACGCGGTTGTGCGATCAGCTGGTTGATCGTCGGCATCCTGGCCTTCACCCTTTTTCTGCTGCGGCCCGTTGCCGGGACCACTGTCTTGCCGCGAACCGTTATCAGGTTCGCAAATTCTTCTGCCGGACTACCCGCCCGACGGGGCCCGCACTGCCCGGAACAATCCGCGCAAAGCGAAATTGCGCCAACCGCTCCATTGCTGAGCGGAAAGCGCTTCGACGCACAGAGGACCGCAGTAACCAGACCGATCAGCGAAACGCCGCGGCCCACGCACCGAGGTCATGCATCCGAGTTCGATCTCAAGAGAACGTGCTCAAGAGAACTAAAATCGCCTGGCATTGCCTAGCTATGATCGACAGCGTTTGAGCGGCATTCGTCGAGGTTGGTGCCCGTTTCAGCGACCCCAAAAGGATCAAACGGGTAGCCCGTTCCGACGTTGGCGATGCTCACCGCCTGTCGTTAAGTGAGGCGCTTTCTATAAGTGAGAATCGCTCAAGTCAAGGCGAAACCACGTCAGAAAGCGCTTCTCGCGCCTGTAGAAATCGCTGTTTGGCGCCCTCACCGCGCTACGCGGATATGGGAACCAAGCTCGCGTTTTGCCAGCCCGGAAATGATTTATATCCGGATGAAATATACTTTTATAACCCTCACTAAGGCTTTTTTTCCTGTTCGGGGGTCAATCTGCCGCCTTCGGCAGAGACAAGCGCCATGCGGTACACCGACATTGCCATTATCGGCGGGGGACTTTCCGGCTCGACCGCCGCCGCAATGCTCGGGCGTGCCGGGATTCCGGCAGTGCTGATCGATCCGCATGACAGCTATCCTGCCGATTTCCGAGTCGAAAAAATCAGCGGCTCGGAGCAGGTCGAGCGCTTTTTGAGGACGGGAATCGGGGAATCGGTGCTGCGCCGGGCGACCTTTGCCGGCCAGAACTGGATCGCGCGCGGCGGCCATCTCCTCGACAAGGCGCCAAGCCGACAGTTCAACATCCTCTACGATTCCCTGGTGAATGCGGTTCGCGACGAAATCCCCGAGACCGTCGCGCGCATCTGCGCCAAGGCCATCTCGGTCGCAACGAGCCCCGAGCGGCAGAAAATCACGCTCTCCAACGACGAGACGGTCTCGGCCCGCCTGGTCGTGCTCGCCAATGGATTGAATGTCGGGCTCCGCCACCAGCTCGGCATTGCGCGCAAGGTCATCAGCGCGTGCCATTCAATCTCGATCGGGTTCGACATCGTGCCGTCCGGGCGATCAACCTTCGACTTCCCGTCGCTGACCTACTTTTCGGAGCGGCCCAGCGACCGCATCCCCTATATCGCGCTGTTTCCGATCGGCGCGCGGATGCGCGCCAACCTGTTCGTTTATCGTGCCTTCGACGATCCCTGGCTGCGCGAACTGCGCCGCGCGCCGGTCGCCACGCTCACGGCCGCGCTGCCGCGGCTGACGCGCATCACCGGCGCATTCAACGTCGCCGGCGAGATGAAGATCCGCCCTGCCGATCTCTATGTGAATGATGCCCGCGGCGTGCCCGGCGTCGTGCTGGTCGGCGACGCCTTTGCAACCTCCTGCCCGGTCGCGGGCACCGGCTGCGACAAGGTCTTCACCGACGTCGAGCGGCTCTGCAACGTCCACGTTCCCGAATGGCTCGCCTCCGACGGCATGGACGCGGACAAGATCGCCGGCTTCTACGATGATCCGGTCAAACGCGCCTGTGATGACTGGTCGGCGGCGAAAGCCTTCGACTTCCGCTCGGTCTCGATCGGCACGAGCCCCTATTGGGCGGCGCAGCGCTGGGCGCGCGTCATCGCCTGGTCGGCTCAGGGCCTGTTGCGGCAAGTTGGAGGCGCGTTCGACCTGGAGCCGAACTTCCTCGGTCACTCCTCCTCGTCGTCCTCGTCCTCATCATCCTCGTCGAGATCGTCCTCATCCTCGTCGTCATCGTCGCTGTCGTCGTCGGCGTGAGCGGCGGCACCATGCGGCTGGTGCATCTGGTCGTCCCACAGCTTGCGATAGGTGCCGTTTTTGTCGAGCAGCGCGGCATGCGAGCCACGCTCGATCGCCCTGCCCCCTGAAATCACGATGATCTCGTCCATCTCGACCACCGAGGTCAGCCGGTGCGTCGACCAGATCATGGTGCGGCCCTTGGCGACCTTCAGCAGCGTGCGGTTGATCGCGGCCTCCGTGGTCTGGTCCAGCGCCGAGGTCGCCTCGTCCAGCAGCAGCACCGACGGATTGCGGATGATCGCGCGCGCGATCGCGATGCGCTGGCGCTGGCCGCCGGAGAGCGTGTCGCCGCGCTCACCGACCGGCGTGTCGTAGCGCTGCGGCAGGCTCATGATGTAGCGGTGGATCTCGGCCTTCTTGGCCGCCTCCTCCACCTCCTCGTCGGTCGCGCCCTCCTTGCCGAGCCGGATGTTCTCTCGGATCGACATGTTGAACAGCATGTTCTCCTGGAACACGACCGCCATGCTCCGGCGCAGCGAGTCCAGCGTCACCTTGCGGATGTCGACACCGTCGATCGTGACCCGCCCCTCGTCCGGCACGTACAGCCGCAGGATCAAATTGAGCAGCGTGCTCTTGCCGGAGCCGCTGGGGCCGACGATGGCGATGCTCTTGCCGACGTTGAGCTTGAGGCTGAGATTGTCGACGACCGGCGTCTGGCTGCCTTCGTACTGGAAGGTGACGCGGTCGAAGGTGATGTCGTGGGTGATCCGCGGCAGATCGGGCGCGCCGGGGCGATCGGCGCCGCGCGTCGGCTCGTCCAGCAGCTCCTGGATGTGACGGATCGCGGCGGCCGAGGTGATCGACACCGGGATGAAATGCATGACATGGGCAATGTTGTAGGACACCTCCCAGAACGCGCTCTCGAAGGTGACGAAGGTGCCGATGGTGATCTGGCCCTTGGTCGCCAGATACGCGCCGATCGCGAGCACGACGAGATGCAGCAGCAGCACCGAGATCGTGACCGTCCGCTCCACCATGGTCGACAGGAACCCGGCTGCGGCGATCCTGTTGCGCGTCTCGTCGTTGCGGAAGCTGAAGAAGCCGAACATCTTGCGCTGCAGGCTGAACGCCTTGATCACAGCCTGCGCCGCCACGTTCTCCTGCACCATGCCGAGCACGGCGGATTCGTTCAGCTTCTGCTCGTAATTGGCCTGCACCGCCTTCGGGGTGAGAATGCGCGGCCCGATCAGCGTGATGGGAAACACCAAGAGCGCAACCACCGCGAGCTGCCAGTTCAGGAACACCATCAGGATGATGCCGGCGATCAATTCAAAGAACGGCAGCGCCGCGCTGTTGGCGAAGGTCTTGACCGCGCCTTCGAAGGCCGAGAGGTCGACGGAGAAGCGCGACAGGATTTCGCCGCGCTTGGTGCGGCCGAAATAGGCTGCCGGCAGGTCCTGGACGTGCTCGAACAGCCGCTTGCGGACGTCGGAGATGATGCACGCCGCGAGTCGCGCGTCCCAGCGCTCGTACCAGACGGCGACGATCGAGGTGAAGATGCCGGCGACCGCGAGCACGCCGAGGATCTTGTAGAGCGCCTGGAAATCCTCCTCGCCGAGCGCGTCGTCGATCAGGAATTTCAGGCTGAGCGGCATGATGACGTTGAACAGCGTCTCGACGACGACACCGAACGTCACGAAGGACAGGATGCGCTTGTAGTTCGTAAGGAAGGGTTTGACGAAGCCCCAGATGGTCGCGAGCGCGCCGGCGGCCTCGCGCGCGGTAAAGACGACGAGATCCTCGTCCTCATCGTCGTCGTCGAGCTCCAGCTCGTCGTCCTCGTCCTCGTCCTCGTCGTCCTCGTCGTCTTCGAGCTCCGGCTTGGCGCCGGATGCGAGCTTTTCTTCGAGCTCGGCCGCTTCTTCCGCGGCGAGCTTCTGTTTGTCGGGCGAGAGAGGCCTGGATGCCATGAAACCAACCGATGCTGACGGCCGGCATGACCGCAGAGAATTCAGGAAAACGGCGGCGAACCGCTATTGCACCGATTCTATGCGATCAGGACGAATTCGGCAAAGCAATTGGCGAATTCGCGCGTCCCGGTTCTGCACTCCGCTCCTCATCCTGAGGAGCCCGCGTAGCGGGCGTCTCGAAGGATGGCCGCGGGCGATGTCCGGGCCTTCATGGTTCGCCCGGCGATGCAAAGCATCGTCCGGAGACGCGCGATCCGCGCTCCTCACCATGAGGGTCTTGTGAGCCAGCAAGGCTAGTCGTCGTCCTCGTCCTCGACCTTGTCGAAGAAGGAATAGCGCAGGCTGTCGGCGTCGGCGTACCACTGGCCCGGGCCCCTGCCGGCGGCGAGCGTTGCCTCCCAGAGCGCGTCCGCGCAGTCATTGCGGTGCATCGACAGGTCGAAGCCGTTGCCGAAGAACAATTCGGACCATTCCCACCAGGTGCCGAGCTTCTTGACGCCGCGGAGCAGATCGTAGCGGTCGATCAGCGCCGGAGCCATGTCCGAGGTGATCGAGCCGAACACGAGCCCGATCTTGACCACGCGGTTGAGCTCGCGGATCGCGCGCACGACCTGCTTCGGAGAGACGTGGCACAGGCTGGTCTCGAACACGAAATCGAACGCACCGTCCTTGAACGGCATGTCGACGATCGAGCCGAGCTTGTTGTACTTCTTCAGCGCCTTCGGCGTCCGGGCGTGGACGGCGCGGTTGTTCTCGATGCCCCAGGCATCGATGCCGTGCTCGCGCAGCGCGCCCACCAGCTCGCCGCTGGCGGAGCCGGCGATCAACAGCTTGGAGCCCTTCGCCTTGCCCCAGACGATGCCGATCAGCCTGGCGAGATAATCGGGATCGGTGAACTGGCGCCACACCTCGTGATAGGGACCGACGCCGCGATAGTTCTCGAAATAGGCGCGGTCGATCTTGTCGGCCACCGGCTTCTCGCCCTGCTCACGCTCGCGGCGCAGGCGCATCATCTCGGTCACGATGATGTCGGTCGCCGCATCCGACGAGTCGAGCAGGCCGTTCAGCGTCGAGTCGAATAGATAGTCGCCGACCAGCACGATGCCGGGATGCTCCTTCGGCTCGGGCCGGTGATTGGTCATGACGTCGCGCACCGGCAAGCCGCCCGGCAGCGCGTTCACCGACGACAGCCAGCGATGGATCTTGCCTTCGATGAAATGCTCACGCGCATCGCCGAGCGACGCCGGCAGCGATTTCAGTGCGGCGTCGATCAGTTCCTGGTCCGACAGGTTGGCGAAGGCCAGGGCATCGGAGCCGGGAATCAGCCAGTTCAGCACACCGTGCTTGCCGACGTCGTGGCGCGCGCCTTCGTTGTAGACGCAGCAGCCGCCGAAGGCTTCCGACATGAACCACGCGCCCGGGATCTTCTCGCCCCAGAACGGCGCATCGAACAGGATCGAGACGCGCAGATAGTGCGCGGGACGGTCGAAGTAGGACACGTGCTTGACCATCGACTTGCGGAGCTGCTCGCCTTCCCAGCCGACGGTCGCAAGCCATGAATGCGGCAGGCAGACCAGCACGAGATCGAAGTCGCGCGTCTCCGGCCCCTTGCCGTTCATCATCTTGAGCTGGTAGCGGCCGGTCGGCGCCTTGCCGACGGTGAGCACGCGGTGATTGAGCTGGATGTCGGCGTTGACCTCGGACTGGAGGCAGTCGACGAGCTGCTCATTGCCGTTCTGGATGGAATAGAGGCCGATATAGCCGTCGACATCCATCAGGTAGTTCTTGAGCGCGTTGAGCCCGTTGGTGTTGTGGCTTTCGGTTGCGATGTCGGAGCGCGCCATCACCTTGAAGAATCGTTTTGCGGTTTCGTCCTCGACTTCCTCGTCGAGCACCTGCTCGGCCGTCTTGAAGGCCCAGGGGTTCTCGTTGTCGTGCGCGCCGACGCCCTCGTAATATTCGATCGGCGACATCAGGTCGGCGCAGCGCTTGCGGAACGTCTCGATCGCCGCCGCGGTCTTGGCGCCGTATTTGCGGCGCATGCCGGGCACGTCGTTGAGGAGCTCGCCGCCGAGATGGACCTGCTCCGCATCCATCGGAATGGTCTGCAGGCCGAAATGCTGGATCAGCTCGCGCAGCGGATCGGGGCCGGTCATCGAGTAGTCGTAGATCTCGGCGACGCCGGCCTCGTACATCGCGGGCGCGGAATCGAACTTGCGCGTAACGATCTTGCCGCCGAGCCGGTCGGACGCCTCGAAGATGGTGATGCGGCAGAGATCGCCGAGCTTGCGCTTCAGATACCAGGCGCTCATCAGCCCGCCTGGGCCGCCGCCTACGATTGCGAGATCAAGCATGTGAGTTCCGTGGTCTCCGGCCGCCCCCCGTGTCGGGACCTCCGGTCTAAGCTGCCCTAGCAAAAGCGCTTTTCAGGCTGAAGGAAAGATGAACAAACGCGGTCCCCGCATCGCAGCAAGGAAAGAAAGCAGCAAAAAGGCCGGCAAACGCCGGCCTTTTCATTGTCCTCGGTATTCTTACGGATGAAGCATCATTCCGCGGGCGGCAGCGCCATCGGCTCCGCTTCCGGAGCCGGCGAGACGACCGAGGCCTGCTTCTCGCGCTCGTCGAGGATCAGCTTGTCGCGCTTCATGGCGACTTCGCGGATCTTGGCCATGGAGGCGCCGGTGCCTGCCGGGATCAGCCGGCCGACGATGACGTTCTCCTTGAGGCCTTCGAGCGGATCGATCTTGCCGTTGACCGCCGCCTCCGTGAGGACGCGGGTGGTCTCCTGGAACGAAGCCGCCGAGAAGAACGAGCGGGTCTGGAGGCTCGCCTTGGTGATGCCGAGCAGAACCGGCGTACCCGTGGCGGGCTTCTTGCCCTCTTCCTTGGCCTTCTCGTTGAGCGCGTCGAACTCGATCTTGTCGACCTGCTCGCCCGAGATCATGTCCGTGTCGCCCTGGTCGGTGATTTCCACCTTCTGAAGCATCTGACGGACAATCACCTCGATGTGCTTGTCGTTGATGAGCACGCCCTGGAGCCGGTAGACCTCCTGGATCTCGTTGACCAGATAGGCCGCGAGTTCCTCGATGCCCTTGATCGCCAGGATGTCGTGCGGCGCCGGGTTGCCTTCCACGATGAAGTCGCCCTTTTCGACGACGTCGCCGTCCTGAAGGTGGATGTGCTTGCCCTTCGGGATCAGGTACTCGCGCGCCTCTTCCGTCTTGTCCATCGGCTCGATCGAGATGCGGCGCTTGTTCTTGTAGTCGCGGCCGAACCGGATGGTGCCCGCGATTTCCGCGATGATCGCCGCGTCCTTCGGACGCCGTGCCTCGAACAGTTCCGCCACGCGCGGCAGACCGCCCGTGATGTCACGCGTCTTGGCGCTTTCGGTCGAGATACGGGCGAGGATGTCGCCCGGCTGGACCTTGGCTCCGATGTCGACCGAGAGAATGGCATCGACGGACAGCATGTAGCGGGCATCGCCGCCACGGGCGAGCTTGAGCACCTTGCCGTCCTTGCCCTTGATCACGATGGCCGGACGCAGATCCGAGCCGCCGCGCGTCGAGCGCCAGTCGATGACCACGCGCTTGGCAATACCGGTGGATTCGTCGAGCGTTTCCGAGATCGACTGACCTTCCACCAGATCCTCGAAGCCGATGGTGCCTTCCACCTCGGTGAGAATCGGACGGGTGTACGGATCCCACTCGGCGATGCGCTGGCCGCGCTTGACCATGTCGCCCTCGTCGATGTGCAGGCGCGAGCCGTACTGGATACGGTGCGTCGCACGCTCGGTACCGTCGGCATCGACGATCGCCACCACCATGTTGCGCACCATCGCGATCAGGTGACCTTCGCCGTTGCGGGCGATGGCCTTGTTCTTGATCACGATCTTGCCGTCGAAGTTGGATTCGACGAACGACTGCTCGTTGAGCTGCGCCGCACCGCCGATGTGGAAGGTGCGCATTGTGAGCTGGGTGCCCGGCTCGCCGATCGACTGCGCCGCGATGACGCCGACCGCTTCGCCGTGGTTGACCGGCGTGCCGCGGGCGAGGTCGCGGCCGTAGCACTTGCCGCAAATGCCGTTGACGAGCTCGCAGGTCAGCGCCGAGCGGATCTTCACCTCCTGGACACCACCCTGGTGGATGGCATCCACGTGGCTCTCTTCCATCAGCGTACCGCGCTTGACGATCACCTTGCCCGAGCCGTCGCGCACGTCATCGCAGGCCACGCGGCCCAGGATGCGCGAGCCGAGCGAGGCCACCACGGTGCCGGCATCGACGATGGCGCGCATCTTGATGCCGAGCTTGGTGCCGCAGTCGTCCTGCGTGATGATGCAGTCCTGCGCCACGTCGACCAGACGACGGGTCAGGTAGCCGGAGTTCGCGGTCTTCAACGCGGTGTCCGCGAGGCCCTTGCGGGCGCCGTGGGTCGAGTTGAAGTACTCGAGCACCGAGAGGCCTTCCTTGAAGTTCGAGATGATCGGCGTCTCGATGATCTCGCCCGACGGCTTGGCCATCAGGCCGCGCATGCCGGCCAGCTGACGCATCTGCGCCGGCGAACCACGCGCACCGGAGTGGGCCATCATGTAGATCGAGTTGATGTCAGCATCGGCTCCGCCCGCCGTCTTCTTGGTCGCGGAGATCTCCTTCATCATCGCCTTGGCGATTTCTTCGGTCGCCTTCGACCAGGCGTCGACGACCTTGTTGTACTTCTCGCCGTGGGTGATCAGACCGTCGTTGTACTGCTGCTCGAAATCCTTCGCCAGCGTACGGGTGGTGTCGACGATCTTCCACTTGCCGTGCGGTACGACCATGTCGTCCTTGCCGAACGAGATGCCGGCCTTGAAGGCGTTGTAGAAGCCGAGCGCCATGATGCGGTCGCAGAAGATCACCGTCTCCTTCTGGCCGCAGTGACGATAGACCTGGTCGATCACGCCGGAGATCTCGCGCTTGGTCATCAGCTTGTTGATGATGTCGTACGAGATCTTCGGGCTCTTCGGCAGCACGTTGCCGAGCATGATGCGGCCGGGCGTGGTCTCGATCCAGCGGCGCGCCGGCTTGCCGTCCTCGCCGACGCCCACCCACCGGTACTTGATCTTGGTGTGGAGGTGGATGACCTTCGAATGCAGTGCGTGCTCGAGCTCGGACATCTCGCCGAACACCTTGCCTTCGCCGGGCATGCCTTCGCGCAGGATGGAGAGGTAGTAGAGACCGAGCACGATGTCCTGCGACGGCACGATGATCGGCTGGCCGTTCGCCGGATGCAGGATGTTGTTGGTCGACATCATCAGGACGCGCGCTTCCAACTGCGCTTCAAGCGACAGCGGAACGTGCACGGCCATCTGGTCGCCGTCGAAGTCGGCGTTGAACGCGGCGCAGACCAGCGGGTGAAGCTGAATCGCCTTGCCCTCGATCAGCACGGGCTCGAACGCCTGGATGCCGAGGCGGTGCAGCGTCGGCGCGCGGTTGAGCAGCACCGGATGCTCGCGGATCACCTCGTCCAGGATGTCCCAGACCTCGGGCCGCTCCTTCTCGACCAGCTTCTTCGCCTGCTTCACGGTGGTGGACAGGCCCTTGGCGTCAAGCCGCGAGTAGATGAACGGCTTGAACAGCTCGAGCGCCATCTTCTTCGGCAGGCCGCACTGATGCAGGCGCAGCTCGGGACCGACCACGATCACCGAACGGCCCGAATAGTCGACGCGCTTGCCGAGCAGGTTCTGACGGAAGCGGCCCTGCTTGCCCTTGAGCATGTCGGCGAGCGACTTCAGCGGGCGCTTGTTGGCGCCGGTGATGACGCGGCCGCGGCGGCCGTTGTCGAACAGCGCGTCGACGGCCTCCTGAAGCATGCGCTTCTCGTTGCGGATGATGATGTCCGGCGCGCGCAGCTCCATCAGCCGCTTCAAGCGGTTGTTGCGGTTGATGACGCGGCGGTAGAGGTCGTTGAGGTCCGAGGTCGCGAAGCGGCCGCCGTCCAGCGGCACCAGCGGACGCAGATCCGGCGGGATCACCGGGATCACGGTCATGATCATCCATTCCGGCTTGTTGCCGGAGTGGCGGAACGCCTCGACGATCTTCAGGCGCTTGGCGAGCTTCTTGTGCTTGATGTCGGAGTCGGTCTCCTGCATCTCGAGCCGCAAGGTCGCCTCGAGCTTCTCGAGGTCCATGCCCTTGAGCAGCTCGCGGATCGCCTCGGCGCCGATCATGGCGGTGAAGGAGTCCTGGCCGTACTCGTCCTGCGCCTTCAGATACTCGTCTTCCGACAAGAGCTGACGGTCCTTCAGCGCGGTGAGGCCCGGCTCCAGCACGACGTAGTATTCGAAGTAGAGGATCCGCTCGAGATCCTTCAGCGTCATGTCGAGCAGGAGGCCGATGCGCGAGGGCAGCGACTTCAGGAACCAGATGTGGGCGACGGGCGCGGCGAGCTCGATATGGCCCATGCGCTCGCGCCGGACGCGCGACAGCGTGACCTCGACCGAGCACTTCTCGCAGATGATGCCCTTGTACTTCATGCGCTTGTACTTGCCGCACAAGCATTCGTAATCCTTGATCGGCCCGAAGATGCGCGCGCAGAACAGGCCGTCGCGCTCGGGCTTGAAGGTACGGTAGTTGATGGTCTCCGGCTTCTTGATCTCGCCGTACGACCAGGACAGAATCTTCTCGGGAGACGCGATCGAGATCCGGATCTGGTCGAAGACCTGAGCCGGCGTCGTCGGGTTAAAAAGATTCATAATCTCTTGGTTCATCGTCTTCTCCTCGCGTGCCGGTCGCCTGCCGGCAGCAAATTCGAAAATCTCAATTCGCGGGGCGCCCTGCCCTCAAGGCTCCAGGCCGGGCGCCGATGCCCGGCCGTTTCAGGCCGGGCATGAATGGTCGCGCTACTCGGCCGCTTCCGACGTCGGCGCCGGCCCCATCTTGGAATTGTGCAGGTCGACGTTGAGTCCGAGCGAGCGCATTTCCTTGACCAGCACATTGAACGATTCGGGAATACCGGCCTCGAAGGTGTCGTCGCCACGCACGATCGCCTCGTACACCTTGGTACGGCCGGCGACGTCGTCCGACTTCACGGTCAGCATTTCCTGGAGCGTGTACGCCGCGCCGTAAGCCTCGAGCGCCCACACCTCCATTTCGCCGAAGCGCTGACCGCCGAACTGCGCCTTGCCGCCCAGCGGCTGCTGGGTGACGAGCGAGTACGGACCGATCGAACGCGCATGGATCTTGTCATCGACGAGATGGTGCAGCTTGAGCATGTAGATGTAGCCCACCGTCACCTTGCGGTCGAACGGATCGCCGGTGCGGCCGTCATAGACGGTCGACTGACCCGAAGCGTCGAGACCGGCGAGCTTGAGCATCTCCTCGATGTCTGCCTCCTTGGCTCCGTCGAACACCGGCGTCGCGATCGGCACGCCGTGGCTCAGATTGCGGCCGAGCTCGATCAGTTCGCCATCGTTGAGCGACCTGATCGTCTCGTCCTCGCCGTAGACCTTCTTCAAGGTCTCCTTCAGGGGCTTGATGTCCTGCTTCGACAAATAGGCATCGACCGTCTGGCCGATACGCTTGCCGAGGCCGGCACAGGCCCAACCGAGATGGGTCTCGAGGATCTGTCCGACGTTCATGCGCGAGGGCACGCCGAGCGGATTGAGCACGATGTCGGCGTGCGTGCCGTCCTCGAGGAACGGCATGTCCTCGATCGGCACGATCTTCGACACCACGCCCTTGTTGCCGTGGCGGCCGGCCATCTTGTCGCCGGGCTGGATCTTGCGCTTCACCGCGACGAAGACCTTGACCATCTTCATGACGCCCGGCGGCAGCTCGTCACCGCGCTGGAGCTTCTCGACCTTGTCGAGGAAGCGCTGCTCGAGCCCCTTCTTCGACTCGTCGTACTGCTTCCGCATGGCCTCGATCTCGGCCATCAGCTTGTCGTTGGGCGAAGCGAACAGCCACCACTGCGACTTCGGATACTCCTCGAGCACCGCACGGGTGATCTTGGTGTCCTTCTTGAAGCCCTTCGGGCCCGCAATGCCCTGCCGTCCCTCGAGGAGCTCGGCGAGACGGTTGTAGACGTTGCGGTCCAGGATCGCCTGCTCGTCGTCGCGGTCCTTGGCCAGACGCTCGATCTCTTCCCGCTCGATCGCCAGCGCACGTTCGTCCTTGTCGACGCCGTGGCGGTTGAACACGCGCACTTCGACGATCGTGCCCTGCACGCCCGGAGGAACGCGCAGCGAGGTGTCGCGAACGTCGGAGGCCTTTTCACCGAAGATGGCGCGCAGAAGCTTCTCTTCCGGCGTCATCGGGCTCTCGCCCTTCGGCGTGATCTTGCCGACCAGGATGTCGCCGGCACGCACTTCCGCGCCGATATAGACGATGCCGGCTTCGTCGAGGTTCTTCAGCGCTTCTTCCGAGACGTTCGGAATGTCGCGCGTGATTTCCTCGGGGCCCAGCTTGGTGTCGCGGGCCATGACCTCGAACTCCTCGATGTGGATCGAGGTGAAGACGTCGTCCTTCACGATACGCTCGGAGAGCAGGATCGAGTCTTCGAAGTTGTAGCCGTTCCACGGCATGAACGCGACCAGTACGTTACGGCCGAGCGCGAGCTCGCCGAGATCGGTCGACGGACCATCGGCGATGATGTCGCCCTTCTTGACGACGTCACCGACCTTCACCAGCGGACGCTGGTTGATGCAGGTCGACTGGTTGGAGCGCTGGTACTTCATGAGACGGTAGATATCGACGCCCGACTTGGTCGGATCGAGATCTTCGGTGGCGCGGATGACGACGCGGGTGGCGTCGATCTGGTCGATCACGCCCGAGCGGCGGGCCGCGATCGCAGCGCCCGAGTCACGGGCGACCACGCCTTCCATGCCGGTGCCGACGAACGGCGCCTCGGCGCGAACCAGCGGCACCGCCTGGCGCTGCATGTTCGAGCCCATCAGCGCGCGGTTGGCGTCGTCGTTCTCGAGGAACGGGATCAGCGCCGCGGCGACCGACACGAGCTGCTTCGGCGACACGTCCATGTAGTCGACCTTGTCCGGCGTCACCGGCAAGACTTCACCGGCGTGACGGCAGACCACGAGGTCTTCGGTGAAGCGGCCCTTCGGGTCGAGCGGCACGTTGGCCTGCGCGACCGTGTAGCGGCCCTCCTCCATCGCCGAGAGGTACACGACCTCGTCGGTGACGCGGCCGTCCTTCACCTTGCGGTACGGCGTCTCGACGAAGCCGTACTTGTTGACGCGCGCGAAGGTGGCGAGCGAGTTGATCAGACCGATGTTCGGACCTTCCGGCGTCTCGATCGGGCAGATGCGGCCGTAATGCGTCGGATGCACGTCGCGCACCTCGAAGCCGGCGCGCTCGCGGGTCAGACCGCCCGGTCCGAGCGCCGACAGGCGCCGCTTGTGGGTGATCTCCGACAGCGGGTTGGTCTGGTCCATGAACTGCGAGAGCTGCGAGGAGCCGAAGAACTCGCGCACGGCGGCAGCCGCGGGCTTCGCGTTGATCAGGTCCTGCGGCATGACCGTGTCGATGTCGACCGAGGACATGCGCTCCTTGATCGCGCGCTCCATACGCAGCAGGCCGATGCGGTACTGGTTCTCCATGAGCTCGCCGACCGAACGCACACGGCGGTTGCCGAGGTGGTCGATGTCGTCGATCTCGCCCTTGCCGTCACGCAGGTCGACCAGCGTCTTGATGACGGAGAGGATGTCTTCCTTGCGCAGCGTGCGCTGGGTGTCGGGCGCATCGAGGTCGAGGCGCATGTTCATCTTGACGCGGCCGACCGCGGAGAGGTCGTAGCGCTCGGCGTCGAAAAACAGCGACTGGAACATGGCCTGCGCCGAATCCAGCGTCGGCGGCTCGCCCGGACGCATCACGCGGTAGATGTCGAACAACGCGTCCTCGCGCGTCATGTTCTTGTCAGCCGAGAGCGTGTTGCGAATGTAGGCGCCGACATTGACGTGGTCGATGTCGAGCAGCGGCAGTTCCTTGTAGCCCTGCTCGTTGAGGGCCTTCATGAGCTTGTCGGTGATTTCCTCGCCGGCTTCCGCGTAGATCTCGCCGGTCTTCGGATTGACGAGGTCTTCGGCGAGATAATTGCCGACCAGTTCCTCATCGGCCAGGCGCAGAGCCTTCAGCCCCTTCTCCTGGAGCTGGCGGGCGGCGCGCACGGTGAGCTTCTTGCCGGCCTCGAGCACGACCTTGCCGGTGTCGGCGTCGATCAGGTCGTTGATGGTCGAGTAGCCACGGAAACGGTTGGCGTCGAACGGAACGCGCCAGCCTTCCTTGGTCCGCTTGTAGAGGATCTTCTTGTAGAAAGTGTTGAGGATCGCCTCGCCGTCGAGCCCGAGCGCGAACATCAGCGACGTCACCGGAATCTTGCGGCGACGATCGATACGCGCATAGACGATGTCCTTGGCGTCGAACTCGATGTCGAGCCAGGAGCCACGATACGGGATCACGCGGGCGGCGAACAGCAGCTTGCCCGAGGAATGGGTCTTGCCCTTGTCGTGGTCGAAGAACACGCCGGGCGAACGGTGCATCTGGGAGACGATGACGCGCTCGGTGCCGTTGACGATGAAGGTGCCGTTCATCGTCATGAGCGGGATGTCGCCCATGTAGACGTCCTGCTCCTTGATGTCCTTCACCGACTTCGCGCCGGTTTCCTCGTCGATATCGAACACGATGAGGCGCAGCGTCACCTTGAGCGGCGCAGCGAAGGTCATGCCGCGCTGGCGGCACTCGTCGACGTCATATTTCGGCGGCTCGAACTCGTAGCGGACGAATTCCAGCATCGATGTGCCGGAGAAGTCCGAAATCGGGAACACCGAGCGGAACACCGCCTGCAAGCCCTCATCCGGCCGGCCGCCCGTCGGCTCGTCGACCATCAGGAACTGGTCATAGGACGCCTTCTGAACCTCGATGAGGTTCGGCATCTCGGCGACTTCCTTGATGTGTCCGAAGAACTTGCGAACGCGTTTGCGACCGGTGAATGTCTGCTGCGCCATCGTGGCCTCTCATTTCGTCGCCCGCTCTGGGCGCGCCGTCCAGGACGCGGCTGCCACCGCTCCCCGGGTTGAATTTTTCGAACCCGTTTTGGGGCCGGACGCCCAGTTTCAGGCCGCGATGTCCTGAATCTGTTCTTCAGACCTTCAAAACGCAAAACGACGTGCGGGGCGCTGGAGCGCACCCGCCCGTCACAACGATTGTCTTCACGGACTGCAAAAGCCCGAAATAGCCTGCTCTCCCAACGGTTTACAGGAAACTCCGGCGTCCCTGTCCACCGCGCTTTCGTGCTGTCGACCCGATATGGGGCGATAATAGCGGAGATTCGAGGGGTAAACCCTCAAATCCCCACACTTTTTCGTGTTCGGCCCGCGTCGGGCTGTTCCGTCGCACGCCTTTTGCATCAGCCCGTCCGCCGAAGCCGAAAGCGGCCACCTGCGTCGCGGGCCAGGATCCCGGGTCTCGCTGACGCTCGCCCGGGACCTCGCTCAGGTAACCAATGGTTACTTGAGTTCGACCTTCGCACCCGCCTTCTCGAGCTGGGCCTTGATCTTGTCGGCTTCTTCCTTGTTCACGCCTTCCTTCAGCGGCTTCGGAGCGCCCTCGACGAGGTCCTTCGCTTCCTTCAGGCCCAGGCCGGTGATGGCGCGGACTTCCTTGATGACCTCGATCTTCTTGTCGCCGGCAGAGGCGAGAACGACCGTGAATTCGGTCTTCTCTTCGGCCGGAGCGGCAGCAGCGCCACCAGCAGCCGGGCCGGCCACCGCGACGGCAGCAGCGGCGGACACGCCCCACTTCTCTTCGAGGAGCTTCGCCAGTTCAGCAGCTTCGAGCACGGTAAGGCTCGAGAGGTCGTCAACGATCTTCTGCAAGTCAGCCATTGTTCAGTTTCCTTGAGTGTAAGTCTGGTTCGGGTTTGAGTTTTGCGAAGGGCGTCAGGCCGCTTCGCCCTTTGAGGCATGAGCCTGGATGACGCGCGCGAGCTTGCCCGCGGGCGCGTTGGCGAGCTGGGCCAGCTTGGTCGCCGGGGCCACGATGAGGCCGACGATCTTGCCGCGCAGTTCGTCAAGCGACGGCAGCGAGGCAAGCGCCTTCACGCCGTCGACATTCAGGACGGTCTTTCCCATCGAGCCGCCGACGATGACGAACTTTTCGTTCGCCTTGGCGAATTCGATGGCGACCTTCGGCGCCGCTACCGGATCGTTCGAAGTGGCGATCACGGTCGGTCCCTTCAGCATGGGGCCGATGGCAACGACGTCAGTGCCTTCAAGAGCAATTTTGGCGAGACGGTTCTTCGAGACCTTCACCGAGGCGCCAGCCTGCTTCATCTGCATGCGCAGCTTCTGCATCTGGGCAACGGTCAGGCCGGAATATTGAGCAACGATCGCGACGCTCGTGGTCTTGAAGACCTCATTGAGCTGCTCGACCGCCTCTTTTTTTGCCGCTCGTTCCACAGCAAGCTCTCTCCGGTTGGCGGTCGTCGCAAAAGAGCGGGACCGCCGGGTTGCACCCATCGTCCCACCCAAACCTGAACCTCCGGGTCAAACCCTTCGGACACGCCGGGCAAGACGACAATTCAAAGCCTGCCCTCCGGGAGCCCGATAGAGCCCACGGCGTGTCGAGGTCCGAACCAAACCCATTCCACATCTGCCCAAAAGCTGGATGCGAAGTGAAATCCGGTCTTCACCCGTCTATGCAGGCCATGCGATTAAGCCGTTGGGAAATCTAAATTCCCCGCAGGCGCCTGCAGTCTTGGACAGGACAAGGCCAGCCGGCGAACCGCCTGACCTCTGCTCGCATCCACCAACCGAAGGGTTTCCCTTCCTTTTCCGGCAAATCCTTACGGACGTCCTGAAAAGGAATGATCTCCTAACGCGTCGGGTTTTCGGAATGCGTGCACGGACGCGCCAGCAACTCGCCAGCACGTCCGGAGATGGTTCTTTAACCGCTCTTGACCTGCTTGCCAAGAGCAAAATTCACACCAGTTCCAATCCATTGCACGGGACGCTTGACGCGACCCGAAAGGACCGATTCAGGCCGTTTTGACCGCATGCGGCAGTGGCCGTCCCTCGAAAAACGCCGTCAGGTTCGCCAGCACGCAGTTCTGCATCGCGACGTGGGAGTCCAGGGTGTGGCCGCCGATATGGGGCGACAGCACGACGTTCGGCAGCGCCGTCAGCGCGTCGGGCGCGTGCGGTTCCTTGTCGTAGACGTCGAGGCCGGCCCCCGCGAGGGACTTGTCGGTCAAGGCCGCAACGAGGGCCGCCTCGTCGATCACCGAGCCGCGGGAGATGTTGACGACATAGCCGTCCTCCCCGAGGCGCTTGAGAATGTCCGCGTTGACGACATGTTGGGTCTCGACGCCGGCACGGACCGCAATCATCAGCACGCTGCACCACTCGGCGAGTGCCTCCAGCGACGGGAAATATTGATAGGGCAGATCGTGTTGGGTGCGGCTGAAATAGCCGACCTCGGCCTCGAACGCGGCGCAGCGTGCTGCAATCTTGCGGCCGATCTCGCCCATGCCATAGACGCCGATGCGGCGGCCGGGCAGGCCCGCCTGCGGCCGCATCATAGGCGACTGCCTTGACGCGGCCCAGCCGCCGCTGCGGACATATTGATCGGCGACCAGGATCCGCCGGGTCGTCGCCAGCATCAGGGTCATCGCGATGTCGGCGACCGAGGCCGCATTCGCGCCCGGGCTGTGGCCGACCGCGATGTTGCGGGCCGCGGCGGCCTTCAGATCAACACCGTCATAGCCGGTGCCATAGCAGACGATCGCCCCGAGCTTCGGCAGCAGGTCCATCGCCTCCGCCCCGAGCGGCGAGCCGCCGGCGGTGAGGAGCGCGCGGACGCCTGCGAGCTCGCCACCCGAAAACATCTCCTGCGCCGGCTTGCCGCCAGTGTCGAGCAGCTCGAACCGCTCGGCGAAGCGCGCCATCATCGTTTTGGGGAAGCGCGAGTAGATCAGGACCTTGTCAGCCATTGTTCTTGTTTCCGTTGAGCCTCGCCTCACAAACGGAAGGGGCGGATTCGGTTGCCCAATTCCGCCCCTCGCCTCATCTCTTTATTCCCGCAGAGCCTTTAGCCGAGGATGGTGCCCGGCTCGACCTTCACGCCGGGGCCCATGGTCGAGGACACCGCAACACGCTGGATGTAGGTGCCCTTGGAGCCGGCGGGCTTCGCCTTGGCAACCGCGTCCGCGAGCGCCTTGACGTTCTCGACCAGCTTGTCCTCGGAGAACGAGGCCTTGCCGACACCGGCCTGCACGATGCCGGCCTTCTCGACGCGGAACTCGACCGAGCCGCCCTTGGCACCCTTCACCGCACCGGTGACGTCCATGGTCACGGTGCCGATCTTCGGGTTCGGCATCAGGCCGCGCGGGCCGAGCACCTTACCGAGACGGCCGACCAGCGGCATCATGTCGGGAGTGGCGATACAGCGGTCGAAGTCGATCGTGCCGTTCTGCACCTTCTCGACCAGATCCTCGGCGCCGACGACGTCGGCACCAGCAGCCTTGGCCTCATCGGCCTTGGCGCCGCGGGCGAACACGCCGACGCGGAGGGTACGACCGGTGCCGTTCGGCAGGGTCACGACGCCGCGGACCATCTGGTCGGCGTGACGTGGATCGACGCCGAGATTGATCGCGACCTCGATGGTCTCGTCGAACTTCGCCTTGGCGCGTTCCTTGACCATCTTGATGGCGTCCGCGAGCGGATAAAGCTTTTCGCGGTCAACGCCTTCGCGGGCTTTGTTCAAACGCTTTCCGATTGCCATGACCGCTTACCCCGCAACTTCCAGACCCATCGAGCGGGCGGAGCCCTCGACCATCTTCATGGCCGACTCGATGGTGTCGCAATTGAGATCCTTCATCTTCTTCTCGGCGATCTCGCGCACCTGCGCTTTGGTCACCTTGCCGGCCTTGTCACGGCCCGGCGCCTTCGAGCCGGACTGGATTTTTGCAGCCTGCTTGAGGAAGAAGGACATCGGCGGCGTCTTCATCTCGAAGGTGAAGGAACGGTCCGCATAAATGGTGATGATCACCGGGATCGGGGTGTTCTTCTCTTCCTTCTGGGTCTGGGCGTTGAACGCCTTGCAGAACTCCATGATGTTGAGACCGCGCTGACCGAGCGCGGGACCGATCGGGGGCGAAGGATTCGCCGCACCGGCCGGGACCTGAAGCTTCAGGTATCCGGTCACTTTCTTTGCCATGTATCACTCCTGTTGTGCCGGCATATTGCCGGCGGTTTCAGGTTCGTGGTCTGGGTCGGATGCGGCTGGCGACCGCCCTCTCCCTCCCACGGCCTCTCTTCGCGCGAAACCTGTGGCTTCACGCGTTACCCGGTCAGACCTTCTCGACCTGACCGAATTCCAGTTCCACCGGCGTGGCGCGGCCGAAGATCGACACCGCGACCTTCACGCGCGAGCGCGCCTCGTCGATTTCCTCGACCACACCCGAGAACGAGGCGAACGGGCCGTCGGCCACGCGCACATTCTCGCCGATCTCGAACGACACCGACGCCTTCGGACGTTCCACGCCCTCCTGCATCTGGTTCAGGATCCGCATCGCCTCCGATTCCGAGATCGGCATCGGCTTGTTTTCCGCGCCGAGGAAGCCGGTGACCTTGGGCGTGTTCTTGATCAGATGGAACGCCTCGTCGGTCAGCTTCATCTTCACCAGCACATAGCCCGGGAAGAACTTGCGCTCGGCATCGATCTTGCGGCCGCGGCGCACTTCCGTGACCTTCTCGATCGGAACCAGGACCTGCTCGAACAGTTCCTCGAGCCCGCGCTGCTTGGCCTGCTCGCGAATGGATTCGGCGACTTTCTTCTCGAAGTTCGAATAGGCGTGGACGATGTACCAACGCTTGTCGGACGATTGAATTGCGGTGGCTGTTGCCATCAGTGAATGCCCAAAAGAAGGGTGACGAGATAACGGATGATCTGGTCGGCGGCGAAGAAGAAGATCGAGGCCAGGGCGACCATGACGAACACCATGATCGTGGTGATCGTCGTCTCGCGGCGGGTCGGCCAGGTGACCTTGGCGGTCTCCGAGCGCACTTCCTGCAAGAACTTGAACGGGCTGACTGCCATCGTTTGATGTCCAAAGTCCGTCGTGAGACGAGAAAAGATTTCAGGGATCCGAACAGCCGCCTTTGGCCCAACCCTCGCGTGAAGGATGAGCCGGAAACCGGGCTCGCGTGTTCGGGATTTAAAGCCGCGCCGGAAATCCGCGTCTAACGGGCCGGCTGCAGGTGTCGGGTAGATACTGCGGATGGGGCCAAAGGTCAAGGTGTGGGCAAGCCCTCCCCGGCAAGCGCCGCTCTCCAGCCCTGCGCGCGAGAGCCAATCAGGATCAAGGACTTATCCGGCCGGAATGAAGCACGATCCGAGCTTCGAACCGGCCGTTGGAAGGGTGACACCAAGGGATGGGCGTGAACTCGAGATGACGCCGGTCAAGAAGCCCGGTCTGCAATGATTACCCGATCTGCTCCCCGCGAGGACTACCATGAGACTGCTAACTTGGACTGCCGCGCTCGCAGTGACGCTCGTTGCGCACCCCGCTCTTGCCGCAACGCCGTCGGATGGCGCCGACGCGGTGGCCGGCCTGATGGCGATCGGCATTCTGATCGCCGCCTATTTCTTCCCGGCGATCATCGCCCTGCTGCGCGGCCATCACAATACGCTGGCGATCTTCCTGCTCAACCTGTTCTTCGGCTGGACCTTCTTCGGTTGGCTCGGCGCGCTGATCTGGGCGGCAACCGTCGTGCAGCGTCCCATCGAGTACCGCATGGTGCACGACGAGCGAGTTCGATGTAGCAGGTTTTAGTGAGTTGCACGCGGCGACTCATCTGCGACTAATCCTGCCGCATCTTTCCGCTGCAAGGCTGTGAGTGCTTGAAATCGCTGGCAGGAGTGGCAGGGCTCGAACCTGCGACCCCCGGTTTTGGAGACCGGTGCTCTACCAATTGAGCTACACTCCTACGAACCCGCGTCGCCGCGAGGTCAGGTGCGCTTTCAAGCACAGGGGGCAGCCGGATTGCAAGGGAGAAGCGCGCTGGCTTCGCTTGTTTGTGCCGCGGCTTCTGGGCAACAGTTCATTCCCGACAATAAAGAGCAACCGGGAGTGCCTATGACTGCCCAAACCGCTTCTCACGCCGCGATCACACCGAAAGCGCCGCCTTTGCCCGAGGCGAAGCCGGAAACGCTGGGCCTGTCGCGTCCCCGCCTGCAGGCGATGTCGGACGCCTTCAAGCGCGAGATCGACAAGGGAACCGTGCCCGGCATCACCGTGCTGGTCGCGCGGCGCGGCAAGGTCGGCTGGTTCGAGGCACTGGGACGGCAGAGCCCGGCCGGCTCCGCACCGATGGCTCATGATTCGATCTTCCGCCTGTTCTCGATGACCAAGCCGATCGTGTCCGTCGGCGTGATGGCACTGATCGAGGATGGGCACCTCCTCCTTAGCGACCCCGTCGCAAAATTCATTCCGGAGTTCGCCGACCAGAAGGTCGGCGTCGTCGACGGCGGCAAGCTGGAACTGGTTTCGGCGCGGCGGGCGATGACGGTGCAGGACCTGCTCCGTCACACGTCGGGTCTGACGTATGAGCACCAGGGCGACGGTCCCGTGCACAAGATCTACCAGGACTCACGGGTGCGCAGCCGCAAGATCACCAACGCCGAGCACGCGACCCTCGTCGCAAGCTTTCCCCTCGTCTGTCATCCCGGCGCGGAGTTCAACTACAGCCGCTCCACCGACATCCTCGGCCGCATCATCGAGGTCATCAGCAGCAAGTCGCTCGGCGCGTACCTCGCCGACCGCATCCTTGCGCCGCTTCAGATGGCCGAAACGGGGTTCTCGACCAATGAGGCCAATGCCGGCCGGCTCGCCGAGGCGTTCCCGGCCGATCCCTGGACCGGCGACAAGGTCGCGCTCTTCAACATGCTGGAACAGCCAGCGATGGAGTCCGGTGGCGGCGGGCTCGTGTCGACCACGATGGACTATGCCCGCTTCTGCATGATGCTGCGCAACGGCGGCACGCTCGACGGCAACAGGATCATCGGCCGCAAGACGCTGGAGCTGATGGCTTCGGATCATCTCGGCCCCGGCGTTCCGGCCAACGGCACCCTGCTCTCCCCTGGCCATGGTTTTGGCCTCGGCTTCGCGGTGCGAAGGGACGCCGGCATCGCGCCGTTCCCCGGCAGCGTCGGCCAGTATTTCTGGAGCGGCATTGCGGGAACGTTCTTCTGGATCGACCCGAGGGAGGATCTGTTCGCGGTGTTCATGAGCCAGGGCCCGGGCCAGCGCGACTACACGCGCACGCTGGTGCGGAATCTGGTGTACGCGGCGGTGGATTGAGGCAACACCGCGTCCCCACATTCGCTGTCATGCCCCGGCTTGACCGGGGCATCCCGACCGCGTCAACTGATCGTCGCGCCGCCGTCGATCACCATGGTCTGGCCGGTCATGAAGTCGCCGGCCTTCGATCCCAGGAACACCGCGGCGCCGGCGATTTCGTCGGGGATGCCGATGCGCAGCAGCGGCGAGCGCGAGGTCGAGGCCTTCAGGTTCTCCGGATTGTCCCACAGTGCCTTCGCGAAGTCGGTCTTGATCAGGCCGGGCGCGATGCAGTTCACGCGGATGTTGTGCATGCCGTATTCGCAAGCCAAGTTGCGGGCGAGCTGCATGTCGGCGGCCTTCGAGATCGCGTAGGCGCCGAGGATGGTCGAGCCCTTCAGGCCGCCGATCGAGGACACGATGATGACCGAACCATCCTTGCGCTCGATCATCTGCGGCACCACCATCGAGATCAGCCAGTTGTTGGCGACGATGTTGTTGTCGAGGATCTTGCGGAACTGATCGTCGGAGATGCCCGCGAGCGGACCGTAATACGGGTTCGAGGCCGCGTTGCAGACCAGCACGTCGATCTTGCCGAAGGCGCGATTGCTTTCGTCGACGAGGTTTTGCAGGTTCTCCTTCGAGGAGATGTTCGCGGCGATCGCGACGGCGGTATGCTTCCCGAATTTGTGGTTGATGCCCTTCGCCACCTCATCGCAGACATCGGCCTTGCGCGAGGAGATCACGACCTTGGCGCCGTGCTCGGCCATGCGCTCGGCGATCGCGAGCCCGATGCCGCGCGTCGAGCCGGTGATGACGGCGACTTTTCCCTTCATGTCGAACAAGGTCATGTTTCTCTCCCAGAGTGCGATTTGATTGGCTCAAAGCTTATGCCGCGCTCGCGCGCGCCGACAACGGCGTCAGGCGAGCTTCTTGACTTCCGGTCCCGCCGGCTGATGCATGGCGGCGTGCGCAGGGTCCGCGATCCATGGCTGCTGGTTCACCATCGGCAGGCGCCAGACGACCCGCTCCGCGGTCGCGTAATGATCGAGCCGTGTCACTGACACGTTGTCGATGTCGAACGCGAGCCCCTGCTCCGGCAGACCACCGAGCGCGAGCCCCACGGCCGCCTTGATGGTACCGCCATGGCCGACCGCGATCACGTCCTGGCCCGCGTGCTCACGATTGATCCGATCGATCGCGCGACAGGTGCGGTTGTAAAGGTCCATGAAACTTTCACCGCCCGGCGCCGGCTCGTTGATGTCGGCGAACCAGCTCGTTCCGGCGGGCCGGCTCGCGACGAACGCCGCGCGGTTCATGCCCTGCCATCGACCGAGATGCTGTTCGGCGAAATCCGCCTCCCATGGCATGTTCGCAGGCTTGGGAAAGCCGGCCGCCCAGATCGCCTCTGCGGTCTGATGCGTGCGCATCAGATTGCTCGAATACCAGACCGCATCGCGCGGCAGCACCTTTGCGACCGCCTCGAACACATAAGTATCGCTGGTGTCGCAGGCGATGTCGCTCTGCCCGTAAATGTTGCCGCCGTCGTTGCGCACCGGCGCATGACGGACCCACCACCACCGCGTCGTGACCACTTTGGACTTGCCGGAGTCGGACATCATCGAAACCCTTCCATCCCGTGTGATGTCGCTGTACGTGAGTGGCGAACGTGTCTCAAGACACTTTGCCGTTTTAAGACTTCTTGGCCGTTTGAAATTCTGTTTGAAATTCCGTCGCGCGGCAGGCGTCGCGCGCGAAGCACAAGGGAGAAGCGCATGGGCCGCCTGCAAGGCAAATCCGTCATCATCACTGGCGCCGGCAGCGGCATCGGACGCGCGGCTGCACTGCTGTTCACCAGGGAAGGCGCAAAACTGATCGCGGTCGATCGCACCGAGGCGGTGAAGGACACCGTCGAGGAGATCAGGAAAGCCGGCGGCACCGCCGAAGCGATGATCGCGGATGCGGGCTCCGAGACGGACGTCATCGCCGTCATCGACAAGGCGGTGAAGACGCATGGCCGGCTCGACGTGATCTGGGCCAATGCCGGCGTCTCCGGCGGACTCGTTCCGCTGGCCGAGCAGACGGTGGAGCACTGGCAGGAGATCCTGCGCGTCAACCTGATCGGACCGTTCCTCGCGGTGAAGTACGCGATGCCGCACATGGTGAAGCAGCAGTCCGGCGCGATCGTGCTGACCGCTTCGGTTGCGGGCCTGAAGGCCGGCGCGAGCGGACATCCGTACGCCGCGAGCAAGGCTGGCGTGATCAGCCTGGTGCAGACCACCGCCTATTCGCTCACCGGCACCGGCGTGCGCATCAATGCGGTGTGCCCCGGCCTGATCGAAACCGGGATGACGAAACCGATCTTCGACCGCGCCAAGGAGCGCGGCACCTCCGACAAGATCGGCCAGCTCAATCCCCTGAAGCGCCCCGGCCAGCCGCACGAACTCGCGGCGATGGGCCTGTTCCTGGCCAGCGACGAAGCGTCGTACGTGAATGGGCAGGCGTTTCCTGTCGACGGCGGCCTCACGGCATCGATGCCGTATACGGGCAAGCCGGTCTAACACGGGCGTTCTCCGCATCGATGATGGCCGGACTCGACCCGGCCATTCATGCACCCGACGTCCGGCACCACGCCGCAACATCTCCGATGTCGTCCAGGCGAAAGCAAGGACCCATAACCACAGGGAGATGTTATTGCGGACGATGGTGGAGGCGACGCAAGCCGATCCGATCGTGCAGAAGATCGACGAGGAGGATGTCGCCTATCTCGCCGGCCTGGTCGGCGACGCACTACAGCGGATCGCGCCGAAGGTACCGATTGCCACCCTCACCTCGTTCTCGCAACTGACCATGGTGCTGATCGCAGCCGCGGTACGTCATGCGATCACCCTGCCGCCTCCGGAAGGCCGTCGGTCCCTCGCGTTGTTCAAGCAGATCTTGCCGCGCGATCTTTCCGCGGTGGAACAGCTCGCTGGGACCAGGGCCAGGCGCTGACATTTGCCCGTCAGGACAAGCTGTTGTTATGCTGCGCGCTGCCGGCAAACCTCCTCCCGTTCCGTGAATTGATGATGCAAAGCCCAAGACCCGTCCGAATCCGCAAACTCCTCGCCGACCTCGTCGCCTTCGACACCGTCAGCGATCGTTCCAACCTGCCCCTGATCGCACATATCGAGAGCTACCTTGCGGCCCTCGGCGTCAGCTTCGAGCGGATCGTCGATGACACCGGGCAGAAAGCCTCGCTGTGGGTCACGATCGGCCCCGCCGATCGCCCCGGCCTCGTGCTGTCCGGACACACCGACGTGGTCCCTGTCGTGGGCCAGGACTGGAGCCACGATCCGTTCAAGCTGGTCGAGCGCGATGGCAGGCTCTACGGCCGCGGCACCACCGACATGAAGGGATTTGTCGCGGTGTGCCTTGCCATGGTGCCGGAGATGCTGGAAGCCAAGCTGACAACACCGATCCATCTTGCGATCTCCTACGACGAGGAGATCGGCTGCGTCGGCGTGCGGCCGATGCTCGGCGGGGTCGCCAAGAAGAAGGTCAAGCCGCTTGGCTGCTTCGTCGGCGAACCGACGCAGATGCAGGTGATCATCGGCCACAAGGGCAAGCACGGCGTGCGCGCCACCTTCCGCGGCCTTGCGCGTCACTCCTCGATCGCGCCGGACGGCGTCAACGCGATCGAATACGCAGCCGAGCTGATCACCGAAATCCGCCGCCGCGCGGTAAAGCTTGCGAGCGATGGTGCGCGCGACGATCTCTACGACGTCCCGCACACCACGCTGCTCACCAGCATCGCGCACGGCGGCGCCGCGCTCAACATCGTGCCGGATCACTGCACGGTCGAGTTCGAATGCCGCGGCATCGGCATCACCGAGTCCAAGCAGGTGACGGACGCGATCATTGCCTGGGCGAGAGCCGAACTCGAGCCAGCGATGAAGAAGGCGCATCCGGAGTGCGGCATCGATTTCGAGGAGATCCTCGACTACCCCGCGCTCGACACCAGCGCTGACGCCGCGATCGTCACGCTAGCCAAGAGCCTCGCGGGCCGCAACGACCACGCCAAGGTCGCCTTCGGCACCGAGGCCGGCCTGTTCGTCAGCATGGCCGACGTGCCGTCAGTGGTGATCGGCCCAGGCTCGATCGCACAGGCGCATACGCCGGACGAGTTCGTGGAGATGGCGGAGCTGGAGAAGTGTGCGGGGTTCGTGGATAGGCTAATCGCAAAGTGCGCTGAGGGCGTCGCGTAAAACTCCGATGAGTTGGAACCAATCCGAAATTATTGGAGCGCGCTGGCAAATTCTTGAAACGGCAAAGCGCGTGTTGTCCGGAAAGGCTTCTGCGATCGAGGGGGCGCGCATCATCGCGGGGTGTCGGTTCAAAGCGAAACTCGAAGACGACGCCGACATTCTGCCGTTTGTCGGAATTGACTCGGAAACCGATGCACTCCCGCTCGGCCACGATCGAATCCACTGGCAGGCACAGGCACGGGCCGATTTGCGGCCCAAGATCGACGAAGCCCAAGCTTGGGCGCGCGACCTTGCAACCAGCCCTTGTCAAAACCTTATAGCGCGCGAAGCGGCGCTTCTGCGTTGGCCAGATTAGACCGTCAGATGGCACAACGAGCCGTGCCCGACCTACGAAGCCTTGGTGTATGCAGTATCGCGTGTCCCGGACGCGGTGCGGCACGAAGTGACGCGCCGCAGAGCCGGGACCCAGAGGGATTGGCGGCACCGCCCAAATATGCAATCCTAGGTCGTGACGTTCGTCAACGCCGGTTGCATGGACATGCCTTTCTTCGTTTACATCCTCGCGAGCAAGCGAAATGGAACGCTTTATGTCGGCGTCACCAACGACCTTCCTCGCAGAATGGCGGAGCACAAGGCCAAACTCATACCCGGCTTCACGCGGCAGTACGACGTCACGTTGCTCGTCTATTTAGAGACCTTCGACTCGGTCCTTGAAGCTCGGGCGCGCGAACATTCGCTTAAGCGTTGGCGGCGCGCCTGGAAGCTCTAGCTGATTGAAGAGCTCAATCCTGATTGGCGCGATCTGACTGATGAGCTGAATTCCCTGGCGACGTGACTGGGTCCCGGCTCTGCGGAGCAGCACTTCGTGCTGCACCGCGTCCGGGACACGAGAGGCGCGTAACAAAAAAGCGCGGCCCAACCGGCCGCGCCTTTGCATTCCCTAAACCGCGCCCGCCTTCTGCGCGTATTCCCATGAGGCCTTCGACAGCGGCACGGTGCGCTTGGCGGATTCGAGGGCCTTGGCGTTGGCGGCGGTGCCGTCGCGGATGCGGCCGGCGATACCCTGGGTGATCCCCGCGAGCCGGAACAGATTGTAGGAGAAGTACCAGTTGAGATCCGGCACGTTCATCTTGGTGACGTTGCAGTAGATCTGCGCCGCTTCTTCCAGGCTCGGGATGTTGAGCGCCTTCAGGTCGACGCCATGCAGGCCCGGCATGATCCACTGCATCAACAGATAGGTGAAGTCGGCCATGGGATCGCCGAGCGTCGACAGCTCCCAGTCCAGTACGGCCTGCACGCGAGGTTCCGTCGCGTGGAAAATCATGTTGTCGAGGCGATAGTCGCCATGGACGATCGAGACGCGCGCCTGTTCCGGCACGGTCTTCGGCAGCCATTCGGCGACCTTCTCGAACTCCGGAATGTGCTGGGTCTCGGACGCCCGGTACTGCTTGGTCCAGCGGTCGATCTGGCGCGCGAAATAATTGCCGGGCTTGCCGAAGTCGCTAAGGCCGATCGCGTTGGGATCGAACATGTGGAGCTTCGCCAGCGTCTCGATCTTGCTGGTGAAAATCTTGCGCCGCGCATCGGGGTCCTGGCTGGGAAGAGCCGGATCCCAGAACACGCGGCCCTCCTCCATCGACATGATGTAGAAGGCGGCGCCAATGATGCTGTCGTCCTGACAGAGCGCATAGGCGTGCGCGACCGGAAAGCCCTGCTTGCCGAGCGCTGCAATCACCCGGTATTCGCGGTCGACCGCGTGCGCCGACGGCAGCAATTTGCCGAACGGCTTGCGGCGCATCACGTAGGACCGGTTCGGCGTGTTCAGCCGATAGGTCGGGTTGGACTGGCCGCCCTTGAACTGCAGGACGACCAGCGGGCCCTCATAGCCTTCGACGTTGTCGCGCATCCAGGCATCCAGGCGCAGCTCGTCGAAACGATGCCGCTCCTCGACCGGCTTGGTGCCCGAGAACTCCTCGTCTTTCCTGACGCCGTCAGCCACGATGACGCTCCCTCTTCACTCGGTGCATGCTACCCGGTCACGCCTGACGCACTTGCGTCAAGCGGTCACCGAAGCGGATCATGCCCTGTCGTATCTTCAAGTCGGGAGCGCCAAAGGAGCTCTCCCTCCCAGAGATTCCGTTCCGACAAATCGGAACGGAATCTCTAGATTCTTGTTTTGACGCGTTTTCTTAGCGCGAACCGGTGTCCACTTCGCTGGAAAACGCTCTTAATGACCGGGAGAGTTTGCATACTTCCGGATTTCAAGTCTGGCAATGGCGCGATTGTGCACCTCATCCGGACCATCGGCGAGCCGCAGCGTGCGGATGCCGGCATAGTCCTTGGCAAGCCCGGCCTCGTCAGAGACGCCGGCGCCGCCAAAGGCCTGAATCGCCTCGTCGATGATCTTCAGCGCCATATTGGGGGCTGCGACCTTGATCATCGCGATCTCGGCCTGCGCGGTCTTGTTGCCGACCTTGTCCATCATGTCGGCCGCCTTGAGGCAGAGCAGACGCGTCATCTCGATGTTGGTACGGGCCTCGCCGATGCGCTGCTCCCACACGGAGTGCTCGACGATCTTCTTGCCGAAGGCGGTGCGCGATGTCAGCCGCTTCACCATCTTCTCCAGCGCCTCCTCGGCCTTGCCGATGGTGCGCATGCAGTGATGGATGCGGCCAGGTCCCAGGCGGCCCTGCGCGATCTCGAAGCCGCGGCCTTCGCCGAGCAGGATGTTGGACGCGGGAACGCGGACGTTCTCGAGCAGCACCTGGGCGTGGCCATGCGGCGCGTCATCGAAGCCGAACACGGGCAGCATCTTCTCGACCTTGATGCCGGGCGTGTCGAGCGGAACCAGGATCTGCGACTGCTGCTGATGCTTTGCGGCCTTCGGATCGGTCTTGCCCATCAGAATCGCGATCTTGCAGCGGGGATCGCCGACGCCCGACGACCACCATTTGCGGCCGTTGATGACATAATGATCGCCGTCGCGCTCGATGCGGGTCTCGATGTTGGTGGCGTCGGACGAAGCGACCGCGGGTTCCGTCATCAGGAACGCGGAGCGGATCTCGCCGTCCATCAGCGGGCGCAGCCATTTCCGCTTCTGCTCCTTGGTGCCGTAGCGGATGAACACTTCCATGTTGCCGGTGTCGGGCGCGGAACAGTTGAACACTTCGGAGGCCCAGGAGATGTGGCCCATCTGCTCCGACAGCAGCGCGTATTCAAGATTGGTCAATCCCGCGCCGCGGAATTCGTCGTCCTCATGCTCGGACGGCGGCATGAACATGTTCCACAGACCCTCGGCCTTCGCCTTCTTCTTCAAATCCTCAAGGATCGGGATCACCTTCCAGCGCTCGCCGCTGTGATCCTGCTCGTTGTAGATCGGAACCGCCGGGCGCACGTGCTTGGTCATGAACGACTGCACGCGATCGAGCCATTCCTTCTGCTTGGGCGACAGATCGAAATCCATGGGACGCTCCTCGTCTTTGTTTGCCAAGCGATTTTGCTTTGCAAAGCGGTTTTGCGCCGGACTGTCCTCCCGTCGCGCGCGCCCCGCAAGCCATTCGGCAAGTTGCAGATGCGAGGCGCGGAACCATCGCCGCGAGCGCGGCCCAATTCCATCAAGCGGATTGACTTTTCCCGGCCTTCAAACGATAGTTTCATACAACTGTTTGAATTGCAACTCCCTCCTGCGAGGGCAACCATGGCCAGCGATCACACAAGGACCGCCATTCTCGCCGCCGCCGAACGGCTCTATGCCGATCGCGGCTTCGGCGACGTCACGCTGCGCGACATCGTCGCGGACGCCAATGTCAACCTAGCTGCGGTGAACTATCATTTCGGCTCGAAGGACGAACTGATCGCGGAGTTGTTCGTGACGCGCTCGATCGCGACCAACCGCGAGCGCTTGCGCGAGCTGAAGGCGGCGGAAGAGCAAGGCGGCGGCATCGCACCGATCGAGGTGATCTTGCACGCACTCGTCGGCCCGACGCTGCGCGGCTGCCTTGGCCCTGAGAACCAGCGCTCGACCGCGGCGCGCTTCATGATCCGCGCCTCGATCGAATCCGTGCCGCCGATCCGCCGTATCAAGAACCGCGAGATCGACCATCTGCGGAAATTCGTCGGCGCGATGCGCAGGTCCCTTCCCGACCGCAGCGACGTCGAAATCTACTGGGGCCTGAATTTTGCGCTCGCGATGGCACACCACACCATCCGAGAGAGCGAGCGGCTGACGAAACTGTCGGAGGGCAAATGCGATCTCGACGACGTCGAGGACGTGATCGCGCGTGTGGTCAGCGTGGCAACGATGGCATTGACCGCCGGCAAGGTGGAGATGAAGGCCCCGGCGCGCGCGCTCGCACGCGACGCGCGCTAAAACCTCAGACCATCGCGATGCAGTCGATCTCGATGTCGAACGGCCCGGTCCATTCGGGGATACAGACGAAGATCCGCGCCGGCGGCTGCTCCGGGAAGTAGCGCGCATAGATCGCGTTGAAGACGGCGAAGTGTTGGGCCGAGGTGCAGTAGACGTTGCACTTCATGACGTTGTCGAGCGAGGCGCCTGCCGTCTGAAGGCACATCTTCATCTGCTCCAGGATCAATTCGCTCTGCCGCTCGATCGGAACGGATGCGATCTCGCCCGTCTCGGGGTCGAACGGCGGCAGGCCGGAGACGAAGATCATGTTGCCGGCGCGCGTGACGGGCGAGGCCGGCGCCTTCCAGCGATCGAGATAGGTCGAGATCGGTTCGACGCGGAGCGCTTCGCGTTTCATGGGCGGCCACCCTCGGTTCAAGCGAGATGGCAACAGGCTACGTCGTCATGCACCCGGCATGCTTCGCTTGAGCTCGAACTGTGGTCGCGCGCTGGGCTATACCCGCTGCGGCATCTCCTCGGCCTCTTCCTTTGCGAGCAGCAGCAGCATCTCGATGCCCATGTCGCCTTCCTGCGGCGAGCGGATGAACTCGATGGCGTTGGCGCTGTTCTGTAGCGCCGCGATAACGGCGACCGCCTGATTGGCCGTGGCTGCCTCCGTCGCGAGGACCGCCTTCTGGTTCTTGGCCTGGAACCCGATCGTGTAGGACATTCGTGACTTCCCCCCGAACGTTGATGCGAGAGACGACAAGATCGAATCAGAGTCTGGCGAAAAGTGGAAGCCGGGTCGACTACGGACCGGATTCATCTGGGGATTGCCGGCAAGCCTCACGCAAGCCCGAGTAGCGCCCGCGCATCCTGTGCGGTCGCAATGGAGGCACCGAGGCTTTTCAAGATGCCTGCCGCATGTGTGACCAGTTCCGCGTTGGTCTTCGCCAGCACGCCCTTCGACATATAAAGATTGTCCTCCATGCCGACGCGGACGTGGCCGCCGAGTAGGTAAGCTTGCGCGACCATCGGGAACTCGGCGCGGCCGATGCCGAAACCGGACCAGATCGCGCCCGGCGGTAGCAGGCCGCGGGCGTAGAACATCGTCTCGGGCGTTGCGGAGAAGCCGTACTTCACCCCAAGCACGAGCGAGAACAGGCCCGGCCCCTTCAGCGTCCCGTCGGCAAAGAGGTCGCGCGCGAGGTGGCAATCGCCGGAATCGAACAGCTCGATCTCCGG
This sequence comes from Bradyrhizobium neotropicale, assembly GCF_001641695.1. Lineage (GTDB taxonomy): Bacteria > Pseudomonadota > Alphaproteobacteria > Rhizobiales > Xanthobacteraceae > Bradyrhizobium > Bradyrhizobium neotropicale. The sequence goes on from NZ_LSEF01000121.1 coordinate 68,809, forward strand.
CAACACGCCGGCCGCCTTCATGCGCTCGGCCATGATACGGACGTTCCGCGGGGTGTTGATCACGACTTCGCCGCCGGAGTTCATGGTGTTGAGGTCGAGCGTGCAGATGTCGGGCTTCAAGAGCTCGATATGCTCGACACGCTTTTCGGGCTGAAGCAGCGTGGTGCCGGGGCCAGCGACGCGGGGATCCTCGATCGACGGAACAAAGCGGCCGCCCGGGCCGGTCGTGAGATTGATGATGAGGCTCTTGTTGCGGGCGCGGATCTTCTCCATCACCTCGCGATAGAGATCGATCGACATCGAGGGACGGCCCGTCGCGGGATCGCGCACGTGGATGTGAGCGATGGCAGCGCCGGCTTCGGCTGCTTCCAGCGCGGATGTCGCGATCTGCTCGGGCGTGATCGGCAGGTATGGCGACTGCTCGGGCTTTGTGAGATTGCCGGTGATCGCGCAGGTGATGATGGTCTTGCCGGTGGTCATGCGATGTTGCCCCTTGTCCGTAGTTTTCGCAGGTCCCCTTCCCCTCGCCCTTGTGGGCGAAGGTGGCGCGGAGCGCCGGATGAGGGGTTCTCACCACGATCTCATTTTCGGAAGCAGACCCCTCACCCGTCTCGCCGCTATGCGGCGAGCCACCCTTTCCCACAGAGGGAGAGGGCAAAAGAGAGCCGCTAGATGATGCCCTGCTTTTTCAGCGCCTCGATCTTGCCGGCATCATAGCCGAGCTTGCCGCCGAGCACCTCCTGGGTGTGCTCGCCGAGCAGCGGCGGCGCGCGGTAGTCCGTGATTGGGGTCTCCGAGAAGGTCAGCGCGTTGCGGATCAGCGAAAGATCGGGCTCGAAGGGATGGTTGACCTTCACCCGCATGCCACGCGACTGCACGTGCGGATCGCTAAACACCTGCTCGAAATTGTTGATCGGACCTGACGGCACGCCGGCCTCCTCCAGCTTCTCCAGCCAATAGGCCACCGGCTTCGTCAGAAACAGGCCAGCGAAGATCGCCATGATCTCCTTGCCGTGCACGACGCGGTCGTTGTTCTTGATGAAGCGCTTGTCGCTCGCGAGTTCGGGCTCGCCGAGCACGGCGCAGGTGCGCTGGAACTGGCCGTCATTGCCGACCACCAGCATCAGTTCGCCATCGGTGCAGCGGAACACACCGGCCGGCATGCCACCATTGCCCCAAGTGCCGCGGCGCGGCGGTGTCTTGCCGTTGACGAGGTAGATCTGCAGCCAGTGCGACAACGATGCGATGACGGTATCGAACAGGCAGACGTCGATGTGTTGTCCTTCCCCGCCATTGGCGTCGCGATGGTAGAGCGCCGAGAGAAGTCCGATCGAGGTGTTCATGCCGGTCATGTAGTCGACGATCGACGGGCCGACCTTCATCGGGCCCTCGCCAGGCTCGCCGTCGATGTGACCGGTGACGCTCATCAGGCCGCCCATCGCCTGCAGGATAGCGTCATAGCCCGCGCGCGGCGCGTAGGGCCCGGTCTGACCGAAGCCGGTCACCGAGCAATAGATGATGCGGGGATTGATCGCCTTGATCGTCTCGTAGTCGAGGCCGTAGCGCTTGAGATCGCCGACCTTGTAGTTCTCCATGAAGACGTCGACGTCCTTTGCAAGCTGCCGGATGATCTCCTGCCCTTCGGGCTTGGCGATGTTGACGGTGACTGACTTCTTGTTGCGGTTGGCACAGAGGTAGAACGAATTGTTGTTGTTCGCCTTGCCCTCGGGGTCGGTCAGGTAAGGCGGGCCGAAGGCGCGCGCGTCATCGCCGGTGCCCGGCCGCTCGATCTTGATGACCTCCGCACCGAGATCGCCCAGCATCTGGGCCGACAAAGGCCCGGCGAGCACGCGCGTGAGATCAAGGATCTTGATGCCTGAAAGCGGCAAGGCCGACATGTAGGTTTCCTCCGGGAACTGATCTTGGCGCGGCAGCTGAAACCCTGGCCGCACTCTCTGCGGATACACCATTTTTGCGTCCCGAGCACTGCACTGGCGGCATACGACCATCCCCAGCCCGGCAGCCGAAGCGGCTCTCGCGGCGCCGAATTTCCGCGCCGCGAATATCGTGCCTGTGCGTCAGATCGCGGCTGCCGCAGCCATGCTCGGGCGCCGGCGACTGAGCAGGACAAGGATCAGCACCGTTGCACAGGAACAGGCAAAGGTGAGACCGAGCGCGCCGCGGCTGCCGAACTGGGTGAGCAAGCTGACAAGCACGGGCGGAGAGATGGCGGAGGCGAGATTGAGCGGCAGCGCGATCATCGACATCGCCTTGGCGAACTCGGCCTGGTCGTAGAACACGAGCGGGATCGTTGCCCGCGCCACCGCCATCGCGCCGCTGCCGGCGCCGTAAAGCAGGATGAAGATCGCCACCGCCCAGGTCGCCCCCTCGCTCACCATCAGCAGCAGCATCGCCACCGGGAGCGCCGTGCCTGCGACGAGCCCGGTCGTGATCCCGTCCCATCGTCCTCCTCCGAGGAAATCGAGCCCGCGGGCGCTGACCTGGATCACGCCGAGCATCGAACCGAAGGCAATGGCTTGCGCCGGCGCCAGCCCCTCCGCCCGAAGGAGCTCGATGAGAACGGCGCTCAGGCCGAAATTGACGAAGGCGTTGAGCGTGATCGCGGCGACGACGAGGCCGAAGGTGCTGCGGGGAATCGCAGGCGCATCGACGCCTTGCGTCGGCTCACCGCCGTTGTCCTTCGCGACGCTCCGGCGCGGGGCCGCGAAAGCATAGAGCGGCAGCGAAACGAGGATCAACATCGCGGCGTAGACGAGGCACGTCCCGCGCCAGCCGACGAGGCCGCTCAGAAACGAGGTGGTCGGCCAGAAGATGCTGCTGGACAATCCCGTCACCAGCATGAGCGCGCCGATGGCGCTCTTGGCCTGCCGTCCGGCGACCTCGTTCAGCATGATGTAGGTGCCGGTGGACAGCGTAGCACTGCCTGCCATGCCGAGGACGATCCAGGCCGCGAAATAGAGCATCGGCTCGCGCGCAAAGGACAGCAAGACGAAGCCGGGCGCTGCGACGACCGTTCCGGCCATCATCACCTTTCGCGCACCGTGCCGCGCAAAGGACTTGGCGAGCCAGGGGGCACAGAGCCCCATCGCGACATAAAGGACCGATGTGCCGGAGAAGACTGTCGGCAGGCTCATGCCGAGATCGGCTGCGAGATCGCGGCCCACGATCGCGGGAAGGCCTATCGTTCCCCATCCGATGAGTTGGGTGATCGCGAGCACCGGCAGGACGCCGATGAGCCCGCCGTCAGATTTCAAGAACCGCATTCCGCCAGTCGCCCGCCCCAAAGGTGCAGATCACGCCTATGAGGCATGTCTAACCGCAGACTCGGCGAACAGGAATATATCGGTTCCGAATGGCACCGCGGCGTTAGCCGCAGACCGGGTCCGCCGAGCGATGTCTCCTTCGGGACCGCTCAGGAGGTGTGGCCGGGATCGATGTGCCTGGGCGTCTTCTTGTCCCGCTGCGGGGTCATCTTGGCGGGATCCGGCGCACCGGGCACGCCACGCGGACCGAGCTGGTCCCGCTGAATGTCCTCTTCGGACCGGGCCGGCTCGACGCCATTCGGCTCGCGGGGCTTGGTCATCACGGCCTCCTACTGCACATCTCGGCGCACTAGCTGCCGAGCGCGTTCTCGCCTATTTCGCGGCCGGGCACGCTGACGTGAACCTCGTGTCCCTGGCGAAGCGCCAGCGAGGCAGCTGCCACCGCTGATTCGAACGCGGATTCCTTGGTTGCGTATTTGCCGTTGACGTTGCCGTCGTGCAGCACGCCCCATTCATCCTGGATCGGCACGACGGCGTATTGAGCGAGACCCATTGTCCAACTCCTGGCTTGGCTTTTGGACACAACAACGCCGCATCGGGCTTAACGTTGCGTGACCTGCGACTGCGCGGAGGTGACGCGCCACACGGTATTGCCGCTGTCGTCGGCGACCAGCAGCGCGCCGGACTTGTCGATGGCGACGCCGACGGGGCGGCCGCGGGCCTGGTTGTCGCTGTTCAGGAAGCCGGTGACGACATCCTGCGCCGGCCCGCTCGGTTTGCCGTCGCTGAACGGCACGAACACGACCTTGTAGCCATTCAGCACTTGCCGGTTCCAACTGCCGTGCTCGCCGACGAACGCGCCGCCGCGATAGGCGCCCGGCAGGCTGGTGCCGGTATAGAAGGCGAGGCCCAGCGGCGCAACATGCGAGCTCAGCGCGTAATCCGGCACGATCGCCCCGGCGACGAGGTCGGGTCGTTCCGGCTTGACGCGGGGATCGACGTGCTGGCCGTAATAGCTGTAGGGCCAGCCGTAGAAGCCGCCGTCCTTCACCGACGTCATGTAGTCGGGAACGAGATCCGGACCGAGCTCATCGCGCTCGTTCACCACCGTCCACAGAGCGCCGCTTTGCGGCTCGAAGCTCAGGCCGTTCGGATTGCGCAAGCCACTCGCAAAGATGCGCCAGCGGCCGGTGGCACGATCGACCCGGAGGATCGCGGCGCGATTGTGCTCCGCCTCCATGCCGTTCTCGGTGATGTTGCTGTTGGAGCCGACACCGACATAGAGCGTCGAACCGTCCGGGCTCGCCACGAGACTCTTGGTCCAGTGATGATCAATCGGGCCGCCCGGAAGCTGAGTCAGCACCGTGCCGGGCGCGGTGATCTTGGTGTCACCCTCGGTGTAGGGATATCTGACGATCGCGTCCGTGTTGGCGACATAGAGATCATTGCCGACCAGCGCGACGCCGAACGGCGAATTGAGATGATCGAGAAACACGCTCTGCGTATCCGGTACGCCGTCGCCATTGCTGTCGCGCAGCAGCGTGATGCGGTTGCTGGGGCCGGTATCACCGCCGGAGGTCGCCCAGGACTCGACCCAGTTCATCACGATCTCCTTGGGCCGCTTGATCGCAGCGGCCTTCGGCGCCTTGGATTCCACCACCAGCACGTCGCCATTGGGGAGAACGTAGGGCACGCGCGGATGCTGCAGCCCCGTCGCAAACGGCTTGGCCTGCAAGCCCTGCGCGACGGTCGGCGCCTCGTCCTTCTTCCACCCGACGATGCGGGCGATGTGCATCGGCGGCAGCAGATATTGCTGGATGTCCGGCAGGCTCGGATTGGCACCTATTTGCGCCTTGGGATCGCCGCTGCCGTCATTGCAGCCGGCGAGACACAGCAGCGAACCGCATAGCAATAGGCGGGCAAGTGTGGACGTCATTGCGCAACTCCCACGCCATGGCGATAGACCATCGCCCAGCCGAGCCAGCCGGTGACGGGCAGGATGAGGACGGTGAGGACCGACAGGATGAGCCCCAAAGGCCACACCGAAGTCCAGGCGTCACGCGTATGGATCAGCGCGTTGAAGATCGCCAGGATCAGCACCACGGCGTTGCCGATCAGATGTGGCCAGGCCGGGGTCTGTGCCCTGACCAGGTGATTGCCGAGGAAATCGGTCAGGCCCGCGATGGCCGCCAGCACGCCGAAGATAACGCCGACGAGCAGAAGCCAGGCGGAGAAATTCGCCCACATCATCTCGGCGGTGACGACATAGGCGATGTCCGTCAGCAGCGCGCCGATGAAGCATGCGATCGGAATCGGCACCAGCATCGGATGAATGGGATGGCCTGCGATCTGCGCCGTGGAGCGCACGCGCACAACTTCTTGCACGATCAGCCTCGTGTGATGTCTCGCCCTCACGACCGGCCAACTCGTGCTCGTAGTGATGGTTCCTAAGCAGATCTGCTCCTCCAGATGCGGAGAGAGTCCGGGAACCCTTACTTCGTTCGATCCGCGCAGAATAGGAATCGCATTATCGTAATTGCGCGAACCGGCTGAGATTACGCGCAGAGTCGTCACTCGCGATAATCGCCGACGGGCCACGACAAGTGGTGGCAAGGACGTTCTAACGCGAACCCGAATTTTCAAGCGGATTGACGAGCCCCGGAGGCAGCCTGAAATTGGCAGGCTGCGTGCCCGGCCCTCCTGGGCCTGCCGCCCGGTCGATCGGCGGGCTCATATTGGCGGCAGACCGCGGCGCGCCTGGGGAAGGCGCGACCGGAACGGGCGACGGCCCCCCCGGCATGGGGCCACTCCGCGCCACACCCGCTTTCGTCTCCGGCGGTATATCCAGCACCGCAGTGTCGAGCCCATTTGCGAACTCCGCCTGACGCCGCTCCACGGCGCGAAGTATCCATCCCTTGTGGCTTTCTCCGGCCCTGAGCCGGACTACCGATTTGCTGGCCGAATCCATGAACAGGCCGATCTTCTCGCTGCCGACGACGGTGCCGAGCAGAGACAGTTGCGGCTTCTCGGGTTCAGGCGGCTTTTGCGGCGGAGCCGCCTGCACGGGGGCGGGCATTGCCACCGCAGCGGGCGCAGGCGGACGCCGCGTCGGCGCAAACAGCGGCCGTTCGCGGCTCGCGGTCAGACGCCCGAGCGGAATCGCCCACAGCGGATTGTCGCTGACCGCCCCGGGCGCGGATGCAGGAACCGGTGGCCGCTCGACTTGAGGCGGCGGTGATACGACGGTCGGCGCCGGAGCGACCGGCTTGGATTCAAACAAGTCGTCGGGCGAGCCCGCGGGAAGCCGATCCATCGACCCGGCCGCGCTGACCGCGAAAGCCCGGACAGTTCCCATGGCAAGGACGCTGGCGAGCAAAGCAACGAAAACGCGCATCGACATGGCACCGGCCGCCTCTGATCGACCCCGAGCGATAGCCATCGTACTTATCAGAGATGTGACAAGTGCGGCGCGAGCCCTGCAAGGCTACTGCGCGGGAACCGGTGCGCCGGCCAGAAAGGCCTCATAGGCCCGCTTCAAGCCGTCTTCGAGCGAGATCGTCGCGCGCCAGCCGAGCCTTTCGAGACGGCTGACGTCGAGCAGCTTTTGCGGTGTGCCGTCGGGGCGCGCGGTATCGAAAGTGATCTCGCCGCGATAGCCGATGATATCGGCGACCATGCCGGCGAAGTCGGCGATGGTGATGTCCTCGCCGGTGCCGATATTGATCAGCTCCGCGCCGGAATAGGTCTTCATCAGGTGCACGCAGGCGTCCGCCATGTCGTCGGCATGGAGGAACTCGCGCCGCGGCGTGCCGGTGCCCCAGACCGCGACAGTCTTCGCGCCGGCGACCTTCGCCTCGTGAAAGCGCCGGATCAGCGCGGCGACCACGTGGCTGTACTCGGGATGATAATTGTCGCCGGGGCCGTAGAGGTTGGTCGGCATCACGCTGATGAAGTCGCTGCCGTACTGGCTGCGATAGGCCTCCGCCATCTTGATGCCGGCGATCTTGGCAATCGCATAGGGCTCGTTGGTCGGCTCGAGCGGGCCGGTCAGCATCGAGTCCTCGCGCAGCGGCTGGGCCGCGAGCTTCGGATAGATGCAGGAAGAGCCGAGGAACATCAGCTTCTCGGCGCCGCTTTGATGCGCGGCGTGGATCACGTTGGCCGCGATCGCGAGGTTGTCGTAGATGAACTCGGCGCGCAGCGTGGCGTTGGCGGCGATGCCGCCGACCTTGGCCGCGGCGAGGAACACCACCTGCGGCCGCATTTTCGCGAACCAGTCGAACACGGCGGCCTGGTTGCAGAGATCGACCTCATGCCGGTCCACCGTGACGAGCCTGACGTCCTCGCGTGCCAGCCGGCGCAGCAGTGCGCTGCCGACCATGCCGCGATGGCCGGCGACATAGACGCTCTTGCCCCTCAGCTCAAACGGTACGATTGCCATGTGCGATGTCCCGCTTGGCCTCGGCCAGATCGCTCGCCATCATCTCCTCGACCAGCTGGGCAAACGTCCGCTTCGGCTTCCAGCCGAGCTTGTCGCGCGCCTTGCTGGCGTCACCGATGAGAAGCTCGACCTCGGTGGGACGGAAGTAGGTCGGATCGACCCGCACCACCGTCTTGCCGCTCTTGACATCGACGCCGGTCTCCTCGACGCCCTTGCCGCGCCATTCGATGCGGCGGCCGACCTGCGCGAAGGAAAGCTCGACCATCTCGCGCACCGAGCGCATCTCGCCGGTGGCAAGGACGAAGTCGTCAGGCGCATCCGCCTGCAGGATCATGTGCATGCCCTCGACGTAGTCCTTGGCATGGCCCCAGTCGCGCTTGGCCTCGAGATTGCCGAGATAGAGGGTCTGCTCGAGCCCGACCTCGATGCGGGCGACGCCGCGGGTGATCTTGCGGGTGACGAAGGTCTCGCCGCGGATCGGACTCTCGTGATTGAACAGGATGCCGTTGCTGGCGAACATGCCGTAGGCCTCACGGTAGTTCACCGTGATCCAGTAGCCGTAGAGCTTGGCCACGCCGTAGGGCGAGCGCGGATAGAACGGCGTGGTCTCCTTCTGCGGGATCTCCTGCACGAGGCCGTAGAGCTCCGAGGTCGAGGCCTGGTAGAACCGCGTCTCCTTCTCCATGCCGAGGATGCGGATCGCCTCGAGCAGGCGCAGCACGCCGATGGCGTCGGCATTGGCGGTGTATTCGGGGCTCTCGAAGCTGACGGCGACATGGCTCTGGGCGGCGAGATTGTAGATCTCGGTCGGCCGGATCTGCTGCACCAGCCGGATCAGATTGGTCGAGTCGGTCATGTCGCCGTAGTGCATCAGGAACGGCACGTTGCCGACATGCGGATCCTGATACAGATGATCGACGCGCGCGGTGTTGAACGACGACGAGCGCCGCTTGATGCCATGCACGACATAGCCGAGCGACAGCAGGTACTCGGCGAGATAGGCACCGTCCTGTCCGGTCACGCCGGTGATCAAAGCAACGCGCTCACCCATATACAGTACTTGCTCCCACGACAGCTCTCCGACGGGAGCTGTCTTCTACTTGCAAATCAAAGCCTTGCCCTTCAAAGCCTTGCCCTTCTTTGACATATCGACCGCCGGGGTCAACCCAATACGGCAATGCGATCGGGAATTTTTCCGATGGACGCGGCGGCGGGGCGGCTCAGCCCACGAAAAACCGCGCGCGGGCCCTGCCAAATGCCGATCGCCACGCATCGGATGCTTCAAACTGGAAGTAAGACATTCGGAATGTTCGAATATTTTGAACAGCACTCGCATCGGTGAAGGCCGTTCGCTTGCCACCGATCGCGAGGTCCCGGCGCCCGACAATTCAGTCCGAAACCCAAGGCGAATCGATGGACGCAGCACTGGATCCAAAAGGTGCGGCGCCAGCGATCCAGCCGCGACAGACAGCTACTTCGTATTCTGTCGTTGCGCCGAGATGCCGAGCACGAGGCGCAGCTTGCTATTGTCGGTGCTCCCTGCGGTCGGCTGGACCACGAGCTCGTCGATGAACAGGAACGGCATGCCGGCTTCCAGATCGTAAAGGAGCGGCTGAAGGGATGTGGCGGCGAGTTCGATATTGAACGTCGCCGAGACGAAGCCGGATTTGGCGAGCGGCCCCTGGACATCGACCTGCGAGGACAAGGTGTTTCCATTGACGCGCTTGGTCGCCCCAAGCACCCTTTGCAGCAGCATGGCGCTCGCGACCGACACCGTTTGTCCTTCGAGGAAGGGCGATCCCGTCGGCACGCTGACGTCGCTTCGGGCCGCAGAACGCTGCACGGGATGCCGGGCTTCCAGGGTTTGCAGTATCTCCGCAGCCGACGCCGCGGAGTCGCGACTGCTCAGTATCTCGACCACGGTCTGCACCGTCGTGAAAGCGAACAGCACGACCATCGCCACGTAAGCCGCGACTGCGGCGATTGGAAACCGGGCAAGATATCCCTCGAACTTCTGCATGCTCATCATGTGCCCGATCCGAACTGCGGCTTGATCCGGGCCTCGATGTGGAAGCGCTCGCCGGGCTCGTTGGCGGCGCGCGTCGTCGGCGCAAAGAAGCCCGCGCTGGCGAAATGCGGCGACTGCTCCAGGATCTGGATCAGGGATGGTGCATCATGGGTCAGGCCCGAGATCTGGAGCTTGTCGCCCTCCATTCTCAGCTCGGTCGCGTAGGTGTGGTCGGGCAGCAGGCCGGACAATTCCTCCAGTGTGACCACGGCGGACGGCATTGTGTGCTTGCGGCGCGCGAGCAGCTCCAGCGCGGAGCCGCCGGGACCGCCCTGGCTGCCGCGCGCGATTGCTCGCCGCTCCGCGATCCGGCGCTGGATCTGCTGTTGCTGGGAGTCATATGAATCCGAGATGATCCCGCCGAGCCCGATCGACAGCATGGCCAGCACGCCGGTCGTCGCCAGTACCGCAATCAGCGCAAACCGTAGCCGGCTGGAGCCCGCTTGCCCACCAAGGCGCTGGTTGTAGACCGCAATCCGCTCCACATTAGGAGCCACGGTCGAAATCTCGACCGCGGCAGCACCCAGATCGAGAACGGCCTGCCCAAGCGACGTGACCGCGGCGCGCGCCGTCGCAACCACGGTCAGCTCGACATGATCGTCGGCGGTCGCCTGCGGCGATGTCCAGTGAAACACGGCATCGCCCGGCGACCATGGCGTGAGCCGATCGATCTGGGCGCGAATGATGCCGTCGAGGAATTCGACCGCGCGGCCGGGCAGTTCCAGCGGCCGAAACACAAAGCGCGATGGCCTCAGCGCGAGATCGACCATCGCCCCTTTCATGGCCGCGGACCATTCCGCAGGCAACGGCTCGCCGATCGTGCCTTCGACCAGGGGAATGCGGCAGGACGGCAGATCGGCATCCTTACTCGCTTTGGAGACGAGCCGCAGGGTGAGGACACCTTCATCATCCTCGCTGATCGCAATCTGCCGCGCGCCGCGCGCGCGGTCGAGCCTCGCAGTCACCGTGCGTGCAACCGTGTCGATCCATAGGGATAGCGCGGTTGCGATCTGATTGGGAATACTCATCGGCTCTCCATCGGCTTTGGCCGCCCTGCTCGTTCCGGATCGATCTCGTCCGTCCACGCCAGCATCCGGAATGCCTGCTTCTCGCCCGGCGCCGGAATCTGGATCACCGCTTCCGGCGTCCGCTGCCGGCCATCGGCAAGCGTGATCCGGATGCGGATCCGGTAGGCGTCGCTCGCGGAGACGGTCGCACCCGGCTGCTTTCCGCCAAGCGCACCGATCACGAATTCCGGATTGTCGGGCGGAAGGTCCGCGCGCTGCTTGAGGAAGGCGTCGAGTTTTGCCGGCGTCATGCCCGGCAGCGCGGCGATCACCTCCGGCTGTGCATCCAGCACGTTGATCTCCGCCATGCCGCTATAGACCGTGACGAAGGGCATCGCCCGCTCGACGAGCGCGACCGGCAGGCCAAGCACCAGCCAGAGTTCGTCCACGCTGCTGAACGGCCCCTGCCGCGGGACGTAGCTCACGCCAGAGGCGCCATAGAGCGCCTGCTCCGTATCCTGCCCGTCCTGCTTCGGCGTGCGCCGCCAGGCGACGACCCGCTCGGCATAGCTGTCGGCCGCCTCAGCCTCTGCACCGAGCGCCTGGAACAGGCCAGCGATCATCGGGCGCGGCGCCATGTTGAGATTGATGCGCGCGGCCTCCGACATGTACTCGACGCGTACGGTGGAATTCGTCAGGTGAAAGCCAAATCCGCCGTGGGTCGGACGGCGAGCCGTGGCGGGCGCAGACAGCTCGTAGGCGGCGAGCTCGACGCCGGCCGAGCCCAACATGTCCCATTGCGTCGCCACGTCGAGCGCCGCGATCGCATGTGCCGATTGCGCGATATAGATGGACGCGACCGTGGCAAGCGTCGCCAGCCCGGCGAGCAGCCACAAGGTGGCGACGACAATGAAGCCGTCTTGCCACGATTTGCCGTCACGTCGAGACCTCGGACCGCTCATCATGTCGGCCCCTTACCCGGCTGCGGCTGCGTGGCTTCCTGCTGCTGGCCCGACGGATCGGGCCGCGGCACGCCGGTCTCGATACGAATCCGCGCTGCGCTCGAAATCACGGTTCCGCGCGCGACATCCCTGATGTCGAAGCGCACCGAGGTCGGCAATTCCCCCGAACTGGGCCATGCGCTGAACCATTTACCATCTGCCGCAGCATAGGCGAAGTTGATGCGGTAAGGCGCACGCAGAAGCACGACAGGATCGGCGAAGGGGATCAGATCAGTCTTGGGATCGCCGGGCGGCAGCAGCATGAAAGGTGCTCGCATGCGGACCAGTGCCGGACCGCGGCTGTCCGCCACCTCGGAGATGCGGACGAACTCCAGCCCCGGTCGGCCGTTCGGGCCAAGCACCGAACGGACGAAAACCACACCCTGCTCCGTGCCGCGGAACAGCGGCATGTTATCCGAGCGCGTCACATAGTCGGCCGCCGACAGATCCGCCGCGAGCCGATCCAGCGCGACCGCGACCTGCTCATTGCGCTGGGCGCGGATGATGCCGCGGTTCCAGTTTCGCAGCCATTGCCCCGTGACCGAGGCCAGCGCGCCGAGGATCAGTCCCATGAGCGCCAGCGAGACGAGCGCCTCGATCAGAGTGAAGCCGTGCTCCGCACGGCGCTGCCCGACGTATCGCAGGATCATCGATCCCCGCTCCTCGCCTGCAGGCGCACCGTCTCCAGCGACAGGACGGCGCCACTCGGCGATTGCACGCGCAGCTCGACGAGCTGCGGGACGAAGCGCGAGTCCGGCACGACCGGGACGTCGTCCAGGAACGGCGTCACACGCATTTGCCAGCGATGTCCGGCGACGCGTCCGCGCAAATCCTCGGACATCGGCGCGCCGGCGCTCGGCAGCGTGGATGCGACCAGGCGCGCGGTATCAACCAAGGCAACGCGCTGCTCGAGTTTCCAAGCGCCGCGCGCGTTGGTCGCAACCAGCGTCCCGATCGCGGCAAGCACGATCGTCACCAGCGCGAGCGCAACCACGGCCTCGATCATGGTGAAGCCCGCCTCAGTGCGTCGTCTAGAGGACCTGTTGCGCGACAATTTCGACGCCTCCCGTCAACCAGTTCACGCGCACCTCGACTGCATTGCCGAGCCGCGTCAGGCGTATCGTGCCGCCACATGACATGCCGCTCGAAAAGAAGCTGATGGTCGACAGCGCCGGCCTGCCGTTGCAGCGCTCCGGCAGCAGCGCATCGAACACCACGTCCTGCGGAACCTGGATGATCCAGGGACTCGAGCCTGACCTAACGCTGCGGGCCTGTGCATCCACCACCGCGTTCACCGCGTCGTAACGCGACAGTGCCGCGTTGCGGTCGGCCTTGAGCAAGGCCGCGAGCTCGATCGCATAGGCCTCGAGCCGCGGCCGCGACGTTGCCGAGGGAAAGCGCGGTAACAGGACGGCCGCGATCATCGCGACGATGGCGAGCACGCAGACCATTTCGATCAGGGTGAAGCCGGCTTCGCCCGCGTCAATTCTGTCCGGAGACGAGATCAGCAGAGGTTCCCGTGCCACCTTCCTGTCCGTCGGAGCCAAGCGAGCGGATTTCGTAGGGCGCGCGTTCTGCAGGCTGCTTGTAGACATAAGGGTTGCCCCATGGATCGTTGGGAACATTGCCGCCCTTCAGGTATGGGCCGTTCCACGACGCCACACCACTGACCGGACGCGCGAGCGCATCGAGCCCTTCCGAGCTGGTCGGAAAGCGACCCGCGTCGAGGTAGAACAGATCGAGCGCACTGCTGAAACTCTGGATCTGGATCTTCGCGGCCTTCACACGGGACTCGCTGAGATAGTTCAGCACCCGGGGGCCGACCAGCGCCATGATCATGCCGATGATGGTGATGACCACCAGCATCTCCACCAGCGTGAAACCGTCCTCGCCGTGGCGCCGTCGGCGCCGGCTGCGTGGCACTTTCCTTGAAAAGCCGACCATGACCTGCCCTTCCCCTTTCATCCGACAACCTGTGTCACCGACAGCAGCGCCGTCATGACCGACACGATCAATCCACCGACGACAACACTGATGAGGATGATCGCCGCCGGGCCGATGATGGCCACGACGCGATCGAGCTGCCGCTGCAGCTTCTCCTCGTAGAATTCCGCGACGCGGCCTGACAGCGTCGGCAACTGGCCGGTCTCCTCGCCGAGCCGCAGCATGCGCACCGCGACCGGTGGCAGCACGGCTGAGGCCGCAAGCGCGTCGGCGAGCCGGCCGCCATGACGGACACGGTCGGCCATCGCCGCCCAGGCGGTCACGTTGCCGGTGGCGGTCATGATGTCGATCAGGATCCGCAGCGTCGCCGTCAGCGTCACGCCGCTGCCGAGAAGAATGCCGAGGTTGCGCGAGAACAGTGCCGCCCGATGAAATTCCACCACGGTCGAGATGACCGGCAGCCGCGCGAGCTGGGTCACGATGCTCGCGCGCACGGCGGGCCTTCGCCAGGCCAGCCAGCTTCCGATGACTGCGATGGCGACCAGGGCGCCGACCTCGAAGCCGTGACCGCGCAGCACATCCGAGAGCGTGAGGAAGATTTCGATGACCGGATCGGTTTTCGCGTTGAAGTCGCGCAGCACCGCCGAGAACTGCGGCAGCACGAACGTGACGAAGAAGATCAGCACGCCGCCGGCCGCGAGCAGCACAAAGGCCGGATATTGCAAGGCACCAGTCACCTTGCGCCGCAACGCCTCGGCCCGCGTGCGCTCGATCCCGATCGTCTCCAGAATGTGGTCGAGCGTACCGGACATCTCCCCGACCCGGATCAGTGCGACATACATGGCCGGAAACAGCGCCGGTTCGCGTCCGAGCGCTTCAGCGAAGCTCTCTCCGGACAGGATCGCCGTCTTGATGTCGTTGACGACCGGGCGCAGCCGGCCGACATCCATGTCGTTGGCAAGGAGCTCGAGCGCGTCGTTGAGACGGGCACCGGCCTTCAGCAGCAAGGCGAGGTCGCGAGTGAAGATGGTGACATCCGCCGGCCCGGGTTTCGACAGCGTCAGCGACGCCAGCGACCAGCCCTTGGCTTCCTCCTCGGGGCCCGCATCGATCGTGACCAATCCGAGATATTCGATGCGCTGCGCCACCTCGGCGAGGTCAGCGGCCGCGATCGAACCCGAGACCACCTCTCCCTTCTGCGTCAGCGCGCGATAACGGAAATTCGGCATCTCGTCACCGTACGGTGGTCACGCGAAGAATCTCCGCCGCCGATGTCATGCCGGACAGGCATTTGGCCAGACCGTCCTCGATCATCGTCGTCATGCCGTTGCGGATGGCGACCTTGTCGATGGATTCCCAGTCGGACTGTTCCTCGACGAGCGCGCGGACGTCCTCGTTCATCTCCAGAATCTCGAACACACCGATACGTCCGCGATAGCCGACGCCGCCGCAGCGTTCGCAGCCAACCGGCTCGAAGACGATGTTGCCGACCGCGAGGCCCACCGCCGCATAGCGCGGGTCGGCATCGATATCTGCGTGAGTCAGCGGCCGGCTGGTCTTGCAGCGGTCGCAGAGCTGGCGGACCAGGCGCTGCGCGATCACCGCGCGCAAGGTCGAGCGCAGCAGGAATGCCTCGATCCCGAGATCGAGGAGGCGCGGCACCGCGGCGGCCGCGGTTTCGGTATGCAGCGTCGTCAGTACGAGGTGACCGGTGAGCGCGGCATGGACCGCCACATGGGCGGTCTCGGAGTCGCGGACCTCGCCGACCATGATGACGTCAGGGTCTTGACGGACGAAGGCGCGCAGCGCGGTGGCGAAGGTCAGGCCGATCGACGGCTTGGCCTGGGACTGGCAGACGCCGGGAATTTCGTATTCGACGGGGTCTTCGATCGTCAAAATCTTCCGGGTCGGCTCGTTGAGCAGCGACAGGACCGTTGCGAGCGTCGTCGTCTTGCCGCTGCCGGTCGGGCCGGTGACGATGACCATGCCATGCGGAAGCGCCAGCATGCGCTTCAATTTGCTCTGGTCGCCGGCAAGGAAGCCGAGCTTGTCGATTGACAGCAACGCGCGATCGCGCGGCAGCAGGCGGATGACGGCGGACTCGCCATATTGCGTCGGCATGATCGCGACGCGCACGTCGATCTCCGCGCGCGCGGCCCGCACCCGCGCGCCGCCGTCCTGCGGCAGGCGACGCTCGGCAATGTTGAGGCCGGCCAGGATCTTGATGCGGGAAATGACGGCCTGCGGTGGAACGCCGTTCGGCGTCTGAACATTGCGCAGCAATCCGTCGATGCGCATCCGCACCACCAGCGACGAGCGGCCCGGCTCGATGTGAATATCGCTGGCGCGGAGTTCGACGGCGGTTTCAAACATGTCGTTGACGGCCCGGACGACCGGGGCGCCGCTGGCGAGATCGCGCAGATTGTCGATGTCGTCGTCCTGCACCCCGCCCCTGACGGCGTTCTCGACGTCGGCGCTCTCCTCCTCGCCGAGCCGCTGGTCGAGTGCGATGGCGATGTCTTCGAATGAGGCGACCTTGATCGCCGGCGTCGTCCCCAGCACGATCGCGGCGGCCTGAATGGAGGCGCGGTCGGTCGGGTCGGCGAGCATCAGGGCCGGCGATCCGCCTGCCGGTTGGCACGGAAACACCGCCATCTCCCGCAGAAACCGGCGCGAAAACTGCTGCACCCGGGATTCCGCCGCCATCATCTCCTGGAGCGTGACACGCGGGAGCTCGAAGAAGCCGGCGACCTCGTCGGCAAACTCGTTCGCCGACAATTCGCTCATCTCCCACAGCTTGCGCAGACCGCCTTCGGCGGGGCCCGTCCCGTTCAGCCTGCCGAGCTTGTCCACTTCCGTCTTCAGGCCGGCCTTCTGGCTGAAACGAGCCGCAAACTCGTGCGCATTCGGAGAAGCCATGGACGTCGACCGGAGAACTCTGATGGCCGCAGCGCGGCGAGCGCGCCGTTTACCTTAGTTCTCCGATTGGAAATGTGACGCAATTGCCAAGCCGGCTGCGGACCGCACTGCGCGGCTTCATGACAGAGATAAAACAGCGTTGAGATTCCAGAGCTAATCGCGCCACGCGGCATCGGAACAACAATTCCATTCGCGCGCCGGAAGGCGTCTCGCAGCATTCGTAACACACGACTGTCACATGAGGCGGTTAAGCAAACGGCCTTCGGCCCGACCCGGATTGACGGGGACAACAATGGGCGGCGCGTGAGTGGGGCAGACAGTGAGCCGAGCAGCGTTCCGGATCGGCTTGGTTGTGCAATGCGCGATGGTCTGCGCCCTGCTCGGATCGTGCAACACGGTAAGCGGCATTGCGGACGCCGACACCAAGGATCCGGACGTTTTCGACAAAGTCCGGTCGATCGACCTCATGCCGCGTTATCCGAACCAGTTGCCGCAGCGCGAGCTCAGCACGGGCCCGCGCGCCAAAAATGCAGTTTATGCCGCTATTCCCGGCGATGATGCTCCGCCAGCTACCTCGTCGCAGCAAGCCGCGGTCAGCAGCGACCGGTTCGAGCTCAATTTCGACAATTCGCCGGTCGCCTCCGTCGCCAAGGTCGTGCTCGGCGACATCCTCGGCGTCGGCTACGTCATCGATCCGCGCGTCCAGGGCAATATCAGCCTCTCCTCGGGACGGCCGATCCCGAAATCGGACGTGGTCTTCGCGCTCGAAAACGCGCTTCGGATCGGCGGTGTCGCATTGGTGCGGGACGATACCGGCTACCGGCTGATGCCCCAGGGCGATGCGGTCGGCGTCGGGGCAGCGGATGCCTCGGATCGCATGACCCCGGGCTACGGCGTGACGGTTGTGCCATTACAATATGTCTCCGCGCAGACCGTCATCAAGCTCGTCGACAGCTTTGCCACCCGGCCCGGCATGATCCGCGCCGACCCCAATCGCAACCTGATCCTGATCCAGGGCTCGGGCAGCGAGCGGCGCAATGCGGTCGATCTCGTGCTGAGCTTTGACGCAGACTTCATGAAGGGGCAGTCGGTCGGCATCTTCCCGGTGCAGAACAGCAATCCCGGACCGATCATCGCCGAGCTCGAGAAGATCGTGGATTCCGGCGAAGGCGGCATGACGCAGAATCTGATCAAGTTCCAGTCGATCGCCCGAATGAACGCGGTGCTCGCGGTGACGCGCAAGCCGGAGCTGCTGCAGCGGATCGAGACCTGGATTCGTCGCCTCGACACCACCAACACCGGCCGCTCCGCCGTCCACGTCTATCGTGTGAAGTTCGGCGACGCCAAGCAGATTGCGCGCGTGCTCAATGACGTCTTCGGCGCCGGCAATTCGGGTGGCTCGACCTCCTCCCCGCTCGACAGCCCGAGCGGACAGGTTGCGCCGGGATCGGGCCTGTCGTCCAACTCGAGCGGCGGCTCCGCGCTCAGCCGCCTGTCGGCTGCGCCCAATCAATCGACCGGAGGATTCGGATCGAGCGGACGGACCACAGGCAGCGGCGGCGCGACGGATTCGTCCGCCGGCAATCAGGCCAGTTACGGTTCATCGTCCGGCTCGCAGGGCGGCGGCAGCCTGTTCGACAATTCCGGCACGGGGCAGAACTCCGGACGGGGCGGCGCGGGTCCCGGCAACGTGCTTGATGGCGTCCGCATCACCGCCGACACCGTCAACAACACGCTTCTGATCTATGCAAGCCAGGAGCAGTACCGGATCATCGAGCAGACCATCAAGGAGATCGACCAGCCGCAGCTTCAGGTCGCCATCGACGCCACCATCGCCGAGGTGACCCTGACCGACGATCTCCAATACGGCGTCCAGTCCTACATCATGAGCCGCGATCTTGGCCTCAAGCCCGACACCGGCTCCGTCGGCTACAACGGCGCGAGCGCGCTGCTCAGCGCGGCGACCGATGTCGCGCTCCAGCGCGCGATCCCGGGCTTCAACTTCCTCGTCGGCTCCGCCTCGACGCCGAGGGCGGTGCTCAACGCCTTGCACGCGATCACCGACGTCAAGGTCCTGTCGAACCCGTCCGTCGTGGTGATCGACAACCAGATCGCCACCCTCCAGGTCGGCGACGAGATCCCGATTCAGACCGGGAGCGCGACCGTCTTGACCGGCAGCAATACGATCGCCAACACCACCGATTATCGCAGCACCGGCATCATCCTGCGCGTGGTGCCTCGGATCAACGCCAACGGAAACGTCAGGCTCGATGTCGAGCAGGAGATCTCCAATCCCGTCAGCAACTCGTCGTCGGGTTCCTCTTCGACCTCGACCAACTCGCTGACGCCGACAGTGTCGACCCGCAAGGTGCGCAGCTCTGTTGCAGTCGCCAGCGGGCAGACGGTGCTACTGGCAGGTCTGATCAGCGACAGCCAGACCAGGGCCCGCTCGGGCATCCCGGGCCTCGATCAGATCCCTGGCCTCGGCGAGGTCGTGTTCGGGCAGACCGACAAGCAGATCAAGCGCACCGAGCTCATCATCTTCATCCGTCCGCAGATCATCCGCGACGGCGCAGACGCGCATTTCGTCGCCGAAGAGCTGCGGACCAAGCTACGCGGCACCATCAACGCGGTCGGACCGAAGCCGGGCGCGCCGTCGAGCTACCGCTGAGCCGCAACCGGCGCAGGAGCGTAACCATGATCAGGCCGACTGCCCTCCTCATCGTCGCCACGGTCCTGGGAATGGCCGCAACAGGCGCTGCCCGTGCCGACGGCGCAGGAAGCGCCGCGTTCACGCGCGGCGACTACAACAGCGCCGCACGCCTCTTGCTGCCGCAGGCGGAGCGTGGGAATGCCCGCGCCCAGGCCATGGTCGGATTCATGTACGCGACGGGGCAAGGCCTTCCGCAGTCCTATGATGCGGCGGGCTATTGGTACAGGCTCGCGGCCGAGCGAGGCGACACCACGGCGCAATATCTGCTCGGCCTCGCCTACGACAAGGGCCAGGGCGTACCGCAGGACGACGTCGCCGCCTATAAATGGCTCAACCTCGCGGCCGCGCATGCACCAAAGCGAACGCGCGAGAACTTTGCCAAGCTGCGCAATGCGGTGGCCTCCAAGATGAGCCGCGGCCAGATCGCAGCCGGACAGTGGCATGCTCTGCGGTGGCCCGAGGAATCGCCGTTCTGACAGCCCTGCGAACAGCGAAAGCCGCCCCTCACCAGCCGCTCGGCAGCGTCGTCTGAAGCAGCCAGCAGATCCAGATCGCCGGCGCGAAGAACAGTCCGAACGGCAAACGCGTGCTCGGCCGCAGCCTGTGGCGCAGCGCATAACGGCGCACCGCATAGGTCGCGAGCGCCGAGAGAGCGGCGATCTCGATCGCGATCGGCACGATTGGCCAGTCGAGCCAGATGCCGGCCACCGCTGCGAGCTTGACGTCGCCCAGACCAATGCCACGCCGCCGGCGCAGCCGAAGATAGGCGAGATGCAGGGCGAGGAACGCGCCGGCAACGAAAACGGCACGCAGCACGGCCTCCGCCATCACGGCGAGGTCGCCCTGTCCCAGAACCGCTGCACTGGCGAGGCCGAGCATGACCGCGGCGAGGTTGAGAGGATCCGGAATCAGGAATGACCTGGCGTCCGTGATGGCGATCGCCAGCATGATCAGCGCCAGCCCGCCGCCAAGAACGCCCGCCGTCCCCGCACCGACCATGACACTGGCCGCAACGGCGAGGACGCCGATCGCAGCGGCCGTGACCTTGAGGCCCAGGCCGGATCCGCCTTCGACGTCGGGTTGGGAATTGTTCGCCGGCGGCGCGTCGGCAACCTGGCCGGATACTGTCTGCCCGAACATCACATCGTCCGCCGCTGTCAACTCTCCGTCCGGAACGCGATCCCGCACGGTCGCATCGAGGATCAGCTAGCACCGCGGAGCATTTCAAGAATGTGACACAACAGCGAGGTCTTAACGGAAATCACACCATGGCCGCCGCAGGGACGACCGCCACCGCGAAGATCGATGCAATTTGACGCAATTGCCTAGGTGGGTCGCGAACGTCTCTGCCACCGACCCCATAAGGAGCATTGGTGGGCAACCTATAGAAGCTAGCAATACTTGTATGATGGAATTTCCGCGAACCTTCCAGCTTAAGATGCGGTTTTTGGGCTTCAAGTGACATTTCAAGAAACAGTCGCCGACATCGGGTCACGGGACGCAAGAGAGAATTCCTTTCCTCGCGAGCACGGTGACATCCAGACGGCAGTCGTGAACCTTGTCGACCGCGTGGCGCCGGTCGTTCCCGTCGCGCGTCAGCCGGATGTTGCGCGAGACATCGCAAGTGTGATCGCAAGCATGCCCAGCTCGATGGGCAACAACATGTTCGTCCGTCAAAGCATCATTCGCCGTATCACCGCGACCCATGATCATGTGGTCGACGGTTTGGCCGCGTGGGTCACTGTCCTCTTCGATCTCGCCAATTTGCAGCAGGATCGGGACAGGGCAATGGACCTCAAGACCGGGATCCCCGACGAAGCGCTCGACCGTCTTGCTCAGGCTCTTTCGAAATCGCGCAACGGCTGCATCCTTGCGGTGCCCCACATTGGAAGCCTCGAACTGTTCGCGGCACACCTCAAAGACCGCGGATTCGACGTCGGCTTCGTGTATTCGATCGGCAACAAGCCAACACCGACCGAACAATGGATCTATCGAGGTCGGAGTGCCACGCGCGCCACACCGATTGCATTCGCGCGAAGGAACACCGGGGCCGAGATCTCCAGGGTGCTTCAGAACAACGGCGTCGTGTTCATGGTCGTGGATGTCTATCCCAGCGCCAAATACGCGGGAATAACCGTCAAGACCCATGACGCCGACTTCCGCTATCCGCCTGGGCCGGCGCGCTATGCGCGCGCAGGAACGCTGGTCCTTCCCGCCTTTGCATCACGCCGTGACGCCGAAGGTTTTTCGATGAACATCCTGGACCCCATCGATTACCGCGCAGCGATGCCCGTTCGGGACGCGGCTTCCGACTTCACGCAAAGGGTCGCCGTTTCTGTTGACGGGTTCACGGCCGAGTTGCCTACGGCCTATTGGCTCTGGCACCCGATCCCCAATGATCCCTACCTTGCGATCGCACAACGACAGCGACCGGACCTCCTGTCCGCGACGGTGCTCGGGGATGACGAAGCCGTGGCTCTGGCGGTGGAAGAGGCGGGCTTGAAGTGGACGTTATCTGGCATCGCCGATCACCTTCGGCGGGATGCCCCGCTCCATTCATCGCCCGCGCTCGCGGAAAGTCTCGTCTGACACGCGGTCGTGCGCATGCAGCAAGCCGGTACACCCTGACAAGCCGCAAACACCCTTGATCGAGCAAAGCCCATGAGCCGGCCGTTTGTCGCGATCCTCGCCTGCACCGCGCTCGAGGCCGCAGGCATCGCGCTGATCTTCCCGATCCTGCCAAACCTGCTGCGCTCCATGGCTGGCGCGGACAACGTGTCCACGCTGTACCGGGTGCTGCTGGCGCTGCACGCACTCACGCAATTCGTCGTCACGCCGGTGCTTGGCGTCCTGTCGGATCGTTTTGGCCGCCGGCCGGTGCTGCTCCTTGCCCTTGCCGGCTCGACCATCGACTATCTGGTCATGACCTTCACGCCATACCTGTGGCTGTTGTTCGCAAGCCGGACGATCGCCGGGCTGACGGCGGCGAACGTGGCGATGATCACCGCCTACATCGCGGACATCACGCCGGAGATGATGCGCGCACGCCGCTTCGGCCTGTTCCAGGCCTGCTTTGGCGCCGGCTTCGTCATCGGCCCGGTCATCGGCGGCATGCTCGGCGACATTTCGCTGCGCGCCCCTTTCCTTGCCGCCGCGGCGTTGAGCGGCGTGAATCTCTTCATTGCCCTGTTCATTCTGCCTGAATCGCATCCAGCTGAGCGCAAGCCGTTCGATTGGCGGTCGCTGAACCCGCTCGCACCGCTGCGCTGGGCGCTCACGTTTCGCGCGCTCATCCCGCTAGTAGCTGTCTTCCTGCTGATCAGTCTCGTCGGCCAGACCTACAGCACGGTCTGGGTGCTCTTCGTCACGGATCGCTTCCACTGGCGAGGGACCGATATCGGTCTTTCGCTGGGCATTTTCGGGCTGCTCGTGGCCGTGACCCAGGCCTTCGCCATTGGTCCGGTCACACGATGGCTCGGCGAGCGCGGCACGCTCCTCCTCGGCATGGCCTGCGAAGCCGCCGCTCTCCTCACCCTCGCCTTCGCGAAAGTGAGCTGGATCGCCTACGCCCTGATCCCACTGATCGCATTCGGCGGAATCAGCGCGCCGGCGCTGCGATCGCTGCAGTCGCAGGCGGTCGATCGCGAGCGCCAGGGGCAATTGCAGGGCGTCGTCGCCAGCTTCGTCAGCCTCGCCGCGATCTTCGGCCCACTCATCTTCGGTTGGATCTACGCCCTGTCGCGACCGGACTGGACCGGGCTCGTGTGGATCGTCGGAGTCGCGATATTCGCCCTCGCAGTGCCGATCGTCCTCACCGTGCCGAAGAGTGTTGGCCAGCGGACATAGCGGTCAGGATCACGCCGATACGTCGCCTCGAACACGCAACAGTTCGTCGCGCCGGCTTGCCATGTCGCGCAGGTGACATAGGCCCATCTGCGCCATCTGGAGGTCCAATTCCGTGGCAATCAGCTCGATCACACGTGCGACCCCGCGCTCGCCGTCCGCGGCAAGACCATAGGCGTAGGCGCGGCCAAGCAGCACTCCGCGCGCGCCGAGCGCAAGGGCCTTCAGAACATCGGACCCGCGCCTGATACCGCCGTCCAACAGCACCTCGATATCAGACCCGACCGCGTCGGCGATGCGAGGCAGCGCCGCAATCGTGGACGACGCGCAATCGAGTTGGCGTCCGCCGTGATTGGAGACGACAATGGCATCCGCACCGACGCGAACGGCCTCGGACGCATCGATCGCATTCAGGATTCCCTTCAGTACGAGCTTTCGCGGCCAAAGCTTCCGAATCCACGCGATGCTCTCCCAGGTCATTGAGGCATCGATATGCGCCGCCAGCCGCGCGGCTTGTTCGAGCGCGTTGCTGCCATACTCCGGCAGGCCGGCCAGATTGCCGATCTCAGGGATTCCATGGCGCAGAATCCGCGCGCACCACATCGGCTTGCGCGCCAAGGCGAGAGCGAGACGCGGCGTGACCTTCGTCAGACTTCGGAATCCGTTGCGCACGTCCTTTTCGCGCAAGCCGCCCACGGGCGTATCGACGGTCACGCACAGCGCCTCGACATCAGCAGCAATCGCAGTTTCGATCATCCGCCGGGCAAGCTCGCGCTCCCTGAGCACATAGAGCTGGAACCAGAGCGTGCCACGAGTTGCAGCCCGCAGCTCCTCGAGGGACGTGATCGCGAAGCTCGACAGGCAGTAGGGGATGCCGGCCGCGTGGGCAGCCCGTGCGGCCTTGATCTCGCCGCGTTCGGAGAAAAGGCCGGAGAAGCCGACCGGGCCAAGCGCGATCGGCAGCGCCCGGCGCCGGCCGAGATAATCGACCTGCAGATCGCGGCGCGAGACGTCAATGAGCACGCGCTGCTGCAGCTCGATGCGCCGGAAGTCCGCGACGTTGCGACGTGCCGTCTCCTCACTGAAGGCCGCACCGTCGATATATTCGAAGAATACTTTTGGCAGCCGTCGCGCGGCCATCGCCCTCACATCATCGAGATTTGCAACGGCCATATCAGCGCGCGGCTGCAATTCTTGCGCGGAAGTCTGCCTGCCCCTGCATGATCTTGTCGATGAGCGCGTCCAGTGCCCAGAACCGCTCACGAATATCGAAGTCCACGGCCCGGCTCCGGATGCATGAAAACGTGCCGAGCCTCTGGTGATACAGCTTTGCCAGCTTGGGATATCCCATCGGCTCAGCCATCGCGGCGAGCGCGAGGTAGACCGAGAGATCGTCCGCCAGGGCCGGATGCTCGGAGCTGTGCGTCAGCAGCCACTTGTAGAGATCGGGGTGAAAATTCGTGAACACCCCAGTGAAACCGGCAGATCCGCACCTCATGGCGTCAAAGGCAATCGCTGCATTGGCGTTGACGATGGCGAGGGAGGAATTCTTGGTCAGCGCCACGCGGCGCTTCACGGTCGCAAGGTCGCACGACACATCCTTGAGGATCGCGAAGCGCCCGCTTTCGGCGCAGAACGCCAGTTCTTCATCGCTCAGGAGCCGGCGGAAGGGCGCCGGGCATTCGTAAAGTCCGAGCGGAAGATCGGCGGGCAGCGCATCGAGCAAGCTGCGCAGATTGTCCATGAATACTGTGCCGCCCTGCCCCTTGGGATCGAATCTGTTCGTCACCAGGACCAATCCGTCGACGCCGGTTGCGGCAATGGAGGTCAGCTCGGTCGATTGATCGTCATGCGATTCACTGACGTGGCCGGAGGCTATGACCGGCACCCTGCCTGCCGCTTTTCGGACAACGAAACGAGCCAGCTCGATACGCTCTTCGAGGCTCAGGAATTGCATCTCGCTCGACTGAGCCACGGCGAACAGCGCATCGGCGCCATTCGCAATGTACCATTCGATGAGGTTTTCAAGTCCCGAATAGTCGATTGCATCCGCTTCGGTGAACGGCGTCAGCATCACCGGAATGATGCCCTGGATGGTTGCAGTCACGAGTCAGCTCCCAAGAGTTTGAAATCGGTGAAAAGCCTCTCACGGAAAGACAAATGCGCAACTCCGCCGGCGCCGCTCACGACAGGGCCTCGGCGGTCGGCATGCCTTTTTGCGCGCCGTGCTCCAGGCATGCCAGGGAGGCGCCGCGACAGGCGCGCGCGAGCACCTCGCTCCAGTCGCGGCCCTCGTCGAGCCCTGCCGCCAGAATGCCGACGAACGTGTCGCCCGCCCCGGTCGTATCGACGGGTCGTATCCGGTCCGCCGCGACCGCCTGGCGCGCACCGTCCGGATGGAAGGCGCACGCGCCTCGCGCTCCCGCCGTCACGATGCAGGTCACGCCGCCGGTGGATGCGAGAAAGGCCGTGGCCTCCTCAAAGCTGTCACCGACCCACCCCAATCGCGCTGCCGCGGCGCAGGCCTCGTGCTCGTTCACGACGAGAACGCTTGTCGCGTCAAGCAGCGCGCGCAGCTCCGCCGCGCCCAGGCGGTCCGGCACTGGCGCGAGATTCCAGATCACGCGGCCCCCTTTTGCGCGGACGCGTTGCGCAACGGTAAGGGAAGCTGCAAACGGGACCTCCATTTGAAGGACGAGCGTCGTCGCCGCGGAAAACTCGGCCTTAGGGATCGCGTCGACTGAGAGAGATGCGTTGGCTCCGCTCGCAACCGTGATGGCGTTCTCGCCAGCAGCACTGACAGTGATGAAGGCACACCCGGTCGGCTCTGCACCTACTCTGACGCGATCGACCATGACCCCGTTTGCCGCAAGGTTGTCCATGCACAGCCCGCCGAACGCATCCTCTCCGATCCGGCCGACCATGACCACCCGTCCCGCCGATGACACGCGCGCGGCGGCGACCGCCTGGTTCGCGCCCTTGCCGCCGCAGAGCGTCGCGTAACCGGACGCCAGAACGGTCTCGCCGGGTCTCGGAATCGTGTCGACGCGCGCGACGAGGTCGACGTTGATCGAGCCGAAGACGGTGATCAGAGACATGGACTCACGATCTCCACGGTTCGTCATTCCGGGTGCGCCCGGTTGGGCGCGAGGCCGGCATTCATTGAGGAAAGGATCTTGTGGCTGGATGGATTCCGGGTTCGATGTTCCGGGCCACGCGTAGCGTGGTCCCGTCGCATCGCCCCGGAATGACGGCGGAGATGAAGGTCAGAGCCTTATGCCCGCCCCACCGGTCAGTTGCCGGCCACTTCCTTGATGCGCGCGATCATGTCGTCGACGGCCTTTTCGACCGGCACCTTGTTGGTGACGATGGCGTTCACGGCCTTCATCCAGACGTTCTCGTTGTTGAGGGTGGTGAACTTGTAGTTCTTGCTCATCTCGTAGCTGCCAACGCCAGCGAAAAACTGGTCGCGCACGGCGCGGCGATGAACGTCGCCATCCCAGAAGGCGGACTTCTGCGCCGCGGTCTTGACCGGGAACCAGCGGCCGAGCGCGCCTTCGACATAGGGCTGCAGGTTCTCATCGCGCAGCAGGAACGAGACGAACTCCTTGGCCCGCTCCTTGTTCTTGGCCTGCTCGAAGATCAGGCCGACCACCACGGAGGCGCGGGTGTGGACCGGCGTGCCATCCGGCTTGTTGGGCCAGACAATAGTGCGGATGCGGTCGTAATAGTTCTTCTTCGCCTCATCGCGCTGCTCGGCGGTGAGCGTCTCGTTGCTGGCGTCGTCCAGCCATTTGCCGGGGAGCGAGACCGTCGAATTGTGCGTCATGATCGTCGTCTTGTTGTGGAAGGCGACGTTGTTGTCGGGATCCTTCCAGCTCGTCGCCGATTGCGGCGTGCAGCCCTTCGCGGCGATCTCGACATAGTCCTTCATGGCGGCAACGAGACCCGCCTTCACCTTGGGATCGTCGACCAGGAGCTTGCCGTTGTCGTCAACGAGCACGACGTTGTAGGCATCCATGAACACCAGGAACGAGATGAAGCTGTCGGTGGCGTCGACGCCCATGGGATGGCCGATGCCGTAGATGCGCTTGCCGGACGCCTTGCGCACGGCCGGCTGCGCCTTGTCGCACCAGAACGACCAGAAGCCCTTCCAGTCCTTCGGGATGTCGGTCTCCTTGAGACCTCCCTCTTCGAGCATGTCCTTCCAATAGTGCAGATGCAGCGTCGCCTGCTTCAACGGAAAGGCGTAGTAGGCCTTCGCCTTGGTCTTGTCGTTGTACAGCATGACCGTTTCGAGCGACTGCGGGGAGAACTCGCCCTTGATCGGGGCGAGGACCGGGCCGAGGTCGACCAGCTTGCCTTCGGAGGCCCACTTGCCGGCGCCCTGAAAATGATAGGTGTCCGCATAGCTGACGTCTGGCGGACTGCCGGCATCGAGCGCCGCCACCAGCTTCGGCATCATGTCCTGCGTCGCGTATTGCGACAGCTCGACCTTGACCCCGGTCTTGGCCTCGAACTTCTTGATGACGTCGAGCAGCGCGTCTTCCTCGGCCTTGTAGTAGCCCTTGTTCCACCAGACGACGAGCTTCTCCTCAGCGGCTGCGGGGCTCGCCGTCCCCATCACGGGCAAGAGTAGCGAAACCGCCATCGAACAGTTTCTGACCCACTGAAAAAGGCTATTCCGCATTGTTGCTTCCTCTCTGTCCCATCCCGGCGATGGGACCGCCGGTTGCTTTCATGGCTTTCAAAGCGGACGCATGTAAGCGCTTACATTCGGACTGTCAAGCGACCCTCGTCCGGAGAATTTGCGCGATTATCGAAGAGATGGCGCTGGCCGTTGCCGTTCGCGGTTCAGCGGCCCCGCGCCTCGCCGGCACTCTCCCGGATCTTCAGAACAGGCATGATTTCCTGGGATTGCGCCTGCCCTTGCGTGCCCGCGATCACAGCGAGGAGCTCGTTGGCCGCCAGCACGCCGATCTGCTGGTTGTCGACCTTCATCGTCGTGAGCGTGGGAGAGAAACGCGATGAAATCGCGAGATCGTCGAAGCCGGTAATTGAAAAATCCCTGGGCGCTTCAAGGCCGCATTCCTTCGCGGCCATCAATGCGCCGAGCGCCAGATTATCGTTGCCACAGACAATTGCAGTCGGCCGGGCGTCGTCCGCCTGCGCCATCAATCTTGCAAAGCTTGCCGCCCCGAATTCCAGCGTCGAAGGGCCCATCATCAAATCCTGCGCGGCAATCTCCAGACTCTCGGCCGCGAGCGCTTCGCGTACGCCGCGAAGCCTTTCCCTCACGCGATCATTGTTGGTGTCGGGCTGAAAAATAGCGGCAAACCGACGATGGCCCAAGGACAGCAGGTGGCCCGTCATTCGATTGAAGGCGGCACGATTGTCGAAGCCGATGCACGGGTGCGGCGACAGCTTGTTGTAGGAATATGTCACGACGTAGGGAATGCCCCTCGAGCTGAGCGCGTCGAAGAGCTCGGGGGGATGATTCTCACCGACCACGGCGAGCGCTTCCACGCCCCGCGCCAGCATTGCATCGGCCTGCCGCAAGCCCTCGTTCGGATCGTAGTTCGAGCAGCCCAGGAACAGCGTGAAGCCCCGTGCACTGAAGACGGTTTGCATGCCGCTGATCTGGTGGGCAAAGATCTCGTTGTCGAGCGTCGGTATGATGGCGCCGGCAATATGTGTCCTGCGCGAGGCCAGCGCCCGTCCGGCAGCATTCGGAATCCAGTTCAGGGCGCGCGCTGCTTCTTTGACCCGCTGCTTGACCTCTTCAGAGACCTTGTCGGGCTCGTTGAAGGCACGCGATACGGTCGCGGTCGAGACGTTGGCCTTGCGGGCGACCTCCTCAAGCTTGACGCGGCCGCTGCCTCCGCGCGCTCTCTTTGAACCAGCCACCATCCCGGTCACGTCGGTCGCATGCTTGTCTCATCAATGCTTCGCCATGGTATTGATGACCACGGCAGTCCTCAACGAAAATCTCTAACCGCTCTTCAGGGCCGTCTCGCTCAGCACGCGCGCGATCTTCAGCACTTCAGGCAGACCAGTCCTTTCGAACGACTTGATGTCCATGCGATTGGCATCGACGGTCAGGCTGATGCCCGCGACCACCGACCGGCCCTTGTCGAACACCGGCGCGGCGATGGTCCGCAAACCGTAGGCGTTCTCGCCGTCCGACACCGCAAAACCCTGCTTGCGGACTTGCTCCAGCCGCGCGAGCAGCGGCTTGAGCCCCGTCACGGTCCGCTCGGACAGCTTGATCCGTTCGCTTGCCTCGAGCCGCTCGACCTGCTCCTCCTTCGGCAGCCCGGCCAGCATCACATGCCCCAATGCCGAAGCGTAGGCCTTGATCCGGCTGCCCGGCCGGCGATCGATCTTGTGCCGGTCGAGGCCCGCGGTCACGCGTGCAAGATAGACGACGTCGCTGCCGTCGAGCACGCCGAGGGAAGCGGCATCGCCGAAGGCAGGCACCAGCTCGCGCAGCAGCGGCTCGGCCTGCCCGCGCAGATTGCCGGCGGAGAGCGCCGTGTAGCCGAGATCGAGACAGGCCAGGCTCAGCCGGTAGCGGCGCGTCTCTTCGATCGCATGGAGATAGCCGAGCTTGACCAGCGTCTGCACCAGGCGGAACGTCGTGCCGCGATCCATGCCGGCGCGCGATGCAATCTCGGTGATGGTGAGCTCGAACTCCTCGGGCGTGAAGCTCTTGAGGACCGCAAAGGCCTTGCCGACCGAATTGACGAAGTTCTTGGGATTGTCGGCCGGAGCCGCGGTCTTGGCCAATTCTGCAAACTCGCGTTGTTCGGGCGGAGCGCTGGAGCCAGGCTCCGCGCTCCCGCCGCGGCGGGCATTGGTAGCAGACGCAACGATTCCTGAGAAACGGAATTCTCCCCCTCGCTTGACGCAAGGGCGCGATCGCCCTACAAATCAAGAAATCAGCAACAAATGTTCGCATTCCGATCAATAGACGGAAGCGGCTCATTGGAGGAGCCTCGTGGAGCTTCAGCCCAAAGGCGTATTCTGCGCGGCGCTGACGCCGCTCAATGCGGATCTGACCCCGGACCTCGGCGCTTTCGCCGGTCATTGCCGCTATCTGCTCGACCAAGGGTGCGACGGCATCGCGTTGCTCGGCACCACCGGCGAGGCGAATTCGTTCTCCGGCGCAGAACGGCGGGCGCTGCTCGAAAGCGCCATCAAGAGCGGCGTCGCGCCCTCGCAACTGCTGCCGGGGACCGGCGTCACGGCGCTGACAGAGACCATCGAACTGACCCGCCACGCCTTGTCGCTCGGGGTCACCACCGTCGTGATGCTGCCGCCCTTCTACTACAAGGACATTTCCGACGACGGCGTCTACGCCTCCTACAGCGAGATCGTGCAGCGCATCGCCGATCCGCGGCTCAAGGTCGTGCTCTATCACATTCCGCAGATGTCCCATCAGCCGATCTCGCACGCCGTGATCGCGCGCCTGCGCGCGCAGTATCCGGCGGTGTTCGTCGGCATCAAGGACTCCTCCGGTGACTTCGCCAACATGACGGCGATGATCGAGAAGTTCCCGGGTCTCGCGGTCCTTGCAGGTGCCGATCCGCTGCTGCTGCCGCTACTCAAGAAGGGTGGCGCAGGCTGCATTACCGCCACCTCGAACCTGGTCGCGCGCGACCTCGCCTACGTGTTCCGTCATTTCAACGACGGCGATGCAACACTCGAAGCCGCGCAAAACCGCATCATCAAGGCGCGCGAGCGTGCATCGCTGTTCCCGCAAATCGCATCACTCAAGGTGCTCCTTGGCCATCAGACCGGCCGAGACGGCTGGCGCCGGGTGCGGCCGCCGCTACTGCCTCTGCCGCAGGAGAATATCGACAAGCTGCTCGCGACCGGTCCCGCGCTCAAGGAAACCGCCTGATGGATATGGCCGATGATCGCTTGCTGGATGATCTCGCAGCGGTGGTCGGCGACCGTCACGTCATCGCGCCCGGCCACGACCAGGACTCCTATCTCGTCGACTGGCGCGGCCGCTATCGTGGCAAGGCCCGCGCCGTGGTCAAGCCGGGCTCGACGCAGGAAGTCGCCGGTGTCGTGAAACTTTGCGCCGAGCGCGGCGTCGCCATCGTCCCGCAGGGCGGCAACACCGGCATGTGCGGCGCCGCGACGCCGGACTCCGGCCCGCGAAACCTCGTGATCAGGCTCGACCGGATGCGCCGCATCCGCAACGTCAGCCCGCTCGCCAATTCCATCACGGTCGAGGCCGGCTGCATTCTTGCGGAGATCCAGGCCGCAGCGGCCGCGACCGACCGCTACTTTCCCTTGAGCCTTGGTGCGGAAGGCAGTTGCCAGATCGGTGGTAACATCTCGACCAATGCCGGCGGCACCGCGGTGCTGCGCTATGGCCCGACCCGCGAGCTGGTGCTCGGGCTCGAGACCGTGCTGCCCGACGGCCGCGTCTTCAACGGCCTGCGCGCGCTGCGCAAGGACAATACCGGATACGACCTCAAGCAGCTCTTCATCGGCGCGGAAGGCACCCTCGGCATCATCACCGCCGCCGTGCTGAAACTGTTCGCGCCGCGGCGCAGCTCGGCGCTGGCGCTTTTGAAGTTGCAGGACGTCGAACAGGCGTTGCAGGTGATGCAGCGCCTGCGGGGCACCGTCGGTGACCGGCTCGGCAGCCTCGAGATCATGTCGCGCAGCCAGATCGAGGTGATCGCCGAGACCGTGCCTGACGTCGCGATCCCGTTCGCGCTCGACACGCCCTGGTATCTCATCATCGAACTCACGGACGCGCTTGCCGGCGTCAACCTGCAAGCGCCGCTGGAGGCTGTTCTGGCGCAGGCTTTCGAGGATGGCTTGGTCCAGGATGCCATCGTGGCGTCGAGCGAGGCGCAGGCCAAAGCGATCTGGGCCGTGCGCCACAGCGTCTCCGAGGGCAATAAGCGCAGCGGCTATGTGGTGTCGCACGACAGCGCCGTTCCGCTGGAACGGCAGGCCGCGTTTGCCACCAATGTCGAGCGGCGGATCATGGCGGCGGTGCCGCACGCCCGCGTCGTCATGCACGGCCATATCGGCGACGGCAACATCCACATCGTCGCGATCCTCGATCGCGCCCGCTGCGAGGACACTGACGAGACCGCGGCGCTGGTACGCGAGATCAACGAGATCGTCGACGACGAAACCGCCGCGCAAGGCGGTGCGATCAGCGCCGAGCACGGCATCGGCATCACCAATCGCGGCCGGCTCGCGCGGGTGACCGATCCCCTCGAGATCAAGCTGATGAAAGAGATCAAGACCCTGCTCGATCCCGCTGGCATCATGAACCCTGGCAAGATATTCGCGGACGGTTAGACTACAGATGTCGGAACCGCTCATGTCGTCCAACATGACATCCTTACGCCTCCTTGCCGACGATCTCACCGGCGCGCTGGATACGGCCGCCGAGTTCGTCGGCCTGTGTGGGCCGTTCGATGTGGTTTGGGACGCGGCGGTGCCGAGCGAGGCGACCTCGTGCCTCGCGATCGACACCGGAACCCGCGAGCGCAGCCTTGCCGACAGCGTCGCCACCGTCGAGCGGCTCGCGCCACTGCTTGGCGAAGCTGAGATCGCCTACAAGAAGGTCGATAGCCTGTTGCGCGGCGCATGGGCGGCCGAGCTCGCCGCAACCTTGCGCACCGGACGCTGGAAAGCCTGCATCGTTGCTCCCGCCTTCGCCTATCAGGGGCGACGAACCCGCAACGGCCAGCAATACGCACTGGAACAGGACGGCCGCTGGTCGCCCGTCGGCGACACGCTGCTGGCGCAGCTTGCGGCGCACGGCTTGGAGGCTCGCACCGGACGGCTGGATATGCCGCTGACGGACGGCATCCATGTCTTCGACGCCGAGAGCGACGCCGATCTCGAGCGTGTGGTCGGGATCGGCCGGCAGGCGCCCTTCCCGATCCTCTGGTGCGGCAGCGGCGGCCTTGCCGGCGCGCTCACGCGCGGCCATTCCGCCATCGCCCCGCAGATACTGCGCGCGCCGGTGCTGGGATTGTTCGGCTCGGATCAGGCCGCAACCGCGGCGCAGCTCGAAGCCTGCGCTCCCGCCGTCGTGACGCTGCAGGACCAGGACGCCGGAAATGCCGGCATCGTCCGCCGCAAGCTGACGCATGACCGTGTGGCCATGGTGCGGTTCGACCTTGCGCAGGGTCTCTCCCGCGGCGAAGCGGCGCAGCGAATCGCGCGCGAGCTCACCTCGCTGACATCGGCGCTCGACCCACCCGGCACGCTGATCGTGGCGGGCGGCGAGACCTTGAAGGCGGCCTGCCTTGCGCTCGGCGCCAGCGCGCTCAGGGTCACCGGACGCATCGTGCCCGGTCTTCCCCGCTCGGTGCTTCAAGGCGGACGCTGGGACGGCGTCGAGGTGATATCGAAATCAGGCGCCTTCGGCGCACCAGACCTCTGGCGCCATCTGCTCCAGGAAAATCATCTGCTCATCGAGAGAGACGCCTCATGACCGCCGCTCGCCATCTCGCCATCACCATGGGCGATCCCGCCGGGATCGGACCGGAAATCATCATCAAGGCCTGCCAGCGCCTGCGCGCGCGCATCGATGCCGGCGATCTGCGCCTCATCGTCATCGGCAGCGGAGGCGCGCTGAAGAATGCGGCCGCGCATCTGCACGCTGGCATCGACATTCCCGAGGTTCGTGCCGGCGACGCTAGCTGGCCCAATCTCTGCTTCCTCCAGGCCGATGCCGAGGGCGAGCCGATCCGCCCCGGCGTGCTGTCGGCGGATGGCGGCCGTTTTGCATTCAAGGCGGTCGAGCACGGCGTGCGGTTTGCGCAGGCCGGGCGCATTGGCGGTATCGTTACGGCGCCGCTGAACAAGGAAGCGCTCAACAAGGCCGGCTATCACTATCCCGGTCACACAGAGATGCTGGCCGAGCTGACCGGCGTGAAGGGCTCGGTGATGATGCTGGCCCACGGCAACATGCGCGTCAGCCATGTCTCCACCCACGTCGCGTTGCAGGACGTACCGAAGCGGCTGACGCCGGAGCGCTTACGCTACGTCATCGATCTCACCGACAAGGCGCTGCGCGGCCTTGGCCTGAAGCAGCCGAAGATCGCCGTCGCCGCGCTCAATCCGCACGCCGGCGAAGGCGGGCTGTTCGGCCGGCAGGACATCGACGTCTCCGAGCCGACCATCGCGAAGGCCAACGCCGACGGGCTCAACGTGCTCGGGCCCGTTCCCGGCGACACCGTCTTCGTCAAGCTGCGCGCCGGCCAGTATGATGCCGTGATCGCGATGTATCACGACCAGGGCCACATCCCGGTCAAGCTGCTCGGCTTCGAGGTGGATCCCGCCACGGGCCGCTGGCAGGAATTGTCCGGCGTCAACATCACGCTCGGCCTGCCGATCATCCGCACCTCCGTCGATCACGGCACCGCCTTCGATATCGCCGGCAAGGGCATCGCCAACGAGCGCAGCCTGATCGAGGCCATCGAATATGCCGAGCGGCTTGCCGCCGGCGCTGCGCAGGCGTGATCGCACCAAGCCACCACCACACCTTCGAAACGAGACACCATGACCACCCTTGCCGCCCCCATCGAACTCATCCAGCCCGAGATCGTCGCGTTCGGCTCTGGAGCGATCGCGCGCGTGGCGCAGTTCGCGCGTGAGAAGGGCGCCAAGCGTCCGCTGGTCGTCGCTGACGCCTTCAACGCAGCGCGTGTCGACCTGCTCGGCCTGCCCGGAGATGTCGTCGTATTCGGTGAAGTCAAGCCGGAGCCGGACATTCCGAACCTGGAGAAGGCGCTGGCGGTCGCGAAGACGGCCAACCCCGATCTCGTGGTCGGTTTCGGCGGTGGCAGTGCCATGGACCTTGC
Source organism: Bradyrhizobium neotropicale (assembly GCF_001641695.1). GTDB lineage: Bacteria > Pseudomonadota > Alphaproteobacteria > Rhizobiales > Xanthobacteraceae > Bradyrhizobium > Bradyrhizobium neotropicale. The sequence goes on from NZ_LSEF01000121.1 coordinate 103,887, forward strand.
CAAACTCGTCGCCGTGCTCGGAGGCGGCCGGCAGAAGCTCCACGACGTCGTCGGCCCCGACCAGGTTGCTTCCCGCGAGGTGTTGCTGGTGCAGGTGCCGACCACGTCGGGCACCGGCAGCGAAGGCGGCATCCGTGCCCTCGTCACCGACCCCGCCACCGAGAACAAGCTTGCGGTGCAAAGCCGCTTTATGCTTGCCGATCTCGCGGTGGTCGATCCGGACCTCACCATGACCGTCCCGCCGCAGGTCACCGCGGCGACCGGCGTCGATGCGCTTGCCCATTGCGTCGAGGCGTTCACCAGCCGCAAGGCGCATCCCGCCATCGATCTCTATGCCATCGAAGGCATCCGCCTCGTCGGCCGCTATCTCCGCCGCGCCGTCGCGGACGGCTCGGATCGCGAGGCGCGCGCCGGTCTGTCGCTGGCCTCGCTCTATGGCGGCTTCTGCCTCGGTCCGGTGAACACCACTGCCGGACACGCCGTCGCCTACCCGCTCGGGACGCGCCACCACATCGCCCATGGCCTCGCCTGCGCGTTGATCTTTCCGCATACCCTTGCCTTCAACATGCCGGCGGTGCGCGACAAGACGCGCGAGGTGCTGAAGGCGCTCGGGCTGGAGGCAACCGACGATCCGCGCGCGGCGTTTGACGCCACCTACCGCTATTGCGCGGAACTCGGCGTCCAGATGCGGCTCTCCACGCTCGGCGTGCCACGCGAGGATCTTGCGACGATGGCAAACGAAGCGCACGCCATTCGCCGCCTGCTCGACAACAATCCGCGCGATCTCGGCAAGGACGAAATCCTTGCCATGTACGAAGCCGCGTTCTGAACGGCGGCGCGTACGAGCTTTCCAACTATCAAGACAAGGGAGAGACGATGAAACGCAGAGCTTTTCTGGCGGCAGTGTCGCTATGTGTGATGACGGCGATTGCACCGGTGCAGGCGCAGGAGAGTTATCCGAGCAAGCCGGTCTCGGTCATCGTGCCGTTTTCCGCGGGCGGGACCGCCGACATCTTCGCGCGGATGGTGTCAGCCCATCTGCAGAAGACCTGGGGCGGCACGTTCGTGGTCGAGAATGTCGGCGGCGCCGGAAGCATTTTGGGCGTGACCCGGCTGGCGCGCGCGGCACCTGACGGCGCGACGATCGGCCTTGCCAGCACCTCGGCGCTGTCGATCAACCCGACGCTGTATGGCGAGAAGCTGTCGTACCGGCCCGACAAGGACCTGATCCCGGTCGCGCAGATCAGCGTCGTGCCAAACGTTCTCGTCGTCAATCCGGCCAAGCTCAAGGTGAAGTCGGTGCCGGAATTGATCGCCTATCTCAAGGCCAATCCGAACAAGGTCTCGTTCGGTTCGGCCGGAGTCGGCACTTCGCAGCATCTCGCCGGCGAGCTGTTCCAGCAGATGACGGGAACGCAGATGGTTCACGTGCCCTACAAGGGATCGAGCCAGATGCTGACCGACCTGCTGAGCGGTCAGATCGACCTTGCCTTCGACAACGTGCCGCTGTTGCTGCCGCAGGCGAAAGAAGGACATCTCGTGATGCTGGCGACCGCAACACCGGAGCGCGCCGCCTTCGATCCGCAGCTGCCGGCGATGAGCGAATTCCTGCCAGGCTTCGAGGCCGTGGCCTGGCACGGCTTCCTGGTGCCGGCTGGCACGCCGAAGCCGATCGTCGACAAGCTCGCGGACGAAATCCGCGCCTTCATGAAGCAGCCGGAGACGGTGCAAAAGATGGCCGAGCTCGGCGCCATCGCGGTCGCGAAGGACCCGCAGGAATTCTCCGCCTACATCGCCTCGGAAACGACGCGTTGGAAGGGCGTGATCGAGAAGGCCGCGATCAAGGTCGATTGAGCGGAACGGGCTCGACCGAATCGCCCAGCGGCGCTTAGCCCGGCACGGACCAACACACGCACGCGGCGCCTCAAGCTCCGCGTGCGGTTTCTTACCGCTCACGACTTTGCTTTGAGCGGCGCTTCGGAGCCTGGAGCGGCGAGCGCCGCCCTGCGATCATGGATCAGGTTCTCAAGCCGGTGGGCTGCGACATTGAGGGTCGCGGCATCAAGAGCGTGTTCTTCTTCGTCCGCCCTCTTGCGTTGCGCGCGCAGCACCTCGTCGATCTGATTTTCGATCTCCGACAACTCCGTTTCGTTTTCGGCGTGCCTTATTCTTCGTCCCAAGGCATAGAGTGAATCCAGCGCCGGCTCGCTCGACTTGAACTCGCCGGATCGAAGAAACTTCCAGGCCGCCGCGAGGACCGTGGCAAGTGCGCCAAGCGCCATTGGCGTCAGGAAGATCGCGTTGCTCCACTTATCCAGGAACGTTTGTTGGTTACCATTGTAGAACTCTGCCGCGCCGGGATGAACGGGAAGATAGGCGCCCGCGTCGGTATCGGGCGCCTTGAACTGCGCAAGAATCGGAAATTCGGCCGAAATGTCTCTGCGTGCGCTCGTTATGGCTTGTGTGAAGCCGGCAATCAGGTCGTTGTCGAGGCTCTTCTTGCCGACCAGATAGAAGGAAACCTGCAGCGTGGTCACATCATCGTCGGGAACGGGAGGGGATCCGCGCAACGTACCCTTGGGGATGTCGAAGCTTTCGTAAGCGTGCTCCTTCTCAGCAATCGCCCCGGCATTCTCGATCGGGATCAGAATCGGAGCGGTCTTTGCATTCTGGGGGAAAAGCCCTCGCACCAGCGACAGGTATTTGTCGCTCAGTGGCATGACGAAGAGGACGGCACGTATCTCCTTGGTTTCGAGCGCATGGCGGACCTGGTCGAGCGCAACGTTCTTGAATACGACGTTGGCGCGATCAAGGTCGTATGCCGCTCTCAAAACGGCGACGATCTTCTCATTGGTGTCGCCTCCGACGACCCCCACCGTCGTGCGCTTCAGGCCAGCCATGTCCGTAATCGCCGATCCCGGCGGTGCGACGAGGAGGGCCACGGCCTGGGCCAGGACGACGATGGCTTGCGCCTGCGACAGGTCGCCGACGTCTCCGCGGACGACGGCAAGGTCCGTCTTGCCCGATGAAAAGGCCGCCGCGGATTCGATGGGGCCGGAGGTCTCAACCAGCTTTAGTCGCACCGGCGCATTGTTCAGCGCAAGCCTGCTTGCAAGCGCCGATACAATCTTGGGGGCATCGCCGTCGAAGGATCCGACCGCAATCGAAAGCGTCACCGGCCGGAGATACCAGCGGTACGCGAACAGGCTTGCGCCTGCGCCAAGGACAACCACGGCCGCGACTACTGCGATGCGAAGCCACATCGGCAGCTTGACGGCATCCTTCCTTATTCCCGACCATTGATCCATGGCGCCGAATTTCGAGGCATGCCAACCGTGATCTCATGATGGCGCGCGGCTGGGCGCGTAGCTTGACATGGATCAAGCCTTTTCCCTCAGGACAACCGGCAGGGCATTCTTGAGCCATGCCAGGAGCCGCTCTCCCCGCCAAAGGCGATTAGCCCTTCGGCTCCGGGGGATGCCCCTCAGACCGTATCGGCGCCGATATCCTGATGCTAGATTCCGCGACGGCAGGAAGCACCTGCTTCCTGCTTCATACCGGACAGGAGAACGACATGCCTGACAGCGTCTACAAGGTCATTGAACTGGTCGGTACCAGCAGCGACTCTTGGGAAAAGGCCGCCGCCAATGCGGTCGAGCAAGCTGCAAAATCTCTCCGAGATCTTCGCGTTGCAGAGGTCGTCAAACTCGATCTGCAACTGGATGCCAAGGGAAAAATAGAGGCCTATCGCGCCAAGCTCAACGTATCGTTCAAGTTCGAGGGCTCCTGAGCCTCAGCACCTCGCCCCGCTTGCGGGGCGAGGATCGCTCATTGGGCCGGTCCCGAACACGAGCTGGCCCCATCGCTCGTGACCCATCTCGGAAGTAGGCCCTAGTCCAGCAGGGATCCGATGTGCTTTGATGCGTGGGGACAGGAACTTTGACGCGTGGTGGCCTCATGTACATGGTCATTCGCAAGTACACCAGGGTTCGTTCGGTTGCGGACGCTGCTCGCCGCGCCAAGAGCGGCATCGGACAGATCCTACGCCAATCGCCCGGGTTCAGATCTTACTATGTGCTGGATGGGGGCGACGGCGTTGGCGTCGCCGTGATGATATTCGAGGACCGCGAAAGCGCCAGCGCGGCGAACGCCAAGGTCCTGGAGTTCGTTCAAGCAAGCCTGCATGACCTCGATCTTGGAGATCCCGAAATCATTGCCGGCGAAATTCTGGTCAACATCGAACGTGATGCCTCCTCCGGCATGAGGTGCCCGTAGACGCCGCCGGTTACGTGGGATGCCGCCCCTTTGCTCATGCAGACGACCCGATCGCCGTCGCATTGGAGCGATCGCGCCCTGGACATCCGCAGTGGTCCGTCCGGAATGTTCAACTGCTCGTATTTTTCGAGGAGCAACGACATGAAGCAACACACCTCCGAAACATTTTCCACCGCACCGATCGACGGGACGTCGCTCGTGCTCATGGGCAACGCGATGCCGCCCCGCGATCCTGATGAAGACGAGGAGGACGAAGAGGAGGAAGAGGAGGATGACGCCGACGAACCGGCGGTCGTGCGCGAGCCGGACGAAGACTAGACTAGCGTGAGCCTTGCAGTCGGCGCTATAATGTCTGCCATGGGTTGGGATGCGGAAGACGTAGCACTGCTCAAAAGACTCTGGGCCGCAGGACAGAGCGCGGCGCAGATCGCGCGTCGTCTCGGGTGTAGCCGCAACGCGGTCTGCGGCATGCTGACCCGTTCGGGCCTGAAGCGAGGCCACAAGCCACCAACAGCGCGACCCAAGATAAGGCCGGCCCCGAAGCTGAGGCCGGCATCGTCGGCTGCCTGCGACCACCCAGTGGCAAAGAAGGTGTCGCGAAAGGTGACAGAGAGACAGCAGCCTCAGGAACTCAGCAAACGGCAGCTTTACGCCATTCTGGCTGAGGCGGTCAGGAACACTGGCTAGAAGCTCACCGCGACGGTCGTTGCGGCTCCGCGTCCGTGTCGGCTCCAGCTCGAGCGGGTTCGGCTGTTATGGACAATCCCCGAGTCTTGATCCGCTTTGCCCCCGATTGCGCACATCGGGTCGCGCAGCGCGATGGGCCGATAGATTGATCTATCTCAAGGTTGTATCCGGAACGTCGGCCCAACCTGCCTTCGAAGGGCAGCGATACGTCCGGACAATCGGGAGGTGAAGCATGTACCGGCATATTCTCATTCCGACAGATGGGTCTGAGCTGGCGGAGCACGGGGTGACGCACGGGTTGGCGCTGGCGAAATCCCTTGGCGCCAAGGTATCTGTCATCTTCGTTGTGGAACCGTTTGCAGAATTGTCGGGGCGGTTCCTTGAAGCAGTCGCGACCTATGCCGAGCTGCGCAAGGAGCAGGCCGAGAGCGTGTTGGATCGCGCGGCAAATGCAGCCAAGGCGGCCGGGGTCTCCTGTGAGACGATTCAAGCGGAGAGCGGGCAACCCCATCAAGCCATCATCGCGGCAGCCGAGGACAAAGGCTGCGATCTCATTGTCATGTCATCGCACGGACGCAGCGGACTTTCGATGCTGCTGATCGGCAGTGTGACAAACAAGGTGCTGACGCAGGCGAAAACCCCCGTACTGGTCTGTCAGTAAGGGTGCGGACCGCTCGATGGATCGAATAGTTAGCGGAGGAACCGATGTGGGTGTTGATGTACGTCTTCTCCTACTCGGTCAGTCCTGCCGCTACGAGCGACCGCGCGGAATGGAGGCTTCTCCCCACCGTGGTGTTTCAGGAGTTTTCCGATGAAGAACGGTGCAAGAAGGCCAAGGCAACGCTCGAAGCCAGCTTGAGCGAGGCGGGAGCCAAGCTGAGAAGTGGTCTGGAAGACCTCAAAAGCATCGGTAAGGGAGACCCAGCGCAGATCATTATTGCGTACAACGTGGAATGCCTTCCGAAATGAAGTGACGATGCCGTCCGGTCAATGCGGCACGCTGATCGGCTGACAAAAGCCCGCCTGTCCGAATGGAAATACCAAGTGCCTGAAATGATTGGAGCGGGTGAAGCGCTCCGATCCAAATTTATCGTTGTTTGCAAAATCAACTACTTAGATGGATATACAGCTTTTGACGTTGGACGTTTTGTTGGACGTTTCATTGGACAAGTCTTGCCCCATAGAACGGGGGATCTTTGAGCGCTAGGGCCGAGCGCTGAGTATCTTCTAAGTTATTGTTGCGGCGCTGCGGTACGAGAACGGGTCTCGCTCAGGCACGAGCTTAGGATACACGTCGGTGACCTGGTTGCAGCTCCGGCAATTAGGGCGGTTCATGTTCCGTCATCTGCAGCGCCCAAGCAGTTCTCCAAGAGCCTGCATGTCGTGAGCGTTCCAGGCAGTTTGGAACGCACCAGGTGCATCTTCGGGTTGCTTTATTTGAATCACGTCGAATTTAGCGCCTCCCAACTGCGATTGGATCCATGACTCGGCTCCACTCACAGTCAAAAGCCGCTGATGGTCGCGAATTCCGACAAATCGGCACGATCTGCGTGCAGACTATTGATCGGATGTGCTCGATCCATGTAACCGAGAGCCATGCCGCAGAAGAGCATAAGGTGGGACGGCAACTCGATGAATTCTGCAACGGTGTTGTGCCAGAGCGCCCAGGCTTCTTGCGGGCAGGTGCTCAGCCCCTTTTCTAATGCGAGCAACATGATGGATTGCATGTACATGCCAAGGTCGACCCATTGCCCGGGCTCCATCTGGCGATCAATGGCAAAAAACAGACCGACGGGCGCACCGAAGAAGCTGAAGTTCCTTGCAAGTTGATTCAGGCGCGCAGCCTTGTCTTCGCGCGGAATTCCGATCGTTCGATACAGATCTTCACCGTTCTTGAAACGCCGGCTTCTGTACGGCTCCTTCAGTTCCGGCGGATAGATGTTGTATTCCGGCTGCTCGCCCTTCGGGTTCATCTTGATCCGCTCGGCCATCAACGCCTTGAAGCGTGCGAGTTCCTGACCTCCTAGTGCCCAGACATGCCACGGCTGTAGATTCCCGCCGGAAGGTGAACGGCTGGCCGCAAGCAGGATATCTTTGACAATCTCTCCGGAGACGGGGACGTCCAGGAACGCCCGTACGGAGCTCCGCGAACTCAACGCATCAGACACTTTCATGAAAATTTCTCCGAATACCGGATCGAGGAGGATCGTCAGCCGATCCGGACGACCATCTTTCCTAGAGCCGAGCGCGTCGTCATCGCCTTGAACGCTTCGTGGAATTCCTCGAACGCAAAGACCTTCCCGACGACAGGAACAAGCGTCTTCTCGCTCAACCAGGTAAACAGCTGGGCGATGACCTGATCTCGCACCTCCGGCTCACGACGACCAATCTGCGCCAGGTCGACGCCCAGCAGCGCCCCTCCCTTTAGAAGCGGCAGATTGAACCGCAACGCCGGAATCGTTCCGGAAGCAAAGCCGATCACCAGATGTCGTCCGTTCCAGGCGATCGAACGGAACGCCTGTAGGCTCAGATCTCCCCCGACGGGATCGTAGATGACGTCCGCGCCCTGACCTCCGGTGAGCTCCTTGAGCTCGTCGCGCCAGCCTTCACCCGTGTAATCCAGGCCTGCATCTGCACCATGATTGATCGCAAATTTTCGCTTCTCCTCCGTCGAAGTCGCCGCGATGACGCGGGCGCCCAGCAACTTTCCAACCTGAACCGCGGCTATTCCGACGCCGCCGGCGGCTCCTAGAACCAGGAGTGTCTCGCCGCGCTGCAGCTTTCCCCGCGCGCTAAGCGCGTACAGCGCCGTCAGGTAGTTGGCAAAGAACGAGGCGCCGACCTCCGGCTCTATGCCCTTTGGCGTGACGAAAAGGTCCCCTGCCGGCACGCAAATATACTCGGCAAGGCCACCATTTATGACCATCCCGATAACGGGCGTGCCGGGCGCGAAGTCCTTAACATCTGCGGCCGCCTCGTCGACGATGCCCGCAAACTCCGACCCGGGTGTAAACGGCAAAGGGTCCTTGGTCTGATACAGGCCCTGCACTTTCAAGCCGTCCACGAAGCCGACGGCGGCGGCCTGAATTCGGACGCGGACCATTCCCGCCGACAATTCGGGCCTAGCAACTTCCTTGATAGGGATATTTCCGATGTTGTCGTAGTTTTCGACCAGAACTGCTTTCATGACATCCTCTTGAGCCAGCGGCCGATCCGTATCGGCCATCGAGTTCATGCGATTGAGTTCAGAGAGCCCCGGACTCTAGGCGGTGTGGACTCTAAGGATTCCCTTTTGAGAGCAAATCAGATTCAAGGCTTCTTTTTGGGAGGCGGCCTTGGGTGTGATGGATCGTTTGGTGTTGAGCGACGCGGCCTGGGAGCGCATGGCGCCGCTGATCATAGGCCGGCCCGACCAGAAGGGTTCGACCGGGCGGGACAACCGGATGTTCGTGGAAGGTGTGCTCTGGATCGTGCGTACAGGCTCTCCCTGGCGCGACCTTCCGGAGGCGTTCGGAGACTGGAACAGCGTATTCCGGCGCTTCAGTCGATGGAGCATCAAGGGTGTTTGGTGGCGGATCTTCGAGGCGATGTCTGATGATCCAGACTTCGAATATCTGATCGTCGATTCCACCATCGTCCGGGCGCATCAGCACGCCGCCGGGGCGAAAAAAGGGGGTCTGAAGATCAGGCGCTTGGCCGCTCGCGCGGCGGCCTGAGCACGAAGATACATATGGCCGTTCGCGGCTTGGGGTGTCCTGTACGGTTCACGCTCACCGCAGGCCAGAAGGGCGATGCACCACAGGCCGCCGCATTGATCGAGGGACTGCCGGCCGAGGTCGTCATCGCCGATACAGCCTATGACGCCGATCATTTGCGCCAAGACATCGCCGCCAAAAAGGCGCTCGCCGTCATCCCCAACAACCCGTCACGCGCCCTCAAATATCCGCTCGACAAACATCTCTATGCCCAGCGCCATCTCGTGGAATGCTGCTTCTCCAAACTCAAGCAGTTCCGCCGCGTCGCTACCCGCTTCGAAAAGACCGCCCGAAATTACCGAGCCGTCGTCACTCTCGCTGCCATCGTCCTATGGATGCGATAAGTGTCCACACCGCCTAG
>NZ_LSEF01000122.1 GCF_001641695.1 Bradyrhizobium neotropicale
GGCAAATTGTCGTGCTTCTTCGCCGGCATTTCCGTCTTCTTGTCCTTCAGCATCGCCAGCGCACGGGCGATGCGGCGGCGGGTCGAGTGCGGCATGATGACGTCGTCGATGTAGCCGCGTTCGGCGGCGATGAAGGGAGACAGGAAGCGGTCTTCGTATTCCTTGGTGCGCGCGGCGATCTTGTCGGGGTCGCCGATGTCGCCGCGGAAGATGATCTCGACCGCGCCCTTGGCGCCCATCACCGCGATCTGGGCGGTCGGCCAGGCGTAGTTCATGTCGGCACCGATCTCCTTGGACGCCATGACGTCGAAGGCACCGCCATAGGCCTTGCGGGTGATGATCGTCACCAGCGGCACGGTGCACTGCGAATACGCGAACAGGAGCTTGGCGCCGTGCTTGATCAGACCACCATATTCCTGCGCGGTGCCCGGCAGGAAGCCCGGCACGTCGACGAAGGTGACGATCGGGATGTTGAAGGCGTCGCAAAAACGAACGAAGCGCGCGGCCTTGCGCGAGGCGTCGGAGTCGAGCACGCCCGCCAGCACCATCGGCTGATTGGCGACGAAGCCGACGGTCCGGCCGGCGATGCGGCCGAAGCCGGTGACGATGTTCTTGGCGAAAGCTTCCGCGATCTCGAAGAAGTCGCCCTCGTCCACGACCTTCAGGATCAGCTCCTTCATGTCGTAAGGCTTGTTCGGATTGTCGGGGATCAGCGTGTCGAGCGACATGTCGACGCGGCCGATGTCGTCGAAGCTCGGCCATTCCGGCACGCCGTCGGTGTTGTTCGACGGCAGGAAGTCGATCAGCCGGCGCATCTGCAGCAGCGTCTCGACGTCGTTCTCGAACGCACCGTCCGCGATCGAGGAGCGCGTCGCGTGCACGGAAGCGCCGCCGAGTTCCTCCGCGGTGACGACCTCGTTGGTGACGGTCTTCACCACGTCGGGTCCGGTGACGAACATGTAGCTGGTGTTCTTCACCATGAAGATGAAATCGGTCATCGCCGGCGAATAGACGTCGCCGCCGGCACAGGGGCCCATGATGACGGAGATCTGCGGGATCACGCCCGAGGCGAGCACGTTGCGGCGGAAGACGTAGGAATAACCCGCGAGCGCCGCGACGCCCTCCTGGATGCGGGCGCCACCCGCGTCATAGAGGCCGATGATGGGCGCCCTCGCCTTCATCGCCATGTCCTGCAGTTTCGTGATCTTCAGCGCGTGGGTCTCGGACAGCGAGCCGCCGAACACGGTGAAGTCCTTGGCGAACACGAAGGTCTTGCGGCCGTTGACGGTGCCCCAGCCGGTGACGACGCCGTCACCGGGCACCTTGGTCTTCTCCATGCCAAACTCGGTGGAGCGGTGCTCGACGAACATGTCGAACTCCTCGAACGATCCCTTGTCGAGCAGCAGTTCGATACGCTCGCGCGCCGTCAGCTTGCCGCGGGCGTGCTGCGCCTCGATGCGCTTTTCCCCGCCGCCGAGCCTGGCGCCGGCACGTCTATCTTCGAGTTCAGTCAATGTAGTCACGGCAGCGTACGTCCTCACGGTCAGGTCCGACTTGGTGCGAACCAAGAAAAGCGCTCTTTACAGAATGGATGTAGGGCAACAGTCCATTTTGCCGATGATGCGACGCAATCGTCAATCCAGCCTGGAGTTCATGCCAAGCCGCTCCAGAAGACTTGCATCCCGATCGCGTTGCGGATTCTTCGTTGTGAGCAGTACGTCGCCGATGAAGATCGAATTCGCACCAGCCAGGAAGCAAAGCGCCTGCAGCTCATCGGTCATATACTGGCGTCCGGCCGACAGCCGAACCACCGCGCGCGGCATCAAAATGCGGGCGACCGCAACCAACCGCACCACCTCGATCGGATCGGGACGCGCTGCGGTTTCCGCAACTGGAACACCCTTGACCTCGTTCCAGAGGTTGATGGGTACGCTTTCGGGACGGAAGGGCAGATTTGCAAGTAATACGAGCATGCCGAGCCGATCTTCGATTCCCTCGCCCATTCCGATGATTCCCCCTGCACAGACGCTGATGCCGGCGTGGCGGACGCGCTCCAGCGTGTCTAGGCGATCCTGCAGAGTACGGGTGGTGATGATCTTGTCGTAGAACTCGGGCGAGGTGTCGACGTTATGATTGTAGAAGTCGAGGCCCGCAGTCGCGAGCCGTTCGGCCTGTTCGGCCGTCAGCATTCCGAGCGTGACACAAGTTTCGAGACCTAGCCCCTTCACCTTGGTCACCATATCGCAAACGCGATCAAGCTCGCGGTCTTTTGGGCTACGCCAGGCGGCAGCCATGCAGAATCGGGTCGCACCGGCGTCCTTGGCACGCTGCGCGGCAGCAATTACGTCGGCCTGATCCAATAAACGAGTTGCACCGACGCCCGTATCGTAACGCGCGCTTTGCGAACAGTATCCGCAATCCTCAGGACAACCGCCGGTCTTGATGCTGAGCAAGCTCGCGAACTCTATAGTGTTCGGATCGAAGTTGCTTCGATGAGTGCTCTGGGCACGGAAAACGAGATCGGAAAAGGGAAGATTGTAGATCGCCTCGGCTTCGGAGCGGGTCCACTGGTAATGAACTGCTCCCGTGGGGGCAGCGCTATCTTCGTAGGCTCGGTCAATCACGCTCATAATTACTCGTCTTCTCAGCGCCGCCATTGATCCTGGAAACGAACCGCGGCCTCTGCGATGATCCACCAAAGCCTCACAAGCCAACAGTACCGACGGCTGAATCCCCCAGAGGTCACCTGCTCCCGAGATGCAATCCCCACCGGGGTTGAAGGCATCAGCAGCCTTTGCAACTCAGTCGGATGTATGCAAAGTTAGCAAATTATTCGTCGCAGGAGGACTAGAGAAGTGCTCATTGTTGCTGACTTCGCGCTGCTTTTTGTAAAGTTTGCAAAGTGACGAAGCATCACAAGATCTTTGCCGGCGACCGGCTGCGGCGGCTGCGCGAACAACGCGGGACGACGCAGGCGGAACTCGCCGGCGGTCTTGGCATTTCGGCAGGCTATCTGAGCCAAATGGAGGGGGATCAGCGGCCAATCACGCGCAGGCTGCTAATGCGGCTCAGCCGGCTGCTCGGCATTGAACCGAACTATTTCGCAGCCGATGACGACTTGCGGCTCGCAAGCGAACTTCGCGAAAGCGCCAGCGACCCGCTGTTCGGATCAGCCATTTCGGCCGACGAGGCGAGCGCGGCGGTCCGGGTCGCACCCGACATCGCGCAGCGTTTTCTCCATCTCTACCGCGGCTATCTTGCGCTCGAAGAAGAGCATCGCTCCCTACAAACGCGCGTCGCGCAGAACGACGTAGGAGCCGCCAGTCGCTTTCCCTACGATGAGGTCCGGGACTGGGTGCAATCAAAGCGGAACTATTTCGATGCGCTTGACCGCGCCGCCGAGAGACTCGCCGAAGCACGAAATTTTCACCCCGAGAACCGCAGCGAGGACTTCATCAAGTACTTGCGCGACACGTATGGGATCCGAACGGGGCAAGCTCGAGAGGATCTTGGTAAGGGGATGATCTGGCGGCTTGATAACAACGCCAAGACGCTCTTTCTGTCTGAAGATGCCCCCGTCGAAAGTCGGATCTTCTGGGTCGCTCACGTCATCGGCCTCCTTGAGCAGCGGGACAGCATCGAGCGGCAAATCAAGCAGGCACGACTGAGCAATGAGGAGGCTGCATCGCTGGCACGCGTTGCTCTCGCCAACTACTTTGCCGGCGCTCTGGTCATGCCTTACGAAACATTCCTCGCCACCGCGCGCGACGTTCGCTACGACATCGAACGCCTTCAGCGACGCTTCGTCACGAGCTTCGAACAGGTATGCCATCGCTTGAGCACGCTTCAACGGCGAAGCTCACCGGGAATTCCGTTCTACTTTTTGAAGATCGACATCGCCGGAAATGTGCTGAAGCGCAGCAGCGCCACCCGTTTCCAGTTCGCCCGCTTCGGAGGTCCCTGCCCCCTGTGGAACGTGCACCAATCGTTTTCGCATCCTGGCCGCATCCTGGTCCAGTTGGCTGCCACGCCGGATGGGACGAGGTATCTCTCCGTGGCTCGAACCGTGAGCCACTCGGCAGGCTCCTATCTCAGCCGCCCGCGCGCGGTTGCGGTCGGACTGGGATGCGAAATTGCCTATGCAAGCGAGACGGTCTACTCGAAAGGCCTGGACTTGGACGATCTCGATTCGACCGATCCTATCGGCCCGGGATGCCGAGCATGCGAACGCAAGGATTGTCGTCACCGAGCGCTACCGCCGATCGGACATCCACTTGACGTGGGCACAATCGAAAGAGGAGTCGTCCCGTATCAAATCGACACCAAAATTCCGCGAACCGGGCGCATCAGATGACAGCGCAGAGCCGACGAACCTTGGTAGCCGGGGCCGCTATCGCTACATCCACTATTTCGGAGACCCTGTTTTTTGTCGGAGAGCAGTTTAACTCGGAATGTCCGTCTCGATAGTGCGCCGGATCCCGCCGTTTACGGCGCTTCCCTCGCCGCCTAAGAGCAACTGAATAGGTTCCGTCACTGATCGACGATCACTTCTGGCTGTGACTTGAAATCTCGTCGGTGCTGACCGCACGGCCGTCACGGAAGGCGCCATCTTACCAGGCTGCCACCGTGTAGCATTGCAGCCCTTCGACATTTGCCAAGTTCTGTTTCGCGTATGCGATCAGCTCGGAGACTGAATTGATCGGCAGCAAGCGGTTCACCTCGAGCACGCTCGGCGACGATGCGACCAAGCTGACTGGAGCAAGGTCCTTCACCGGGTCATTCGGCAGATTCTTGTAGAGGCTCGCATTGATGCCGTGCGTCGCCACGGTAGCCAGCGGCAGTGTGTAGCTGTCCCGCGCGGAACGCGCCTCCGCATCGGAGCCGATATTGCCGCCTGCTCCGGGTCGATTGTCCACGATGACTGGTACGTTCGAGGCCTTGCTGGAGCTGAACCAGCGATAGACCGCGGGCCTAGAGCATCGATGCGGGAGGCACAGAGTGGCCCTGGCCATTCCTTGCGACGCAGGATATCGATCTCGAACCTACCCGCGCCCGCTTCTCCTTGTGTCTTCCACTTCTTGTCCGCATGGTAGATAGTTGCGGCGTTCGCGCTTCTCCGGGCATAGGCCGGCAGAAAGAAGGCCTGCCGCCGTGCGCGCGGGGCCGCGCCATTCGCGATGTCGCTCACCTGGCAGCAATCCCTCTGCAATGGGATCAATTGCTATGGGGCAGCGCTGGGCGCGCTCACTACCATCACTGTTTCGACGCCAGCAACGGACGGAGAGACAATGATGGCCTGGAAGAGCTTCGTCAACCAATCCGCGACACTTGCATCGCGGCCGAGGGTCCTCAGAACCACCTTCATGTGCGCCCTCTCGGCGACGGTTCGCCTCACTTCATTAGCCGATGAAGCAACGAAGATTCCGGCGCTACCGGCTCACACGCACAATCCCCTGGTTTCAATCATGACCGGGGACGGCGCTCCGATCTTCTGCAGGGGGTGGAGGCCGAAGCCGGTCCAACGGGTTGTCATTCAAAGCCCGAGTGGCTGCCGCGCGTGGCCGCTTTAGCAAGACGCTGGACATATCGCCATGATCCGGGTCACAGCCGCCACGCTCGCGTCAATCATCCATGCCATGAAAACGACCGCTGGTGCTTCGCCGAAGGTACGCGCGAGCTTCGCCAATGGCCGATGCGTCCGGGGCACCTACATCCCGTCGGATCGGGCCGACGAGATTACGAGGTCCCGGAGCTTTACGAGACCATCGCGCGTGCTTGCGCGCTTCTCCGAAAACGCCGGCAATCCCAGCATATTGGATGCCGGCGACCTCGCGCTGCGCGGCTTCAGCTTCAGGCTCGGCGACACCAACCATCGATCGGACGTCCTCACGCAGAGCGCTCCCGTTCATTACGCGAGGACGCTCCGCCAGATGCTGGCGTTCCTCAAGGCGCGCATTCCGGGACCGGACGGAAGGCAGGACCTGGAGGAACTCGAGGCGTTCTCCGCCGCCTATCCTGAAACGCTGCATCAGGCGGACTACATCACAGCCCATCCGCAGCCCCCGAGTTTCGCCGGCACGACCTACTGGGCCGTCCACGCCTTTCCCGCAACGAATTCGAAGGGCGAGACGCAATTCATCAAATTCAAGGTAGTCCCGGTCGGTAGCGAGCTTGCGCTGGCCGAGGCTGAGGTCCGGACGCAGTCCGCCAACGTCCTTTACGACGATCTCGAAAGAAGGATCGCTACGGGCGATGTCCGGTTCAGCCTGATGGCACTGCTCGGACGTCCCGATGACCCAACGCTGGATGTCACGATGCGATGGCCGGACGAGGACGGCCGTGAAGCAGTGAGGCTCGGAACAATCGTGATCACTGGTCTCGAAGCGAACGCGGTGTGCGATTCATCGGTTTTCAATCCGGCGACTCTCGCCGAAGGCATTGGTTATCCGCCGGATGAGATCTTTGCGGCGCGCCGCGCCGCGTACGCCATTTCACTGGTGCAGCGCCGCTGATCAGACGATCACGTCTCGTTGTCCCTGACGCCAAGCACCTCGCGGCGCCATGTCGCCGGGCTCACGCTGACCTGCGCCGAGAACGCTTTCGTCAGGTGGCTTTGGTTGGCGAACCCGACCGATATCGCATTCTCGGACAGCGGCAGGTCGCGCACGCTCATCAACTGCTTGGCCGCCTTCACGCGCTGGCGAAGCGGGCATTGATGCGGCGGCAGGCCGGTGGAAACGCGCAATGCACCGAGAAAAAGCCATTTTCGGAAGTAATTTCAAGGCAAAACGCGCCGGGCTGCGACTTTAGGCCTGCCGGCGGTCGTGAGCAACTGCCCAGGGCAGCCGATCACAAGATCTCGCACGCAAGTGCTTTGAGAGCAGAATTGGGAAAAGCCGAGCAGCTTCAGGAAAGACCCCGTAGTCCTGCGTGCCTAGAACCTCCGGCGAGAACTCGCGGCGCCTAGCGGCGCAATACCGGCACAAAAGAAGCGATGGCTTCTGGCCCGCAAGTCACGCCTGGCGACGCGAGTGCAAGGCCCCCTGAAGCGAGCACCTCCCATGAGTGAACCGATCTCGCACGATGCTGCGTATGAGAATCCTCCGGCGTCCGCTCACACGAGCCAGGACCAATCGCCGGCATCCAGGCGACGTGCCGCCGACGCAGAGATGGCGCGCGTCCTCCACACCACACCATTTCGCATGGCTTTGGACGCCTCCGGCGCGGGGATTGCCCACTGGAAACATGAGCCATTGCACGACGTCGTCGAGCCCATGAGCCACCACGTCATCATGGCTTACAACGGCTCGACGCAGCACATGGAGCGGCGGTCAGGAAGGTCGGTTGCGACCGGTACGTTTCGTCGCGGGGTCGTGATCATCATTCCGGAAGGATCAAGCTCCCGCTGGGACATTCCGAAACCTGTAGACGTCGTACAGCTCTATCTTCCTCACGCAACGCTAAAGCGCGTCGCCGACGAGGCCGTTACCGGCACACTGACCGATCTCCTGGAGCGAACGGCGCATCCGGATCCCATTACTTCCAGATTGCTCTTGAGCACGGTCAGCGCGCTGGAGGGCAATGGCGCCCTGGATAGTTTGTTTAGGCATCAGTTGATAGACCTCTTGGCCATGCGCCTCCTGGCTGCGCACACCGGCTCGCCAACCACATTCCAGCCGACCATCGGTGGGCTTTCGCCGAAGGTCCTGGCCCGTGCAATCGAACGCTTGCGCTCGGACAGTGATGCGGACGTCTCCCTCGATTCCCTCGCCTCCGATGCCGGTCTGTCGCGCTTCCACTTCTGTCGCGCCTTCAAGGAAAGCACCGGCCTTTCTCCTCATGCCTGGCTGCGCCAGCACCGGCTCGAGCAGGCCATGAACCTGCTCCGCGATACCGACACATCGATCGCCATGGTGGCAGCAGAGCTTGGCTATGCCTCGCAGACGGCCTTCGCCGCGGCGTTCAGGCGACTGAGCGGCGAAACGCCGAGCGATTGGCGACGACGCATGCGTTAACAACAATCGCTCTGCGGGGAGCGAAGCGCTTTCCGAATGCGAGGACAGCTCCATGAATAAACCGATCTTGCACGATCCCTTGGAGGCTCTGCTTGCCGCACCCAGTGCGCGCCATAGCGACTCGCCGGTCTCCGAGCGGCGCGCTGCCGATGTGGAAATGGCGCGCATCCTCAAGACCGCACCGCTCCAAATGGCTTCGGACCCTTCCAATGGCGGCATCTCGCATTGGAAGCATGGGCCTCTTCACGATGTGGTCGAGCCCATGACCGACCACGTCATCATGGCCTACCCCACAGGCGTTCAGCGCCTGGAGCGGCGCGCCGGGAAATCGGTTGCGATTGGAACGGCGCGTTCCGGAGTTGTGACGATCATTCCGGCGGGTTCAAGCGCCAGATGGGATATTCCCGGCCTAGTCGACGTCATCCAGCTGTATCTTCCGCAGACAACGCTCGAACGCGTTGCCCGCGAAGCCGAGGCGCCCGCTCCCAGCGATCTTCTGGAGCGCACCGGGCATCCCGACCCCGTCACATCCGGATTGCTGATGAGTGCAGCCGATGTGCTGGAGGGCAATGCGGTCCTGGACGCCCTGTTCAGGCAGCGACTGACAGATCTCGTGGCCACGCGCATCCTGGCTGAGCACACCGGTGTGCCAACCGCCTTCGAGCCGATCATGGGCGGGCTGGCTCCCCACGCTCTGCGACGCGCGATCGAACGTTTGCGTTCGGACAGCGATACTGACGTCTCTCTTGCGGCTCTGGCTTCGGACGCCGGTCTGTCCCGCTTCCACTTCTGCCGCGCCTTCAAGGAAAGCACCGGCCTTTCGCCGCATGCCTGGCTGCGCCAGCACCGGCTCGAGCAGGCCATGAACATGTTGCGCGATACAGACGCGTCGATCGCAACGGTGGCCGCAGAACTCGGCTACGCCTCGCAAACGGCCTTCACTGCCGCGTTCAGGCGATTGACCGGCGAGACACCGAGCGATTGGCGACGACGCACGCGCTAACAGCAATCACTCTGCAGGTAGAGCAATCGCTCTGGCGCAATTGCAGATCCGATCCGCTAGATGATCAGGGTGCCCACGCCTACAACCGGCGGAGACCAACGATGATCCGGAAAACCTTCGTCAGCCAAATCGCGATCAGACCGCGAAGTAGAGTGATCGCGACCGCACTCGTATACGGACTTTCACTGGCCGTGCGCTTCACCTCGGCGACCGGCGAAGAGGTGGAAATTCCGCTGCAGTCCTTGCCAACGGCGATGTCTACCATGACCAAGGACGGCGCCCAGCTCCCCTACGCCGACTGGAGCCCGAACGCCACCCAGTCGATTTTCCTTCGCCACGGCTGGCCGCTGCGAGCATCGTCAATGACGAGCTGCTCCTCGCCCTAAGAACTTACAATCTCGTTTCACCCCTTCACGCCATCGTCGATCGCAAGAAGTTCGCCGCGGAAGCGGCGGCGGTGGCGCGCGCACGCCCGAGAAAATCAACCACAGGAGTAAATCACATGCGACTTGTCATCATCGGCGCCGGCTTCGCCGGCATGTATGCCGCACTTTCCGCCGCCCGCCTGCGCGACATCCATGGCGCATCACCCGAGGAGCTCGAGATCGCGCTGGTCGCACCCGAGCCTACGCTGGTGATTCGCCCGCGCCTCTATGAGCCGAAGCCGGAGACCCTGACGGCGCCTCTCACCGATGTCCTGAAGGCCATCGACGTTGTCTACGTTCAAGGCAGCGCCGAGACGGTCGACACCAAGGCTCGCGCGGTCGGATTCCGCACTGCCGATGGCCGGCGCAAGCAGCTCCCCTATGATCGGTTGGTCGTGGCGACCGGAAGCCGGCTGTTCCGCCCGAATATTCCGGGCCTCGCCGAGCACGGCTTCAGCGTCGACCAGCTCGATGATGCGATTGCCCTCGACCGGCATCTGCATGGCTTGGCCGACCGGCCGGCAATAAACGGGCGCGACACGGTCGTCGTGGCCGGCGGCGGGTTCACAGGCATCGAGGCGGCCACGGAGATGCCGGCGCGGCTTCGTGCGATCCTCGGCAAAGATGCAAAGCCGCGCGTCATCATCGTCGAAAGGAATCCCGCGATCGCTCCCGATATGGGCGCAGATTCCCGCCCCGTCGTCGAGGACGCGCTGAAGAAGCTCGGTGTCGAGGCGCGGGTCGGTGCCGGCGTCGCATCGCTCGACAAATCCGGCGTCACGCTCTCCGATGGCGAACGCATCGAGGCCGAGACCGTGATCTGGGCGGCGGGCATTCGTGCCGCCCCGCTTACCGCGCAGATACCCGGCGAGCGCGACAAATCCGGCCGGCTGCTTGTCGACCGCGACTTGCGCGTGCCGGGGGTAGCCGGCGTCTTCGCCACCGGCGATGCCGCTCGCGCCGCATGCGACGATGCCGGCAACTACGCGCTGATGTCGTGCCAGCATGCCACGCGGATGGGCGCCTTTGCCGGCAACAACGCCGCCGCCGAGCTCCTGGGCGTGCCGACCAAGCCATATCACCAGAAGGCCTACGTCACCTGTCTCGACCTTGGAGAGGCCGGCGCGGTCTTCACGCGCGGCTGGGAGCGCAAAGTGGAGATAGTTGGCGATAAGGCCAAGAAGACCAAGCACGAGATCAACACCGTGTGGATCTATCCGCCGCGGCCTGAACGCGCCGCCGCGCTGGCCTCGGCCGATCCGGAGCACGTCACCGAGGTTTAGCTACCTCACGCGACTTGGGCCGCGCGCCTCAAAAACGCGCGCCCCACCCAAGCAGATCAATCTGGAGCTCACCACGATGAAACACGACACCGTGCGCGCCACAGCGTTCGCAATGCCACTGATGAACCCGGCATTTCCGCCCGGCCCATACCGCTTCGTCAATCGCGAGTACTTCATCATCCAGTACCGGACGGATCCCGAGCTACTGCGCCGGATCGTGCCAGAACCACTCGCGGTCGCCGAACCGGTGGTAAATTATGAGTTCATCCGCATGCCTGACTCGACCGGCTTCGGCGATTACACCGAAAGCGGTCAGGTCATTCCGGTGTCTTTTCAGGGTCAGGCTGGCAGCTTCACCCATCAGATGTTTCTCAATGACCATCCGCCCATCGCCGGCGGGCGGGAGCTGTGGGGTTTTCCCAAGAAGCTGGCGCAGCCGAAGCTCGCGGTCGAGATCGACACGCTGGTCGGCACCCTGAACTATGGCTCGGTCCGCATCGCGACCGGCACCATGGGCTACAAGCACCGGGCGCTCGACGCCGCAGTCGAAGCCAGGAAGCTCGCCGCACCGAATTTTCTGCTCAAGATCATCCCGCATGTCGACGGCACGACGCGCGTCTGCGAGCTCGTTCGCTTTCACCTCGAAGACATCACCGTGAAGGGCGCATGGACGGGGCCGGCTGCGCTCGACTTGTATTCGCACGCCCTGGCCCCCGTCGCCGAGCTGCCGGTTCTTCAAGTGCTGTCAGCCAAGCACCTTGTCGCCGACCTGACGCTCGGCCTGGGCACCGTGGTCCACGACTATCTGTCCCCAAGTCGGGCTGCACGACGGCTCGATTCCGAAATCTTGAGCGAAGCGAACGCTGGCTGATCGGATCGGCCGCAACATAAGGAGTTTGCAAAATGCTGAAGGTGATGCGCGAGCAAATCACGTCGGAGCCGCAGCAATCGAGACCGCGGCCATATGATGTGGTCGCCTTGGTGCTGCAGGGTGGCGGAGCCTTGGGAGCCTATCAGGCCGGCGTCTATGAGGGCCTGCATGAAGCAGGCATTCGGCCGAACTGGCTGGCCGGCATTTCGATCGGCGCGCTCAATGCCGCCATCATCGCGGGCTCGCCGGAAGCCGAACGGGTCGGGCGGCTGCGTGAGTTCTGGGAAACCATCTGCGCCTGCCCGGTGGGATGGCCCGCTGGCGAAGGGCTTGGCGATGCGTTGCCGTTCGCGTTCGACCTGCGCTCGCTGCAAAACACGTTTGCCGCGATGCGGGCCTTGTTCCACGGTCAGCCCGGCTTCTTCAAGCCGCGCTTCCCTTCGCCGTTCTGGTCGCCCTTCTCGGGTGATGCAGCAACGAGCCTTTACGATACGTCACCGCTGAGCCAGACGCTGGAGCGGCTCGTCGACTTCGACCGATTGAACTCGGGTGAGGTGCGCGTCAGCGTCGGCGCGGTCAACGTCCGCACCGGCAACCTCACTTATTTTGACACCGCCGAACGCCGGCTGACGCCGAAGCATTTCATGGCTTCCGGCGCCCTGCCGCCAGCATTTCCCGCCGTCGAAATCGAAGGCGAGCACTACTGGGATGGTGGCGTGGCCTGGAATACGCCTCTTTCTCGCGTGCTGTCCGGCGAGCCGGGCGAGACCCTGACCTTTCAGGTCGACCTCTGGTCCGCGAGGGGCCGCGTTCCCCACGACATGATGGAGGTGTCGAGCCGGCAGAAGGACATTCAATATTCGAGCCGGACGCGCGCCATCACAGATCAGGCGCTGCGGATGCAGAAGATGCGTCGGGCCTTGCAACGAACCATCGAAAAACTGCCGGAAAGCGCAAAGCAGGATCCGGAAATTCGGGCCATCGCGGATATGGCCCGTCATAGCTCTCACAACATCATCCACCTGATTTACCAGTCCAAGACCTACGAGGGGCAGTCAAAGGACTACGAGTTCGGGCTGAGCGCGATGCGCGCTCACTGGCAGAGCGGGCTGGAGGACATTCGCCGCACGCTGGCCGAGCCGCGCCGCTTGGACGTGCCGCCTCCCGAGCTCGGCATCGTCACGCATGACGTCCATCGCCGCGATTGAACTCAGCACCGTCTGCAAATTTCGGAGAAAGCCATGTCAACTCTTTCCTATGCGTCTGAGCAAGACGTCAAAACCGGCCTTCGCCCGTCGCGTCTGGCGATCCGGCGCGCAGCGCTCGCGTTCGCCGCGGCACTCGGTGTCGCCGGCGCTACCACCTTCGGCCACTACTACGTCACGACCGGTCGCTATTTGGAAACGACAGATGATGCCTATGTGAAGGCGGACTCCACGATCATTGCGCCGAAAGTCTCCGGCTACATTGCGGACGTTCTCGTCGCTGACAACGAGCCGGTGAAGGCCGGCCAGGTGCTGGCGCGGATCGACGACCGCGATTTCAAGACCGCGCTGAACCAGGCCAGGGCCGACGTTGCGGCATCCGAGGCCGCGGTAAAGAATCTCAACGCGCAGATCGAATTGCAGGAGCCGCTGATCCAACAGCAAGCGGCCGAGGTCGATGCGACCGAGGCCACTCTGACGTTCGCCCAGCAGGAGCGCGCCCGCTACGACAATCTGATGAAATCGGGCGCTGGCACAATTCAACGCGCCCAGCAGACCGATGCGGCGTTGCGCTCGCAGACCGCGCAATTGCAGCAAGGTAAGGCGGGATTGATCGCCGCCAACAAGAAGATCGAGGTGCTCTCGACCCAACGCGCCCAGGCGCTCGCCCAACTCGATCACGCCCGCGCACTCGAGCAGCAGGCCGCGCTGAATCTGTCATACACGCAGATCACCGCGCCCGTTGACGGCACGGTCGGCGCGCGCACGCTGCGCGTCGGCCAATATGTCCAGGCCGGTACGCCGCTCATGGCGGTGGTGCCGCTGGCCGCGGTTTATGTGGTCGCGAACTTCAAGGAAACCCAACTCACCCATGTGCGCAATGGACAGCCGGTCGAGCTTCGGGTCGACAGCTTTCATTCGACCAGACTGAAGGGCCATGTCGACAGCCTTTCGCCAGCAAGCGGCCTGGAATTCGCGCTGCTCCCGCCGGACAACGCCACCGGAAATTTTACCAAGATCGTGCAGCGCGTGCCGGTGAAGATCGTGCTCGACGACCGGCGCTTGAGCGGTCTGCTGCGCCCTGGCATGTCGGCGGAGCCGACCATCAATACCAAGTCGACTGTAGTCGCCGAACGCGACACCGAAAGGCGGCTCGCGTCGCGTAGAGGCGAGCCCCGCAGCTGAACAATGCATCCTCTCTTGCACGCCGGGAGACAGCCATGAGCACCTTGCAATCCGTCATCAAAGCCCCGCCCGCCAGCGAGGATCCGCTACCGGCTGCCGCTCCCGCCGTCTCCGCGAAAACCTGGCTCGCGGTGGTCGGGGCCACTCTGGGCGCGTTCATGGCGGTGCTCAACATCCAGATCGTCAATGCCTCGCTTGCCGATATTCAGGGCGGGATCGGAGCGGGCATCGATGACGGCGGCTGGATCTCGACTTCCTATCTAATCGCCGAGATCGTGGTGATTCCGCTTAGCGGCTGGCTCGCTCAGGTGTTCTCGGTCCGTATCTATCTTCTCACCAACGCGACCCTGTTCCTGGTGTTCTCGGCCGCCTGCGCGCTCGCGCAAAACCTGCCGCAGATGATCGCGCTCCGCGCAATACAGGGTTTTACCGGCGGCGTGCTGATCCCCATGGCGTTCACGCTCATTATCACGCTCCTGCCGAAGGCGAAGCAGCCGATCGGGCTGGCGATGTTTGCCATCTCCGCGACGTTTGCCCCCGCCATCGGTCCGACCATCGGGGGCTATCTCACCCAAAGCTTCGGCTGGGAGTACGTCTTCTATGTCAACATCGTACCCGGCGCGATCATGATCACCATGCTGTTCTTTTCGCTAGAGGCGACGTCCATGAAGCTGTCGCAGCTCGCGGAAGGCGACTGGGCTGGCATCATCACCATGGCAATCGGGCTCGCCGCACTTCAGACCGTCCTGGAGGAAGGCAACAAGGACGACTGGTTCGGCTCGCCATTCATCGTTCGGTTGGCGGTGATCGCTGCGGTTGCGCTGGCGCTGTTTCTCGCAATCGAGCTGACCGCAAAGAAGCCATTGCTCAACTTGCGCATCCTATTGCGCCGCAATTTCGGCTTTGGCGTGCTCGCGAATTTTTTGCTCGGCGTATCGTTGTATGGTTCCGTCTATGTCCTGCCGGTCTATCTGTCCCGCATCCAGGGCTACAACTCCGAGCAGATCGGCATGGTGCTGGCATGGACCGGCCTGCCGCAGCTCGTGCTGATCCCGCTGGTACCTCGCCTGATGAAGCGGTTCGATCCGCGTCTCGTGATCGGGGTCGGCTTTACCCTGTTTGGCGGCTCCAATTTCCTGAATATCTACATGACCAACGACTATGCGGCAGATCAACTGTTCTGGCCGAACGTCGTCCGCGCGCTTGGCCAGGCCCTGGTCTTCGCACCGCTGTCGAGCGTTGCGACTTCGGGAATGGAAGCGGAGAATGCGGGGTCGGCGTCAGCTCTGTTCAATATGATGCGCAACCTCGGCGGCGCGATCGGTATCGCTGCGCTGCAGACGCTCCTAACCAAGCGTGAGCAGTACCACTCCAACATCCTGATGCAATCGGTATCGATGTTCGAGCAGGCCACCCGTACCCGGCTCGATCAGCTCACGCAGTACTTCATGAGCCACGGCGTGATCGACCGCGTCGATGCCGTCCACCACGCCTATGTCGCGATTGGCAAGATCATCCAGAAGCAAGCCTTCATCCTCGGCTTCAGCGACACCTTCTATCTGCTCGGCGTCTCGCAGATCGTCGCCCTGATAGCGGCGCTCATGCTCACCAAGCCCGACCGCATCGACGCCGGCGGCGCCCATTGACCATCTTAAAACCCGAAAGGAGAACGACCATGGAACCCCGCATGAATTTCTACCAGGCCGCGCCTGAAAGCATCAAAGCTCTCATCGCCGTCGAGGCCCAGATCCAGTCATCCGGTCTCGAACAGGACCCGCGCCTCCCAGATCAACGGCTGTGCCTTCTGCATCAACATGCACATCCAGGATGCGCGCAAGCATGGCGAGACTGAGCAGCGGCTCTATCTCCTGAACGCCTGGCGCGAGGCGCCGCTCTATACCGATCGCGAACGCGCCGCGCTGGCCTGGACCGAGGCCGTGACGCTGATCCCCGAAACGCATGCGCCCGACGACACTTATGAAGAGCTCCGCAGACACTTTTCCGAGGCCGAGGCGGTGAACCTGACCATGCTGATTGGGACCATCAACGCATGGAACGGGCTCGCGAGCTCCTTCCGTGCGGTGCCACCGGCCAAAGCAATGGCGGCAGCGGCCACCTAACTCTGCGTAATTCGCTTTCTCAAACATCAAAAGGAATCTCACCATGCTGAAGGGAAAAGTAGCAATCGTCACCGGATCGACCAGCGGCATCGGGCTGGGCATCGCGAAAGAATTGGCCGAGCTCGGCGCCGACCTGGTGTTGAACGGCCTCGGCGACGCCGGCGAGATCGAGGCAATCCGGAGCGGCATCGAACGTGAGCACGGCGTCCGCGTCGTCTACGACGGCGCCGATATGTCGAAGGAACAAGCCGTGCGCGGACTGATCGCCAGAATGATCGAGCAGTTCGGACGTCTCGACATCCTGGTGAATAATGCCGGCATTCAGTTTACCGCGCCTGTGGAGGAGTTTCCTGCTGCCAAGTGGAATGCAATTCTCGATATCAATCTGTCCGCGGCGTTTCACGGAATTGCCGCGGCGGTGCCTCAGATGAAAAAGCAGCGTTGGGGACGGATCGTCAACATCGCTTCGACGCACGGCCTTGTCGCGTCAACACACAAGGCGGCCTACGTTGCGGCCAAGCACGGGCTGGTTGGTCTGACCAAGGTAGTCGGCCTGGAGACGGCCGGTAGTGGCGTCACTTGCAATACCGTCTGTCCCGGGTGGGTGCGAACGTCTCTGGTCGAAAAGCAGATCAGCGACATCGCTGCGCAGAAGCAAATAAGCCAGAGGGAAGCGGCCGAGGAGATTTTGGCTGAGAAGCAGCCGTCTCTGGATTTCGTCTCTCCCTCGCAGCTTGGGGGCACCGTGGCCTTCCTCTGTTCGCCTGCTGCAGACCAGATCACGGGCACGGCAATCTCGGTCGATGGCGGCTGGACCGCTCAGTAACGAAGCAAGCGCGGCCGGCATTGCCCGCGAGTTGTTCCATCTGTGTTACGGCACCTTAGCGGAAGGTACGGAACGGGACCGACGCGCCTTGACGCAATAGTTCTAATCGATTGGGTTGCAGGAAGACCCTAGTTTGGCACCACGTGGTGCTTCTGGCTGACCACGCACTGGCCGGAGAAGATCATTTCCAGAGGGATGCTTTAGCTGACGAACTTCTTCTAATTTGACCTTGAGCCGCGCAAGAGACGTCCCTGCTCGGTCATCCACTTAGCGCGTGCTAAATGACTCTGGTATGCGTTGCGCGCACGGTCCGGCTCACGCTCAGGATCGATATGCAGGACTATTCGAGCGACTTCCCGCCAGTCCGCGCCCTCACCCTCAGCTTGTAGAAGGCGAATGTACGTTACAACGTGCTCCTCATCGTAAGACGTCAGCAAAGACCCGGCGGGGGCCAGGTCAGCCACGTTAGGATCGAGCGGCGGGGTCTGCATGATCTTACGGTCGCGGAATCTACTATCTAACGGTTCTTTGTTAAGTATATCGAGGTGCAATATACTGAACAAGCGGCATCTTTGCCCGCATGGATTTGCGGGAGACATTCGCCACCAACTTGCGTCGTCTACGCAATGCGAGGGGATGGTCTCAAGACGAACTTGCTTTGGAAGCTAAGATAAGCAGGAGCTATCTGAGCCAACTGGAGAAGGGCGTATACCACGTCAGCATAAAGGTCATTGGCCGGCTTGCCGATAAGCTCGACGTCGAACCTGATGAGTTCCTAAAACGGATGGCAAGGAAAGGTCGCGCCAAATAGGCGCGACCTTCCGCGAGCCGGGCCGAAGGCCCGGCGAGCGCCGGACGCGGAGGCGTGTCATCGCCGCCGATCCGGCTTGCCGGGTCGGCGGCGATGCACTGGGCCTGGAAGCGAGGCCGCGCAACCGACGCCCGGTCACGCGGCCCATGTCCTCAGATTGCGCGCTCCATCAAGCGCTTCGCCTTGCCTTCCAGTTCAAGACGTGTGTCCTGATGAGCCTTGCCGCGAGCAAATGCGGTAATGCCCTGCACGAAATCAAAGATGCTTTCCGGCTTTCGATCTTCTTCGCCCAAAACGGTTTCAACAATTTTCGCGGTCTCGGATTTGGAAAACCCGCCCTTACGAAGGAACATCTCCCGGTCTTCGTCGGTGCGGGCAACGATCCGCTCCCGCGCCGCCTTGATACCGGCGACAAATGGCGCGGGCGAGGAATTGGCAAAGCTGGTCAGCGCCGGTGCCGCTTCATGGGCGAAACGTTGCGCGGCGAATTTCGAGTGCCGGATGGTGATCTCCTCGAAAGTCTCTACGCCCCAGAGATTGCGGTCATGCAGACAGCGCGGAGGTAGAAGCTCGCAATCCCCAGCGTCTTGCTCCCGACCTCACTATTCCATCAGTAGAGCCCCCGGAAATACAAATCCGGCGATCCATCGGCCAGGCGCCCCGCTTCGATCGGGTTGGTGTCGTCGACCAGAAACAGAAACACATCGCAGTCACTAGCGTAGAGCGTCATCGTATCTTTGGTCACGTCCACAAAAGGATTATGGGTCATGGTCGACCAGTCCATCACGCCCGGCACCTTCCACCGTGTATCGCCGGTGCCATTACCCGCGATAGGCTGCCGGCCGCACTGTCGAATGGTTTTATTGTACGGTCCCACGTCAAACGCGTCAGCTAGCCGAATCGGGAAGCGGTCGATCGACGACATACGCAGACCCCTCAAGTGGAACGAACACCGCCCAAGAAGCCGGCCACGTCCCGACAGCCCGGCGCTGCTACGACATCGGCGCCAAGCTGGCCCGCATCGCGACTTGGTCGTGACAATATAGAGCCCGTGATGCGGAAGGCGCCATCTCCGCTCGCCATGGCATTGCACGCTTGAAAAGCCTGGTTCGCGGCACGCAAGACCGCCTGGCGTCCCCGTCACAGCTGAATGAAGACAGTTAAGCGCCTGAGCATGCCACCAAATGCGAAACAACGAGCCGATCCAAACTGCGTACCTGCTGTCATGAAGAGGGATGGGCTGCAGTCGGCTTATCCTTCCATTGCGCTCAGCCTCACACGAAGCCGACCTTCTGAAACAGATAGTCGCGGGATTCCGATGCCAAGCGCTTCGCGCGCGCAACCAGGTCATCGTCGAGAAGCCGCCCGCCGAACTTGACGGGCTTGCCCGCGACAAAAACGGCCTCGATGCAACCGGCGTCTGCCGCACCGACGATTGCATCCACTGGATTCTGCAGGGGGTAGTAGGCCAGATTCTCCGCTTGCAGGAGGATGACATCCGCGCTCTTGCCGACGGCGAGCGAGCCCGTCACCTTCTCCAGCCCCGCCGTTCGAGCACCTTCGATGGTCGCCATCTCGAAAACCTTTCGCGTCGATATGCCAGTTGCGGCGTTCCAGTTGGACGGCTCCGGCCGATCGTCGCCGGGATTGCTCGCTTGGAAACGTCCGACAGCCAGCGTGGTCTTCATGATCGAGAACATGTCGCCGGAGGATGTCGACTCGCTATCGCAGCTCAGGCTTGTAACCAGCCCCCTCTCGACAGTCCGAATGACCGGCGGCAATCCGCGACGCCAGCGCACACGAAGCATCTCGTCCAACGGGGAGATTGAGACCGTACCGCCGGAGTCCCGAATGAACTGCAACTCCTCGTCGGTGCTGTCCTTTACATGGACATGTGTGATGTCGGGGCCGAGCAGTCCTGCCTCCTTCATCGCCTTGATGCCCCCGGGGCTGGCAAAACCCACATGAATCGTGGTCGGTATCGCGAGTTCGCGTGCTATCGACAGATCGCGACCGACCTGCTGGATCACCGCAAAGTCGGGACCCCTACCGGCCATAGCCAGGGTAACGAGCCCATCGTTGCTGCTGAAATGCTGCTTTCGGACGCGCTTGATATCATCAGGAATGTCCTGGGTGCTCTTGGATATCCATTTCGCAGGGTCGGGAGCCTGCGGCCAACCCATCGCAAATACGGATCGCGCCAATGTATCACGAAGACCCTGAACCGCAGCATCTGCGTGAGCTGGGCTATTCATGATGTGCGACCAGTCGACGAGGGTCGTGATGCCATCATCCAGCGCCGCGAGACGGCCAATGAGATTGGCGGCGTACACATCCTCGGGACGCATCGCGACGCCGAACTTGAAGAAGTTATTGGCGAAGTACTGGGCTGCACTCCAGTTGGCGCCGAGATGCCGAAGGCACGACTGCCAAGTATGCCTGTGCGTTTCGACGAAACCAGGGGCGACGATCAGGCGGCCAGCATCGACGATTTCGGCGCCTGCCGCATCGAGCTGGCGACCGATTGCGGCGATCTTGCCATTCTCGATCAGCAGGTCGCCGATGAGATCAGGGACCGCCGGATCCATGGTGATCAAGGATCCCCCCTTGATCAGGATCTTCCCACCCTTCGGGGCATCGCGCGCGCTGAGAACGAATTCAGCTCCAGAGCTGTGCCTTGATCCGCCAAAGGCCGAAATGGCGGTACCGGCCAGCAGCGTCTTCATGAAAGAACGACGATCCATGAAATTCCCTCCCTGCAAGTTTCTCTCTGCCTTTCCCGAAGCGAACGCGCAGATCAGATCTTGAGAATCTTCGCCCGCTCCACAACGGCCGACCACTTCGCAATTTCGGACTGAATCAGCTTCTTCATCTCTTCAGGTGAGCTGCCACGGACTTCGCCTCCCACGGCTGTTTCCAGGCGTTGCTTGATCTGGGGGTCCTTAAGAATGTCAATTGTCGCTGAGTTGAGTGCGGCGATGACGGCGGGCGGAGTACCCTTGGGAGCAAGGAGGCCCGCCCAGGTCCGCACGTCATATCCCTTCACGCCGGCTTCCTCGACCGTGGGAACATCCGGCAACAGTGCAGTCCGCATCGGCGACGTCACCGCCAAACCGCGAATCGCCCCACTTTGGATTTGCGCAGCGAGCAGCACGGGCGTGCCGATGATGACCGGAACCTCCCCGCCAAGCAGCGCGGTGACGGATTGGGAATCTCCGCGGTAGGGGACATGCACCATATCGATGCCCGCCATAGCATCGAGCAACTCTCCCGCGAGATGGTGCGTGCTGCCGAAGCCGACCGAGCCGAAGCTGAGTGCGCCGGGCTTCTGCTTTGCCACCGCGATCAATTCGCCGAGCGATTTGGCCGGGTAGTCGTTACGCACCGCAATGACGAGCGCGTAATAGACCAGCGTCGAGATCATGTCGAAACTCTCGGCCGGCTGGTAGCTCAGGCTCTTGTAGGTTGCGGCCGATATGGCGTGGGCGCCCGTGACGAGTCCGATCGTATAGCCGTCGGGCTCAGCCTTCGCGATCGCGTCCGCGCCGATGTTGCCGCCGGCGCCGGGCTTGGCCTCGACGACGATCGGTTGCCCGAGCTTCTTGGATAGCCCGTCGGCAATGATGCGCGACAGCGCGTCGGCCGCGCCGCCGGCGGCAAAGCCGTGAATCAAGCGTATCGGCCGCGACGGGTAGTTGTCCGCCGATTGGGCCGGGCCGGCCGATATCAAGGCGCCGAGCAGAAATCCGGTCGCAGCAATCCGCTTCATCCATTGCATGGATGCATCCTCCCTTTGACTGTTTTTCATTAGCCGCGGCGAAGCGGCGGTCTTCCAAACGCGTGCCGGGCCGCCTAGCGGGCGAACTCGACGCATTCCGGTGATGGCGGCAGACCCCAGACGTCGCGCGGCAGTCCAACCCAAACCTTCGGCCGCTGCGGGCGATCGCGGTGCCAAGGACGCGGGTCGAAATAACCGAGCTCTTCATCGATCATGCGGTCGAGATCGAAGAACAGCTCGATCAGATGCCCGTCGGGATTGCGGTGGTAGATCGCGGTGTTGTGGCCGGGGCCGTGACGAACCGGTCCCCAGAGGATGTTGAGCTTGTGGCGGGCGAGATGATCGCAGGCCTGCTGCATGTGGGAAGCGCCCCGCAATTCGAATGCGAGATGATGCAGGCTCCGCTCGGGAGCAAGGGCAAAGTTCAGCGTGTGATGTTCGTAGCCGCTGCGCATGAAGACGAAGCGGTCCTCGACCCAGTCGGAGACCCGCAGACCCATGACGTTCGCATAGAACTCCGACGCCGCAAGCGGATCGGGCGTGCGAAGCGCGACGTGGCCGAGCTTGGTGACGGCGAGCGCACCGATCCGCTCCTGCGCCGGTGTCGGCGTCCAGCCCTGGATCAGCTCGAACCGCGTTCCTTCAGGATCGATGAACGACAGCAGCCTGGAGATCCCGGGCAGAGGATCACTCCGCAGTTCCGTACGCAGGTCCGCGCGTTTCAGGGCGGCGGCCAGCGCCTCCATCTCGACATTGGAAGAGATCTCGAAGGCGATACTCGTCAACGCCGCCTCGCCTGGCTCGATCACGAGCGAAAGCTGCTCGGAATCGCAGGCGAGAAAAATGCGATCTCCATCGCGGCCGATCACACCAAGACCAATCACGCCGCGATAGTAGTCGAGCAATCGCTCGGAATCCGGCGAGCGGAAAGTAGCGTGTCTTAGCCGTGTGAAGCGGGCAACAGGTGCTTGGGTCGTCATTGTGTTGGTCCAGCCTCTCATGGTGTCATGATGATCTTGCCGAGTGCGGAGCCCTGCTCGAGCACCGTTTGGGCTTGCCTGACCTGGTCGAGCTTCAGCGTCGCTGAGATGGCCGGCTTGATCGCATTGCGGCTCAGGGCTTCGATCACGCTGCGCATCAGGGCGCGACGGCCCTCGCGATCGTGGTCGTAGATATGGAAGGAGAAGCAACGGATCGCCGGGCAAATGTCGAGATGGTTGCGCATCGCCGCCATCAGATTCTCTTCCGGAAGCCCGGCAAAGGCGTTGTACGAGAGCAGCGTGCCCCACTTGCCGAGCGCGCCGAGATAGGAGGCGAACTCGGGACCGCAGACGTGGTCGAGCACGAGGCCGACGCCCTCGCCGCCTGTCAATCGGCGCGTCCGGCCCACGACGTCCTCGTTCCGGTAGAAGATGATGTGATCGGCGCCGTTGGCCTTCGCAAACGCGGCCTTCTCGTCGGTGGAGACCGTGCCGATCACGCTCATGTTTGCCAGCTTGGCCAATTGCACTAGCGCGGTGCCGACCCCGCCGGCCGCACCGATCACCAACACGCTTTTGGGCGCGCGCGGATGACCGCACTCGTGCAGGAGTGCGTAGGCCACTTGGTAGTTCGAGAGGCAGACCGCCGCTTGCAGATCGATGTTGTCGGGAAGAGCATGAACGGCGTCGGCGGGAGCGACCACATAATCGGCGTAGCAGCCGCCGCGCTGCGACAGGTCACGCGCGCTCAGTAGAACCTTCTGGCCGACCTGAAAACCTTCAACGCCCGGCCCGAGCGCGGAAATACGGCCGGCAACATCATTGCCCGGATTGGCCGGCAGCGGCGGCATCCATTTGTAGACGCCACGCCGGATCAGGACGTCGGGCTGCCCCACCCCGAATGCTTCGGCCCGGATCTGGACCTGTCCGGCGTTGGGCACTGGCACCGGCACTTCGACCAGTTCGAGGGCATCCGGCCCGCCCGGCTGACGTACCAGAACTGCTCTCATGCGCTCATCTACCCCCTTCGCGAGACTCGTATTTTCGAAAATACTATCCGTTACGAAAATTATTGCAAGATGCCCCTTGGCACGGCATCTTAGGGTATCGATTCATGGGCAGGACCATGCCTGACAGCGCCATTCGCCCCCGCAAGGAATTTGGCAAGACGATTGCCGCCGACATCACGCACCGGCTCCGCGAGGAGATCGTGAGCTGCAGCCTGCCGCCCGGCGAGCCTTTGCGATTCGACGTTCTGCGCGAACGCTTCGGCGCGAGCTTTACGACGCTGCGCGAGGCGCTGACCGCGCTTGCCGCCGAAGGGCTGGTCGATGCCCAGGAGCAACGCGGATTTCGCGTCGCGCCGGTCAGCCGCCAGGATCTGGTGGAGGTCACCGATGCACGGGTGCTGATCGAGGTGGAATTGATCCGCCGCGCGATCGAGCGCGGTGACGACGACTGGGAAATCGCCGTGATATCGACGCTGCACCGCCTGAAGCGGATCGAGCAGCGCGATCCCGAACACCCATTGCGCGACCCCGAATGGAAGATTGCCCATCGGCAGTTCCACCAGGCGCTCGTCTCCGCCTGCGGCTCCGCGACCCTGCTCGGGATCCGCGCCGAGCTGTTCGATCGCGCCGAGCGCTACCGACATCTCTCGGCCAATTTCCGGCCGCGCCCCCGCGACAAGGCCGGCGAGCACCAGGCGATCATGCAGGCCGCCATCTCGCGCAATGCCGATCTCGCCGTGCAACTGATCACGACGCATATCCGCACCACAGCGGACAACGTCGCGAAATACGCCGGACACCTGCTCGACGCCGAATAGACCGCGCAGCTTTTTAAGAGGCAACGGGCTTGCGCCTCTGACAATTTTCGAAAATAATAGGGAACATCGAAAAACGCTAACCTGCGGATCGAAATCATGAAGCTGCTGTCGTTCTTGAACGAAAATCGGGAAAGCTGGGGAGCCGTTGTCGAAAACGCGGTCGTGGATCTGGGGCGCGCCCTGCCCCAGTATCCTACCCTTGCGGACTTCCTCGGCAGCGACGACTACGCGCGACGTGATGCCATCGTCGCCCAGCACAAGCCGGCATTGGCGCTCAACGACATCAAATACCTTCCTGTGATTCCGCGTCCGGAGAAGATCGTCTGCGCCGTGCGCAATTATCTCGACCACCACAACGAGGCGGTAGCGTTCGGCATGAAGCGCGAGATCACGGAGTTTCCGCCGATCTTCCTGCGGGTCTGGCGTTCGCAGGTCGCGCACAACGCGCCGGTGATCCGGCCGAAGGTCTCCGACAATTTCGACTGGGAGGGCGAGCTCGCCGTCGTCATCGGCAAGGGCGGCCGCCACATCAGCCAGGCGGATGCCTGGAATCACGTCGCGGGCTACTCGATCTACAACGACGTCAGCGTGCGCGACTGGCAGCGTCATGCGCAGCAGATCGCGTCCGGCAAGAACTTCGTCGGCACCGGCCCGTTCGGACCGTGGCTGGTCACGCCGGACGAGATCGGCGATCCCACCAAGCTGAAGCTCGAGACGCGCGTCAACGGCGCGACCGTGCAGTCCTCCGACACCTCGATGCTGATCTTCTCGATCCCGCGGCTGATCGAATATTGCTCGACCATCTTCGACCTCGTCCCCGGCGACGTCATCGCCACCGGCACGCCGGCCGGCGTCGGCTTCACCCGGAAGCCGCCGATGTTCCTTAAAGCCGGCGACGTGGTCGAGGTCGAGATCGAGAACATCGGCGTGCTCAGCAATCCCGTCGTGGACGAGGCGTAGGTTCGCATGTCGTCCTATGACATCCGCAAGACCGCGCTCAGCGTCGAAACGGTCTGGCATGAGCGCGGTCCGCGGCTGGAGAAGCCGCTCTTGGTCGGGACGACCGTTGCGGTCGTCGCCAATCCCTTCGCGGGCCGCTACGAGCCGGACTTGATGCCGTTTCAAGCGTCGTTGCGCGAGCTCGGTCGCGAGCTTGCGAGCGCGTTGATCGCGCAGCTCGGCGGCGCCGAGCGCATCGAAGCCTATGGCAAGGGCATCATCATCGGCGAGGACGGCGAACTTGAGCACGGCGCCGTCTGGCACGAAGCCGGCGGCCAAGGCATGCGCGAGCTGCTGGGGCAACCCAAGGCCGTTGTTCCGGCGGCAAAGACCATCGGCGGTCCCGGCACGCGCCTGATGGTCCCGATCGGCCATATCCATGCCTGTTACGTGCGCAGTCATTTCGGGACGGCGGAGATGACGCTCTGGGATGCGCCAAGACGCAACGAGATCGCTTTCGGCCTGGTGATGGCGACTGGCGGCCGACCTCATGCGCGGATTGGCGGACTTGCCGCATCGGATATCTCGGTGCACGACGGACAGCGCTGAGGCTTGATGGCGACCACCGCCTTGAAGCACACGGAACCAGGCATTCATGGCGCCAGCCAGATTTAACGACAAGGCGCCGGTTCATTCCGGCGCCTTGCGCCCTGTCTGAGGGGCCCAGGCCAAGACCTATTTGGCTGTTGCCGCGATCACATCAACCTCGATCATCATACCCGGCCAGGCCAATTGGCTGACGGCCACGAATGTGCCCGCGGGCTGGGTCGACCCGGCGAAGACCTCGCCGCGGCACTTTCCCGCTTCCGGAAAGCTCCTGATATCGGTGACGAAGGTGGTGGCCTTGATGACATCGTTCAGGGTGCCACCCTGCTTCTCCAGGATGCGCTTGATCTTATCCCAGGCGTACCTGCACTGCGCGCCGAAGTCGCCGACATGCTTGATCGCTCCGCCCGAGGTTGTCGCTTCGTCTTCGGCACCGATACCGCCAAGAAACAACAGTCGTCCCGGATTCTTCACGGTCACCACTTCTGAAAAGCGGCCCTTGGCCCATTCACTATAGTTGTAGCTCTGTTTTTCGTAGCCGCCTGCGTCCTGCGCTACGGCTTGCGAAGCGACGGCTACGAAAAGCAACGCCGCTCCGGTCAAGTTCGAAAGTGCTGGTCTCATCCGAGTTACCCCAATTCCAATGCGATATTGTACGACGTCATTTGCGACGACGCGCGATCACGCACTCTTTCGTGGGGACAACCGCCTCACAATCAATAGTTTCTTCGCAATCGACAAGCTGCGCTTAATGATCTGCACGCGGCGCACACATTCCTCACGGCGCACTGCTCATTTTACTGAACGTGTCTTTGATCTGAATAAAGGATCGTCGCAAGGGCCGTGACTATTCAACCAGCACTGAAAAAGCTGGAGTTAACTCGCTGTCATCGCTTCCGAGACAGCAATCGGAAGTGCTTCGCTTAATTATGCCGGGCTTGTCACTGGGACGTCCGGCCTAGGACAGATCTCTATAGCCGCCACCTCCAAGCGCCATCGCGCCAAGCCAACAGCTCCCTTCTGTCCAAGTCTGTTGCAAGAAACTCAACGCCCATCTTTTGCGCGCCAAATGGGTGACTGAGCAGGGACGTCAGCCTGACAGGAGAGCATCGGCTCACAGGCTCCCCGGACTTTCACACTTCGGCTTTGATACGACTAAATGAAAGAATCATGCGGCGTTGGGACAGTACGACTGTCGGACTACATTCGCTTGCATGAGAAGAAGTTTGAGCGTTGAATTTGCGCCACTCCCGCAAGTGTTTTTTCGTGCCTGAGGTTTCGCCGATGAAGCGATGAAGAGACGCGCATCCTTCTGCGCGCACCGGCCGGCACTGTCGATAGCCAACAAGAGGGAGGAGAGCAATGAGCACTTGGCTTAGTGAGCGAGAACGACGTCTCGTCGCGGGCGCTGAATCGGCATTGGCGGCGATGCCGATTCCGACTCAGATCGTTTCCAACGGCGAGTATCTCCCGCCCCCGCAGAGTACTGTCCAGAAGCAGGTCGAGGCACGGATCAACGAGCTCGCCGACGTGAACGGAAAGCACCTCGGCTTGAGCCGCAGGCAGTTCCTGCACACGAGCTGCGGTATGGCGGCAGCGTTCCTCGCCATGAACGACATCTACGGCAATGTTTTCCAGGTCGCACCCGCCGAGGCCCGCGAGCCCGAGCTGATGCTGGCGCGTGCGCAAAGCCTCGCCGGCCAGTTCATCTTCGATGTCCAGACCCATTTCGTGCGCGACGACTTCGATCACAAGGAGCTTTTGGGGCTGGCGGACTTTGCGAGCCAGCACTGGAACCCAAAGATGAAGGAGGAAGGCGTCACCTCGCTCGCCCGCTACAAGTTCCAGAACTACGTGAAGGAGGTCTACTACGACAGCGACACCAACATGGCGCTCTTGAGCGGCGCGCCATTCGACGATCCGAGCTGGTGGCTCCTGTCCAACGAGCAGATCGTCAAGGCGCGAGAACTGATCAACGACTTCGCTGGATCGCGCCGCTTGCTGGCGCACAGCGTCATCACTCCCAAGCAGCCCGGCTGGATGGACGAGGTGGACAAGGCGATCGAGGTCTACAAGCCGGATTCCTGGAAGTCCTACACGATCGGCGACCCGCTGGCGCCCTCGAAGTTCCCATGGCGGCTTGACGACGAACAGGTGATGTATCCGTTCTACGAGAAGGCGGTGAAGGCCGGCATCAACACGCTGTGTATCCACAAGGGGCTGCTGCCGCCCGACTATGAGAAGTCGTTCGCCGGCGTGTGGGAGTACGCAAGCGCATGGGACATCGGAAAGGCCGCGAAAGACTGGCCGCAGATGAACTTCGTGATCTATCACTCGGCGCTGCGGCCGTTTCTCGAGCTGCCGGACAAGGCATGGGCGGAGTTCGAGCAGACCGGCCGCATCCAGTGGGCCTCGGATCTCGCGGAAATCCCGCAGAAGTTCGGCGTCACCAATGTCTATGCCGAGTTAGGTACGTCCTTTGCCAACTCGGCGGTGGCACATCCGAAGTTCTGCGCCGCGCTGGTCGGCACGCTGATCAAGGGCATGGGGATCGATCACGTCATGTGGGGCACCGACTCGGTCTGGTACGGTTCACCGCAGTGGCAGATCGAGGCGCTGCGCAGGCTCGAAATCCCGGAGGACATGCAGAAGAAGTACGGCTTTGTGCCGCTCGGCGACGCCAACAGCGCCACCAAGCAGCTGATCTTCGCGGGCAACGCAACCAGGTTCTACAAGATCAAGCTGAAGGCGGCCGTCAACACGAGGATGCCGGCCTTTTCCGAGGACCGCCTCGCGGCGCTCAGGAACGAGTACACGCAAGCGGCGAACCAACCCTCGAACCTGCGCTACGGCTACGTTCGCGCCGCCTGAGTGCCAATGGCTGCGTCAGCGGCGGGCGCGCAAGCCTTCGCCGGTGCAGGGGACGCGGATAGTCTTGAGTGTTGTACCCCGCCCTCACGCGCAAGCGGGGAGTGAGCCCAATTGCTCGGTGCATCCCTTACAGGAGTCCTCCAATGTCATTCCTCAAAGGCAAGACGCTGTTTATCTCCGGCGCGAGCCGCGGCATTGGGCTTGCGATCGCGCTGCGCGCGGCACACGACGGCGCCAATATCGCGATCGCCGCGAAGACCGCGGAGCCGCATCCGAAGCTCAAGGGCACCATCTTTACCGCCGCCGACGAGGTGCGCGCGGCCGGCGGCCAGGCGCTGCCAGTCATCTGCGACATTCGCGATGAGGCTCAGGTGATCGCAGCCGTTGACAAGACCGTCGCCGAATTCGGCGGCATCGATGTCTGCGTCAACAATGCCAGCGCCATTAGCCTGACCGACTCCCAGGCAACCGATATGAAGCGGTTCGACCTGATGATGGGCATCAACACCCGCGGAACTTTCATGGTGTCGAAATACTGCATCCCGCACCTGACGAAGGCCGAAAACCCGCACGTCCTGATGTTGTCGCCGCCGCTCGACATGAAGGCGAAGTGGTTCGAGCGCTCCACCGCCTACACCCTGGCGAAGTTCGGCATGAGCATGTGCGTGTTGGGACTATCGGCCGAACTGAAGAATGCGGGCGTCGCAGTCAACGCGCTGTGGCCGCGCACTACGATCGCTACCGCCGCGGTCGGCAATCTCTTGGGGGGCGATGCCATGATGCGCGCGAGCCGCACGCCCGAGATCATGGGAGATGCGGCTTATGTCATCTTCACGAAGCCGTCGCGCGAGTTCACCGGGCAATTCTGTATCGATGACAAGCTGCTCTATGCCAGCGGAGTGCGTGATTTTGACCGCTATCGCGTCGATGCCTCGGTCCCGTTGGCGTCGGACTTCTTCGTACCCGACGATGACGTACCGCCGCCCGGTGTCACGGTAATGCCCCTGCGCTAGGCCGGCGCGTTTGCCGACGCATCCACGTCGGCTAGGGGCAAAGACGCGAACGGCGAGGCGCAAGAGCCCAGTGGGACGTAGCCCCAGGTCACGCGCGGCTTCGGTTGCGGCGACGAGCTCCTCGAAAGCGGGCCTTGCGCGCGAAAGAAATCGTTCACCAGCTTCGGTCAGGCCCACGCTGCGCGTTGTGCGGATGAAGAGTGCGGCGCCGAGGCGCGCTTCGAGTGCGCGTACCGCCTGGCTGATTGCCGAAGGAGTCAACGGCGCCGGATTGCGACTAAAATGCCTGCCGACGGCACGGTCGCTGCCGCTCCGCCACGAAAATTTCGGCATGTCCCGCTTCAAAGACGGCTGTCTAGATTGTACAATCTTTCGGCCCGTTTGAAGGCCTCTCGCTGTCCTCGATGGACCTGCGATGTCTTCAGCGAGTCATGCGCGACAGAGTTTCAACTGAGAAACCTCGTGCGCGTTGCCCGCGCGAGCGGTCGTGACGAGGGGCCAGTTGATGCAGCAGCCCGGCTAGGCGCGCGCGGAACCGCCGTGTGCTGTGGAAGTTGCCAATGCGAGCGGAAGACCTTGAGGCCCTGCGTGAACACATGCTCGCGGTCATCGCCGCCAACGCCTTTGCGCTGCGTGACACAATCGGAAAGACTGCTTTTGACGAACGGGTCATGATGGCCATGCGCAAAGTGCCGCGGCATGACTTTGTGCCAATCGAACTTCAGCCTTACGCGTATGCCAATATTCCACTTCCAATCGGCTTCGAAAAAACGATCTCGCAGCCATTTATCGTCGCCCTAATGACCGATCTGCTCGACATCAAGGCCGACGATAGCGTTATCGAAATCGGTACCGGTCTTGGCTATCAGGCCGCCATCCTCGCGCAGCTGGCCCGCAAGGTATACTCCGTGGAAATCATCGAAGAACCCGGCCAACAGGCGAAGCAACGACTCCGACAGCAGGGCTGCAGCAATGTCGAACTCAAGATTGCCGATGGCTATCACGGTTGGTCAGAGCACGCCCCTTTTGACAAGGTGATCGTGACGGCCGCTCCCGATCTCCTTCCTCCCCCGCTGATCCACCAATTGAAAGCGGGTGGGAAAATGGTCATACCGGCCGGCCTGCCCAATGCGCAGCAGCTCATTCTGGCCGAGAAGCTCGCCAACGGCAGAATGACAACAAAGGAGATTCTGC
Source organism: Bradyrhizobium neotropicale (assembly GCF_001641695.1). Lineage (GTDB taxonomy): Bacteria > Pseudomonadota > Alphaproteobacteria > Rhizobiales > Xanthobacteraceae > Bradyrhizobium > Bradyrhizobium neotropicale. The sequence goes on from NZ_LSEF01000122.1 coordinate 30,954, forward strand.
CCGTCCGGTTCTCTCAACTAGAGGGGACTGGGTCCGGCTGATGATCGGCCCGGTGGCGCATCCGTAACGGAGCATGGCCACAATGACACCCTCGCTACCCACGACACGTCGCGCGTCCCTTTCTAGCCTTGGATTTGAGATCGTTCACGGTGGTGAGGAATTCACGAGCTTCCTGGCGGGAAAACGCTTTCTGCGCCGCAAGAGTAGAAGGAGACCGGCAATGCTCAGACCGGAGGCAACTAGGTGACCAGCTCGAAAACGATCGCCGGCCTGATCGGTCCCACACTCGTCGCGATCGCTGCTGGAATGTTGTTGAACATTGGCTCGTTCCCTGAGTTGGCTGAACAGGTCTCCCGCGATCCCGCGCTCATCTTCGTGTCCGGCATCCTCTTGTTCGTCGCAGGACTTGCCATTGTGCGCGCTCACAATCGCTGGACGATGGAATGGCCGGTGCTTGTGACCATCCTTGGCTGGCTGGCCATCCTCAGTGGCCTTGCACGAATGTTGTTCCCAACCCGCCTGGCCGCAATTGCCGGCGGAATTGGCCAGACCACCGGCGCGATCATTCCAGGAGCCATCGTGCTTCTGGGACTCGGCGCCTTCCTCTCGTTCAAGGCGTATCGACGTGATTGAGGCGCTCCCTTCCAGCGAGCGTTTTGATGACAGCCGCGGGTCATGAGCGAAAGTCGCGCCCGTGAGGGCGCCTTTCCGGTGTACCTCTGACAGCCGACGAGCCGACCGTGACTGCGTTGCTCAGCTCAGGGCCCAGTTGCGGACTCGTTATGAGCCATAGCGTTCACAAGCTTTTCAGCGCGCCATTTTCGTGCATACTTTCGGGACCGAGAGAAGGGACGTCCGGATGACCCAGGCCCTTCAGACCGAGGTAATGCCGCGGCAGGATCCGCGAAGGCTGCCGGCCATTGCAGTGCTGACGGCACTCGGGGTCGTCTACGGCGATATCGGCACCAGCCCGCTCTATGGGTTGAAGCAGGCAATCGACTCCGGCGGAGGGCCCACGCCGGAAACGGTGATGGGTGTCGTCTCGCTCATCTTCTGGGCCCTCGTCCTGATCGTCGGGCTCAAATATGCTATTCTGATCCTGCGGGCGGATAATCGCGGCGAAGGCGGCATCGTGGCGCTGCTCGCGCTGCTCGATGCCAGGAATGCCCCTCGCGGAAGCCCGCGTGCCTCCCTGCTTATCGTCGGCCTGGTCGGAGCCGCGCTGCTCTATGGCGACGGAGTGATCACGCCGGCGATCTCGGTGCTCAGCGCCGTCGAAGGCCTGAAGATAGACGCACCGGCGCTCGCGCCTGCTGTCGTTCCCGTCACCATTGCGATCCTCGTCGCTCTCTTTGTGGTCCAGCGGAAGGGAACCGAGTTCGTTGGTCGTATCTTCGGGCCGGTGATGCTCGTGTGGTTCGTCGCGATCGCCGTGTTGGGCATCAAGGGAATCCTGCAGAGCCCGGCCATCCTCGCCGCCATCAGCCCTCATCACGCCGTGCTCTATCTCACTCACGCCGGACCCGGCATTGCCTTCGCTGTGCTCGGCGCTGCCTTTTTGACGTTGACGGGCGGCGAAGCCATGTATGCCGATATGGGCCATTTTGGCCGACTGCCGATCCAGCTCGGATGGTTCGCGATCGTGTCGCCTGCGTTGATGCTCAACTATCTCGGTCAGGGAGGGCTGCTGCTGTCCGCCCCCCACACGGCTCAGAATCCGTTCTACCTGCTCGTACCTGGGTGGGCGCACTACCCGATGATTGCCTTCGCGACCCTCGCCACCGTGATCGCCTCGCAAGCGATCATCTCAGGCGCGTACTCCCTCACCCAGCAGGCGATGCAGCTCGGCTTCCTGCCTCGCATGCGGGTGCTGCACACGGCGAGCCACGAGAAGGGGCAGATCTACATACCTGTTGTGAACTGGCTGCTAGCCATTGGCACGCTCGCGGCCGTGCTTATCTTCGGCTCATCCGACGCACTCGGAGGAGCCTATGGCATCGCCGTCTCCCTGCTGATGGCGGTGACCACCGTGCTGGCGGCTCTCGTCGCCCTGAAATGGGGTTACAACCCGCTCCTGGTCGTGGCGGCGAACGGGTTCTTTCTTGTTATCGAGTTGGTTTTCGTTGCCGCGAACATGACGAAGCTGATCGAAGGTGGCTGGTTTCCACTCCTGCTGGCGAGCGTGATTGCCTTCCTGATGCTGACGTGGCGCACGGGATGGCATTTACTTGAGCAGGAGCGCTCCAAGCTCCGCCAGCGAGAGGACGAGTTCATCGAGTGGGTCGTCAAGACGCCACCCATTCGGTTACCGGGAGCGGCGGCGATCTTTACCGCAGCGACCACTGGGATCCCGCTCTGCCTGACCCATCACCTGCGGCACAATCGCGTGCTGCACGAGCGCGTGCTGTTCATCGCTTCGGTCAGCGTGGATGCGCCGCGGGTCGAAGCAGCCCACCGTATCAAGCTCGTGCCGGTCGGCGCCGGCATCACCCGCGTCCTATTCTATTTTGGCTTCATGGAATCACCGGACGTGATGGAAGGGCTGAAGCTCGCCTGCCTCGAGCCCGAGCTTCACGGCATCGATCCCGAGAACATCACCTATTATTTCAGGCGAGTGATGGTGATCGCCTCCAGTAAGGCGTCAGGCATGGCGGTCTGGAGAAAATCCTTGTTCGCCACAATGCACCTCAACGCCAACCTGCCGGCGGCGTATTTCGGAGTTCCAACTGCCCAGGTCGTGGAGGTTGGTCTCGAGGTTGAGATTTAGTGCCGATGACTGCGAAGATGATCTCGGCCCCCATCGATCCGCAGCGCGGCACCCTCGATCTGCGCGATCTCAACTAGCGGCGCCCCGCGTGGACCAAGGCCTCGCTATCCTGGATGCAACGTTCATGCAGGCGTCGACCATCAAGTCTCGCAGGCGCGCGTACTGACAGGAAGGCGAAGGAGCCGAGAGCACGCCGTGCCCTCCGATCGTCTTGCAGAGCGTTTGTCTGGCAAGAAGCTGGGGTAGCATTTCGAGCTTCATCTCGTGTGGGAGGCGATGGTGCGGTCCGAGCGCGAAGCTCCAGCACATAAGACGGACGGAGCGGCCTCCCTGGGCGGCGTCGGGTCCCCGTGGCGATGGACTGTGCTGGCGTGGGGCGCGCTGCTGGTGGCGATCGTCGTGTCGTTCAGGCCCGCGGTCCCGGTCATCTGGGGCGACACGCCATCCTTCGTGGAATCCGCTTTTCGTACGCTCGAGGCCGGTTGGCCGACCGTGACGGGTGGGCGCGATCCGGGCTACCCGGCGTTGCTCGCGGTCACGTTCGCGTCTGGGGGCGAGCTCGGGACGGTGGTGCGCCTGCAGCAGGCGGCCTGGGCTATCCTGATGCTGGCGCTTGCCGCAACCGCCCAGGCGGCGACGCGCCGCGCCGTTGGGCTTGTGCCGATCATCCTCGTGGCGACGTATCCTGGCCTTCTGATATTCAGGAACGTCCTCACCGCAGATCTTCTCTTTGCGGTCTTCCTCAATCTCACAATGGCCGGATTGCTCGTTGCCACCTGCGTCGGCAAAACGGCGCAGTGCTGTGCGGTCTCTGCCGCTGTGCTGTGTGCTGCGCTCGCGGCGAGCTTCAGATCGCAAGGAATCTTGGTCCCAATCGTCGCCGTCCTGGTGGGCGCCAGCCTCGCCCGGCCAGACACGTCCGCGCGCCTCGCCGTGATTGTCCTTTCCGTCGCGGCAGCGCTGGGGCTCCTCGTCGCCGGTTCCCGGTTCGGGGCTTCCAACTCCGACGAAGCCTCGGTCGTATTCGTTCCCAAGACACTGTTCTGCAATCACCTGAACATCGTGCTCGCAAGCGATGCAGCGCGACGCGAGATCGTGTCGGCGGCCGGTGCCCGCGCTGACGTCTCGATGGCGCGACTTGCGGCCGACTTCGCCGCGGAGCCGGGTCGCTGGCCCGTGCTCGGGTTCTTCGGCGACGCGTGCTTCTTCGACACCGCACTGGATCGAGACGTCGCCGGCGATACCGGGAATGCCGTCGGCGCGGCCGCAGCCTACCGGCACATCTTCCTGGCCGCCGTGCGCGACCGGCCGCTGGCCTACGCACGCAAGTTCGTCCGTCAGATGGCCTATGGGGCCGCGGTCGCATGGCCGCCCTACGGACTTGACTCTGCCATACCGGTGTCGACCGACGACGTGCCGCACGTATCCGACATCATGGCGCGGCACGGCCGGTCGGTTCAGCCGATCGATCTGCAAGGCGGAGCAGTTCGCATCGGCCTGCTGTCAGATCTCCCTGGCGTCTCCACCTATCTGTACATGGCATTGTCCACCGCGTTCGTCATCGCCGTCATATTTTGGACGGTAACCGCTGTGCGGCTTCGGCGCCGCGGGTTCTTGACGCGCGCAGGTATCGTGATCGTGATGTGGGCGGCTTCGATCGCAACCGCCGCCGGTGCCCACACCCTAGACGTCGGGCGATATCTGATTCCCTCGGTGCCGATGGTGGGCGTCATGCTGTCCCTTTTCGCGGGCGAACTGGCCGAAAGGATCGCATGCCTGCGGAGGGGCTAACCGCATCATTCGCGAGCTCTCGTGTGCACAAAATGCGAGCGCATCGCTAGCGCCGCAATATTGGCAGCCTCCTGAACCTGAGAGCTGTCTTTCGAGGAAAGCCGTCCTTACGGAGCACCGCTCGAGACGGATTGAGTGACATCTTCCGGGGGCCGCAGGGCCAAATAAGCAAGCCGCCGCAACTCGCGGCGGCCACGCACGACAGTGTCAAGAATCATTCCGCTGAAGAAGCTAAGGAAGGCGAGTATCATGAGTCCCGTCGAAAGAACCGCGGTGGGCAAACGCGGCACCAAGCCGGTCTTAGCATACGTGACGGCAAGAGGTACCGCGATCACGATCGATACGAATCCGAGCAACGTGCCAATGATACCGAAAAAAAGCATCGGCTTTTCAATTCGAAACAGCGTCAGGATGGTTAGCAAGATGCGCCAGCCGTCGCGGAACGTGGAGAGCTTGGACGTCGAACCTTCCGGCCGTACTTTGTAAGCAGTCACGATCTCGGCCACTGGCATGTGCAACCCCAGAGCATGGATGCTGATCTCCGTCTCTACCTCAAAGCCTTCCGAGAGAGCTGGGAAGCTTTTTACGAACCGGCGCGAGAATACGCGATAACCCGATAGGACATCGCTGAACGAGCGACCGAAGATACGCGACATCATGCCAGTGAGGATCGCATTGCCGAGGCGATGGCCTGGCCTAAAGGCGGCATCAGCGAGCGAACTTCGCACCCCGATCACCATGTCCAGCTGGCATTCGATCAACTCCCGTATCATTTTCGGAGCAGCCGCCGCGTCATAAGTCGCGTCGCCGTCGGCCATCACATAGACATCGGCATCAATGTCTGCAAAACTCCGTCGGACGACGTTGCCTTTTCCTGGCGTCAGTTCGGTTCTAACAATCGCGCCAGCACCACGAGCGACATGCACGGTATTATCAGTCGAGTTGTTGTCGAAGACATAAATGACAGCGTCAGGTAAAGCTGCACGAAATGCGGTTACCGTGGCGCCGACGGCCGCCTCTTCATTGCGACAAGGAAGGATTACCGCCACACTTTGTTGCTTCATAGCTTGACCATAGAGCCTGCAGTTGCGCTCAACCGGCAGTAAACCGAAGCTTCCGCGGGCCAGTGCGGGCATCACCACATATAGTTCTGGCTGAGCGCTGCTTCGTCGCGTGCTTGCCATTCAGCTCATCTTTTTCAGCCTGACCTTGCCCCCCAGTTTTATCCAGTTCTGAGTTCACCCCGGCCGCTGGATTTGCTCGGTCGCAGTGTTCCGCGGCAGGGCAGGATTGGCCGCCGCTGTCCGCCCTGGGTCGAAAGCGCTGTTTAGACAGGGTGGCTGACCGTGTTCGATCTCCCCGACGAGCAGACTGTTTAGTAGCCCGCCTAGACTTCGCATTCGGGCCATCAGCGGAAGCTGCTTCGCGTGCTACTCGATACGGCTCTGATTCTGAGGCTGGACAAGCGGCTTGGGTGGGCGGGCAGCTTGGCATGCTCATGCCGCTGTGTCATCTTGCAGCAAAAAGCTGTGCAAGAGGAGACTATCTTGTACCGGCGTGTTCTATTTCTATCCTCGGGCGTGATCGCTGTGCTGAGCGCCGCGTTGGTTGCTCGCGCCGCCGAATCCGAACGATGCCAGGAGCTTGGTAATCGGTTTCGAGTTGAGAAAGCGTCGATAAGCGCCATCGAGGTGTCGCTCGCTCTGTTTTCGGCGGCGGACGAAAATTGTATCAGCTTGGCCACTGAACTGCTGGACGCTGGCGCCTCAGTCGACGCGCGCGACCGGTTCGGCACGCGGCCCCTTAGCCGCGCGGCGAGGAAAGGCCATCTGGAGATGGTCGACCTCCTGCTCGCGCGCGGCGCCCCGATCAATGCACGCAATCTAGCCGGGGCGACCGCGCTGTATTTTGCGGCTGAACGAGGCCATGTCGCAGCCGCGCAACAGCTCATCGAGCGGGGGGCTGATGTCAAGCTGACCGGGCGCAGCGGCACCTCGCCAGTTGCGGCCGCAGCCTATGCCGGAAGCGATGCCATCGTTGAAATGCTGCTCGCGCATGGCGCCGACGAGCGTGCACCCGACGAGACGGGAAAGCCGCCAATCGTCTATGCGGCGGCCCGAGCCAAGCTTGACATTGTGAGGCGGCTGCTCGCCCGAAACATCGAGGTCAATGCCCAATACGCGAACGATCTTACGCTCTTGATGTGGGCTGCGGGCGCGGATGAAAAGGTCGCGGAAGCGGACGCGCTCAAGGTCGTGACCTATCTGCTGGACGTTGGGGCTCATATCGACGACCGGGACGCGCGCGGCCGGACCGCTCTCATGATTGCCGCGGAGGGTGGCCGCGCCGAGATCGTCAATTTGCTGCTCGCACGCGGAGCTGATACTTCGCTGAAGGACAATACCGGCAAACGCGCGGCAGATCTCACTACCCTGTCGTTGCTGCGGGAGCGGCTCATGGCGCCGTGAAGGCGCCAAACCGCGCGGTCAGGCTAATGTGAGATGAGTTCCGATTGAATAGGTCCGTCCGCGAACTCGGTCGATCTCTCCCTTCGGGAGTGAGTCCGTCGCCAGCGGTAGTTGGACCAATCTCATCATGCCCTAGAGCCCGGCCAAATATTCGGCCAGCGCTGCAAGATCGTCGGGAGATGTCGCGCGCATCAGGTCACTCATCCCGGGATTGTTGCCACGCGCACGGGTTCGGAAATCGGCGATTGTCTTGGCAAGATATTCCTGGCTCTGCCCAGCCAGCCGCGGTGTCGTGCCAGCACCCTGAAATTGCTCGAGATGACAGCCGGTGCAGCCCACCGAGTGCTCGGCGCCGAGCGCCCGCTGTGCAACATCCTTTGGCGACCGCGGCTGGCCCAGGTTAGGCCACGGCTTTTGCGCGAAATACTCTGCGATCGCCAGCATGTCGTCCTTCTCGAAGGACGACACGATCGGCTGCATAATCTCGTTCTTGCGGTCACCCCGTTTGAAGTCGCGCAGCTGGATGTAGATGTAGCCGGCTTGCTGGCCCCAGATGATGGGAAGCGCCGTGTCGATCGGTTTGCCGTCCTGCCCGTGACAGCCGGCGCAGACCTCGACCTTTTCGGCTATGCTTTGCGCAAGGGCGGGGGCCGCGCTCAATAGCGCCCCGAGGATGATCCCGCGCGAGATCATCAAGATCAAATCGCTGACCATCGATCTCATTCCGGTAAGGCTTAACAGAAGCGGGACCGCAACCGGCCCCGCTTCGGTGATCACGACGTCATACCCGTGAGTTCAATCGAGCGTAAGGGCGATGATGTTGTTGCCACGCCTGAAGTTCACCTGGGTGTTGCCGCCCGCGCCGACGACGATGTATTGCTTGCCGCCGACCATATAGCTCGAAGGTGGCGCATTGACGCCCGCACCGGCGCGGAAGCTCCACAATTCCTTGCCGGTGGACGAGTTGTAGGCCGCGAATTTGCCGTTGCCTTCACCAGCAAAGACCAGACCGCCTGCGGTGGCGAGAATGCCGCCGATCATCGGCTCCGGCGTCTTCACCTGCCACCTGATCTTGCCGGTGTTGTAGTTGACGGCGGTGATATTGCCCGATTGTTTTTCACCAGGAATGGCCGTGAAAGCGCCACCAAGCCAGAGCTTGCCGTTCGGATAGGGCGAGTTCTCGACCCGATAGTGCATGGGCTGATGCAGGTTGATTGCGTAGGCGAGATCCTGCCCGGGGTCGGTGGCGATCGGCGACCACTCGACGCCGCCATTTGCGCCAGGAAGCATGCGCGCGCCCTCTTTCGTCGGAAGGGTCCACATATTTTCCTGCGGCACCATCGCCTCGGAGAAGCGGATCAAGCTGCAATCTTTCCGGTCGTGAACATAGATGTGACCGGTCTTGCCGGCATGAATCACGCCCGGAATGGTCTTGCCACTGTTGTCCTTCACGTCCACCAGTACCGGCGGACTTGCGGCATCGAGATCCCAGACGTCGTGGGCGATGTACTGGAAGTAGCAGTTCATCTTGCCGGTATCGAGGTCAAGCGACACCAGCGAGTCGGTGTAGAGGTTATCGCCGGGGCGCGGAGAACCGTCGAGGTCGGGAGATGGATTGCCAACCACGAAGTAGATCCGATTCGTGGCGAGATCGACGGCGGGATTCTGCCAGACGCCGCCGCCCAACTTCTGGTAGGGGTCGCCAATCTTGGCGAGCTGGTCCTTTTCGGCCTGGATATCACGATGCATGTCGCGTCCGGTGGCGTCCTTGGTCGCCCAGACGCCGACGGTTTTTTCCGGGATGGTGTCGAAGTTCCAGACGAGCTTGCCGGTCTTCGCATCGTAGGCCCTGACGAAGCCGCGGATGCCATATTCACCGCCGTTGGTGCCGATCAAGACCTTGTCCTTGACGACCGTCGGAGCCATCGTCTCGCTGTAACCGAGTTCGGGATCGGCGATATCGGTTTTCCAAACAACATCGCCCGTCTTTGCATTTAGCGCCACTAGCTTGGAGTCCAGCGTGGCGAGGTAAACCTTGTCACCGAGAACCTGAACGCCACGATTGTTGGGACCGCAGCAGTAAGTCGTTACAGGTCCCATCTTGTGATTATAGTGCCAGAGCTGTTCGCCCGTCTTGGCGTCGATCGCGTAGACATGGCTGAACGATGTTGTCACATACATCACTCCATCGACCACAATGGGCGATGTTTCCAGGGATTCTTTGACCTCGGTCTGGAAGATCCAGGCGACGTGGAGGTTCTTCACATTGTCGCGGTTGATCTTCTTTGCAGGATGAAAGCGCGTCTGAGCGTAATTGACGTTGGTCAGCAGAAAATTTGTTGTGTCCTTGTCTGCTGCGTTGAGTTGATCCTGGGTGACTGGAGAAATCTTCGCCTCGCGCGGCGGCGTCCACTGATCCGGGTTGGGGACTTCTTGCGCATGACTTGATGCTGCGAGCGTGTAACCCAGGCCGAACAACGTGGCGCATGCAATAGAATGCCTATTCATGGTTTCGCCCCATATCGTTCGAATTACCAGAACCGGCACTCATGTGCGCCGGCGTCTTGAATTCTGATCCGACGAAACCCGTTTGACAAGAACAAAGCTCGAAGCGAGAGCGTCATGCGTGGGCTCAAGTCGCTGCTGTTCGCAATCGTAAGAGCAGAGTGCGTTGCAGCACAGATCTCAGAACTCGCCGGGCCGGCGCGACGCATGGGGCCAGATCCGGACTCGTGCAGCCGATCTTTCGTCTTCACTTCGGCGAAGGAGCAACGACAAACTCCGCATTGAGCGAGATCTTCGAGTTTATCGAATTGGAGATGAAGCACTGCGCTTCAACGTTTCCCATGATTTCGCGGGCACGCTCGAGCTCGGCCCTGCTTTTGAGGCTTACGCGAGGTCGAACGGTGACTTCCGTGATGCGGTACTTGCCTTCGACGTTTTCGAGCAGGCCCTCAGCTTCGCTTTCATATCCGACCGGCGTCAGACCTTTGGCATGCGCAAGGGTGAGGAAAGTCAGCATCATGCATGTATTGACCGAGCCCACCAGCAGCTCTTCGGGCGCCCAGATGTCTGGCGCACCTTTGAACTCCGGCGGGCTGCCAACGACGATGTTTGATTTTCCCGACGCCGAAAGCGTGCCCCGCCGCGCGGAGCTCCAGACGGTGTTGGCCTTGTAGCGAAAAGATTTGTAGGCCCTCTTGGTCTCCATTGGAACCTCCGACATCCCTATGGCCGAGTGGGCGCCGACGCCTATTCGGTCCTTCGTCTCTCAGCGGCGCGAGCGAGCCACACGGTACGATCGCCGGCCTGCGGGTCTTCGATTGAGTGATCGATGAGTCAGCAAACACGTCAAACATGGAACGTTGGTCAACGGGATCGAGGTGGAAATAACTATCCCATGCTAAAATTCCCTCGAATTCTCTGGGAAGTCGAAGGCCGCGCATGTCTGCGACGATCCACTCTTGGCCCGGGAGCCGCTCTCGACACAGCGCGATCAAAGACCGCGAGCTATCGACGCCCGTTACCCACATTCCATAGGCCACAACATTGCACGCGACCGGCATGCCTCCGCCACATCCCAAGTCGAGGACTCTCGCGCCGTTGTGCAGCAATGCGACGAAGCGGTCATGCCATTTCTTGTCATTCCAGCCGCAGCTTCTTCGATCTGCATCCCAATCGGAAGCGTGACGCTCGTAATGGGCGACAATCTTGCCAGCGTGATCGTTCATTCAGCAAAGCTGGGCAGCGTCGCTGATGTCTGCCAATGGAATGGTCCGGCCGTGCTCCGGCCCTGCCAGTACGAGAGGCTGGCAAGGGGTGTTCAAGTCAAGGAGCACGCCATGTCTCAGAAACTCAACGCAGCGATCGCTGTGATCGGCATCGATATCGGCAAGAACTCGTTTCACCTGGTCGGTCATGATCCCCGCAGTGCCATCGTGCTGCGGCAGAAGTGGTCACGCGGCCAGGTAGAAACGCGGCTTGCCAACCTGCCGCCGTGCTTGATCGAGATGGAGGCCTGCGTCGGCGCGCATCATCTCAGTCGCAGGCTCCAAAGGCTTGGCCACGACGCCCGCTTGATGCCGGCGAAACACGTGCGCCCCTATTCGAAGGGACAGAAGAATGACTTCCGAGATGCGGACGCCATCGCCGAGGCGGTCCAACGCCCGACCATGAAGTTCGTCGCGACCAAGACCGCCGATCAGCTCGACCTTCAGGCGCTGCACCGCGTCCGCGGTCGATTGGTCAATCAGATCCGTGCGTTCCTGCTGGAACGGGGCATCGCCGTGCGGCAAGGCATTGGGTCAATCGCGTCGTTCTGACCGCGCGCCCGTCACTTGCGGTTTACCCCGATAAACATTTTAAGAGTTCGTCGGCATGTCTCAACCGTGCCAGAAGCGAACCTCCCACTCCGGCTCCCTCGCGACTGGCGAGGGCCCGCGGGAGCGAGGTTGCGAGCAAAAAAGTTGAATATCCGATGTCTCTTTTCGCCGCCTCAGGGCATTGACGTTACGCCCATCGTGGGGCTCGATCAGCGTCGAGCGAGCGGAGGAGGCGAGATCATGGGCTACAAGCCGATCGAGTCCTACGGCGTCATCGGCGACCTGCACACCGTTGCCCTGGTCGGCATCGACGGGTCCATCGACTGGTGCTGCCTGCCGCACTTTGACTCGCCGAGCGTCTTCGCGGCGATCCTCGACGACCAGAAAGGGGGCTCATTCCGCATCGCCAGTCTCAACGAGGCGCAGCACAAACAGATGTACATGCCTGACAGCAACGTCCTGGTGACGCGCTTTCTGAGCGACCAGGGCGTCGGTGAGGTCGTGGACTTCATGCCGGTCCAAGGCCCGCGCGAGATCAGAAAGATCCACCAGATCGTCCGGGTAGTGCGGGCGGTGCGCGGGTCGGTCCGCTTCCGCCTCGACTGCCGGCCGGCTTTCGACTTCGCCCGCCGGCCACACCAGGTCGTCCTGGAGGGTCGGGGAGCGATCTTCGAGGCGCAAGGCATGAAGGTCTCGCTAGTCAGCCGCTTTCCGCTTGGTCGGCAAGGCGACGGCGTCGCTGCCGAGTTCGTCCTCAACCCCGGCGAGACGACCACGTTCATCCTCCGCCAGGTGGAGGAGAACGGCCATGACAGCGCTCATGACGGCGTCCTGCTCGAGGCGCGGTTGGTCGGCACGGAGGCCCTGACGCAGACCCTGGCTTTTTGGCGGCAGTGGCTGAGGAAGTGCAACTATTCAGGTCGCTGGCGCGAGATGGTCCACCGCTCGGCGCTGGTGTTGAAGCTGCTGACGTTCGCGCCGACCGGTGCGATCGTGGCGGCGCCGACCTGCGGGCTGCCGGAAGAGATCGGCGGGGTGCGCAACTGGGACTATCGCTATACTTGGGTGCGCGACGCCGCTTTCACCAATTACGCCTTCCTGCGCCTGGGGCTGACGTCGGAGGCAGAGCAGTTCATGGCCTGGTTGGAGCAGCGGGCCGTCGAGGGCGCCCGGGGCAACCCGTTGCAGACTATGTACCGCATCGACGGCGGGCACGAGCTGCCCGAGGAGGTCCTCCGCCACCTCGATGGCTACCGCGGCTCGCGTCCGGTGCGAGTCGGCAACGCCGCTGCCGAGCAGCTGCAGCTGGACATCTATGGCGAGCTGATGGACGCCGTCTACCTGTACGACAAGTACGGGACGCCGACCGGCTATGACTTCTGGTGCCACCTGCGCAAGATGCTCGACTGGGTGGCGAACAACTGGGAGCGAGCCGACGATGGCATCTGGGAGGTGCGCGGTGGACAGCAGCAGTTCGTCTACTCCAAGGTGCAGTGCTGGGTGGCGCTGGACCGAGCGATCCGCATTGCGCAGAAGCGGAGCCTGCCGCTGGACCGCACCCGCCTGGCCGCGGAGCGAGACCGCATCTACGAGGCCATCATGACGCGCGGCTGGGACACGGAGCGGCAGACCTTCGTGCAGCACTTCGCCACCAACGCGGTGGATGCGTCCAACCTGATCATGCCGCTCGTCTTCTTCGTGTCGCCGACCGACCCCCGCATGTGCGGGACGCTGGATCGGACCATGGCGGAGCTGGTCTCCGACAGCCTAGTGCACCGCTACGAGATCGGCAGAGGAGCCGGCGACGGCCTGACCGGGAGCGAGGGGACGTTCAATATGTGTACGTTCTGGCTGGTGGAAGCGCTGGCCCGGGCGGGCCGCGCCGAGGAGGCCCGCTTCATCTTCGAGAAGATGCTGACTTACGCCAACCACCTCGGCCTGTACGCCGAGGAGACGGGTCCGCGTGGCGAAGCGCTGGGCAACTTCCCGCAGGCATTCACTCACATCGGGTTGATCAGCGCCGCGTTCAACCTGGACCGCCGGCTCGGCCGGGGGGCCTTGAGTAGGGTCGGACCATGAGTGCGCAGGTCGCTTACCTAGGGACTTCCATCGCAGACTGGGTGGGGGAGCTCTCGAGCAGCGATCCGCTCCAACGCCGCCTCGGCGCATATGCCCTGGGCGAGATTGGCCCCGCGGCAACCGAGGCTGTGTCCGACCTCGCCGCGGCCCTCCAGGACCCGGTTGGGTTCGTGCGCGTCTGGGCGGCGGCGGCCCTCGCCCGGGTGGCGCCGCCAGGTGGAGAGTCGGTCACCGTCCTCATCGCGGAGTTGGGCAACGAGCTTGCCTTCGTCCGCAGCTTGGCGGCCTGGCACCTCGGGCGCCTCGGTCCGGCCTTCCCGGGGATCGAACAAGCCCTCCTCCCCCTCCGACAGCTAGCGGGTGATAAGGATCCGAGTGTACGGGTGGAGGCCGCGCTAGCGCTGGGGATGCTCGAGGGGAAGGGCGCCCCGCCGCCGGAGCTGAAGTCCTTGTCCTCTTGAGCCTCCGGCGGCGTCGCCTCGCGCGGATTTGTTCGCGCTTCTCCAGCAATTCTTTGATGGCAGAAATGCTTCCAAGGCGGAATTGCGGCGAACCTGCTTGGGCGCTCTGATAGCGTCGCAGCTTGTTGCCAGAACGCCGAAAGCAATGCCGGTGATCTGACGACGGATGAAGAGCGCGATGTCTGGATGCGCGCCGTGGGATGAAGCGAGGGCGTGGGACGAGTAGGACAGTCGTGCCTCGATACGAGATGTCGGCTCGAAGCTGAGGACCGTCACGCGAGGGGTCCGGGGGAACTTTCCGGGGTCGGCCTATCGATGGTCTCTCGGATTTTTTCTGCATTTGCCCGTGACCCCCATTAAGCTGCACATTGAGCCCAACTAAGGGGCAACCTGATGTCGGAGATCGACCCGCATACGCTGGAAGGCCATCTCTCGAAACTAGTAGAGGACTGCGAGTCCTTGACGATTGTGTTCGGCGTGCAAAATGCATGCACCATGTACCCGCCCTACACCGTGGGGAGGGATTTCATCGCTGGGAGCGATCATACGGATCACGCAAAAGCTAGGCCTCTCGTGGCGCCGTTCAACAGCATCCAACAGATCATCTGTCACCCGAGGAAGAGCTTAGGTGATCAAGCCTGATTTAGCGGAAGCTTGTTGCTTCTCAGCAACAACACATGAAATTCGTCGAGCCTCGCCCACCTCGCCGATGCTGACGCCGCCACGCGCAAGCTGATGGAGCTGATCAACGCCGTCGGGCGGCGGCGTAGAGAGGGCCTCGATGACCAACGTACAGACCTTCATCGTGGAGCCCGGCACGCCTGAGTTGGCGATCTGCGCACGATGGCGCAAAAATGCCTTTTCAGTGCTCCAAGCGTCCTTTGAGGAAGAATTGAAGTCGTTGGAGCTATTTGCGTCCGATCAGACACACGGTGTGGCGCTGGTCGCTAAGGCCGATGACGAACCGATCGGAACGTGTCTTCTAGTCGAGTCAGAGATCGAGCCGAACCATGACGTGTCGCCTTGGCTTGCAGGCTTGTTCGTTGTCCCCGAGCATCGCCGAAAGGGGGCTGGCGCTGTATTGGTTCGCGCCATTGAGGATCAAGCCCGATTGCGAGGGTTTTCCCGGCTGTACCTCTACACCACAGAGGCTATTGGGTTTTATGCGCGTCTCGGCTGGTCACTCGTTGATCGCACCAACTGGAAGGGCTTTGACACAGCTCTAATGGTTCGCGAGCTGTAAACGTGATGTTCAACCTCCTAATCGGCCCCTTAGCCAACCATCATAAGCAAGCTCATTGCTCCCATCAGCACGAAAAATCCCGTCATCGTGGTGACGATGAACCTACGCTCTACCCCGTTCATGGCCGTCTTCCTCCGTGGCCTATGAGAGAGCAGCATGCTGACTTCCGGAAGTCGCGTCGGTTCGCTTATGGACATAGAAGCCCTTTTCGCAGGCATCCGGACTGAATTCATGGACAGCCGTCGCACCAAGTCCAAGCCGTCCCTGGGCCGCCTGACGACCGACGAGGAGCGCGATGTCTGGAGGCGCGCGCCATGGGATGAGGCGAAGGCGCGCTGCAACGGCCGTTGCCGGATGATGCGTTCAAGCTCGTGATGCGTGGGGCGGAGAAGGAGGATCGAGCGGCAGCATAGCTGAAAACGAGGAACAACTCTCGTAAGCCTGAATTGGCTCTCTAGGCCACAAGTAAGATTGGCGCGAGGTCCCCACCCCTTTGTGCCTCCTGCCCAAGGCGGGACCTGCGCTCTAGGAGAATTCATCATGGCTCACCCAACAGAGGAGCAGATACGGAAACGCGCGTTCGAACTGTGGGAGCAGGCTGGCAAACCCGAAGGACGCGAAGACGAGTTCTGGCAACAAGCGCAGAGGGAATTGCAGAGCGCAGAAGAGAGTGGTGATCCAAACAAAGGTGCCGACATTTGACGCCGCCGGGCGCCGGGACCGAGATGACGCTGATGCGCTGGGGCATGCCACCGCCGCCGCGTATGGGCGGGCCGCCGGTTACCAACATCCGCTGCCTCATGCCGTTCAACGGCATCGCCTAGGCCGACCAATCTGTCCGGAGGCGTATCAGTTCGTTTCCGATCCGGAGCGCGGTGAAGCAGAAAGCGGCGAGCGTTGCAGATTTACAACCCGCGCAGCTCTTCGAGATACTAAGCTGGTCCGTCTTACTTCATCTCTATTTCAATATAATCAGCGGGGGCGAAAAGTGTTTGATGTCTATCGCAATCATAAGCACGAGTTGCTCGTTCTAAGCAAAGGCTCAGCAATACCGACACTCAGCTCCAGACATAAGTGGCGGAAGAGTAGAAAAAGAGTTCTCAGAGTCAGCGACGAGATCAGGTCAGCCGTTCAGAGACACGGCTATTACGTCCGCAGCCTGCGGGTCACCAAGGAGCGCACAATCTAGGTCGAGCAGGTCGGCGGCCGGTGTTCTCTACGGCATCACCACCTACCAAGCCGCCATCCTCGCGCTCTTCCCCGTGGTCAATCGCTACGTCGGACCTACAGCCGACGCCCGGAGTCTCTTCCCGGATTATCCAGCTCTGGTGATCCGCAACACAGAAGCCGGGACCGAGATGACGCTGAGCTTTCACGTACGCTTCATTTGTCTGTAGGGCGCGGCGTCCGCTGAGGTCTTCCCTGTCCCGCCGTCTTCGAGGTTCGGCTTGCGGCGGCCTCAAACACCGCAATAAGCCGATCGAGTTGCCATAGCTCGATGTCGTTGGCATCAACCAGCTGCTGAGCACGTTCTCGTGCTTCCTGCTCATCGGCACACTGCAAATTGGCCACGCTTATAACGTGGCGGTCGTGATCCAAGAGGTAAGCTCGGTAGTGCGCCATCCCCACGCCCCCAAAGGCCCGCGCTCATCCATTAGCGTCCGCTCGATGCTTGGCTCGCTCGTTGTCAAATTGATCGCCAGACCTGGCTGGCGAACCAAGAACCTGGATGGAGGAGACGCCTTGTCGCGCTCCTTCATTCATTGTCTCGTGTGTTGATCATCGGATCATCACTTCAATCCTTCAATGAGCGTCCTCCAGCCGGGCGCATCGTCCGCCCTCAGCAGCGAAGCGCCAAGCGTTGCCAAGTAGGATGGCAATTCGCAATCGGGACGCGCGTTCATATTGCCGACAAACGCGGCGACGGCGCTCTTAAGATCGCCTCGGTCGAGATGATCCAAGGCCCGTTGCTTGCACCGCTCGACATATTTGTCGCGCGTCATCTCAATTAACAGGGAACGTTCCATTTCGCCTCCCCAACCGATGACTGCTTCCAATAGTGCCAGTTGGAACGGAGCGGATTTTGCCTGTCTGTTCGAAAGGCGACAAACGGATGCTCTTTTGGTCGCAAGTGTGGGAATTAAGACACAGACACATCGCGACCCGACGCCGCGCGGACCGCGGCACCAAGTCCAATCCGATCCCTGGACCGCATCTGGTCTATGGCTTCCTGACGACCGCGCCGAATGCGGTGGTCGAGCCGATCCATCCGAAGGCGATGTCCGTGATTTTAACCACCGATTAGGAGCGCGATGTCTGGATGCGCGCGCCGTGGGACTAGGCCAAGGCGTTGCAACGGCCGTTGGCGGATGATGCGCTCAAGATCGTGATGCGCGGGGCGGATAAGGAAGATCGGACAGCAGCACAGTCCGTCCGCTTAGCCCCAAAAAGCAGACCAACAGCAGATGGGCGCAGTAAGGACGCGATGGGCCAGGAGCTGACCTACTTCACATGGCCTGATTGCCGCGCCAAATGCGTCCCTCATAATTAAGACTTCAAAGAGCTCGCCAACTGATCCGGAGAGCCGGGACAGCCGACGAGTGTGAGCCGCCGCGGCTGCTCCTACACTAAGATGTGGTCGACGGATGTGCTCCAGCTGGAATACCCTAGAACTTTCCCATTATCGAACTCATTCGATAGATAGAATCCATTAGCATGGGCGGGATCGAAGGTGGCTGTCGAATAATCACCCCAGCGCCCGACCAAATCGTGCGCTGGATCTACATAAGCAGCCACGCTGTCGTGATAATCGGTCGGTGCCACAAAGTTCGGCGTCGTGGTCGCAGTGGCGCTGCCTGCCCCTTTCCAAAACGTGAAATAATCAGCGGCGTACATGTGGGAACCGCTCACATTGAAGTTGAACAGCACGTCCCCGTTACCGTCAACGGCTACCGATCCATTGAATGTCGCGGCTCCAGCGGTAGCTCCCGTTGTCGGCAGGAGGCTGTTCAGATTGCCGGCGTGCAAGACCGTCGGCGCGGTGGCTCCGCCTGTCGAATTGAAGTCGTGCATGTCAAGTTGTACCCACTCAACTGAAGGGGGCGCCTTCGAACTGCTCGGCTGTCCTTCAAAGACAACGTAGAGCTTTTGGTTGGCTGAATCGTAGGCGGCGCTGGTTATTCTTCCATCGCCAGCATCCAGCTTGTATCTGGTGCCGTATTGACTGGCGGAATAGGCGCCGTTTCCAAAATCGATGTTGCCGAGAGAGACGGTCACGGGCGTTGAATTAACGCCTCCGACCGATTCGAATATGCTCAGGCTGTTGTGCGTGTTGGCGATTAGATATTCCCCGTAATACGTTCCTCTGCCGGAGATCTCCGCGGTCTGGTATGATGGGGCTGCGTAAGCTGTCGCGCTGACGAAATTTGAATGGCTTCCGGTAAAGAGCCCATCATCAAAGACTGTCAGCACGCTACCTTCGTAGGTGCCGGACGCTGAGAACTGGTTCGTCGACACGTAGATGTTGTGCCCGTCGACTGCGACGAGCGGCTGGTCTGCCCAAGTCGTTATCCCGTTTATATTGTATGTTGTGGAGGCGGCCTGGAATTGCCAATTGGCCGATGATAGCGATGTCGTGGTGAGGTCCGAATTGGACACAGCCATCAAAATAGAGCTGGTGGTCAGACTATTGTTTACTTCATCGACGGTGACAATAAATTGGTGGTGGACAACATCGTAGAGGACCCTGGCATCTGCCAGAAAATATCCTGACGACATCACAGAGCCAAAGAATGTATTCAACGATTCGGTCTGAGGACTGGTGCCCTGTAGAGTCGTGATTTGGATGGCATCGTTCTCAGCAGTAATGACGACGTTTGCTCCTGCCGCCAGAGCGTTATCCGGCGGATAATACCCACCACTCTGCGCGAACGTTATCCCATCCCAGTGATAGTCCACGTCGGTTATCGTCGAGGTGCCGTTGACAACCTGGCCGGGGGATGACGACGATGTCGTCGTAGCATGGACCTGGAGAGACACGTGGGTCGGCACATCGGGGTCCGGAAGAAAATTGAAGACGTCGTTTTGTGCGTCGGAGTATGAGGACGGACCTCCAAACCAAGGCTTGTCGTCGCTGCCGAAATCGAAATTACTTCCGTCAACATATTTTCGCATTTCGCCCCCTGATCCGCGATTGCCAGGTGCAATTGAACAAGGCGATCGAATCTTAGGTTGGTTTGACCCCCGCGGTCTCCGCTAACTGATAATTCACCGCTTGCACCGCTCAACATATTTATCGCGCGGCTTGCCAGTTATCAGCGAACGTTCCATTTTCGCATTCTCACCAATGACTGTTTCCAATCATGGAGGTTGGACGAACGGATTTGATCTGTCTGTTCGCAAACAGACAAACAGACCCTCTTTTGGTCCGCAGTGTGGGAATTGGGACACAGAGGCGCGCATCGCGACCGCGCCCATCCTGTCTTTGTCCGTGGGATGTCAGCTAATGGGACGGTCCGGCCGTGCTCCGGCCCTGCCAGCAGCGAATGCTGGCAGGGGGCACCGAAGACAAGGAGCACGCGATGTCACAGAAACTCGACGCTTCGCCCGCCGTAATCGGCATCGATATTGGCAAGAACTCGTTCCACATCGTCGGCCAGAATCAGCGCGGTGCGATTGTGCTGCGTCAGAAGTGGTCGCGTGACCAGGTGGAAACGCGGCTCGCCAACCTGCCGCCGTGCTTGATCGGCATGGAGGCCTGTGTGGGCGGCCATCATCTCAGCCGCAAACTGCAAATGCTTGGCCACGACGCCCGCCTGATGCCGGCGAAATACGTGCGCCCATATTCGAAGGGACAGAAGAATGACTTCCGGGATGCTGAAGCCATCGCCGAGGCTGTCCAACGCCCCACCATGAAGTTCGTCGCGACCAAGACCGCCGATCAGCTCGACCTTCAGGCACTGCACCGCGTCCGCGATCGATTGGTCGGTCAGCGTACCGGCGTCATCAATCAGATCCGTGCATTCCTGCTGGAGCGGGGCATCGCCGTGCGGCAAGGCCCGCATTCCCTGCGGTTCGAGTTGCCGGGCATCTTGGCGACACGCACCGATGTGCTCTCACCTCGCATGTTGCGCATCATCGAGGGTCTGGCGGAAGACTGGCGCCGGCTGGATCAGCGTATCGAGGGTCTATCGAGCGAGATCGAAACGCTGGCCCGTCAAGATAAGGCCTGCCAGCGACTGATGACGGTGCCTGGCATTGGCCCAATCATCTCGAGCGCAATGGTGGCCGCGATCGGCACTGGAGACGTGTTCTCGAAAGGCCGCGACTTCGGCGCCTGGCTTGGACTGGTGCCGAAGCAGATCTCGACCGGCGACCGCACGATCCTCGGCAGTATATCAAGGCGCGGCAATCGCTACCTGCGCGCGCT
>NZ_LSEF01000123.1 GCF_001641695.1 Bradyrhizobium neotropicale
CGAGCTCGAGGACGCGATCGACGTCGAGGACGACCATGAGCTGTCCGTCGAGGCGGTGGACGCCGCCGGCGAGCTTGGCCATGCGGGGATCGAGGTTGACGGGATTTTCCTCTTTGCCGTCCTCGGGCAGGCGCAGCACCTCGCCGATCTGGTCGATCAGCAGGCCATAGGATTCCCCGCGGAGGTCGACGCCGACCGCCATCGGCACCTTGCCGTCCTCGGCCTTGGGCAGGCCGAGCCGGGCGCGCATGTCGACCACGGTGACGATGCGGCCGCGCAGATTGAGCACGCCGGCGATCTCGCGGGAGGCCAGCGGCACGCGGGTGACGCGTTCGGGCATGAACACGTCCTGGACGCGGGAGATCGGCAGGCCGAACAGCTGGCCGCCGATCATCGCGGTGACGTATTCGACCATGGCGCCTTCGGTGGTCTGGGTCTTGGTGCTCATTGACGTATCTCCTTCCCGCCCGCGTTTTGTTTGAGCATGATCTCGTCGGAAAACCGCTTCACACTTTGCCGGATCATGCTCTAGGCCGCCGCCCGGCTCAGCTCGGAGGCGCCGGCGGCGCCCGCGGTCTGTTCCTTCAGCGCCGCGATCAGGCCGGGACGGTCGAACTTGGCAACATAGTCGTGGAAGCCGGCCTGCCGGCCGCGCTCGATCGCCGCCGGCGAGACCAGCGCCGACAGGCCGATGATCGGGATCGCACCGAGATTGTTGTCCGAGCGCAGCGCCTCGGCGAACTCGAACCCGTTCATGTCGGGCATCTCGATGTCGGTCAGCACCACGTCGAAGTTCTGGCCCGCGCGGAGCGTGGCGAGCGCCTCCTGCGCGCCTCCCGCGGTGCGGACCCGGTAGCCGGCCGCCTTGAGGACGGGGGCCAGCATGTTGCGGAAGAAGGCGGAGTCGTCGACCAGGAGCACCGACTGCGCGTGCATCGACGGCTTCATCTCCTTGCGGGTGAACCAGTCGGCGAACGCCATCGGCAGGAAGTGGCCGACGTCGATCACCTCGGTGGCCTGGCCCTTGATCACGGCCGAGCCCAGGATGCCGGCCGAGGAGCCGCCGACCTCGATGTTGAGCCGTTCCTCGACGATGTCGATGATCTCGTCGACGACGAGGCCCATGGAGCGGCCGTCGTCGGCAAACACCAGGATCGGCTGCGCGCCCTGGCTCGCGATGGTGACGCTCTCCATGGCGACCAGCGGCATCAGCTGCTCGCGGTACTGCACCATGTAGCGGCCGTTACTGAACTCGATCTTGTCGGCGGGCAGCTCTTCCAGGCGGGTGACGAGGCCGAGCGGGACCGCCTTGGGCTGGCTGGAGCCGGCGCGGAACACCAGGAGCGAGGTGGTCTGCTCGCCGCTTCCGATGTGATGGCCGGAGGCTTCATCGGCCATGTCATGGGCCGAGGAGCCGGAGGCGCCGAGCGCTTTCGCAATGCCGTTGGGGTCGATGATCATGATGACCGCGCCATCGCCCAGGATCGTGTTGCCCGAGAACATGTCGATGTGGCGCAGCTTGGTCGACATCGGCTTGACCACGATCTCTTCGGTGTGGAACACGCCGTCGACGACGATGCCGAAGGTCTGGCTGCCGACCTGCGTCACCACGATGAAGCCGTTCTCGGGATCGCTGGCGGCGCCGTCGTCGATCTTCAAGAGCTTCTTCAGATGGATCAGCGGCAGCAGCTTGTTGCGCAGGCGCAGCACCGCGGTGTCCTTGATGCGCTCGATGCGGTGCTCGGAGTTGGCGCGGGCCCGCACCAGCTCGACGACCGAGAGCTGGGGAATGGCAAAGCGGTCGCCGGCGGCCTCCACGATCAGCGCCGAGACGATCGCCAAGGTCAGCGGGATCTTGATGGTGACGGACGAGCCTTCGCCGGCGACCGACTTGATGTCGATGGTGCCGCCGATCTGGTCGATATTGGTGCGCACCACGTCCATGCCGACGCCGCGCCCCGACACCGAGGTGATGGCGGCCGCGGTCGAGAAGCCCGGCGCGAAGATGAACTTGTGGATCTGGGCTTCGCTCATCTTCTCGAGCTCGGCCTCGGTGACGAGACCGCTGGAGAGCGCCTTGGCCTTGATCTTCTCGGTGTTGAGGCCTCTTCCGTTGTCGGCGATGCAGATGATGATGTGGCCGCCCTCGTGATAGGCGGACAGGCGAATGGTGCCCTGCTCGCCCTTGCCGCTGGCGAGGCGCTCGGCCGGGGTCTCCAGGCCATGATCGGCGGAGTTGCGCACCATGTGGGTGAGCGGGTCCTTGATCAGGTCGAGCACCTGGCGGTCGAGCTCGGTGTCGGCGCCGTGCATCTCCAGCTCGATCTGCTTGCCGAGTTCGCTCGACAGGTCGCGCACGATGCGGGGCAGCTTCTGCCAGGCGTTGCCGATCGGCTGCATGCGCGTCTTCATGACGCCCTCCTGCAGCTCGGCGGTGACGTTGGAGAGGCGCTGCAACGGCACCTTGAACTCGGTGTCCTCGTTGCGGCGGGAGATCTCCAACAGCTGGTTGCGGGTCAAGACCAGCTCGGAGACCATGGTCATCAGATGCTCCAGCGTATCCACGTTGACGCGGATCGACTGGTTGGCGACGCGGTCGCCCTCGGCGGCGGTCTCGTCGGCCATCGACTTCTTGGGCGCGGCCTTGGCGGCGGGCTTTGCGCTCTCCTTGGCCGTTTCCTTGGCGGCAGGCGCCGGAGCGGCCGGCGCCGGCTCGGCCTTGATCTCGGCCTTGGCCACCGGCGCCGGCACTTCGATCGCGGTCTCGCGGAAGGCGCGCTCGAGCTCGTCGAGCGACACCTCGCCCGGGCGCAAGGGGCGCTCCAGCGTCTGGTCGACCAGCGAGCCCGTGGCCATCTCCTTTGCCGGCGCGGCGGCGGGGGCGTCCGGCGCGAGCGGCGGCGCTTCAGTGACGGGCGCGGCACCTGCGGCCGGCATCGGCTGCGCCGAGCCGGACATCGCCGCCATGCCCTGCTCGACCATCGCTTCCAGCTTGTCGATCAGGTCACGGTCGGTCCCTTCGGGCTCGGCTTCGGTGGCCTCGAGCCCGGCCAGAATCTCCTTGATGCGGTCGATCGAGGACAGGATCACCGTCACCGCCTGCCCCGTCACCGGCATGCCGTCGCGGAATTTGCCCATCAAGGTCTCGCCGGCATGCGCCAGCGCTTCCAGACGCGGCAATCCCAAAAAGCCGCACGTGCCCTTGATGGTGTGGACCAGGCGGAAGATGTTATCCAGGATCTTGGCGTTGTTCGGCTCCTGCTCGAACTTCACCAATTGATTGTCGACGGTGTCCAGGCTCTCGCTGGTCTCCGTCAAAAACTCCCGCAACAGATCATCCATGAAAACAGGCCTTCATACAGGGAGGGCACGCACGACGCGTATGCGCCTTCAGAATGGGGCCAGCTTCACCGCAAAGCGTTTAATATTGGTTGAGTAAGTGCAAAAGAACGGAACCAACAAATAGATAAGGCGCTCCGGACAAGCCGAAGCGCCTCGTAAAGATTCCATTAACCGCCTGCGACGCCGCGTTTACGAAGCGGTAACGATGATGGCTTCGCCCTCCGGCGCGAGCGTCACGGTGAGACCGCAGGCCTGCGCCAGAAGCCGCGTATAATAAGGCTGGATCGCGTGCGCATCCGCAGCCGGGCCACGCTCGCCGCTCAGGAGCTCGGCGATGTTCTGCGGCAGGCGCGCATTGTGGCCGGTGGACGTGACGCGAAAGCTCATGGTCTCGCCCTCGCCGATCGGATCGACCGTCAGCGTGCCGCCGCGCGGGATCGTGTGCTGCGCGATCACGAGCATGTTGAGCAGCAGCTTGACGCGATTCTTCGGCAACAACAGCCGCGGCAGATTCCAGGTGATCGTGCACTTGCCATCCTCGATGTGGCCGCGCGCCATGTTCTGCGCGTCACCGAGGTCGATCTGCGCGCCGGAGGAGCCGGCGGCACCGAAGGCAAGGCGGCAGAACTGCAAGCGGGCCGACGCTGTCTTGGCGCTCTTGCGGATCAGCTCGAGCGCGAAGTCGCGGTCCTCGGGCTTGGGATCGTCGTCGAGCACCTCGAGCCCGTTGACGATGGCGCCGACAGGGCTGATGAGATCATGGCAGACGCGCGAGCACAGCAGTGCTGCGAGTTCGAGCATATCGGGAGCAGTAGCGGTACCGGGTGACGAGGTGCCAGACATTAAAGGGGTCCTGGAGGGTTCCTGGTATTGCACGGCGCGGACGCGGCGAATCACGCATGCGTGACGGGTGGCGGGTTCTAACATTCGCAAGCCCATCGCAGCTAGCTTGCGATAGGTTCGAAGCGGCCGTAATGCCGGGCCGAATCAACCGAACAGAGGGTGTAATTTGCCGATGAATGAGGCACCGCGGTGAAGCGGATCATCGACGCCGAGGCCGCCGCCGGCCTGATGGAGTCCCTGACGGTACTGGTGGTGCAGGCGGGCGAAGCCATCCTCGCAGTCAACCGCGCGGCGATGCGCGTCGACGGCAAGCAGGATGGCTCGCCGGTGACCGAAGCTGATCTCGCCGCCGACCGGATCATCGCGGACGGCCTCGCGGAGCTCGCAGGCGACGTGCCGACGCTGTCGGAAGAGCGAACCCAGCTCGCCTCGCCGCCGTTTCGCGACAGCTTCTTCCTGATCGATCCGCTCGACGGAACCAAGGAGTTCGTCGCCGGCCGCGACGAGTTCACCGTCAATCTCGCCCTCGTCACGCGTGGCGTGCCGCTGCTTGGCATCGTCAGCGCGCCCGCGCTCGGGCTGCTCTGGCGCGGCATCGTCGGGCGTGGCGCCGAGCGCGTGACATTTGACGGCGCTGTCATCGGTGCGGCCGAGCCGATCCATACCCGCAAGCTGCCTGGACAGGGCGAGCCCTGGGTCGCGGCGGTGAGCCGCTCGCATGGGGACAAGAAGAGTGAGGCGTTCATCGACGCCCGGCCCAACGCCGTGAGAAGGACGGTCGGCTCTGCCGTGAAGTTCGGCCGAATCGCAGAGGGCACCGCCGACATCTACCCGCGCTTCGGGCCGACCTCGGAATGGGACGTCGGAGCCGGCTGTGCGGTCGTGACCGCGGCCGGCGGCAGGGTGACGGACGGCAAAGGCCGCGAGCTCCGATTCGGCGAGCGCGGCGACACCGGCTTCATCATCTCGGAGTTCATCGCCTGGGGTGACGCGCAGGCGGTACGGCTCTACTGACTGAGCTGTTCCTGGAGTGCCGGCCAGCGCTTACCCACCTCGTACAGGAAGCGCTCCGGGTCCGCGGCAAAGGCGTTGCGATTGTCTTCCCGGCTGAACAGATAAAGCCGCTGCGCCGAGATGACGAAGAAGCGGGGATTGCCGGCAACGGTCACGCCGCGGGCGATATCGGCCGGATCATAGCCGCCGAACTGCGGCCCGTAGACTTCGGGGTGGGCCAGAAACGAGGCCCGGTTGCCCTCGTTGCGGAAGCGCCAGACCGCGCCCCAGAGGTTCGCTTCAAACTCCGCCGTCCCCTGGACCGGCTGGCCGTCGACGAAATAGGCCACGGGGTCGAAGCCTTCGATCGCCACCCCGCTGAAGCGGTTGACGACAATCCGTTCGGTGGTGGCGGCCTCCGCCGGCCCCCCGGAGCAGACGGTCCCCATGCCCACCAGGAGGCAGACCAGGAGGCCGATCAAGGCAATTCCGGGGCGCAAAGGGCTAGCGTCCTGCCGTTGTGCCGTCATAGTTGCTGCGGATAACATCCGAGTCGAGGGGACATTCGGCGCAAACCTAGAGCCGTGCCTGTTGGCGTCAGGTTAAGGGAAGCGACCGAATTCGGTACCAGGGGTTTTTTATGACTTTCGCATCACGCCTTGCCGCAGTCGCGCTTGCCGCGCTGGTCGGTTGGATCGTGCCGGCCTCCGCCCAGCAGCCGCCGCCGCCCAACCTGCCGCCGCCGCAGCGGACCCCGACGCCCAACACCTATGGGCCGGACGAGCTGGTGGGGGCCGGCCACCGCTTCTTCGGTAACGTCTCGCGCGGGCTCGCCTCTATCATCGAGAAGGCCGTCAGCCAGTGGGGCCTGCCCAACGGCTATATCCTGGGCGAGGAGGGTTCCGGCGCCTTCGTCGCCGGCCTGCGCTATGGCGAAGGCACGCTCTACACCAAAAATGCGGGTGATCTGCGGGTCTACTGGCAGGGTCCGTCGCTCGGTTTCGACTGGGGCGGCGACGGCGCCCGCACCATGACGCTGGTCTACAACCTGCCCGCCACCAATGCGATCTACCAGCGCTTCGGCGGCATCGATGGCTCGGCCTACATCATCGGCGGCTTTGGCATGACGGCGCTCACCGCCAACAATATCGTGCTGGTGCCGATCCGCTCCGGCCTCGGCCTGCGGCTGGGAGCCAATATCGGCTACCTCAAATACACCCCGCGGGCGACCTGGAACCCATTCTAAAGGGTCCCCTCCTCCCGTCCGCTGACAGATCAACGTTAACGACAGGCCGGGGCTGGCTTTTTGCCGGCCGCCCATGGCATTGTCGTTGGTAAATTTTTCCTTGATTTGCGGAGTCCTGCCCCATGGTCGAACCGATCATGTACCTGGCGATCGGTTTCCTGCTCTCGATGCTGTGCGGGCTCGCGGTTGTGCCGCTGGTGCACAACCGGGCGGTTCGGCTGACCACACGCCGGCTCGAGGCCGCAACGCCCCTGTCGATGGCGGAGATCCAGGCGGATAAAGACCAGCTCCGCGCCGAATTCGCCATGTCGGCGCGACGGCTCGAGATGAGCGTCGAGCAGCTCAAGAACAAGACCACGAGCCAGCTCGCCGAGCTTGGCAAGAAGAGCGATGCCATCAACCGCATGAAGATCGAGCTCGGCGAGAAGAACGCCACGATCTTCGCGCTGGAGGCGCGCGAGAAGGCGGTGAAGGAGCAGCTCCGCGCCACCGAAGAGGAATTCAACGCCAAGACCGAGGCCCTGCGCGGCGCCGAGCAGGCGCTGACCGACAAGCAGGGCGAGCTTGCCAAGATCAATTCGGAGCTCTCCGACCGTTCGATGATGGCGGAGAGCCGCCAGGTCGAACTCGTCGCAGTGCGCGCGCAGATCGAGAAATTGAAGAACCGCGTTGGCGATGCCGAGAAGGAGTTCACGGCGACCCAGGCGCGTTTGACACAGGAACGCACGGAATCGGAGACCGCCTCGCGCGAACTTTCCGACGCGCGCGGCCGCGTCGAAAATCTGAGCCAGCGCGTCACCGATCTCGACCGCCAGCTCATCGTGCAGGTCAAAGAGGCCGAGATGCTCTCGGGCCGCGTCGCCGACCTCGAAGGGCGGCTGGCGACCCAGGGCAAGCTTCTGGCCGAGCGCGACTACGAGAATAATCAGCTGCGCCAGGTCAATGAGGCCACCGATCGCACCGTCAAGGAGCTGCGCGTCGAGCTCGCCGCGCTGAGCGGCGGCAAATCATCGGCCGCAGTCGAGGCACTGCGCGCGGAGAAGTCGGCGCTTGAAGAGCAGCTGCGGACGGCGCGCGACGAGCGCGGAAAACTCCAGCGCGACATCAACGCGATCCAGCAGCAGGCGGAGAGCTCCTGGGCGACCGAGCGCATGGAGAATGCGCTACTGCGCGAGCGCATCAACGACATCGCCGCGGAAGTCGCCAAGCTCGCGATGCAGCTCGAAGGTCCGAACTCGCCGATCGAGGCGCTGCTCGCGACTGAGGCGGGCCAGGCCCCGAAGCCCGCCCCGCGTCCGGCCAACGACGCCGCGACGAACGGCGTGGCCGCGGCCACTTTGCCCGAGGGCGGCGGAACGCTCGCCGAGCGCATCCGCGCGCTCCAGGCCCACGCCTCCCGCGCCCGCCAGCAGGGGGCATAAAGCGGGCCGAAAGCGCGGTTTGATTTGCGAATTTCGCGATCTACGGAAGGTTTTCAGGCTCGAGACCACCTGGAAACTTGACACCTTGGGCCCGCACTTCTAAATCGCGGGCTCCACCGAATGTGCCGGCCGGCCGAAAGGTCCGGCCGCCTGCATGATGGTCCCGGGCGCATAGCTCAGCGGGAGAGCGTTCCCTTCACACGGGAGAGGTCCAAGGTTCGATCCCTTGTGCGCCCACCATTCGCCCTTTATTTTCAACGACTTACTGAATTGATTCCCTAGAGGTGTGCCCCAGAAAAGCTGGGGCACAATAGGGGCACTTCGCGGCAAGAGAAAATCGCTCCGCGCCCGCCGAGACCTCAACGCCGCTTATCCGTTACGACGACATCGACCAGGACGAATGGAGTCGGAGAGTTCGCTTCTTTTTCGGCGCGCATAGCGGTTGCCTGGCAGGATCGCCACTTCATTCAATGCCGGCTGCGCTGTGTTCGAAACGCTCGGCCACTACAGCGAGACCCAAAGGTGATCCAGCAGTTGGTGAAGTTACAGGCCTGAAAAGAAACCCAGTTCGCTATGAGGCATTTGCTCGTGCTCGTTGCCGGGCGGCGCGCCGTCGCTCACGGCGTTCGCGACCGTGCCGGCGCTTCTCGACCCGAAATTGCAAGGGCGCCGTTGACGAATGGGACTGGCTGAGCTTGATCTTTGCGCTTGCCTCGTCTGCAGCGGCAGGGCGTGCTTCCATGAGTGCCAATACAGCGCGCCCTTTATCGGTGATCCGCCATCCACCGTTTAGGCGCTCAACTAGACCCTGAGAAAAGATATCTAGATCCGGCACTCGCGAACCTAGGCGTTTGGTACGCTTGGCCCAGTCGCTGCCGCTGGTAGCTAGAATCGCCATGTCGCGCTTGAGATCGGCCATCGCAGCGAAGCCGCCGGGATAGCTCTCCAAAATCTTCAGGACCGTGACCTGAAAATTCACCTCGGCCTCGCGCGACTACCGCCACATGGTCGGAGCGTCGGACAAAGCTGCTCGGCCAGCCCGCTTGAGACCGTCTGGCGACGTCTCGCCTCTGGTGGCGGCTT
Organism: Bradyrhizobium neotropicale; assembly: GCF_001641695.1. Classification (GTDB taxonomy): domain Bacteria; phylum Pseudomonadota; class Alphaproteobacteria; order Rhizobiales; family Xanthobacteraceae; genus Bradyrhizobium; species Bradyrhizobium neotropicale. The sequence goes on from NZ_LSEF01000123.1 coordinate 8,929, forward strand.
CCAGAATTTTGGAGGCGACATGGGTCCGGGCGCCGGTCTCATGACGGGCGACGTTCTCACAGACCTCGTCGAGGACCGCGCGCAATAGCGCGGTGGTAGCGGCATCGAACATGGTACACTCCAAAAGGAAAAGCTTATCTTAGGACAATCAGTTCGAAGTCGGATTCAAGAGTGTTAAAGGTCGTCGGAAAATACTGACAACTTTACATTCCAAGCGACGCTTTGCAACGGCTGGGCGCATGCGTGGCAGGAGACTATGTAGCTGCCATTGGGGCGACTAGGTGCGGACCCGCCGCTAGATGCATCCTCACGAACCGCTTCTGCGAGGGTGCTGAAGCCTTCCCAAAGTTATTTACCACTCATCGATAGGCTAATAGGTGTGATGATATCGTCCCAGTCGCGCTCTTCCGTAGCCAGCGCGCAGTGAAATCAATCCATTCGAAGCATACTATGCGCCCGCCAATACATGCCTGAAGATCGAGCTAACAAGATCGCGCTATGCCTGGGCGTCGTTGCTCCTAGCCGTCAGGAGAGCCGCGACGAGCAAGCTGCAGGTCGATCTGTCAGTTGCTCGCGATGCGAGTGAATTGCTATTAGTCGTGCGACGATCCATTCCGTCGGCCCTCTCACCCGAGCGCGGCGCTCTGACAGATCCCGAGGCATAGCTTACTCGCATACTTGAACAGCCACCTGTGCCAAACCCATCCCATGCACCGGGGCTTCAGATTAGAGATCGAGGAATTTCCAGTCCCAAGCGGCGCAGCTCACTCAGACGGTGGTGGGACTGCACAGGGCAATTGGCCTTCTACGTGAAGCGAAGGCTTGGTCGGCATTGCCGTCGCGCTACCAGCGCGTATTCGAGGTGGCGGCCGCAGGGCCTCCTCGGACATGCTGTCGCATTACGACGCCAGCAACATGGCTCCGCTGCGCCGGCTGATCGCAACGGCACCGAGCTCAAGCCATTCTCGCGCGAGATCATGGAGGGCGGTTACCGCGCGGCATTTTCGCTCTCCGCAGAAGACGCGGAAAAGAAGCTGGATTTCCGCAAGATTTACTGCAAATAGCTCAAGTTTCGCGAGGACATCGTGACCTGGTTCAGGGTCGCGGAGGCAAGCTTCGAGTCCAGCCTGTACAATCTCTACAAGACGTGAGCCGGACTGCCAGTCTCGATCGACCAGGTCATCAATCTGGTTTCCAGATAACCGCTATCGCTAAGTTCTACTGGTGCGGTCCGGCTGCCTCCGACAAAAATCTTGCAGGCTGGCACACGATCAGCCGGCCAAGACTCGTCTGCGATGACGAGGGCGGACCAGCCCCGGAGGAACCATGGAGCGGCATTTCTCGGCGCGGATAGCACCCTGCGGGAGCGTGGCATGATTACGCGACGCTCCTTCCTGGCCACTCAGGCCGGCATGCTGGCAACGACAGCGATCGCCACGCGAACGGCAGCAGCCCAGTCGCTTCCCCAAATCTCGCGAGTTGTGGTCGGCTTCCCGGCCGGCGGAGCCGCCGACACGATGGCACGCCTGTTGACCGACAGGATGAGAGAGCAGGCGCCAAAAGTCATCGTCGACAACAAACCTGGCGCCGGCGGTCGCATCGCGCTCGATGCGATCAAGAGCAGCCCTGCCGACGGCTCGGTTGTCATCCTCACGCCGGCATCGATGATCGTGCTTTATCCGCACGTCTACAAGAAGCTCAGCTATGATCCGCTGCGGGACTTCACGCCGATCAGCACGGTGTGCACCGCACCCCTGGTGATCGTCGCCGGTCCGAAGGTCGGGCCGGACGTCAAGTCGATTTCCGATTTCGTCGCCTGGTGCAAAGCCAACCCAAATCAAGCCTCCTTCGGCACTCCCGGCGCAGGCTCGATGCTGCACTTCATCGGCGACATGCTCTGGCGCGCCGCCGGCGTCCAGCCGACTCACGTTCCCTACAGGGGCGGCTCTCCCATGATGCAGGACGTGATTGCCGGACAAATTCCGGCAGCGCTGACCGTCCTCTCCTCCGCATTGCCGCTGGTCGCATCCGGAACGCTGCGTGTGCTGGCCATCACGGGAGCCCAGCGCTCACGCTTCCTGCCCGACGTGCCAACTTTGCACGAACTCGGCTTCAAGGATGTGATCGCCGAGGAATGGTACGGCATTCTCGGTCCGGCCGGGCTGCCTTCGCCGATCGTCGCCAAGCTGAACGACGCCATCCGTGGCGCATTGAAGAACGAGAAGGTGCTCGAAAGTTTCAACACGTTCGGATTCACCGCGACGGGCGAAAGCCCGGAGGAGTTTCTGGCGCTGATCAAGGCAGACACCGAACGGTGGGGCCAGATCGTCAAGGCGTCCAGCTACGTCCCCGAAGATTGAACAAAGGAAATCAAGGGGAACTTTGTGACGACAACGCCGCGAACCCTGTTCGAGAAAATCTGGGGACCTCACACCGCCACCTCACGCAGCGGCAGAGACCTGCTGACGCTAGACCGCGTCTTTCTCCACGACATGACGTCGCTGCCCGCATTCGAGCAATTGCGCCAACGCAACCTGCCCGTGGCGGATACTGCGAGGACCCTCGCGGTCATCGACCACACGGTCGCGACGGCTTCGGGCAGGACCGAAGAGACCTATCCCGTCATGGCCCCGACCGTCCGCTCGTTCCGCCGCGAGGTCACAGATCGAGGCATTCAATTGTTCGGGCTGGGGGATCCGGCCCAGGGAATCGTGCACGTCGTCGCCGCCGAACAAGGCGCCATCCTACCGGGAATGACGGCGGTCTGCGGGGACAGCCACACCTGCACCAACGGCGCACTCGGCGCCATCGCATTCGGTATCGGCAGTACCGAAATCGCACACGCGCTGGCGTATCAGGCACTCTGGCTCCCGCGGCCAAAAGCCCTGCGCGTGACGGTAGACGGTTCGCTCAACCCGCTGGTCAGCGGCAAGGACGTCGCGCTTGCGATCATCTCCCGCTTCTCGACCGACGGCGGGGTCGGCTGCGCCGTCGAATACGCCGGCAGCGCAATTCGCCGCTTGACGGTCGAGGAGCGGATGACGCTCTGCAATCTCTCGATCGAATTCGGGTCGCGTATCGGGCTGGTCGCGCCCGACGATGCAGTCTTCTCCTATCTCGAGGGACGACCGAGAACACCGAAGGGAGCGGCGTTCGAAACCGCGGTGGCGGCCTGGCGCAACCTCGCCAGTGATGAGAACGCCGCCTACGACAAGGAATATTCGCTCGATGCGGGCTCGATCGCGCCGATGGTGACGTGGGGCACCAGTCCGGAGGATGCGATTGCGGTCGACGGATCCATTCCACAATTGAACCAGGCGCGAAATCCAGCGCAGCGCGCGCGCTGGGAGCGCGCACTGTCCTACGTCGACCTGAAGCCCGGCGCACCCATCGCAGGCACACCGATCGACGTCGCCTTCATCGGCTCCTGCACAAACGCGCGGCTGTCCGATCTGCGCGCGGCGGCGCGCGTCGTTCGAGGCGGCAAGGTTGCCAGCACGGTACGCGCGCTGGTGGTCCCGGGCTCGTCCAGCGTGAAGCGCCAGGCCGAGGCTGAGGGGCTCGACAGGATCTTCCGCGAGGCCGGCTTCGAGTGGCACGAGTCCGCCTGTTCCCTCTGTGCCTCGCTCGGCCCCGATATCGTCGGTCGCGGAAAGCGATGCGCCTCGACGTCGAACCGCAACTTCGAGAACCGCCAGGGCCCCGGCTCGATCACCCATCTGATGAGCCCGCCCATGGTCGCCGCCGCCGCGCTAAATGGCGGGATTGCCGATGTCAGGACGCTCGCATGACTGAAAAGCTCACCCGCATCCAGGGCATGGCCGTCCCGCTTCTGTGGGACAATGTCGACACGGATGCGCTCGTCCCCGCCGCCCCGCACAAGCGGATCAGCGGAGGCGGGCTGGAGCGTCTTGGCGAAATCCTCTTCTACGAATTCAGATTCAATGCCGACGGAACCCCCAAACCGGACTTCGTGCTTAGCGATCCCCGATTTGCGCAAGCACCCATTCTGATCGCGGGCGAAAATTTCGGCTGCGGCTCGTCGCGCGAGGTTGCCGTGTGGGCATTGCAGGACTACGGCTTCCGCGCCGTCATCGCCCGAAACTTTGCCGACATCTTCGAGCAGAACTCGTACAAGAACCAGTTTCTGCCAGCGGCCGTCGACACGGCGACCCACGCGCGGCTCGTCGCGCAACTGCGTCGATCGCCGGGCCCGATATCGATCGACCTCGTCGAAAAGTGCATACGAATCGGCGATGAAAGCGTTGGGGTGTTCAGTGCCGATGAAATGGGGCTGGACATGCTTATCAACGGCGTGGACGAATTCGCCCTGACGGCACGCTATGCCGCGGACATCAAGGCGTGCCAGGACCGGCTGGTCGAAGCGTATCCGTGGTTCGCGGTATGAACAAGTGCCCGAAATCTGATTGGCGCGCCGCTACTTTGCCAGGCGGAACTTGCCGCCTTCAACCTTGATCAGAAAGGCCGACCGTTCGTCGTAGCCATTGTGGTCGGCCTTGCTCATGTTCGACAGCCCGTTGTTGAGATAGACGTTCTGCCCGCGCTCAAGCTCATCCCGCAGAGACATGCGAAACTCGGGCGTGCCCGGCTTCGCGGCCTTCAGCGCATTCGGTGCAGCTTTTCCGATCAGCGCGACGACATCCCAGAGGTGAGCGGCGAACATGTTCGGCTTCTGCCCGTTCGCCGCTTCATACGCGGTCACGAACTCCTCCGTTGCGCGACGGAACGGATCTCCAGCCGGAAGATCGGCGGCAATGGTAAAGGCCTCGCCGGCGAATACGGCGCCTTCGACGTTCTCGCCTCCAAGCTTGATGAACTCCTCGCTGGCCACGCCATGCGTTTGAAAGATCTGTCCGGTGTATCCGCGCTCGCGGAGCGCCTGTTGCGGCAGGACCGCTGGCGTTCCCGCAGAGGCAATGAAGACCGCGTCGGGATTCGTCGACATCACCTTCAGCGCCTGGCCGGTGACGCTCGTGTCGGATCGCGCGTAGACCTCATGCGTCGTGATGGTCAGCCCCAGACCTGGCGCGAGGCGGCTCACCTCCTTGTAGTAGCCCTCGCCGTACCCATCCGAAACGCCGACATAACCCAGCGTCTTCACGCCGGATTTCGCGATATGCTTGAGGATGGCGCTTGCCATGAGATCATCATTGGGAACGACCTTGAAGGCCCAGGCGCGCTTCTCGTCCATCGGTTGAACGATGGCTGTGGCGGCCGCGAGCGACAGCAGCGGCGTCTTCGATTCGAGCGCGACGTCCAGCATCGGCATGGTTACCGGCGTCACAGATGAGCCGACCAATACGTCGACCTTGTCCTGGATCACAAGCCGGCGTGCGTTCTGTATCCCCTTGGTCGAATCCGACTCGTCGTCCAGGGTAATGTAGGTCACCTTCTCTCCGCCGATCTCCTTCGGAAGAGCTGCGACCGTCTTGAGCTGCGGCTGCCCGAGTGCAGATCCCGGGCCAGTTGCCGAGATCACAATTCCGATCTTGATCTCCGCGTTCGCCGGGTATCCATAGAGAACGCATGCCACGAGAAGACAAGCTCGCGCGAAACCGATCTTCATCCGCAGTTCCTCCGCCTTGATGCCTTCACCGGTTGCCCCGGGTGAGCGATCCTAGACGGCGTCGGAGGTCCGTGTCTGTCCCTATCCCTAGGGACAAGACATTGGCGCCCGAAGGCCGGGCGCAGGAACCCGCCTCCAAAATCTTCGGTTTGCTTTCCGAAGCGCTATGATCGATCGAACTTGCGCGCGAGGCCGTCCCAGCAATCGGGATAGGCGCCATCGAGCAATTCGAGCTGCGACGCATAGGCGGTCGCGCTCAGGGGATAGCGGGTCTCGAACATGAAGGCCATTGTGCCCGACAGGCGTTCCGGGACGAGATCCTTGCGCGATGCCTTCTCGAAAACTTCGGCATCAGGTCCATGCGCGATCAGGGCGTTGTGGAGGCTCATGCCGCCCGGCACGAAGCCGCCGGGCTTGGCGTCATAGACGCCGTAGATCAGCCCCATGAATTCGCTCATCACGTTCATGTGGTACCACGGTGGACGGAACGAGCTTTCCATTACCACCCATCTCTCGGGGAAGATCACGAAATCGACGTTCGCTGTGCCTGCCATGTCGGAAGCCGAGGTCAGCACGGTGTAGATCGAGGGGTCCGGATGGTCGAACAGCACCGAACCGACCGGCGAGAAGCGGCGCAGATCGTACTTCACGGGCGCGAAGTTGCCGTGCCAGGCGACGACATCGAGCGGCGACTGCGGCAGGTCCGTCACATAGAGCCTGCCGAGCGATTTGACGTAGAGTTCGCAAGGCGTCTCCTTGTCTTCATAGCCGGCGACAGGCGCGAGAAAATCGCGGGGGTTGGCAAGGCAGTTCGCGCCGATCGGTCCGCGCTCGGGCAGTGTGAGATAGCTGCCGTAGTTTTCGCAAACATAGCCGCGTGCAGGTCCGTTGGGCAGATCGACCTTGAACTTCATGCCTTTCGGAATGATCACGATCTCTCCAGGACCTGCGTCGATCACGCCGCATTCCGTGAAGACCCGGATCAAATTGTGCTGTGGCACGAGCAGCAGCTCGCCATCGACATTGTAGAACTAGCGGTCTGCCATCGAGCGGTTGGCCACATAGACATGCGCGGCCATACCAAGTTGCAGATGCGCATCGCCCCCCGTCGCGATCGTCCGAAGGCCGGAAAGGAAATCGCACGGCTCGTCAGGGATGACGATCGGCGGCCATCGGAGCTGCGCGATCGGAAGCCGCGATTCGTCGCGGCAAGGCGCCGTCCGGATCAGTCGGGCATGGACCTCGCGAAAACCTCGGCCGTGCAAGACCGAGGGGCGCACCCGATAGAACCATGTACGCTTGTTGCTGTGGCGAGGCGCGGTGAAGGCGGTGCCGGACAGTTGCTCGGCGTAGAGGCCCAGCGGCGCCTTTTGCGGTGAATTGCGCATCACCGGAAGCGCGCCAGCAACGGCTTCGGTTGCAAACGAATTCTCGAAGCCGGTCATGTAGGCCGGCGAGCCGTCACGGGGCGACAGCACCGCCTCGCTGAAAGCATTGGTATGAACGGTCATGGGCGAACGAGCCTCGCGGCAAATCATGTGGAGCTGACCGCAATCCTGCCACCCCGCTCGATCTGGTCAGTCACATGCGCGGGGGACAACGCGGGGGGCTCGCCGGATTCAGCCGGCGAGCGCGGGAAGGATCCGTCCGGCGCAACGACCGAAGCCGATCGGCACGAAGCCGTCGCGGATGCATCGGCCGGTCATGGTGACTTCGTCGCCGTCTTCCAGGAATGTCCGCTGCTCGCCGCTCGGCAGCTTCAGCGAACGTGCACCAGCTCTCGATATCTCAAGCAGGCTGCCGAGACCACTCTCGTGGTCGTCGGAGACGGTGCCGCTGCCGTAGAGATCGCCCGCCTCGATGCTGCATCCGTTGCTGGTGTGATGAGCGACCATCTGGCCGACCGACCAGTACAATTCGCGCGTCGAGGCTCGTCCGAGACGGACCGCCTCGCTTCCCTGTTGCCGCATCCTTGCGGTTGCCAGCCGGGTCTCCAGCACGATGTCCACGGCGCCGATAGCCTGGTCCTCGCCGTCGGCAAGATAAGGCAGCGGTGCTGGGTCGCCATCCGGGCGCGCCCGCACGGGCACGCGAAACGGACGCGCGCATCCACGGTGACCACCCAGGGCGAGATGGTGGTCGCAAAACTCTTACCAAGGAACGGGCCGAGCGGCTGATACTCCCAGGCCTGAATGTCGCGTGCCGACCAGTCGTTGAGGAGGCAAAAGCCGAACACATGTTGCCAGGCTCGTGCCAGCGGCACCGGCTCGCCCTGCACCGAATGTCCGCCGAGGAAGACGCCAAGCTCCGCCTCGAAGTCGAGGCGCCGGCTCGGACCGAATGACGGCGCATCCTCGCCAGCAGAACGCGTCTGGCCGCGAGGCCTGCGCACCTCGCCTCCCACGCCGATGGTCGAGGTCCGGCCATTATAGCCGATCGGCACGTATTTGTAGTTCGGCAGCAGCGGATTGTCCGGCCGGAAGGTGCGACCGGCATTGGTCGCGTGCTGGATCGAGGCGAAGAAATCGACGAAGCCGCCAGGCTTGGCGGGGAGAAACATCTCGACAGAGGACATCGCATGGAGATGGCGCTCGGCCCGACGATGCTCGCCGTGGCCGGCAGACAAGAGATTCGAAAGGGCAAGGCGCAAGGCGGTCCACGCGCCCGGCGACAGCGACATCAGTGGCTGCAGGGTTGGAGCGGCCAGGAGCGCCCCCAGAGACTGCGCCTCTCCGAGCAACGGCGCGACCGCAGAGACATCGAGAATGTGATCGCCGATCGCGACCCCGCCGCGGGGCGTGCCGTCATCAGCCGCAAGGCGAAAGATGCCGTACGGCAGATTCTGGATGGGAAAATCTGTGGAGGCCTGGTTGGCACTCGGCAGGTTCGGCGTGACGCGTCGTGGCTCGCGTCGAGGGCAATGTTCGGCATACCGGGGATCTCCGCGCGTCAGCAGCCGACCTAGCATGCACGCCGCATCTCTTCTGTCACATGCGCGGGGGACCAACGGCGAACGCGATCATTCCTGCCGGACGTCTAACGGCTCCGCAAGACCAGTGACCCGCCAAAACAAGGCGAAGGTTCGTTGAATATGCGCCCGCATCGCCTTTTCGGCGGCCGGACCATCTCGCTTCTTGATGGCGGCAACGATCAAGGCGTGATCCGCATTGCCGAGCGCCAGCTCCTCGCCCGTGGTCACGCGAGCGATCGGCGCGTTGAAGTAGAATTGCCCCGAATGATAGATCGCATCGGTGAGCCGTGGATTGCCTGAAGCCCGCATGATGGCATCGTGGAAATCGCGGTTGGTCTTCACCCGCATGGCCTCGTCCGAGCTGCGCAAATTCAGCCGCCGTTCGTGGATGGCCACGATCGCGGCGATGTCCGAAGGCGAGCCGCGCAATGCGGCAAGGCTTGCGGCGTAGCCCTCGAGCGCCATGCGCACCTCTGCGTTCTGCCTGATCTCATCCGGCGTGAATTCGCGCACCGCCCAGCCGCGCTTGCGCGGCACGACGAGGCCCGCGTGGGCGAGGCGCTGAAGGCTTTCCCGCACCGGCGTGCGGCTGACCTGCAACCGTTCGGCGATATCCAGCTCGATGAGGGGTTGGTTCGGGCGCAGCTCGCCAGTCACGATCTGGCGACGCAGCACAGCATAGACGTCGCTCGACAGACGGGATGGCAGCGGATCGTCGGGAGGCATGGATGGCTACCGCTTTGCACGCAAGTTTGCATACAAATTTCATTTCGTCTATAGAAAGCTCAAAGTCAACGTGAGGGGGAACACGAGGAGCGTGCATGCGGACACACCGCCTCATTGGACCGCCATCGACGTCAGCGGACATGCCCGGGCTTACCGATCTGATCGAGCATCTCGGCACGCCGGCTTTTCCCGCGACACTGTTCCGTTCGACGTTTGACTGGGCGAAGGCCAGCCACCTCACCGCATTCGCTTTCGAGCCCCGTCAAAAGCCTCGCCTGATCTTCGCTGAAAACACCGGCACGGCACCGATCGCTCGCGGGGTCGCCGATCAGTATTGCCGCGACTACTGGCGGCACGACCTCGCCAATCGCGTCCCGCTGGACACCGGGACAGCCGACCGCAGCGAGAGCTGGATTCTGCATACGCAGGCCTCGGAGATCGTTCACTCCGACTATCGCCGCGCCTGCTACGCCTCCGTATGTCTCGACCATCGCGTCAGCCTGATCGACATGAAGGGCAATCACACATTGCGCATCAACATCTATCGAAGCAAGGGCGACGCCTTTTCCGATGACGATGTTCAGCGTATCGCCGATCGTGCAGGCCTGTTGCTGGCACTGACACGCCGCCACGCCGACTACGGCCTGGCCGACCGGCAAAACTCCTTCACGCGTTATCGGGTCCGCCTTGCCGGCGTCGCCCCCGGGCTGACACGTCGCGAGAGGGAGGTCTGCGCCGCCATCATTCTCGGCCTCACCTCCGAGGGTATTGCCCTGGAGCTGGGTGTAGGGCTGAACACAGTTCTCACCTACAAGAAGCGGGCCTACGCGCGTCTCGGCATTTCCTCGCAGAATGAGCTGATGCGCCTTGTGCTGAATTGACGAGGTTCGTTGCAAGTCTACCTCGCCGCAGGGTGCCGCCGCTGTCCCTCGATCAGGTGACAGACTTCCCTGCGCGACCGGCTCAAAATCGCAATCCGAACGGGGATCCTCAATGAGCGCTATCGATAATTTGGCCGGCCGCCTCGCCGTCGTGACCGGCGGCAGCAACGGCATCGGCGCGGCCACGGTCAAACGCCTTGCGGCCGCGGGAGCAGATGTGATCATCGGCTATCACAGCAGCGAGGTGCGTGCGCAGGAGCTGCTGCGCAGCCTGCCTGCCGGTCGGCACGCAGTCGCGCACCTTGCGCTGGAGGATCCCGCCAGCTTCCAGGCGCTTGCCGCACAGATCGACGGGCGGGGCGGAAAGCTCGATATCCTCGTGAACTCGGCCGGATTCACCCGCGCAATTCCACATCACGATCTCGAGGCTCTGACCGACGACCTGTTCGAGCAGATCCTGATCGCCAACATCCGCGGCCCCTATTCGGCTATCCGCGCGCTGCGTACGCAATTGCGGGCGTCCGGCGACGCCGTGATCGTCAACGTCTCGTCGATTTCCGGCTTTACCGCCTCGGGCAGCAATGTGGCCTATTGCGCCTCGAAGGCCGCGCTCGACAATATCGGCATGTCGCTCGGCCGCGCACTCGGACCGGAAATTCGCGTGATCAGCGTATCGCCCGGGGCCGTCGCCACCGACTTCGTTCCGGGCCGCGACCGGGAGGCGTTGGAAGCCGGCGCGAAGTCGACGCCGCTCCGTCGCGTGGTCGAGGCAGACGACGTCGCAGCGGCGATCCTGGCATGTGCCACGCATCTGAAGGTCAGCACCGGGACCACCATCGTGGTCGATGGCGGCCGCCATCTGTAGGTGCAGCGCAGACGATTGAAGGGACGGGTTCCATGCTTCGCAAGCTTGCGGCAATGACCGGCGCGTGGCTGTTGACAGTCATGATCGCCTCGCCCGCCACTTCTGCCGACCAGTGGCCGCGAAAGCCGATCACGCTGATGCACGGGTTCGGTGCCGGCGGCAACGCGGATACGATCTCGCGCCTCGTCGCGGCGGGGCTTGCCGAAAAGCTCGGAGCTACGGTGACTGTCGACGCGAAGCCCGGCGCCGGTGGAAACCTTGCATCTGAGTTGGTGTCCAGAGCGGCGCCGGACGGACACACGCTGATCCTTCTGACCGGCGGCCATGCCGTCTCGGGCGCGCTTTACAAGGGCCTCAGATTCGACCCGGTGCAGGCCTTCAGCTTTGTCTCGCTCATCGGCACGTTCCCCTTCGTCGTCGCGACACGCGCGGACAGTCCCATCACGGATCTGTCCAGCCTGATCGCGGCGGCCAAGGCCGCGCCCGGGAAGCTGACCTTCAGCTCGGTCGGATTTGGATCGACCCAACATCTGGTCGGCGAGCTTCTATCGCTGTCCGCCGGCATCAAGCTGACGCATGTGCCGTATCGCGGCGGCATGCAACCGCTGACCGATCTGCTCGGCGGCAACATCGACCTGATCGTCGACACCATCACCGTGACGCGTCAGGGCATCAACGGCGGCACGTTGCGCGGTCTCGGCGTCACGAGTGCTGAACCGTGGCCCGCCCTGCCGACCGTTCCCTCGATCGGCACCCGCATTCCCGGCTTCGAGGTGATCTCCTGGATCGGCATCGCCGCGCCAGCCGGCACGCCAGCGCCCGTGATCGCGCGGCTGAATGAAACATTGCGCGCGCTGGTCGAAGACGCGGCGTTCCAGCAAAAGCTCGACGATCTCGGCGTGCGCGCCAAGGCGAGCTCGCCGGCCGAAATGCGCGACTTCGTAGCCGGCGAGATCACGCGATGGAATGGCGTGATCGATCGCGCCGGCCTATCGAGGATCGATTAACGACGCGCGGTCAGACCTGACTGCCGAACAGAATTCGAATCGAACTCTACGAGATAAAATGATCGCTGCTTCGTGCCGGCAACAGGCTTCGCGCTACCGACTCATCTCGCAAGCAAGGATGCCCAACTACGCTTGGCCTTCTGATTCCTAGATGGATGCTATCGCCAAGTTCTGCTGGTGGCGAACGCTTCCGCATGCTCTTTCCTGAAACTGCGCATCGCGACTGCTCGACGCGATCGCATTGGCGAGATATTTTCTCCTCCCATACTGCCCGCCCCTCGGGGCGGGCTTCTTTTTGGTTGCGATGGATCGGAACACGGCGGGAAGGCGTTTGCCGTCCGGACGGCAGGCTGTCAGATCAGGCCCATGGTCAGGTCACTGAATAGCTCTTCGACGCGAAACGACCGCGACACCAGATTCTGCTGCACCGCGTAGTCGATCAGCATTTGCAAGGCGGGACGCATGGCCTCCATGCCAAAAGGCGTCGAATCCCGAGACAGGCTAAGATCGTTCGATTGCTTCAACAAACGGACCACTTCCTGCACCGAACCGGGGTCATCGTCGTGCATCGCCCGGGTGACCACGACCGAATGATTGATCGGGGTGACACCATATTTTCGAAACCAGGCCTCGCCCGCAGCGCGCGGATCCGGAAACAGAGGTTTCAGCCGCGGATCGGCCGACGTCTCACCAAGGACGACGTCCACCTCTCCATCGAGCAACATCTGTAAGATGGTTCGTCCCGCAGGCGCGCGCGTGCCATCCTCACGGCATTCGGCGACATGAGGGTCCTCGAATGTAACCCATTCGATGCGATCGAGGTCAACGCCGTAGTCGTTGGCGAGTATGCCGCGCAGCCAAACGCCGGTCGTCGTCGTCAGCGACCGCACCGCGACGCGCTTGCCGGCCAGATCCGACGGCCAGAGCCGGCCCCGCTCCGCGTTGTAGAGCGCGCGCGCATGCGGCAGCCGTCCGGTCGTCGTCACCGGCAAGAGCACCAGCGGCTTGCCGAAATCACGGGCGACCAGATAGCTGACGATTGCGAGTTCGGACACGTCGAACGCCCGGTCCCGGATCATCGGCTTGAAGCCATCGACCACCGAGGGATAGTCGGCGAAATCGAACCTCACACGGTCGGAGGTTAGCGCGCCGCTCCTGAGCGCAGCGGTCCCCGGATAGTCGCCCAGCAGGGTTCGCAACCGTCTTGGTCCGGCCATCGTCTCGGGCATCAGCTCTGACATCGTGGCATCGACCTATGCGGACACCGTCTCCAGCTTGAGCCCGTTCGTGCGCGGGCCGAAGATGCCGATCGTCGCAACGACGATCGCCATCGATCCAGCGATCAGCGCAAAGACGCCCGTCACACCGAAATCGCGAAGGCAGAATGCGATCAGGAAGCCCGAAAACATCGCGCTGATGCGGCTGATCGAATAAACGGCCCCGATCGCCCGGCTGCGCATGCGGGTCGGAAAGAGCTCCGCCTGGTAGGCGCGATAGGAGAATGTCAGGCAATTGCTCGCCAGCGCCATGGCGACTCCCAGGGCGACGATAAGCGCGGCATCCTCCTGCCGCGAGAAGATCAATCCAATGATTGCCATCGACGTCGCCGAGCCTACCACGATCCACTTTCGCTCGATCCGTTCGGCAAATGTCATCGAAAGCAAGGGGCCGATGGGATTGGCGATCGCGATCACGAACGAATAGAGCAGGCTATGCGTGACGTTGATGCCCTTGGCGATCAGGAGCGTCGGGACCCAGCTCGCGAAGCCATAATAGCCGATCGACTGAAAGAAATTGAACACCAGCATCATGATGGTGCGCCCGCGGTATCGCGATCGCCACAACTCGGCAAAACTCACCTCCGCTTCCTGCACCACGGGGGGTTGAGGCTCGGGTTCGGGCAATAGCGACCCGGTCCGCGCAACGATCTCACGCTCGAGCCGTGAAACGATGGCATCGGCTTCGGCGATGCGGCCCCTCTGCGCCAGCCAGCGCGGACTTTCCGGCAAGCCCAGCCGAATGAACCAGACGGCCACGGCGCCAGCACAGCCGATCCAGACCACCCAGCGCCAGCCATCGATACCGAGCGGCGCCGTCGGCACGAAGTACCAGGCGACCAGCGCGACGGTGGGAACGGCGGAGAACTGTATTGCTTGCAGGAAGGCAAACGATCGTCCGCGCGAATTGGCCGGGACAAGTTCGGTCGTGTAGGAGTCGATCGTCACGATCTCCGCACCCGCGCCGATGCCCGTCAGGAACCGGAAGAAGATGATCCACTCCGCGGTGTGCTGACAAGCGAGCAGGACGGCCGCCGCGGTGTACCAGAGCAACGCGCCCGTAAAGACAGCGCGTCGACCGAAGCGGTCGGCCAACTGACCGAATACCAGCGTCCCAACGAACAAGCCGGCGAACATCGCGGCGACGAAGGCACCCAGTCCAGTGAAGCCGAAGAAGTTCACGGTCGAGGTCGTGAAAATTCCGCTCCTGAGGCCCGGCCCGATATAGGCGGTGAAGAAGACGTCGTAGATCTCGAACCAGGCGCCGAGGGCGACCATCAAGACCAGTCTCCAGATTGGCCAACCCATCGGCAGGCGATCCAACCGTGCATTGATCAAGGCGGCGGCCGCAGCATCGACGGCAGCTCCGACGCTTGCTCCGCTGCCGCTTGTCTGTTCCACGTCGATTTGCTTTGCTGGCCCGTGCATGCGCTGCCTTCCCGTCAACATCTTTGTTTCTGGCCGGCGCAGGAGAAGCGCCAGCGCTTGATCGGCGTCACTTCCGCTCCGCGTCTGCGTAGACGCGGCGACCGGGGACATGCCATGACGCCTTCAGGATTGCGCCTGTGTCGGATTGCGTGATGTAGACCGTCTTCCGATCCGGGCCGCCAAATTTGGCGTTCGTCGTCGTCTTGCCTTTCGGAGACACGATACGCGCGATCGGCTCGCCGTCCGGGTTGATCACGAAGACCGAGCCGAGCGAGGCGTGCGGCACGAACAGATTGGCCTGCTCGTCGATGAAGATGCTGTCAGGCCCGCTTACGCCGTAGAAGGACGCAAAGCGCCCGACCTTTCCGGTCGTTCCGTCGGGAAACAGCGGGACCCGCCATACCGAGTTATCGCGCGTCATGGCGACAAACAGCACGGTTTCGTTCGGATGCAGGACCAGGCCATTCGGGCTGATTCCGGTCGACAACAACAGATCGAGCTGCCCGTTGGTTCGTAGCCGGTAAACCCGCCCGGTAGGATCCTGCAATCCGGTTTGCCCCTGGTCGGTGAAGTAGATGTCGCCGTTCAGCGCGAAGGTCAGGTCGTTTAGTCCCTTGAAGTGCTCGCTGTCGCGGCGGCCGAGAAACGGCTCGATCTTGCTGGTGGCGGGATCGAAGGTGAGCAGACCCTGCTTGTAGTCGGTGATGAAGAACTTCCCGTTCGGGTGCAGCGCCATGCCGCCGGGTTCTCCATCCCATTCCGCGAGCTGCGTCCATTCGCGGTCGGCCGAAATCCTGAAGAGGCGCCGAACGGAACGTCGACGACGTAGAGGTTGCCCTGGTGATCGAGCGTGAGTCCTTCGATGAAGCTGTCGACCGGCGGCTGGCCGACCTTGTTCACGGTCGACCATTCAGACTTCACGCCGGTACGCCGGAATTTGCCCGGCATTTCCGTGTAGATCTCGGCCTTGATCAGCTGTGGCGACGGATAGAAATTCAACCCGGGTTGACCAGCAGCCTCCTCCGCGAATGCCTCGGAAGAGAAGCACTTGCCGGCCACGCCATGCAGCACGGCGCATGCCAGCGCCTGTCCGAACATTTTTCGTCGCGATAGCAACGTCACCTCCCCTTTGTGTTTCTTGTCTGCATTCCCGCTATGGACTGGCTGCAAGCACCTGATCGGCGAGCAACCTTTCGATTTCGGCACGATCAAACCCGGCAGCAGCCAGGATCTCGCTTGTATGCTCGCCAAGACGCGGCGGCTGACGGGTCAGCCCTGGCCGCTCGCGTTCCGCGCCGAATTCGACGGGCATGGCGGGCAGGCCCGTCATCTCGGTCGCGCCTTCGGGAGTGCGAATCGCAACGTCGATCAGTCCGCCATGACTGCGCAGATGAGGATCATCGAACAGATCTGTCGGCTTGCCGACAGGTGCCCAGGAAACGGATGCGCGCTCGCACCGCGCGGCGATTGCCGCCTTCGAAAGCGATGCAAGCGCCTGCTGCACCGCGGGAATGAGCCAGCTTCGATGGCTCGCCCGCATCACATTGGTCGCGAGATCGGGATTCTCTCCGAGGTCGAGAAGCCCGAACTCTTCGGTGAACCGCGTCCATTGCTTGTCGCTGGTGACGCCGATGAAGATCTGATCGTCGCTCGTGTTGAACACGTCGTAGATCGCCCAGGCGTGACGCCGCTCCGGCATGGGCTTTGGCGGATGCCCGCTGGCGACCGCGCCCGCCATATGCGTGACCATGAAAAAAGCCGCGCTCTCGAACAGCGCGCTGCTTATCCGCTGACCTCGCCCTGTCACGTCGCGCTCGCGAATTGCAGCCAGCGCGGCCGTGACCCCGAAGATGGCGCCTGTGATATCGTTGACGGAAGCGCCCGCGCGCAATGGCCGGCCCGCGGGGCCCGTCATATAGGCAAGCCCAGCCTGAAACTGCACGACCTCGTCGAGCGCCGGCCGATGCTCGTAGGGGCCCGCGAGAAACCCCTTGAGCGCCAGATAGATCAGACGCGGGTTGACCGCTTCGAGATCGACGTAGCCGCACCCGAGCCGCTCCATCGTGCCGGGCGCGTAGTTCTCGATGAGGATATCGGTGTCCTTCACCAGCCGGTGGACGGTCGCACGGCCCTCGGGATGCTTCAGGTTGATCGCGATGCTGCGCTTGTTGCGATTGAAACCGGCAAAGAAGCCCGCGCCGAATCCCGGCAGGCGGCGGGTATGGTCGCCATCCGGAGCCGGCTCGACCTTGATCACGTCGGCTCCGAGATCCGCAAGGATCAAGCCCGCGCAGGGCCCCATGATGGTATGGCTGAACTCCAGGACCTTCAGCCCCGTAAGAGGTTTAGTGGACAACTGACGCTTTCCTTCGCAATGAATTGAGACTTCCGGCGTGAAGGAGCTCGCTCGGCAGTTGGTGGCCGACGATCTCTTCCGCCATCCGTCCGACTTCGATCAACGCATCGAGGTCGACGCCCGTGCGAATCCCCATCTCCTCGCAGAGCAGCACCAGCTCCTCCGTGCAGATGTTGCCCGCGGCGCCCTTGTGGCCTGCGAAGGGACAGCCGCCCAGTCCGCCGACGGTGGAGTCGAACCGCGTCACTCCCATCCGCAGACCGGCCATTGCATTGGCGACCGCGAGCCCGCGGGTGTCATGCAGGTGCAGCGTGATCCGCTGGTGCGGCCACTTGCTGCGTACCTCGCCGAGCAGCCGTTCGACCCGCTGCGGCGTCGCCCAGCCCATCGTGTCCGACAGCGAGATGCTTTCGATCGAGACGCCGCATTCGTCGGCGATGTCGAAGCCGTCCTGAAGCGTGCTGATGACCTGCGCAGGCGCGATATCACCCTGAAAATTGCAGCCGAACGCCGCCATGACTCCGATCCGCCGAACCGGAACGTTTTTCGACAGGTGAAGGCGGGTCTGCTTGCGCATCGCTTCAACGTTTTCGGCGTGACTGCGATGCAAATTCTTTCGGGTGAATGCATCGGATGCCGACAGCGAGATCGAGCCCGACAGCGTCAACTTGTCTGAATGCGCGAGCGCTCTGTCGAGCCCCTTGTCGTTGAACCAGAGCCCCACATAGTGAACGCCGGGCGCAGACCGGAAGCCCGCGACCACGTCATCTGCGTCTGCCCATCCCGGCACGAGGCGCGGGTTGACGAAGGAACAGACCTGGATGTGCCGAAGTCCGGTTTGCGCCAAAGCCTCGATGAGGCGGATCTTGTCCGCCGAGCCAATTGGCCCCGGCTCGATCTGGAATCCCTCCCGCGGTCCTTCCTCCTGGATCTCCACTTCGTTGGGCAGATCTCCCATTCGTTCCTCCCGCCCCGGCGGAATGCGCACCGGGTTCTCGATCCTGCTTTCTCGGCGCAGGATGGCGGGCGCCCTGCTATTTCGTCCAATATTTATTTGACGCTAGTAGCCATATGTTTTTTAAATACCAGAATGGACATCCGACAGCTTCGTTACTTCATCGCGGTGGCCGAAGAGCTCAACTTCAGCAAGGCCGCGCGCCGTCTCAACCTCAGCCAGCCTCCCCTCAGCCTTCAGATCAAGGCCCTCGAGCATGAGGTGGGCGCGCCGCTGTTCCTGCGCCAGCGCCGCGGCGTCGAGCTGACCCAGGCCGGACAGATCCTGCTTGGGCACGCGCGCGGCGCTCTTGCAGAACTGGATCGCGCGATGGGAACGGCGCAGCGCGCAGCGCGTGGAGAGGCGGGGCTGCTGCGCATCGGCTATACGGGATCGGCGCCGATCCATGCATCGTTCTCGAACATCCTGCGCCGCTTCTCGCAAACCTATCCCGAGATACGCCTCGAGCTGCTTCACGCCTCGACCAGCGAACAGGCCGAGATGCTGACGGAGCGACGGCTCGACCTCGGCTTCCTGCGACCGTCTCCCGTGTTTCCCCTGCCGAAGAACCTGACCATTCGCCGCCTCTGGCCCGACCCGCTCGAGCTGTTCGCACCGAAGGATCACCTCCTGCTGCGCAAGCGCGGGGCCATCGCCGTGCGAACCTTGGCGTCCCAGCCCTTCATCTTTTTTGCAAATGCTAGCCGACGCGGATTGAACGGCCATGTCGTTCACCTCTGCGGCGAGGCAGGATTTGCACCGAAGGTGGTTCAGGAAGCCGAAGACGGCGGCGCCATTCTCGGCCTTGTGGCCGCAGGCTTCGGGATTGCCGTGCTGCCGAATTGCTACGGTCAGATCGCCGTCCGCGATGTCGTCCAGCGCCCGCTGACCTCGACCGAGGCAAAGAGCCATCTCTGCCTTGCCTACAATCCGGATCGCACGTCCGATCAGCTCATGCGATTTGTCGAAGTCGGGTCCGGCGCGGCAATGGCCGCCTGACGCCTTCTAAATATCAGATAGATTGTATCTGGAGGTTAGGCTTGATCCACTGAACGCCATGCGTTTCGCTATTGGATGCCCCGACGCGGCGATATCCGCTATCTCGGGCTTCAAGGCAATCGTGGAAGCGACAGTGACGACAAGCAGCAGATTTCTCGCGATTTTCGTGACCCTCGGCTCTCTGCTATTGCCGCTTCCCGGCGCGCACGCTGAAGACATTCCATTCTCAAAGCAGGCATTCAGCGTGCTGCCCTCACATCAAGGGCACTTCGCCGACATCGTCACCGTCGCGGGCCGCAGTCGCACCATTTTTTTGTGGGGCGTCGGCGCGGAAGACGAGGACAGCACCACGCAATATGCGCCTCAAGTCCGTTTTCGTGGAGAATTTTCAAAGCAGTGCGACTATGCCTTCGACAAGATCGGCCGGATGCTCGCAACCCGGAGCGCGGGACTGGCCGACATCGTCATGCTCCGCGTTTATCTGACCGACGCGCGCAACGTCGGCGACCTCTCCAAATGCATCGATCAGCGTTTCGTCGACCTGCCTCGGCCGACACTCACGATTGCGAACATCTCCCAACTCGCCCACGCCGGGATGATGATCGAGATCGAGGCAACGGCAGCGATCGCCAACGCGGACAGCGACAACACGTTCTCGATCTTCCGCAACAAGGAGACGCTCGGCAAATGGAACGTGGGTGCCACCGAGGTTCTCGAAGTCTCCGGCCGCGACAGTACCACCTATGTGTCCGGACTGCATGCCGCCCAGGGAGCGGCGAGCCAGGGACTGCCGGTCGCGATGTTCCCGCAGGACTTCGTCAGCCAGTGCGCGTATGTGCAGAAGAAGATGAAGACCGAGATGCTCGCCCTCGGAGGCACCAACGACAATGTCGTTCGTTCGACGACATTCGTAACGGGAGACGTCCGACAGCCTGACTCTGCCAAGTGCCGTGCGCAACTTCCCAAAGAGGACAAAGTCCGCGTCCCCGGCACGCTTCTCAACGTGCCGCAGCTCAGTGCACTCGGTGAGACCTTCACCTACGACATCATCGCGATGATGACCGACCCCGGCGACGGTCGGAGCTTCGCCAGGAAGAACCGTGCCGACGAGACCAATCCAGGTGTCGCCGCCACCGTGACCGTCTCGGGCCCGCGTCGCACTCTCTTTCTCTCCGGCCTCGGGGCCCCGGCCGAGGATGGCGCCGTTCAGTTTCTTGGAGACTTCCAGGGGCAATGTCGCGCGTCCATGCGCAAGGTCGAAACGCTTCTGTCGACGCAGAACGCCAAGCTCGCGGACGTCGCCAAGATGCTCGTCTTCGTCACCGACAGCCGCTATTTCGCCGACTACGGGCGGTGCATGGCGGACGTGTTCGGAACCGGGATTCAGCCGGCCCAGACATTCGTGAACGTGGCACGGCTGCCGACGTCGGACATGTTGTTCCAGGTCGACGTGACCGCCGTTACGGCTCAATAGATAGCTCCTCGACGTGCCACGATACTCATCTGGCGTTGGAGCAATCCTGCTGCCAGCACAGATCATCGACTCGCAAACACCGACGATGGCACACGTGTCGGCCGGACCTAGCTGCGTACGGGCTTTGCCTTCCCCGAACGATCATTCTCGACGCTTCTGCCGGACCGCCTCTTCGGCTTGTCGAGCACCTCCGCTGGCCATCGGCCGCTTTTCGCGTCCTGAAGGACGACTTCCCTCAAGATCTTTCTCACTTCCGTAAAGGCTCTGGTCTGAGGATGGTCCGCGAGGGAGATCAGGCAAAGTTCGCGCATGAGGGTGGGTTCAACGATGCGACGCGCATGAATTCCGCTCGCTAACAGATCGTTTCCCACCGTTGACCTTGCCAGAATGGCGCATCCCAGCCCGGCTTCGAGTGCCGTGCGCATGATATTCAACGAATCGATCTCGAGCTTCGGGCTCGGCCTGATCTGATTGCGAAGAATCTGCGTCTGGATGATCGCACGCGAAGTCGGCGGTGTGAGTCCGAGCACTGCGCCTTGAGGTATGTCGGCAAAGGCGATCGGCGAATTCGAACGACCGATGATCTCAGCACGACCGATGAGGAAGAGCTCTTCCTTCAACAGGGCTTCCCGTTCCAATCGCGCGTCGTTCGACGGATTGAATACAAGAGCGAAGTCGAGCGCTCCAGAGAGTACCTGTTCGGTCAAATGCGGGCTCAATCCTTCGCTGATCGTCAGATGAACATTCGGACAGCCCACTCCCACCCCTTGCATGATAGGCAAAGCGCTGACTGCACCAGCGGTGTGGCTAACGCCGATCGAAACCGGTCCGGCGGCGACCTCCGTGAACGTCTTGACGTCGATTTCAGCCTTGGCCATCGCGGACAGGATCGCACCGGCATGCTCGTAAAGCCTTCGCCCGGCCGTGGTCAGCGCGATTCCCCGCGGTCGCCGGTCAAGCAGAGTTACGCCCAGCTCGGCCTCGATCTCGGACACATGATGGCTAAGCGCCGACTGTGCGATGTTGAGCGATTCAGCGGCACGGGCAAACGCGCCAGAGTCCGCGATCGCAACGAAGTAACGCAACTGCCTGAGACTAAGCGTCATGCGGACCCTGCGCTCCCCAATCTGCCGTGGCCTGCGCCGCCGGGCTTCGGATCAACATCTAAAATTCAGATAGTCTCTATATGGAAGATATAATTGTTAGACGTTGGCAAGTCCATCACTCTGCCTCCAAACGATCGCTGGCGTCGACGAAGCAGACGGTCATCCGCCTGACTGCCTGGCTGTGCTCGCACGCAGGGCCTTCGATCGCGGGAGGATCGTATGATTGGGATTACCGGCGCGTCGGGCTATCTCGGCGGCAGGATACTGCGTTCGGTCGCAGCACAGCGTCCGGCCGGACAACCGCTCATCGCGATGACACGCCGGTTGGCGAACGCGGCCGAGCTGAAGCGTTTCGCCGACGACGTCAGACAGGCTGACTTTGCCGCCCCCGAAACGCTCGACCTCGCCTTTCGCGGCATCGATACGCTGCTGATCGTATCGGTCGAAGGTCGCGACGAGGAGCGCATTCGCCTTCACCGCAACGCGCTCCAGGCAGCACTCGCCCGCGGCGTCCGGCGGATCCTCTACACGAGCTTTTTCGACGTCGATCCCAACTCACCCTCGAGCGTCGCGCGCGTTCATCGCATGATGGAAGCCGACCTCATGTCATCCGACGTCGATTGGGTGATGTTGCGCGACGGTCCCTATGCCGACAATTTCGCCAAAAGGGTCGCCGAGGCGGCGCGGCAGGACGGAATCTTCCGCATGGCCGCCGGTGAGGCTCGCCTCCCGCTGATTGGTCGTGCCGACCTTGCGGAAGCCGCGGCGGCGGCGGTTCTGTCTGATCGCAGTCAAGTGGCCTGGCGATTGTCCGGGGCGGAGCTCCTCGGCTGCGCCGAGCTCTGTGCCGCCTTCTCCGAAACATTCGGCTTGTCTGTCAGATACGAGGCGATCTCGGACGATGAGCAGGCCACCGACCTGCAACGCCAGGGCTTGCGGACGGACTTGATTGAGCGGCGCATTGCATACGGACGGGCCATCCGTGAGGGCTACATGACGTCCCTGACGGACGATTTTCAAGACCTCGTGGGCCGCCAACCAATGCGGATTCGCGACCTTCTTCCCACGCTCGACCTCGGCGCGGTGCGACAGGGCGTTCCGACGAATGAGGTGAAGGCATCATGACAGGAACGCAGCAGCCGACATCGAATCCCGTCTACGCCAAGGTCGCGTGGCGGATTCTGCCGATCCTCTTCGCCGTCCAGTTGATCGGCATCGTCGACCGCTTCAATGTCGGATTTGCCCAGCTCCAGATGTCGAAGGAGCTCGGACTGTCGAACGCCGCGTATGGATTCGGCGCAGGCCTGTTCTTCATCGGCTATTTCGTGTTCGAAATACCGAGCAATATGATCCTCGCCCGCGTCGGTGCCAGAGCATGGTTCACGCGCATTCTCGTGACCTGGGGCGCAGCGACGCTCGCGATGGCGTTCGTGAAGAACGAGACGTGGTTCTATGTCCTTCGCTTCCTGGTCGGTGCAGCCGAAGCCGGGTTCGCGCCTGGAACGCAGCTCTATTTTTCACGGTGGTTTCCCAACGAGTATCGTGGACGCGTGAACGGTTGGTTCCTGATGTCCATCCCGCTTGCGGGAATGCTCAATGGGCCGATCTCGGGAAACATCCTCGGTCATCTCTCGGGCTTTGCGGGCCTATCGGGTTGGCAGTGGCTCTTCCTCACCGAAGGCGTGCTGACGATCCTTCTCGCTCCCTTGCTGTTTGCGATCCTGCCGAACGAACCGAGGGATGCCGCATGGCTCGGCAAGGATGAACGCCTCGTCGTCGAAGAGGGCGTGGAGACATCGAGACGGCTCGCGCATACGCATGCGATCGGAGACATGCTGAGGAGCCCTCGCACGCTTCTGATGGCTGCAGTCTACTTTCTGCTTCTGCTCGGCAATTACGGCATTGCGTTCTGGATGCCGCAGATCATCAAGGGCTCCGGAATTTCCGACCCCGTTGCGATCGGCTGGTTCGCGGCAATCCCGTCGCTCTGCGCGTTCGTGGCGATGCCCATGTTCAGTCGCCTGTCCGACGCCGGCGGCCGCAAATGGTTTCTGGTCGGTGGCGGGCTTACCTCGGTCATCGGTTTGGCGGTGACCTCTCTGAACAGCACCAACACGACACTCGCCATCATCGGCCTCGCCCTCACAGCAAGCGGTGTGCTCGGCTGCATTCCGGTATTCTGGGCCTATGCGGCCCGGGTCTATTTCGGTCCGGCCGCGGTCGTCGGTTTCGCGCTGATCAACTCTGTGGGCAACCTCGCCGGCTTCGTCGCTCCCACCTACATCGGCATCGTTGCGGACGCGACCGGATCGCCGGTGAACGGGGTTCACGCCATCGCCATCGGTCAGGTCGTTGCCACCCTTCTCGTCGCAGTCCTCTTCGACAAGGCCGAGCCGCAGCCCAGTCTTGAGCCACAAAGACTGTGAACCTCCTGCCACGTCGCCGCGAACATCATCCGAGAGAGCGAAACAATGCATCGTGAGACCACCGGCACCCTGATCGCTCAGTCCCTGATCAATCACGGGGTCGATACCATCTTCGGTATCCCGGGTGCGCACATGTATGACTTCAACGACGCGCTCTACGAGCAGCGGCACTGGCTGCGCTTCATCCACACCCGTCACGAACAGGGCGCAGGCTATATGGCCTACGGCTACGCCAAGTCGACTGGAAAGCCCGGCGTCTACACCGTCGTGCCCGGCCCCGGCGTCCTGAACTCCGGCGCCGCATTGTGCACCGCCTATGGCGCGAACGCGCCGGTCCTTTGCGTCACCGGCAACATCATGTCCGAGCTGATCGGCCGCGGACGGGGGCAACTTCACGAACTGCCCGATCAGCTCGCGACTCTGCGCGGACTGACCAAAGCGGCTGCACGCATCAATCATCCGAGTGAGACGGGCGATGTGATGTCCGCCCTGTTCACGCAGATGCTGAGTGGACGGCAAGGCCCGGTGGCGGTCGAAGCGCCCTGGGACGTGTTTGGCAAAGCAGGCAGTTGCGCCAACGCCGGTCAAATCGGACGCGCGCTGCAGGCGCCCCAGCCTGATCCGGATGAGATCAAGAAAGCTGCCGCCATAATCGCCGCGGCGAAGACTCCGCTCATCATGGTCGGGGGCGGTTCCGTCAATGCCGGCCGAGAGGTGCGAGAACTTGCAGAACGGCTGCAGGCTCCGGTCACGGCCCATCGCTCCGGCAAGGGTATTGTGCCGGACGACGATCCGTTCTCGCTCGATTTCGTGGCCGCTCGCGACTACTGGAAAACCGCGGACGTGTTGATCGGCATCGGCAGCCGGCTCGAACTCCAGTACATGCGCTGGCGCTGGATGCCCAAGGGCATCAAGGTCATCCGCATCGACATCGATCCGACCGAGATGGTGAGGTTGAAGCCGGACGTCGGCATCGTCGCCAGCGCGATCGACGGAACGCGGGCGCTTATCGACGCGCTGAAGACGACCGCCCCGCCGTCGCGGCGCGATGAGCTGCTTCAGCTCAAGGCCGCGGCTCGCACCGCCATCGCCGACGTGCAGCCCCAAATGGCCTATCTCGATGCAATCCGCGCGAGCCTGCCGCGAGATGGCTTTTTCGTCGAGGAGGTCAGCCAGATGGGTTTCACGGGCCGATTTGGCTTTCCCGTATATGCCCCACGGCAATACGTGACGTGCGGCTATCAGGACAATCTTGGGTTCGGCTACAACACTGCGCTCGGCGTGAAAGTCGCGAATCCGGACAAGCCCGTCGTGTCCGTTTCCGGCGACGGAGGCTTTCTGTTCGGCCTCCAAGAGCTGGCCACAGCCGTGCATCACCGCATCAACGTCGTGGCGATCGTCTTCAACAACTCCGCATACGGCAACGTCCTTCGCGATCAACGGCAGGCCTATCAGGGGCGCTATATCGGATCGGACCTGACCAATCCCGACTTCGTTCGCCTCGCCGAATCCTTCGGCCTGAAGGGCTACCGCGCGTCCTCGCCTGCTGCATTGAAGAAGACCCTGGACGAAGCGCTCGCCCTGGATGCGCCGAGCCTGATCGAGGTCCCCGTGGAGAAGGGATCCGAAGCTAGTCCCTGGCCTTTCATCCACCCGCCCGCTTCCTGAGACAGCGATACCGATCACGAGGACATACCCATGACCGCACATGTTCGTTCTTCTTCCGAGCTACCCGTAAGCGAGGCGACCCGGACTTTCCTCGCTGCCGAACACAAGATGACGATCGGCGGCCGCGACGTTGCCGCTGCCAGCGGCGCGACGATCCCGGTATACGACCCTGCCGCGGGCGGCACCATTGCCGCCGTGCCCGCGGGCGGCAAGGCCGAGGTCGATGCAGCCGTTCAAGAAGCGCGAAAGGCCCTGAGCGGCCCCTGGTCGAAGCTGCGGCCCACCGATCGCGAACGACTGTTGCTGAAGCTCGCCGATGCGCTCGAGGCAGACGGCACCCTTCTTGCCGAGCTCGAGACCGCCAACAACGGCCAGTCAATCGGGATCGCAAGAGCCATCGAGGTCGGCGCGTCCGCCGAACATCTACGCTACATGGCAGGATGGGCCACCAAAATTTATGGACAGACCCTCGACGTATCGATCGCGGTTCCCCCCGGGACGCGCTACCGCGCCATGACCCGCAAGGAGCCGGTCGGCGTGGTCGGCGCCATCGTCCCCTGGAATTTCCCGCTGTCGATGGCGATCTGGAAGATCGCCCCCGCGCTCGCGGCCGGTTGCACCATCGTGCTGAAGCCCGCGGAGGAGACTCCGCTCACCGCGCTTCGGCTCGGCCAGATCATCCGCGAGGTCGGCTTTCCGGAAGGCGTGGTCAACGTCGTGACCGGGTACGGTCACGAAGCCGGCGCGGCGCTCGCATCGCATCCCGGCATCGACAAGGTCGCCTTTACCGGGTCGACCGAAGTCGGCAAGATCATCGGACGTGCTGCGGTCGACAACATGACCCGCTTCTCGCTCGAACTCGGCGGCAAGTCGCCGATGGTGATGTTCGATGACATGAATCCGGACCTGATCGGCACGGCCGCAGCGATCGGCGTCTATTTCAATCAGGGGCAGGTTTGCACCTGCGGCTCCCGCGTGCTGGTGCAGAAGAGCATCTACGACAAGGTGGCGGAGGCTTTCGTCGGCGTCGCCAACACTCTCAAGATCGGCTCCGGCTTCGATCTCGCCAACCAGATCAATCCTCTCGTATCGAAAAAGCAGCAATCGCGCGTTCTTGGCTTGATCGAGAAGGGCGTTTCGGAGGGTGCCCGCGTGGCGGCGGGCGGCGCAGCCACGGACGGCAATGGCTTCTTCGTCAAGCCGACCGTGATCCTCGGCGCCCAGCCCGACAATATTCTCGTACGCGAAGAGATCTTCGGACCTGTCGCTGCGCTGATGCCGTTCGACGACATGGACGACGCGATCCGCCAGGCGAACGACACCGTCTATGGGCTCTCGGCGTCGGTCTGGTCGCGGGATATCAACCGTTGCTTCTCCTTCGCCGACGCGGTCAAGGCAGGCACGGTCTGGGTCAACATGCACAACGTCGTCGACCCCAACATGCCCTTTGGCGGCTTCAAGCAATCAGGCATCGGTCGCGAACACGGCGCAACCGCCGTCGACAACTATCTGGAGACGAAATCGATCTGCGTTGCGTTCTAGCTGCGCGACAACCGGCCGAGTGGATCAACAGCGAGGACGGCATGCCTGACAAGTCTGCGAACAGTCTCGACGCCAATCAGGAACGAGCATCCGGTTACCTGGCGCGTTTCCAGGACAATACCGTTCCGCACCTCATTGCGGGCCAGCGGACGTTGTCGGTCTCGGGCGCCACGTTTGACACCATCGATCCCGTCACCAACGAAAAGCAATGCGCGGTCGCATCGGGCGATGCGGCCGATGTCGACAAAGCCTGTGATGCGGCTGCAAAAGCGTTCAGGACATGGCGTAGCGTCTCCGGCGCAAAGCGGCGCGAGATTCTCCACGCCATCGCGGACGCCATCGAAGCGCGATCCGACGAGATTGCGCTGGTGGAGAGTTCGGATACCGGTCAGCCTATCCGTTACATGGCAAAGGCCGCGCTACGCGGTGCGGAAAACTTTCGCTTCTATGCCGACCGTGCGCCGGGCGCAGCAGACGGTCTCTCGCTTCCCGATACTGATCACATCAACTACACGATGCGGCAGCCCATCGGTCCGGTCGGAGTCATCACGCCCTGGAATACGCCGTTCATGCTATCGACCTGGAAGATCGCGCCAGCGCTCGCAGCGGGCTGCACGGTCGTCCATAAACCAGCGGAGTGGAGCCCCCTTTCCGCGGTGATCCTCACCGAGATCATGGATCAGGTCATTCAGGCTCACGATGGGCCCGCAGGGGTCGTCAATCTCGTGCATGGCATGGGCGAGAGCGCCGGCAAGAGCCTGACCGAACATCCCGAGATCAAGGCTGTGGCGTTCGTCGGAGAGACCACGACCGGCTCGCATATCATGCGGCAAGGAGCCGCTACGCTGAAGCGCGTTCATTTCGAACTCGGCGGGAAGAATCCGGTCATTGTCTTCGACGATGCAGACCAGGACCGCGCACTCGATGCGGTTCTCTTCATGATCTACTCGCTCAACGGCGAGCGTTGCACGTCGTCCTCACGCGCGCTGGTGCAGGAGGGCATCTACAGGGAATTCGCGGCCATGGCGGCAAAGCGCGTTGCAAACCTGAAGGTTGGACATCCGCTCGACCCTGCGACCGAGATCGGCCCCCTCATACACCCGCGTCACACCGAAAAGGTCCTGAGCTATCCGGCTTTCGCTCGCGACGCGGGGGCAACGGTCGCCGTCGGCGGCGAGCGCGCACTCGGCGGCCAGGGTAATTATGTCCAACCGACCCTCTTCACCGGGGCCAGGAACGACATGCGGATTGCACAGGAGGAAATCTTCGGTCCGGTGCTGACGATGATCCCCTTCAAGGACGAAGCCGATGCCGTGCGGATCTCGAACGATGTGCGTTATGGCCTGACCGGCTACATCTGGACCCGCGACGTCGGTCGTGCACACCGCATCGCGCGAGACATCGACGCCGGCATGATCTGGGTGAACTCCGAGAATGTCCGCCATCTGCCGACGCCGTTCGGCGGCGTCAAGCAATCGGGCATCGGC
Source organism: Bradyrhizobium neotropicale (assembly GCF_001641695.1). Taxonomy (GTDB): domain Bacteria; phylum Pseudomonadota; class Alphaproteobacteria; order Rhizobiales; family Xanthobacteraceae; genus Bradyrhizobium; species Bradyrhizobium neotropicale. Next base: position 37,723 of record NZ_LSEF01000123.1, read on the forward strand.
CGCGATGGCGGCGACTATTCCTTCGACTTCTACATGGAAACCAAGAACATCGCGATCGCTTATGACGGTCACAAGATCCCGCGCATCGGGCTCTGACCCAGAACTTCGGAGCAAAGACATGTCGATTCCCGCCAGTGTTCTGTATCCACCGTTCAACATTGTCCGGCTGAGCCACATCGTGCTGACCGTCACGGATATCAAGGTCTCCCGCGCCTTCTATGCCGATGTGCTGGGCCTGCAAGTGACCGCGGAGGATGACAAGAGAGTCTATCTGCGCGCGCTCGAAGAGCGAGGACACCATTGCATCGTCCTCGAGCAGGGTGACCATGGCGTTGCCAATGAACTCGGTTTCAAGGTCTTCGACGAGGAGCATCTCGATCGGGCGGCAAAGCATTTCGAGACGCAAGGCCTGCCGGTGCAGTGGGTGGATGCCCCGCATCAGGGACGTACCTTCCGTACCCGCGATCCGCTGGGTATCCCGCTCGAGTTCTACGCCCGGATGGACCGGCTTCCGCCGATCCACCAGAAGTACGCGCTCTACAAGGGCGTCAAGCCGCTTCGCATCGATCACTTCAACTGCTTCTCGCCGGACGTGCGGGCCTCCGTCGCGTTCTGCAATTCGCTCGGCTTCAGGGTCACAGAATACACCGATACCGAAGACGGGTCGGAACTCTGGGCCGCCTGGATGCATCGCAAGGGCGGCGTGCACGATATCGCCTTCACAAACGGCCTCGGTCCCCGCCTTCACCACGTCGCCTTCTGGGTGCCGACGCCGCTCAACATCATCGACCTGCTCGATTTGATGTCGACAACGGGCTACGTCGGCAACATCGAACGAGGCCCGGGCCGCCACGGCATCTCCAATGCCTTCTTTCTTTACATCCGCGACCCGGACGGACATCGCATCGAAATCTATTGCTCCGATTACCAGACCGTGGACCCCGACCTTGAGCCGATCCGCTGGGATCTGAAGGACCCGCAACGTCAGACCTTGTGGGGCGCACCGGCGCCGCGATCCTGGTTCGAAGAAGGCTCGAACTTCAGAGGTACCGAATTGCGCGTCTCCAAGCTGAAATCGACCCCGATCGTCGCACCGTAGCTTTGAGCCAGTCAGGGGGCAGCACGATGAGCCAACCGAAGCTTTGCACGTTTTTCGCCGAGGGCAAGGTGCGCTACGGTCTTGTCCGTCCTGGCGGCGTCGTCGATCTCAGCGCTCGCCTTGATGCCCGCTGGCGCGGTCTGAAGGAGGCGATCGCAGACACGGTCCTGAACCAATTCGTGGAAGCGGGCGGGCGTCTACCCATTGATTTCTCGGATGGCGAATTCCGCTTCCTTCCCCCGATCCAGGCCCCGGAAAAGATCATTTGTGTCGGCGTCAACTATCCGGATCGAAACGAGGAGTACAGGGACGGCCAGGCGGCTCCCGGCAACCCTTCGCTGTTCGTCCGCTTCCTGCGCTCCTTCGTCGGGCATGACGTCCCGCTGACCCGCCCAAACGCTTCGCATCAGTTCGACTACGAAGGCGAAATCGTCTTCGTCATCGGCAAGCCGGGACGCCACATCCCCGAATCCGACGCGCTGGGACACATTTCCGCGCTTTCGATCGCCAATGAGGGAACGATCCGGGATTGGGTTCGGCATGCCAAATTCAACGTGACCCAAGGCAAGACTTTCGACGGCACCGGGTCCATTGGACCCTGGATCGTCCCGTACACTTCGGAGGATCAACTTGCCGACGTCAGGCTCACCACGCGCGTCAACGGTGAAGTCCGCCAGGACGATCGCACCAGCCGGATGATCTTCAGCTTCCGGAAACTGATCAGCTACATCTCGACCTTTACGACCCTGGTTCCTGGCGACGTCATATTGTCTGGCACCCCGACCGGCGCGGGTGCGCGATTCGACCCGCCGCGTTGGCTCGTGCCGGGCGACATTGTCGAGGTCGAGGCCGAGGGAATCGGTACGCTCCGGAACGGCATTGTCGATGAACTCAATCAGCCGTAGATCGTGTCTATGGCACGATCCATCCGTTTTCACCGATTTGGATCGGCTGATGCTCGCCCCCTCACGCCGTCCTCAGATCCCCGACAAACCGATCCACGTCGCTGCGAAGATCGCTTGAGAGTCTTGCCAGCATCTCAGCCGCATCCAGGACTTCACCGGCAGCCAATCCCGTGTCGGCCGCCGCTTCCGATACGCTTGCGATATGACGCGAAACCTCCGTCGTACCCTCGGACGCCTGCTGGACGTTGCGCGCAATCTCCCGGTGGCGGCCCCCTGCTCCTCGACCGCCGCGGCGATGGCTGCGGCGATCTGGCTTACCCGCTGAATCGTCTCGCTGATCGACTGGATCGCTCGGACCGCTGAACCGGTCGCATCCTGAATCGACGAGACCTGGCCGGTTATTTCGTTCGTCGCATCCGCGGTTTGGCTGGCGAGATTCTTCACTTCGAGCGCGACCACGGCAAACCCTTTTCCGGTTTCACCTGCCTTCGCTGCCTCGATCGTCGCATTGAGTGCCAACAGGTTGGTTTGCTTGGCGATCCCACTGATCAGCTCCACCACATCCCCGATTCTTTGTGCCGCGTCGGAGAGCGCCTTAACCTCACGATTGGTCAGCTCGGCCTGCTCAGCTGCCGCACTGGCTGTTGCCGACGACTCCGTCACCTGCCTGTTGATCTCGCTGATCGACGCCGAAAGCTGCTCCGTTGCAGCCGCAACCGTCTGCACGTTGGCCGATGCCTCCTGGGACACGTTGGCGACTGCAACCGCCCTCGAACGTCCCTCCTCCGCAGTCGCCGACATCGATCGCGCCGTAGAATTCAGCTCATTCGAAGCCGAGGCAAGCGTGTGCAGCGATTCGGTAACGGTGCTCTCGAATTTCTCGATCAATCTTTCCACCGCAATCTGCCGACGCTCCTTTCCTTGCTGCTCCGCTTCCCTCTCCCGGGCAAGCCGGTCTCCTTCGATCATGCTGTCTCTGAACACGGTGACAGCGCGCGTCATCTCGCCAACCTCGTCGCCTCGATCCAGGCCGCGAGCTGGACGCCGTAATCTCGTTTTGCGAGACCACGCATCGCCAGGGCAAGATTGCGAAGCGGACCGGTAACCCGGAACTGAACCAGAGCGAAGCCGAACGCTGCGACGGCGACCGCCAACAGCATCATTCCCGCATCGGCGACGAGCCCCCACCTCGCCAAACTCATCTGTCGCTCGGCACGGGAAACCATTTCAGCCAATGCGACCGTGGTCACGTCGGAGCGCAGATCCTGGAGCGCCGATTCCAGCTTGGCTAGATCGGCATACTTCACCTTGATCGGTTGCCCATTGTTCAGGGAATTGATGTAGTCCTTGTGCTGCTCAGCCATCGCAATCGCGTCAGGCCGTTTCCATCTTGCGATTGAATCGACGATCGCCGGCGGCGCGTCGGATCGGGATGCAGCTTCCAGCACATCGTTCCAGGCACGATCGGCTCGACCGACGTCTTCCGCTGCGCCGACGATCTCGGTAACCGTCCACGGCTTTTCGGACGATGCCGCCGCCCCCATACGAATGATGACCTGCCCCGCCGCGTCGCGAGCCGCCCAGGCCGATCGCTTCATGCCGAGCAGATAATCGAGAACGGGATCGATGAGCCTGATACTTCCCTCGATCTCGTCGGTCAATTGGATAAGAGTATCGAGATAGGCCTGCGTCATTTGCGGGAATTGCTGCGCGAACGCCATCTCGCGCGAAGACTTTGGTTGGTGGATCGCAACGTCAGCTTTAGAGCGAAGCGTCGCCAGCGTTGCATGCGCAGCAAGCACCGCGCTCATCCGGGCGGTCAATCCGGGTTCTGAACTCCCGGCGAAGAGATCCTGCACTCTTTGATAGGCCGCTTCCGAGACCTCCCGATTGCTTGCGGCCCGCTTGTCCGCGGAAGCATCGGCCGTCCCTTCGGCGGCCAGCGCGGCCAGAATCGTCCCTCGCTCGCGGCGAAAACTCGAGACTGTCGCAAGCAGCTCCTCACTGACCGCCACCAGGCGCCCAACCCGCTGGGCGGAGTTGTTTCGGTCTAGGGCACCGCGAACCTCCATGGCGAGCTTGCCAATCAAAATGATCCCCAAAACGCTGATGACCAGACCAAGTATCGAGCGGTTTCGCGAGCATGTTGCCCCTGATTGCGAGAGTGACCGACCCACGCCAACGTGCACGAGGTTCTGGTTAGCGACGTGTTTCAGACCCAGGTATGAGCGAGCGAGAGCCCCACGCGCCGTTGGCTCCGGCGAGACCACCCGACCGATGCGATGCGGGTGTGGCTCTTCTAGGCGGCACCGCGCGTATCCGCCTGATCCGACGTTACCGGCGCAAGGACGCCTGAGGCGCGCAGAGTTACAATCTCGTCGTCTGAGTAGCCCGCTGCATGCAAGACCTCGTCAGTGTGCTCGCCGACGCGCGGCGGCTGGCGCTCGAGGCCCAATCTCGCGCGCTGGTCGCCAAACTCCACCGGAAGCGACGGAATCCCGACCTTGGGACCGCCGCCAAAGCCTGAAATCGCGGTTGCAAGCAATCCGCCATAGGCCAGCAGATGGGGATCGGTGGAGAGTTCGTCCGGCCTTCCGACTCGCGAATAGGCAACTCGTGCGGCCTCGCATTTCTCAAGAATTTCGGCGAGCGAAAGCTTCGCCAATCGCTGCTCGAGCTCGGGCAACATCCAGTCACGCGCATCGCAGCGTTTGGCGTTGCTCGAGAGCCGCTCGTCATCCCGCCATTCACCGAGAGCGAACTGATCGCAGAAGCGCTGCCAATGCCCGTCCGAGGTGCAGCCGATGAAGACCTGTCCTCCGTCGCTCGACGTGAAGACGTCATAGACGCCCCAGGCGTTCTTCCGCGCCGGCATCGGCGGCATCGGCCCACCGATCACCGCGCTTCCGACGATCACGGCGCCGAGCATGAAGGTCGCGCTCTCGAAAAGCGAACTCGAGACTTTTTGGCCCTCACCCGTGCGGTCCCGCTCGTGAAGCGCCGACAGCGCCGCCACGACGCCGAACACGCCACCGAGAATGTCGATGACCGGAGCCCCCGCCCGGAGCGGTCGTCCCGGCGGGCCGGTCATGTACGCCAGCCCCGACTGCATCTGCACGACTTCGTCAAGCGCACCACGGTTCTCGTAAGGGCCTTTCAGGAAGCCCTTCATCGAAAGATAGACGAGACGCGGATTGATCCTCCGCAGATCCTCCCATCCGCATTTCAGCCGTTCGATGGTGCCAGGCCCGAAATTCTCGAGGACGATATCGGCGTCCTTGACGAGGCGGTGCACGATGGCCTGTCCTTCGGCACGCTTCAGGTCGACCGCGATCGAGCGCTTGTTGCGATTGTATGTCGCGAAAAACCCCGCCGCGAATCCCGGGAGCCTCCTCGTCGGATCACCGTCCACGGATTCGATCTTGACGACATCTGCACCCAGATCGGCAAACAGGACGCCCGCGCACGGCCCCATGATGGTGTGGCCGAAATCCAGCACCTTGAGGCCAGCCAGCGGTTTCGGCGAGTCCGTCGTCATGCGGCGTTCCTTCTGAATGTGGCAAGAGTACCTGAACGGAGGGCCGCGCTCGGCAGGCTGTGTCCGACAATCCGCTCCGCCAACCGGGCGACCTCGATGAGGGCTTCCAGATCGAGCCCCGTCGAGATTCCCATCTCCTCGCAAAGCAGCGCGAGTTCTTCGGTGGCGATATTCCCGGGCGCTCCGGGCTGGCCGGCGAACGGACACCCGCCCAGGCCGCCCACGGCGGCATCGAAGCTGGTCACTCCGAGACGCAGCCCCTCATAGGCGCAGGCAATTCCCTGCCCGCGCGTGTCGTGAAGGTGCAGCGCGATCTTCAGTTCCGGCCAGCGGTCGCGAACCGCCCCGATCGCCGAGGCAACACGCCTGGGCGTCGCCCAACCCATCGAATCCGCGAGCGTAACGTCGTTGACCTCAATGCCGGCGTCGCGCGCGATTGCAAGCGCATCGGCGACCGTCTCGACGACCTTCGCCGTGGAGATATCGCCGGCGAAGTTGCATCCGAATGCCGCCATCACGATGATCTTGCCGATCGGCAGACCGGCATCGCGATGGACCTGCACATATCTGGTCATGGCCTCGATCTGGCCGGCGCGGTCGCGGTTGAGGTTCCTGATTGCAAAGGGCTCGGATGCGCTCAGCGAAATGAACCCCGCGAGGGTCAGCTTGTCCTTGAAGGCAAGCGCCCGACGTAGTCCGGCCTCGTTGAACCACACGGCCGAATATTCGATGCCTTCGCGCGACACGAAGCCGGCGAAGACCTCCTCCGCATCCGCCCAGCCGGGCACATGCTTGGCATTGACGAAGGATCCCACCTGGATGTGGGCGAGGCCACATCCAGAGAGTGCATCGACGAGGGCGATCTTGTCAGCCGTCCTGATCGGCCCCTTCTCGATCTGAAACCCTTCGCGCGGCCCTTCTTCACTGATGATGACGCGCTTTGGCAGATCCATAGGCCGTTGTCTCCCGAGCGTATTTGTTGATGATCAAACGTGGATGCCCCGCGTTCCCCTGACAATTACAATTTGGAGATTGGCTCGTTCTAGGAATCAGATGCCGGCTGCGTGGACCGCAACCGGAAGCCGCGCCCGTCCATCCGCCCAAGCATCTGGTTTTTAGAAGGCGCATATCGGATAGTTCTATTGGTGCTGCCGGAGCCTCTTCGGCATCCTGCCTCCCCAACAAGCAAGATGCCAATCTTGCGATCTCGGCCTCAAAGCAGGCCTCGAACGGGAGGACGGGACATGGTCGTGATGACCACCATGGCGGCTGACGCCGAGGTGCACGTGGACTCCGGCAGGGGGACCATCGAAGACATCGCCGGCCGCATGGAGCGGCTTCCGATGTGCCGCCATCTCTGGCGTCTGGTCGTCCTGATTTCGCTAGGCGGCTTCTTTGAGCTCTATGATCTCTTCTTCACGGGCTACATCGCTCCTGGACTGACGAGGAGCGGCCTGCTTGCAACGACGACGGCCAACTTCTTCGGCTTTCAGGGGATAGGCGCGTTCGTCGCCGTGACGTTCATTGGCCTGTTCATCGGCACGTTCTTTCTCGGCTTCATCCCGGACAAGCTCGGCCGGCGCTTCGTGTTCACCTGGGCACTGGTCATCTATACCGCAGCGACCGTGATCATGGCCTTTCAGACCACCACGGAAGGCCTGCTGCTCTGGCGCCTGCTCGCCGGAATCGGGCTGGGCGTCGAGGCGATCACCATCGATGCCTATATCACCGAACTCGTTTCGCGCCGCATGCGCGGACGGGCTTTTGCGCTCAACCAGACGATCATGTTCCTCGCGCAGCCGGCGGTCGCGCTGATGGCGTGGTGGCTGGTGCCGCAATCGCCGCTTGGCTTCGACGGTTGGCGCTGGGTCATCTGCATCGCGGCGTTCGGCGCGGTGATCGTCTGGTTCATCCGTCGCGCCGTTCCGGAAAGCCCCTTCTGGTTGTCGCAGAGGGGCCGGATCGCAGAGGCGGACGAGGTCCTTTCCGCGATCGAGGCCCGGGTCGAAAAGCAAATCGGCAGCAAACTGGCAGCGGCGAAACCGATGTTCATTCCCCGGTCCTCGACGACAGCGGCCCTGCCCGACCTCTGGCGCACTCCGTATCTTCCAATCGTCGTGACGCTTATCATATTCAACATCTGCCAAGCGTTCGGGTATTACGGTTTTTCGAGCTGGGCACCCACGCTCCTGATCGAGAAGGGCATTACGATCACCAAGAGCCTCGAATACTCCTTCGTCATCGCGTTTGCCGCGCCGCTCGCCCCGCTCATTGCGATGAGCTACGCGGACAAGGTGGAACGCAAATGGATCATCGTGACCACCGCTTTCATCATCGCATGCGCCGGGTACGGCTTTGCCGAATTCGTACAGCCTGCGGCCATCATCGCTTGCGGTCTTGCGATCACGTTTGCGAACACGACGCTGTCGTTTGCGTACCATGCCTATCAAACGGAAGTCTTTCCGGCGCGCATCCGCGCACAGGCCGCAGGCATCGTCTATTCCGCAAGTCGGGTCGGCGCGATGTTCTCGGGCTTCATCGTCGCTTTCGTGCTGCGCAATTCCGGCGTCTCAGGCGTCTTTGCGACAATCACGACGGCGATGGTAATCGTCATGCTGGTGATCGGCATTTTCGGGCCCAGGACCCGCGATCGGGTCGCCGCCTGACCAGGCCGGGAACCGCGAGCCGGCATCGCGTCGATAGAACGACGCGCGGTGCCAGCCGTTGAATGAGCCCGCCGCAAGCCCGAAGTTATCTTGTTCTGACCACCCGACCTTTAGCCCATTCGTTCCGCCGCATACGATCCCGGCGAGGCCGGAAAGACGACCGTCTTATCGTCGTTGACGAGCACACGGCGATGGATGTGCGCGTGGACGGCGCGGGCGAGAACCTGGCTTTCGACGTCCCTTCCCAGGCTAACGTAGTCTTCTGGGCTTTGCGCATGCGTGACTCGAATCGTGTCTTGCTCGATGATCGGTCCCTCATCCAGGTCGGCCGTCACGTAGTGGGACGTCGCCCCGATGATCTTCACGCCCCTCTCAAAGGCCTGCTTGTATGGGTTCGCGCCCTTGAAAGAAGGCAGGAACGAGTGGTGGATGTTGATTATCCGACCGGACATCTTCTTGCACATCTCATCGGACAGAATCTGCATGTAGCGCGCCAAGATGATGAGTTCGGCCCCGGCCTCCTCGACGATGCGCATCTGCTGAGCTTCGGCGTCTGGCTTGTTTTCCTTTGTCACACGGACGTAGTGGAAGGGAATGTCGTGGTTTACAACGAGCTTTTGGTAATCGAGATGATTCGAAATCACCGCGACGATGTCTATCGGGAGCGCGCTGATTCGCCAGCGGTACAGAAGGTCGTTCAGGCAATGGCCGAAGCGCGACACCATGATAACGACCTTCATCCGTTTCGACGCGTCGTGAATGGCCCACTTCATGTCGAACTGCTCGGCGACCGTCGGAAAGCCCTCGCGCAAAGTCGATAGCTTCGCGCCTTCCTGTGAGAGGAAGCTCACCCGCATGAAGAAGCGGTCCGTCTGCGCGTCGTCGAATTGCGAGCTGTCCGTTATGTTGCAACCGTTCTGCGCAAGAAACGTCGAGATCGCGGCAACGATCCCGCGCCTTGCCGGGCATGTAACGGTGAGGAGAAAACTGGCCATGAAGAGAACTCGAAGGGTTGCGGCTGTCGCCGGATGGTGAAGCGCTTGCGGCACTCAGGCCGTCAAGCCGACGGGTTCGGGGAGGTTTCTGGCTCGATGCGCCGCGGTCAGGGTGTTGACGAGCAGACACGCGATGGTCATGGGGCCGACGCCGCCCGGAACAGGCGTGATCGCGCCGGCGACGGAAGTCGCCTCGCCGAAGTCGACGTCGCCGACGAGACGGAACTTTCCGTCGCGTTCGACGCGATTGATGCCGACGTCGATTACGGAAGCTCCGGGCTTTATCCAATCGCCGCGGATCATTTCGGGCCGGCCGACTGCGGCGACGAGGATGTCGGCTCGCCGACATACCGACGGGAGGTCGCGCGTTCGGCTGTGCGCAACGGTGACCGTGCAATTCGCTGCGATTAGAAGCTGCGCCAGCGGCTTCCCGACGATGTTCGACCGTCCCACGATCACGGCCTCGAGGCCCGAAAGGTCGCCGTGGACCTCCTTGAGCATCATCATGCAGCCGAGGGGCGTACACGGCACCAAAGCCCGCTGTCCGGTCCCCAGAAGTCCAACGTTCGAGATGTGGAAGCCGTCGACGTCCTTGTGCGGTGCGATCGCGTTGATGACACGATCCGAATTCATGTGAGGCGGGAGGGGCAACTGAACCAGTATGCCATCAACGGCCGCGTCAAGATTGAGCTTCGCGATCAGCGCCAGCAATTCGTCCTCGGACGCATCGGCGGACAGGCGATGCTCGAACGAGTTCATTCCGACTTCGCGGGTCTGGCTGCTCTTGTTGCGTACATAGACTCGAGAAGCGGGATCTTCGCCCACGAGCACGACGGCCAGGCCGCAGACGACGCCGTGATCATCGCGAAGCCTCGCAGCGATCTCGGCCGCCCGGCGGCGGATCTGGGCCGCGGCGGCTTTTCCATCGATAATTCCACGTCTCATTACGCTGCTCCGATTATCTTGAACGAATGTCTGCCGCGATAATGCATATGGTTCACCCTTTCGCCTCACATCGATGAGGCCGTTCTCCAAGCGCTCTGGCCGTGCTTCCAACGCGCTTTGGCCCTCGCGGGCGCCAATGACGACAGCCGCTTCAATGCGCTGTCGATCTGGAAACCTCTTTACGGGCCGGGCTATTCCGCGCTGCTGTCTCGTATCGGCCCTGCACTCCGATGATCACTTTGAGACGGCCTTTCCGAGCCCGATGGCCCGCTCCACGATGAGCACGATGCCGAGCGTGCCGAGCACCAGGAGCGCCGAAACGGCGGCGACGAGCGGATCGGTCCAGCTCTCCACGTAATGGTAGAGCGAGACGGGGAGCAGTTTGAGCTGCGTCCCCGCGATGAACAGCGAAATCACGACTTCATCGAACGAAACGATGAAGGCTAGCGCTGCGGACGCGACGAGTGCAGGCGTCATGAGCGGCAGAGTGATCTGACGAAAGACCTGCCACGGCGCCGCGCCGAGCGTTCCAGCGGCATCTTCGACGAATGAGGGCATGGTACCGAGGCCCGTCATCAGCACTCTCAAGGCATAAGGCAGCGTAATGACCAGATGCGCAATGACGACCCCGGGCCAACTGCTCACCAGGCCGTATCCGGCGAATATGACGAGGATGGCGAGGCCCAGGACGATGCTTGGAAGCAGGAGCGGCGCGGTGAACAGGGAAATCAAGGCGTCTTGCCCCCGAAAACTCCATCGCGTCAACGCCACAGCCGCAGGCATCGCGACTACGAGCGTTATGACGGTCACGCAAGCCGCGATCAGCAGGCTGTTCCGAAAAGCCGTCACCATCTCTTCGTTGTGAAGAAGAGCGACGTACCACCTGGCACTCCAGGCCGATGGTGGCCAGGCGACATAGGCGTCGGCGGAGAATGATATGGGGAATACGAGGATGACCGGCGCAAGCAGAAACATCAGTATCAAAATGATGCTCAGTGCGTGAACACCTCTCGCGATCTTTGGCAGCACGACCGAGCCCCCTACTCTACGATCTTGGAAAGTTGGCCGTAGAACAGCAGGGCTGTTCCGAACACGATCAGAATCAGGACGGACAAGCACGCGGCAACCGGCCAGTTCAACGTGACGATGGCTTGGTCGTAGATCTCGGTCGCCAGCAGCGCGACCCGCCCGCCTCCCAGCATCTTGGGCGTAATGAAGCTGCTCACCGCGAGCACGAAGCATAGAAGGCACCCGAGCAGAATTCCCGGCATGCTGAGCGGGAGAACGATCCGGCGGAATACGGTAAAAGGGCCGGCTCCAAGCGTCTCCGCGGCCTGCTCCAGCGTCGCATCCAGCTTTCCGAACCCGGAGAGGAGCGACAGTATCATGTAGGGCATGAGGATTTCGGTCATGCCGATGATGACGCCCAGCTGATTGTTGATCAATCGCGGCGGCGTCAGGTTGAACGAACGCAACATAGCCGGCAGGAAGCCCTGGTCGCCGAGGATCACCATCCAACCGTAGGTACGTACCACGGCCGAGATCAACAGCGGCGAGATGCAGAGCACGATGAGAAGCGCCTTGGCCCTTGTCGCACGGCTGACGAACAATGCGAGAGGATAGGAAAGCACCAGCGCGACGAGCGTGATCAGCGCCCCGATCCAGACCGTTCGCCACAACATCGACCAGTAGTATGCGTCCGAGATCAGTGAACTCCAGGTCGAGAGATTAAAACCCTCGATCATCGCTCCCGTAGCCGCCGCACTGCGGAACGACATGGCTGCGAGATTCGCCACGGGCGCGACGAAGACCAGGATGTTCACGAGAACGATCGGGAGCAGGAGGGCGGACAGCAGCGATCTCCCTCCGCGCTTTGCGTCGTTCGCTTCGAGCGCGGAAACGGTCATCCGGTCGCCTCCGAGGAGAAGGAGAGCGTGTCGCGCGTTTTCCATCGCAGCGCGACGGAATCGCCGGGCTGAAAGGGATCCGTCGCTGAGCTCGTGGCCTTTTCGACCTGCAACAGACCGCCTGCCGTCGCGACCGCATATTGGAGCGTATCCCCGACGTAGGTGATGTGCCGGATGGTTCCGGCGACCATGTTCTCTTCCGGCGATCCCGCGCCTGGCTCGCCGGCCGCTGCCAGATCGATGCGATGAGGGCGGATCATGATGAGGACGCGCCCTGTACCACCGTTCGCGTTTGCTCGGATGAGAGAATCGCCCACTGCGATGGCGCCATCGTTACGCCATTGTCCTTCCAGTCGGTTGATGCGCCCGACGAACTCCGCCACCATCGGCGTGGCCGGCCTCTCATAGATATCGAGGGGAGTTCCGATCTGCTCCAGCTTGCCGCGGTTCATCACGACGATCCGGTCGCAGATTGCCATGGCTTCCGTCTGATCGTGCGTGACGAAGACGGTGGTCATCCGCAAGCGCTGCTGTATCTCCCGGATCTCGTTGCGCATGTTGTCACGCAACTTCGCATCGAGATTCGAGAGAGGCTCGTCCAGCAGCAGAATATCGGGTTCCACCACCAGCGCGCGGGCGAGCGCGACCCGCTGTTGCTGGCCGCCCGAAAGTTCGCGCGGCTTGCGATCCGCTACGCCGTCCAGGCGAACCATCGCGAGCGCCGATGCAACCCGCGTTGCGATATCAGGCTTTCTCACCTTGCGCATTTGCAAGCCGAACGCGACGTTCTCCGCGATGGTCATATGCGGGAACAGCGCGTACGACTGGAACATCACCCCCATGTTGCGTCGGTAGGTCGGCAGGTGGGTGACGTCCTGACCGCCGACCCTGATCGTACCTGACGTCGCCTGGACGAGGCCGCTGATCATCCGAAGGGTCGTGGTCTTGCCGCAACCCGACGGTCCCAAAAGGCCGAGCAACTCGCCCTGCCCAAGCGAGAAAGACAAATCGGCCACCGACGGCGCGAAGCTGCCGTACCGCTTCTCCAAGGCTTCAACCTCTAGATACAATGTCTTTCCGTCGCCTGCGCGACGCCCCTGCGGTGGATGCCGATTTTGGAACGAGATGCCTAGCTGCGGCTGATCACGTTCCTGCGCCATTGCTCGGTGATCTTGTCCCTGAACTTGGCGACCTCGATCCAATCCACGTCGATCATTCGAGCCATCCGCTCCGGCGTGGTAGCGGTCCGTTTCCGCGCGTCCTCGGAAATCGACGCGTTCTTGTTCGTTGGAACGTAGGAGAGTTCTTCAGTGAACCTCGATTGCGCTTCCCCGCTCAACGCGTATGACATGAACTGGAGGGCCGCCTCGGGCTGCTTGGATCCGTTGACGAGATTGATGGTGTTGATCTGGGAGATCGAACCTTCCTCGGGCATCACCGCCGCCATGCGATCCGGATTCTGCTTCGAAATGGTCTGCGCGCGCGCATTGTATCCGACACCGAGATCGACGACGCCGTTCGCCACTGCTGCATAGGGATTGGGCTTTGGATCCCAGGTCTGCACGAGCGGAGCCATCTCGGCCAGCAATTGAATCCCCTTGTCGATCGACTGGCGATAGTCACCACCTCCGGCCAGCTTGTTGGCAATCAGCGTCAGTCCAACCCCCACCAGGTTCGGAGGAGCATCGATTGCGATGCGACCCGCATGCTTCTTGTCCCAAAGCTCCTTCCATGATGTCGGCGGCGATGGAAACTTGCCGGGGGCATACATCAGGACGAGCGCGTCGAACGTCACGGCGGGACCAGGCACTCCCTGGATCAGGGCCGCGGGAACCAACTCCTTCATCACCGGAAGCTGTTCCGCGGTCACGGGCTTGTAGATGTTTTCGTCTCCGCCGGCCTTGGCGACCACCACGTCCATGATGCAGACGTCGATTTGAGGCGCCGCCTTCTGCGCTCGGAGCATCCCGAGGTTTTGGGCAGACGTCGGCATTCCCATGTAGTCCACGCGGATGCCGGGATTTGCCTTCATGAAGGGCTCGATGACGGTTCGCTTGTAGATATCTTCGAAGATATCGCTATAGGCGGCGACCGTGATCTTCCTTTCCTGAGCACTTGCCTTGCTGAGCCACGGCGCGGCTACACCCAGGGCGCCAAGAGCCAGAACCTTGCGTCGCGTCAAATTCGGCATGGAATTCTCCTGTCTCACGTTGAACAATGTATGGTCACGCCCGTCTTCGGGGTCTTGTATCTCGCGCTGCCCAGACACCTCCGGACAGGTCTCCTGCTCGCGCTCAAGACGCTTTGGGATAGTATCGTTTCACGAATTCCTCAGAGAATTTGCCGGAAGCGAGGTCTTCCTGGACCGCTGCAGCGCCCCGCTCGGCCGGCGGACCGTAGCCGCCGGCTCCTGCAGTCTCGAGCACTGCAACAGCATCGGGCTCCAGGCGCACGCAGCAGGCCTTGGCGGCAAGTTCCGTGACCTGGCCGGCATCCGAGCGAATGTAAAACCGTCCTGTAGCGCCATCTTCACCACCGAACAGTCCCCAGGGCTTGTGAACGAAGCGTTCGCCGACACCGTTGAACTCGCAGACGTGACCGATCGGCCGAATGGTGCGCCGGATGCCCAGGCCGCCGCGGAAGCGGCCGGCACCACCGGTGTTCTCGATCAACGAGTATTCCTCGACGCGGAGCGGGTATTCGAGCTCGATGGCCTCCACGGGCAGGTTGGAGGTGTTGGTGATGTTGACCTGGACGCCGTCCTTGCCGTCGAAGGTCGCGCGCGCGCCCATGCCGCCGCCGAGCGTCTCCAGATAGACGTAGAGCTGGGCGGTTCGAGGATCTATTCCGGCAAACACGGCGCTGGTATTTGCACCGTTCGTGCCCGCGACCACGCGGTCCGGCACTTGCTCGGCCAGGGCGCCGAATACGCAGTCAACGACCCGTTGACAGGAGTTGGCACGCAAGGCAACCGCGGCCGGAGCGATGCAGTTCACGAACGAAGCGAGAGGCGCCTTGATTTCGATTGCATCGAAAATGCCCTGATTGTTCGGCACGTTGGGGTCGAGCAGGGCTTTGAGCGCGTAGCACACCGCCGACTGGGTCGCGTTGAAGACCATGTTGAAATTGCCGGGGACCTGCGGATCGCTGCCTTCGAAGTCGAAGAGAATGCGATCGCCGGTCTTCTCGATCTTCACCGCAATCTTGATATCGTCGGTGCCCGCGCCGTCATCATCCATGTAGTCAGTGAAGGCGTAGACACCGTCGGGAAGCGACGCAATGGCCTTCCTCATCCGCTTTTCGGTGCGTGCGATCACCTCGGAGAAGATCGCCGAAATCCGGTCGCCACCATGCTCGCGCAACATGTCCTCGAGCCTGGCGACTCCGAGCTTGCAGGCTGCAATCTGGGCGTTGAGGTCGCCCCGGCGCTCCTCCTCCAGACGCATATTGAGCAGCAGGAGGGTCAGCAGATCCTGATCGAGCACGCCCCTGGAATAGAGCCGCATGATCGGAATCCGCAGTCCTTCCTTGTAGATCTCGTTGAGGCCTCCCGACATCGAACCGACCGCCGCGCCGCCGACATCGGCGTGGTGGATGATGTTGGCGACGAACCCGATGAGGCGTGCACCTTCGAAGACGGGCATCGCCATGTTGATGTCCGGAAGATGCGTACCGCCCGCGACGTGCGGATCGTTGGCGATGAAGACGTCGCCGGGGTGGATATCACTGCCATATCGGTCCAGGATGAACTTCGTCAGGCCGCGCATCGATGCAAGATGGATCGGCAGCGCCATTTCCGCCTGCACGACCAGCCTTCCCTGCGCATCGGCAATGGCTGTGGAATGGTCATGGCGCTCCTTCACGTTGGTAGAGAACGCGCTTCGCATGATGCTGATGAAGCATTCGTCAGCAATCGACTTCAGGCCATTCCAGGAGATTTCGAGCGAAATCGGGTCAATCACGATCTCAGACATTGTCGATCTCCATGATCATGTTGAGGGCGGCATCGACCGTGATTTGGGCCCACGGCGGGATCACCGTGGTCGAGTCGAGCTGCGTGATGATGGCCGGGCCCTTGATGGCGGTTCCAACGGGAAGGCCGGAGCGGTCGAACATCAGCGTCGGAACGGGCCCGGCTTCGTCGAACCAGACGTCCTTGGTATCGGACGGCGCGAGCTTTCTGACGGGATTTTCCGTCGCCGACTGGCTCTGCGGCAGCTTGGCGATCGTCCGAAGCCGGATGTTCACGATCTCGATCGGCGCTTGCTGGTCGTAGTGGCCGTAGGCCCTTAAGTATGCCGCAAAGAATGCCGCGCGCAGCTCCTCGGCAGCCGGCAAGGCCGGCGCACCCGAGCCGCTTGCGACCTCAACGGCAAGCTCGTAGTTCTGGCCGACATAACGCATGTCCAGCGACAGGACGAGACGGTTCTCGAGAGCGCCCTCGCCTTCCTGGGCGAGCCAACCCTCTCCCTGCTTGACAAGGTCCGCGACGACATTTGCGGCGGTTCCCATGTCCCCGCCGACACGAACTCGGCAGCTCGCTACGAAGTCTTCCTGCAGATCCGACATGATCAGACCTTCGGCGCACAGAATTCCCGGAGCGTGCGGAACGATGATGCGCTTGATGCCGATCGAGCGCGCGACGTCGGCGGCGTGCAGCCCGCCCGCGCCGCCGAACGGCATGAGGACGAATTTGCGCGGATCGTATCCTCGTTCGATCGTCACCGCCCGAATGGCACGGACCATATTGGATGTGACGATCCCCACGATGCCGAGCGCCGCCTTTTCCACGCTGAGCCCGAGCTCGGACGCGGTCGGTGCCACGGCCTTGACTGCGAGGTCGCGATCGATGGTCATGCCTCCGCCGGTGAGCGTTACAGGCAATCGGCCGAGAATGACGTTGGCGTCGGAGACGGTCGGCAGCGTGCCGCCGCGGCGATAGCAGGCCGGTCCCGGCACGGCCCCGGCGCTTTCGGGGCCGACCTTCAGGAGCCCGTCACTGCCCAGCCGAGCGATGGATCCGCCGCCCGCGCCAACCGTGTGAATGTCCACCATCGGCAGCCGTATCCTGAATCCCGAAATGTCCCGGGTGCTCGCGATGGCGGTCTTGCCGGCCTGGATCAGGCAGACGTCCGTGCTGGTCCCTCCGATATCCAGGGTGATGATATCGGGAATATCGGACATCGCGCCGGCACCGGCTGCACCGACCGCTCCCGCGGCAGGCCCTGAGAGTGCGGTGCGAACCGGAAATTGCGCGGCCCTGTCGACTGACATCAATCCGCCGCTGGACTGGAAAATGCCGAACTCTGCGTTGGGCGCGACCGTCCCCACCTCGAGCTTCAGGCGGTTCATGTAGCGTCCCACCTCGGGCTGGAGGAACGCATTGATCAGCGTGGTCGAGAACCTTTCGAACTCGCGAAACTCCGGCTGCACCTCGCTGGAAACCGAGACGAACACGTTCGGAAACGCCTCGCGCAACGCGGCCGCGATCCGCTTCTCGTGCGAGGGGTTGAGGAACGAAAAGATCAGGCAAACCGCGACGCCCTCGATCTCCGGCTGCTTCCTCAATTGCGCCACCAGAGCATCGATCGAGGTATCGGCTAGTTCGCGGACGACCTCGCCGGTCGGGCCGATGCGCTCGTCGATCTCGAAACGAAGCGCACGGGAAGCGAGCGGCCGAGGCGCGTCTAACTGCAGATCATAGATGTGCGGCCGAACCTGACGGCCGATCTCGACGAGATCGCGAAACCCCTTGGTTGTGACCAGCGCCACCCTCGCGCCCTTCCGCTGCAGCAGCGCGTTGGTCGCGACGGTGGTCCCGTGCGCGAAACGCGTGATGGCGCCTGGATCGATCTCGTATTTCTCGGTCAGCTCGCGCAAACCATGCAGAACAGCTCGCGAGGGATCGTCCGGTGTCGACGGCCTTTTGTGAATCAGGACGCGGCCTGTCGTCAGATCTCTGGCCGAGAAATCGGTAAAGGTACCGCCGACGTCGACGCCAACGACCCAATTTTGACGAGAGCTGTTCTGCTGAAGCATTGTCGGCCTGCCTATCCGCCCCACATTGACTTGAATGCTTGAATCGTCGCGGCGTCTGCCCAAAGGCGATCCTCGAAACGCGCAATGATCGATGACGATTTCATCAAGGCTGCATGAACCGGGGTCCTGTTTGGCGTGCCTGTCGAGGAAATTGCCATCGTCTCTCTCAGCTGCTGACGATTCCGCTGGAAGCCAGAATGCGCCGCACCGACCCCGCGGCTGATTTGGGAGTGTAGGCCCCCGTCACGCCGCCAAGGGAGTGCGATGCAACCGAGAAGTCCCAGGCGAAACCTTGCCCCGAAACTAGAATGCGATGACGCATCTCGTCAGTCCCGGGCTTCGCCACGACAATACTCTTGGTCCGGTCGAAGCCGATGCCCGCGATTGCGATAGCGGCATGCACGTTCACGTTTCTCGGAAATTTCCGGCAGGCTTCCCGAGCACTGCCCTCGAAGACGACGCCGGAGACGCTGTTCTCAAGGCCCAGCCCCGCAGCGCTTTTTGTCGTGGTGATCGTGACGTCTTCGATGACGTCACGCCCATCGACGAACCCATCAAGTCCCAGGATTGCGCCGTGAGGCAGAAAGAACTGTGTGCCGTTCACGCGGCAACTTTCTTCGACAGCGCGTTCTGCTTCGGGCCGGGCAAGGGCGGAGCAGCTGAACCCGCAAAGATCGGCAGACGCCAGGACACGCGGCGCGACAGCCGCCAGCACGTCAGCGTGAGCCGCTTCGACCACGAGGTCGACCGGCTGCGCCATTGCCTCGTCGAGGTCGGACATCAACAATGCCGGATCCAGGCCATCGAGATCGCGCTCGGAAGCGGCTTTTGCGCCGGACACCAGGACGTACGCAACTTCAGCCACTTGGGAACGAGCAACTTCGCTATAGACGGATCTTCCGATCAGGCCCGCGCCGATGATGCCAATCTTGCGATACTTCATCACGAGTAACCTGTCGTTAGGAGTGGACCGCCCGCCCGGGCGCCCATGTATGGCGATGTGATCACGCACTCCGCGCAACACGTCGAACGCGATATCGCTCGATCAACGCAGCGACTCGTTCCACCGCAGCGACGGCCGCTTCGTGATCCTGCGAGTAGTTGAACCGGATGCTCCCGAAACTGTGCGGACCGAACTCCGCTCCCGGCGTCACGGTGACGCCGGCCTGCAGCCGCAAGGCGCGGACGAAATCGATCGCGCTAATTGTCAGCTCTGGAAGTCTTGGAAACAAATAGCTGCCAGCCTCGGGCTTTCGCAGCGCAAGTCCGTCAACCCGACCAAGGATGGCGATCAGATCATCGCGGATTGCCTGATGCCGCTGAATGCGATCGCGCATCCAGTCTTCCGGCTCGGCAAGCCAGACGTTCAGAACGGCCTGGCTGTAACCTGCCGCGCGCAGCGAAACGATGGCTTGCAGCTTGGCCATGCGCTCGACGATCGACGCCGATCCGAAAGCCACGCCAAGCCGAAAGCCGCTGAGCGACTCGGTCTTCGACGGCCCCATGATCGTGATCAGATTCTCGCGGGCTACCGATTTGGCCCGGAGATGGCTGTACGCCTGCCCCGCGTAAAGCAGGCGCGAGTACAGCTGGTCGACAATGACCGTCGCGCCGAACTTGCCGGCCAATCGGGCGATCGCGCCAATCTCCTCATCCGAGTAGACGACGCCCGTCGGATTATTGGGATTGGAGAAGACGAGAACCCGAGCCCCATCCCGGAATGCCGCTTCGAGCTGATCGAGGTTCAGACCCGCCCGGCCGGCCGACCCGAGATAATCCATCTCGACGGGGACGAGGACGCCGTCAAAGAAGCGGACCAGTTTCCGATTGGCAAAATAGTCCGGCTCGACCACGGCCACCTTTGTCCCCGAGGCGACGGTCGCACCCATGGCGAGGAAGAGGGCGCCCTGCGTTCCCGGCGTCACGATCAGGTCTTCGGCCGCCGAGAGGGGCGCGCCGGTAAAGATGCCCAGCCTCTCCGCAACCGCGTCACGAACCGCGGCATCGCCGAGATACTCGGTGTAGGCCTGGGATCCGCCGCGGCGATAGCCTTGCAGAAACGCGTCCAGCGCCCCCGGAGCCGGCAGAAACGCGTCGACGTCGCCGTGAGAAAAGTCGACCGGCCCGCCTTCGATCACACCGCCGAGAAAGGCACCGTCAGAAGATGTCGCGGTTAGCCGGACCTCCTGGCCAGGAGCATTTTCGGTTGCGAGCTCGGCGAATTTTCTCTGGATCGAATTCATCATACGCTCGCCACCGTTGCCCATTGATCCGCCAATCGCTGACTGCTAGTTGGGCATCGCACGCTCAAGCACGTGGGCCCTCTTTGCCGCGGGGATCAACCCATCCCTTAATCGGTAGTACTTGCTTGATTACGCTCCAAGAAATAAAAACTGGCTCAGTGACCCTGTTTTCATTTGGCGGCGTTTTGGATGAGAAACTTGCCTCCTCTGAGCGGGCTTCAGGCGTTCGAGGCCGCAGCGCGGCATCTGAGCTTCACGGAAGCCGCAAAGGAGCTGAATTGCACACAAGCCGCAGTCAGTCAGCGTGTACGCGGGCTGGAATCCTACCTTTCGCGGCAACTGTTCGTACGCAGGCAAAATGGACTGCAACTGTCCGAGGTGGGCGAAGCCTACCTTCCGGGTGTAGCCGAAGCACTGAATCTCGCAGCTGCAGCAACCGAGGGGCTGCGTGGCAAGAATGTGCCTCGCACCGTGACCTTATCGGCTCCCCTGTCGTTCGTTACGTTATGGCTTGCCTCCCGGCTCGATGGGTTTCTGAGCCAAAACCCGAATATCGAGATTCGCCTGAATAGTGCGATCTGGACTGACCCGAACGCTGAGCTGGCTGACATCGTCGTGGAAGTTCGCGACGCCTCGGAGCTGGACGCCGATACCCCTCATTTGCCCAATGAGACCCTGGAGCTGGTCTGCGCGCCGGCACTCATTGGCTCGCTTTCCACGACAGCGCTGCAAGACGTGCTGGACTCATCGAGGAAGATAGTCGTTCAGGGTCGACACAACGTCTGGCAGCGCTGGGCGACCAAGCTGGGCATCAATCTGGAGGGCGACGTTCCCGCGCTGAAGGTGGACAATTCCGCGACCGCGCTCGAAGCCGCTGCCCAGAACCTCGGTTTCGTCGTCACCTATTCGTCCTATTGCCAGCCGTATCTGAAGGACGGACGTCTTGCGACCTGGAGCAAGGCCAAGGTTCAGACCACGCTTTGCCTCGCACTCACCGGTTCGCCCGACAAACCTTCGTGGCATCCCGCGCACAAGGTTTTTGATTGGCTGAAGCAGGAGTTTCAAAAGGGAAAGTCGACGCCGTAAACCCGCGGCTCAGTTACGCGGCCCCCAGCTCCTTCAGGCTCGACATCATGAAATTTGCCGAGGCCACGTCGAAGAACAAGTCGAAGCCGTGATCATTGGTGCGGTCGGTACGAACGAGTATGCAGTCCAACTGCGCCACGCGAGTCTGGACCACGCTTCGTAGCGGCAATCGATCGGCATTCAGATCGACAGGGCACGTCTTTGCGAGAAAATCCGCCACGTTGGCTCCATGAATGTGGAACCATGCCCAGACCTCTTCTCGCCAGGCATTGAAGCCTTTGCGCTCGCGGCCGTCGGATTCCCATGCCGATCGCAACGCAGCCAGGGATGCCGACTGCCCGACGGATTGAGGGAGGACCAGATAGTCCTCGGCTCCGAGACGAACAAGGTCGAGCTTTCGCGACGCAACCGGAGCAAGCGTGTTAACCGGCTCCGGCAACGCGATCGCCTTGGACCTCAGCCAGTCGCTGGCGCCCTTGCCCTTGATGCCGAAGCGCGCATATCGGGTCAGATCCAAAAGTTCGATTGGTCCTTCGCCATGGCTCTCAGGCACGACTGTCGTACGGATAAGTGTCGTATCGATGGAAGAAAGAACGCCATCGGAGTGCTCAGCATACACGTCGCCGAGCGGCGTCCGTCGACTTGCAGCGAGAAGAGCCATATCAGATTTCCTGCCGCTTGTTTTCGGGATCGAAGAAGTGCGGAGACACAATGCGAGCCCGCAATTGCGCGCCTTTCCGCGTTTTGATCAGCATGGTCCTGCCTTGCTCGGCCAGATCGGCCGGCACGAAGGCCAGACCGATCCATTTCCCCAGTGTCGGCGACAGGCAGGTCGACGTGACATGACCGACCGCCTCGCCCTGCTCTAGGATGAGGCATGCTTCATCCGGCCTGTCCTGCTCCGACGCTGGAAGCTCGAACCCGACCAGGCGGCGCCTGGCAGGAAGACGGCGAAGTAGTTCGGTCGATCTCTTGCCGATGAAGAAGGGCTTCTTCATCGCGAGCGCCCATGCCATCCCCAGCTCGTCTGCGGTGCTGACGGCATCGGTATCCTGACCGATAATGATGTGACCTTTCTCCAGACGCAGGATTCGCGACGCTTCCAGGCCGTAGGGTCGTAGTCCAAGCGGCTTCCCGGCTTCCATAAGAGCATCCCACAAGGCCTCTCCATAGGATTGAGGCGTATGCAGTTCGAAGCTCAGTTCGCCGGAATAGCCAATGCGCATGATGCGGACGGGACAGTTCGCGACCCGGCCGGTGCGCCCGCCCAGGAAGGGCAGTCCTTCGGACGAGACATCCATGCCTCCTGCCGCCTCGAGAACCTGCCGGGCGAGCGGTCCGGTGAGGTTAAAGGCCGCAAAGCCGGCGGTGACGTTGTGGATGTCGACGTCGAGTCCCCATTGAACGTTCTGCCAGCACATGTCGGCATAGATGCGATCCACGCCGCCGGTCGTCGCCGTGACGTAGTAGTGATCCTCCGCCACCCTGAAGGCCACGCCATCATCGATGACCGTTCCCATCTCGTTCAGCGTCAGACAGTACCGGACCCTGCCGACGGGCTGCTTGGCGTAGTTCATCGAACAGAAGCGATCGAGCAGCAACCCGGCGTCCGGTCCGCGCAGCTCGATCTTGCCGAGGGTCGAGACGTCGAGGATGCCGACGCGCTGCCTGACGAGGTTCACCTCGTCGACGATCAGTGCATCGGCGGATCTTTGGTCGCCGTAATACAACGGGCGCCACCACGCGCCCACCGGCGTCATCTTCGCACCGGCCTCGACGTGACGATGATGGACCGACGTGTAGCGATAGCGGCTCTGCTGGATCCCTGCGAGCAGCCCGAGTTTTTCGGGACCGAATGGCGGGCGCGATGTGGTGACGCCGATATCGGCGACCTTGCGCTTGGTGGCATGCGCCACGATGCGAGCCGTGGCGAGAGCCGAATGACGGCCTTGCGACGGCCCCATTCCGACCGTCGAGAAGCGCTTGACGAGCTCGAGCTCGTCATAGCCGGTGCGAACCGCGTTCTCGATGTCCTTGACCTGGAGATCCTCGTCGAAATCGACGAAATCGCGCCCCTTGGAATGTCCGACAAGAGGAAGCTCGAGGCTGCTGAGGCTTCGTTCCTCGTCCTCGGGCACCTCGATTTCACGCGAAGCAAGACCCAGCGTCTGCGCGGCGTTCCCGCCTGCCTTGCGCCCTGCCGCAAGAACGGAGGGAAGGGAGAAATTGCCCGCGACGGATCCCGCCAGCGTCAGATGGGCGGGAGCGTTGGTGAGCGTAAACTGCGCCGTGCCATCGTCGTAGCTCAGTTTCGCACCCGCCTGCAAAGCGAGCTGATAGGTCGGGGTATAGGCGCAGGACACCGACACAAGGTCGCAATCGATCCACTCCGACGTGTCCGCGTCGGCGCGCGTAATCCTCGCGGCCTTGAGATGCTTGTTGCCCGCGGTGCCCGCAGCCTCCGCTATCCCAGCGTTGAGGATGATCCGCACGCCTTTCGTCTCGAGCTGTGCGGCGAATGAGGTGTGTTGCTGCGAGGCTCGGGGATCGACGATCGCCGCCACCTCGACACCAGCCTCCACGAGATCCAGCGCGACCCGGTAGCCATCCCGATTGCCGGCGAAAACCACCGCGCGCCGGCCCGGCTTCACCGCATAGTGTCGCATCAGTCGCTGTACGGCGGATCCCAGCACGATTCCGGGAAGGTCGTTGTTTCGAAATGGGACCGGCTGATCGAGCGAACCGGTGCAAAGGATGACCTCCTTCGCACGAACCTTGTAGAGCCGGTCCGCCGTGATGACCGGAATCCAATTGTCCGCGTACCAGCCGTTCGCGACGGCATTCGTGAAGACCTTGATGCCGGGATGCGCTTTGATCTGCTGCCTCAAATCGCGTAGCAATAACGCGGTCGCCTCCGGCTTGTCGTCGAACCGCGCGTAAGTCAGGGAGCCGCCGAGCTCCGGGTTCTCGTCCACCAGGAGGACGCGCGCGCACGCATCCGCAGCTTCGATCGCGGCCGAAATGCCGGCCGGACCACCACCGACAACCAGGACATCGTAGAACAGGTTCTGCTTTTCATAGCGTGCGCGGGGAGCGGAGGTATCGACTTTGCCAAGACCGGCCTTTTTTCTGATGAGCGGCTCCCAGAGCCGAAGCCAGCTGTTCTTGCCCGGACCAAAAAAAGTCCGGTAGTAGAAGCCAACCGGCATGAACCGTCCGAGCCGATCGAGGAGTGCGTCGCGATCCTTTTCGAGCGACCCGTTCACATTCTGGGCTGTCGCTTCGAGACCCTCGCGGAGAGGATGGACGTCGGCCAGAACGTTGGGCTCCCCGGCGACCTGGACCAGCGTATTGGCGTCCTGCCCCGCCATGGTCATGACGCTTCGCGGCCTGTGATATTTGAACGACCGCGAGATGAGCCACTGCCCCGACGCGACGAGCGCGCTTGCCAAGGTATCGCCGGAGAGCCCGCGAAATGTCCTGCCTTCGAATTTGAAGGTCAGGACCTGGCTTCGATCGATGCGGGTCCCATATGGCAGAGGCAAACGCGGAATCATGACTTGTTCTCGATGCGCGGAAGCTCGCTCGCGCTGTATGTCGCGATGATCTCGTCGGTGACGGTGTGTCGTTCGGCGATGAAGTAGTAATTCGAAGGCGTGTGTCGCCACCACTCGCGAATGATTCCAGCCTTGTTCTCCTGATAAAACAGGTAGTGACACCAGGCCGCATCGCCGACCGATTGCGCGTCGACGGCGTCATGAACCGGCCCAAGGCAAGTGAATTCGCTGATGTTACGTGGCCCGTTCAGCGGGCAATTCATGATTTTCATCGAACAGATCCTAATGGCTTGCCGCCGTAGCACCCATTTCATTGATGAGAGCCATCTTTTCGAAGCGGCCCAGACTGAACGGAAGCAGGATATCCGCGACCCGTTCATTCGCGACGGTGTCGGCAAGGTATTTTCCGGCAACGGGCGTCGCCTTGAAGCCCCAAGTGCCCCAGCCGCAATCGAGCCAATAGTTCTTGAGCGGACTGGCGCCCATGATCGGCGTGTAGTCCGGCGTCATGTCGGTGATGCCGGCCCACTGCCTCAGCAGCTTCACGTTATGGAGGAAGGGGAAGAGCTGCACCGCCCCGTGAGCCAGCTGCTCCTTGAGGTCCAGCGTCGAGCGCGTCGAGATCAATTGATACGGATCCGAACCGCCGCCGATGACGATTTCGCCGCGGGAGGATTGCACGAGATACGTATGCAGATTGGCCGAGGACACCAGCGTATGCAGGAACGGCTTCAGCGGCTGGGTCACCATCGCCTGCAACGGGAAACACCGAATGGGCATGTCGATGCCAGCCAATTTCGCAACGTGCTGGTTGGCGCCGCCCGCGGCCTGGATCACGTGTCCGACGCTCACCGTCCCGCGGCTGGTCCTGATCGCCGACACCTTGTCGCCGGACGTGTCGAAACCGAGCACCTCGGTCCGCTGGTGGATTTCCACGCCTCGCCTGGCGGCCTGCGCCGCGTAGCCCCATGCGACCGCGTCATGCCGCGCCGTGCCGCCGTCCTCGTGCCAGAGGCCGCCGAGGATCTCGTGCTGACCGCCTTCATCCATGTTGAGGTGAGGGCAGATTTCCTTCACCTGTCGCGGATCAACGACCGAAATCCGCGTGCCATGGTGCTTGCCCATCTCGGCGCGCAGATGGAAGGATCGAAGAGTCGCCTCGGAATGCGCGAGCGTGAGCTGGCCACGCTGCGAAAACATGACGTTGAAATTCAACTCATGCGACATGTCTTCGTAAAGCGAGACGGCCTCCTTGTAGAAGCGTATCGATTGATTTGTGATGTAGTTCGAACGAATCGTGGTCGTATTCCGGGCCGTATTGCCTCCGGCAAGATAGCCCTTCTCCAGAACAGCAACGTTTCGGATGCCATGATACTTGGAAAGGTAGTGAGCAGCCGCCAGGCCATGCCCGCCGCCGCCGATTATGACCACATCATAGCGGCGCCTCAGATCCGGCGTAGCAGGAATCTCGCGGTGCGGAACGTAGTCGCGTTTCAGCCCATACTTGAGCAATGTGAGAGGCATAGCGTGGGGCTGCCTTCGTTTAGCATCATGATCGCTTGAGCCTATGCTTCGCCTCCTTCGGCCGGCTCATCAAGAAACGTTATCTGGATCTCTGACCCCGATTATTTTTTGCAAGGGTGCCAGGGCAACGCCAGTTGCGAGCTGGCGCTCGAACCCAAGAGGATATTTTCGGGCTGAGAGCTCTGGCGGGAAGGGAGATCCGACTACGCCGGGTCATCCATGGCACTTAAGCCGCCGTGGACGCTGTGGAATCCACAAGAGAGGCGTTTGCACAACCAATCGATCGCATCAGCTGGCGCGCGCAGGCCGCTTGAATTTGGATGTGTCGCGAACGTTCGGCGATCGACCACCTCCGTCATTCTCGGCAAGCCCTTAAGCGGCAATTCTGCCCCTGTTCGGATAACTTGCAAAACCAGCTCACTCGAGTGCTTAGTGCGTGGCGTCCCCGGGTTCAAAACTGAGGGACGCCTCGCTCACTCATCATTTATGAAACAGCGGCCGCTTAGGCACCGACTGCTCGTCAGGTGACGTAGTCATCAGCTCCCATTTCGAGGTCGACAATTCGATCAATGTCATCGCTCTTCGCTGTGAGGAAGATGATCGGCGTCGAATGAGCGACACGCAGACGCCGGCACAGACTAAGGCCGTCCTCTCCCGGCAGCATGATATCGAGCACGACGACGCGGTTCTGCGCCATATAGCGATCCATCTCGCGGCCATCCGGCGCCAGACCGACCGAGAAGGAATGCCCGCGCAGATCGCGCGCGATCAAATTCCCTGTTTCCTGGTCGTCTTCTACGATGAGGATGGTCTTGGTCGTCATCGCTTCGCTGTTCGTATCGGTACCGGAAAGCTTGCCGACCTCGCCGGCATCGGACCGAAGCGGCCGCGCCCGGAGACCACGCCGCAAACTCAGTTCGTATGTCGGGCCGCGCTTGCCTCGCCACGATGTGCGATGAGCGCGTAGGCGACCGGCACCACGAACAGCGTGAACAGCGTTCCGATCGAAAGGCCGGTGGCGATCACAAGGCCCATATTGTAGCGGGAGACCGCACCCGCGCCGCTCGCCGTGACCAACGGCAGGACGCCGAGCACCATGGCAGCCGTCGTCATCAGAATCGGCCGAAGCCTGATCGTCGCAGCCTCGATGATAGCCGCGGAGCGGCTCTTCCCCTCGGCGCGCAACTCGTTCGCCACCTCGACCATCAGGATGCCGTGCTTGCTGACGAGACCCATCAGAGTGACGAGACCGACCTGAGTGTAGATGTTGATGCTGGCGCCGCCGAGGCCAACGCTGATGAAGATCAGCGCGCCGGCGAGCGACATCGGGACCGAGATCAGGATGATGACGGGATCAACGAAGCTGTTGAAGAGAGCGGCAAGCGCAAGATAGATGATGATCAGCGCGAACAGGAACGTGGCGATGAAGCCACCCGATTCCAGCTCAAGCTGCCGGGAGGCGCCCGCGAAGTCGACCGAGTAGCCGGCCGGAAGGGATTTTGCGAGGCTCTTCAAGGTCGCCAGCGCATCCCCCATCGCGACCCCCGGCATGGCCACGCCGGAAATGGTCGCGGCGTTGATCTGCTGGAAATGGTTGAGGGCCTGCGGAACGGTCCTGTTGTCGAGATGGGCAACCGTCGCCAGCGGCACCATCGTGTTGTTGCTGGTGCGGATCTGGTAGCTCAGGAGTTGCTCGGTCGTCAGGCGGTCGTTCTGGCGGACCTGCGGAATTACCTTGTAGGAGCGGCCGTCGAGGCTGAAATACTCGACGTAGTTCCCGCCCAGCATGGTTGCCAGCGCGCCGCCGAGATCGCTCATCTTCAGTCCAAGGTCGCCGGCTTTGTCACGGTCGAACACCACGGTGCTCTTCGGCTTGTCGATCTTGAGGTCGTTGTCCAGGAAGATGAACTGTCCAGTCTTGAGCGCCTCGGCCATGAAGTTCCGGGCGACCTCGTCCAGCTCGTTGAACGAACCGGTCGTGCCGATCACGAACTGGATCGGCAGACCGTTGCTGCCCGGCAGCGGCGACGGCTGGAAGGCCACCGAGCGCGTGCCGGCAATGCCGTTGAGCAGGCCCTGCAATTCGGGCTGTAGCGTCTTGGTCGTCGCAGTCCGCTTGTCCCAAGGCTTGAGCACCCAGCCGCCGATCGCCTGCGAGGGCGTGTCGATCTGGAAGACCACGCTGGTCTCGGGCCGCTTGGCTATGAGATCGTAGAGCTGCTGGCCATAGAACTGGCGCTGCTCGGCCGTTGCCGAAGGCGCCGAATTGGTCAGCGTCAGCACCACGCCCTGATCTTCGTCCGGGGCGAGCTCGCTCTGGGAATTAGCATAGAGCCAGGGAATCCCGGCGAGCAGCAGCAACGCAAAAACCACCACCACGGATTTGGTGGCGAAGACGGATTCGAGCCGGCGGCGATAGGCGGCGGTCAGCCATTCCAGCACATGGTCGATCCTGCGCACCAGGCGCGCCTCCCAATTTGTGGCATCCCGCTCCGTCCGTCGCAGCAGCCAGGCACAGTTCATCGGGGACAGCGTCAGTGCAATGACCGCCGACACGGTGACCGCGCCCGCCAGCGTGAAGGCGAACTCGGTGAACAAGGCGCCGGTGAGCCCGCCCTGGAAGCCGACCGGGACGTACACCGCGATCAGGACCACAGTCATCGCGAGGATGGGGCTGCCGAGCGCCCGCGCCGACTGGATCGCCGCCTCGACCGGCGTCTCCCCCTGGTCGATCAGGCGATGCACGCTCTCGACCACGATGATGGCATCGTCGACCACGAGCCCGATCGCCAGCACGAGCGCCAGCAGTGTCAGCAGGTTGATCGAAAAGCCCATCAGCAGCATCAGGGCGAAGGTGCCGATCAGCGACAGCGGAATCGCGATCACCGGGATCAGGACCGACCGCCAGGAGCCGAGGAACAGAAAGACGACGATGGTCACGATGACGACCGCCTCGACCAGCGAGTGGACGACCTCGTCGATCGAGCTGTTCACGAACTCGGTCGAATCGTAGAGAATTTCGCTGACGATGCCGTTCGGCAGGTTCGCGTTGATGTCCGGGAGGGCCGCTTTTACCCCCTTGATGACGTCGAGCAGGTTGGCGGTCGGCGCGACCTGGATGCCGAGATAGACGGCGGTCTTGCCGTTGAACTTCGCCGAGCTGTCGTAGTCGTCGTTGCCCAGCGTCACGTTCGCGACGTCCTTCAGGCGGATGATGGCGCCGTTCACCTGCTTGACGACGAGGTTGCGGTACTGCTCCAGCGAATGAAGGTTGGTCGTGGCCGACAGGTCGACCTGGACAAGGCGCCCCCGCGTCGAACCGAGACCGGCGATGTAGTCGTTGCCTGACAGCGCGGTAGAGACATCGCTGGCCGTCAGCCCATAGCCGGCGAGCTTGTCGGCATCGAGCCAGGCACGCAGCGCGAACTTCTTGCCGCCGAGCAGCTCCGCGGTCTGCACGCCCGACACGGCCTGCAGCCTCGGCTGCACCACGCGGGTGAGATAGTCCGTAATCTGGTTGGGAGCCAGTACGTCGCTCGCGAACCCGACATACATCGCGTCGATGGTCTGGCCGACCTTGAGGGTCAGCGTCGGCTGCTGGGTGCCGGTCGGAAGCTGGTTGAGGACCGAGTTGACCTTGGCATTGATCTCCGTCATCGCCTTGCCGGAGTCGTAGTTCAGCCGCAGGTTCACCGTGATGGTGCTGGTGCCGGTGATGCTGCTGGAATTCAGGTAGTCGATGCCGTTGGCCTGGGCGATGGCATTCTCCAGCGGCGTCGTGATGAAGCCGGCGATGATATCGGAATCCGCGCCGGCATAGGCCGTCGTCACCGTGACGATCGCGTTCTGGGTGCGCGGATATTGCAGGATCGACAACGAGGTCATCGACCGCAATCCAAGGACGAGGATCAGCGCGCTGACCACGATGGCCAGCACCGGGCGGCGGATGAAGATGTCCGTGAAACGCATCGTATCTGCTCTTGGCTCGCGCGTCGTTTACTGGTCGGCGACGGTCGGCGCCGCTTCGGCGAGCGGCACGTGGGAATTGTCGATCCTGACCGGGCTGCCGTTACGAAGCTTGATCTGGCCCGCGATCACCACGCTCTCGCCGGACTTGATCCCGTCGGTGACGGCGATGCGGTCGCCCTTTGCCGGCCGGGTCTTGACGAACATCTGCCGCGCAGCGCCCTGCCCGTCATGCAGATGGTCGACGACATAAACGAGGTCGCCGTAGGCGTTGTTGACGATCGCGGTGAGCGGAACGGTGACGATGTCTTCGGGCTTGCCGGTGTCGATCTCGGCCTTGGCGAACATGCCCGGCAGCAATCGCGCAGGATTGTTTGCGATCGTCGCGCGGACCTGAATGTTGCGGCTGCCGCTATCGACCTTGGCGTTGATCGCCGAGACACGACCCATGAAGCGCTCACCGGGAAAAGCATCGACCGTCGCGGTGACGTCCTGCCCGATGTTGATCGAGGCCAACGCCTGCTGGGGCAGGTAGAAATCAACGTAGATCGGATCGAGGCTCTGCAAGGTGACGATGGTGGTGCCGGCGCTCAGGAACTGGCCGATGTCGACGGCTCGGATTCCGAGCCTGCCGGCGAACGGCGCCCTGAGTGTTTTCTGCTCGACGATCGCCTTCTGCTGCTCGACCAGAGCCCTGGCGTTCTTCAGACTGGCTCGGTCGCTGTCGAGCGTGGCCTGGCTGACCGCGTTGAACTTGATCTGCTCCTCGTCGCGCTTGAGCACGATCGCGTAGTTCTCGGCGGTGGCCTGCAGCGACTGTAATTTGGCGGCGTCGTCGGTCGCCACCAGCTGGAGCAGAGGCTGTCCCTCCGCGACCTCGTCTCCGGAGTTGAACTGGATGCGCTGCACGATCCCGGAAGCCTGGAGCGCCAGATCGGCGCCGTTCACGGCGCGCAGCGAGGCGACTGATGAAAGCGTCGATCGCCACGGCGCGGTTGACGCAACCACGGTGGAGACGGTCTGCGGCGGATTCGCCATGGCACCGATCGCCTTCCGGATCATCACGTCCTTGAAGGTCTGGAAGCCATAGAGGCCGCCGAACAGAACGGCCATCACGGCCAGCATGATCGTCATGCGCTTGGTCATCGCACCGCTTCCTGGGTTGAACGGTTGGGACCGGCGAAATAGCCGGGATCGACGCGGGGCGAGGCATCGGCCGTCAGATCGGCCCTGTTCCACCAGCCGCCGCCGAGTGCCTGGAACAGCGCCGCGGTGTCCGAGAAGCGCGCGGCTTGCGCCTTGATGCGCGTGATGCGCGCATTGAGGTAGGATTGCTGGGCGGTGATGACGTTGGCGTAGGGAACCGCACCGGTCTTGAACTGCTCGATCGACATGGACAGGCTGTCCGATGCGGCCTTCTCGGCCTCGGCTTGCGCCTTCAGTGTCGCCGCGTCGAACTGGATCGCGCGCAGCGAATCCGCGACGTTCTGGAAAGCTGACATCACCGTGCTCTTGTAGGCCGCCATGTTCTGCTCGAAGAGCGCAACATCGGCCTCCTTGGTGTGATAGAGCGTGCCGCCGTCGATCAGCTTCTGCGTGACGGAGGACGTTGCGTCCCAGGCGATGGTGCCCGGCGAAAACAGCTTGCCCGTCCCACTTGCGCCGTAGCTGCCCGAGAGCGTGACCTGCGGGAGAAGATTTGCGACACCGACGCCGACGGTCGCGGTCGCCTGGTGCAGCGTCGCCTCGGCCTGACGGATGTCCGGTCGCTGGCGGACCAGCTCCGACGGCAAGGTCACCGGCAGCCGACTCGGCAGGCGCAGCTCGGCAAGGGTTACATGCTCGCCGCGGTCTTCGCTCGGCAACCGCCCGAGATAGGCCATCAGTTGATTGCGCTGCTGCGCCAATTGTTTCTGGAGCGGAGGCAACGTCGCCCTGGCCTGCGCGAGGGTCGACTCCTGTGCCAGCACGTCGGACTTGGAGACGGCGCCGATCTCGAACTGGTGCTGGATGCGCGCGAGCTGATCCGTCTCGGCCTTGACGATGTCCTCGGTCGCGGAGATCTGGTCGCGCAGCGAGGCGTCGGTGATCGCGGCCGTGATGACGTTGGCGGTCAGCGCCAAATAGGTCGCCTCCAGCTTGAACGCCTGGTAGTCAGCCTGCGCCTCGAGCGCTTCGACCTGCCGGCGCGTGCCGCCCCAGAGATCGAGCGCATAGGACACGCTGACCGACGTATTGAAGAGCTTGTAGAGCGGCGCCTGCTCACGCGCCGCTGAGCCAGTTCCGCTCACTTGGGGAAACAAGGCTCCCTGCTCGGCGAGCACGTTCTCGCGGGCGGCTCGCAGGGCGAATTCGGCGGATTGGATGTCCGGATGATTGCGAACCGCTTCGTCGACGAATCCCGTCAGCTTCCGCGAGCGGAAAAGTGTCCACCAGACGCCCGAGACGTCGCTTCCGGGCGAGAAGGATTGCGAGTTGCCACTTGGCGTCCTGGTGCTCTCTGTCGAGGCGAGTTGAGGCTCACGCGTGTAGCGACTCGCGGCCGGAGCGTCGGGCGTGACGAAATTCGGCCCGACCGCACAAGAGGCGAGTAGAAAAGCCGGCACGGCGACGCTGGCCGAAAAACCGGCGCACCTGACCATCGACGCACGAATACGGCGTTCGGCCCGTGGTCTCGCGAAATTCCCCTGGCTTCTCAAAACGATACTCTTTTCGCCCCAATAATAGAACCGTACGGTTCGGTACCGATAATGTCGACGATCCGCCCTTGTCAAATAACCGTACCGTGAAGTTCTATTTCTGGGTTGAAACACGAGACGACAGACCGCCGCCCCGGACGACGGCGACGCCGTATCGGGGCGGAGAATCATTCCGCGGCTTCAGGGTGTGGAGATATATGGCGTTCGACGACGACGAGCAGTGCCGCTGGCTATCGAACGGCCTCGCCGCTCCGGCAGGCTGTCAGGAAGAACGAAACGCTCTCCGCCACATGCGTGCGAATCTGCGGTCTCAGCGACTTGGGATCTTCGCCCATCACCGCCCGCAGCAGTAGCGGCGCAACCACGAGATCGAGGAAGAATTGGGCGGTTCTGGTCAAACGCTCCGGCGCAAAGGCGGCATACAGGGTCACATCCTGCAAGATGGTGGCGGCGTGATGCGTGCCGCGCTCGCGCATCATCCGTCCGACCTTGGCTAGGTCGGGGAAACGACGCGCTTCGGCAGCAGCCAGTCGCATGAAAGCGATGCTGTCGGGGGCGAGCACGTGCTTGAGTATCTCACTTGCCAGAGCCGTGAGGCGCTCCTCGATTGTATCGCCCAGCGATGACGCGTTCTCGTATCCCTGCCGCACCTTCTCCGAGTTGCGGATCGCGATCGCAGCGAACAGGGCCTCCTTGGTGGGGAAGCGCGCATAGATAGTACCCTTGCTCGCATGGGCAAGGCCCGCGATCTCCGCGACACTGACGCCGGCGAGGCCACGCGCCAGGAATAGCTCACGCGCAGCATTGAGGATCCGCTCGTCGACTTCGGCAGCCAGTTCCTTCGGGGGACGGCCGGCGCGGACTGCTCTCTGGGGGGCCTTGGCCCTTGGCACCTTCTCTATTCCCTCTCCTCGATGACGTTGGCGCGGACGGGACTCATGGAGCAAAAAAGATCCGTGCTGCACAAGGGTTTAACGGACAATTCGAACGAAGTAAATAGTACCGAATGGTACCGATACATTGAATGCCATGCGACGATATATTGCGTCCCGTTGCCGTCACACTCACGCAGAGCGTTCGGCCAGCAATAGCGCGATCTTGCGGCGTCCGTCGTCCGCATGACCGTGGGTAGCTTCTTCACGTGAACGGCACCGAGCTCAGGCCATTTTCACGCGAGATCATGGAGGGCGGATACCGCGCGGCCTTCTCGCTCTACGCCGAAGAGGCTGAGAAGAATCCCGAATTCCGCAAGATCTACGGCGAATGGCTGAAATTTCGCGAAGACATCGTTCAGGGTGGCCGAAGCAAGCTTCGAGTCCAGACTGTACAATCTGTATAAGACATGAGCGGACGCCCCCCTTCTCTCGATCGCCGGGGTCACCGATCCGGTCTCCAGATAACCGCTATCGCTAAGTTCTACTGGTGCATCTCGGCACGCCGGCTTTTCCCGCGACGCTATTCCGCACGACGTTCGACTGGACGAGGGCCGGTGGACAAGATACAGCCTTTGACGATCATAGGTCTTAGTGACCAGCTGGCGGCTGACGATCCGGGTCGAGCTTGAGGTCAATTAGGAGCGGCTTATCTCTTGTCTTAATTGCCTCGGCTACAGCCAGCAGATCGTTTTCGGTCCTTACCGTCAGACCCTTCCCGCCAAGCACGTTCGCTACCGAGGCAAAATCCGGCCAATCGAAAATCGACAGATTGGGATCCAAGTCCTTCGCGCGAAACTGGATATGCTCAGCTCCATAGCTTCCATCATTGCAAACTACGACGATCAAATCGAGTTTATATCGAACGGCAGTATTGAATTCGGCCATTCCCCCTAGCATGAATCCGCCGTCGCCCGAAAACAAGACCACAGGCCTGCTCTGCACGGCCTTCGCTACACCGATTGCCTGCGACATTCCTAGACCAACCGCTCCAAAGTGACTTGGAAGCATGAACGAGTGAACGTTTGGCGCGTCAATCAATCGAAACACAGAAAGGGCAAACCGGCCAACATCCGTTACGAGAAAGCGGTTCTCGGGAAGAAGTTTGTTAAACTCCAAGAGAGCGGTGGTGAGGTCGATTGTACCGTCGGAGCTCTTGTAGTTGCCTAACCTCTCCCCAGGCGAATAATTCCGCAGCCTAAGCTTTATGTCCTCATTGCGGAAACCAGAACTAGGAATCTCCGCCTCATCCAACCAGTGTAAAATGGTTTCGGCAACGAGAGCCGTGTCACCGACCAGTCCCGCGTCAGGAGAGGCGTAATTGCCGACCTCCGCTTGCTCATCACAAACTTGAATGACACGCTTGCCCTTCAGGAACGCACCGCGTGATGTCGTATATTTGTTGAGACTCGCTCCAAAGGCGATGATGCAGTCTGCTTCCATTATTAGGTCGACGGCAACAGGTGTACTCAACGTGCCAAAGAGACCAATATTGTAATCTTGATCCCGGAATAAGTCCTTGCCCTTGAGTGATGTGGCTAGTAGAGCCCCCGTCCGCTCGGCAAGACGCAGAATTGCCAATCTAGCCTCGGGGCTGGATGCCCCATAGCCTGCCAAGACGATCGGCCTTTTTGAGGCAGCGATTATGCCAATTGCATTGTCAAGATCAGAGCTGGTTGGAACGAGGCCGCGCTTTTCTGAAACCTTGAAGCGAACAGGACTGTAAGTGACGTCAACTTGCTGCATATCAATGGGCATGTTGAGGACAATCGGGCGACGCTCAACCATCGCCCGTCGCAATGCTATTGGTACATCGTGCGCCACGGTCCTCGCCGAACGGAGCTGCTCGAAGCCGGCGCCCGTCGCAACTATGATATCGCGTTGAGGTATATCTTGAATATTTTCACGATCCTCAGCTGCTGTGTCGCCACACATCACAACGATTGGAACGCGGCCCTTCACTGCCTCCACCAAGGTCGTACAGACATTGGTGAGCCCTGGACCATGAGTAACAGTTGCGACCCCAATCCTCCCCGAAGCATTCGCATACCCAATCGCCATCGAGGCGGCGTTCGCCTCGTTGGTAGCCGCAATGTAGTGGCCACCGTACTCCCGGATGAAACTGTCGACGAAGAATAAGTTGGCGTCGCCTATCAGGCCGAAGATCGTGTCCACGCCATTGTCGATAAGCGCCTTCGCAAGAGCGGAGTGCCCCTTAATCAGTTTATTTTCCAACTCCGCCACCTCTATATCCGGCCGTCTCCAACGTCACCAGCTCAGGCTACTCGCTGTAGCCATTGCTTGTGAGACAGAACGGCACGATCCACCAAATTCACGCGCGCGGCCTTCGGTTTATGATCAGTTCAAGAGTGATGCCAACTTTGATGCCACGGCATCCCCCATCTCTTCCGTCGAGATATGCTTGCTGCCGATTGCTATGTCGATCGTGCGCGCACCGGATTCAAGCGCCTCGGAAACGGCGCGTTCGACCAGATCCGCTTCTTTGGGCATGCTGAGCGAGAAGCGAAGCATCATGGCGACACTCAGGATCGAGCCGATCGGATTTGCCAGGCCCTTGCCTGCGATGTCCGGAGCGCTGCCGTGCACGGGCTCGTAGAGGGCTCCGCGCCGTCCGTCGTCGCGAGTGATCCCGAGGGAGGCTGATGGCAGCATTCCCAGGGAGCCGGTGACCATCGCGGCAGAATCCGAGAGAATATCGCCAAACAGATTGTCGGTGAGGAGCACGTCGAACTGTGCGGGCGCTCGCACCAATTGCATCGCGCAATTGTCGACGAGCATATGGGTCAACTCCACATCGGGGTATTGAGCATCGTGAATCGCCTGAACTTCTTCACGCCAGAGCTGGCCGGCCTCCATCACGTTTTCCTTCGCAACGGAGCACACTCGTCCCTTTCGCGTACGCGCAATATCGAATGCGAAGCGCGCAATACGCTGAATTTGCGAAGACGTGTAAACATGGGTGTTGACGCCGCGCCGTTCGCCGCCCGGAAGCATTTCGACACCTCGCGGTTCACCAAAATAGATGCCACCAAGAAGCTCGCGCACGATAATCAAGTCAACGCCTTTGAGCACACGCGGTTTGAGCGACGATGCCTCGTAGAGCGCAGGCAAGGTTCGGATCGGCCGCAGATTGACGAAGACACCGAGGCTGCGACGCACCGCAAGCAAGCTGTCCGTCTTATGTAACTCGGGGGGTAAGGGATAGGATGTGCCGCCGATTGCACCAAACAGAACGGCGTCGGCTTCGGCCATGGCAACGCGTGTCGGCTCGGGCCACATCCGGCCGCGCTTTTCATAGGCCTCGATGCCGTAGGCGGTGTGGACTCTAAGGATTCCCTTTTGAGAGCAAATCAGATTCAAGGCTTCTTTTTGGGAGGCGGCCTTGGGTGTGATGGATCGTTTGGTGTTGAGCGACGCGGCCTGGGAGCGCATGGCGCCGCTGATCATAGGCCGGCCCGACCAGAAGGGTTCGACCGGGCGGGACAACCGGATGTTCGTGGAAGGTGTGCTCTGGATCGTGCGTACAGGCTCTCCCTGGCGCGACCTTCCGGAGGCGTTCGGAGACTGGAACAGCGTATTCCGGCGCTTCAGTCGATGGAGCATCAAGGGTGTTTGGTGGCGGATCTTCGAGGCGATGTCTGATGATCCAGACTTCGAATATCTGATCGTCGATTCCACCATCGTCCGGGCGCATCAGCACGCCGCCGGGGCGAAAAAAGGGGGTCTGAAGATCAGGCGCTTGGCCGCTCGCGCGGCGGCCTGAGCACGAAGATACATATGGCCGTTCGCGGCTTGGGGTGTCCTGTACGGTTCACGCTCACCGCAGGCCAGAAGGGCGATGCACCACAGGCCGCCGCATTGATCGAGGGACTGCCGGCCGAGGTCGTCATCGCCGATACAGCCTATGACGCCGATCATTTGCGCCAAGACATCGCCGCCAAAAAGGCGCTCGCCGTCATCCCCAACAACCCGTCACGCGCCCTCAAATATCCGCTCGACAAACATCTCTATGCCCAGCGCCATCTCGTGGAATGCTGCTTCTCCAAACTCAAGCAGTTCCGCCGCGTCGCTACCCGCTTCGAAAAGACCGCCCGAAATTACCGAGCCGTCGTCACTCTCGCTGCCATCGTCCTATGGATGCGATAAGTGTCCACACCGCCTAG
>NZ_LSEF01000124.1 GCF_001641695.1 Bradyrhizobium neotropicale
TCATGGATGATCTGTTGCGGGAGTTTTTGACGGAGACCAGCGAGAGCCTGGACACCGTCGACAATCAATTGGTGAAGTTCGAGCAGGAGCCGAACAACGCCAAGATCCTGGATAACATCTTCCGCCTGGTCCACACCATCAAGGGCACGTGCGGCTTTTTGGGATTGCCGCGTCTGGAAGCGCTGGCGCATGCCGGCGAGACCTTGATGGGCAAATTCCGCGACGGCATGCCGGTGACGGGGCAGGCGGTGACGGTGATCCTGTCCTCGATCGACCGCATCAAGGAGATTCTGGCCGGGCTCGAGGCCACCGAAGCCGAGCCCGAAGGGACCGACCGTGACCTGATCGACAAGCTGGAAGCGATGGTCGAGCAGGGCATGGCGGCGATGTCCGGCTCGGCGCAGCCGATGCCGGCCGCAGGTGCCGCGCCCGTCACTGAAGCGCCGCCGCTCGCGCCGGACGCCCCCGCCGCCGCGCCGGCAAAGGAGATGGCCACGGGCTCGCTGGTCGACCAGACGCTGGAGCGCCCCTTGCGCCCGGGCGAGGTGTCGCTCGACGAGCTCGAGCGCGCCTTCCGCGAGACCGCGATCGAAGTGCCGGCGCCGGTGGCCAAGGCCGAGATCAAGGCCGAGCCGGCGCCGGCCGCTCCGGCGCCTGCCGCCAAGGAAACGGCCAAGGAGAGCGCAAAGCCCGCCGCCAAGGCCGCGCCCAAGAAGTCGATGGCCGACGAGACCGCCGCCGAGGGCGACCGCGTCGCCAACCAGTCGATCCGCGTCAACGTGGATACGCTGGAGCATCTGATGACCATGGTCTCCGAGCTGGTCTTGACCCGCAACCAGCTGTTGGAGATCTCCCGCCGCAACGAGGACACCGAGTTCAAGGTGCCGTTGCAGCGCCTCTCCAACGTCACCGCCGAGCTGCAGGAGGGCGTCATGAAGACGCGCATGCAGCCGATCGGCAACGCCTGGCAGAAGCTGCCCCGCATCGTGCGCGACCTGTCGAGCGAACTCGGCAAGCAGATCGAGCTGGAGATGCACGGCGCCGACACCGAGCTCGACCGCCAGGTGCTCGACCTGATCAAGGACCCGCTCACCCACATGGTGCGCAACTCCGCCGATCATGGCCTGGAGACCCCGGCCGAGCGCCTCGCCAGCGGCAAGGGCGAGCAGGGCACCATTCGCCTGTCCGCCTATCACGAGGGCGGCCACATCATCATCTGCATCGCCGACAACGGAAGAGGCCTCAACACCGAGAAGATCAAGGCCAAGGCGCTCTCCAGCGGTCTCGTCACCGAGGCCGAGCTCGAGAAGATGAGCGAAGCCCAGATCCACAAGTTCATCTTCGCGCCGGGCTTCTCGACCGCGGCCGCCATCACCTCGGTGTCGGGGCGCGGCGTCGGCATGGACGTGGTGCGCACCAATATCGACCAGATCGGCGGCACCATCGACATCAAGTCGGTCGCCGGCGAAGGCTCGTCCGTCACCATCAAGATCCCGCTGACCTTGGCGATCGTCTCGGCGCTGATCGTGGAGGCCGCCGGCGACCGCTTTGCCATTCCCCAGCTCTCGGTCGTCGAGCTGGTGCGGGCCCGCGCCAACTCCGAGCACCGCATCGAGCGCATCAAGGACACCGCGGTGCTGCGCCTGCGCAACAAGCTGCTGCCGCTGATCCATCTGAAGAAGCTCTTGAAGATCGACGACGGCGCCGCCAGCGATCCCGAGAACGGCTTCATCGTGGTGACGCAGGTCGGCAGCCAGACCTTCGGCATCGTCGTCGACGGCGTGTTCCACACCGAAGAGATCGTGGTCAAGCCGATGTCGACCAAGCTGCGCCACATCGACATGTTCTCGGGCAACACGATCCTGGGCGATGGCGCGGTCATCATGATCATCGACCCCAACGGCATTGCGAAAGCGCTCGGCGCCTCCGGCTCCTCGGCCCATGACATGGCCGATGAAGCCTCCGGCCATCACATCGGAAGCGGCGAGCAGACCACCTCGCTCCTGGTGTTCCGCGCCGGCTCCAGCCAGCCCAAGGCGGTCCCGCTCGGCCTCGTCACCCGCCTGGAAGAGCTGCCCGCCGACAAGATCGAGTTCAGTAACGGCCGCTACATGGTGCAGTACCGCGAGCAGCTGATGCCGCTGGTCGCCATGGAGAGCGTCACCATCGCGAGCCAGGGCGCGCAGCCGATCCTGGTGTTTGCCGACGACGGCCGCTCCATGGGCCTCGTCGTCGACGAGATCATCGACATCGTCGAGGAACGGCTCAACATCGAGGTCGGCGGCTCCTCGGCCGGCATCCTGGGCTCGGCCGTGATCAAGGGCCAGGCCACCGAGGTGATCGACGTCGGCCACTTCCTGCCGATGGCGTTCGCCGACTGGTTCACCCGCAAGGAGATGAAGCCGTCGATGCACGCGCAGTCGGTGCTCCTGGTCGACGACTCCGCCTTCTTCCGCAACATGCTGGCCCCCGTCCTCAAGGCGGCCGGCTACCGGGTCCGCACCGCGGGAGGCGCGCAGGAGGCGCTCGCCACGCTCCGCGCGGGCCAGAACTTCGACGTGGTGCTGACCGACATCGAGATGCCCGACATGAACGGGTTCGAGTTCGCCGAGGCGCTGCGCTCGGACAACAATCTCGGTGCGATCCCGATCATCGGCCTGTCGGCGCTGGTCTCGCCGGCGGCGATCGAGCGCGGCCGGCAGGCCGGCTTCCACGACTATGTTGCCAAGTTCGACCGTCCCGGCCTGATCGCGGCGCTGAAGGAACAGACCGCGGGCGCCGCCGGCGCCTCCGAGCTGAGCCGGGCGGCGGCCTAGAGCATGATCCGGCAAAGTGTGAAGCGGTTTTCCGACGAGATCATGCTCAAACAAAACGCGGGCGGGAAGGAGATACGTCAATGAGCACCAAGACCCAGACCACCGAAGGCGCCATGGTCGAATACGTCACCGCGATGATCGGCGGCCAGCTGTTCGGCCTGCCGATCTCCCGCGTCCAGGACGTGTTCATGCCCGAACGCGTCACCCGCGTGCCGCTGGCCTCCCGCGAGATCGCCGGCGTGCTCAATCTGCGCGGCCGCATCGTCACCGTGGTCGACATGCGCGCCCGGCTCGGCCTGCCCAAGGCCGAGGACGGCAAGGTGCCGATGGCGGTCGGCGTCGACCTCCGCGGGGAATCCTATGGCCTGCTGATCGACCAGATCGGCGAGGTGCTGCGCCTGCCCGAGGACGGCAAAGAGGAAAATCCCGTCAACCTCGATCCCCGCATGGCCAAGCTCGCCGGCGGCGTCCACCGCCTCGACGGACAGCTCATGGTCGTCCTCGACGTCGATCGCGTCCTCGAGCTCGCGCCCGACATGATGGCGGCATGATACGGCGGCGAAGCCGCCGACGCACTTGCAATTGGAAGTGCCCCTTAGGGGGATAGAAGTAGAGGTTCACATGCGAACTTGTCTCGTCGTTGACGATTCCAGCGTCATCCGCAAGGTTGCGCGCCGGATCCTGGAGGGCCTCGACTTCCAGATTCTCGAAGCCGAGGACGGTGAGAAGGCGCTTGAGGCCTGCAAGCGCGGGCTGCCCGATGCGGTGCTGCTCGACTGGAACATGCCGGTCATGGATGG
Organism: Bradyrhizobium neotropicale; assembly: GCF_001641695.1. Taxonomy (GTDB): domain Bacteria; phylum Pseudomonadota; class Alphaproteobacteria; order Rhizobiales; family Xanthobacteraceae; genus Bradyrhizobium; species Bradyrhizobium neotropicale. The sequence continues at coordinate 3,617 of NZ_LSEF01000124.1, forward strand.
CTACGAGTTCCTCGGCCACCTCAGGCGCATGCCCGGTGGCGACCAGCCCAAGGTGGTGTTCTGCACCACCGAGAACGACGTCGCGCACATCGCGCGCGCGCTGCACGCCGGCGCCAACGAATACATCATGAAGCCGTTCGACAAGGACATCGTGACGGCGAAGTTCCAGGAAGTTGGCCTGATCTGAGCGACCGCACGGAGGCTGAACGGCTCCTTCGGCGTTTTTTGTTAACTGAACCGTTTCAGTCTGAGTTGGTGAGTAATGAGTGTTGCGTTCGCAGGTAATTCGACCACGAGCCCGTCGCGAGAAGCGGGGCCGCTGCGGGTGATGATCGTCGACGACTCCGTCGTCATTCGCGGTCTGATCTCGCGCTGGATCGGTGCCGAGCACGACATGGAAGTTGCGGCCTCGTTGCGCACCGGGCTCGAGGCGGTCAACCAGATCGAGCGCATCAACCCCGACGTCGCCGTGCTCGATATCGAAATGCCCGAGCTCGACGGTCTCTCGGCGCTGCCAAAGCTGTTGGCCAAGAAGCGTGACCTCGTCATCATCATGGCCTCCACGCTGACCCGCCGTAACGCCGAGATCAGCTTCAAGGCGCTATCGCTGGGCGCGGCCGACTACATTCCGAAGCCGGAGTCGACGCGCGAAGCCTCGGCCGCCGACATCTTCCACCATGACCTGATCCAGAAGATCCGCCATCTCGGCGCGCGGCTGCGCAAGAGGTCTGCCGTTGCGAGTCCGCCGCTGGCGCCCGCACCCCACGCTCCGCTCGCACGCGAGCCGGCGGCACGGCCTGCCGCGCCGGCCCCGGCTGCGCCTGCCGTGCATGCCCCATCAGCCCCGCTGACGACGCGCCCGTTCTCGATGCAGGCGCCGAAGGTGCTGCTGATCGGCTCATCGACCGGCGGCCCGCAGGCGCTGATGGCCCTGGTGGCCGAGCTCGGCCCGGTGATCGACCGCTTCCCGGTGCTGATCACCCAGCACATGCCGCCGACCTTCACCACCATTCTCGCCGAGCATCTGGCGCGCACGAGCCGCCGGCCCGCGCATGAAGCGGTCGATGGCGAGCCGGTGAAAGCAGGGCGGATCTATCTCGCGCCCGGCGGCAGGCACATGCGCGTCGTGCGCAACGGCACGGACACCGCGATCGCGCTCGACGACGGCCCTGCCGTCAACTTCTGCAAGCCGGCGGTCGATCCGCTCTTCACCTCCGCGATCGACATCTGGCACGGCGGCATCCTCGCCGTGATCCTGACCGGCATGGGCTCGGACGGCATGCGCGGCGGCAAGGACATCGTCGCCGCCGGCGGCAGCGTGATCGCACAGGACGAAGCTTCCAGCGTCGTGTGGGGCATGCCGGGCGCGGCCGCCAATGCCGGCATCTGCTCGGCGATCCTGCCGCTCAACCAGGTCGGTGCGAAGGTCAATCGCCTGTTTTCGGGAGACCGCTCGTGACTCCCGTCGACTATGAGTATCTGCGCAAGTTTCTGAAAGAACGCTCTGGTCTCGATCTCTCCGCCGACAAGCAGTATCTGGTCGAGAGCCGGCTGCTGCCGCTTGCCCGCAGGGCGAGCCTGTCCGGTATTCCGGACCTCGTGCTGAAGATCAGGAACGGCGACGGCCGGCTTGCGACCGACGTGGTCGAGGCCATGACCACCAATGAGACCTTCTTCTTCCGCGACAAGGTGCCGTTCGATCATCTGCGCGACACCATCCTGCCCGGCCTGATCCAGGCGCGCGCCGCGCGCAAGAGCCTGCGCATCTGGTCGGCGGCATCGTCGACGGGGCAGGAGCCCTATTCGATCGCGATGTGCCTGAAGGAGATGGGCGCGGCGTTCGCCGGCTGGCGCATCGAGATCGTCGCCACCGATCTGTCGCAGGAGGTGCTGGAGAAATCCAGGGCCGGCGTCTACAGCCAGTTCGAGGTGCAGCGCGGCCTGCCGATCCAGATGCTGGTGAAGTATTTCACGCAGTCCGGCGACATCTGGCAGCTCAATGCCGACGTCCGCTCGATGGTGCAGTTCCGTCAGCTCAATCTGCTGCAGGACTTCTCGCATCTCGGCACGTTCGACATCATCTTCTGCCGCAACGTGCTGATCTATTTCGATCAGGACACCAAGGCGGTGATCTTCGAGCGCATGGCCAAGGGCCTGGAGGCCGATGGCACGCTGCTGCTCGGCGCCGCCGAATCCGTCGTCGGCATCACGGATGTCTTCCGTCCCGTCACCGATCGTCGCGGCCTCTATCAGCTCAACCCGGCGCGCTCCGGCCGCCCGATGGGGGGATTGATGCCGCAGTCGCTGAGGGTTGCCGCGGCGAGGTGAGGTGCCTTTTCGCCCTCTCCCCTTGCAGGAGCGGGTGGCTTCGCGGAACGCGAAGCCGGCTCCGAATTGCCAAGGCTCGAGAAAACTGCCTGCCCATATCCCGCGTTCGCTGTGCCGCGCGTCATCCTGCGCCGCGACATAGTGCCCGTGGCTGTGCTCAAGAAGCAGCGCAAGTAAGTTCGACCGCGAACAGCTCTTCCCGTTCTGCCGGACCGGTTTGGCACCGAGCCGTATGGGCAGAACACACGGAAATCGCCGGGTTTAGGCTTTAGCCGCTGGCCGCAGCCCTTGCAGTCGACCGAAAATCCCCCTCGATCAGGCGACGGCTCAGGCTGTATGTCGGATGGAACTTTCATGATGCTTGAAGAAGAGATCAAGCTTCACAGGTTTGCCGGTATCTCGCCAGAAAAGTCTTTTACCCATGCTGGCCGACACAGCGAGGCGATGGTGGCCGCCGATTAGAGTATGATCATCCGTTGCTATGGCGATGATCTCGTCGTCTTCGTCGATGATGACTTTCATGCGCTGCCTCCAATGCAACGCCCCTCAGCGCAGCCGCGATACTGCGCAATTTATCAAATCTCGTGCCTGACCCAGCGTTCCAATGCATGAAGTTCACGGATTTCAAATTGGGATGCTGCGCGGCCCATTGTGTACCAATCTGCACAAATGAGCGCTCAAGCACCGGAGCAAGTGAGCCCCGTAGGAGGTAGGGCAGCTTTACTTTCGTTTGCGCCGTGTTCGTTTCCGGCTGAGCCGTTTGGCATTTGCTGCCACCTTCCTTCGGTATTGCTCAACAATCTTGTCTCCGGATGCGCCGGCCATCAGGCTTGTACCGGCCTTCGCCGCCGCCAGCACTTTTTCACTAACCATGCGCTGGGCTTCACGTTGGGCCGCTTTGCCGCCGCGCATCAACTTTGCAAGGCGCAATCCGATCACGCGATTGCTTTCTAGCCCCAGCATCATCCAGTTCCACATGCTGCGAGTTCCCTAGCAAGGCAAATTGCTTTCGGATCACATCAAACGACCGCGCGCGATGTCCAATCAAAGCCGCGTGGCTTGTCAGGACGGCAGCAAACCTGCGCGTCTCTCAGAGGACCCCAAGGCCCGATTGCGGAGGGCGCGCCAGCACTCGACGGTTCCAAACATGGAAGCCGCCCGGCGATGACAAATGGGCAAATCGTTTGTTTTGTATCAACTCCAAGACGCCGAGACAGTCGTATGCTGCGCCGAAAACCAGGGAGGTTCCACATGGCATCGATCTTCTCGACGCCCCATCCAGAAAAATGCCCTCAATGTGGTTCTGGGTTAGTCCACCTCGAGTGGCGTGAGCGCGTCAATGCCCAAGAAATCCAAGATCTTTGGCGCTGTTTTAACTGCAAAAGCGAGTTTGTCACCGCCGCCACTTCTGATGAGAGGGAGCCCTCGGTCGTCGAGATAACCAAGTCCTTCTTTACGAGCCTAGTAGTCTGATCGACTGGCGTCGCTCGCGTTCTACCTGACGCCCTGATCGCTGACACGCGCGCGTACCCTAAGCGAGATCGCCACGGCTGGGGCCAAGCCCGATTGCAGAGTGTGCCAATGCTTCATGCGTCGGCATTGAACGTGAGCCGCAGCGACGGCTTCGGACAATTCGTTTTGGAGACGGCGCGCAGTCGCGATGGCTTCATCCGCCTGATCGAGCAAAACGTCTCGTTATACCGGCGCGTGCATAATCAAGCAGAACCCAGAAGACGGCCCCCTCACAAAATCGCATGCGGGAGAAACCGCGAGCTGTTGCCGGTGATCGGGCTCTCGTCCTCGCGGATCGACAGGCCGCAGGGCTCGTGGTTCACCAGCCAGCTCCCAACCACTGGATAAAAGCCCGAGAAAATCGGCAGCGGCGACAGCGCCTGGCGCACGAAGCCTTCGGCGCCGTAGGGGCCGGCGTGCGCGTCGAGCGGGACGCCGCCCGAGACCAGCGTGACATTGGCGCCTTCGCGCGACAAGAGCGGCTTGCGCACGTAGGATGTTCCGAGCTCGGCTGCGCGCGGATCGTCCTCGAAGAAGGCCGGCAGCAGATTGGGGTGGTTCGGAAACATCTCCCACAGGAGCGGCAGGATGCCCTTGTTGGAGAGCACCGCCTTCCAGGGCGGCTCGATCCAGCGCGTCGGCGCCTCAGTCAGTTTTGCGCCGAAGTCGTCGTGGAACATCCACTCCCAGGGGTACAGCTTGAACGCCAACGCGATGTCGCGGTCGTCGAGATCGACGAAGCCGCCACCTGCGTCGCGCCAGCCGACCTCCTCGACATCGAGCAGCGTGGTCGCAAGCCCCGCCTGGCGCGCGGTGTCTTCGAGATAGGCAAGCGTGCCGGCATCCTCGTCATTGCCGGTGGTGCCGGTGAGATGCAGATGACGGCCCGCGCCGATCGTCTTCCAGGCGTCGATCAGCCGCTCATGGATGGAGTTGAACTGGTCGGCGCGCGCTGGGATGATGCGCCGCTCGATCGCCTGTTCGAGCCAGGTCCATTGAAACACGGCGGCCTCGAAGATCGAGGTCGGCGTATCCGCATTGTATTCGAGCAGTTTTGCCGGCGTCTCGCCGTCGAACTTCAGATCGAGCCGGCCGTAAAGGCTGCGATCGTCGCGCTCCCAGCTCTGTGCGATCAGATCCCAGAACGCTTCCGGAATCCGCAATCGCCGCAGCTTTTGCTCGTCGCCGATCACGCGGCCGGCGAGCTCCAGGCACATCGCATCGATCTCGCCGGTCGGGGTCTCGATGCCGCGCTCGATCTCGTCGAGCGTGAAGGCGTAATAGGCGCGCTCGTCCCAATAGCGTTCGCCGTCGATGGTGTGGAAATCGAAGCCGCATTGTTCGGCGGTCTGGCGCCAATCGTCGCGCTCGGGACAGGTGATGCGTTGCATGTGTCAGCCGCCGCCGTGACCGTGGCCGCCATGACCGTGACCATGCATGTGATGCAGCGTGCCGCCGAAGCCGCCATAGGTCGGCCGGCAATAGGGTTGGCCGTCGATGCCGGGAACGGCTTCGAGGCCAGGGCCGCAGGGCCGCTCGCGTTTTGCGAATCCCGTCGAGACCGCGCCGACCGCGGCGCTGCCCATCAAGGTAAGCACGACCCTTCGCGAGCGTTTCATGTTGTCCTCTCCGCGACGCCAGCTAAGCAGATCGGGGCGCGCCGTTGAATTCAAAACCTCGCGCCTTAGCCGCCGCCCGAAGATCCGAAGGCGTGCGCAAAGGAGCCGAAGCCGCCGCGGGTGACGCCGCCGGAGCCGGAGTCGGACGATGTCCCCGACGAGGAATGGCTGGAGGAGTCGCTGCTGAAGAAGCTCGAGCGCGACGACCATCGCGAGCCGCTGCTGCCGCTGGAGGAGCCGTGGCTGCTGCTGGTGCAGGCCGTGGTCGTCTGCGCCGGTGCCGCAGCGCCCGGAGGGGGAGGGGGATCGCAATGCTGGCGCGGCATCATCGTGTAGGCGGTGGTGCCGACCGCGATCGTTCCCATCACGAGCAGTGCGACGTGGCCGGAGCGCTTCACAGGCTCCCGTGACGGCGGCGGCACGGACGCCGGGCGGCGCTTGCCGAAATCCTTGCTGCGGGGCTTCCCGGCCATGTCAGGAGATCAGTAGATCATGCAGGCGGCATTCAGCAGGCCTGCAGCGAGCGAGGAGAGACCGAGCCAGATCGCCGGGGCGAGTTCGCCGCCGGCGATCCGCGCCGACAGGTTCGGCACCGGGACCCTGACGAGATAGAACACGATGATCTGGACCACCAGCGCGATGGCGGCCCAGATCAGGCAGTCCAGCACGTTGGCCGAATGCGCGATCGCGCTGACCAGCGGGGCCACGAAGCCGAGCAGGCTGAGGCCAAGCGCGATGGCGGCAGCAGGATCGTTGTCGCGAATGAGCTGGAATTCGTTGTGCGGGGTGATGCGGGTATAGACGAACAGGTACGCCACGATGGCGATCAGCCCGGTGCAGAAATAGACCAGGAAGGCGGGCAGGCCGGCGAGCGATTGCAGAATCATGGGGGGATCCGACTGTTACCGCTTAAATTCTGGCACGATCGTTTGGTCGCCGCAGCGGCCGGATCCGTTCGATCCCCAAAAAACGAAACCCGCCCCGACCGCCAGGGCGAAAGGGCGCCGCACAAACTTTTCGGGCTATGTGAGACCTGCTTCACAAATGCGTCTTGAAGTTGCGTGTGATAATATGGTTCAGCGATGTTGCCGTTGTCCTGGAGGCGCACATGAATTGGGCCCTCGATGAGATCTGCTCACCGGCGCATGAACGATCAGGCAGGCATGATCTGACCGCTGGCGATGTTTGTCGCCAAAGCGCGCGCGGCCATGGCGATGCGGGCCATCCAATTTCGAGGAAATTTTCGATCAAATAAGTTGTTTGAGTGAGGCTTAAGATGCCTGTTGCCGACTACGAAGATTTCGAGCTCGAGATCGGCTCTGATCTGCCGGCAGGGGGCGGTCCGCAGCAATATTACGGCCGCGTCGTCAAGTCGCCGGCCGGCGAGGCGCCGAAGAGCCAGGTGAAGTTCTGGTTCTCCGCGCCGGGCGAACTGGCAAAGCTGCGCGGAGAGCTCGAAAACGCGGTCCTCGAGATCGACGAGAAAAACCGCCAGGGCCCGGCGACGCGCGGCGAACAGGTGCTGCGGGATTTCGGGCGCGGGGTCTTCCGCAGCGTCTTCACCGAGGTGCCCTCGATCCAGCGCATCTACGAGCGCAGCAAGGGCGCGGCCCAGGATCTCAGGATCAAGCTGCGTATCGAGGCGACCGAGCTTGCCGGATTGCCCTGGGAATATCTCTACGACGAAGACGACATGCCGGGCTTCGTCAGCCTCACGCGGCCGATCGTGCGATACCTCGAAACGGCGGGTGGCGTCGGCCGGATGGGCGTCAGGGGACCCTTACGCATTCTCGGCATGATCTCCGATCCCTCGACCAGCGAATGGCCGAAGCTCGACGTCGTGAGGGAGCGGGACCGCATCAACAAGGGCATCGACGCGCTCCAGCACGAAGGTCGGGTCGACTTCCAGTGGGTCCCCGGCGGCACCGGAAAAGACCTGATGAAGAAGCTGCTCGAAGGCGAGTGGCACATCTTCCATTTCATCGGACATGGCGGGGTCGATGACGCCCAGCCCGTATCCTGTGGCGGCAGCTTCGATGAGCGCGGCTTCGTCGTGATGGTCGACGAGGACGGCAAGCCGGTCAAGAAATTCGCCTCTGACCTTGCGACGATGCTGACGGGGGCGCGCAAGAGCCTTCGCCTGATCGTGCTCAATTGCTGCGAGAGCGCCAGGATCAATGTCGGCGATCGCTTCGGCAATCCGGCGATCGGCCTGATGAAGACGGGGTGGCTGCCCGCCGTGGTGGCGATGCAGTTTCCCATCACCGACAACGCCGCGATCTCGATGTCCGAAGGGTTTTATGCCGCGCTCGCCGGCAACCGTCCGATCGACGATGCGGTGACGCTCGCCCGTAAATTCATCCAGCAGAAATCCCGGGTCGAATGGGGCATCCCCGTTCTCTACATGCGCTCGTCCGACGGCAGGATTTTTGACGTCGAAACGCCACCGCCGCCGGCGAGCCCGGTCGACGCGGGGCGCCCGTCGAAGGAGACGCTGCGGCAGCGTCGCGACGAATTCATGGACGCGCTCGCCATCGCGCCGGCCACGATCGAGGCGCTGGAGGACCTGACCCGGCGGGGGCAGGAGCTGCACAGTCTGCTCGCAAACGACAACGAACTCTCGGTCCGGCTGGCAAAAGTCTATTTCGATCTCGGGACGCTTCAGCACAAGCAGAAGCAGATCCCGAAAGCGGCGGCCAGCTTCGCCTACATGCTGAAGCTCGATCCGGCAAAGCCCGAATATTTCGTGCGCAGGGCCAATTTCAACGTGACGGTCGGCCTCTACGAGAATGCGCTGGCCGATATCACGGAGGCGATCAGGCTCAAGCCCGGCAATGCCGAGTTCTACTGGATCAAGGGCATCGTCAGCATGACGGCCGCAGGTATCGACGACAAGCGCGGCTATCTGGAGGAGGCCATCAAGGCTTTCGGCAGGGCCGTCGAGCTGAATCCGAACGAGACGAAATACCTGGTGTCGCGGGCCAACGCGTATGCGCAGGTCAAGGACCTGGTGCAGGCCCAGAACGACCTCGACAGCGCAATTGCGCTGGCGCCCGACAACATCGACCTCCTGGTCCAGAAGGCCAAGATCGTCGCCCAGGTCGTGTGATTTTCATCATGGATCGCCGGAGCCCGCAGTGCCCGGTGCGTCCTCCACCAGCGAACCCTAGCGATAGGAGTTCACCGTGACGCTCGATACTTTCGTTGAGCCGTTGAATGCGATCTTCGATTCCTTCGGCGGGCCGCTTCTTGTCGTGCTGTTCTACTGGTTCAGGTTTCACACGCTCAAGGGCACCCGCTCGTTCACGACGCGGCCGCTGTTCGCATTCGGCCTCGCCGCCTTCATCGCGCCGATCCTGTTTGCCTATTGGCTGCTGCCGCAGAAGCTGTCGCCGCTTGCCACGATCTGGCTCCTGATCTTCGCCTGGATCGTTCCCTTCGTTCCCAGGTGGTGGCGAGGCTTCTGCCAGGAACTGGCCGGCATTCCCGTGAGCGCGCTTTCGCTGCGCGACGCGCTGGCCGCATCTCCGTTTCAGGTCCGTCCCGACGACATGCCGATCCTGCAGCGCAAGCTGTCCAGGATCGGCTACCAGATCGACGATTTCCGCGCCGTGCAGTCGACCGCAATCCAGTCGCGATTTCTCAAGATCTCGGCGCTGATGCTCCATCTCGACCGTTGCGCCGAAAAGCGCGAGAGCTTCATGGAGCGCAGCGCCGATCTTCATGCCGAACTGCAGTCCGTTTACGACGCCCTGTGCTTTCGCACGGTCCGCGTGCTCAAGGGCAGCGGCGAGATCTACGGCGCGATCATGGAGGACAGCGAGGTCGAGCCGAACGACTGGCAGGCCCTCGATTCCCTCTCGACCCGCCACAGCACGGTCAGCCAGCTCCAGCTGGCCGCCCAGACGGCGGCCGGATGCATGCTGGAAGACCTGCGCAAGGACATGGATTCCCTGCTCAACAACCTTCTGCTCTTCGCCGTACGCGCGGCCCTCGCCGAAGAATGGACGCTTGGGCGCAGCAAGCGCAGATTGGGGGCGATCGGGTTCACGCTGGCTCCGACCTCGCCCGGCATTCTGAAGCCCGTGGCGATCGTCGCCGCCTTCGCCTGCGGCTGGTGCCTCCTATGGTTGCTCGCATCGTGGACGATCGTTCATCTTCCCGGAGATCAATCCGCCGGCGTGCTGCGGACGCTCGTCACCACCCCTCTCCAGTTCATCGTGAACTTCTGGCTGGTGTACCACTTCAAGCGGCACTACGCGTTCGCGAACGAGAACATCTTCGGCCGGCTCCCGGTCGGGTTCATCCTGTCGGTCGGTCTGGTCAGCGCGCTGATCTTTTTCCCGGTGCAGGCGACGTTCGACTTCTACCAGTTTCCGGACCGGCCCTTTGGTGAGGTGGTGCTGCACGAACTGCCGCTGCTGATCTTTCCCTGGGGCATCGGCGCGATGACGGCCCTGCTGGTGCAGGATTCGACGTGGGGCAGGCGGTCGCGGCAGACAAGGCAGTTGAGGGACGGCCTCGTCTTCGGTGGTGGCATGACGGTGATGTTATGGATGCTGCTTGCCATCCACCAGATCGTGCCCATGCCGGTGATGGAGATCGTCCATGGTGTCACCGGATGGATGTTCATGCTCTCCTTCGTGCTTCCGACCTTCCTGTTCGGCTTCATCATCGGCTATGCGATGATCGGATACCTGCGCGAGGCGGCCGCGCGTTGCCCGGTCAAACGCCCCGTGCTGGCCACCCCGGTGCTTGCGGGGGTCTGAGGTCGGTTCAGAGACGTGCCCGTCCGGCACGTTCACGAGCCCCAAAAACAAAAACCCCGCCATTTGNGCGGGGTCCAGGCTGGGAGGAGCGAGCCGTGGCTCGCGACTTAACCCAATCAGGCGGGGATGCGCTCGTCGGCCTCGTGCGGCTCCCGCAGCACGTAGCCGCGGCCCCACACGGTCTCGATGAAGTTGCGGCCTTCGGAGGCGTTGGCGAGCTTCTTGCGGAGCTTGCAGATGAAGACGTCGATGATCTTCAGCTCCGGCTCGTCCATGCCGCCATAGAGGTGATTGAGGAACATTTCCTTGGTGAGGGTCGTGCCCTTGCGGAGCGAGAGCAGCTCCAGCATCTGATATTCCTTGCCGGTCAGATGCACGCGCTGGCCGCCGACTTCCACCGTCTTGGTGTCGAGGTTGACGACGAGGTCGCCGGTCTGGATGACCGACTGGGCGTGGCCCTTGGAGCGGCGCACGATGGCGTGGATGCGCGCCACCAGCTCGTCCTTGTGGAAGGGCTTGGTCATGTAGTCGTCGGCGCCGACGCCGAGACCCTTGACCTTGTCCTCGATGCCGGCGAGGCCGGAGAGGATCAGAATCGGTGTCTTGATCTTGGAGACCCGGAGCTGCTTGAGCACGTCGTAACCGGACATGTCGGGCAGGTTGAGGTCGAGAAGAATGATGTCGTAATCGTATAGTTTACCGAGATCGACGCCCTCTTCCCCCAGGTCGGTCGTGTAGACGTTGAAGCTCTCAGACTTCAACATCAGCTCGATCGACTGCGCGACGGCGCTGTCGTCTTCAATCAGCAAAACGCGCATGCCAGTTCCCCATAGTCGCCGCTCCGGGCGTCAGGTCGGCCGCATTCGCGGCACTCAACAAAACGCCTTTGAACAACTGATTCGGATCCTGACCTGAGATGGTTAACAAAATCTGATTCTGGAACGCAAGCCCTACGGATGCAATTTTTGTCGAATCGCCCTAAGGTATTGTGCAGAAGCAGCTTTCGTCACCCAGTTCCGTTCAAGTTCCACTTTAAGAGACGGGCCTAACCGACTCCCGCGACTCAGCCTTCTTCTGAAGGGTAGGCGCGCTCAGTCACAAAGACAGGTGACGCAATGATTAATGATGCGGGTAAACACGAAGTTAAGCGCCGTTCCGAAATATGGCGAAACTTAAGCTTTTCTCCATGAAGTCCAAATTCATCAAGGCGCTAGCCGCATGAAGGCTCTGGCCGAACAGATCGGCGATATCGATGGCGTCAATATTTATGGCCGTGTTGTGGGCGTGCGCGGCCTGATGGTCGAGGTGGCCGGGCCCATTCACGCCATGTCGGTGGGGGCGCGGCTCGTGATCGAGACCGGCGCCAACCGTTCCATCCCCTGCGAGGTGATCGGGTTCTCCGGCAGCAACGCTGTGGTGATGCCATTCGCAGGTCTCGACGGTGTACGCCGCGGCTGCAAGGCCGTCATCGCCAACGCCGCCAACCAGGTGCGGCCCTCTGCGGCCTGGCTCGGCCGGGTCGTCAATGCGCTGGGTGAGCCGATCGACGGCAAGGGGCCGCTGCCGCAGGGAACCTCGCCGATGCCGTTCCGCAACGCGCCGCCGCCGGCGCATTCGCGCAAGCGCGTCGGCGCGCCGCTCGATCTCGGCGTGCGCGCGATGAACACTTTTCTTACCTGCTGCCGCGGCCAGCGCATGGGCATCTTCGCCGGCTCCGGCGTCGGCAAATCCGTGCTGCTCTCGATGCTCGCGCGCAACGTCGACGCCGATGTCAGCGTCATCGGGCTGATCGGCGAACGCGGCCGCGAGGTGCAGGAATTCTTGCAGGACGATCTCGGCGAGGAGGGGCTGGCCCGCTCCGTCGTGGTGGTCGCGACCTCGGACGAGCCGGCCTTGATGCGGCGCCAGGCCGCCTATCTCACCCTCGCGGTCGCCGAATATTTCCGCGACGAGGACAAGGATGTCCTGTGCCTGATGGACTCGGTGACGCGCTTTGCCATGGCGCAGCGCGAGATCGGGCTCTCCGCCGGCGAACCGCCGACCGCCAAGGGCTATACGCCGACCGTCTTTACTGAACTGCCGAAGCTGCTCGAGCGCGCCGGTCCGGGCTTGGGCGAGGGCGCCATCACCGCGATCTTCACGGTGCTGGTCGACGGCGACGATCATAACGAGCCGATCGCGGACGCGGTCCGCGGCATCCTCGACGGGCATATTGTGATGCAGCGCTCGATCGCCGAGCGCGGCCGCTACCCCGCGATCAACATCCTCAAATCCGTCTCCCGCACCATGCCGAAATCGGCCGACCCGCAGTTCTGGCCGACCATCCAGCGGGCGCGCCAGGTGATGGCGACCTATGCCGACATGGAGGAATTGATCCGGCTGGGCGCCTACCGGGCCGGCTCCAGCCCGGAGGTCGACGAGGCGATCCGGCTCCACGAGCCGCTGGAGGCGTTTCTTCGGCAGCGCAAGGACGAAAGTGCATCCCTTTCGGACGGCTACCGCCAGTTGGCGCAAATCCTCGCCGATTTGGAAACGGAACGCTAACTTTGTCAGTTCATCATCCGCTCCCACAGAGTAGCCAAGCCGGTCTGGGCCCCAATCGGGCCTGTGGGGAGACCGGTGTCGTCCCACGTGCAGCTAGGGGACTTCTGGGGAGTACGAGTCGATGAAGTCACGTGAAACCCTCATCCGTCTGAAGAAGTTTCAGGTCGACGAGAAGCGCCGCAGGGTCGCCCAGATCGAGACCATGATCGCCGACTTCCAGCGGATGTCGACCGACCTCGAGCGCGAGATCCTGACCGAGCAGGAGCGCGCCGGGATCAACGATCCCTCGCATTTCGCTTATCCGACCTATGCCAAGGCCGCGATCCAGCGCCGCGAGAACCTGACCCGTTCGGCCGACGAGCTGAAAGGCCAGCTCGAGGAGGCCAAGGCCGTGCTGGGCGAGGCCTTCGAGGAGCTGAAAAAGGTCGAGTTGCTGGACGAGCGCGACCAGGCCCGCGAACGCGCCGAGGAAAGCGCTCGCGAGCAGGCCGATCTCGACAGCATCGGCCTGATGCGGGCCCGCATGGGCGCCATCGCCTAGGGGCGCCGCCAGCGACCCTCTCGCCGAGAATTTGCGAAGCCCGGGCCCGCAAGGTCCGGGTTTTCGTATTGGCTGTCCACAGTGTGGCGTCCCCACCCCTTGGTCACGGGCTTTTTCGCGCGCTATGGTAGCAGGGTGCCAAAGGCCCACGCGGAGAAGCGACAGGGCGGCGCGTGTTGGGGGGCTGAATGCTGACGCCAGCAGAGCTGGTCGGGCTGATCGCATCGGTGGCGAAGGGCGATGAGGCGGCGTTCGAGCGTCTCTACGGCGCCACGCGCGCGAAACTTTATGGCGTCGTGCTCCGTATCTTGCGTCGACAGGATCTCGCAGAGGAGGTCATTCAGGAAACCTACGTCAGAATCTGGCACAGCGCCGGCCAGTTCAATCCCGCGCTGTCGTCGCCGATCACGTGGATGGCGTCGATCGCGCGCAACCGTGCCATCGACCTCGTGCGCAAGAAGACGGAAGCCTCCATCGAGGAAGAGCCTCAGGCGATGGAGGTCGCGGCCGACAGTCCCGATCCCCTGGCTCGCCGGGAGATGACGGAGGAATTGAAGCGGCTCCTGGAATGTATCGGCCGGCTCGAGCCGGATCGTCAGAGGCTCGTGCTTCTCGCCTATTACAACGGCTGGAGCCGCGAGCAGCTGGCGGAGAAATTTGCCGCGCCCGTCAACACGGTGAAGACCTGGCTGAGGCGCAGCATGATGGATATCCGGGAGTGTCTTGGACTTTAGAGGATGACGAGAGTGTACAGGCCAGCGCGGCGTTCTCAGTTCACCTCTCCCATAGGGAGAGGTCGCGTTGCATCGGAAGATGCAATGCGGGTGAGGGGCCTCGCTCTCTCGTGGGACCTGAACCCCTCACCCGATTTACACTGGACGATGCTTCGCATCGCCAGATGCAAATCGACCTCTCCCTATGGGAGAGGTGAAGGACGCTGATGGCCTACCCGGAAGACCAAATCGCGCTCGCCGCCGAATATGCGCTCGGCACGCTCGAGGCCGGCGAGCGCGCGCAGGTCGAGGCCATGATGGCGGTGGACAAGGACTTCGCCGCGATCGTGCAGGCCTGGGAATTCCGCCTCGGCGTTCTCAACCAGATGGTCGGATCGGTCGAACCGCGGCCGATCGTGTGGGAGAGCATCAAGTTCGCGATTGCGCAGACCGCCGCATCGCAGCAGCCATCCGCAGCGCAGGAGCCGGCGGTCGCGGAGCAGCCACCTGCACCTCAGGAGCCGCCGGCGCTGCTCGATGCGCCGCCGCCAGTACCTGCGCCGGAGCCGGCCGCGGTGTCGCAGCAGGATGCCTCGGACGTCACGTCGGACTTCGTGCCGCAATTCGTGCCGCAGGTTCACGCGCCCGATCCTCACGTCGCGCCCGTCACGAGCATTCCGGTCGTCGACGACCGCAGCGTGATCCGCCTCGAAGGCCGCGTGAAGCGTTGGCGCAGCATCGCGTCCGTGGCCGGCGCGCTCGCGGCCGCGCTGCTTGTGACGCTGTCGCTCCAGATATTTCAGCCCGACGCGCTGCCCGGCGCGCTTCGTCCCGCACCGCGCATCCAGACCGTCGAGGTGAAGGCGCCCGCCGCGCCGGTCCTGCCGCCCTCGCAATATGTCGCGCTGTTGCAAGGCCCGAATGGCGGCCCCGCCTTCATCCTCACCATTGATGGCGCGACCAGGAATTTCACGGTGCGCAAGGTCGGCGCGACGCCGGAGCCCGGCAAGAGCTTTGAGCTCTGGCTGATCTCCGACAAGCTGCCGCGCCCGCGCTCGCTTGGTGTCATCGGCGCCAATGACTTCACCGCGCGTCCGGTGCTCGCCTCCTACGACGCCGACGTCGTCAACAACGCGACCTATGCCGTCACCGTCGAGCAGGCCGGCGGCTCGCCGAGCGGCCAGCCGACCTCGGCACCGGTATTTTCCGGCAAGCTGATCGAGACCGTGCCGCCGCCCCAGCCGCAGGCGCCGACGAGGAAGTAGGCCGCTGTTGAAGTCGTCGCCCGTGAGGCGATCATGTCGCCACTGTCCATTTCTCCGTCGCATTCCGACAAGCCAACCCCGCTTTTCTCTGCTCTTTGAACCTCAGTGCAGTTCGCTGCGTCAAATGCGCGCAATCGAGTTTCGGCGGCGCAAGTTGCTGCGCTGGAGAGGGCAAGGGCGAGAAGTCAAATGGATGCAGCGAAGACGCCGGGCATCTTCTTTCACCAATATGCAGGGCTGCCGCGCGGCCCCGCATTCGAGCAGTGGCGCGACAGGGCCTGCGGGCCATGCGGCCTCGATGTCGGGCCGAGCCATGGCGACAGCATCGATTGCCGGCTGCAGATCAGTGTGATCGGAGACATCGCGCTCGCCATTCCCGAAGGCACCTCGGCGCAATATTCGCGCACGCAGAGCAGCCTCGCCGACGGCAGCGATGATCTCGTGCTGATCTCAGCGCATGCGGGCCTCGTCCGCGTCGAGCAAAACCGCCGCCCCATCGAGCTAGCGCCGTCGCAGATGATGCTTGCCGACATGAGCGTCACCGGCGCGGTCGGCCACACCGATCAGGACCGATTCACCACCATTCGCATGCCGCGCCGTGCGCTGCTCGAGATCAGCCCGCGCGCCGAGGACAAGCTCTCGCAGGTCCTCTCCGACGGTGCGGTCGCCGAAACCATCTTCCGCTATCACGCGCTCGCCGCCAATAACGGCCCGCATCTCGATGCCATCGGCCAACGCCTGACCGCGCAACACATGGTCGATCTCGTCGGCCTCCTGCTCGGCACCGATGCCGAGCACGCAAGCCTCGCGCGCGGCCGTGGGCAGGCGGCGGCGCGTCTCGATCTGATGCGCGCCGACGTGATGGCCGCGCTCGGCCGCAACGATCTCTGCCTGTCCGAGGTCGCGGCGCGCTCGGGGCTGAGCCCGCGCCAGGCGCAGCGGCTGTTCGAGCAGGCCGGCACGACCTTCACCGAATTCGTGCTGGAACAACGGCTCCTCCTCGCGCGAAAACTGCTCGGTGATCCCCGCGCCAGGGCGCGCAAGATCAGCGACATCGCGCATTCGGCAGGCTTTTCCGACTTGTCCTACTTCAACCGCGCCTTCCGCAAGCGCTTCGGCGCAACGCCATCGGAATTGCGCGGGGTGTAAGCCCCAGCCGCAATTCTGCATCGCCGGTCGGGGCCGTTGCGGTTGGTCTGTCCGGTCGGATGCGCTATACAGGTTGTGACGAGCTTTTCGGACTTATCGAGGACAACGCAGTAGGCGGACATGGCGCGTATCGTCGTGCTCGGCGCCGGATTTGCAGGGCTGTGGGCCGCCATCGGTGCCGCGCGCATGCGCGCGGAGATCGGCGCG
Organism: Bradyrhizobium neotropicale; assembly: GCF_001641695.1. Taxonomy (GTDB): domain Bacteria; phylum Pseudomonadota; class Alphaproteobacteria; order Rhizobiales; family Xanthobacteraceae; genus Bradyrhizobium; species Bradyrhizobium neotropicale. The sequence goes on from NZ_LSEF01000124.1 coordinate 20,264, forward strand.
ACCGACATCGAGATTCATCTCGTCGACCGCAATCCCTATCACAACATCCGCGTGCGCAATTACGAGGTCGACCTGAGCGAGGTCGCGCTTCCGCTTCCGCAACTGCTCGATCCGATCGGCGTCAGCCACGGCATCGGAGAGGTTGAGGCCATCGCCCCGGCGCGACGCGAGATATCGCTCGTCACGAGCCGCGGCGACGAGACGCTGGCTTACGACCGCCTGGTGCTCGCGCTCGGCAGCGAAGTGATGCCCCCCGACATTCCGGGGCTCGCGCAGCATGGCTTCGACGTCGACACCTATGCCGCGGCGCTGCGCCTCGAGGCCCATCTCGCGGTGCTCGGACACAGCGCGCCGTCACCGGGGCGCGCGACGGTCGTCGTGGTTGGTGCGGGTTTTACCGGTATCGAGGTTGCAACCGAAATGCCGGCCCGGCTGGCGCGCGCCGGCATCACTGGCGGCCGCCGCGTCATCCTGGTTGATCCCAACCCCGTGGTCGGCGCAACCATCGGCGAGCACGCGCGCCCCGTCATTGAGACGGCCCTGTCTTCGCTCGAGGTGGAGACGCGTCTCGGCGTGCGGGTCGAGTCCATCGCGGCTGCCGGCATTCGTCTGAGCTCCGGCGAAGTCATCGCAACGCAGACGGTGGTCTGGTGCGCGGGCATGCGTGCAAGCCCGCTTGCTGCCAGCCTGCCGGGTGCGCGCGATCGCCTCGGGCGGCTGCTGGTCGATCCCTTCATGCGGGTTGCGGATTTGCCTGGGGTTTTCGCCGCCGGCGATGTCGCCTCGAGCGTGGTCGACGGGCTGCATCCAACCGTGATGTCCTGCCAGTTCGCCCGTCCCATGGGCCGCTTCGCCGGCCACAATGTGGTGGCCGATCTCGCCGGCCAGCCGATGCTGCCGCTGCGGATCGACTGGTACGTAACCGTGCTCGATCTCGGCGATTGGGGCGCGCTCTACACCGAAGGATGGGACCGCGAGGTGCGCACGACTGGTGCAGCCGCGAAGGCGACCAAGCAGACCATCAATTGCAAGCGCATCTACCCGCCGCTCTCGCGCAGCAAGGACGACCTCTTCGCCGCCGCCGCGCCAACCGTGCAGGCGCCGCCACCGACCTATGGGGCGCGATAGTGTCGGGACGTGCGTGCCGTGGACCTTGCTGCGTTCGCAATGACGAGTTTGGTCCAGAAATGAGAAAGCGCCCGTGGGGGGCGGGCGCTTTCCGTAGTCGACTTGGGGTTGGGGTCGTCTACATATCCACGTGGCGACTTTGGGGGGCTGGTAAAGAGCCGCGTGAATTCCTGAAACTCGTCAAAACTCCTTAGCGAACGAGAGATCCGTTCGAGCTGGTGATAGCGACTGGCTTGCCGGCCTTGATGACGCGGGCGGTTTGGGTCAGACCTTCATCCGAACCCGAGCGTGCCGCGATGCCGAGGCCTGCCACCGCGATCCCTGCGACGAGCGCCACGACCACCACCTTCAGATGGGTCGAGCGATCCGCGCTGTAGATCGAGTGGTTCATGGAAGCCTCCTGCCGCCATCTACCCGAAGTAGTCGCTACCCTGTTCGGGCAGGTTCATGCTTCCGATGCCCAACAACCTAGTATGGGGAGGATTCGTTCCCAAGGGGGGATCACAAGAGCGTGAAAGGACGTGAACGGCCGCGATCAGAATCGGCTGCGGCCTGTTCGATAATATAATTATTTCAAGGCTGTAATGTACCTGTACGGCGCCTGAACGGCATCTGGTCGACAAGGCGCCAGGAACTCAAAAACCATTTGCCTGTGGCTGAAAAACACACGGCTTCTTAAGGCAAATCAGACGCTTCCGACCGTTTTCAACCTCGCCCTGGGGTGGATTTCCGCCTGCGACAGCACGGTGGTCTGGGCGCGGAACCGCTCGACCAGAGACCGCACGAAAGGACGAATAGCCGCAGAGGTGACCAGCACCGGCGCTTCGCCTTCGCGCGCGGCACGCTCGAACGCTTCGCGCACGGCGGTCATGAACTCCGACAGTTTCGAAGGCTGCATTGCAAGGCTGCGCTCTTCGCCCTGGCCGACGATGGACTCGGCAAAGGCCTGCTCCCACCGCGCCGACAGCGCGATCAGCGGCAGGTAGCCGTTGTAGGAGGTGTTCTGCGCGCAGATCTGCCGCGCCAGACGGGCACGGACGTGCTCGACCATGGTGGCGGGATTGCGCGAGAAGGCGAGGGAGTCGGCGATGCCTTCGAGGATGGTGGAGAGGTCGCGGATCGAGATGCGTTCGGCGAGCAGCAGCTGCAGCACGCGCTGGATACCGGAGACCGTGACCTGCGCCGGCACGATGTCCTTGACCAGCTCGCTCTGCTCTTTCGGCAGCTCCTTGAGCAGCTTCTGCACCTCGCCGTAAGACAACAGGTCGGACATGTTGGCCTTGAGCAGCTCGGTGAGATGGGTCGAAAGCACGGTGGCGGCATCGACGACGGTGTAGCCCTTGAGCGAGGCCTCCTCCTTGAGGCTGGCATCGACCCAGGTCGCGGGCAGGCCGAAGGTCGGCTCGGTGGTGTGGATGCCGGGCACCTGGACCTGATTGCCGCCGGGGTCCATGACCATGAACTGGTTCGGCCAGATCTTGCCGGTGCCGGCGTCGACCTCCTTGATCTTGATGATGTAGGTGTTGGCTTCGAGCTGGACATTGTCGAGGATGCGCACCGCCGGCATCACAAAACCCATCTCGATCGCGAGCGAGCGGCGCAGCGCCTTGATCTGCTCGGTGAGGCGGTCGGTGCCGTCGGGGCCGTTGACGAGCGGCAGAAGCGCGTAGCCCAGCTCAATCTTGAGGTCGTCGATCTTCAGCGCCGCTGAGATCGGCTCTTCCGCTGCGGCGGCGCCCGGCGCGCCGGGCGTTCCGGCAGCAGGGACACTCTTGGCGGCTTCCTCGGCCTTGACGGCGGTCTTCTTGTGGTTGCGCGCCTGCCAGGCCAGCGCGCCGGCGCCGGCCCCGAGCGCGAGGAACGGGATGGTCGGAATGCCCGGCAGGGCGGCCAGAACGAGCATTACCGCCGAGGACATCGCGAGGGCCTGCGGGTAGCCGGAGAACTGCTTCATCAGCGCCTTGTCGGCCGCGCCGGAGACACCGGCCTTGGAGACGAGCAGGCCTGCCGCGGTCGAGACGATCAGCGCCGGCACCTGCGTGACGAGGCCGTCGCCGACCGTCAGCAGCGTGTAGCTGCGCCCGGCGTCCGCAAAGGACAGGCCCTGCTGCGCGACGCCGATGATCATGCCGCCGACGACGTTGATGAAGACGATCAAAAGACCGGCGATGGCATCGCCGCGGACGAATTTCGAGGCACCGTCCATGGCGCCGAAGAAGCCGCTCTCGTCCTCCAGCGCCTTGCGCCGCTCCTTGGCGACCTTCTCGTCGATCAGACCGGCCGAGAGGTCGGCGTCGATCGCCATCTGCTTGCCGGGCATGGCATCGAGGTGAAAGCGCGCGGCGACTTCGGCGATGCGGCCCGAACCCTTGGTGATGACGACGAAGTTGACGATGATCAGGATGGCGAAGACGATGATTCCGATCACGAAATTGCCGCCCATCACGAAGCTGCCGAAGGCTTCGATGACGTGACCGGCCGCATCCGTGCCCTCGTGCCCGTGCGACAGGATCAGGCGGGTCGAGGCCATGTTGAGCGACAGCCGCAGCATGGTCGAGATCAGCAGGATGGTCGGGAAGGCGGAGAATTCCAGCGGCGCCTGGATGAACAGCGCCGTCATCAGGATCAGGATCGAGAGCGTGATCGAGATCGCCAGGAACAGGTCCAGCACGATCGCGGGCAGGGGTAGGATCAGCACCACGAGGATGGTGAGGATGCCAAGCGCCAGCGCGATGTCACCGCGCTTGAGGATGTTGCCGATTTCGGTGAGGGAGGGGAGGGTGGGCTTCGCGCCGCCTACGCCCTGTCCCGCGGTGACGTCGACCATGGTAGCTGCCTCCCCGCGCGATTGCCGCCCGCGCGCCCCAAACGCCTGCGCGGTGGCCGATGGGCCACCGCTCCGAAAGTGAGGCACCGCACTGGCGTCCACGGGGGCTCCCGTTTTACGCGGCTGACGACACTCGACTTCACCCGGCAATTTTTGCCCGGTGTATGGTTAGCAAAGGGTTAACGGAGGGTGCGGTAGGAGGGTGGACCGGGGTGTTTCGGGCTTCTCGGGATGTCGTTCCGGGGCGCCCGGAGGGCGAACCCGGAATCCGTCGTGCCGCAAGCGTTGTGGAGGCATGGATTCTCAGATGCGCAATTGCGCATCATAGCTCGCGCCAAGAGGCGCGCCCCGGAATGACCATGGTGGAATGCCTACTTCGCCTTCTGCATCGTCGTCACGGTATACCCCGCCGCCGCCTCCTCGGCCTCGAAGGTCACCTTGTCGCCGACCTTCACCTGCTTGAGCAAAGCGGGGTCCTTGACGCGGTAGACCATGGTCATGGGCTCATCCATGCCGAGGCTCTTGGCGGGGCCGTGCTTCAGGGTGATCTTGCCGGCGGCCTCGTCGATCTTCTTCACCTCGCCGTTGATGGAGGCTCCTTGCGCGGCTGCGCCCAGGGACAGGCCCAGCGTCAGCGCGAGCGATGCGGTCAGTCGGATGATCGGTTTCATGATTCGCTCCATGGCTCACTTCACGGTGACGTGGCCGACCATGCCGTAGTCGCGGTGGTCGGGGATCAGGCAGGAAAATTCGAACGTGCCGGCCTTGGTGAACTTCCAGAGGATCTCGGCCGTCTTTTTCGGCGCGAGCCGCACCCCGTTGGGGTCGTCGTGCTCCATGTGCGGATGCTTCTTCATCACCTCCGCGTGCGCGAGATTCTCCTTTTTGGTGGCGAGCAGGAATTCATGGTCCTCCGTGCCGACATTGCGCAGCACGAAGCGGATCTGCTCGCCGCGTTTGACCTCGATCCTCGATGGCTCATAGTCCATCTCGCTCATCGCGATCTCGATGGTGCGCGCGGGCTTGCTGGGATCGCCGGGCTCGCCGGCCGAAAAGCTCTCGTGCCGATGATTTTCGTGCGCGATGGCGGGCGCGGCCAAAAGCGAGAGTGCCGCCAGTGTGATGATCGTTTTCTTCTTCATCTTGGTCTCCAGTTGATGGTTCGTCGAAATGAGCGGTTACATCTTCTTCGCCGGCGCGCCTGGTTGCCGCGCCGGTGCCGCATCAGGCGCCTCGACCTCGTAGGCAACGGTGCCTTGCGGGAATTGATAGGGGCCGGGATCGCGATAGTCGTCGCGCGCCATCCCCTCGCGGATCTTCATCACCGTGAACATGCCGCCCATCTCGATCGGGCCGAATTGGCCCGCGCCCGTCATCATCGGTAGCGTGTTGTCGGGCGCGGGCATCTCCATGTTGCCCATCGCCATGCCGGCCTGGCCCATCACCATCGCGTCCGGCGCGAGCTTGCCGACGGCGCGCACCAGATCCTTGCGCGACACGCCGATCATGTTGCGCATGTCGTGGCCCATCGCGTTCATGGTGTGATGCGACTTGTGGCAGTGGAACGCCCAGTCGCCGGGATTGTCGGCGAGCACGTCGAACACGCGCACGGCGCCGACCGGCACGTCGGTCGTCGTCTCCGGATATTGCGCGCTCTCCGCAATCCACCCGCCGTCGGTGCAGGTCACGGCAAAGCTGTGGCCGTGCAGATGGATCGGATGATTGGTCATGCTGAGATTGCCGATGCGCACGCGCACCTTGTCGCCGAGCCTGACCGGCAGGGGATCGATGCCGGGAAACACCCTCGAATTCCAGGTCCACATGTTGAAGTCGGTCATCTCGTTGACCTTCGGCAGGTAGGTGCCGGGGTCGACGCGATAGGTGCTCATCACGAAGACGAAGTCGCGGTCGACGGAACGGAAATTCGGATCGCGCGGATGCACGACGACCATGCCCATCATGCCCATCGCCATCTGCACCATCTCGTCGGAATGCGGGTGGTACATGAAGGTCCCGCTCTTCTTCATCTCGAACTCGTAGACGAAGGTCTTTCCAGACGGGATGTGCGGCTGGTTCAGCCCGCCGACACCGTCCATGCCGCTCGGCACGATCATGCCGTGCCAGTGCACGGTGGTGTATTCGGGCAAGCGGTTGGTGACGAAGATGCGGACCTTGTCGCCCTCCACCGCTTCGATGGTGGGACCCGGCGACTGGCCGTTATAGCCCCAGAGATTGACCTTCATGCCTTCGGCGAATTCGCGCACCACGGGCTCGGCGACGAGATGGAATTCCTTCCAGTCGCCATTCATGCGGAACGGCAGCGTCCAGCCGTTGAGCGTGACGACGGGGCGATAGTCCGGCCCGTTCGTCGGGTACAGTGGCGGCTGCATCACCACCTTGTCCATGTGCGGGGCTTCCGGAATCGCTGCGGCCTGGACGCGGCCGCTGATTGCCGATGCGCTGGCAAGCGCGGCGGTGCCCAAAAATCCTCGGCGGGAAAACATCTCTGTCTCCGTTTCAGTGGCCGCCATCGGCAGGNCTGCCGCGGCAATGGTTGTCGGAATGTCGCTGCCGCCCGATGGCGCGCCGCCGCCGTTGACGGCGGTCTGCAAGTCGGACTGCGCGAGGAAGAAGCTTTGCTTGGCATCGATCGCCCCGCGCAGCGAGGCGAGACGTTGGCGTGCCTCGGTCAGGAGCGCGAAGATATCGACCTGCATGGAGGAGAAGCGGAGCTGCATCTCCTCGGTGATGATCTTGCGCAGCGGCAGGATCTCGCGCTGGTAGTGGCTCGCGATGTCGTAGGTGGATCGGTAGACCCGATAGGCATCGCGCGCCTCCGAGCGGACATTGACGGCGCGCTCGGTCAGGCGATTGAAAGCGAGGTTGTAGGTCTCCGCCGCCTGCCGCACGCGCACTTCGCCGCCGTCGAAGATCGGGATCTGGAATAGCACGTCGAAGCCGCGCTCGCGGAACGGCGGGCCTTCCGGATCCTGGGTGCGGCGGGAGATGCCGGCGAGATCGAGCAGGGTGACGAAGCGCGTCGCCTCGGTGAGGTTCAGCGACTTTGCCAGCGCCGTCAGCTCCAGGCGCGCGATCTGGAGATCGATCCGATGGGCCACGGCATCGGCCTCGATCGAGGGCAACGAAAGCGGCCGCCGCGGTAGCGGCGGCAATGCGTTGGGGAGCCGGAAATCGAGGCCGCCGTCCCACAGGCCCATCAGGCGCGCGAGCTTTTCCCGTGCGCTGGTCGCTGCCTGCCGCGCGGTGGCGAGGTCGGCGGTGGTCTCGGCGTAAAAAACCTGCTCGCGGGCCTGATCGAGCTTGTTGATCGATCCGGTCTCGCCGAGTTTTACAGCAAGCCGCGCGGTCGATTCCGCCGTCGACTTCGCGTCGGTCAGTAGCGCCACCATCTCGTTGGCGGCAACAGTGCGGACATAGACGCGGCGCACGTCGGCGGCGAGCCGCAACGTGGCAAGTGCCGCGCGCAACTGTGCCTGGCGGAAACGGTCGCGGGCGATGTCGGAGCGGATCGGCAGGGTTGCCAGCGCAAGAATGTCGCCGACGACCTGGCGCTCGATCTCGCTTGCGCCATCGCCGGAGATCCGCGAGATGGAGAACACGGGATTCGGCGGCAGGCTCTGTTCCACGAGCTCGGTCTCGGCCAGCGCCAGCTCGTTATAGGACGTTTGTAGTCCCTTGTTGTTGAGGAGCGCGATCTGCACGGCCGCCTCAGTGCTCAGCGTGCGCGACAGCAGGCGGCGGACGGTGTCACTCACCGCAGCCGCGCCGTCGGCGGAGCGGACGAAGGCGACGTCTTTGCCGATGCTTTGGCTGGTGAGCTCGGACACCGCATTCATGCCGCTGTCTGGTGAGAAGGCGGCGCAGCCGGACAGGCCAAGCGCGGCAAGAGCAAGCAGGCCGCGTGCAAAATGATTTGCCATGGCGCGCTCCTACCGGTCCGGCTTGGGTTGAGTTTTGGGTTGAGGCGCAGCGCTGTCGTTGCGCTCGCGCCACGGTCCAGGCTCGGCAGGCCGCAGGCTGTCATAGGGCGCGATCGTCGAGCGATAGCCGACGCGTGCGACCCTCGCCGCCGGATCGGCGGGATCAGCACCTGGCAGCGGCGGCGTGGCCGGCATGCAGCCGGACAGCACGAGCGCGGCCAGCAGCGGCCAATTGAATCGCAGGTGTCGTCCACGCGCCGAAGATGCGGCGGCGAACCTCGCTCCGAGAAGCGTAAGCATGGTCTATTCCTGATCTGTCTGATGATCACAGGCGCATGCGCGCGAAAACGCGCGTTGGCCTCATGTCGTCACGTCAGGTCAGGCGATCGGAGGGCGGTAGAGCAGGGGCGGCGCCTCGCTGTGCAGGCTGGCGACGATATCCGGGGCGCAGGCGGAGACCGGCTGGATCGGCTTGGCGAGGTCGGGCAGCGAGACCGGCAGCGCGCTCACGCACATCATCGCGCAGCAAGGGCCGGGTGCGCCCTTGCCGTCATGATGGTGTTTGGCGGGCGCGTCCTGTGCGGCGTGCTGATGAGCGTGCGTGCCGGCGTGGTCATGCGACGCGCTGCCATGCATGTGACTCGCAGCCGTCTCGTGATGATTCGGGACAAGATCGGCCAGCACCGCGTCATCGAGACACGGTGCGGGGCCGTGCCCCCAGGCGAGAGCCGCGGCCGGCGCGAGGACGCAGAACAGATAGGCGAGGGCGACCAGCCGCCCCACCTTGATCCGCATCGATCGCGTCAATTGCAACAACATCCCGTCGACATGCTCTTTACGCGGCAGTGTTGCACACGCAGATTGCAAACTAATGGCAAAGCGCGGTTCCGCCAAGCTCTTCTTACCGCAGCGCACCGCGCATGCCCAATATCGCGGCACGATGCTTGACCACGAGGCGATCAGCGAACATGGTCCCGCCCGTGCACGCACCAAATCATCCCGGACAGCGACCGTCGTCATTCACCCCTGATTCCCGTCAGGCCTGGGTGCGGCTCGTCATCGCGCTCCTGATCGGCTCGATCGGGGCGGTCGGCATGTGGGCGGTCGTGGTCGTGATTCCCGTGGTGCAGTCCGAATTCGGCGCCACGCGCGGCGCCGTGTCGCTGGCCTTCACCCTGATGATGTTCGGCTTCGGTCTCGGCGGGGTGATCGCTGGAAAGATCACCGACCGGTTCGGCATCGTGCCGGCGATGGCGATCAGCATCGCCTTTCTCGGTGTCGCCAACGTGCTGGCGGCGCTGTCGAGCCAGCTCTGGCAATTCGTGGCGGCCTATTTCCTGATCGGCCTCGGCACGTCGGCGACCTTCGCGCCCTTGATGGCGGAGGCCTCGCACTGGTTCGAGCGCTATCGCGGGCTTGCCGTGACCATCGTCGCGAGCGGCAATTATGTCGCCGGCACGATGTGGCCGCCGATCGTGAGCTGGGGCATGCAGACCGTCGGCTGGCGCACGACCCATATCGGCATCGGCATCGTCTGCGCGAGCCTGATGACGATCCTGGTGCTGGTCCTGCGCATGCAGATGGGCGACGACAAGGTCCGCAACCACGCCAACGCACCGCCGCCGCGGGTTGATCTGAAGCTCTCGACCAACACGCTGACGGTGCTGCTCTCGATCGCCAGCATCTCCTGCTGCGTCGCCATGGCGATGCCACAGGTCCACATCGTCGCCTATTGCGGCGATCTCGGCTACGGCGTGGCGCGCGGGGCCGAGATGCTGTCGCTGATGATGGCTTGCGGCATCGTCAGCCGCATCGGCTCCGGCTTTCTCGCCGACAAGATCGGCGGCATCCGCACGCTGCTGGTCGGATCGGTGGCGCAGGGCTTTGCGCTGGTGTTCTACCTATTCTTCGACAGCCTCTCCTCGCTCTATCTGATCTCTGCGATGTTCGGCCTGTTCCAGGGCGGCATCGTGCCGAGCTACGCCATCATCGTGCGCGAGGCGATGCCGGCGAGCGAGGCGGCAACCCGCGTCGGCATCGTGATCTTCGCCTCCGTGTTCGGCATGTCCTTCGGCGGCTGGGTGTCGGGCGTGATCTTCGACGCCACCGGCTCATATGCCGCGGCGTTCGCCAATGGTGTCGCCTGGAACGCGCTCAATGTCGGCATTGTCGTGGCGCTGCTGATCCGGTCGCGGATGAATTCGGTGAAGGCGGGCTTCGCCACCTAAACCGCCTGTCCCGCCTTCAATAGCGAGCAGCCGGTGATCTTGTAGGTGCCGTCGCTCTGCTGCTCGAGCGTGTAGAGCGCTTCCCAGGCCTCGCCATCGGCGTCGATGATGTGGACGCGCTGCGCGATCCAGTTGCCTTCGCTCTTGCTGTCGCCGAACTCAAAACCCTTGTGCCGGTAGACCGGCGCGTAGCCGTTCTTCACCATGGACATGAAGATGTCGGGGGCGGGGAAGATCTCCTTGATCGCCGGTGCGGCGTAGGAATAGGCGGCCGCTGCGTCGTCACGGCCGAATGCCTGCTCTTGGGCGCGGATCACGTCTTGCGCGGCGGCGATGTCGCCGGCGTGTGCCGGAAGCGGGCTGAGAGCGACACTGAGTGCGATGAGCAAGGCTGCGATGCGCATGACAGGCTCCGCGTTGATGTCCCGGCGGAGCCGATCCTAGCACGACTGCGACAACGGGTGAGTGCCTTTGAGCTCTCGCGGTGCTATCGCTTCCGCTTCGCTGCCGATTTAGCCGGCTTGGCCGTGCGCGTTTTGCTCCTACCGGCGGGCTGCACGCGCAGTCCGTCGACGAACACATCCAGCATTCGCAGCACCGACGATTGCCAACCCGGCTGATCGTGCATGTAGCACATGCCGACCAGCGCACGGAGCAGATCCTCGGGACTGACGTCGCCGCGCATCTCGCCGGCCGCGACCGCGCGATCGAGCAGCGAGCCGATCGCCTTGGTCAGACGGTCCATCGAGAAAGCCGCGAGCTCCGACGAGCTCTGGAATGTCAGTGCCAGCGCTGCCGACATGCCCTTCTTGGTGGCAACGAATTCGACGTTCGAGCGCAGCCAGCGCCGCAGCGCGTCGACCGGATCCTTCGCATTCTTCAATTGCTCGGCGAGCTCGCTGAGCTGTTCGACCTCGCGCCGGTACACCGCCTCGAACAGGTCCTCGCGAGTCGGAAAATGCCGATAGAGCGTGCCGATGCCGACGCCGGCGCGTTTGGCGACGGCCTCCAGGCTCGCCTCGGGCCCGCCGGCGCTGAACACGAGTTTCGCCGCCTCGAGCACGCGCTCGCGATTGCGCACGGCGTCGGCGCGGGGCTTGCGGATCTGGTCGGCATGGTCGTCCATCCCGGCAATCTAGATCACGATCTGGTTAGATTGAACCCTTTGCGTGGCGCATCGCGTTGTTTGCGCACGGGCTTTTGACGAATTCCAATATTTTCCGGCGGCTCTTGTTAAACGGAGGGTGCCTCCGTATCTTCGCTGACACGTCGACCCGGCTCATGCGCGGGCGACGCGGAATCGACGGCGGCCACGGCGGTGGCGCGCCGCGCGATCACTCATGTCCATCTGATCGGAGCCTTGTATGAACCACTCCATCAGCCTCACCGTGAACGGTGCGCGGCGCGAATTCGTCCTCGACGATCCGCGCGTCACGCTGCTCGATCTCCTGCGTGAGCGCCTCCATCTGACCGGAACCAAGAAGGGATGCGACCGCGGCCAATGCGGCGCCTGCACCATTCTCGTCGACGGCAAGCGCATCAACTCCTGCCTCGCGCTCGCCATCAGCCATGACGGCGCCGACATCCTCACCATCGAAGGCGTCGCGCGCGGCGACCAGCTTCACCCCGTGCAGGCCGCCTTCATCGCCCATGACGGTTTCCAATGCGGCTTCTGCACGCCCGGCCAGATCATGAGCGCGATCGGAATGATGCGCGAAGGCCAGGCCGGCGATGTTCCCGAACGCATTCGCGAATGCATGAGCGGCAATCTCTGCCGCTGCGGCGCCTATGCCGGCATCGTCGATGCCGTGCTCGAGGCGCAGGCCGGCATGGACGAATCCAACCAGAGGCGCTCGGCATGAAACCGTTCGATTATGTCCGGCCCGCCACGGTCGCAGAGGCCGTTGCCGCTGGCGCCCAGCCCGGCGCTGCTTATCTCGCCGCCGGCACCAATCTGCTCGATCTGATGAAGGGCGGCGTCAGCCGTCCGGATCGTCTCGTCGATGTTACGCGTCTCGAGGGTCTCGACCGGATCGAGTGTCTCGCCGACGGGAGCGTCCGTATCGGCGCGCTCGTGCGCAATGCCGATCTCGCGCATGATGCTGAGTTCGCAAAGTCCTATCCGGCCGTAGCTGAAGCGCTGCTCTCCGGGGCGTCCGCGCAATTGCGCAACGCGGCGACGGTGGGCGGTAATCTCCTGCAACGAACGCGCTGTGCCTATTTCTATGACACGGCCAGCCGTTGCAACAAGCGCGAGGCCGGCAGCGGCTGCGACGCGCGCGCGGGTGAGAACCGCACTCACGCCGTGCTCGGCTGGAGCGAGAGCTGCATCGCCACGCATCCGTCCGATTTCTGCGTGCCGCTGGTCGCGCTCGACGCGATCGTCGAGATCGAGGGCCGGAACGGCCGGCGTGAGATCGCGCTCGACGAGCTGCATCGCCTGCCAGGGGATACGCCGGAGCGTGAATCTGCGCTCGAGCCCGGCGATCTCATCGTCGCGGTGCGTCTGCCGGCCGCCGCACGCGGCTTTGCCACGCATGCGCGCTACCTCAAGGTCCGCGAGCGTACCTCGTATGCGTTTGCCGTCGTCTCGGCCGCGGCCGCCTTGCAGGTCAAGAACGGCAAGGTCACGGAAGCGCGGCTTGCGCTCGGCGGCGTCGCCGCGAAGCCTTGGCGCGCCCGCGCAGCGGAAGACGTTCTCAAGGGCGTCGCACCTGATGCAGCCGCCTTCCAGGAAGCCGCCCGGCGCGCGCTCGCTGATGCAAAGCCGTCCGGCGACAACGCCTTCAAGATCGAGCTCGGGCGCCGCATCGTCGTGCGTGCGCTGACCCTTGCCGCCGCTGGTACGCCTGCGCGCATGCCCGCGCTGCCGGCCTCTCCCTTTGCGTCCATTTCCGGAGCCATCCATGTCTGAGCTCAGTCTCACCTCCGCTCCCGCCCACTTACGGCACGGCTCGAACATCGGCCAGCCGCTGACCCGTCGTGACGGCATCCTCAAGGTCAGGGGACAGGCGACTTATGCCGCCGACAATCATCCGCCCGGCATGCTGTTTGCCGTGATGGCGGTCTCCAGCATCGCGCGCGGTCGCGTGACCTCGCTCGATGTGGCCGCGGCCAAGCGCCATCCCGGCGTCGTTGAAATCATGACGTCGAGCCACAAGCCACAGCTCGCGATCGACCCGGAAATCAAGACCAATCCGTTCGTGTTCCGGATGGAAGTGTTGCAGAGCGACGAGGTCCGCTATCCCAACCAGCCCATCGCCGTCGTGATCGCGGAAACGCTGGAGGCGGCGACCGAAGGCGCGGCGCTGCTGGCGCCACGTTACGAGACGCTGCCGGCGCGTGTCGGGCTCGATGCCGGCGAAAGTTTCGTGCCGCCCGTCGTCGGTGTCGGCAACCCGACGGAAAATCGCCGCGGCGACGTCGAGGCGGGTCTCGTCGCGGCCGACAAGCGGATCGAGGTCACCTATGAGACGCCGCCGCAATATCACAACGCCATGGAGCCGCATGCGATCGTCGCGGCCTGGGACGGCGACAACCTCTCGATCGACATGCCGACCCAGGGCTTGTTCCTGTCGCGCGCACGCGTCGCCGAGCTGTTCGGCATGGCGCCAGAGAAGATTCACATCCGCAGTCCCTTCCTCGGCGGGGGCTTCGGCTCCAAGGGCTTGATGGCTGGTCCCCAGGTCCTCGGTATCATGGCGGCAAAGCTGGTCGCCAAGCCGGTCAAGCTCGTGCTGCGCCGTGAGCAGATGTACGGCCCGGTCGGCCATCGTGCACCGACGCGCCAGCGGCTGCGCGTGGGCACCGACGGCGAAGGACGCCTGACCGCTCTCGATCATCACGCCAGGACGGTGTCGAGCACATTCGACGATTTTTACGAGCCCGCCGCTGATGCCTCGCACACGCTCTATGCCAGCCCAGCGATCCGGACCTCGCATGACGCCGTGCGCGTCGACACCGGCACGCCGCTGTTCATGCGCGCGCCCGGGGAAGCAACCGGCTCGATCGCGCTGGAGAGCGCGATCGACGAGATGGCCTGGGCCTGGGGCATCGATCCGCTCGCCTTTCGCCTGAGGAACTACGCCGAGGTCGAGCCGATCACCGGCAGGCCATTTTCCTCGAAGGCGCTGCGGGCCTGCTACGAGCAAGGGGCGGCGCGTTTCGGCTGGGCGAAGCGCTCGCTTCAGCCGCGGCAGATGCGCGACGATGCCGGTCTTCTGGTCGGTTGGGGCATGGGCACGGCGACGTTCCCGGCGCTGATGTTCCAGGCCGAAGCGCGCGCGGCGATTCGTCGCGACGGCACCGGCGCCATGGAGATCGGCGCGCATGACATGGGGCAGGGCGCCTGGACGGCGCTCGCCCAGATCGCGGCCGATGGCCTCGGCCTCGATGTCGATCGCGTCGCGTTCAAGGCCGGCACGTCCGATCTGCCCGACGCCGGCATCGCCGGCGGCTCCGCGCATACGGCAACCGCCGGTGCGGCGATCCACAATGCCGGCGCGGCGGTCATCGCCAAGCTCGCCGATCTCGCAACCGGTGACGAGCGCTCGCCGCTGTTCGGCGCCGGCAATGCCGGCGTGATCGCGCGCGACGGAAAGCTGCTCCGCCGCGACGATGAGAGCCGTGGCGAGAGCTACGCCGACATCCTCGCACGCGCCGGTCTCGGCGAGGTCGAGGCTCGCGGCACCGGCGCGCCGAACCCTGCGGCGATGGAAGAATATGCGATGCATGCGCATGGCGCTGTCTTCGCCGAGGTGAAGGTCGATCCCGACCTCGGCCAGATCCGCGTCTCGCGCATGGTCGGCGCCTTCGCGGCCGGGCGCATCGTCAATCCGCATCTGGTGAAGAGCCAGCTGTTCGGCGGCATGATCTGGGGCATGTCATTCGCGCTGCACGAGGAGGCGATCACCGACCGCCGTAGCGGCCGGATCATGAACGCCAACCTCGGCGAGTACCACATCCCCGTGAATGCCGACGTGCCACCGCTCGACGTGATCACGGTCGAGGAGCACGATCCGCACGTCAACGCACTCGGCATCAAAGGCGTCGGCGAGATCGGCATCACCGGCAGTGCCGGCGCGGTCGCCAACGCCGTCTGGCATGCGACCGGCGTGAGGGTGCGCCGTTTCCCGATCAAGATCGAGGAGCTGTTGACGCAGCGCTGACGGCCAACGCGGCGTCGGGAGCTCCTCCCGCCGCGGCGTCTTCCGAGAAGGAGCTAGGCGCCGCTCGTATCAATCCATGACGGGTTTCTGAGAAACGCTACCGTCTCATCAGGCCTGGAAGAGCAACCCTCGGATTGTTCAATCGTCTCGATGGACGTCGCGACGCGATCGCCATAGGCCAGGTCCGTCTCGTCCAGGCACCTGTTTTCTGCTGTCGCGCTGCGCCACGTGTCCCAGACCGACGTGTGCCGGTTTGCGAGCGCCAGGAGATCCCGGTGGAGATCTACGTTCATGAACCAAAGGCCCCTTGCGTCGCCGTGCCCGAAATCATCCGGATCGACGCTCCCACTCCTCGCTAATCTCCACGCTTGGGCCGCCGTCAGGTAGACATCATTCGGCAGGTCAGTCAGGTCGAATGTGATGCCAAGGTCCCTTTGCTGCATCTCATCGATTTGTGCATCGACGCGACGCCAGCGCTGCTCTGCCGCCGACCAATACTCGCAAATCCAGTGATCCTGGTTGGGCGCGGCGTCGAAATAGGTGGCAAATCCGCACCGGACACGCGCAGGAATCGCGCGATGTCTCAGAATGCTGCAGAGTAACAGCGAATAGTCACGGCATGTGCCGAACGTCCGCTGCCGCGGAGGGCGAGGCACCTCCAGCGGTCCGTCGAAGCATTCCTGGATGAGTTGTAGCCGAGCGGAAACCGGCTGCGTCTCGCGGGGGCGCGGCGTGCTGGCCGGAATGCCGTACTGGTCTGCGCACGACACATGCACAATGAGCCCTGATACGATGTCGCGCAGCGAAGCTATGTCAGGAGGAAGGTGCTCGTAGAGTCTTCCAAGCGGACCCGGCTCTGTCATGCCATCGTGTGCGATGAAGTGCTCTCCGACCTTCGACATGATGCCTGTCCCATCAGCTCAGCACAACCTTAGGACACTATGGGGGAGCGCGTCTATCATGACGTTTCTGCCTGCCGAGATCATTGATCATACAAGCGCCGACGCCTCTCAGAACGTCGGCGGCGTGCAGGCCGAGATTACTTCGCACGGCTTGCCGCCGACGCAGCGGAAGCGGTGCGGGCGGCGGCTCTCGAAATAATAGGCATCGCCGGGATTGAGGATGCGGCGCTCGTCCTCGACCGTGACCTCGAGCTTGCCGGAGATCACCACGCCGCCTTCCTCGCCGTCATGGACCAGCGGCACTCGGCCGGTGTCACTACCGGGTTCGTAGCGCTCTTTCAGGATCTGCAAGCTCCGGCCGAACAGATTGTCGCCGACCTGGCGGTAGGAGATCGGCTTCTTGCCGACCTCGGTGAGTTCCTCCGCGCGGTAGAAGATCTTGCGCCGCGTCTCAGGCTCGAGCGCAAAGAACTCGGCGAGCCCCATCGGAATCCCGTCGAGAATGCGCTTGAGCGCACCGACCGACGGGTTCATCTGGTTGGACTCGATGAGCGAGATCGTCGAATTGGTGACACCGGAGCGTTTGGCGAGTTCCCGCTGCGACAGCTTGTGGCGCGCCCGGATGAATCGCAGCCGTCCACCGATGTCGACGCTCATGCCCAAAGTCCCTGTTGCAGGTGTTGCGGATCGCGCAAATATGGACCGGCCCGCCCAATCAAATCAATGGGTTGCGAATGCACAGAAAAGGGCTTGTTGCGCTTAGGAAGCCGTGGCTCTGCTAAAGGGTCAGCAAAGGAGCGCGGCCGTGACCCTTCATCAGATTCCGAACACCATCAAGACCGATTCGTACTGGATGCCGTTCACGGCCAACCGGCAGTTCAAGAAGGCGCCGCGCCTGTTCTCCTCGGCCGAGGGCATGCACTACACAAGCGTCGACGGCCGCAAGGTGATCGACGGCTCCGCCGGCCTCTGGTGCGTCAACGCCGGCCACGGCCGCAAGCAGATCGCGGCCGCGGTCGAAAAGCAGCTCATGACGCTGGACTTCGCGCCGTCGTTCCAGATGGGTCATCCGCTCGCGTTCGACTTCGCCGAGCGGCTCGCCGAAATCGCGCCGAAGGGGCTCGATCGCATCTTCTTCACCAACTCCGGCTCTGAATCGGTCGACACCGCGCTGAAGATCGCGCTCGCCTACCATCGCGCGACCGGCCAGCCGACGCGCACCCGCCTGATCGGCCGGGAGCGCGGCTATCACGGCGTCGGCTTCGGCGGCATGTCGGTCGGCGGCATGGTGGCGAACCGCCGTGCGTTTGCGACCCATCTTCCGGGCGTCGACCACATCCGCCACACCCACGATCTCACCCGCAACGCCTTTGCCAAGGATCAGCCGACGCATGGCGCCGAGCTTGCTGACGATCTCGAGCGCCTCGTCGCCTTGCACGGCGCCGAGACGATTGCCGCCGTCATCGTCGAGCCGGTGCCGGGCTCGACCGCGGTGCTGCCGCCGCCGCAGGGCTATCTGAAGCGGCTGCGCGAGATCTGCGACAAGCACGGCATCCTCCTGATCTTCGACGAGGTCATCACCGGCTTCGGCCGCCTCGGCACGCCGTTCGCCGCCAACTTCTTCGGCGTCACGCCGGACCTGATGACCACCGCCAAGGGTATCACCAACGGCACTGTCCCCTGCGGCGCTGTGTTCGCGAGCCGCAAGGTGCATGACGGCCTGATGACCGGCCCGGAGAACCAGATCGAGCTGTTCCACGGCTACACCTATTCGGCGCATCCCGTCGCCTGTGCCGCAGGCCTTGCCACGCTCGACATCTACAAGGACGAGGGCCTGCTCACGCGCGGTGCGTCGATCGCCGAATACTGGCGCGATGCGCTGCATTCGCTGAAAGGTCTGCCGAACGTCATCGACATCCGCAATTGCGGCCTGATGGGTGCGGTCGAGCTGTCGCCGCGCGAGGGCGCGATCGGCGCGCGTGGCTATGACGTGATGGTCGACTGCTTCAACAGCGGCCTTTACCTGCGCACCAGCGGCGACTCCTTTGCGATGTCGCCGCCGCTGATCGTCGAGAAGAGCCACATCGACCAGATGGTCTCGATCCTCGGCGACGCCATCAAGCGGGTGGCCTGATAATTGCTCCCGCGGTTCACGGTGTTTTTCTGTCTTGGCAGCGGCGCGTGATGCCGCGGGAGTTTGACGAAGCGTGAAAGTCCTGATCCTCGGCAGCGGTGTCATCGGTGTCACCTCTGCCTACTATCTCGCGCGCGCCGGGCATGAGGTGACGGTCGTCGACCGTCAGCCGCAGCCGGCGCTGGAGACTTCGTTCGCCAATGCCGGCGAGGTCTCGCCCGGCTATTCCTCGCCCTGGGCCGGCCCCGGCGTGCCGGTGAAGGCGGTCAAATGGCTGTTGATGAAGCACGGCCCGCTGGTGGTCCGGCCGAAGCTCGATCCCGTGATGTGGATCTGGCTGCTCAAGATGCTGCGCAACTGCACGTCCGCGCGTTACGCGGTCAACAAGAGCCGGATGATCCCGATTGCGGAGTACAGCCGCGATTGCCTGCGCGATCTGCGCCGCGACATCGGCATTCAATATGACGAGCGCGCGCAGGGCACCTTGCAGCTGTTCCGCTACCAGGCGCAGCTCGACGGCACCGGCGAGGACATCGCCGTGCTCAAGCAATACGGCGTGCCCTATGAGGTGCTCAGCCGAGAAGGCTGCATCGCGGTCGAGCCGGCGCTCGGCGGCGTGAAGGAGAAGTTCGCGGGCGGATTGCGGTTGCCGCAGGACGAGACCGGCGACTGCCACATGTTCACGCAGGCGCTGGCCAAGCACGCCGAAGCGCTCGGCGTGCGCTTCATGTTCAACACCGGCATCAACGGCATCGTGACGGACGCCACGCGCGTGACTGGTGTTGCGACCAGTGCCGGCCTGCTGCAGGCCGATGCCTATGTCCTCGCGCTCGGAAGCTGGTCGTCGCGACTGGTTGCGCCGCTCGGCATTTCGTTGCCGGTCTATCCAGTGAAGGGCTATTCGATCACGGTGCCGATCAAGGACGCCAGCGGCGCGCCGGAATCGACCGTGATGGACGAGAGCTACAAGGTTGCGATCACCCGCTTGGGGGATCGCATCCGCGTCGGCGGCACCGCCGAGATCTCCGGCTATTCGAGCAAGCTCTACCCCGCGCGCCGCGCCACGCTGGATCATTCGCTGATCGATCTCTTCCCGCGCGGCGGCGATCTCTCCAAAGCAACGTTCTGGAGCGGCCTGCGCCCGATGACACCGGACGGCCCGCCCGTGATCGGCCCGACGCGCTACAGTAATCTCCACCTCAACACCGGCCACGGCACGCTGGGCTGGACCATGTCCTGCGGCTCCGGCCGTGTGCTCGCGGACATGCTGTCGGGCAAGAAGCCGGAGATCGACACGAGCGAGCTGACGGTGGACCGCTACGCTCATAGGTTTGGGTAAAGGTTTATCCGCCCGTCATTGCGAGGAGCGAAGCGACGAAGCAATCCAGACTGCCTCCGCGGCGAGATTCTGGATTGCTTCGCGTCGCTCGCAATGACGGCGTGGAAGCCCATATCCAATCCATCACCGTCACCCTGAGGTGCGAGCCATGTGGCGCGTTGCGCCCCATCGCTCGCACCTCGGGATGACGGGACTGCGGCTGTGCCCGTGGAGCGAGAAGAACTACCCCGCCGCCGTCACCGAATTCACCCACAGCACCACAGCCTTCGCATCCTGCGCCGGGTTGGAAAAACGGTGCGGCCGTCGGCTGGCAAACCGAAAGCTGTCGCCCGTCTTCAGCGACCAAGTCTCCGTATCCACCGTCAGCATCATCTCGCCCTCGAGCACGAGGCCGGCTTCCTCGCCGTCATGGGTGTAGAGCTCATCGCCGGTTGAGCCGCCGGGCTCCAGATGCACGAGGAACAAATTGAGCCGGTTCTCGGCGCTCGCCGGGCTCAGCAACTGTTTTGAGACGCCGGTGCGCCAGAGCTTGAGCTCGGGGCGCTGCAGCGCGCGCGTCACGATCTGGTCGGACACGCCGTCGCTGCTCGGGCTCGTCCCGAACAGCGCGGCGATGCCGACGCCGAGCACGTCGGCGAGCGTCGCCAGCACGCGCAGCGAGGGCGAGGACAGGCCGCGCTCGATCTGGCTGAGGAAGCCAATCGAAAGCTCCGTGCGCTCGGCCACCGTTTCGAGCGAGAATTGCCTGACCCGCCGGAGATCGCGGATGCGGCGGCCGACCGCAACGTCCATCGCGGGCTCGGCCGTTTTGGCCTTCGCCTTTTTCACCGGCTTTGCGGCGGCCGGTTTGCGCATTCTTTTGCCACCGCTCACGTCAAACCGCTTCCTTCATGTGCATGAAAACCGCTTGCATCGACCGCGAAAGTGTGACCAAATTTTCATATTGGTGAAAATAAGCCGAAAAGGCGTCGCCCGCAACGTCTGCCTCGCCATACACGCGGGCGTCGCGATCGGCCGAACCCAAAGGGGGATAGCGATGAAGCGTTTCGTTCAGGCCGCGGTCGCGGCGCTCGCGATTGCAGCCACCGTGCCGGCATCGGCGCAGCAGGTGCTGAAGGTCGGCTCGACGCCGACCGGCATTCCCTTCACCTTCCTCGACACCAAGACCAACACCATCCAAGGCATCATGGTCGATCTCATCACCGAGATCGGCAAGGACGCTGGTCTCAACGTGCAGATCGAGCCGATGCAGTTCTCGGCGCTGATTCCCTCGCTCACCTCGAGCAAGATCGACATTATCGCGGCCGCGATGTTCATCACGCCGCCGCGCAAGGAGGTCGTCGACTTCTCCGACCCGATCTACACCTATGGCGAAGGCCTCGTCGTGCCGAAGGGCGACACCAAGGCCTATGCCTCGCAGGAGGATCTGAAGGGCGAGACGGTCGGTGCCCAGGTCGGCACCGCCTTCGTCGACGCGCTGAAGAAGTCCGGCCTGTTCGCCGAGGTCAAGGCCTATGAGACCATTCCCGACATCCTGCGCGACGTGAACACCGGCCGCCTCAAGGCCGGCTATGCCGACTATCCCATCCTCGCCTACAATCTGAAGCAGGGGGGCTTCCCCGAGGTGCGTCTCGTCGATGGCTACAAACCCGTCACCGTCGGCTCGGTCGGCATCGGCGTGCGCAAGGGAGAGACTGCGCTTCTGGGCAAGATCAACGCCTCGCTGGCGAAGCTGAAGGCCAACGGCACCATCGACAAGATCCTCGATAAATGGGGCCTGAAGGCGCAGGGCTGATCAATAGAGGGCTGAGAAGGCCGCGCGATGAAAGGCTTCTGGCACGACGCCGTCGAGTTCTTCCCGATCCTGTTGAACGGCGTCGCGCTGACGATCGTCGTCACCATCGGCTCGCTGCTGCTGTCGACGGTGCTTGGCCTCGTCTGGGCCATGATGCGGGTCTCAGGCATCGGCCTCCTGTCGGGGCTCAGCGCCAGCCTGATCAACGTGATCCGCGGCATCCCGATCATCGTGCTGCTATTCTACCTCTACTTCGTGATGCCGGATCTCGGCGTCACGCTGACCGCGTTGCAAGCCGCGATCCTCGGGCTCGGCATCGCCTATTCAGCCTACCAGGCCGAAAATTTCCGCGCCGGCATCGAGGCGATCGACAAGGGGCAGATCGAGGCGGCGCAGTCGATCGGCATGGGCTGGTGGCTCACAATGCGCCGCGTGGTGCTGCCGCAGGCGGTGCGCATCGTGTTGCCGCCTTACGGCAACGTCATGATCATGATGCTGAAGGACTCTTCGCAGGCTTCGACCATCACGGTCGCCGAGCTCGCCCTTCAAGGCAAGCTGATCGCATCTTCGACCTTCAAGAACACCAGCGTGTTCACGCTGGTGGCGCTGATGTATCTCACCATGAGCATTCCGCTGATCCTGCTCGTCCGTCACTTCGAGAAGCGGGCCGGCAAGCGATGATCGAGCTGAGCGACGTCCACAAGAGCTTCGGCAAGGTCGAGGTGCTCAAGGGCATCACGGCGAACGTCGAGAAGGGCGAGGTGGTCTGCATCATCGGCCCCTCCGGCTCCGGCAAGTCGACCATCCTGCGCTGTATCAATGGGCTCGAAAGCTACGACCGCGGCGAGATCAGCGTCGAGGGACTGAAAGTCGACCGCGATGCGCCGTCGATCGTGGCGATCCGCACCCAGGTCTCAATGGTATTTCAACGCTTCAACCTGTTCCCACATCGAACCGCGCTCGAAAACGTCGTCGAGGGACCGCTCTATGTGAAGAAGGAGCCGCGCGCCGCGGCGTTTGAGCGTGGACGCGCGCTGCTCGCCCGGGTTGGCCTCGCCGAAAAAGCCGACGTGCATCCGCCGCAGCTTTCCGGCGGCCAGCAGCAGCGCGTCGCGATCGCCCGCGCGCTGGCGATGCAGCCCAAGGCGATCCTGTTCGACGAGCCGACCTCGGCGCTCGATCCCGAGCTCGTCGGCGATGTCCTCGGCGTCATGCGCAAGCTCGCCGACGACGGCATGACCATGGTCGTCGTCACTCACGAGATGGGCTTTGCCCGCGATGTTGCCGACCGCGTGCTGTTCATCGATGGCGGCGTCATCGTCGAGCAGGGACCGGCCAAGGCCGTCCTCAATCAACCGCAGCATCCGCGCACGCAGGACTTTTTGCGCCGCGTGTTGCATCCGCTCTGATCGGTCTTCGCCATGAATGCGCCTGCGCGCCTGCCACTACCGCCCTCACTCTATGCCGACACGGCCGTGGCGCCGACTGCAACGCCGCCGCTCGACATCGACAAGAATGTCTCCGTCGCCATCGTCGGCGGCGGCTTCACCGGCCTCTCGACCGCGCTGCATTTGGCGGAGCAGGGCGTAGAGGCCTTGGTGCTGGAGGCGCAGGAGCCCGGCTGGGGCGCCTCCGGCAATAATGGCGGCCAGACCAATCCCGGGCTGAAGCACGATCCCGATCAGATTGAGGCCGATTTCGGCCCCGAACTCGGCCGCCGCATGATCGAGTTCTCCTACGGAACGACGAACTTCACCCACGACCTGATCCGCCGCTACCAGATCCCCTGCGAGGCGCGGCAGAAGGGTACGCTGCGCGCGGCCTATAACGAGGTCAGCGCCGCCGCGATCGAGAGGACCGCGCAGCAATGCATCCGCCGCGGCATGCCGGTGTCGTTCCTCGATCGCGAGCAGTTGCGCGAGATGACTGGCACGGACCGCTACATCGGTGCCATGCTCGATGCCCGCGGCGGCGATCTGCATCCCCTCAGCTATGCCCGCGGCCTTGCGCGCGCCGCGATGTCCGCAGGCGCGAATGTCCATGGTGAGACGCCGGCCCTGTCGCTGCGCCGCGAGGGCAGCCGCTGGCGGATCGAAACGCCGCGTGCCGCGGTGCATGCCGAAAAGGTGCTGCTCGCCACCAACGGCTTTACCGACGATCTCTGGCTGGCGCTTCGCCGCACCATCGTGCCGGTATTCTCCTCGATCGCCGCCACGGCGCCGCTCTCGGACGAGGTCGCCCGCTCGATCATGCCGACGCGTTCCGTGCTCTACGAAAGCGGACACATCACGGTCTACTACCGCATCGACCAGCATGGCCGCCTCTTGATGGGTGGCCGCGGCCCGATGCGCTGGATCAATTCGCCGTCCGACGTCGCCTATCTCGTCCGCTATGCCGAGCGGCTATGGCCGCAGCTCAAGGGCGTTTCCTGGACTCATGGCT
This sequence comes from Bradyrhizobium neotropicale, assembly GCF_001641695.1. Taxonomy (GTDB): domain Bacteria; phylum Pseudomonadota; class Alphaproteobacteria; order Rhizobiales; family Xanthobacteraceae; genus Bradyrhizobium; species Bradyrhizobium neotropicale. The sequence goes on from NZ_LSEF01000124.1 coordinate 44,168, forward strand.
GGAACAGCCGGCTCGCCATCACCAAGGATCATTATCCGCACGTGCATGAGCCCGCGGAAGACATCCTGATCTCGCTCGGCTGCAACGGCCGCGGCGTCGCGCTCTCGACCGCGATGGGCGCGCAGCTCGCGCGTCGCCTGATCGGCGGCGCCAAGGCCGAGATCGATATGCCGATCACCGGCATCAAGCCGATCCCGATGCACGCGCTCTGGCCGGTGGCCGTGACCAGCGCCGTGATCACCGGTCGCGTGCGGGACCGTCTCGGCATTTAAAGAAGGCGCCGCCCGGTCAGGGGTGGCGCCTCTTAAGAGTTGCAGATGGGGTGTCAGCAGCGGCCCTGCTTCCACAGGCCGGGCGGGCAGCCCCGGCCGTGCCAGCCGACCTTGCGCCCGTGATACCAGCCGGGCGGCGTGCCATGGTGATGTCCATGGAATCCACCATGGCCGTGTCCATGACCGTGACCGTGGCCATGACCGCCTCTGGCGAATGCCGCGCCGGGCATCGTGAAGCCGGCCGCGATGATCAATGTTGCGGCGAGCGCAAGCTTCTTCATCCTAATTCTCTCCTTTAGGCACGCATCTGTCCGTTCGATGAGCGGACATCGATTGCGGTGTCGCGTGCAAATATGGAGGAGTCGTGACGATCAGCCTTCGGCCACCGCATCGGCCCAGGGCTGGAAGATCTCGACCGCGCCGGAATTGGTATCGCCCTCGCGCATTACCACGCTCGGGCAGGCGAATTTCATCGGCAGCGCCTGCACCTGCGTCTCCTCATAGTCGAAGCGCGCCGCGAGCGCCTTGCGCGCGTCCGCCTGCAGGCGGGCGTCGCCGATCACGACTGCGCCTTCGCTGGCATCGATGCGTGGTTGGTGGATCGCGGCGTCGAGATCCATGCCGAAGTCCATCGCGAAGGAGACGAGCTGCATCACCGCCGGCAGGATGCGGCGGCCGCCGGAGGCGCCGACCGCGAGGCGCTTGCTGTCCTGGGTCTCGGCGATGACGGGGGTGTAGTTGGTGAGGCAGCGCTTGCCGGGTGCAAGCGAGTTGGTCGTGCCCGGCGTCGGGTCGAACCACATGATGCCGTTGTTCATGGTGATGCCGGTGTGCGGCGTCACGTATTTCGAGCCGAAGGTGGAGAGCAGCGTCTGCGTCACCGCGGCCATGTTGCCGTGGCGGTCGACCACGGAGAAGTGCGTGGTGCAGGACGGCGCCAGATATTCCGCGCCGAGCGAGCGCTTGCCGTCGGCATCGCCCATGTCTCCGAGCCGCTCGCGATAGGCCGATTGCAAAGCGAGCGTATATTCGGCGTAGGTCGCCGCATCGGGTGTACCGCCCGGCTTCAGATTCTGCTGCAGCAGGCGCAGCGCATGCGCCATCGTCGGCCCGGCCGTCAGCTCCGGCGTCGCAAAGACCTTGCCGCCACGATAGGGGATCGCCAGCGGCTCGCGCAGATGGGCGCGGAATGCGGCGAGGTCCTCGGCCGACAGCGAGCCGCCGTCGGCCTTGATGTCGGATGCGATGCTTTTGGCGAGGTCGCCCTGGTAGAAGTCGCGCGCGCCGGCCTCGGCAAGATGCGACAGCGTGGCCTTCAACTTGTCCTGCGGCAGCCGCGTCTCGGCCTTGATACCCCACGGCGCATTCGGCGGCAGGCCGTCCTTCAAAAAGGCTTCCGCGCTGGCCGGATAGCGCCGCAGATCGGCGGCTGTGCTCGCGATCATCAGCGTCGTCCACCAGTCGACCAGCAGCCCTTCGCCGGCGAGCTTCGCGGCCGGCGCCAGCAGATCCTTCCACGGCAGCTTGGCGTGGCGGCGATGCGCCTCCTCCATGCCGGCGACGACGCCGGGCACCGCGATCGAGCCGGGGCCGTGAATGTTGCGGTCGTCCTTCACCCGCGGCCAGGGGAACAGGTCGGAGGCCGCGCCCTGGCCGGTGAGCGGATAGTCGGCGACGCGCAGGCTCTGCGGCGCGCGCATGCCGTAGTCTATCACCTCGTAGCGATTTTCCTTGGCGCGGAAGAGCACCATCGCGCCGCCGCCGCCCATGCCGCTCATCCAGGGTTCCAGTACGTTCAGCGCGAAGGTGGTCGCGACGATCGCATCGACACAGTCGCCGCCCGCCGCCAGCACCTCTGCGCCCACCTCGGCCGCGCGGCGCGACTGCGCGGCGACGATGCCGCCCTTGGCCCTGACGGCGGGTTTGCGGATGTTTTGGGCGAGGCTGAACTGGTGAGGCATGATGTCGTCTTGTGTCCCAGGTGTCGTGCTTCGTTGCGTTGACGTCTCAGCTCCGCAATTGGCGAAGCAAAACGACAATGGCACATTGCCGATAGCGAGAACATCCATAGGCAGGAGCGACATGGCTGGTGTGAAACAGGCGAGAAGCGCAAGGCAAAGCTCACCGGGCGGTGAAGACAAAGATGCCCGGGACGAGCCCGGGCATGACGAGTTTGGGGAAGTCAGTCAGGAAGCGTCGAAGCTGCAGCTCCTACAGCGCGCCGTCGCGACGGCGGGCCTGATGCTTGGCGTGCCATTTCGGGCCAGGCCCGCGCATGTAGTGAAGCTCGGGGCGGTAGGGATTGCCTGCGATTTTAATCAACCTTTGCCACTTGGTGGCAACGAAGTTCAGGGGCTGGCAGAGCAGGCTCAACGAAGCGAACAGCATGGCATCACCTCAATGCGGCTTGCCGAGCATCGATGTGAAGGGGAGATCGAAAATCTCCTCGCCGTCGTCGTCGCTGACGTGGATCACCCAGTCGCGCCAGTCTTCGGCGCCGGGCGTCAGGATCATCGACTGCATGATCTGGGTGGCGCGATCGCGCGCCTCGGTCAGGTTGGCGACGGCGGTGCCGCAGCGATCGATCAGCGTGCCGTCAGTATTGGAGCAGTGAAAATAGACCTGAACCATATACGCCTCCTGTAGAAAGCGATTTGGATGGCAAATCGATACCATCAGAAAATGCCGAAAAACATTCGGGCCAAGCCCGGTAAGGGAATCTACGGATATTGGTCGCTAGCTCGGCCTCGGTGGGTTTGATCACAGGGGGGTGATGATCAACTGGACGGCGCACGGGCGGCGTGGAAGGCTCGATTCGACGAAAGTCGGGGGAGGGTTGGGTGAACCACTTCACATTACGGTGCGGACATCGAAGCCGCCGCTTGATGGCGACTGCCTTCACAGTCCTGCTCGGCCTCGCCTCGGCAGCGTGGTCCGAGCCACTCAGGAAGAGCGGCTATGCGATCGGCGCGGAAACCTGCGGCAGCGGCGATCTCGCCTTTCCCCGGATCCAGCTCGACATGAAGGGTGGGTTCTGCGCCGGCCTTGTCGCCAGCGAAGACGATCATCTGAAATTTCCGCGCTCGATCATCCAGGTGCCCGGCCACGACCTGTTCGTGGTCGCCGACATGGGCGGCTGGGGCCATACCGATGGACGGCTGCTGCTGCTCGATCCGCGCGCTCCGGCAGGCAAGCGGTTCAAGGAACTCCTGACGGCGATCGAATACCCGTTCGGCCTCGTAATCGGCCCGGACAAGAAGCTGTACGCCTCGTCCGCCGAGACGATCTTCAGGGTCGATCCGCTCGCGGACAATCCGCGCAGCACGGTCGAGACCATCATCCGTCATTTGCCGGGCCGCCGGATCACGCTGCCTGATGGCACGAAGCTCGACGAGAGCGCGCACCCGCTCAAGCAGTTTGTCTTCGACAAGAACGGGCGCCTGTTCGTCAATATCGGGTCGCACAGCGACGACTGTATCACGCCGGCGCCGATCAACCGGCCTTGCGCGGCCACCGAAGGGGCCGACGCCATGGCCGCGATCTGGCTGTTCACGCCGCCTGCGGGCGGCATTTTTCCGGCGTTGAAGCCGAACGATCCGAATCCGGCGCATCAGGTCTATGCGCGAGGTCTGCGCAACTCGATGGCGCTGGCGCTGCACCCGAGCTTCCCCGATACCGGCTATGCCTTTCTGCAGGGCGAGAACGGCCGCGACCTGCCCGATATCTTCAAGCCGAACGAGGAGATCAACGCGATTGAGCCGGGCAAGCACTATGGCTGGCCGTATTGCTACGATCTGTCGACGCCGAGCCCGGAATTCAAAGCCGTGCTGCAGTCCGGGCCCTACAAGGCGCTCTGCACCGGCAATGCGCTCTACAAGGCACCGCTCTCGCTGATGCCGCCGCACGGCGCGCCGCTGGCCATGCTCTATTATCACGGCGCAAAATTTCCGGAGCTGGAGGGCAAGCTGCTTGTCGGACTGCACGGCTATCGCCCGACCGGCAGCCGCGTCCTCATCTACGACGTCGATGATCATGGCTTCCCCAAGCCGAGTCCGGCGCCGGTGCGCTATCACGTCAGCTGCGCGGCCGAGGCGACGCGAAGCTTCCAGACCGACACCGGCGAGGTCGCTGCCGCGCCCTTCGAGGAGCTGATCGCGGGCTGGCATCGGGTCAACGGTACGCGGCCGCAAGGCGCGCCCGTCGGCATGACTGTCGCCGAGGACGGCGCGATCTGGTTGGTCGAGGACAAGAACCAGACAGTGATCCGGATTGACCGCGCCGCCGGCGAAGCGCCGCAGCCGCTGCCCTGCGATATGCGCAGTCAGGCCCAGATCGATCAGCTCGCGGCGTTCGTGGCGAGGGACGCGCAGAACCGCGACCGCCTCACCACGCTGCGCAAGGGTCTGGTCGAAAAGCACTGTGTCGGTTGCCATTCCGATTTCGGTCTGAAGGCAGGGCAATCGGACGCGGACAAGGACGGGGCCGTGCTGCGGTTCATGCTGTCGCAGGACGGCTGGATCTACCCGGGTGATCCCGACTCCGGCAAGCTGCGCACACGGCTGCGCGGCCTGGGCGCCGAGAAGCTGATGCCGCCGGGCGGCGAGAACCTCGCGAGGACGGAGCCGCGCTATGCGCGCCTGCTTGATACCGCGGACTTGCTGGTTGCGCGGATGGTTCCGGGAACGCGGATGCGGATCAAGTCTGGCTCGCCGCAGCGCAAGTTCTTCAGCAAAACGAACCAGGAATGCGGCGAAATACCGGCCGCCAAGGTCGTCGTCGTGACACAAAGGAGCGCTGTAGACAAATCCGGCTTCAGCCGGTTCTTCAGGCCGGCCGATCCCTATCTGAACGGCGAGTGTACCGACGGCGATGGCTATTACATCCGGCAGGAATCTCTGGTGCCTGTGCAGTAGCATCCTTCTCGTCATCGCGGCGTCGTCGGCCAGCGCCGAAACAAAGCTGTTCGAAAGTGCGCAGGTGACGCCAGCCGGCGAATACACGTTTGGTATCGAAGGACCCGCCGCCGACCTCGACGGCAATCTCTTCGTCGTCAATTTCGGCAAGCCCGGCACCATCGGCAAACTGCCTGCGGGCGGCGCCGCCTCGGTGCCATTCGTCGTGCTTCCCGACGGCAGCGTCGGCAATGCCATCCGCTTCGATCGCAACGGCACGATGTTCATTGCGGACTACAAGAAGCACAACGTTCTCGCGATTCCGAAAGGCAACACCGAGCCCGCCGTCTGGTTTCACTCCGACGAGATGAATCAGCCCAATGACATCACCATCGCCCGCGACGGCACCATTTATGCGAGCGATCCGAACTGGAAGGGGCGAGAGGGTCACATCTGGCGCATCGCGAAAGCGGCAGACGGCTCGGTGCAGGGACAGATCATGGTAGCGCCGCGCGCGATGGGCACGACCAACGGCATCGATCTCAGCCCGGATGGCAAGACGCTCTATGTCGGCGAATCCAACAGCGGCCAGGTCTGGTCGTACGCTGTCAGCGGCAACCAGCTTACCGATGCGAAGCTCGTGAAAGCATTCCAGCCTGACTCGATCGACGGCCTGCGCACCGACGTCACCGGCCGGCTCTATATCGCACGGATTCTCAAGGGTACCGTCGCGTTGATGAAGCCCAATGGCGCGGTCGAGCGCGAGATCGCGCTGAGAGGCAAGGAGCCGACCAATCTCGCCTTCGGGGGCAGCGACGGCAAGACCGTTTTCGTCACGCAGCGCCAGGGAGGCTTCATCGAGTCCTTCCGCACCGATCAGCAGGGCCGCGAACATTGCCTCCAGCGCGGGCGCTGCTGAGCCGGCGGGCTCGTTCAACCTCTCCCGCTTGCGGGCAGGGCTATCGCTATGGTCCTTACTGGCTGGAACGTGCTCGGCCTTCATGGTTCGAGACGCGCCGTGAGGCGGCGCTCCTCACCATGAGGGTCTAACATTTCGCCACAAATCAAGACCTCATCCTGAGAGCCCGCGCAAAGCGGGCGTCTCGAAGGATGGGCCGCAAGGAGGCTGTCCGCCAAACTCTCATTCATATGCGATCGCCCTGCGCTTGCGGGGGAGGTCGGCGCGAAGCGCCGGGTGGGGGCTTCCTCCACATCGGGAGTCTCGATTGTGGCGACACCCCCACCCCAGCCCTCCCCCGCAAGCGGGAGAGGGGGCGCATCTTCCTCATGGCAACAGTCGAGCCAAGTGTCATCATGCTCGGTGCGCTGACAATCCGCAGAACGGTGCGGCGAGGGTCGGCATTCTTCTTGCTTGCATGTTGTCGCCACAGGGATCAAGACATCTATGGCACCATCAAAGCGCATGCGACCCGGAGTGTTTGAGTGAAGGCCGTCCATACCGAGCTGCATCGCAGCCATGATCCGCAATTCTTCCTGGTCCGCGGCGTCGTCAAGCGCACCACCGAGCAGCCCGAGCGCGCCGACCGCCTGCTGAAGGGCCTGAATGACGGCAAGCATCAACTGGTCGAGCCGACAAAGTTCGGGCAGGGGCCGCGTGCGCGCATTCACAGCCCGGAATACCTGTCGTTCCTGAGCGAAGCCTGGGACGCCTGGACCGCACTCGGCGATTCCGGTCCGGAGATGATCGGCAACATCCATCCGGTCCGCCAAGCCGCGACCTATCCCACCCACATCGTCGGCAAGCTCGGCTGGCACACCGCTGATACGGCAGCGCCGATCGGCCCCGGTACCTGGGCCGCGGCCTGCGCAGCGACCGACGTCGCGGTCACCGCGGCGCAGATGGTGATGGACGGCGAGGACGCGACCTACGCGCTCTGCCGTCCGCCCGGTCATCACGCCTATCGCGATATGGCCGGCGGCTTCTGCTTCCTCAACAACAGCGCGATCGCGGCCGCGCATCTGCGGCTCAAGCATGAGCGCGTCGTGATCCTCGATGTCGACGTCCACCACGGCAACGGCACGCAGGGAATTTTCTACGCGCGACCTGATGTCTACACGATATCGATCCATGCCGATCCGACCGACTATTATCCCTTCGTGTGGGGCTATGCGCATGAGCGCGGCGAAGGAGCGGGCCTCGGCACCAATCTCAACATCCCCTTGGCCATCGGCACCGGCGATGACGGCTATATCCAGGCGATGGATCTGGTGCGCAAGGCGATCGAGTCCTTCGCGCCCGGCGCGCTCGTCATCGCGCTCGGCCTCGACGCCTCCGAGCACGATCCGCTTCGCGGCCTCGCCGTCACCACGCCCGGTTTCCGCCGCATCGGCCAGGCCATCGCGCGGATGGACTTGCCGACTGTGTTCGTGCAGGAGGGCGGCTATCTCTCCGACATCCTCGGCGCCAATTTGACCTCGGTGCTGGCGGGATTTGAGGAGGCACGCTGAGGCCGTTCTTCGCCTCTCCCCGCTTGCGGCAGGGGTATCGCATATCCGCCTCCACGGGAGGCCGTCATGCCCGGGCTTGTCCCGGGCATCCACGTTCTTTGTACCGTACGGGAAGGCGTGGATGGNCCCGGCCATGACGATGCGACGGCTTCAGTAAGCGAGTTGGAAGAAGTTCTAAAGCATCCCGCTCGCCGTGAGCGCCTTGCAGACGTGCTGCATCTCGGTCTCGTCGGCGACCATGTCGAGCATGATCGTGGTCAGGCCCTGCGCCGCGAAATCCTTCAGCCGCGCGCCGATCTCGGCATGGCTGCCGACGAGATAGGGGCAGTCGGCCTGGAAAGTCAGGAACGGCAACAGCCAGTAGCCGTTCTCCTGGAGCTCGCCGCTCTGGCCGTCATAGAGACGACGCTTCCACGTGGAGTCGGTGTTCTCCATCGTGAGCGAGAGTAGCTCGCGATCATCGGGATTATCGCGGAAGCGGGCCTTCGCCGCCTGCCGCGCCGCGTCGCGGGTCTCGCGGGCGAAGATGCCGAAATTCATTCCGGGTGCGCTGAGGCCGCGATCGAGATCAGGCGGCAGCATCTGCATCTTGATGCAGCCGGTGTCCCTTGCCACGCGCTGCGCCGCCTCCGACTGGCCGGCGATCAAGTATTCCGGCATCAGCTCCGCCGGCAGGCGCGGACGAAGCTGCAAATTGCTCGCGCGATAGAACCGACCGTCGAAATTGACCGGGCGCGGGCTTTCCAGGAGCTGGCGCATCAACGCGACGAATTCGCCGAGCCTGTCGTAGCGGTCGGCATGCGATTGCTCGTCGCCGAGTGCCTGCAGGTCGCTGACCGCCGTTCCCGTGATCATGTTGAGATAGACCTTGCGGCCATGCAGCTGCGCGAAGGACGAGACGAATTTTGCCGCCGTGAACGGATGCATGTAGACCGGATTGACGGCGATCAGCGGCGAGCTTCGCGACGTCTGCCCCATGATGTGCTGGGCCATCGCCCAGGGCTCGACGAACACGTCGTTGCCTTCGAACAGCAGGATGCCCGCAAAGCCATTACGGTCGGCGAATTGCGCCACCCGCATCAATTCGCCGATATATTTCTTGGGGTCGCGATTGCGCGAGATGGCCGGAAAGACGCGAAGTCGCCGGCCGGTCATTCGGCCGCGTCCTGGAGCGGCCAGGCGTGACGGCTGATCGGAAGACCGCCGGCCGTCCGGGAGCCGTCGGCGATCGCCAGGCGGTGCGAGGGCGAGGGCGAACTGAGCGAAAAGCGCCAGCCATCGGGATCGTCGGCGATGTCGGGCTTGAAGCTGATCTCGATCGCCTTTTGCGACACCTGCATCGCAAATCCGTCGAGCGGCAGGTTGAGCCCGAAACCCCTGGCCTTCAGATAGGCTTCCTTCAGCGTCCAATAGTCGAAGAAGCGCTGGGTGGCGTCGGGCTCCGGCAATCCGCGCAGTGTCTCGACCTCTTCGGGGGCGAAGAAGCGCAGCGCCGTCGACAGCGGCGCGACACGCCGTGACACGGTCTCGACGTCGATGCCGACGGCCTCGTGTCTCGAGACCACGCAGGCGACGCAGCCGTCGGCATGGGACAGGCTGAAATGCAGGGCGGTCGCGGGCGATGCGACAAAGGGCCGTCCGTAGCGGCCGGTATCGAAGGACCAATCCGAAGGCGCAACATTGGGTGCAACGTGCGACAACGCCAGGCGCAACATCGCGTGCGCGAAGATGTATTGCCGTCGATGCCGCTCGAACATGAAGCGATCGGCCCGCGCGCGTTCGTTGGCCGACAGAAATTGCCGGTACGCATCGACCGCCCCCGGCGTATCGATGGTCTCGATCAGTCCGACAAACAGGTCAATTGTGTCGTCTGCCATCAATCAATTGGGCCCTTGGCGTCAGGCGGAGGCTCAAATCTCCGGCTGGGACGCAAGAATCAACTGAGCGGACCGCTTCTAACGGTCCACCCAGGCAAATTCTTGACGATTCCGCTGGCCGGTTTACGGGCGCAAGCTTGTGCGAGACCCCAGCTCGCAGGCGAGCGGCCCTTATCCGAAGGTCGTAGGCGTCCGAGCCGACGAGTCCTACCGCTTCTTCTTGGCCTTCTTCTTGCCGCCCAGCATCGAAAGGCTGGCGTCGACGTCCTTTAGCGCGGCTTGAAGCTTCTTCTTCTCGTCCGTCAGCAGTTTTTGCAGCGACTTGCGATCCTTGTCGCTCAGCGAGGTGCCCTTGGTAAATTTGATGAAACCCATAACGCACTCCCCCGGTTTGAAAATAGATAGTCCAAAGTCCAAATCAAAACGCGGGAATAATGTTGCGCGACAGCGCCAAATAATCAAGATGCAACTTGGGCATTCACAGCTTTGGCGGGTGAGTGGTTTTTCGCTCCAGCATGCGAAGGCGACCTCTCACGCCGCCCTGCGACTGCGCAATCGTCCGAGCGGCGCGTCGGGCTGCGCGACCGCCTCTGCCAGCAGTGCGACGAGATATTCCATCCATTCGCCAATCATCCGCCCGTCGAGCAGCTCGCTCTTGTAGTTGCATGATCCGGTGATGCCGGTCGGCCGCTCCTTGAGCATCAGCGACAGAAAGGTCTGGTCGATTGGCAGCACCGGCTGGCCCTCGCGCGCGACGTTTCCGATCGATCGCAGAGTGATTTGAGGCAGATCGAGCGGTTTGCGCAGCGGATTTTGCAGAGTGAAATAGACCTGGACCAGCGAGGCCGGATCGATTCCCTCCTGCAGCAGATGGTCGGCCAGGATGTTGAACGGCAGCTCCTGCCGCGCATGCGCGTCGAGCACGCTCTGGCGCACCCGTGCGAAGGCTTGCGCGAACGACAGCTCCGGCGCGATTCGGGTGCGGACGATCACCGTGTTCTCGAACGGGCCGACGATGCCGTCGGTGTCCGGCTGAGTGCGATTCGCCATGGCGGTGGCGACCGAGATGTCGGTGCGCCCGGTCCGCGCCAGCAGCAGGGCCTTCAATCCCGTGAGGAGAGCCATGAACAGCGTGCCGGTCTGCTGGCCGGCGAACGCGGTGAGCCGCGCGATCAGCTCGGGCTCCAGGCTGACCGGATGGTGGCCGGCAGACACGCCCGGGCGTGCTTCGCCGTCGAACACGGGGACCGCGCCACGCAAACTCTGCGCCCATTCACGGGCTTGCCGGCGCGCCGCTTCCGTGTTGCACCACCAGCGTTGCCAGCGCGCGACGTCCGAAAAGGCCAGCGGCACTTTCGGCAGCGGTACGGACGGATGTCCGGCGAGGGCCGCATGGCGATTGGAAAGCTCGTCGAACAGCACGCCGAGCGACCATCCGTCGGCAATGGCGTGATGCAGCGTCAGCAGCAGCACGTGATCGTCGGCGTGGAGCCGCAACAACCGCGCCCGGAGCAGCGGCGCGCGCGTGATGTCGATCGGGGTAAAGGTTTCCTGTTCCGTCAGGAGCTCGATCTTCCTGAGCTCGAGGGCCTTGCGCCGCTTGTTGTTGTGTGGCCGTCCGTCGCCGATGGTCTCGACGGTCAGGACCGGGCCGAGCATGCCGGGGGCGGCGATGCGGCTGACGGGCTCATCGCCGCTCCAGCCGAACGCTGTCCGCAGCGATTCGTGGCGGCGCACGACGTCGTCGATCGCCTGCGCCAGGGCGGTGGCATCGAGTGGGCCCTGCAGATGGAGCGCGAAGGGCAGGTTGAACATCGGCAGACCCGGCAGGTTCTGCTCGATCCGTATCATCTGGTCCTGCGCGATCGACAGCGTGGGAGGACCGCTTTCGGCGAACCTTGGGACGTTTGCGTCGGGCTTGAGCGGTTTCGTCGTCACGGCCTCGTCGACGCGCCGGGCAAGCTCTTCGATTGTCGGCGCTTCGAAGATCGTCTTGATCGGCAGCGAAACGCCAAGCGCACGGGCGACGCGTGCCATCGCCTGGCCCGCCAACAGCGAATGACCGCCGAGATCGAAGAAATTATCGGCGACGCCAAGGGTGTCGACCTTCAGCAGGTCGATCCAGATGTCGGAAAGAACCTTCTCGGTGAACCGTCGCGCCGGCACGGCCGCTTTCGTTCCGGACGTTTCCTGCAGTGTCGGCGCCAACAAGGCGGAGCGGTCGATCTTGCCATGGGCGTTGAGCGGCACCTGCTCCAGGAACAGGAATGCCGACGGGACGGCGTGGCTCGGCAACCAGCCTTTCAGGAAATCGCGTAGCTCGTTGGCGCTGATCGGCGTGCCTGCCTTGGCGACGATGTGGGCGATCAGCCTGACGTCGCCGCTTCCGTCACGGCGCGGCTCGACGATGCCGGTGCGCACGGCTGGATGTTCGCTGAGCGCATTCTCGACCTCCTTGAGCTCGATACGATAGCCGCGAACCTTGACCTGATGGTCGGCGCGGCCCAGGCACTCGATCGTGCCGTCGGCGCGGCGGCGGGCGAGATCGCCGGTCCGGTACAGCCGTGCGCCGGCCCGGCGCGCGAACGGATCGGGCAGGAAGCGCGCTTTGCTCTGCGCCGGATCGTTGATGTAACTGCGGCCGACGCCGGCGCCGCCGATGCAGAGCTCGCCGACCACGCCGACCGGCTGCGGCTCGAGGTTCGGATCGAGCACATAGAGCTGGGTGTTGGGCAGCGGAGCGCCGACCGGGACGCTGGTCGTCGCCCCCGCTGGGGCGCCGGTCAGGCGATGCAGAGAAACGTCGTCGGAGCTTTCCGACGCGCCGTAGGCATTGATCAGCGGCACCTTCGGACAGCGGGCGAACCAGGCGCGGCAGAGATCGACGGGCAGCGGCTCCCCGGTCGAGATCAGCAGTCGCAGCTTCGAGAAGGCGCGCAGGATGGAAGCTTCGTCCATCCGCTCGACGATGACGCGCAAGAGCGAGGGAACGATCTCCAGCACCGTGATCCGCTCGCGCTCGATCTCCCGCGCGAGCAGAATCGGATCCTGCGCGATCTCGTTGCCGCAGACATGGACGCGCGCGCCGACCATGGGGCCGGCCAGGAACTGCCAGACCGAGATGACAAAACTCTGCGGCGCGGTCTGCGCGATCACGTCCTTCGCCGACAGGCCCAGTTCGGCAATGAGGGACGCCAGATGGTTCGACAGCCCTCGCTGCTCGATCATGACGCCCTTGGGCGCGCCTGACGAGCCGGACGTATAGATGAGATAGGCCAGACTCGCGGGTGAACGCTGCACTGGACGAGCCGGCTTCGTCGATCCCGACGCAAGCGCATCTTGGAGGTCGGCCACCCGGATTCTTTCGACCAGCGGCTCGAGCAGCGCTTCGACCGTGGCGGACTGGTCGCGCGCCGTCAGCAGCATGCCGGCACCGCTCGATCCCAGGATCGTCGCGAGCCGCGACGGCGGCTGCTCGGGATCGAGATTCAGGAACGCGGCGCCCACCCGCTGCACGGCGATCATCGCTGCGAGCAAATCCGGACCGCGCTGCGCAAGCAGCGCCACCACCGTCTCCGCGCCGACGCCTTCGCGCGCAAGCCAGCGTGCGGCCGCCTGGCTCTTGCGGGCCAGCTCGCGATAGCTGAGCGACACGCGCCCGTCGGACACGGCCACGGCGTTCGGCGTCCGCTTGGCCTGCCGCTCGAAGCGTTCGCACAGATTGCCGCGGCTTGCGAAATTCGCCGCAGCGCCATGGCCCATCGCCAGCAACCGCCGGCGGTCGGCCGCCGTCAGCAGCGGCAGGCGTGAGATGCGCTGCTCCGGATTGGCGATGACGGATTTGAGCAGGGTTTTGAACTGCGCGGCCATCTCCGCGATCGTGTCGGCGTCGAACAGGTCGGTGGCGTATTCGAAGAAGCCGGTGAAGCGGCCGTCGGCCTCGACCAGTTCGAGCGTGATGTCGAAGCGCGCGACCTTCGGGTCGACCTCGAGGCGGCGGGTCGACAGGCCAGGCATCCGCGCGGCCTCGATCGATGCGTTCTGGAGGATGAACATGATCCGGAACAGCGGATTTCCGTCGCTCCTTCGCGCGATCTGCAATGCCCGCAACACTTCCTCGATCGGAAGGTCCTGGTTGCGGTAGGCATCCAGCGTGACCTGGCGAACGCGTCGCAACAGTTCGCCGAAAGTCGGATCGCCGCCAAAATCGTTGCGCAGGATCAGCGTGTTGGCGAACAGCCCGATCAGGCGCTCGCTTTCGATCTGGTTGCGGTTGGCGATCAGCGAGCCGGTCGCCACGTCCTCGTGCCCGGTGTAGCGAAACAGCAGGCACTGGAAGGCCGCGAGCAGCGTCATGAAGGATGTGACGCCCTGATGCTGGCTCAGGGATCGCAGATCGGCCGAGAGGGCTTTGGAGAAGTCGAGATAGTGACGCGCGCCGTGACCGCTCCAGACCTGGAGACGCGGCCGGTCGGTCCGCAGCGGCAGCGTGGTGACGCCGTCGAGCTGGGCCCGCCAATAATCGAGCTGCTCGTTCGCGGCCGGCGACCGCGCCCATCTCTGCTGCCAGAGCGCGAAGTCGCGGTACTGGAAGGCGGGCGCGGGCAGCGCCGCTACGCCGCCCTTGCGCGTAGCGGAATAATGCGCGGCAAGCTCTTCCCAGAACAATCGTTGTGACCAGCCGTCGGTGACGAGGTGATGGACATTGACCACCAGCGCGTGGCTGGACTTGTCGAAGGAGAGCAGGGTGACTTTTAACGGCGGCTCACGCGCGAGATCGAATTGATACTGCGCGAGCTGGAGTGCCTCGCGCCTGATCGCCGCGATCCGCTTGTCTGCCGCGCAAGGCCTGAGCTTGGTCCGTTCGAGGCGCGGCGCCGAGCTAACCACGCGCTGCATGGCTTCCCCGTGGCGTTCGACGAACACCGAGCGCAGCACCTCATGGCGTTGGCAGATCGCGGCAAGGCTCGCCTCAAGTGCCGCGGCGTCGATCTGGCCAGTCAGTTGCGCGATTTCCACCACATTATAGTTGTAGTGCGTCGGATCGAGCCGCGAGAGCAGGTACATCCGCTGCTGCTGGAACGACAGCAGCGCGTGGTCGTCCGCGGCACGGTGCCATGTCGGTAGCGTCGTCTCGCGGCGAGTGGCGGCGGTTTCGAGCCGGGCCGCAAGCGCTGCCACGGTGGCGCAATCAAAAATGTCCTCGAATGAGAAATCGACGTTGAAGCGTTCGCGCAGGCGCGAGCGCATCTGCGTCACCGCAAGCGAATCCGCCCCGAGCGCGAAGACGTCCTGGTCGATGCCGACCTGCGGAAGCTCGAGGAGACCAGCCCAGATCTCCGCAAGCTGGGTTTCCAGCGCATTGCGCGGCAGCCGTGTCTCATCGCCATCGTCGGCAGTCGCGATCAGCCCGGCCAGCGCGTTGCGCTTGACCTTGCCGCTGGCGCCCTTCGGCAGCGCCCCCACGCTGCGGATCAGGCTCGGCACCTTGTAGGCTGCGAGCCGTTTTCGCGCGAACTGGCGGAGCTGATCCGGCGTGGCGTCCGCCTCCGGCCGCAGCACCACCACAGCCGCGACGTTCTCGCCGAGCTTGGGATGCGGAATGGCGAAGACGCCGGCCTCCAGCACCGCCGGATGGCTCAGCAGGACCTCTTCCACTTCGAGCGGCGAGACCTTCTGTCCGCCGCGGTTGATGACGTCCTTGATGCGGCCGACGATGAAGAGATAGCCATCGCCGTCGAGGTAGCCGAGATCGCCGGTCCGAAACCAGCCATTGCGGAAGGCGGCTGTTGTGGCCCCCTCGTCATTGTAATAGCCGCGCGTCATGTTCGCGCCGCGCAGCATGATCTCGCCACGCACGCCGCTTGCACATGCGCGGCCGGCCTCGTCCATGATCGCGATCTCGGGGCCCGCGGCACGGCCGACCGAGCCGATCTTGCGCAGCTCGAACGGATTGGCCGCGATCTGCGAGGCGGCTTCCGTCATGCCGTAGGTCTCGAGCACGGGAACGCCAAAGGTTGCCTCCAGCCCTTCGAGGATCGCGGGCGCGAGCGAAGCCGAGGCGGAGCGGATCACGCGCAGCGATGACGACCGCGCGCGGTCCGGGTCCGCTTCCGCCGCCGTCAGCAGCGCGCGGTGAATCGTCGGCACCGCCGTGTACCAGGTCGGCTGCAGCGCCCGTATCCAGCCGAAGAAGGACGCGGCGTCGAAGCCGTTGGTGCAGATCACGCTGGAGCCTGCAGCGAGCGCGGTCAAAAGGCCGGAGATCAGCCCATGTGCATGAAACAGCGGCAGTACGTTCAGCAGGCGGTCGTGCGCGGTGAGCGCCAGCACGCGGCCGGCATTGTCGGCGGAGAGGCACACATTGCGATGTGTCAGCGGTACCATTTTCGGCCGCGCAGCCGTGCCGGAGGTCAGCAAGATGAACGCATCGTCGTCGGCGCGCGAGACGCCGCTGGCACTGGGCGGGCCGACGGTCGGGCCGGCGAGCTCGCAGCCGCCGAGATTGTCCGCCGGGCCCGGCACGAAGTCGATCACCGCGATGCCGAGCGCCTTGGCGACATCACGACTTGGCGAGTTCATGTCGGACCGCGTGACGAGCGCCGTCAGCTTCAATTCGCTGAAGTAACGCTGCAGCTCATCCGCGGTCAGATCGGGATTGACAGGCACGCAGGCGCAGGCCGTTGCGACTGCGATCAGCGCCAGCGCGCTGTCGGCGCCGCGCGGCAGCGCAACGGCGATGCGGTCCGCAGGCGCGATACCAAGCCCGCGCAACGTGCGGACCAGATGCAGGATCCGGGCGCCGAGCTCGCCGTAATTGAGCGGTGGCCGGTCGGGCGCGAGCAAAGCGGGTGCGGCCGGCGTCTGCCGGGCGTAGAGCTCGAGAAGGCCGCCGATATGCGCAAAGCCTCTCGTTTCGGCCAGCGTGCTGGCCGATCGCTCCGGCGCCGGGTGTGCAACCTCCGACAATTCCATTCCTTTTTGGTCTGATTGGGCTATTCTTCCAAGAACTTAGGGAACGCGTCCAGTCTGAGGTGAAGTTTGGGCCCCAAAATCTGTGGTTGAGGGGCCATAAAGCCCTTCGACGGAGTGATAGTCGGGCAGAAATCACCATGCTGGAGACAGAGCCGAGTACGGGAGCAGAAGGCGGCTTGAAGCGTTGGCTCGAAGGCGTCGGTCTCGGACATTACAACGATCTTTTCGTGCAGCACCGCCTCGATCTCGACGTCATGGGCGACCTGACCGAGGCCGATCTGGTCGAACTCGGACTGCCGCTTGGCGATCGCAAGCGGCTGCAGCGGGCCATGACGGCGCTATTTCAGGCCGAGACGGCGGAGAAGCCGGTTGCGGTGGCGCGCCCTCAGGCCCGGGCCGAAGCCGGCGCCGAACGGCGTCAGCTCACCACCATGTTCTGCGACATGGTGGATTCCACCTCGCTCTCGGCCCAGTTCGATCCGGAAGACGTGCGCGACATGATCGCGAGCTTCCGCGAGACCTGCGTCCGCGTCGTGAAGCATTACGAAGGCTATGCCGCCCGCTTCGTCGGCGACGGTATCCTGGTCTATTTTGGCTATCCGACCGCGCATGAGGACGACGCGGAGCGCTCGGTGCGCGCTGGACTGGAGATCGTGCGGGTGCTGTCGACCGCGCGCGCGATCGAGCCGCGCGGCGCGCTCAGCCACGCACCCGCCGTCCGCATCGGGATCGCGACCGGCCTCGTCGTGGTCGGCGATCTCGTGGGCCAGGGCACCGAGGAGCGCGACTCCGCGGTCGGAGAAACCGTCAATCTCGCTGCGCGCCTGCAAGGTCTGGCGCCGCCGAATGGCGTCGTGATCTCCTCCTCGACGCAATCACTACTGAAGGGGAAATTCGATTACCGCAATCTCGGCGTCCATGCGCTGAAGGGCATCCCGGAGAAGGCCCAGGCCTGGCACGTGGTGCGTGCCTCGCGGGTGGAAACCCGTTTTGCCGCCGCGATGGGCACGCGGTTGACCCCGCTCGTCAATCGCGAGGAGGAGATCGCGCTGCTCACGGGGCGCTGGCTGCAGGTCAAGGAGGGTGACGGCCAGGTCGTGGTCAAGTTCGGCGAGCCCGGCATCGGCAAGTCGCGCATCGTGCAGGAAATCTTCGAGCGGATCGCGGGCGACCGTCACGGGCACGTCTCGTTCCAGTGCTCGCCCTATCACACCTCGACGGCGTTCTATCCCTTTATCGAGCAGCTCAAATTCTCCCTCGGCCTCGACCGTGAGGACGCGTCTGCCGCGACATTGACGAACCTGGAGATTGCGATCGCCGCCGCCCATGGCGATGTCGAGCAGGTGACGCCGCTGCTCGCCGCACTGCTGTCGATTCCGACGGGAGACCGCTATCCGCCGCTCGATCTGTCGCCGCAGCAGCAGAAGGACGCGACCGTCGCGGCGCTGGTCAACCATCTCCTGGGGCTCTCGCGCGACATGCCGCTGGTGATTGCCCTCGAGGACCTGCATTGGATCGATCCGACCTCCCGCGAGGTCGTCGATCTCCTGGTCGATCGTGCGCAGAACCGGCCGATCCTCGTCATCATCACGGCGCGCTCGGAATTCCAGCCGAGCTGGAACGCGCATTCGCACATCACCACGCTGGTGCTGAACCGCTTGAGCCGGCCGCTGCGCGCGACCATGGTCGAGCGCGTCGCCGGCCGGGAGCTTCCCAAGGAGGTCATCGAGGAGATCATCGTCAAGACCGACGGTGTGCCGCTGTTTCTGGAAGAGCTGACCAAGACCGTTCTCGAATCCAACGTGCTGACCGAGCGACACGGCCGCTACGTGCTGTCGGGGCCATGGCGCCAGCTCGCGATCCCGGCGACGCTGACGGACTCGCTGATGGCGCGGCTCGATCGCATGGGGCCGTTCAAGCGGATCGCGCAGATCGGCGCCACCATCGGTCGCGAGTTCTCCTACGAGACGCTTCACGCGGTCGCCAACACGCCGGCGGAGCAGATCGAGGCCGCGCTCAATCATCTGGAAGGGGCGGGGCTGATCGTGCGCCGCGGGCATCCGCCGGATGCGCTCTACTCCTTCAAGCACGTGATGATCCAGAATGCGGCGCATGCGAGCCTGTTGCACAGCGAACGGCGCAAGCTGCATTCGCGGATCGCTCAGGTGCTCGCCGAGATGTATCCGGAGAAGACCGAGCGCGAGCCGGAGCTTCTTGCCCATCATCTGACCGAGTCCGGGCAGAGCGAGGGCGCCGCCAGTTTCTGGCTCAAGGCCGGAAAGCGGGCGGCGAAGAGCGGCGCCAATCTGGAGGCGATCGGCCATCTGCGTCGCGGCCTCGGCGTCGTTCAGGCCAATCCGCGCATGCAGGGCGCCGACGAGATGGAGCTCGAGCTGCGCATCGCGCTCGGCAACGCGCTGATCGCCGCCAAGGGCTATGCCGTGCAGGAGGTCGAGGAGAACTACATCCGAGCGCTGGAACTCGGCCAGCAGCTCGACGACGAGGAGAAGGCCTTCGCGGCCACCCGCGGGCTCTGGGTCTGCCATTTCATCCGGGCCGACCTCACGCGCGCGCATGATCTCAGCGTCGAATTGTTGAAATTCGCCAAGCGCGAACGGCTGAACGAGCGGGCGCATCCGGCGCAGCAGACCGGCTATCTCATCGAGGCACACCGCGCCATCGCGATGACCATGCTCTATCGCGGCCGCTTTGCCGCCGCACAGCATCACCTGCACCGCTGCATCAACCTCTACAGCCCCGATCTGCATTCCGACCTGATGGAGCGGCATGGCACCGATCCCGGCGTGGTCTCGCTGTCCTATCTCGGCTACCTCCTGTGGTTTCTCGGCCGGCCCGACGCGGCGCGCCAGCACAGCGAGCAGGCGATCGCGAATGCCGAGAAGATCCGTCATCCCTTCACGCTCGCCTTCGCGCTCGTGTTCGGCGCCTATCTCTGCCAGCACTTGCGCGACGTCGAGGGTACGCGCGATCACGCCAACCGCGCCATGATCATCGCGACCGAGCACAACTTCCTGCACTGGAAGCAGCAGGCTGCGATCCTGCGCGGCTGGGCGCTGACCCAGCTCGGCGAGGCCGACGAAGGCCTCAGCCAAATGCGCTTCGGTCTCGACGAGTATGAGGCGATGGACTCCTGGCTCGCGGGCTGCTGGTTCCGCTGCCTGCTCGCGGAAGCCTATGCCAAGGTCGGCCTGCGTGATGCGGCCTTGCGTGCTCTCGACGGTGCGCTGGCGACCGCAAGACGGACCGGCGATCACTCCTATCTCGCCGAGGTCTATCGCCTGCAGGGCGAGATCACCCTGTCGGACGGCAGCGCGGCTTCGCTCCAGGAGGCGGAGGATCTATTTGGTCTTTCGCTGGAGACCGCGCGCAAGCAGGGCGCGCTGTCCTGGGAGCTTCGGACCGCCGTCAGCCTTGCGCGGCTGTCGCAGGACGCCGGCAGGCGCGAACATGCATCCCTGCTGCTCACGCCGATCGTCGGCAAGTTCAGCGAAGGTTTCCTCACGCCGGACCTGAAGCAGGCGATGCAGCTCGTGAACGAGCTCGGCGCGGATGCATCCGCGCACCGTCACCATGTCGAT
Source organism: Bradyrhizobium neotropicale (assembly GCF_001641695.1). Lineage (GTDB taxonomy): Bacteria > Pseudomonadota > Alphaproteobacteria > Rhizobiales > Xanthobacteraceae > Bradyrhizobium > Bradyrhizobium neotropicale. Next base: position 64,252 of record NZ_LSEF01000124.1, read on the forward strand.
GCGGCGAAATGAGCGATCTCGCGGCCGCGCGCGCGCGTTACGTCGAGCTGATTGCGAGGCGCGAGCAGATTTCGTCGCCGCGCCTGCTCGACGCGCTCGCTGCGGTCCCGCGCGAGGATTTTCTGCCGAAGGGCCCCTGGCGCATCAAGAGCGAGGCGGCGCGCAGCTATCGGCTGACGCCGGACGCCGACCCCGTCCATCTCTATGACAATGTTTTGGTGGCGATCGATGCGCGCCGCAGGCTCGACACCGGCCTGCCGAGCCTGTGGACGCATTTCATCGACGTGCTCGACGTCGGTACGAAGCAGCGCGTGGTGCAGGTTGGCTGCGGGCTCGGATATTTTTCGGCCGTGCTGTCGAGGATGGTGGGCCCGAAAGGTGAGGTGCGTGCAATCGAATGCGACGAGCGGCTGGCACGGCGCGCCGCGGGCTATCTCGCGCCGTACCGCAATGTCGATGTCATCAATCGCAACGGATGCGCGGATATCGGCGGCCCCGCGGACGTGATCATCGTGCATGCCGGCTTCTCGCATCCGCAGCCGTTGTGGCTGCAGTCGCTTCGTCCGCGCGGCCGGCTTCTCGTGCCGTTGACGCAAAGGGACCGCGAAGGCGCCGTCGTCAGGATCACGCGTAAGGCTAGGGGCTTCGAAGCGGAGGCAGTCCAGCAGATCCGGATATTTCCCGGCCGGGGCCGCGGTACGACCGCGCTCGACGACCGCGTCGCCGACTGGTGGGAGCGGGCATCATCGCTGGCGCCGCTGCGCTTTCGTGGCCTCGCGCAGGGACTGCCGGCTGAATAGACTTCGATTCGCTTTATCTTGATTCGGAATGTGAGTTTCCACCACCTCGCCGGGCGTGTGGGTGAGGCTCGATGGTCATTTGAGACGTCGAAGGCGCACTAAGTCCGCCTCAGGCGGCGTTCGCGAATTTGGTGATGACGTCCAGGAAAGGCTTTGGCTTGAACTCGCCGTCGAGCGGCAACGGACGGTTTGGCTGCTTGTCCTCGCGGGCGAACGTCCCGTTGATCCAGCTGTGGCGATCCGAGATTCCCCAGGTCAGGATCGAGCGCACCGGGCCGCTGGTCGAGATCGCGGTCAGCAGATCATCGACGCGCTGGGCGACGATGGCGTCGCGCTCGGCCGGATTGCCCGCCAGCTTCTGGTCGTTGACGTCGAGCTCTGTGACGAGGACCTCGAGGCCCCACGACCGCAGCTCGGTGACGAATTCGGCAAGCCCGTGCGTGTCGATCTCGAGCTCGGCGTGCAGATGCGACTGGAGCCCGACGGCGTGAAGCGGCACGCCCTGGTCGAGCAGATCCATGATGAGCTTGCGGAACGCGGCGCGCTTTGCGATGAAAGAGCCCTTTGCCGACTCGATGTCGTATTCGTTGATCGCGAGCTTGACATAGGGATCGGCGGCGGCCGCCGTGCGGAAGGCCAGCGGGATCCAGCGGTCACCGAGATTTTGCGACCAGAACGAGTCGCGTCTGTCGGTGACTTTCTTCGGATTGTCGGGGATCGGTTCGTTGACGACGTCCCACGAGGTCAGCTTGTCCTTGTAGTAGGACACGACGGTCGCGATGTGATCGACGAAGGCACGCTCGACGCCCTTCGCGTCCTTGATCTGCCTGGTCCAGTCCGGAATGTCATGGTACCAGGCGAGCGCGTGTCCGCGCATCGTCAGGTCGTTCTGCCGGGCAAAATCCAGGATCGCATCGGCGCGCTCGAAGGCGAAGGTGTGGGCGTCGGGCCGCAGCATCGGCCATTTCAGTTCGAGCTCCGGCACGAGCTGCGTGCAATAGGTGCTGATCGCTTCGCCGAACCGCGGATCGGCCTGCAAATTCCACAGCGTGGCCGCCGCACCATAGCCCGGGCGGCGCTGGGCAAGCTTGGATTCCGGCGCGGCAGCCGCAGATGTGCCGGCCGCGAGCGTTGCGGCGCTGCCGAGAAGAAATTCGCGTCGGTCGAGCCTGGTCACGAGGCGGCAGTCCTTTCGGAACCAACGCGTCATCGTACCAAGCAGAGGGTTGCGACGCCGAGGTTTCCAGCGGTTGGGTTAACTGTTGCCGAACGGCTTCGTCAGCGTGCCTGTGGCACCCTTCGGTAATCGCGCCGGTCATTTCACAAATTTAACGCTAACGCGCGAAATCCGCTTCGCCGCTCCATTCGCGGTCCGATTTGCAGGCTTATGTGGCTATCTTTGCCGATGCTGCGGCGCAGTCCGATCGCCACGCCAACTGTTTAACGATCCGTTCATCCGCAAGGCCGCCAACGGTCCCGTGCTCGCATGCTGAACCGCCATTTCTCGATCTACCTCGCAGCCTATGTGCTGCCGGCCGCGGTCGGCTTCTTCGCGATCACCGCGTACACGCGGCTTCTGAGCCTGGCCGAGTACGGCGTCTACGTCGTCGGCATGAGCATCGCCAGCATTCTGGGCGCGGTCTTCTTCGCCTGGATCAAATTGTCGGTGTCCCGTTATCAGGCAATGTCGGCCGAGGCGGATTTCCGCGGCACGGCGATGGTCGGCTTTGCGCTGACGGTTGCCGTGCTCTGCGCCACGGCGCCGCTGGTCCTCCTGTTCCGCAGCGACGTCAGCGTCGAGCTGCTGCTTGCCTGCATGTTCGTTGCGATCATGGCGAATGCGGTCGACGTCGGCCAGGAATTCGAACGTGCCAAATTGCGTCCCTACCGGTTCGCTGCGATCGCGATCGTGCGCAGCATCTCGAGCGTCGGCTTTGGCCTCTTGGGGATCTGGCTCGGCTGGGGCGGCATGGGCCTGCTCGCCGCGTTCGGCCTGGGCTCGCTGACCGGCATCATCCTCAATCTGGTGGGCGATCGGTCCAGGGTCGCGCGTTTTCAGCGCTCTCAGTTCATGCAACTGGCGCGCTATGGCCTGCCGCTCACGCTCGCCGGCCTTTCGGTTGCGCTCTATTCGACCTGCGACAGGCTCATCGTCGCCTACCTGCTCGGCAAGGATGCCGCCGGCATCTTCGGCGTCGCCGCCGATCTGCCGCGTCAGTTCATGGTGATGATCGCATCCAGCGTCGCCGCGGCCACCGTGCCGCTGGTGTTCCGGTCACTGTCGGAGAAGAGCGATGCGGCCACCCGCGAGCGCCTGACCGAAAGCCTCGAGCTCCTGCTCGTCGTGGTCGCCCCCGTCGCCGTGTGGCTTGCGCTCGCGGCGGATCAGGTCGCAGGCACGCTCGTCGGTGTCGATTTCCGCGCCGGCGTGTCCGCATTGCTGCCGATGCTGGTGCTCGCACGCTTCTTCGGCATCGCCAACCAGTTCTACGTGCAGATCAGCTTCCAGCTCGCCGAGCGGCCCTTCATGCTGGCGGCGCAGTCCTTCCTCACGCTGGTGGTGAGCGTGCTGCTGATGTTCGCGCTGGTCGCGGGCTACGGTCTCTACGGGGCCGCACTCGCGACCCTTGCGACCGAGGCGATCGGCTTCCTCGTCGCGGTCGTCCTGATGCACCGCGCCTTTCCCGTGCCGTTCGACGTCAACCGGCTCGCCGGCATCGCCGTATCAGTGGCAGCGATGGCCGCCGCGATCCTGCTCGCACGCTCGCAAGTCGCCGGCACCGGCCTCCTGTCGCTCATCATCGTGAGCCTCGCGGGCGGCATCGCCTATGCCGGAACGGCGTGGCTCCTCAACGTCGCCAATTTGCGGACGCTGTCGCTGCGCTTTCTGCGGACCTTCAACCGGAAGGCGCTGGGCGTCTGATCGCGGAGGCGCCTAGGCAAGATCCGCGAGTATCCCCGCCAGCTCTTCGGGCCGGTTGTTGGCAACCATGTGATTGGTCGCGATCTCGTGGTAGCGCCAGGCGAGTGAGTCCTTGGCGTGCCGGGCAGCCCGCCAGAACGCGTCGTTGCCGATGTCGTTTTCGGGAGCCCGCGTTGCCTTGATGTAGGTCCTAGTGAATGGAAAGGACTCCAGCGGCTGTGACAGGAAAACGGGCTCCGTGAAGCAGCCCTGCGGATGGGTGGTCCGCCGTGCGGCCATCCACTCTCCTTCCGCAGGGTTGTCATAGTCACGCGCGGGACCCGTCATGAGCCAATCCTGGCCAAGCTCGATCTTGGCGCGGGCCGGGCGCCCGAGATGCGACGAGACCGACTCGCCATTTTGAGGGACAAACGCGTCCAGATAGACAAGATGCGCAACGCGCTCGGCGATGTGCTCAAGCGCGCCGGTGACGACAAAGCCGCCATAGGAGAAGCCGAGCAGGACGATCCGGTCGAGGTCCTCGTACAGCACATGGTTGACGACGTCGCGAATGTGCGTGCCGAGGCCGACCTGCGGGCTGGACAGGTGGATGCGTTCACCAACCCCGGTCAGGCTCGGCGTGAACACGTCGTGCTGCTTGGCGCGGAGCAGCCGTCGCACATGCCGAAATCCGTGTGCGCCACCCCAGGCGCCGTGAACCAGGACAAACGTGGTCATCCCCTTAACTCCTGACAAGACGCTGCTCGGCGAGCAGAACGGGCGGATGCTAGGGTGCATTGACCGGGTACGCAATCCGGCAGCCGGTCCTGCGATTTTGCGCCGCCGACCTCGCGGATCGGCCGCGTGCCGTCCCAGCTCAATGCCGCCTGCCGGACGCGCTCGAAGAAACGTCGGCCGAATCGACTCGCAAAGTGCACTCATCGTGCGCATGATGCGCGGGTATATCCATTCAGATGCCCGAGTGGTCTTCAAGACATGAAAGTCACGCTGCTGAAACCTGAGAACTACACCCGCTCGCTGTGGAAAAACGGCGGCGGCATCTTCACCGATATCGCGGGTGCTTATCGCGCCGATGCGCCGGCGAAGGATTGGAGCAGCCTGCTCTGGCGGTTCGCCTCTACGCCGATCATGACGCCTGGCCCCTTCTCCTACATGCCTGGCGTCGACCGTTTACAGATGGTTGTTCGCGGGCGTGGGCTGGTGCTCAAGGCGCCGGAGCGGGAATTCGACGAGCGCAACCCGTTCACGACCGTCCGCTTCACTGGCGAACTCGAGATCGTGACCGAACTCGAGGCCGGTCCGGTCGAGGTCGTGAACCTGATGGCGCGGCGCAATGCTGCGGAGATCGAGCTGGTAGCGCTCAGAGAGTCCGGCGATCGGCGGCTGTCCGCCGGCACGCATCTCGTTTACGCAGCTTGCGGCGATTGTCACATTCGTCTCGATGGAGAGGACTTTGCCATCACCGATGGCAGCACGTTGAGGGTCGAGCTGAGCGAGGCCTCGGAGGTCGCGCTCGTTTCGGGGCTGGTGGTGCTCGGGTCGATTCAGGTCGCCGGCTAGGCCGCAATCGGCCAACGGACCAGGTTGACGTCGCCAAACGGGAACACGATATATCCGGTCAGATTGAGATCGCCGCCCAGAGGCAGGACATGGACGCGCCACGAGACACCGGTTCCGTCACCACGCAGTCCGACAACGACGTCGTGCAGTGGCTGACCAATGACACGCGCGATGAGCGCTTCATCGACAATATCTTCGCCGAGATGTGCATGCGGCTCCAGCGCGCAGGCATTCCAGTCAAGCGGGCAACGCTTCATGTTCTCATCCACCATCCGCAATGGCTCGGCGCCCGGATGATGTGGGCCGACGGGATGCGCGAGGCGGAGATCGCGCGCGTCGACTACGATGTCAGGGAGCGATCGGAATACATCGGCAGCTCCGCCAATGAGATCCAGGACGGTGCCGCCGAGGTCCGCGAGAATCTCGAGCAGGATCGCTCGCTCGGCCGCAAGCACGCCCTTTATGATGAAATGCGGGAAAAGGGCCTGACCGACTATGTGGCGTGGCCGCTCTACCATACGCTCGGCAAGCGGCACATCGTGACCTTTGCCACCGACCGTTCCGGTGGTTTCGACGATGCGCATATCGCTAGCCTGAAAGGACTGTTGCCGGTTCTGGCGCTCGTCAGCGAGATCCGCGTCAAGAACCGGCTGGCGCGGACGCTGCTGGAAACCTATGTCGGATCCCACGCCGGCGAGCTCATCCTTGCGGGTGCCACCAGGCGCGGCAGCGGGACGACAGTGCGCGCCGCGATCATGATCTGCGACTTGCGCGATTTCACCCGGATCTCGGACAGCTGGCCGCGCGATGACGTGATCGATCTCCTGAACGACTATTTCGATGCGATGTCGGAGCCGATTGCCCGGCATGGCGGCGAAATCCTGAAATTCATCGGCGACGGCATGCTCGCCATCTTCCCGCTCAGTCAACCGCAAGCTTGCGCAAATCTGCTGCACGCCGTGACCGAGGCACAACAGGCCATGTCCGCCCTGAACGTGAGGAACCGCGACATCGGCCGCGCGCCGATGAATTACGGCATCGGCGTCCACGTCGGCGACGTCATGTACGGAAATATCGGTTCGCGAACCCGGCTCGACTTCACCGTCATCGGTCCTGCCGTCAACATGGCCTCGCGTCTCGAGGCCCTCACCAAGCAGTTGGGCAAGACGGTGCTGCTGTCACGCGCATTCGCCGACCTCGTCGAGCACGATTTCGCGCTGGAGCACGTCGGCGAATATGAGGTGCGCGGCTTCAGTGAGCCGATCGAGCTGTTCGCATATAACGGTTGAAGCCGCGCTGCGCGGAGCTGGGCTCCGCGCAGGCTCGAGACGTCCTCTTGTTGAGGTGAGGCGTCAGTCGCAGACCCGCCTGCGAACAACAACGTCCTCGCCGAAGCGATTGGTGTGGTGGCTGATGATGGTCCGGCAGTCCGATCCGTAATCGCGATCGTAGTAATGATACCGGTCCGGGCCAGCGTAGACGCCTCCCGGTCCGACGCCGAATTCGATGGCATTGGCCGCCGTCATCGTGCCGGCCCTCCGATCCTGGAAAGCAGCAGCTTCAGGATCGGTGACTTGTTCGCCTTGCGATAGGCGAGCACTCTCCGGCCTGACCGCGATCTGCCGAAGGGCAAACGGCCAGCTGCAATTTTCACATGATCGAGGCGGACTTCGACGCGAATACGAATGCGATGGGAAGACGCGGCAAAGAGCAGCGTTCGCCGGCTCGCACGAAGGGCAGCTACGCGGACCGCGCCCTCTTGCGCGCCTTGCCGTCGGCCTTCGGAAAAGGTTCGGTAAGCCACATCAGGATCTTGGTCATGCCGAGCGCATCCGGAAGCTGGCCCCGCTTCATGATTCGCTGCAGGCTCGATGCCGTGGTGCCGATCTCGGCAGCCATGCTTCGAAGGGTCTGGCCACGCTTCTCCTGCAACGCCGCAAGCGCAAGACCAAGGCGGGATACGGCGGGAGCCGCTGTCGGGCGCGTTCGGTTGGTCATGGGATTCTGCTGGTTTCCGAAGAATGGTGCCGCGGTTTCAAATCTCGTCTGCTTCGCGGGCGCCGATCGGCGCCTTCGGGTTCCGCGGCTTTGAGCGGCTGCTGCTGACCAGGCCTCTGGCGGCGTCGAAGGCTTCGAGCAAGGGCGGGGTCACGGTTTCGACGACAGTCAGCGCGGCCGAAATGATGACGTGACGAAAGGAGAGCTTATCGTCCTCCTCATCGGGCGGACCGGCGCGCCGATGGATCGGTATAGGCAATAAGCCGCCCGGGCCGCGCGATGACGGCTTGCGCGCCGGGATCATGAGCACAACGAACAGGGCATTCAGCAACAGCCAGATGCCCAGGATTATCAGAAACGTCCGCATCAAAAGTCCGCAAAACTACGGGAGCCGTAGAACAAGTGGAGCTTGCAGTATGCTTTACGCGGCCGTCACAATTGTCCGTGCGGTCTTTTAACGCAAGTTAAAAAATCACTACTTCATTCGGAAAGCGCAAAATTCCGCCATCGGGGTCTGCCGACGCCCGCCGACCAGACCCAGCCTTCCTTCCGCGGCTGAGAAGCTTGACGCCAAGCCGCCGCGGCGTGCCCCACCCGGCGGTATCTGGTGCAGTGGTCCCGTTGGCCTCGACTTCCTCTGCGAGCTGCCATGCGCGTTGTCTCGCGGTGCTCCCGTCCGTGCAATCCAGATCGATCCGACTTTCGACACGCTCGTCAGGTTCGAGCAAATGGGCTCACTTCCGTCGACCTGTCCCCGCGCGGCTTACCGCCGACGCAGATATCCTTGAAGTTGTCGATGGTACGAAGGGGCGCCGGCGCCGGCGAATTGAGACGTCGGCGGCGTCCCAGCTGGAGCTGCCGCCCATTGATTTAGTCCCGCCTTCGAGTTCAATTTCTTCATACCCCTCGACGCTGGAGGCGAAGATGAGCGGGATGGAGTACACCAAGGAAAACGCGAAACGGCTCGAAAGAATCTATCTCACAGGGGATGTGAAGGCACAACGCGCGGAGACAATTCGGCGCCTCGATTTGTCTGCCGGTGAGCGTGTTCTGGATATCGGGTGTGGTCCGGGCTATCTGTGCGAAAGCATGGCGCAGATCGTTGGACGTGATGGTGCTGTCGTCGGCGTCGATGTTTCGACCGACCTGATAGCCGTCTGCAATCGGCGGAAAGCGTCCGACTGGATTTCATATTCCATCGGCGACGCGACCAGGTTGAGCGAGGCAGATGCATCGTTTGATGTCGTTGTCTGCACACAGGTTGCCGAATACGTGCCCGACGTCGATCGCGCCCTCATCGAGGCATTTCGTGTCCTGAAGCCAGGCGGCCGAGCGATTTTTGTCGCGACGGATTGGGACGCTGTGGTGTGGCATTCCGAAGACCCGGAACGCATGGCCTCGGTCATGAAATCGTGGGAAGCGCACTGTGCTCACCCGCGTCTCCCAAGATCCATGGCCTGCAGATTGGTCGACGCAGGATTTCACCTGGACGGCGCATCCGTTTTTCCGATTTTGAATCTGCAATATGATGATGAGAGCTACAGCAAGGGACTGGCCCAGGGCATTCAGAACTTCGTCGGACGCAGGAACGACGTTTCTGCCGATGATCTGAACGCCTGGCATGGCGAGTTCGCTCGCCTCAGCGAGGCAGGAAGATACTTCTTCAGCACTAACCGCTATATCTTCCGAGCGTCAAAACCTGCTGTGCATACCCAGTTGAAATGATGCTCTCGGCATGAAGGCGCGGACTGAGGATGCTCGTGTCCATCACTTCGCGAGTCGCTAAGCGCGCCAGATCGGCCAATAAAAAAGCGCTGCCGGGCTCGAAATACACGTCCCCGCAGCGCTCTATTCTCTAACTGGACGCTGAAATCCCAGTTGGTTCTTAGTATGCAATGGTCATGCCACAGCTTTGTGACAGAGTCTCGCGCCAGCCGAACGCATCACCCCCAATTCCGTTGATTGAGGGAAGGCCCCACCGGGGCTGGCTTGGCGGGGCCCTCCACCCAAGCACAAGGCCGCAAACAATCGCTCGTGCGGCCCCGTCCCAAGGTGGCACTCTGCGCCTGATTGCCCGAGCTTGTCCGGGCGCTCGTCACGATAAAATCCTGACGGAGATCAGACTAAGGACGATTCGACGATTCAAGATTGCGATGGCGGGAGCATGCACCTCGAAAAATTCATCGGATCGCCATTTTTCCCCGAACTGTCCGCAAGTGAACATTCGAACCTTTCGACGTCGGAAAACTTCTAGCCAATATCGGGTTGCGACGCCCCGGGGCAGCGGCTCCCAAGGGCTTGGCGTACAGCCATCATGAGAGGGCCAGAACCCGACCCGCATTTCAGTGCGAGGAACGTACGTCTCGGTCTTCGAGCTGAGACACGATCCAGTCTGCGAAAGCGCGAACAGCGGATCGTTGTCGGCTGGCGCGCGGATAGACGAGGCGGTGACCGATATAGTGCATGTCGGTTGCGTGTCCTGCCAGGGGAGCAACCAGCCGTCGGGAGGCCAATTCGCGTTCTGCCAGGAGGGTCGATTCCAGCGCCACACCCAATCCCTCCGCAGCCGTTGCGATTGCCAGAAAGCTCCGGTCGAATCTCATGCCGTGAAGCGCGGGCGCTTCGAGCCCATTGGCCGCGAACCATTGATGCCACTGGATCTGCTTCATGTCCGAACGAATGAGCGTCCGATGGAGGAGATCGGCCGGCTTCCTGATCGATTTCGCGAGCGCGGGGGAGCAGAGGGGAGTGACCGTCTCTTCCTTGAGGGGAATGACCTCGACGCCCTCGGCGCGCGGCTGGCCGTAGACAATGTCGACATCGAAGTCGTCATTGCTGAAGCGTGCATAGTCCGTGCTTGCGGCCAACCGAACTTCCAGCTTTGGATAGGATTTGAGGAACTGTGCAAGCCGCGGGGCCAGCCATTGTGCCGCAAAGCTGGGCGCTGAATGGACGCGCACCAATTGCGGTCCGCGCGCGGCGACCTCCTCGAGACCGCGGCGAAGCTGATCGAAGGCCGCTCCCGCGTGACGCATCAGGTTCTCGCCCGCCGGCGTGAGCCGCACGGCCCGTGCGCTGCGCTCGAACAGGACAGTCCCGATCGTCGTCTCGAGCTTGCGGATCGCGTGACTGACCGCGCTCGGCGTCAAGTGAAGCTCATTCGCTGCATCGCGAAACGATCCGGTGCGAGCCGCGGCTTCGAAGGCTCGAATTGCCGATATCGGGACGTTCGATAGCATCTCATAAGTGAACCAGATTCACCGATCCGTGACAACTACGCGTTTGTCTGTGGTGCATCCACGCGCCATTCCTGGCCCGGCAAGAAAGAACAAATGAGCGGGAGGAGTTGATGCTGCTCAGCGGCAAAACGGCGATCATTTCGGGCGCGGCCTCGCAGCGAGGCATCGGGCTTGCCACGGCGCGGCGGTTCGCGGCCGAAGGCGCGCGGGTCGCCATTGTCGACATCGATGCGGGTGCCGCGGCTGACGCCGCAGCGACGCTTGGAAAGTCCCACATTGGTCTCGGCTGCAACGTCGCCGACAAATCCTCCTGCGAGAAGGCAGTCGCAAATGTGGTCGAAGCCTTCGGGGCCATCGATATCCTGATCAACAATGCCGGTATCACCCAGCCGGTCAAATTTCTGGAGATCTCGCCGGCTGACTGGGATCGCATCCAGGATGTCAATCTGAAGGGGGTCCTCTTCCTGTCGCAAGCTGTGATCCCGCAGATGCGCGCGCGGAAGTCCGGCTCGATCGCCTGCATGTCCTCGGTTTCGGCGCAGCGCGGCGGCGGGATTTTTGGCGGTCCGCATTACTCGGCGGCGAAGGCCGGCGTCCTTGGCCTTGCCAAGGCCATGGCGCGCGAGTTCGGCCCGGACGGCATCCGCGTCAATTGCGTCACGCCGGGGCTGATCGGCACCGACATCACCGCCGGCAAGCTGACCGAGGAGATGAAGGCGAAGATCCTCGAAGGCATTCCGCTCAATCGTCTCGGCTCGGCCGACGACGTCGCCGGCATCTATACCTTCCTGGCGTCGGACCTCTCCGCCTACGTGACCGGTGCGGTCATCGACGTCAACGGCGGCATGCTCATCCACTGAGCGCAGACGAGGTCCAGACCAATGGAAACGGCGACGAAGACGCTCACGAACACGCCCGCGCTTGCGGACCGTGCCTACAACATCCGCCGCAATGCCCTACGCATGGGTGAGGTTCAGGGACAAGGCTATATTGCGCAGGCGCTCGACATCTCCGACGTTCTCGCAGTCGCCTATTTCCATGCGATGCGTTACCGCCCGGAAGATCCTTCCTGGGAAGGGCGAGACCGCTTCCTGCTCTCCAACGGGCACTACGCGATCGCGCTCTACGCGGCTCTGATCGAGGCGGGGATCGTCCCCGAAGAGGAGCTCGAGACCTACGGCAGCGACGACAGCCGTCTGCCGATGTCGGGCATGGCCTCCTACACGCCCGGAATGGAGATGTCGGGCGGCTCGCTCGGATTAGGGCTCAGCATCGCGGTCGGCATGGGGCTCGGCCTCAAGCGCAAGAAATCCGAGTCGCGGGTGTACACGTTGTTCTCCGACGGTGAGCTCGATGAGGGGTCCGTCTGGGAAGCGATCCAGTCGGCAGGTCACTACAAGCTGGACAATCTGATCGCCATCGTCGACGTCAACAATCAGCAAGCGGACGGTCCTTCGACGCAGGTGATGGGGTTCGAACCGCTGGTCGACAAGCTCCGGGCCTTCGGCTGGTTCGTGCAGCGCGTCGACGGCAACGATCTCGATGCCGTGATTGCAGCGTTCGATGCGGCCAAATCGCATCCCGAGCCCAAGCCGCGGATGATCGTTGCGGACACGCTGATGGGCAAGGGCGTTCCGTTCCTGGAGCAGCGCGAGAAGAACCACTTCATCCGCGTCGAGCAGCACGAGTGGCAGCTCGCGCTTGCCGCGCTCGAGGCCGGGAGGCAGCCATGAAGACCGTCAGACCAGCACCGCAACCGGGAAAGCCGCGCCTCACCACCTCGGCGATGATCGCCTCGATCGCGGCCGAGGGGCAGAAGACGAGACCTGCGCCGTTTGGGCACGCGCTCGTCGAGCTCGCGCGTAGCCGCCCCGACGTGATCGGCATGACGGCCGATCTCGGTAAATACACCGATCTGCACATCTTCGGAAAGGAATTCCCGGACCGCTTTTATCAGATGGGCATGGCCGAGCAATTGCTGTTCGGTGCCGCCTCGGGCCTTGCTGCCGAAGGCTTCATGCCCTTTGCGACCACCTACGCGGTATTTGCATCGCGGCGTGCCTATGACTTCATTCACCAGACGATCGCGGAGGAAGACCGCAACGTGAAGATCGTCTGCGCGCTGCCGGGCCTGACCTCGGGCTACGGCCCGAGCCACCAGGCCGCCGAGGACCTCGCGCTGTTTCGCGCCATGCCGAACATGACGGTCATCGATCCCTGCGACGCCCATGAGATCGAGCAGATGGTGCCCGCAATCGCGGCACATCGCGGGCCGGTCTACGCCCGCCTGCTGCGGGGACAGGTGCCGGTCGTGCTCGACGAATATGACTACAAGTTCGAGCTCGGCAAGGCCAAGCTGATCCGCGACGGACGAGACGTTCTGATCATCTCGTCTGGCCTCATGACCATGCGTGCGCTCGAGGCGGCGCAGGCCTTGAAGGACGACCGCGTCGATACCGCGGTGCTGCATGTTCCGACCATCAAGCCGCTCGATACCGAGGCGATCTTGCGTGAGGCCGGCAAGTCCGGCCGTCTCGTCGTCGTCGCCGAGAACCACACCGTGATAGGTGGCCTCGGCGAAGCGGTCGCCGCACTCCTGATGCGTTCGGGCATTCATCCGGCTTTCCGCCAGATCGCGTTGCCGGACGAATTTCTCGACGCCGGCGCGCTTCCGACGCTGCACGACCGTTACGGCATTTCGACCGCAGAAGTCTCACGACAGATCCGGCAGTGGCTGTAGCGCATCAACGCTGCCGGCGACGCCACGAAATTCAAGGCAAGCGGCCACGTCGCTCGCGTGCTTGCGATGCGAACGAGGGCCGCTGCCCAAACTCCGGCGGTCGAGAGCCGGCAAAGAGAATCCCGAAGCTGCGCGGTCGGCAACGATGCGGCGCGAGCGGGAAGGCTATTGCAGAACAAGGAGGAAACCATGACTGCGTCGAAGCACGGAAACATCAGCCGCCGCTCCGTACTGCTGGCGGCCAGCGCCGTACCTCTCTGCGGAATTCTCACGCGCCCGGCATCTGCGGCCGAATTCGTCTACAAGTTCGCGACCGGGCAGGATCCGACGCATCCCGTGAACATCCGGGCGCAGGAGGCGATCGAACGCATCCGCGAAGCCACCAGCGGCCGGCTGGAGATCAGGCTGTTTCCGGCCAACCAGCTCGGCTCCGACACCGAGCTCCTGACCCAGGTGCGCAGCGGCGGCGTCGAGTTCTTCAATCAGTCGTCGTCGATCCTTGCCACGCTGGTGCCGAGCGCGGGCATCGTGAATACCGGCTTCGCATTCGCCGACTACGACAGCGTATGGAAGGCAATGGACGGTGATCTCGGCACTTATATCCGGGCGCAGATCGCCAAGACGCCGATCATGGCCGTGTCGAAGGCCTGGGACAATGGCTTCCGTCAGGTGACCTCCTCTGGGCGTGAGGTGCGAACGCCGGATGACCTGAAGAACTTCCAGATCCGCGTTCCGCCCGCGCCGCTGCTGACTTCGCTCTTCAAGGCGCTCGGGGCCGGCCCAACGCCGATCAATTTCAACGAGGTCTATTCGGCGTTGCAGACGAAGGTGGTCGACGGCCAGGAGAATCCTCTGCCGATCATCGCAACCGCGCGCCTCTATGAGGTGCAGAGCCTGTGCAGCCTGACCGGTCACGTCTGGGACGGCTACTGGATCCTCGCCAACAAGCGCGCCTTCGAACGCCTGCCCAAGGACGTGCAGGAGATCGTGACGCGTGAGCTCGACCGCTCCGCGGTCGATCAGCGCGCCGACATCGCCAAGCTCAGCCAGTCATTGCGCGCCGATCTGTCGGCCAAAGGGCTCAAGTTCATCGATGTCGATCGCACCGCCTTCCGTCAGGCATTGTCGAAGACGAGCTTCTACTCCGACTGGAAGGCGAAGTTTGGCGAGGAGGCATGGTCCCAGCTCGAGAAAGCCGCGGGCCAGCTCTCATGACCAGCATGGGCCACACGCCGCAGATCGGTGCCGGGGTGGCGGCCGGCGTGTCTCGAATGGGCTCGCGCGGCTGGGCGGTGAAGGCCAATGCGCTGCTGGGCCACATCGTCGCGGTCCCAGCGGCGTTGTTGGTGCTGGCGGAGATCGCGGTGCTGTCCGCAGGCATCGTGGGCAGATACGTATTTCGCTCGCCGATCGTCTGGTCCGACGAACTTGCCGGCATTCTCTTCCTCTGGCTCGCCATGTTCGGATCCGTCATCGCGTTCCAGCGCGGCGAGCACATGCGGATGACGGCGATCGTCGGCGTGCTCGGCGCGGACGTTCGTGCATTCCTGGACGTCATCGCCGCCGCGGCGTCGCTGGCATTTCTCATGCTCATCGTCTGGCCGGCCTATGAGTTTGCGGCCGATGAAGCCTTCGTCACCACGCCGGCGCTCGAGATCGCCAATAGCTGGCGCGCAGCAGCGCTGCCGGTCGGCATCGCCTTGATGCTGATCGCGGCGATCCTGCGGCTGCTTCGAATTGCGCCTCTGCGCAGTCTGGTGACCTCGCTGGCGCTCGTTGCGGGCATCATTGCCCTGTTCGTGCTATTGGCGCCGGTGCTGAAACCGCTCGGCAATGTGAACCTTCTGATCTTCTTTGTCTTCGTCGTCGGCGCCATGGTCTTTGCAGCCGTGCCGATCGCGTTCGCGTTCGGCCTTGCCACCGTCGGCTATCTCGCGCTGACGACGAATACGCCCGATGTCGTGATCATCGGTCGGATGGACGAGGGGATGAGCCATCTCATCCTGCTCGCCGTGCCTCTCTTCGTCTTCCTTGGGCTTCTGATCGAGATGACGGGGATGGCGCGCGCCATGGTCGGCTTCCTGGCGAGCCTGTTGGGTCACGTTCGCGGCGGCCTGCACTATGTGCTGGTCGGAGCGATGTACCTGGTCTCCGGCATCTCCGGCTCCAAGGCTGCCGACATGGCGGCCGTGGCTCCGGTGTTGTTTCCCGAGATGCGGCAGCGCGGGGCGAAGCCGGGCGATCTCGTTGCACTCCTGGCCGCAACGGGCGCGCAAACCGAGACTATACCGCCCTCGCTGGTTCTGATCACGATCGGCTCGGTGACGGGTGTTTCGATCTCGGCGCTGTTCACCGGCGGCTTGCTTCCGGGATTCGTGCTCGCGGTCATGCTTGGAGCGGTTGTCTGGTGGCGGTATCGCCGCGAAGACCTGTCCCACGTCAAACGGGCGAGTGGGCGAGAGATCGGGCGCGCCTTCGTCATTGCGATTCCTGCCATCGCCCTGCCGTTCGTGATCCGGACCGCAGTGGTCGAGGGCGTTGCGACGGCAACCGAAGTTTCGACCATCGGCATCTTGTATTCGGTTTTCGCAGGCCTGTTGATCTATCGGAAATTCGCCTGGCGACGAATCTATCCGATGTTGATCGAGACGGCGTCGCTGTCCGGAGCGATCCTGCTCATCATCGGTGCGGCCACGGGCATGGCCTGGGCGTTGACCCAGTCAGGCTTCTCCGGCTCTCTGGCAAAGTTCATGACTGGCCTTCCCGGCGGCGCGCCTGTGTTCCTCGGCGTCACGATCATGGCCTTCGTCATTCTGGGAAGCGTGCTGGAGGGAATCCCGGCGATCGTTCTGTTCGGCCCGCTGCTGTTTCCGATTGCCCGACAGGTCGGGGTGCATGATGTCCATTACGCGATGGTGGTCGTTCTCGCGATGGGCATCGGCCTGTTCGCGCCTCCGTTCGGCGTCGGCTACTACGCGGCATGCGCCATCAGCCGCATCAACCCGGACGAAGGCATGAAGCCGATCGTGGGATACATGATCGCACTGCTGATCGGGACACTTGTCGTCGCGGCCGTGCCCTGGATATCGGTGGGGTTTCTTTAAGCCCAGGCCCGCTCGTCTGGGCCGTCGGTCGCCAGCCGGCGATTGGTAAGCTGTCAAAACGTCTCGGTAATCTTGCTCAGGCGAGGGGGGCGATCCGGGTCAAATCCGCAGGCGCGCGCCGTCTGCTCGATCATCCGATAGGCTGGAACGAGCATGGTGATCGGGTCGGTGGCGGGGTCATCCTCGGTGAGCCAGGGCAGCGAGCCATGCGGTCCGCCGCAGAGATGCAGCGCGATCTCTTGCTCGCGCAACTCCTCTGCCAGCGCGTCCACCGTGGCCGCCGTTTCATCCATGAGGCGCATCATGACGACTGGCGTACGCGACGATAGCGCGGCGCGCGGCCCATGCTGCAGTTCGGCGGCGCTCATTCCAATGGAAGGCAGGCGCAGGATTTCCGAAAGTTTGAGCGCGATCTCCCGCGCCGAGCCGAGGCCGAGGCCTCGCGCCGCCACGAACACAGCAGATGCCTTGGCGAGATCATCGGCAATCGCAGACCAGTCGAGCGCCAGCGCGCGGTGCAGGCGCTCGGGCAACCTGTCGAGGGCCGACCGCAGCGCATGATCTGCCGCCAGCTCGGCAACAAGCACGGCACTCGCGGCCATCGAACCGATCACGGTCTTGGTCGCCGCTACGGAGTGCTCTTGGCCGGCTTCGATCGGAACGACGAACTCCGCTTCGTCAGCCACCGGCGATGACGTCGCGTTGACGATGGCGATGGTGCGGGCGCCCGCGGCGCGGGCCGACCTGGTCGCTGCGACAAGATCCGGGCTGCGCCCGGACTGCGAGATCACGATGAACAGCGCATCGCGCAGCATTAGGGGCGTGCGAAATGCCGTGATCACCGAGGGAGCGCTGGCTGAAACGGGAAGGCGAAGCCGCGTCTCGACAAGGTATCTCAAGAAAACTCCGGCATGCCCGGAGCTTCCGCGCCCGCATACGACGCACAGGGGGGCGGAGCCAATCCCAATTCGCTGTGCGATGTCGCGCGTGACGGGGCGGCTGCGAACGATGTTGGCGACAACATCCGCGCTTTCCCCGATTTCGCTCGCCATCGCGGATGTCGTCACGACTCGACCGCTCCGCCTCGATTGGGCGCCGCCGCTCCCTTGGGATGTCGGTCACGATGCGAGTCACGGTTCTTGGCGAGTTCGGCAAACACGCGCCGAAGGTTGCCGTCACAGTTTTTCAGAACGGTCTCCGCATCAACCCTGTCGACACCCAACGCCAGAAGGGCTGCGGTCTTGATGTCTCCCTCGGCCTGCTCGAGCGAGCGTGCCGCGTGCGACGGATCGCAGTGTGCGATTTGTGCCACCATGGCCTCGGCACGCCGCTTCAGCTTGGCATTGGTCGGCGGCATGTTCACCATCATGCCGCGATACACCCGGCCAAGGCGCAGCATGATCCCTGAGGAGATCAGGTTGAGGACGACCTTCTGCGCGGTGCCCGCCTTCATCCGCGTGGAGCCGGCGATCAGCTCGCGGCCGGTCTCGATCAGGATCGGAAACTTTGCCGATGCCAACAGTGCGGTGCCGGGATTGTTGGCGACGCCGATCGTCACTGCACCGAAAGAGCCTGCGTGCTGCAGCGCCGCGACCGTGAACGGCGTCGTGCCGCTGGCGGCTACCGCAATCACCACGTCGTGCGGCGTGAGCCGCGCCGCGTTCACTTGCGTGACTGCATCATCGACATCGTCCTCCGCGCCCTCGATGCTGGTGACGAACGCGCTGTCACCGCCGGCGACAATGAAGCGGACGCGCTCTTTTGGCCAGGCGAAGGTCGGCATCAGCTCGGCGCCGTCCTGGACCGCCACGCGGCCGGAGGTGCCGGCGCCGACATAGACGATGCGCCCGCGATCGCCCAGCGCCGCCTTCGCCGCTTCGGTCGCCGCAGTGAGCGCGGGAAGGGCATGGCCGATCGCGGCAACTGCCGCAAGCTGGCCCTCCCACATGGCTTCCATCGCTGTCAGCAGTGACCATGCATCAAGATCGGCAAAACGGGGGTCGACTTCTTCGGTGGCCATAAAGTTGATCCATGCGTCCTTAACCGCGGAACTTTGAAGCCTGTTCATGGTCAGTTTCTCGCTCAGCTTCTCTCTTGGGCAAATCCAGCTTGGGCAGGTCGAACCGCCCTCGCGCCACGAGCAACGCACCGGCGGCTGCGTCGGCGTCGGGACGCCTCAGGCGGGCGCGCAGGTCGGGCGTCAGCCAGGGCGTAATGGCATCCGCCAGCCCGCCGACCAATGCGAGCCGGTCAATTCCTCTCGCCAGGAACAGATCAAGGAGATCGCCAATGGCATCGGCCGCGCGTTCGACAATGCGACGGCCGACCGGATCGCCCTGATTGGCGTGCCGCATCACGGTCGGCGCGAACGCAGCGTAGTCCGTGGCCCGGGCGTCTTCAGACCAGGCCACCGCCTGATAAGGATCATGATCGAATGCGCCCAGCACCTCCGCAAGCAATGGGGTCAGCTCGCCGCGGCGATCCGCGGCCCGCAGCGCCAGTCGAACAACCTGCAGGCCGATGTCGGCGCCGCTGCCTTCGTCCGAGACCGGAAAGCCGTAACCGGCGAGACGGATTTCGCGACCGCCGATCAGGCCGACACCCACCGAGCCCGTGCCGGCGACCACGATGGCCCCGTCCGCGCCGCTGTGGGCGCCGAGACAGGCGGCCATGCCGTCGCTGATGAAGATAACGGACGCAAAGGGATGGGCGATCTCCTTGAGCGCCGCTTCCGCGCCCCGTCGGCCGAGCCCGGCGAGGCCAATTCCGGCGCGCATCCGCGCAAGATCCTCTCGCGCGAGGCCAGCCTGTGCGCTTGCGGCTTCGGTCGCCTCCATGATGGAACGCCAGGCCTTTTCGACGCCAATCCGCGTCGTCGCAGGGCCCGAGCTTGCTTCGCCGAGCAGCCTGCCGCTGTCGTCCTCGATCCGGGCGCGGCAGCGAGTTCCGCCGCCATCAATGCCGAGATACGTGATACCCTTTGTTCCCATCGGATGCTAACGCGAGGGCTTCGGTCCGGGTCCCCCAATGCGTAGATGGGGAACATTTGAGATTATAGCACTCGTCTCACGGGTCTGTGACTGCCACTCTCGGATGAATGCTGATGGGCGACTGCTCCTCTTCCGACGTTCTCACGATTGCTGCGCCGCAAATCTTTGACGGTATCGCCATGCGCGGTCCGGGAGCGATCAGGATTTCGAAGGGCCGGATTGAAAGCATCGCTTTCGGAACGTCAGAGCCGCGCGCGTCAATCCAGCTTCCTCGAGATGCGATCCTCGCACCGGGATTCATCGACATTCAGGTGAACGGAGGCGGCGGCGTTCTTCTCAATGACGAGCCAACCGAGGCCGGCGTTCGACGCATCGTCGCGGCGCACCGCAAGGCGGGGACCACGGGCTGCTTGCCGACCCTCATCACCGATCGAAGCGAGATCATCGAGCGATTGGCCGCGGCAGCCGAGGCGTGCCTCAAAATTCCCGGCGTGCTCGGCTTTCATCTGGAAGGGCCGGCCCTCAACAGGTCCCGCAAGGGCATTCATCCGGAAGCCGAGATACGTGTGCCCAACGGCCGCGATCTCGCCGCGATCAAGAGATTTGGGAACCGCGGCCGCTCCATTGTGACCCTGGCCCCGGAATGCGTGCCCGCGTCCATGATCGACGCGTTGATCGGCGCCGGATTGCGGATCGCGGCGGGCCACAGCGACTCCACCGCAGCCGACATCGGGCGTGCGGTCGATCGCGGCGTCTCGGGGGTGACCCATCTGTTCAATGCCATGTCGCAGTTGAACGCGCGGGAGCCGGGCCTGGTGGGCGCCGCGCTCGGGGATGACCGGCTGTTTGCAGGAATCATCTGCGACGGCATCCACGTTGACCCGCTCAGTTTGCGCGTTGCCTTCCGCTGCAAGGGACGGGATCGATTGATGCTGGTCACCGATGCCATGCCATCGGCGGGCACGAACGATCAGAAATTCATGCTGCAAGGACGGCAGATCACCTTGCGCGACAATCGCTTGACGGGCCCCGATGGCACACTCGCGGGCGCTCACCTCACGATGATCGAGGCGGTGCGCAACGCTGTTGCGCTGCTCGACATCTCGCTTGTCGATGCCCTGATCATGGCTTCTCGGACTTCAGCGGCGTTTCTGGGTCTTGAGTCCGAGCTCGGACGGATCTCGCCCGGATACCGCGCGGACCTTGTCGCCTTCACTCCGGACTTCGAGGTCGTCGGCACATGGATAGGCGGTGTCGGTTCGATGGACGAGGCGAGCGAGGCTTCCAGGCGAGGTTAGATGCGCAATCATCCCATCATCGTGCAAAAATATGGTGGTGTCTGCCTTGAAACACCGGCGAAGATTCGCGCGGTTGCGCGCAGTCTCGCCGAGCTGCATGGCCGTGGTCATCGCGTCGTGGCGATCGTCTCCGCCATGGGCACGACCACCGATCAATTGATCCAGATGGCTTACCAGGTGAGCCCGGCTCCCAATCGCCGCGAGCTCGACATGCTGCTGACGACCGGTGAGCGCATCAGCATGTCCCTGATGAGCATGGCGCTTGCCGATCTCGGCGTGCCCGCGATCAGCTTCACCGGCAGCCAGGCTGGCGTGATGACCGACGACTCCCATTCATCGGCACGCATTCTGGATGTGCGGCCCATTCGCGTGCGCGAGGAACTCGATCGCGGGCGCGTGGTGGTGCTGGCAGGATTTCAGGGCGTGAACCCGGCGACCAGGGAAATCACCACGCTCGGCCGGGGCGGCAGCGATACCACGGCGGTTGCAATGGCTGCGGCACTGAAAGCCGAGCGCTGTGAAATCATCAAAGAGGTCGACGGCATCTGTTCGGCCGATCCGCGCATCGTGCCGGATGCAAAGCCCCTGCGGCGCGTGGACTTTGCATCCCTGTCGGAGATGTGCTTCTGGGGCGCAAAGATCCTGCATTTTCGCAGCGTAGAGCTGGCGCAAAGTCAGGATGTGCCTCTGGCTCTCAAGCGGTGGGGTAGCGTTGAACACAGCACGCAAGTGACGAAAGAGGTTGCAGGCATGGAAAGCGGTAAGGTTCTGGCCGTCAATGCGATCGCTCGCATTGAGCACGTGGAAATCGATTCCAGGGATCTCAACCACGGGTTCGAGAAATTCGCGCAGCATCTCAAGCAAAACAGCCTGTCGTGGCCGCAGCTCCTGGCATCGCACTTCGCCGCGGGGAGAACCAGCATGACGGTAGCCTGCGATGCGGAGTGGTTAGATGCCCTGTCGCGTACGCTGGAGGACGCCAAGGATCTGCGCAAGCAGCGCGAGGCGTCAAGCTCGGTGAGTCTCACCTGTTTCGGCGGCGTTTCATCGGAATTGCCGTTCAGGGCGTTGCAGGTTCTCGGACATCACGGGATCGTCCCCGACAGTTACGTGCTGTCGCCGCATTCGGTCAGTCTGTTTGTCCCCGTGGAGAGTCGGGAGGCCGCGGTCAAGGCGTTGCATTCGCTTGTGCAGCAGGCATAGCTGCCGCCTACACCTTGGTCATTGTTGCGGTGACGACGAACGCGTGCTCCCGCATCCGCAACACCCCCGGCATAGGTGAACCGTGGCGGGCATTCGACGCTGCGGAGTTGATGTTCCCGCGCTAGGTCTCGTGTGCCACGTCAGAAGCCTTGTCGAGCCGACCTTCCAACGTCTCGATCGAGGCGCGGAGGTTGCTGCGCCGATCCCTCAGCGTCAGTGCCAGCGTGGGGTAGGTGGGACTGCTCGGGTCCGAGTTGTTGCCCTTCAGCTCCGCTTCCTGAATGTCGGCATCCAGCATCGCGACGCGCCAATGCAGGTCGGAAATCAGGGCGTGGAGATGAAGGGTGGCGGACGCATTGAAATGGGACATTGGCTGCATGTGTTCGCCTCAATCTGGAACAGACCCCGTCGGGGCTTTTGGGGTTTGCGAACAGTGCAGCAAAAGGAATGCCAGCGCCTCGACAAGGCGCGGGGGGGGGCCGTGACCGCGAGCAGACTTCGGAGCCATTGGCAAATTTCCGACTGGGACGACTGTTGCCAACTCTGGATTGTACGACTACCCTTTGCCTCAACTCGTCCAAACGGTCATTCAATCGGCCGCGTGTTCATGCCAAAATTCCTTCGCATCGGAGTCCATCAGTCGAACGTCTCCGGATACACGTCAAAGGCGTGGTGTGTCAGGCGCGTTGGCTCGGCGGTCTTTCTGAAGTGGGGCGCCGTGGAGGTCCATGGTGCCGGCGATGGGCGAAAGGTCTACTGGACGCTTGCGCCGAGGGAGAAGACAATTCGTTGCGGCACGGCGCAGCGTGCACAGGACTATGCAAAAGCCGCGATCGCGCGGCGCCGCAACCATCGCTATGAACCGCTGGCCGGACCGATAGCGATCCGACGCCAATCCGCCGACCGCAGCGCCGACCTCAAGCAGGCACTCGCCACGATCCTGATTGTCGATATCGTCCGCTCCACCGAAAAAGCAGCGAAGCTGGGCGATGCGCGTTGGACAAAGGTGATGAGCCACTATTACGCAGCCGTCCGCAAGGAGCTGAAGACTTCACGCGGAAAGGAAGTCGTGACGACGGGGGACGGACTGCTGGCGACGTTCAAGGCGCCGGCTGCGGGGATTCGTTGCGCTAACGCGATCCGCCAGGCGGTGCGCACACTGGGGCTCGAGATCAGGGTGGGGCTACATGCGGGCGAATACAAGGTGAGCGGGACTGAGGTGGTCGGCCTCGCTTTTCACATCGGCGCGCGCGTCGCTGCGAAAGCGCGTGCCGGCGAAGTCCTGGTCTCCAGTGCGGTCAAGGACCTGATGGCGCAGTCTCAGATCCGCTTCATGGATCACGGCGTCCACCAGCTCAAAGGCGTGCCGGAGCGATGGCGCCTGTACCGGGTCGAAGATTGAAGTGTGCTTGCAAGAGCGGGCATTGGTTCTGTCAGACAGACCGTCGAACTCTATTTCCAGCTTCTAAAGCTGAAGCAACTCTTCTGCGAGCCCAATGCGTTCAATGCGGCTCCGAACCGCGCTCTCCAAAAGGCAGGTTTCAAGTACGTCAAGACGCACATGACCGTTCCTGGCCCTCTTAATTTTCACCAAGCGGTAAACCGCTGGATGATAGATAGAGGTTGAGGGCATGTAAGGCGAATTTCTGAGTACGCGCCCTAATTGGTCTTCTCTCTCGGAGGTGTTTCCTTGGAGGCGTGGCAGACGGACTCGATAGGAGTAGCTGCCCAAACTCGGAACCGCGCGCCATCGGACGCTTGTTCAAAGCAAGACAACGGGATCGTCGAGGCGCGTTGAACCGGACGCCGCGGTGCCAGGGGGTCAACTCGGCTCAGTTCGATTCTAACTCGGCAGGCAGAAGCAAAGGCGGCGCTTGCCCTGGCCGCCACGCGGAAACCAGTCCCTCGAGATCGAGGCGAACGCAGTCCACGACGCTGGCCCAGTCGCCTCTATTTGGCTGCCTGAACAGCCTCATGGACCGATACCACGGGCTGTCGTCGCGGTTGAGCAGCCAACGCCAATCCGGGCTGAATGGCAATATCGTCCAGACGGGAACGCCCAGCGCGCCGGCGAGGTGAACGACGCTGGTGTCGACCGAGATCACCAGATCGAGACAGCAAACCAGCGCCGCTGTTTCGCTGAAATCCGTGAGCCGGTCCGTAAGGTTGACGATGTCGGAGCGTTCGCGGAGGAAGGCTCGGTCCTGATCCCGGACGCCTTTTTGCAGGCTGACGAACTGGACATCGCAATCCAGGAGAGGCGCAAGCGTGCGCAGTGCCATCGATCGATTGTGATCATTCTTGTGATCTGGAGTCCCCGACCAGACGAGACCGACGCGGAAGCGATTGCGGGGGCCAAGCAGGTCTTCCCAGGCCTTCACGCGCGCCGCCGGGGGCGCAGGAAGATACGCTTGCGCGAACGGGATCGTATCGAGCCGTGTCCCGAACACGCGTGGCAGAGTTCCAAGAGGACAGTGCAGGTCGAACGCCAGCGACGTTGCGGACGGTCGGCCGATGCACGTTGCGACGCCGGACACCCCAGCCAGGAGCCGCTGGATCGGAGGCTGGACCTCCAGGATGACTCGAGCTCCGAACGCGGCCACCATGGGCACATAGCGCGCGAATTGAATTGCGTCGCCCAATCCCTCATCGGAATGAAGCAATATTGTCTTGCCTTCGATCGGCTGGTCACCAAGCCAAAGGGGTTGGGAAAAACCGCGATCGAGCAAGCCGACAGGAAGCTTCCAGCGTGCTTCGCGCCCAGGCCAGCCTCGCTCAAAGTCTCCGGTCAGCAGCTGAAGCGTCGCTAGATTAAAGATCGTCGGCGCGTGGTTTGGGTCCACCGCCAGGGATCTGTGAAAGATCGCGAAAGCTTCATTCAGCAATTGCAGATTCAACAATGCCAATGCCTTGTTGTTGAGCACTGCAGTAAAATCCGGTCGAAGCTCGAGCGCCCGATCGAAACGCGCCAACGCCTGCTCCACCCGGCCAAGTCTCGAATGAAGCAAGCCGAGGTTGTTGTGCGTTTCCGCCAGGCCGGGATCCAGCGCAATGGACTTCTCGTAGTCGGCCTCCGCTTCCTCGAACTGGTTCGCCTCCTGGAGGCAAACGCCGCGCATTTGATACAGAACTGCGGAATTTGGGTTCAGTCTCTCGGCTACGTTGAAGCATTCCAGGGCTTCCGCATATCGGCCAAGATTAAACAGCTGTTCGCCGTTTCTATTCGCTGTCTCCAGGCTTTGCGGATCCAGTTCCCGCGCTCGCTGGACATGCAGCTCAGCCACTTCCGTGCGCTTGAGTTGCTGGAGCAGATTGCCGAGGGAATTCGAGAGGAGCGCATCCTGTGGTGTGGGGGACAACGCCTTGCTCTGGTGTTGCCGCGCTTCCGGCCGCCATGAGGAAACCAGGCTCTCCAATTCGAGGCGAACGCAGTCTACGACGCTCGCCCAGTCGCCTCTCTTCAGTTGCCTGAACAGCTTCATGGACCGATACCACGGGCTGTCGTCGCGGTTGAGCAGCCAGCGCCAATCCGGGCTGAATGGCAACATCGTCCAGACGGGAACGCCCAGCGCGCCGGCAAGGTGAACGACGCTGGTGTCGACCGAGATCACCAGATCGAGACAGCAAACAAGTGCCGCAGTTTCGCTGAAATCCGTGAGCTGTTCCGTCAGGTCGACGATGTCAGAACGTTCGCGGAGGAAGGCCCGGTCCTGATCCCGGATGCCTTTTTGCAGGCTGACGAACTGGACGTCGCAATCGAGGAGAGGCGCGAGCGTGCGCAGCGTCATCGATCGGTTGCTATCGTTCTTGTGATCTGGATTCCCTGACCAGACAAGACCGACGCGGAAGCGATTGCGAGGTCCAAGCCGGTCTTCCCAGGCCTTCACGCGCTCCGTCGGCGGCGCAGGAAGGTAGGCTTGCGCGAACGGGATCGTATCGAGCTGCGTCCGGAACGCCAGCGGCAGGCTTCCAAGAGCACAGTGCAGGTCGAACGCCAGCGACGTTCCAGACACGTCGCCGACACACGTTGCAACTCCAGTGGTGCCACTCAAGAGCTTCTGGATCGGAGGCTGGACCGCCAGGATGACTCGAGCCCCGAGTGCGGCCACCAGGGGTACATAGCGCGCGAACTGAATTGAGTCGCCCAATCCCTCGTCGCAATAAAGTAGTATGCTCTTGCCTTCGATCGGCTGGTCACCGAGCCAAGGGGGACTGGAAAAACCGCGAGTGATGGTGCCGAGAGATGGACGGGCCTCGCGTCCCCGCCAGCCCCGCTCAAAATCTCCGGTCAGCAGCTGAAGCAGCGCGAAATTGAAAATCGTCGGCGCACGGTTTGGTTCGATCGCCAGGGATCTGTGAAAGGTCGCGAACGCTTCATCCAGCAATTGCAGGTCCAACAATATCCATGCCTTGTTGGAAAGCGCTGCGCTGAAATCCGGACGAAGTTCGAGCGCGCGGTCGAGGCTCGCGAGTGCCTGCTCCATCCGGCCTAATTTCGAATGGAGCGTGCCAAGGTTGCTGTGCGTTTCCGCAAGGCCGGGGTCCAGCGCAATGGACTTGTTGTAGTCGGCCTCCGCTTCCTCGAGCCGGTTCGCCTCCTGGTGGCACATGCCGCGGATTTGATACAGAGCTGCGGAATTTGGATTCAGTTTCTCGGCTGCGTTGAAGCATTCCTGGGCTTCCGTATGCCGGCCGAGATCAAGCAGCAGCCTGCCGCAGTTGATCGCTGCATCCAGATATTGCGGATAAAGTTTCAGCGCCTGCTGGAAATGCAGCGCGGCCTCGTCCATGCGCCCGAGTTGCCAGTGCTGATAGCCGAGGTAGTTCGAGAGGAGCGCTTCCTGCGGTGTGGGGGGCAACGCCTTGCTCTGGTGTTGCCGTGCGCCCGACCGCCACGCGGAAACCAGTCCTTCCAGTTCAAGGCGAACGCAGTCCACGACGCTGGCCCAGTCGCCTCTCTTGGGTTGCCTGAACAGCCTCATGGACGAATACCACGGGCTGTCGTCGCGGTTGAGCAGCCAGCGCCAATCCGGGTTGAATGGCAACATCGTCCAGACAGGGGTGCCCAGCGCGCCGGCAAGGTGAACGACGCTGGTGTCGACCGAGATCACCAGATCGAGGCAGGAAATCAGCGCCGCGGTGTCGCTGAAATCCGTGAGTTGGTCCGTCAGGTCGAGGATGTCAAAACGTTCGGCGAGGAAGGCCCGGTCCTGATCCCGGACGCCTTTTTGCAGGCTGACGAACTGGACGTCGCAATCCAGGAGAGGAGCAAGCGAGCGCAGCGCCATCGATCGGTTGTGATCGTTGTTGTGGTCTGGATTCCCCGACCAGGCAAGACCGACGCGGAAGCGATTGCGGAGGCCAAGCCGGTCTTCAAGCAGGTCTTCCCAGGCCTTCACGCGCGCCGCCGGGGGCGCGGGAAGGTACGCTTGCGCGAACGGGATCGTATCGAGCCGCGTCCCGAACGCCAGCGGCAGGCTGCCAAGAGGACAGTGCAGGTCGAACGCCGGCGACGTCGAAGACGACCGGTCGATACAGGTTGCGACTCCAGTGATATCCCCCAAAAGCTGCTGGATCGGAGACTGGACCTCCAGGATGACTCGAGCCCCGAGCGCGGCCACGAGGGGCACATAGCGCGCAAACTGGATTGTATCGCCCAATCCCTCGTCGGCATGAAGCAATATGGTCTTGCCTTCGATCGGCTGGTCACGAAGCCAAAGCGGGCAGGAAAAGCCGCGATCGACGAGGCCGAGAGAGGCTTTCCAGCGGGCCTCGCGCCCCGACAAGCCGCGCTCAAAATCTCCGGTCAGCATCTGAAGCAGCGCGAGATTCCAGATCGTGTGCGCATTGCTCGGATCGACCGCCAGCGATTTGTGAAAGGCCGCGAAAGCTTCATCCAGCAATTGCAGACTCCACAACGCCCGTGCCTTTTCGTTCAGGGCTGCGGAAAAATTCGGACGAAGTGCGAGCGCGCGATCGATGCTCGCCAACGCCTGTTCCATCCGTCCAAATCTTGAATGAAGCGTGCCGAGGTTCTTGTGCGTCTCCGCCTCGCCGGGGTTCAGCGCAATGGACCTCTCGAAGTCGGCCTGCGCCTCCTCGAACCGGCCTAGCCGTTGGAGGCAAAGGCCGCGCGTTTGATGCAGAGCCGGGACATTCGGATTGAGCTTCGCGAATATGTTGAAGCATTCCAGGGCTTCGGCATACCGGCCGAGATCAAACAGCAATTTGCCCTGTTTCGCGGCCTCCAAACTTCGTTTCGCGGCCTCCAGATTTTGCGGTGCGACCTTTGGGGATTGCTTGGCCGCGGCCCGGCGCTCTTGACGATTCATAAGCTGACCAGAAAAAAGTGGACAACGTCAGATGGCTCGCCGATTCCTAAGTCACGCGCGAAGGAGGCGTCCGTCGCACTTGCCTTCTCGTTCCGTCAGTTCGCGTTCAGCTATGCTGGCGGGGTCCACCGAGCGCGACTGTGGCGTCCCGTTAAGGTTCGTTTATGGTGCGAAGCTGGCGCGAAGCTGGCGCGGCCTGAACCTTCCTAAGCCGTCGAGTCCACGAAAGCGGCCGGGGTCATTGAGTGCACCGCAATCGGCGATCGGCTTCGCGCACTGCGGCTGGCGCGGGAGGCAAAGGCTGCCGACTGAGGCGGGCTCCGGGGGTGACCTAGTTGCAGGTGAATGGTGATAATCAGTATCGTTGATTTTGCTGCGCTTTCGGCTGAATTCCATCGCGTCTGTTGTGTTTCGGTGAGGTCATTTCTGGCGCGAAACTGGCGCGGTCTGCGGAGGCGTTTGGCCACCGCATGCCTTTGATTCCACTTGGATACGGAGTACCCTGCGGCTTTCCAAGCGGCGCGAGGATCCTGTTTGACATGGCGGTCGAGCAGTGGCTGCGAAATTTGGGATTGGCCCAGTATGCCGAGGCGTTTGCCGAAAACGATATCGATTTCGACGTTCTCAGCGGACTCACTGAAGCAGATCTCAAAGAACTTGGCGTGGCCTCGCTGGGGCACCGCAAGCGGCTGCTCGCCGCAATAAGCGAACTACAATGTGCATCGCCGTCGAACGTTTCGCCGACAGTCGACCGGACGGCCGGCGAGCGCCGCCAGGTCACGATCCTGTTTGCCGATCTGTGCGGGTTCACAACCCTGTCTCGATCGCTCGATCCTGAGGAAATCCGTGAACTGGTAGCTCGGTTCACTGCTCAGGTGGATGGCATCGTCATCAGCTACGGAGGCACGGTCGACAAACATATCGGCGATGCGGTGATGGCGTTGTTCGGCGCGCCGCGGGCGCATGACGACGATTCCTTGCGCGCGGCACGAGCTGCCCTGGACGTTCATACAGCGCTCGCTCGGATCAGTGACGCATCTTTCCGCCCACTACAGGCCCATGTCGGTATTGCCAGCGGGGAAGTGGTCGCTGGCACGCTGAGCCGCGTCGAAGCGCATGACTACACGGTTCTTGGCGACAGCGTGAACCTCGCAGCGCGGCTGGTCGCGCTCGCTGGAGCGGGCGAGACGCTGCTGTCCGAAGGTGTCTATCGGGCTCTCTCCGATCGTGCGTTGTGCGAGGCGCTGGGGGAAACGGACGTGAAGGGTTTCGATGCGCCGGTGCGCATCTGGCGGCTGGTCGGTCTGTCGGCTGACCCGGCGTCCGCCCACCGCAGCGCCTTTGTCGGGCGAGTGGCGGAGCTCGAGCAGTTCAAGGGCATACTTGCAGCAACGGTTGCGCGACGCAGTGGGCAGATTGTCTACGTGCGCGGTGAGGCGGGGATTGGAAAGACGCGCCTTGTCGAGGAGATGCGCCGTATTGCAGACGCAAATGGTTTCACCGCCCACCGTGGCCTGGTCCTGGATTTTGGGGTAGGCAAGGGACAGGATGCGGTTCGCGCGTTGCTCGTCAGCCTTCTTGGTCTTTCACCCGCATCCGGAAGCGAGGCCAGGCTGCAGAGGGTTGATGATCTGGTCGCGGCGAACGTCGTGCCTGCTGAGCGTCTTGCGTTTCTGTACGATCTTCTGGATCTCCCGCAAACCGGTGAGTGGCGTACGCTTTACGACGCAATGGATAACGTCGCACGGAATCGTGGCAGGCGAGCCGTGGCCGCCGCCGTCGCGGCGCATGCCTGTGCCGAGAAGCCGACCTTCATCGTCGTAGAGGACCTTCATTGGGCTGATCCGCAGCTCCTCGGACATCTCTCGGCATTTGCGTCCGCGGTGGCGGACGGGCCGGGGCTATTGATCATGACATCGCGTATCGAAGGCGATCCTGTCGATGCAGCGTGGCGCGCTAGCTGTCGCGGCACTTCATTCGCAACGATTGATCTCGGTCCGCTGCGCCGGGAGGAGGCGTTCAATCTCGCGGGCAGCTTCATGGACGCGACCCAGCGCGTCGCGGCTGCCTGCATCGAGCGCGCAGGCGGCAACCCGCTGTTCCTGGAGCAGCTGTTGCGCAATGCGGAGGAAGGTACCGCGGATGCCGTCCCTCCGTCGATTCAAAGCCTTGTTCTGGCACGCATGGACCGCCTCAATGCTTCCGACCACTACGCGTTTCAAGCCGCTGCAGTCATCGGCCAACGTTTCTCTCTCGCTCTGCTGCGGCACCTCATCGGCGATCCGTCCTACGTCTGCACGGGTCTCATCAGCAACGCTCTCGTCCTGCCGGAAGGCGACGATTTTCTCTTCGCGCACGCACTCATCCAGGAGGGGGCCTATTCGTCGCTGCTTCGGTCCAGCCGGAAAGATCTGCATCTTCGTGCCGCAGAATGGTTTGCAGGGCAGGATCTGGTTTTACACGCGCAGCACCTCGATCGGGCCGAGGACGGTCGAGCGCCATACGCTTATCTCGATGCGGCGACGGCTCAACGCGCCAACTACCATATCGATGCAGCGCTGCGCCTGGCCGATCGCGGTCTCCAGATCGCGCGCGCGGATTCCGATCGCCATGCGCTGATCTGCCTGCGCGGCGAATTGCAGCGCGACCTTGGCGATGTTTCTGCCTCGATCGCCTCCTATCGGCTGGCGGTATCCGCATCATCTGACGAAGCCGCGCTGTGCCGGGCGCGGCTCGGGCTCGCCGAGGGCTTGCGCGTCAGCGAAGGCCTCAACGAGGCGCTTGAATTGCTCGACCACGCGCAGACCGCGGCCGAGCGCCATGAAATGGTGAGTGAGCTTGCGCGGCTGCACCATCTGCGGGGAAATATTTTCTTTCCAATGGGCAATATCGAGGGTTGTCGAAAGGAGCATGAGCGAGGCCTCGAATATGCATCCCGATCGGGCTCTCCGGAAGCCGAGGCACGCGCACTCGGCGGCCTGGCGGATGCGGCTTACGCGCAGGGCAAGATGCGGACGGCCTTTGACTACTTCAGCCGATGCGTCGCGCTCTGCCAGCAGCACGGCTTTGGCCGTATCGAAGTGGCAAACCGCTCGATGGTCGGATTCAGCCGCATCTACCTTGGCGAACCCCGGCAGGCGCGCGAGGACGGCGAGGCCACGGCCCGGCTGGCCGTGCTCGTCGGCCAACCCCGCGCCGAATTGCTCGGCGAGACGGCGAGGGTTTTCGCCTGCTACGAGCTCGGCGACTACGAGGTGATGCAAGGCTGCCTGGATCGGGCAATGCGGCTCGCCCATCAGCTCGGCGCAACGCGCTTCGAAGCCCAGGGCCTGGAGCTGCAGGCGCGCTTGTATCTCGATACTGGCCGGAGAGCCGAAGCTGAGACGATGCTGCGCGAAGCACTTGCGATCTGCAAGCAGGCCGGAACGCAGTTTTGTGGTCCAAAGGTCACCGGCGCCCTGAGCCGGGCGGTCGAGGACTCGACGGAACGCTGGGATCTGCTGGCGGAAGGCAAGACAATGCTCGCCCGCGGTACTGTCGGGCACAATTACCTGTGGTTCTATCGCGATGCCATCGAGGGCCTTTTGTCGTCGGGCGACGCGACAAGCGCGCTCGAATATGTCAGTGCGCTCGAAGACTATACGCGCGCCGAGCCCCTGCCGTGGGCGGACGTATTCGCGGCGCGCGGTCGCGCGCTCGCTGCTGCGCTGCGCGGTGGCGCCAACGACAGCCCGAGAGGCGACCTTCTTCGCGTGCGAGATACGCTCGAGCGCGCAGGCTTGGCGGCCTTCTTGCCGGCGATCGATGCCGCGCTGGCAAGGTGAGTACAGCTCTCATTGCAGTTGGCGGCAAAACGCGGCACCTCTGGTGCGGGACTTGGGATCGGTCGCTGAACTAGCGCAGCGTCTCGACCCTCGCGACGTGCTCACGGATGAGCCTCGCGACATCCGACGTATGGGTCGCGATCATGAAATGACTGGCGCCGGGAACGGTTACCAGCGACGATCTTGAGACTGCGCCAGTCAGCACCTCCGCGATACGTTGAACGGCTGGATGACCGCGCTCGCCTCGCACGAAGAGGCTTGGCGCAGTGATGCTCGCATAGGCGGCAAGCGGCACATCGAAACTCCACGCCGACGACCAGTCGAGAACGTTCGTCGGCGTGGTGGCAACAATGTAGTCCTGGGTCCGCGCCGGGAGGGCGTCAAAGCTGCCGTCGCCGCCGTAGAAATCGATGATGCTCCGCGCAGCCAGCAGCTTTCCGTCATCACACGCGCGGACATAAGCGTCGGCCATGGCGCGCACTTGCTCGTACAGCGCGAGATCGCCGGAGTGGCGAAGCAGATTGAACGGGGTCGCCTCGATCAAGGTCATGCCTGCGATCTTGGTCCGGTCGCGAAGGACGGTCGCCAAGCATACCGTGGCACCCCACGAATGCCCAACGAGGTGAACAGGGCTGTTGGTGCGCTGGATGACGGCCTCGACGATGTCGATCTCCCGTTCGATAGAAATGTCGTCAGGGGTGCGGCGCTCTTCGGTGTCGCCATAACCGAGCAGGCTCATTGTCACCGCCCGAAAGCTATCTCCTAAGAGAGCGATCACACTACGCCACAGCGCTCCTGTACTCCATGAGCCGGGCACGAAAAGAATGGTCGGCCCCGATCCTTGCTCGCGGTACTCGATCCGTCTGTCAGGACATTCGACCATGGCTGCCCCCCGCATGTGGAGGTGTCCGTACCGAGAACCATACCACGAGCCGCACGAAAACACATGGAAGGCTCGCGACGGAGGACCCAGCACGGGCTCCGGGTCCTCTGGGCCGCGTGGAAAACACGGGGTACGCGCGACCGACGCCCGCGAGGATATTCTGTGCCAGAAAATCCCGCGGGCTTGCCCAGCCGAAGTTCGCGAAGCGAGCGAAAGCTGGTGGAGGTATTACGGTGACAGTGCATTTAATTCATAAGCTTCGAGCCCATGAAAGCGGCCAGAAGCATTGAGTGCACTGTCACCGTAATCCCGTGTAGACACTTCGCGGATGCATCGCGAACCACATTTGTGTGCAAGCTGGTACAAAAAGAAAGTCGAAAATTAAAAACCCCAAATATCCTCAAGGCTCGGCGTCGCGCGTACCCCGCATCCTCTGTGCCTCCCAAAGGACCCCACAAGCATGGGCGCCCGGCAGTTGGCAGTGAAAGGGCCCGGCATCCGCACCTAGCCGGGCCCTTCTCACCTCCCGACGCCAGATGGCGGACGGGGGAGCTAGCCTTACACGGCACGGGCCGATGAAGAAATGGCCCCGGCCGCCGCACCCAGCAGGGCGAGCTGCGACGCCGCATTGATCAGCGAACCGGCTTTGCTACCATTGCGAGATGGGGCTGCACGATCGTCTATTCATCGCACGGACCACGTTGGCGATGCTAGTAGCGGCGGCATTGTGTGTCGCTGCGCGAGCCGTCGTCAGCTTCTAAGGCCTGGAAGGCCAAGCTGGATCGCTGCCGCAGGTTCGCACGCGGCGCTCCCGCCAGCCCTGCCCGTCCCAGAAGCGCTGGGTATTCCAGTGGCAGGGAGGCATCGCCTCGCCAACCGGGGCATCGACATAGCCCGACCAGTACGGAGTGCCGCGTGGTGGTCCGGGATAAGTGCGCGGATACGGATTGCCGCCGGGTCCGTAATCATCGCGCGGATACGCTGGCGAGGCTGTTAAAACGGCCAAAGTCGCGGCGGCAGCGAGAGCCAATAACGTCTTCCTCATGGTGAACCTCGCAATAAGTCAGACTACCATATATGGGGCGATTAACAGACAGACCGCTCGCCGTCGTAAGTGGGAATGGCGGGTATGTGACCCTTTAGGCGACGCCGTCTTGCAGGGTTGGGAAAGTACCCGTGCCGAAGCTAAGTACCAAGCGGAGCGCGGTATGTTTCTCCTATTGATGGGTGCGCGCCCCAAATCATGCCCCTTCAAACGTCGCGAGTTTGACGAGCAGGGTGACAGCGGTAAGTGCCCCCGAACGACGGATGCCGTTTGTGCTTGTTACACCTTGGCGAGGGCGGCACAGGTTCGCCTGCACGAGGTTGAAGAAACGGGTTAAGGTTGCAGCCCCATCAAGGGCTAAAAGGCAAGTTCAATGACTACAATCAAGCTCTTGTCGATTGGATTGATCGCAATCGCCATGCTCACAACGTCCGCCGTGGCTCGCGAGCCACGCGTCAAAATCCGCGTGCCTATGAGGCTTCCGGTTGAACCGGATGGCCGCTGGATTATCTGGGGCGGCATTCCAATATGGTTCGGTCCATCGGTCCGGGGCTGGCCCGGCCACATTTGCGACGAGGCCGACAATGCGAAGATATGCTGAGATGCGGCCTATTACGGTGACAGTGCACTTAATTCATAAGACTTCGAGCCCATGAAAGCGGCCAGAAGCATTGAGTGCACTGTCACCGTAATCACAGCCTCACTTCCGCTCTCGGCGGCATAGCGGACCATGTCCGGACTTGTCGCTGGCTCAACCCTGTCGCACACATGACCCATAGCCATCTTTCGCCATGCGCAGCATTTGCGCGCGCAGTGAGTGCGGCTACAACCGAGACGTGATATTCTGGGCCCTGTCGTCCTCAAACTGCGATGAGGATCGAATGAAGCGACGGGAATTCATAGCGGCTGCTACTGCGGCACTGCTCGTTTCACCACGACGTTCGTGGGCGCAGGGGACACGCCGTCGGCTTGGCTTTCTTGCTGTAGGTGATGGGAGTGGGCAGGCCCTCAATTACGCCGAGCTTGCGTTGTTTGATGGGCTGCGAAACCACGGCTGGATAGACGGAAGAAATCTGATTATCGAGTATCGTTTTTCCCAACCCCCGGATCGACTGCCGGCTTCAGTCGCCGACTTGATTGCTTTCAATCCCGATGTGCTCGTCGCTGCGGGACCGCGGGCAGCCGGAGCCCTTAAATCGGCAACTGCCAGCACTCCAATTGTATTCGTGTTTGTGGCCGATCCCGTGGGGCTCGGCCTCGTGCAAAGCCTATCGCGACCAGGTAGCAACATAACGGGTCTTACGACCATCGTATCTGGGGACTTCATCGGGAAACGGATAGAGATCCTCCGAGAACTGGTTCCTTTCGCCTCGAAAATCGCGATCCTAGTCAATCCGGGCAACCCAATGCACAGGCTGGCATTAGCCGAGGAGATACCCCGCACAGTCCGCAACCTGGGCGTGGCTCTGCCGATAGTTGAGGCGACCACGGCCGAGGAACTCGACGCCGCCTTTGCCTCGGCCGCCGCCCAGCACGCCGATGCCATAGTTGATCTTGGCGATGTTCTGACCTTTGTCGAGGCTCCGCGAGTTATCGCGCTCGCGGCGAAGTATCATCTGCCAGCAAACTACTTGTTCCGACATTACGCGAATGGCGGATTGTCGGTCTACGGCGCCGATACAGCCGATCTGTTCCGCCGTGCAGGCGGCTACGTCGATAAGATCCTCAAAGGCATCAAGCCTGCCGATCTGCCGGTCGAGCAGCCGACCAAGTTCGAACTAGTGATCAACATGAAGACTGCCAAAACGCTCGGCTTGACCGTACCGCCCTCGTTGCTGGTCCGCGCCGACGAGGTGATCGAATGAAGTCGGCTGTCTACTCGGGCAACCCCGCTTTCCGAAGGCCCTCAATCAACACCTTCGCGTTTGATCGCCCGCCGCGAGCGATGAACCCAGAGATTGTGAAGGCGGGATCGGTCTCGAGCACACGCGCCGCCGCTTCACGTGCTTCTGCGTCGCGTCCGAGATGGGCGAAAGCGGACGCAAGACAACAATAAGTTAGCGAAAAGAAGGGGTTCTGACGCAGGGCCTTCCTCGCGGCGACGACGGCCTCGTCAAAGCGACCCAGTTCAACTAAGGCCATCCCCATGCCGGTAAGCGGTCGGTGTAACAGCGGGTCTACCGGGCTCGCGCGAATGGCACGTTCAAAGCTGCGGATCGCTTCCTCCGGCAGCCCCGCACTTCGATAGACCCAGCCTCTGCAACCCCATCCGGTAAGCGAATTTGGGTTGAGCGCGACGGCCCGGTCAGCCATTTCGATTGCACCTTCATAATCGCGGACCAAGAACGCCGAGATCAGGGCAGCAAAAGCCAACGTTTCCGGATCACCATCGTCGAGGCTCAAGGCCAGGCGACAAAGCCGAATTGCTTCCTTGCGTTCGAATTGCGGATCGGCAGCAAAGCCAAAAACGACGTTGTTCATGTGGAGGACACCTGCCAGAGCCGCGACAAGGCCGAACCGAGGGTCCAGTTCCAAGGCACGATGCGCCAGGGTGATCGCCTCGGCCACCCCTTCGTGGGTCGCTAGGTAAAACTGCGGCATAGCTCGGAGATAAAAATCATAGGCGGTAAGGTTCCGCGGTCGCCGCCGCGTCGCTATTGCGATTTCTGTTTGAAGCAGTTTCGGCTGAATAGCTGAGACAACGGCGACGGTGACTTCATCCTGGAGAGCGAAAACGTCGGTCAGTTCACGCTCGAACCTGTCTGCCCAGATGTGGGCGCCCGTCACCGCGTCAATCAACTGGCCGGTGATCCGGACTTTCCCCGACGCCTTGCGCACCGACCCCTCAAGGACGTAGCGCACGCCAAGCCTGCGTCCGACCTCCTTCACATCGACGGCTTTGCCCTTGAACGTAAAGCTCGAATTGCGGGCGATGACGAACAGCCAATGAAACCGGCTCAGCGCCGTAATGATTTCCTCAACCATTCCGTCCGCAAAATACTCCTGTTCGGGATCGCCGCTCATGTTCTCGAACGGCAGCACGGCGATGGATGGCTTGTCGGGTAGCGGAGGTAGGGCATTTGTTTTCTCGATCAGCGCGCTATGCTCGCCCGCGCGTACAGCAAAGGCGCGAACCGGCTTGGCGATGTTCTTGAGCTGCTGTTCGCCCCGGTCCTCGAAGCCAACGTCCAGCTTACCCTCGACCTCGCTGTACACCTTTTCGGAAATCAGGATGCCGCCTGGATCGGCGGCCCCTTCTAGCCGGACAGCAATGTTGATCCCGTCACCAAAAAGATCGCCGCCGGTTCCAACGATTACGTCACCAAGATTGATCCCGATGCGCAACTTGAAGCCATCGCTGTCCGAACCGAGACCATCCTGCATCTCAACCGCGCATCTCACGGCAGCCAAGGGACTGGCGAACTCGGCAAGTGCGCCATCGCCCGTTGTCTTGATAAGTCGCCCGTCGTGGCGGGAGAGGCTTGGCTCGATCAATTCCCGCTTGAGCCGCTCGAACCCGGCGTAGGTGGCTTCCTCGGCGCGTTGCATCAACGCAGAGTAACCGACCACGTCGGCAGCCAAGATCGCCGCTAATCGCCTTTGAACCCGCTGCTCCGCCACAGCGCCCTCCGAACGACCAGGCAAACCACCACGTCGCTGAGAAAGGAGGAGCCTAGCACTTTGTTGTGGACCTGTGAGCGGTAATCGTGGGAGGGGCCCTGTTGCCCCAAGCGGCGGCCCGTGGCACGGCGGCAATAAGCGCGCTGTCAACTCCCGATCCATCCCGATCCTGACCACCGACGAGGAGCGTGACGTGCGGATGCGCGTCACGCGCTCAAGATCGTGATGCCGTGGGCCGGAGAAGGAAGATCGAGTGGCGCCCGGTTAGGGATATGCCGCTCCGCGCTAAGGCCGTCAATGATTACGCCGCCGCGCCAGTTTTATAGAATGGCAATTGTCGTCGAAGCTACACGCAGGAAAGGCAACATCATTATCTAGCGCGCCGCGGGGCGATACCCTTGCGACCAATAGGGATTGTCCAAGCACATGGCCGGAAGTCCCGACGCCGCCGCTCGACACTGATCCCATGATGTAAACTTGCACTCGAAATATGTGCTGCCACCCCAGACCCATCTTTGCAGGCAAACCGGATATCTGGGATCGTAGGTTTGCGCCATGGCGGGCACGATTACGGACATTGCCGCACCGCCAAGCAATAGCCAAGGTCGCAGATTGCGCATCGCTATACATATATCGATGTGGAGCCAAGGCCGCTAACGAACTTGCAGCGTTGGTCGGTGGGCGGCCCGTGACATGTGAGCCGGTAACAGACCGATACGGGCGCACGGTCGCTTCATGTGCGGTTGTCGGCGCGCCGGTCGGGCCACTGGGGATTTCGCGAAAGCGCTTTAGGAGACCGAAACCCCGCCGCCAATACCTTTGAGTTGCGCGTGCCTGTTAGAACCGAAGCGAAAACGCATCCACGGACGCAGCTAATCGTTCCGCTACTTGCGCGGCA
Source organism: Bradyrhizobium neotropicale (assembly GCF_001641695.1). Taxonomy (GTDB): domain Bacteria; phylum Pseudomonadota; class Alphaproteobacteria; order Rhizobiales; family Xanthobacteraceae; genus Bradyrhizobium; species Bradyrhizobium neotropicale. Next base: position 102,710 of record NZ_LSEF01000124.1, read on the forward strand.
CCCGGCAAGAACTGATTTTCGGAAGGCCGCGAGCCGACAGAATTGACCGCCAGCGCCGTACCAGAGGCGAGAACAGTTATCACAATCGCAGCGAGATATCCGGTCCTCATGGCAATGGTCCCTTCATCGGACCCTCCCCACAAACCAACCGGCACTCTCAGAAATGGTTCCCGAATGCTGCTGCCGATGTTTCGCCTACATCGAAGTTGCCATCATGGAGCCCCAGGTTCCTCCTTCCGAATGGAACATCTGCGTCGCGATTAGAAGTCTTGGAGGCGGCGGTTCTTCCCATCGGCTGTGCGGTGCACGGAGCCTGTGTTCCTATCAGAACATCCCGATCAAGGCGAAAAAGGTGACCTCGATCAGCAAAGCACCAGACATAATGTATTACGGTGACAGTGCACCTTAATTCATAAACCTTCGGAAGCGGCCGGAAGCATTGAGTGCACAGTCACAGTAATCCTGAGGCGGGCTCGGAGGGTGATCTAGTTGCAGGTATCAATTGGATAGCGATGAGAGCCGCGGCGCTGCGAGTCAATTCGTTCCGCGAAAGTTTATTGCTCCGCGTGATTTTTTCGCGCATCACGCGGGCACACAGTCAGGAAATCGGCACCCCCGCAACGATCGGGTCCCGTATACGCATCTGCGCCTTTGGATTTTTTTAACGGACCAGCAGGACCGCGATGGCGGAGGCGAACCCCAGCACTAGTATGCTGGCAGCTGTTACCGCGACCAAGTCGATCGAGTTGTGGTGAAGGTGAAGGCGCATGGCGACCTCCCGCGCGTTGGCGACCTATCAATTCGGCAATCGCCAAAACAGTTCCCTCGGGCAGGTCGTCGGCAGCTCGCTCTACCGTTCATTCCGAAAGTCGGGACTCAGCGAGAGGCGCTCCGCGGCAGGCCGGAGTTCAAGTGTCTCATGCGCGCCCTTGACGCCCGGCGACGTAGTCGTGGTGACTCGCCTCGATCGGCTGGCGCGCTCCAGCCGTGACCTGCAGAACATCGTTCATGACCTGCAGGAAGCTGGTTGCGGCTTTGCCAGCTTGGCTGAGTCGTGGTGCGACTCCACCAGCCCGGCGGGCAAGTTGCTAGTAACCATCCTCGGCGGGATCAGCGAATTCGAACGATCACTGATCCTTGCCGGCACCGAGGCCGACATCGCGAAGGCCCGCAAGCAAGGCAAGTGGTTCGCGCCCTTGATGCAGGCCAGCGCCAGAAGATCGCCGAGTGCTATGCTGCAGGCGAGACAATGGCCGCGCTGGCAGAAGAATACGAAGTGGGCGAGGCCACGATCTGGCGGGCCCTGCAACCGGCACTGGCGTTCCTCGGCCGGGCTCCGACACCGGCAAGCGCAAAGGCCTCTCAGCGGCCAGTGGTCAGCCGCGGCGGGATCTGGGACATCATCCAGAGCTCGATCGCAGCCAGGATCGCGACCGCCGCGCCGATTACCACATGCACCGTCATCGCGGTGGTTCCCTGGAAGCCCAATACCCAGGGCGAAACCAGCGCCCACAAACCGACGACGAGGTTAAGCCACTCCTCCCACACCGCGAATGCCGCCAGCGCCGCGATTGCGAGGATCGCGATGGCGATGCCGGTGATATAGGCGTTGGTGGAGACCGTTCCGGCGTCGAAGCCGAACGTCCAGGGCGAAACGAACAGAATCGCGCCAAGGATCAGGTTTGCGACGTCGCACAGTTTTGCGTTCGTCCAGTTCGCCATCCAGTTCTTCATGACACCCTCCATTGGAAGGTTTACACGCTAATCAACCGTAAGTTCGCCGCGCTGGTTCCATCGCGGCCCGCGGCATAATGGCAAGGGACAATCCCCGCGAGGCCGCCAACTGAGGTGGCCTTACTCTTCCGCGAGTTTCGTTTCGATGTAGGCATTTACGGATTCAGCGAAGGAACGCTGCACGCCAACCACAGCATTATACTGGGCCAGAACGTCTTGCTGGATAAGCCTTAGGCCGCTCTTACGAGCGCCCGAGGGCGTAACTTCCAGGTACTCGTTGATGGCCCTCTCAGCCAGTGGAATTGCGTTTGGGTCTCCCTTGGCGATCAGCCGCCGCAGGATCCCCTGACAAGTATCCAAGTGGGGCATACCGTGAATATGCGCCCGGATTCGCGAAATTCAACTTCAGACGCCGGGGGTTCGATACGGACAGTTTCCCGTTGTCCACGAGCCGCCAACCTCGGCCGCTCGTTCGTTTTGCAGAACGGCCCCAAGACGATTTCGAAACGAGACGACCCCTAATTTGCGGGTAATGCTTGCCGACAACAGCCGCGCTATCTTGCACGACCTGCAGCATCAAAGACAAGCGCAGGAGCAAAATGACCTTCGGTCCTGAGGAGATCGTCACATTGTACGGGCAGGGCCAAATGACGCTTCGAACCGCTGTTCAGCGGGTCGTGGCCCAGAAGCTACACGGCCTGGACGCCACGATATTCAGGGAAGCTCAGCCGTCGCTTCTCGACCATGAGCAGATAGCGAAGCTCGCCGCGGAGTGAAGCTAGCGGCCGGTCTTTCCTGTGGACCACAGCGCTAGGCAGCATCGACTCAGACATACTCCGACGGTGCGCGACACCTCTCCCGGTCGCGCGCTAGGACCTTTAAGCCCCGGCCCAGCTCCCTTGGCTGGGGCTCTCTTTCGATCAACGCCATCGCTCCCCCATGAACCTCGATCGTTACGCCGGAACGGCCAGCGCTCGCCGAGACGGCCTGCATCAACAAGAACCATACGCCATTCCTGCGGGAAACCGGCGTGCTGTAGCCGCGCGCTGATCCTCCCCAAAAACGAAAAGAGGCCGCCAACTGAGGCGGCCTCTTGCGCGTGTCCTTTATGCTATTAGCGCTTGAGCTTACCGGGCGCGTAGCCTGAGGCTCCCGGAGATCCGGTTACGGGTCCATTGGACTGCATCTGATGGCCGGGGGAATAGCCTGAAGCGCCGGTAGAGCCCGTGACGGGGCCGCTGCTCTGGAACGAATGGCCCGGCGAGAAGCTGGAGGCGCCTCCGCCAAAGCTACCGCCCGGTCCACGCGCATGGGCTGCCGAAGTGACAGCGACCAACGCGGCCGCGACTACGAACACCTTTTTCATTTGATCCACCCTTTCTCCTTGATCGGCTGCCAACGATTCAGCAGCCGTCCCGGATCGGGAAAAAGTAGAAATCGGATGGCGTGTTCAAAGTAAGACGCAGTCTGGTCTTTGGTGCGAATGCGTCAAAGCTCGAACGATCCTATTCGAGATTGCGATCTCATATCCTGACAGCAAGCTTACATGGGAACCTTGTGCCCCAGCTTTACCTATCGAACAGCGCGTGACTCTAGCGATGAAGCGAGCATGCGCGTGGATCACGATGCTCTCGACGCCGCACGCTGATCGCGGCTCATTGCTCGTTGTCATCCTCCCCACCGTGGCGCCAACCGTAACCGTCCCAACGTGGACCGTAATAGCCATAGTTATAGCGGTACCGATAACGCTCTCGCCACTCGTCGCCATCATCATAGCGTCGATAGTAGCCGTGGGGACGGTAATAGTCCCGCTGGTGCCAGCAGCGCCCCGATTCGTTGCAGACCCAGCGAACCTGCTCGACGTTCAACGTTGGTGCGGTCGAGCGCGAGATCGGCATGGCGTCGGCACTACTCGCGGCAAGGGCGGCGAACGCCGCGGAAGAGAGTAGAATGGCAATCGGCTTTCCCATCGGAGTCTCCATGGTTGCATTCGTGGGCGGAGTGTAGCGCGGGCGGCGCCGCCGTGGCTGGGGACGCCTTGCCGACCGGTGTCAGTACCGGCCTTGGTAATAGCGCTCGTCACATTCAGCGAAATAGATCCTGCCGTCGGGAGCTCGGTAGCGGCACATTTCCCGCCCAGACGGTGGTGGGTTGGTAGAGTCGGCTACGGCCGCGCCAAGCAGGGCGCCGGCACCAGCACCAAGAATGGTGCTACCCGCATTCCGGCCGATAGCTTGACCAACGAGCGCTCCACCGACAGCGCCCACGGCGGCGCCGGTCGCGGCCCGTTGCTGCTGTTGAGTTTGTGCGCAGCCCGCGAGCGAAATACAAATGGCTAAGATACTAGCCGCAGAAATCTTTGGAATATTCACGCGCGTGAGCCTCTTTGCGTTGATTGTGATGAAGAAGATGGTCCCAGCGACTGACCTGGTGGAATGACGAACCATCGTGGCCGCGTTCGGGCCGTAAGAGGGTGCTATCACGACCACCACCGCGTGGCCGGCTGTCATGCTGATCGGGCCAACACAAAGGCCCGCCGGCGGTCGGGGCGCTGCTTTTGCAGCACCCTCTGTTGATCCGGTGGGCCTTCTTCCGCGCTGGCGGATTAGTCCTCGTCGTCGTCCCAACCCGAAACGCTGCGGTAATCGTGGTCGCAATGGCGATATCGATGTTGGGGCGCGTAATAGCTATCATCATAGCCGCTGTAGTCGCGGCTGTACGTCGAATATCCGCTGTAGTAGCGACGCGGGGCTGGATTAGCCTTGCGGCTCCGACGCCAGTGCGCCGCCGACGAGAGCCCCGACGACCAAACCGCCGATAAGCGCCGCGTTGCGGCCGTCGTGTGCTTGGGCTGGTGCGGATCCGGTGAACAGCGTTGCGGCGACGGCAAGCGCGGCGACGCTGCTTGAAAGAGCCTTCTTGAGCGAAACCATTGTCCCCTCCATGTGGCGATCGCGTTCTACATCGCGCGCTTTGAAGGAAGGCTGAACCTGCCGTTGTTGCCCGTTCATCTAAGAGAGTGGCTGGCCGTTCTTGAGTTTGACGCCGCCGCGCGTTGATCGACCTCGAACCCAAGAATTGTCGTGAGAAAGACGTCGTCTCGCGCGAACATTACCGCAGAGCGGATAACGGCTGCGCCAGGGAATGTGGCTTGCACGGCCGCCTCGCCCTCGCCGTGACCGCGAATAAAGGGTGAAGACGATGCGGGGTCCGCACCTTGCCGGCAACGACCGCTCAATTTTTCAAGCTGCGCATCGCTGAGACCGGATATGTGACCAATGACTTCAAGGAGCAAGTGTTTCAGCATAGCTCAACCTTGCTGGTAGCGGCGCAACAACTCAGGGCAACCAAGCGAAAGTGGGCACGGGCTCGGGGGGTGTGTCAGTTGCTGTGTGAGCCGATAGCGGCGCGGCCGCCAACCCGTCTGAGCTTGGGACAATCTGGCTGATATTTAGTCCCACATCAATTGTGTCCAGCATCTGGATGCCATGGGGAAAGGCTTATCTGAACCAGACAGATCGGGCGCAGGCCGTTAGCGAGCGGGGTTGACGCAAGGCGACCAAGACGGCGTTGGGGCAATGCTCGATCTCTTTGGGACAGCCTGGCCCGATGCTACTGCCGATTTTCAAAGCATTGATTTGGAGCATACCGAGAGAGAGAGTGCTCGTGGTTTAAGGATTTTAGGGTATTCCCATGGCCTGGCTCTTTCTGCTCATTGCTGGCCTGTGCGAAATCGCTTGGGCGATCGGCCTCAAATTCACGGAAGGCTTCGCACGCCTTTTGCCAACAATCGGCACGGTCGTTGCTATGGCGGCCAGCATTGGGTTCCTCGGACTCGCCCTTAAGTCGCTGCCGGTCGGTACCGCCTATGCGGTGTGGACGGGCATTGGCACTGTTGGCACCACGGCGCTCGGCATCTATCTATTTAACGAGCCCGTGACGTTGTTTAGATTAGCCTGTATCGGCTTTATTCTCTTGGGCATCATCGGACTGAAAATCACCTCTTAGGCGGAGCGGTGCGATGAGAGTTGGAAATCAGCTCAGAAGTAGCTTTCCAACGTGCCGCGCCGTCGGACGTCGAGCGTGGCGCAGTGGAAGCCGCCACCAAATGCCGCATAGTGTAAGAACTCACAGAGAAGCGGTTCAAATCCCCAATTCTCCAACGCACGCGTCGTTGCAGTATGATGTGGATCTACGATGACGCGCTTCTCGTCGACCATCAGTACGTTCATGTTGAGCCATTTCCCACAAAGCGAAGTGAGCCTGAGCATAGGTTCGGTTATCGGGTCGGGCTCGGGGGCCACTAGGATGTCCCATCCTTTCAAGATGGCCGGAAGATGATCGACGTCTATGTATTCGGGATTGATCAGAATCTTGCCGGGCCCAAGCGGCAATATGGTGGTGTCGATGTGCATTGGATTGGGACAGCGGCTCTCAATCTCATGGATGCGATAACCGTCGCCAAGGTGGCGACGCAGCCATTCAATACCGGACGCATTGGTGACGTTGCTGCGGGTCACGAATAGGTCGCGCCCGCAGCGAAAGAAGTCGGCGGCGTCAAAGACCGGCTCGAATTCGGTGAGGATGTATGAGATCCGCTCGCCTTTCTTAGGGACGCGAAATTCTGGGTCGAACAGTTCGTCCGTCAGTTGCGGTCTGGGTGCGCTCGTCCACCGCGCGCCACGTTGGAAATAGTCCTTCAGAATTGGACGATAGGAATGCGTCTCGAAGTACCGACAAGGCCAAACCATTGGGGTTTCAATGATCTCGTCGCCGATCACGAGCATGCTGTCGCGCGGGCAGGAATTGCAGAAGCCGCGCGAGGACCATTCCGGCGTGCTGAAGCGCTTCCCGTGGTCGACGGCGTCCGGCCGTCTTACGATGATGCCCAGCGACTGTAGCAGCGCAACAAAGCCATCAAGCTCACGCTGCGCCGGTTCGATCATGATCCTTGGGTAACGAAAGCCTGCGAGCAGCGACTGAGCACGCGCTGCCATGCCCGGAATGTTGCAGGTGACAACCGGATGATCGGACGGGATGACCGCACCCTCAAGCCTTCCGACGATCACTTCCTCCAGCGTGCCCCACTCGTTGTGTGAGTTCACCGGAGAAACTCGGCCCGATGGAGCGGCATCCAAACCGCGAACGTGCGTGACCACGTCCATGCAGGAGACCCTCTGTGCGCTACAACAGCCGCCGGTTCTGGAAGTTCCAGGCGTCCGACCCACGGTTGTGGGGCGATCGCAAATTTCTGGTGGCGCCTCTTGGCCCATCAGCGAAGTGCGCCTCGTCTGATGGAGGCCCGCTTCGGTGGGGCATAGATGGGGTAATCGGCCGATCCAGCTTGTGGATAGCTGAAGATTTTAGGTGCTGCGCTTCAGGCTGATGGTGAAACGAGGTCCGTGGTGACGGCCTCAAGCATCAGAAGGAGAAGCGCAGCATGGACCATTTTGCCGGACTGGACGTATCGGTCAAGGAGACGAGTGTCTGTATTTTGGATGACACGGGCAAGATCTTGAAGGAAGTGAAGGTGGCGAGCGAGCCTCAAGCACTTCTGAAGGTTCTGGGGAATCCCGCCTACCGCTTCAAGCGGATCGGACTGGAAGCCGGACCGTTATCGCAATGGCTATTCAGCGCTCTCGCCGAAGCCGGATTACCAGTGATCTGTGTGGAGACGCGGCACATGCAGGCGGTGTTGAAGGCGCAGATCAACAAGACCGATCGCAATGACGCGCGCGGCATCGCTCAGATGATGCGGGTGGGAGTGTACCGCCCGGTGCATGTAAAGACGCTACGCAGCCAGAAACTGCGTATGCTGCTGACCCATCGTAAGCTATTGCAGTCGAAGGCCATCGCCATCGAGAACGATCTGCGCGGGACTTTGCGTAACTTCGGCCTCAAGGTGGGCATGGTCGGAACGGTGAGGTTCGAGGCCCGCATCCAGGAGCTTGTCGAGACTATTCCCGACCTGGTGGTGCTGGTGGAACCGATGCTCGTTGTGCGGCGGGCGCTGCGCGAACAGATCGTCATCCTGCACCGCCGCTTGCTGGCAATCGTGCGAGACGACGAGGTGTGCCGGCGCCTGATGACGACCCCCGGTATCGGCCCGGTGGTGGCGCTGACCTATCGCGCGACTGTCGATGTGCCAGCCCGATTCCGAAAGTCCAAGTCAGTCGGGGCAGTATTTGGGCTGACGAGCTCCAGGTATCAATCAGGCGAGATCGATTGGAGCGGTAGGATATCGCGCTGTGGCGATGAGATGATGCGGACGATGCTCTACGAAGCAGCGCAGAGCATGTTGCATTCGAAGAAATGGTCATGGCTTAAAGCCTGGGCCATGCAGATCGCCAGGCGCCGTGGAATGAAGAGGGCGATCGTCGCCCTGGCCCGCCGGCTGGCCGTCATCATGCACCGCATATGGATTGATGGCACCGAGTTCCGGTGGACCCGGGAGCCGGCCACGGCAGCAGCATGAAAGCCGTTCAGGATCAAACCCGATAAGGAGAAAAATCGAGATCCACCCAGCAGTGGAAAGATGTCCCTCGCGGGACGATGGATGAGGTGAGTTCGCGAGTCCGCTTGAACCTGCCGTTCAAACTGACGACAAGGCCGCGGTATAGATTGTTCCACCTCATCCTCGAATCCCATGATGGAAGGGCCCTGGTGCCGATTCCGAAGAGAAGCGCGAGCCCGTGAGCGACATCGACA
>NZ_LSEF01000125.1 GCF_001641695.1 Bradyrhizobium neotropicale
TCATGGATGATCTGTTGCGGGAGTTTTTGACGGAGACCAGCGAGAGCCTGGACACCGTCGACAATCAATTGGTGAAGTTCGAGCAGGAGCCGAACAACGCCAAGATCCTGGATAACATCTTCCGCCTGGTCCACACCATCAAGGGCACGTGCGGCTTTTTGGGATTGCCGCGTCTGGAAGCGCTGGCGCATGCCGGCGAGACCTTGATGGGCAAATTCCGCGACGGCATGCCGGTGACGGGGCAGGCGGTGACGGTGATCCTGTCCTCGATCGACCGCATCAAGGAGATTCTGGCCGGGCTCGAGGCCACCGAAGCCGAGCCCGAAGGGACCGACCGTGACCTGATCGACAAGCTGGAAGCGATGGTCGAGCAGGGCATGGCGGCGATGTCCGGCTCGGCGCAGCCGATGCCGGCCGCAGGTGCCGCGCCCGTCACTGAAGCGCCGCCGCTCGCGCCGGACGCCCCCGCCGCCGCGCCGGCAAAGGAGATGGCCACGGGCTCGCTGGTCGACCAGACGCTGGAGCGCCCCTTGCGCCCGGGCGAGGTGTCGCTCGACGAGCTCGAGCGCGCCTTCCGCGAGACCGCGATCGAAGTGCCGGCGCCGGTGGCCAAGGCCGAGATCAAGGCCGAGCCGGCGCCGGCCGCTCCGGCGCCTGCCGCCAAGGAAACGGCCAAGGAGAGCGCAAAGCCCGCCGCCAAGGCCGCGCCCAAGAAGTCGATGGCCGACGAGACCGCCGCCGAGGGCGACCGCGTCGCCAACCAGTCGATCCGCGTCAACGTGGATACGCTGGAGCATCTGATGACCATGGTCTCCGAGCTGGTCTTGACCCGCAACCAGCTGTTGGAGATCTCCCGCCGCAACGAGGACACCGAGTTCAAGGTGCCGTTGCAGCGCCTCTCCAACGTCACCGCCGAGCTGCAGGAGGGCGTCATGAAGACGCGCATGCAGCCGATCGGCAACGCCTGGCAGAAGCTGCCCCGCATCGTGCGCGACCTGTCGAGCGAACTCGGCAAGCAGATCGAGCTGGAGATGCACGGCGCCGACACCGAGCTCGACCGCCAGGTGCTCGACCTGATCAAGGACCCGCTCACCCACATGGTGCGCAACTCCGCCGATCATGGCCTGGAGACCCCGGCCGAGCGCCTCGCCAGCGGCAAGGGCGAGCAGGGCACCATTCGCCTGTCCGCCTATCACGAGGGCGGCCACATCATCATCTGCATCGCCGACAACGGAAGAGGCCTCAACACCGAGAAGATCAAGGCCAAGGCGCTCTCCAGCGGTCTCGTCACCGAGGCCGAGCTCGAGAAGATGAGCGAAGCCCAGATCCACAAGTTCATCTTCGCGCCGGGCTTCTCGACCGCGGCCGCCATCACCTCGGTGTCGGGGCGCGGCGTCGGCATGGACGTGGTGCGCACCAATATCGACCAGATCGGCGGCACCATCGACATCAAGTCGGTCGCCGGCGAAGGCTCGTCCGTCACCATCAAGATCCCGCTGACCTTGGCGATCGTCTCGGCGCTGATCGTGGAGGCCGCCGGCGACCGCTTTGCCATTCCCCAGCTCTCGGTCGTCGAGCTGGTGCGGGCCCGCGCCAACTCCGAGCACCGCATCGAGCGCATCAAGGACACCGCGGTGCTGCGCCTGCGCAACAAGCTGCTGCCGCTGATCCATCTGAAGAAGCTCTTGAAGATCGACGACGGCGCCGCCAGCGATCCCGAGAACGGCTTCATCGTGGTGACGCAGGTCGGCAGCCAGACCTTCGGCATCGTCGTCGACGGCGTGTTCCACACCGAAGAGATCGTGGTCAAGCCGATGTCGACCAAGCTGCGCCACATCGACATGTTCTCGGGCAACACGATCCTGGGCGATGGCGCGGTCATCATGATCATCGACCCCAACGGCATTGCGAAAGCGCTCGGCGCCTCCGGCTCCTCGGCCCATGACATGGCCGATGAAGCCTCCGGCCATCACATCGGAAGCGGCGAGCAGACCACCTCGCTCCTGGTGTTCCGCGCCGGCTCCAGCCAGCCCAAGGCGGTCCCGCTCGGCCTCGTCACCCGCCTGGAAGAGCTGCCCGCCGACAAGATCGAGTTCAGTAACGGCCGCTACATGGTGCAGTACCGCGAGCAGCTGATGCCGCTGGTCGCCATGGAGAGCGTCACCATCGCGAGCCAGGGCGCGCAGCCGATCCTGGTGTTTGCCGACGACGGCCGCTCCATGGGCCTCGTCGTCGACGAGATCATCGACATCGTCGAGGAACGGCTCAACATCGAGGTCGGCGGCTCCTCGGCCGGCATCCTGGGCTCGGCCGTGATCAAGGGCCAGGCCACCGAGGTGATCGACGTCGGCCACTTCCTGCCGATGGCGTTCGCCGACTGGTTCACCCGCAAGGAGATGAAGCCGTCGATGCACGCGCAGTCGGTGCTCCTGGTCGACGACTCCGCCTTCTTCCGCAACATGCTGGCCCCCGTCCTCAAGGCGGCCGGCTACCGGGTCCGCACCGCGGGAGGCGCGCAGGAGGCGCTCGCCACGCTCCGCGCGGGCCAGAACTTCGACGTGGTGCTGACCGACATCGAGATGCCCGACATGAACGGGTTCGAGTTCGCCGAGGCGCTGCGCTCGGACAACAATCTCGGTGCGATCCCGATCATCGGCCTGTCGGCGCTGGTCTCGCCGGCGGCGATCGAGCGCGGCCGGCAGGCCGGCTTCCACGACTATGTTGCCAAGTTCGACCGTCCCGGCCTGATCGCGGCGCTGAAGGAACAGACCGCGGGCGCCGCCGGCGCCTCCGAGCTGAGCCGGGCGGCGGCCTAGAGCATGATCCGGCAAAGTGTGAAGCGGTTTTCCGACGAGATCATGCTCAAACAAAACGCGGGCGGGAAGGAGATACGTCAATGAGCACCAAGACCCAGACCACCGAAGGCGCCATGGTCGAATACGTCACCGCGATGATCGGCGGCCAGCTGTTCGGCCTGCCGATCTCCCGCGTCCAGGACGTGTTCATGCCCGAACGCGTCACCCGCGTGCCGCTGGCCTCCCGCGAGATCGCCGGCGTGCTCAATCTGCGCGGCCGCATCGTCACCGTGGTCGACATGCGCGCCCGGCTCGGCCTGCCCAAGGCCGAGGACGGCAAGGTGCCGATGGCGGTCGGCGTCGACCTCCGCGGGGAATCCTATGGCCTGCTGATCGACCAGATCGGCGAGGTGCTGCGCCTGCCCGAGGACGGCAAAGAGGAAAATCCCGTCAACCTCGATCCCCGCATGGCCAAGCTCGCCGGCGGCGTCCACCGCCTCGACGGACAGCTCATGGTCGTCCTCGACGTCGATCGCGTCCTCGAGCTCGAAACCAAAGTGCAAATGGCTGCGTGAACCCCAAACACATCGAAGCCGGAGAACCAAAATGAAGACATGTTTGGTCGTCGATGATTCCAGCGTCGTGCGCAAGATCGCGCGCCGCATCCTGGAAGGTCTGGAATTCGAAGTCACCGAGGCCGAAGACGGCTCGAAGGCACTCGAGATCTGCCAGCAGAAGCTGCCGGATGCGGTGCTGCTCGACTGGAACATGCCGGTCATGGACGGCTTCGAGTTCATGGGCCACATGCGCCGCCTGCCCGGCGGCGATCAGCCCAAGGTCGTGTTCTGCACCACCGAGAACAACGTGGCCCATATCGCCCAGGCGCTCAGCGGCGGTGCCAACGAATACATCATGAAGCCGTTCGACAAGGACATCATCGCCGACAAGTTCGCCGAAGTCGGCTTGATCCCGGTCGGACAAGCCTTTGCCTGAATATCACTGGCCTGACTGTTCCCAGTAAAGCGTGCGAGAGGCTATCCGTGACCCCGACCGAGTATGAGTATCTGCGCAAGTTCCTGAGGGACCATTCCGGTCTCGACCTGTCTGCGGACAAGCAATATCTGATCGAGAGCCGCCTGCTGCCGCTCGCCCGCAAGACCGGGCTCTCGGGCATCACCGAACTCGTGCAGAAGCTGCAGGGCCTTGGATCGAGTGTGCTCGCGACGAGCGTGGTCGAGGCCATGACCACCAACGAGACCTTCTTCTTCCGCGACAAGGTCCCGTTCGACCATTTCCGCGACACCATCATGCCGGAAGTGCTGAAGGCGCGCGCGGGCCGCCGCAGCGTGCGGATCTGGTGCGCGGCCGGCTCGACCGGGCAGGAGCCCTATTCGCTGGCAATGTGCCTGAAGGAGATGGGCGCGGCACTCACGGGCTGGCGCGTCGAGATCATTGCGACCGACCTGTCGCAGGAGGTGCTGGAGAAGGCCAAGGCCGGCGTCTACAGCCAGTTCGAAGTGCAGCGCGGCCTGCCGATCCAGATGCTGGTCAAGTACTTCAAGCAGACCGGCGAGACCTGGCAGATCAATCCCGAGCTGCGTGCGATGATCCAGCACCGGCAGCTCAACCTGCTGCACGATTTCGCGCAGCTCGGCACGTTCGACGTCATCTTCTGCCGCAACGTGCTGATCTATTTCGACCAGGACACCAAGATCAACATCTTCAACCGCCTTGCCCGCCAGATCGAAGGAGACGGCTTCCTGGTGCTGGGCGCCGCCGAAACCGTGGTCGGACTGACCGATGCCTTCCGGCCGATCGCCGAGCGGCGCGGTCTCTACAAGCCGAATGACGCGCGTGCCGTGGCCGGCAAGCCGGTGCTCGCGGGCGCCGTGCCGCGCATGGCGGCGATAGCAGGACTCTAGAGATGGCCGAGGATGGAAAAGGTGCGGAGCGCGTCACGTTCAGCCGCGGCTATGATGTCTGCATCATGGCCATCGACGGCACTTGGCGCCGCGACTGCAAACTCAATGCGATTTCCGACACCGACGCCATCCTCACGGTTGAAGGCTCGATCCAGGGATTGAATCTGAAGGAGTTCTTCCTGCTGCTGTCGTCGACGGGACTGGCCTATCGCCGCTGCGAACTGGTGCGCGTCAACGGTGCCGAAATGGATATCCAGTTCCTGCGCGGCAAGAACAGGAAGAAGCGTGGCGCGACCAGCGGCCATGACGCGGTGGCCTGACGCCTGCCCGCCCTCCCTTTCCCGATACGTTGCTTCACATTTGCTAAAACATCCGATTGAATTCGCCGCAGTGGCTTTACGTGGCCTAAGCGCGGACCGTGTATCAAGTGTCGGTCTCAATCGCAGGGTACGGAAATGCCAAGAAGCTCTCTCTCCCCCATCCCGTCAAATCTGCCCGATGTTGCCGAGCGGCGCGCGCTTCAGCTGCTGGTCGTCGACGACGACGCCACACAGCGCAGCCTGATCGCGGTCGCCGCCAAGCAGGCCGGCCATGAGGTCACCGTGGCGCCGTCGGTCGCGGAGGCGATCCAGAAACTGCGGTCCGCGCGCTTCGACTGCGTGACGCTCGATCTCGTGCTGGAGGATGGCGACGGCATCGACGTGCTGCGCGAGATGGCGGAGGCGAAGTTCTCGGGCTCCGTGATCGTCGTGAGCGGCATGGACGGCAAGCGCCGCAGCGCCGCCCGCAGCTTTGCCCGCTCCGTCGGCATCGAGCTCCAGAGCCTGCCAAAGCCGTTGGATCTCGCCGCTCTGCGCATCAGCCTCGCCAATCTCGGCAAGACCGCGATGGGCCTGCCGGCGATCCACACCTGGGGCGGCGTCGCCACTGATGCGATCGTGGGGCGCCACCGAGCCTGATACGCGGAACCGCTATGCGGTCAGATGCAGCAGATCCGCCGCGCTGACCGCGATCTCCGCCGGCGCGCCGGTCTCCGACAGGCATTGCAGCGCCTGGTCGAGCCCCGCCCGGCAGGCGTTGAGGGCGGCGCTCGCCGTGGCATAGCGCGGAGTGATGTCGTCCAGCACGAAAACGTCGGCGGAACCCGCGGGATCGCCGTCATCCTCCTCAGCCATGGCTGCGTCGATCAGGCGCATGCTGCTCTCGATCCGTGCGATCAAAGAGCGAAGGTCGGCAGCGATCAACTGACGGCTGTCGATTTCGGACATCGTGACCGGGGGCGCGCTCGCAGAATTTAGCATGGATATTCTCCGTCTTCTGCAAATAGGCTCCATGCCGCTACTTGTGCGTTAAGTCCATGTCCCGTACAAATACGGGTGGGCCGAATCCGTGCCGAACGCCATAAACGTTGGCGCGGACGCGAGTCGCTTAATGCCAAATGGACGTGGCACATGGCCGAACAAACCTCTCGTAGCGAGATCTTCGTGGTCGACGACGACCCTGCCGTTCGCGACACCTTGTCGATGGTGTTGAAGGCGGCGGGCTATGAGGTGATCTGTTTCGCGGACGGCGCAGCTTTGCTCTCCGTCGCGCGAAGCCGAACACCGGCTGCGATCCTGCTCGACGTGCACATTCCCGGAAAGTCGGGCCTCGACATCCTCAGAGAACTGCATGGCGAGGATTATCCGGCACCGATCTTCATGATCTCCGGTCAAGGCGACATCGCCATGGCCGTGAGCGCGATCAAGAACGGCGCGCTCGACTTCATCGAGAAACCGTTCCGCGGCAGCGAGATCGTGAGCCGGCTCGAAGAAGCGATCGGCGCCTATGCACGGCGGCAGGCGGAGAATGCATCGCCAAAATTCGGCCAGCTGCATTTCCCCGGACGCGAGCCGTTGACGCGTCGGGAGCGCGAGGTGCTCGAGCAGTTCGCCTCCGGCGCTTCCAACAAAGAAGCCGGCCGTACGCTCGGGATAAGCCCGCGCACGATCGAGGACCACCGGGCCAACATCATGAAGAAGCTCGGCGCGCGCAATGCCGCCGATCTGATCCGCATCGTGATGACCGCGGCCCAGCGCGCGTCGTAGACGCTCGCGCTTCTCTCGTGCCCCGGACGCAGCGCGTCACCATAAGCGCGTCTTCGACGCACTATGGGGATGCGGCTGCCGAGCCAGGGCCTATCTCTCAATTCGGAGCATGACGTTCTGGGTCCCTGTGCTCGCGCTTCGCGCGTCCGGGACACGAGAGGGTCTCACCCCTCCAGCGCCTTGCGCAGGATCCGTGCGAGATCCGATTTGCGATAGGGTTTGGCCAGCAGCAGGACGCCTGAATCCAGCCGTCCGTGATGGATGATCGCATTCTCGGTATAGCCGGACGTATACACCACCCTGAGATCGGGCCGCGTCTTCGATAGTTCGTCGGCGAGCTGCCGTCCGTTCAGCTTGCCCGGCATGATCACGTCGGTGAAGAGCAGATCGAACGGCTTTCCGGCTGCGACGATTGCGAGCGCCTCCGCGGCATTTGCCGCCTGCAGCGTCACGTAACCGAGCGAATGTAGCTGCGCCAGCACGTAGTCGCGCACCAGCCGATCGTCTTCGACCACGAGAATGGTCTCGTGCCCGCCTTCGATGGTCGCCGGCGTCACGCCTTCGCCGACCGTCGTGGCGGTCTTGCCGGGCGGCAGATACATCTTGATCGTGGTGCCGTGGCCCTCCTCGCTGTAGATCTTGATGTGGCCTGCGGACTGCTTGATGAAACCGTAGACCATGGAGAGCCCGAGGCCGGTGCCTTTGCCGGGTCCCTTCGAGGTGAAGAAGGGATCGAACACCCTCGCCAGTATGTTCGCAGGGATACCGGTGCCGGTGTCGCTCACCGCGATCAGCACATAGTGCCCGGGCCGCACGTCGTTGACGCTGGCATAGATCTCGTCGAGATAGGCGCCGCCGGTCTCCAGGATCAGCTTGCCGCCGTTTGGCATGGCGTCGCGGGCGTTGAGCGCGAGATTGAGGAGAGCGGTGGTGAGCTGATTGGGATCGACGATCCCCACGCAGCTCTCGTCCTCGAACACGGATTCGATCTGGATCTGCTCGCCCAGCGTCGGCCGCAGCAGTTTTGCGGTGTCGATGATCAGTGAGTTGATGTCGATCTCGCGCGGTTGCAGCGGTTGCTTGCGCGCGAAGGCGAGCAGGTGCTGCGTCAGCTCCGCGCCGCGGGCGGCCGCCTCGTCGATCATTCGGGTGATGGCCGCGAGCTGCGGATCCTTCTCCACCGCCTCCGCCAGGATCTCGATCGTTCCGGTGATCACCGTGAGGATGTTGTTGAAGTCGTGCGCCACGCCGCCGGTGAGCTGGCCGACTGCCTCCATCTTCTCCGCATGGCGGATGCGTTCCTCGGCCGCGATCTTGTCGGTGAGGTCGCGGTAGAAGACGTTGAATAGGAGGCCCTCGCGGCGCTTCAGCGCCGTGACGCTCAGCTCGGCCTTGAACTCCTTGCCGTCGCGGCGCCGGCACATCAGCTCGCGGCGGCGGTCGAGCGTCTTGCCGTCGCCGGATTCCAGGAAGCGTTTCAACCCGGCCCGGATCCTCTCGCGATCGCTCTCGGCGATGATCAGATCGATCGTGCTCCTGCCCAGCGCCTCGTCGCGGTGCCAGCCGAACAGCTGCTCCGCCTGCGAGTTCCAGTTCAGGATGTTGCCGGCCTCGTCAGTCTGGACGAAGGCGTCGAGCGCGGTGTCGACGATGTTGCGCGCAAGCTGCTCGCTCTCGCGCAGGGATTCCTCCGCGTGCCGCGCCTCGGTCATGTCGCGCCCGACGAAAAAGAAACGCCTGGCCTGGTCCGACCAATTGCCCAGCCAGGACAGCCAGACCTCGCGTCCGTCCTTGTGCAGGCAGCGGGTGTCGGCGAGCTTGGGGTGCTTGCCGCGCCGGAGCACTCGCATCTCCTCGCGGGACTGCTCGAGATGGTCGGGGTGGATGAAATCTGCCCCGCTGCGACCGATCATCTCGTCCGGCCTGTAGCCGAGAATGATCTCGCTGCTCGGGCTGATCTGCACGATGCGACCACGCGAATTCATGATCAGGATCAGGTCCTGCGAGGCGTCGAAAAGCTGCCGCCGTTCCTCGAGCTGCTGCTGGAGCGCCCGCTCGGTCCGTCGTGCCTCGGTGAGGCTGCGGGCCGAGCCGGAGGCGCCGATGATCTCGCCCGACGGCCCCCTGATCGGCGACAGGCCGAGCGAGATTTCGACCGGCCTGCCGTCCTTGCGCAGGCGCACCGTCTCGAAACGTTCGATCGGATCGCCCCGGGCGATCCGGCTCAAATAGTCCTTGCCTTGCGCGCGGCGGTCGGGCGGGACGATGATCGAGGTGGATTTCCCGATCGCCTCATCCGCCGAATAGCCATAGAGGCGCTCGGCGGCGGGATTCCAGCCCGTGATGATGGCATCGAGCGTTTGCATCACGATCGCGTCGTCGGATGATTCGACGGCGGCGCTGAACAAGCGCTCGCGCGCGGCATGATGGCTTCGCGCGGCCTCGGTGCGCCGATGCTCCTGGATCTCGCGTTCGAGAGCGGCTGTTTTCGCCCGCGTCTCCTCGACCATCTGGGCAAAGGCCCGCGCCAGCACGCCCGTCTCGCCGCTGGCATCGACAGGAATTTCCGCCGGTCGTCCGCTGCCGATTGCCTCCACCGCCGCAGTCAGGCGCCCGATCGGGCGCGTCAATGAGCGCGCCAGCAGCACCGCGAGCACTGCCGCGGCGAGAATGGCAAGCACGCCGACCAGCAGGGAGGTTTTTTGAATGGCCGCCGGCACGCGGGCGAACACCGACGGGGGGACGGTCGCGATGATTGCGACCCATTCCTTGCCTGCCAGCAGCGCCGGTGCGATTGCCACGCCGCTCGGCCGGCCCGCCTTGTCGGTCATGAGCTCCGTGGAAACGTCCGGCGTGCCGGCCAGGGCCGCAAAAAATGGAAAGTCGTTGCGCCAGTTGGCGGGGTGGTCGTGCAATGAGCCGAATTCCCGCGCGCGATCGGGATGGACGAGATAGTCGCCGCGCGAATTCACGACGTAGATCTCGCCTCCCAAGCCCGCGGTCGAGCGGACGTGGTCGAGTGCCGGGCGCATGTCGATATTGGCGATGATGATACCGAACGGCTTGCCGTCCGCCGTGAACAGCGGCGTCGCGACACGCAGAGTCGGAATGTGAGGGGTCGTGGTCCCCCCCGCCCGGGTCGCGAGATCGATGGGCGAAACGTAAATCTCGCCCGGCGCCAGTCGAATCGTTTCCTGAAAGTAGGTTCGCTC
This sequence comes from Bradyrhizobium neotropicale, assembly GCF_001641695.1. Lineage (GTDB taxonomy): Bacteria > Pseudomonadota > Alphaproteobacteria > Rhizobiales > Xanthobacteraceae > Bradyrhizobium > Bradyrhizobium neotropicale. The sequence goes on from NZ_LSEF01000125.1 coordinate 10,017, forward strand.
GCTCTTGCGCTCCAGTTCGCCGTTGGGAACGATACGTGCCGCTCCATTCGGGCCGGAACGATCGACGCGGACCAGCTCGCGCTGGTCGTCATCAATGCCGATGACTCGAAACTGGCCATAGCTGGGCTTGGCCTCGATCTCGGCCGCCAGCCGCTCCGCGATGCGCTCGCGCCAGATCTGCTCCGAAACGCCGTCGAGGGCGTCGATGCCTCCACCAATGTGAGCACGGATCAGGCCGTTGATGGCCGCAGCGGAGCGATAGCCGAGTAGATCGCCGCGGGCTCCGGCAACGTAGGATTCAAGATTGCTTGCCAGCAGGCGTGATTGGGCCTCGACCCGCTCCAGGACCCGCGGAATCACGGCTTGCGTGAGGTTGCGATAGCCCAGCCAGCCGACTGCGGCCACGGTCACCGCCACCAGCAGGATCATCGCGATAGCCAGCCGTGTCGCAAGCGTCATGGGACTATTCGCATTGCTTCCCGAATAGCCGCGCCGTTTCTGACCAGAAAGGCGGTCTTTGTCATCGGCGGCCGGCGCTGACATCGCGAGCCTCTGGCCGGGCCGTCGTCAGGCAGTCGTCGACCGCCGCGAGCAGCGCCTCGGGCCGGAACGGCTTCTGCAAGCTCGCCACCACGCCGAGCTCGGTCGCCATCTTCAGGAGGATGTAGGCCAAATTCCCGTCCTCCAAGCCCGATGGGAGGTCCAACTCGATCGTTGGAATCGACGCATCAATACGAAATTGTTGCGCGGATTCTGTCCGGCCCGCAAGCGCTTCGCGACCGAAACAGCTCCTCCTGTGGTGCGACCCGGGACCAGACCTTCGTCCCGTATGTGCACGCTCGCGTGCACAGCGCGGTATGCCAAGACCAAGGGCCCGGCGCGCAGCGGCTTCAGTCGGTCAGATATTCCGGATAACGGGCGCGGATCTTGTCCAGCTCGCTGAGGGTGCCCGACAAATGCGTGCGCAAATGCTGCTGCGCGGCATTGGCATCGGCTGCCTCGATCGCGCGTGTGATCAGTCTATGGTGTCGCAAAATGTTCTGGGCCTTGCCCGGTGAGGGCAGATGCAGCCGGCGCAGCCGCTCGATATGCCCGCTGCGGCTGCGCACCAGCCCCCAGAGGTCCTGCTTGTCCGCGGCAGCATAGAGCTGCGCATGGAATTCGTTGTCTCCAGCCATGAAGCCTTCGTAGTCGCCGGCCTTCGCGGATTGCTGCTGCTGCGCAATCATGTGGTCGAGCCGACTGATCAGGGCCTTGTCATGATGCTCCGCGAGCAGCCGCACGATCTCGAGCTCGAGCGCCTGGCGCAGGAAATGCGCCTGCTGGGCGCGACCGACATCGACCCGGCTGACGACGGTCGCGTGCTGCGGAAACACGTCGACCAGCCCTTCTTCCTCGAGCCGCATCAGGGCATCGCGAACCGGTGTCGAGCTGACGCCGAATTGGCCGGCGAGCTCCGCGCGCGACAGCGGCGAGCCCGGCGGCAGTTCCAGGGCGATGATTGCATTGCGCAGCCGCTCGAACACTTGCGGCGCGGCCTGGCGGGCCCGATCGAGCCGTGCGCCGGGGCGCAGCACCGAGCGAGGCGCGGTGTGGGGGTGTTCCATGGTGGCTCCCGCGGACTTGCCTTTGATGCACTAATATATTAGTGCATCAGGGCGGTCAACGAACGCCGCCGCCTCCCGGGAAGGAAACGCACAACAATGATCAGCCATCTCCGTCACAGCCTTGCCGCGGCCGCCGTGCTCGCAGGCCTGTTCGCGTCCGCCCCAGTGCAGGCGCAGCAGAAATCCGAGATCGCGCTGTCGCGTCAGCCCGGCATTTTCTACATGCCGAGCCACATCATGGAGAAGCGGAAGCTGATCGAGAAGCACGCCACGGCGCTCGGCGTGCCCAGTGTCACCACCAAATGGATCACCTTCTCGGGCGGCGGCGCGCAGACCGACGCGCTGCTCGCGGGCGGCGTCGATATCCTCAACACCGGTACCGGCAATCTTCTGCTGCTGTGGGATCGTACCCGCGGCGGGGTCAAGGGCATCGTCGCGACCTCGGCGCAGCCGATGACGCTGATCAGCCGGGATCCCAACATCAAGTCGATCAAGGATTTTGGTCCGGCCGACAAGATCGCGGTGCCGACGGTGAAAGTCTCCACGCAGGCGATCGTGCTGCAGATCGCAGCCGCCGAAGCGTTCGGCGCCGACCAGTGGTCGAAGCTCGATGCCAACACGGTGCAGCTCGGTCACCCCGACGCCTATGCGGCGCTGTCCAATCCCAAGCACGAGGTGCACAACCACTTCTCGATCCCGCCCTTCACCTTCCTGGAGCTGAAGAATGTTCCGGGAGCGCATGTCGTGCTGAACTCGCCCGACGTGATGGGCGGGCCGCTCAGCCAGGCGCAGTTCTTCACCACGACCAAATTCGCCGACGCCAACCCCAAGATCATCCAGGCGGTGCGCGACGCGACCAAGGAAGCGCAGGACCTGATCCGCAGCGACACCAGGCAGGCCGTCGAGATCTACAAGGAGATCACCGGCGACAAGACCTCGGTGGAGGAGCTGCTCGATCTCCTGAAGGAGCCGGGCATGATGGAGTGGAATCTCGAGCCGCAGGGCACGATGAAATTCGCCGCGCATCTGTTTCGGACCGGTACGCTGAAGACGCAGCCCAAGGCGTGGACGGACTATTATTTGCCGGTCGCGCACGATCTGAAGGGCAACTGATGGCGCTGCTCGATGTCAGCGGGGTGACGCTGCGCTACAAGACGTCCAGCGCCGTCGTCACCGCCACCGAAAAGGTCTCCTTCACCGTCGACAAGTCCGACCGCTTCGTGCTGCTCGGGCCGTCCGGCTGCGGCAAGTCGACCCTGCTCAAGGCCGTCGGCGGCTACATGCTGCCGAGCGAGGGCCGCATGGCGATCAACGATCGCGAGATCCACGGCCCCGGCGCCGACCGCATGATGATCTTCCAGGAGTTCGATCAGCTCCTGCCCTGGAAGAGCGTGCTTGCGAACGTGATGTTTCCGCTTCTGACGGCGCGGCGATTGCCGCGCAAGGAGGCTGAGGCACGCGCGCGGGCCTATATCGAGAAGGTCGGGCTCACCCGCGTGATCGATGCCTATCCGCACACGCTGTCCGGCGGCATGAAGCAGCGCGTCGCGATCGCGCGTGGCATGGCGATGGAGCCGGATATTCTCCTGATGGACGAGCCGTTCGCAGCGCTCGATGCGCTGACACGCAGAACCTGCCAGGACGAGCTGCTCCAGCTCTGGAGCGAGACCAAATTCACCGTGCTGTTTGTGACCCATTCGATCGCGGAGGCGATCCGGATCGGCAATCGCATCCTGCTGCTGTCGCCGCATCCCGGCCGCGTCAAGGCCGAGGTCGTCGATGTCGATCGGGTCTCGAACGAGGACGGCAGCGCCGGCCGGCTGGAGAAGGAGATCCACGATCTCCTGTTTGCGCAAGCCGAAACGGCGCATTGAGGGAGCCTGCCATGGGCGAAGCGAGAATTCTGCTGCGGACCGCGCCGGCCGCTACAATCGCCGGTGCCGGCGAAGTCGAGCGCAAGCTCGGCGTGCTCGAGCTGCTCTGGAACGACGGCTTCGTTCGCAAGACCGTCATCATCCTTGTTCTGGCCGCGATCTGGGAAGCCTACGGCGTCTATCTCGACAATCCGCTTCTGTTCCCGACGCTGCACGACACCTTGATCACGCTGTTCGAGCGGATCAAGGACGGCACCATTCCGATGCGGGCCTGGACCTCGCTGAAAGTGCTGTTCATGGGCTATTCGGCCGGCATCGCGCTTGCCGCCATTTTCACCGTGCTCGCGATCTCGACCCGTATCGGCACCGACTTCCTGGAGACGGTGACGGCGATGTTCAATCCGCTGCCGGCGATTGCGCTGTTGCCGCTGGCCCTGATCTGGTTCGGGCTCGGCAATGGCAGCCTCGTCTTCGTGCTGATCCATTCGGTGCTGTGGCCGGTCGCGCTCAACACGCATTCCGGCTTCAAGAGCGTGTCGAACACGCTGCGCATGGTCGGCCGCAATTATGGCCTGCGCGGGCTGCCCTATGTCGCGAAGATCCTGATCCCGGCCGCCTTCGGCTCGATCCTCACCGGCCTGAAGATCGGCTGGGCGTTCGCCTGGCGCACCCTGATCGCGGCCGAGCTCGTGTTCGGCGTGTCGTCGGGGCAGGGCGGGCTCGGCTGGTTCATCTTCGAGAACCGCAACCTGCTCGACATCCCCGCCGTCTTCGCAGGACTATTGACCGTGATTATCATTGGGCTCTTTGTCGAGAACCTGATCTTCCGCGCGATCGAGCGGAACACCGTCCAGAAATGGGGCACCCAATCATGACCAAGAAGAAAAAGACGCCCGGCCAGCTCCGCAGCGCGCGCTGGTTCGCGCCTGACGATCTCCGCTCGTTCGGCCACCGCTCCCGCACCATGCAGATGGGCTACGCGCCGGAAGAGTGGAAGGACCGCCCGATCATCGCGATCCTCAACACCTGGTCTGACGCCCAGCCCTGTCACATGCACTTCAAGTCGCGCGTCGACGACGTCAAGCGCGGCATCCTGATGGCCGGCGGCCTGCCGCTCGAGCTGCCGGCGCTGTCGCTGTCGGAATCGCTGCTCAAGCCGACCACCATGCTCTACCGCAATCTGCTGGCGATGGACGCGGAGGAGTTGCTGCGTAGCCATCCCGTCGACGGCGTGGTGCTGATGGGTGGCTGCGACAAGACCACCCCGGCGCTGCTGTTAGGTGCCACCTCGATGAACATTCCCGCGATTTATCTTCCGGCAGGTCCCATGCTGCGCGGCAACTGGAAGGGCAAGACGCTCGGCTCCGGCTCCGACGGCTGGAAGTACTGGGACGAGCGGCGGGCGGGAAAAATCTCCGACAAGGACTGGGTCGACATCGAAGCCGGCATCGCCCGCAGCTACGGCACCTGCATGACCATGGGCACGGCCTCGACCATGACTGCGATTGCGGAAGCGATCGGCATGACGCTGCCGGGCGCCTCCTCGATTCCGGCGGCCGATGCCAACCACATTCGCTTGGCTAGCGAATGCGGCCGCCGCATCGTCGAGATGGTGTGGGAGGATCTGACGCCGAAGACGATCCAGACCCGCAAGGCTTTCGAGAACGCGATTGCAGTAGCGATGGCGATGGGCTGCTCGACCAATGCGATCATCCATCTGATCGCGCAGGGGCGCCGTGCCGGCCAGGATATCGGGCTCGACGATTTCGAGAAGGCGAGCCGCGAGGTGCCCGTGATCGCCAATGTTCGGCCGAGCGGCGATGCCTATCTGATGGAGGATTTCTTCTATGCCGGCGGCCTGCCGGCGTTGATGGGCCAGATCAAGCCGCATCTGCATCTCGACTGCATCACGGTGACCGGCCGGACACTCGGCGAGAACATCGACGGCGCCGAAGTCCACAATGACGACGTGATCCGCTCGATCGACAATCCCATCTACAAGGAAGGCGCGCTCGCCGTGCTGAAGGGCAATCTCGCGCCCGACGGCTGTGTCATCAAGCCGAGTGCCTGCGCGCCGCGCTTCCTCAAGCATACGGGACCGGCCCTGGTGTTCGACGATTATCCGTCGATGAAGAAGGCGGTCGACGATCCCAACCTCGATGTCACCGAGGAGCACATTCTCATCCTGCGCAATGCGGGGCCGCAGGGCGGGCCGGGCATGCCGGAATGGGGCATGCTGCCGATCCCGACAAAACTCGTGAAGCAGGGCGTGCGCGACATGGTGCGCATTTCGGATGCGCGCATGAGCGGCACCAGCTACGGCGCCTGCATCCTGCATGTCGCACCCGAATCCTATGTCGGTGGCCCGCTGGCGCTGGTGCAGAACGGCGACCGCATCACGCTCGATGTCGAAGCGCGCACCATCAATCTCGACGTGCCCGAGGCAGAGCTCGCCAAGCGCCGCGCCGCCTGGAAGCAGCCCGAGCGCCGCTTCGAGCGCGGCTATGGCTGGATGTTCTCCAAGCACATCATGCAGGCCAATGACGGCTGCGACTTCGATTTCCTGGAGACCGGCTTCGGCGCGCCGATCGGCGAGCCGTCGATTTACTAGCGCAACTGTCATTCCGGGGCGCCGCAAAGCGGCGAGCCCGGGATCCATTGCTCCGCAGTCCGTGCTGCTCGATGGATTCCGGGCTCGCGCCAAGTGGCGCGCCCCGGAATGACGAAGAAGAGAGAGAGCACAATGTCAAAACTCAGCGACGCCACCCGCAACAAGCTCAAGACCGTCTCGACAGCCACCGTCGCCACCGCGCTGTTCAAGCGCGGCCTGCGCATCCAGATGATCCAGGACGTGCATCCCCTCGGTCCGGATCAGCCGACCATGGTCGGCGAGGCCTTCACGCTGCGCTATATGCCGGCGCGCGAAGACCTCAACACCATCGACGTGTTCCGCGACCACTCTCATCCGCAGCGCAGGGCGGTCGAGGACTGCCCGCCCGGCGCAGTGCTGGTGATGGACAGCCGCAAGGACGCGCGCGCGGCCTCCGCCGGCGCGATCCTGGTGACGCGGCTGATGAAGCGCGGCGTCGCCGGCGTCGTCACCGATGGCGGCTTCCGCGATTCCGCCGAGATCGCAAAGCTCGGCTTCGCAGCCTTCCATCATCGCCCGAGCGCGCCGACCAATCTGACGCTGCACCAGGCGATCGAGATCAACGTTCCGATCGGCTGTGGCGACGCGCCGGTGTTTCCCGGCGACGTCATCCTCGGCGACAGCGACGGCGTCATCGTGATCCCCGCGCATCTCGCCGACGAGATCGCCAACGAGACTTTCGAGATGACTGCGTTCGAGGATTTCGTCACCGATGAAGTCGGCAGGGGCCGCGGCATCTTCGGTCTCTATCCGGCTACCGATCCGCAGACGATGACCGATTTCGCGGCGTGGCGGAAGAAGAACGGCCGCTGATCCGGGATCGGATCAATCCGCATCGACACGGAGAGGCCGGTCCACGCGGGGGCCCGGTCTCAAAATCAATCAGGGAGGAACTCAAATGAACTTGTCACGACGCGATCTCTTCGCCGGTGCTGGCGCGGCGGCGGCCTCGATGCTGCTGGCGCGCAGCGCGGGTGCGCAGTCTTTCCCCTTCATGCCCAACCAGCGCTATCCGGACCCCGCCGTCCAGATCCTCGATCCAAGCTTCGCAAAATATCGGCTCTATTCCTCGACGCTGGAGCAGGTCGCAACCGGCATGCGCTGGGCCGAAGGGCCGGCCTATTTCCCGGAGGGCGGCTATCTCCTGTTCTCCGACATCCCCAACAACCGGATCATGAAGTTCGACGAGAAGACCGGACAGACCAGCGTGTTCCGCAGCAATGCCAACTACGCCAATGGCAATGCGCGTGACCGCCAGGGGCGCCTCGTCACCTGCGAGCACTCCGTCACCCGCCGCATCACCCGTACCGAGAAGGACGGCAAGATCACGGTGCTCGCCGACAAGTTCGAGGGCAAGCGGCTGAACGCGCCGAACGACATCGTGGTGAAGTCCGACGACAGCATCTGGTTCACTGATCCGACCTTCGGCATCAATGGCGAGTGGGAGGGCAAGAAGGAAAAGCCCGAGCAGGCTACCACCAACGTCTACCGCATCGCCAAGGACGGCAAGCTCAGCGCGGTGCTCACCGATCTCGTCAATCCGAACGGGCTCGCCTTCTCGCCGGACGAGAAGAAGCTTTACATCGTCGAATGGAAGGGCACGCCCAATCGCAGCATCTGGAGCTACAACGTCGGCGACGATGGCAGCCTCAGCGGCAGGACCAAGCTGATCGACGCCGCCGACCAGGGCTCGCTCGACGGCTTCCGTGTCGATCGCGACGGCAATCTGTGGTGCGGCTGGGGCTCGAACGGCGCGCTGCAGGCCGAGCCGACGGATGTCGGTGGCCGCAGGGTGTTCCAGCTCAGGGGCAAGCCGGAGGATCTCGACGGCGTGTTGGTGTTCAACCCCGAAGGCAAGCCGCTCGCTTTCATCAAGCTGCCCGAGCGCTGCGCCAACCTCTGCTTTGGCGGCCCCAAGAACAACCGCCTCTACATGGCAAGCTGCCACTCCGTCTATGCGCTCTACGTGGAAGCGCACGGCGCGGTGTGAGGCGGGAGACCATCTCCAACCGCAGACCGTCGCCTCGGATCGAGGCACGAAGCCGGTGACTCTTCGCCTCTCCCCGCAAGCGGGGAGAGGCGAAGATCACGCCTCCGCCATGCCCGCCGCCCACAGCGCAAACGCATAGACGATCGCAACCTCATCCAGCCGGTCGAAGCGCCCCGAGGCGCCGCCGTGGCCGGCGCCCATGTTGGTGCGGAGCAGGACCGGGCCGCCGCCGCTCATGGTGGCACGCAGGCGCGCGATCCATTTGGCTGGCTCCCAGTAGGTGACGCGCGGATCGGTCAAGCCGCCCATCGCCAGGATCGCCGGATACTCCTTTGCCGCGACATTGTCGTAGGGCGAGTAGGACAGGATCGTCCGAAAATCCTTCTCGCTCTCGATCGGGTTGCCCCATTCCGGCCATTCCGGCGGCGTCAGCGGCAGCGAGTCATCGAGCATGGTGTTGAGCACGTCGACGAACGGCACTTCGGCGACGATGCCGGCGAACAGCTCGCCGGCGCGGTTGGCGACCGCGCCCATCAGCATGCCGCCGGCCGATCCGCCATGGCCGACGATGCGCTTGGCGCTGGTGTACTTCGCCTCGATCAGCGCGCGAGCGCTCGCGGCGAAATCATCGAAACTGTTGGTCTTCTTCTCGCGCTTGCCGTCGAGATACCAGCCCCAGCCCTTGTCGGCGCCGCCGCGGATATGGGCGATGGCGTAGACGAAACCGCGATCGACGAGTGAGAGACGATTGGCGCTGAAGGAGGCCGGCATGGCCATGCCATAGGAGCCGTAGCCGTAGAGCAGCAGCGGCGCCGCGCCGTCGAGCCTCAAGCCGCGCTTATGGAGAATCGAGACCGGCACCTCGGCGCCGTCATGGGCTTTCGCCATGATGCGCGTGGTGACGTAGTCGGCAACGTCGTGGCCGGACGGAATCTCCTGGCGCTTGCGCAAGACGCGCGTGCGCTTTGCCATGTCGTAGTCATAGACCTCCGACGGCGTCGTCATCGACGAATAGGAGAAGCGCAGATTGGTCGTCTCGAACTCGTAGGAGCCCATCGTGTCGAGCGAATAGGCGGCCTCGTCGAAGGCGATCGCGTGCTCTTCGCTCGAGGCGAGATCGCGAATGATGATCGCCGGCAGCGCATTGGCGCGCTCCAGCCGCACCAGATGGCCGGCATAGAGATCGAGGTCGATGACGTAGATGCCCGCGCGATGCGGGATCAGATCGCGCCAGTTTGCCCGCTCGGGCGAGGCCAGCGGCGCCGTGACGATCTTGAAGTCGATGGCGTCGTCGGCATTGGTGAGGATGAAGAGCTCGTCGCCGCGGTCGGCGAGCGAATATTGCACGCCCTCCTGCCGCGCCGCGACCAGTCGCGGCGGCGCCTCGGGATTGTCGAGATCGATCAGTCGCTGCTCGGAGGTCTCGTGGTCGCCGCCGGCGATCACACAGAAGCGGCCGCTGGTGCTCTCATGCAGATGCGTGAACCAGCCCGCATCCTGCTCTTCATAGACGAGGGTGTCGTCGGCCTGCTTTGTCCCGAGCCGGTGGCGCCACACCTGCATCGGGCGGTGATTGTCATCGAGCTTCACATAGAAAAAGCTTCTTGCGTCCTTGCTCCAGACGATGCCGCCGTCGGTCTCCTCGACGACGTCGTCGAAATCCTTGCCCGTGGCCCAGTCGCGCACCCGGATCGAAAAATATTCGGACCCCTTGGTGTCGGCGCTCCAGGCCTGAAGCTTGTGGTCGGGCGAGTGCCTGCTGCCGCCGAACTTGAAATATTTGTGGTCCTTGGCGAGCGCATCGCCGTCGAGCACGATATCGGCCTCGCCGCCGTTGCGCGGCATGCGGCCGAACAACTCGTGCTGCCCGCCCTCGCGAAACTTGCGGAAATAGGCGAAGGAACCGTCGGGCGAGGGGACGCTGGAATCGTCCTCCTTGATCCGGGAGCGCATCTCGCGCACCAGCGTCTTCTGCAGCGGCGACGTGTGGCCGAGCAGGCTCTCGGTGTAGCCGTTCTCTTCTTCCAGATATTTGCGGATGTCGCCATCGAGCACCGCGGGATCGCGCAGCACCTCCTGCCAGTTCGCGTCCTTCAGCCAGGCGTAATCGTCAGTGACGGTGATGCCGTGGCAGGTAAAGGAGTGCGGCCGTCGCGGCGCGACGGGCGCGGTCTCGGTCTTGCTGGCGGTCTTGCTCGTGGTCTTGGGCAAATCGATCCTCGTGCGCGTGCTTGGTGTCTCGCACCTATATCAGATCGAAGGTGGGGGATTTAAAGACGGGCCGGCGCACCGGCGGTCGGCTCCCTCTCCCCGCAGGCGGGGAGAGGCGAAGAAGGCTACGCCTCCACCTGCTGGCCCAGATACGCAACCGCCGCTTCGAGCCCGCCCTTGCCGTGCGGGATCTTCAGCGCGTTGAGCGCGATCTCGATCACGCCGAGGGTGCCAAGCAGCATCGGTGCATTGACATGGCCCATATGGGCGATGCGGAAGGCCTGGCCGGAGAGGTCGCCGATGCCGGTCCCGAGCACCACGCCGCACTTGTCCTTGCAATAGCGCTGCAGCACCGCGGGATCATGGCCGCCACCCATGGTCACCGTGGTCACGGTGTTGGAGCGTTCATTGGCCTCTGTGACGTTGAAGCCGAGGACCTGGCCTTCCGACCATGACGCCACCGCGCGGCGCGCGGCTTCGCCGAGCAGGCTATGCCGGCGGAATGCGTGCTCGAGCCCTTCCTCGTGCAGCAGATCGATCGCCTGGCGCAGCGCGAACAACAGATGCACCGGCGCGGTGCCGGCATATTTGCGATAATGCTCGGTGCCCTCGCGCTCGCTCCAGCTCCAATAGGGCGTGCTCATATTGGCCTTCTTGTGCGCCTCGAGCGCGCGATCGTTGGCGGCGACGAAGCCGAGGCCGGGCGGCGTCATCAGGCCCTTCTGCGAGCCGGACATCGCAACGTCGATGCCCCATTTGTCCATCTCGAACGGCATGCAGCCGAGGGAAGCGACGGTGTCGACCATGTACAGCGCAGGATGGCCGCTCGCCTTGATCGCCTTGCCGATCGCCTCGATGTCGTTCTGCACGCCCGAAGCGGTATCGACCTGGACGACGACGACCGCCTTGATGGTGTGCTCCCTGTCGCGGCGCAGGCGCTCCTCGACCTCGTGCGGGCGCACCGCGCGGCGCCAGTCGCCCTTGAGCACCTCGACCTCGGCGCCCATCAGCGCGGCGGCATTGCCCCAGCCGACCGCGAAGCGGCCGCTTTCCAGCACCAGCACCTTGTCGCCGCGCGACAGCACGTTGCTGAGCGCCGCTTCCCAGGCGCCGTGACCGTTGGAGATGTAGATGTAGGACTTGCCCTTGGTCGCAAACAGCTTCGAGAGGTCGCCGATCAGGCTTTCGGTCAGATCCGTCATCTGCTTGGAGTAGATGTCGATCGCCGGACGGTGCATCGCCCGCAGCACCTCGTCGGGCATTGAAGTGGGCCCGGGGATGGCCAGAAATTCCCGGCCCGCGCGAACGGTCATTGTCGTTTGTCCTTGTTGCTTGAGAACAGGCTGATGGGTTGCTCGATCACGCTTTTACGCGCCGCAGGGAGTGAGGAAAAGCACGTAAAATGCAGGTCTGGGGTTCTTATCTCTTGGTTTCGCGGCAGCCGGCGGCTTCCGCTTCCTCGACCGAGCAGAACCAGCGGGTGCCCTTGCTGATCTTCATCTTGATCTGGGTGTACCAGCGGCTGGTCGGGGTATGGTAGATGCATTCGCCCGCGGTGTTGACGTTGCCCTTGATGGTGCAATCCGGCGAAGGCGCGACCGGCCCCGAGGCTGAGGCGAGCAACACCGAATGCGCGCCCTCGGGCGGCTTGGTGGCGCCCAGGATGGGGGTCTTCTTGTTACGTACGCGCCAGTCCCAGGGCGCGATGAAGGCGCCCTGCCACATTCCGGCCCTGGCCTCGCGCGCCGCCGCCTCGTCGGCATCATAGTCGTGCGAGATGCGGGTGTAGGCCAGCGCCCAGCCGCTGCGCACCAGCCATTTCTGGATGTCCTCGCCGCCGACCTCGCAGCGCGCCACCGTGCGGCCGCGCCGGTCCACCGATCTGCTGTGGCAGACCCAGCTCTTGCCCTCGGTGTATTTGGCAAGCTCGTCGCGCGCGGCAACGCCGCAGGTCCAGCGCTCGCCCTTGGTGTTGAGGCAGAGCTGGTCGGACGAGGGCGCGTCGATGCCTCCGAGCCGGATCCGCGTGTTCCCGATCAGGATGGAATCGCCGTCGCGGACTTTTGCCGTTCCGGTGATGTCGGCGGCTTGCGCCAGCGACGGGATGACGATCAGGGACAATGCAATCAGGAATTTTCGCAACATGCCGGTCCGCGCTTGAGGAAAATTTCGATAGGCCGGGCAATTGTGGTCGGCTTTTGACCGTCCGGCCAGCGTCTGCCTAAGAGATAGGCTTTCAACTTCCTGTCATCATGTTTCGGTCCCGCAGGGTGGGCAAAGCGAAGCGTGCCCGCCATGTCCATCGCGGATGAATGGTGGGCACGGCGCGCGAAGTGCGCGCCTTTGCCCAGCCTACGCCTCTTTGCCCGGGGGCACGATATCTCACCCCCGTCCCACCATCGCCCGCCGTGCCACTGCCAGTCCCATCAGCACGAACGCCGACGTCACCTCCGGCCCGCCGACCAGAATCCGCGTCGGCGTCTTCATCTTGTTCCATTCATAGGCGCGGAACGGGCCGCGACGACCGCCTTCGCCGAGCTGCGCGATGATGACGTTCAGCGCCGGTGCAAAAGCGCGCGGATCGGCACCGAGATGGCCGAGCGCGATCAGCGCCAGGGCGGCGTCGAACACGTTCATCTCGGCGGCCATCAGCTCGCCCTGGACGTAGGAGAGCACGCGGTGGCGGATGAAATCGAAATCGCCATCGGGATCGATCGCGGCCTGCGCGGCCAGCGGCAACGACAGGAAGGCCGCATAGCAGCGGCCGAAATAGGCGCTGTAGAGCTCGGGCAGATAATAGATGTGCGAGCGCGGATTGGCGAAGGCGCCGCTGGCGGCCAGCCGCTTCTGGAAGCCGATGATGCGATGGACGGTCGCGAGCCGCGCCGGCGTCTCCAGAATCTTCCAGCGCGCCAGATTGCGGAAGCTCACCTCGAGAATGTCGAGATTGAGCGTCGGATCGAGATCGTTGCCATAGGGCCGCTCACCCTTGAGATTGTCGATCCAGGTCGCAACGCCGCCTTCGTAGTCGATATTGTCGTTGAGCGGCACGGTTACGCGCGGTTCGTTGATGCCCGCGCGCACCTGGTAGCCGGCGTAGAAATCCAGCAGCGGCTGGTCGAGGATCGGATCATTGCTGCCTGCCTGCATCGCCGCGGAGATCGAGCAGGCCGTGGTGTCGCAGTCCGGCACGTAGACGCCGAAGCCGAGATCCTGCTTGATTTGCGCGAAGAAGCGGGAAAAGCGCGGATGCGGCGCCGGCGCCAGCGCTGTGATGACGTCGAAGCGTGCGCCGTCGGTGCCGCGAACCTCCTCGCGGCTGATGTTGATGCAGAAATCGACCATGTCGGCGATCGCGCGCTTTGCAGCCGTCGCATCAGTCGACGAGGCGAGGCCTGTCTCGACGTAGCTCAGCAGCGCCTCGATGAAGAACGCGTCGTAATAGGCCGAGCGGTGCCGGATCTGCACCGGCTCCCACATCGGCTCGGCAATGCCGGTCCAGGGCGGATTGATGACACCGCGCGCCTGCGATCGCGCGATGAAGACGCGGGCGAGGTTGAACAGCAGCGACGAATTCTTGTAGCCGCGCGAATTCAGGCCGGTCAGCGCCATGATCAATTCGCGTCCGCGGACGTCGGGATCGCCGATCAGGTTGAAGGCGGCATAGGTCGGCAGAAAACCGTTCTGGCGGAACGAGCGCAACAGGTGCTGCGCGCAGTCGCGGATCGCACCGTCGATCTGTGCTTGCCGTGGCATGGTGCCGGCGAACGGCACCGGCGGCGGCTTGGGATGCTCGAGCGGGATGGTGTCGACGAGGTCGGCGAGGGGCCGGCCGAGCGCAGCCCAGTCGGGCTCGGCATCGTCGCGGGCGCGGGTGAGCGCTTCGCGGAGCCGGGTGAGACGGGTCGCGTCGCTGAGCTCAGGCAGGCCGGCGCGGCGGAGCAGGATCCGTAGTGCAGGATTGCCGAGCGCGGTCTTGTAGAATTTTGCCAGATGCGGATCGCCGCTGGCGGGCCCCGCCAGCACGGGATCGCAGACGTCATAGAGCGAGGGACCGTCCTTTCGCGCCGTCAGCGCCCGGCAGGCGGCGCCGGCAAAATAATGAAAGCTCATGAAATACCTGGGTCGCGGGCCTTACCTGGGCTTTCGGCGAGCGCGCTCCAGTCGCCCGCCAAACCCCCTGCAAGTGATTGAAAAAGCTACCCGGATTCGCAGGAAAAACAAATGTGATGGAGGTCACGGAAAAGCCCGGCACGGCGGATGCATGTTCAAGTCGTTGGAAGGGCTCGGACGGTGAAAAAATGCGCCAAGCCGCCTCTTGAAATTAACTAACACCCTCAGCGGCTTAGCTCAAATTTTTGGCAATCTATTGCCGGGAGGACTATATCCGGTTAAGGGTTTGTTTGGTGCGGCGCCGCAAATTGCGCGCAATTCGGGGACACATCCCCGGCCAATCCCTCAAACCTAAAGACGCCATCGCGCTACTCAAACAGGTGTGCGCGCGCTTGGACGCTCTTTGGCACTGACAGGAATGAACCGAGATGAATGTAAGGCAGCTCGACATTTCCCGACGCACGATTGCGGTCGCCGCAGCCCTCATCGGCACGGTGTCGCTGGTGATCGGCGCTCATGCTGCCCTCAACATGCGTTCGCTCGACGCCGCCAAGGCAGTCTCGACCGACCAGGTCACGGGCTCGATCGGCCAGACCTCGCGCCTGGCGCTCGTCATCGGCAATGGTCACTATCCCGACGCCAGCGCGCCGCTGACGCAGTCGATCAACGACGCCCGCGCGCTGTCCTCGGCCCTGCGCAAGAACGGCTTTGACGTCGACATGGTGGAGGACGCCAGCAAGGACGACATGGTCCGCGCCGTCAACCGCCTGAAGTCCAGGATCAAGCGCGACAGCGTCGTCATGCTGTTCTTCGGCGGCTATGGCGTGCAGGCCGGCCGCGAGAGCTACATGCTGCCGGTCGATGCCGTGATCTGGAAGGAGAGCGACGTTCGCCGCCACGGTGTCTCCATCGATGGCGTCATCGAGATGATGAAGGAGCAGGGCGCCAAGGCCAAGCTCGTCGTCGTCGATGCCTCTCGCCGCAACCCCTATGAGCGCCGCTTCCGCTCCTACTCGCACGGCCTTGCGCCGATCAGCGCGCCCGACAATGCGCTGATCCTCTCCTCCGCCTCGCCCGGCAAGGTCGCCGACGACGGCAAGGGCGAGCACAGCGTGCTGGTCAGCGAGCTCCTCAACAATCTCGACACGAAGGCGAGCGCCGAAGCCGTCTTCAACAAGACTCGCGTCGCCATCTCCCGCGCCTCCGAAGGCGATCAGGTCCCGACCGTGTCCTCGTCGCTGCTCGAAGACGTTCAGTTCAACGAAGCCGGCGGCTAGTTCTCAGAAAATTGTAGGGTGGGCAAAGGCGCAAAAGCGCCGTGCCCACCATCTTTCCCGGATTTCGATAGAAGAGGTGGGCACGCTTCGCTTTGCCCACCCTACGAAGTTCGTCACTTCGCGTCCGCGCTTGCCATCACCGGGCGCACGGGATCGCCTTCGCGCAGCAACGCGCCGGCGCGGGCGACGACGATGTCGCCTTCGTTGAGGCCGTCGCGGACCTCGATATTGCCGCCCGACATCAGTCCGATCTCGACACGCTTGGTCTCGACGCGGTTGCGCCGGATCACCTGCACCACGGTGCCGGCGGAGGAATACTGCACGGCGGTCAGGGGCACTGCGATGTTGCAGCTCTGCCCGGTCTTGATTAGCGCGCGCCCGCTCGCGTTCAGCAACAGCCGCTTTTGCGACGAGATGCCGATATAGACCATGCCCTGCTGGATGTTCGGCTCGACCGTCGGCCCGATGCGGCGCACCTTGCCGTCGAGGTCGCCGGCGCCGGCGACCTTCACCGTCGCCGGCTGACTGACCGCGAGCTTCTTGATGTCGCTGGTGGCCACCAGGGCGACGAGATCGTATTCGCCGCGCGCCACGATCGTGAACAGCGCTTCGCCCTTGGCCGAGGCGAGCCCGCCGATCTGGGCGGTTGACGTGGCGATCACCCCGGCAACCGGCGCGGTGACCTGAACCGTGCCGCCTTCGGGCAGCGCGAGACGTGCGATCACCTGGCCGGCGGTAATGGTGTCGCCGGCCTCCGCCATCACCTCCGTCACCTTCAGCCCGGGACGTTCGGGCCGCACCGAGGTCTCCTCGCGCGCCATGATCGTGCCGGTGGCCTCGACGATGTCGGAGAAGCAGGATTTGGCCACCTTCAGCACCGTGACGGCCGGTCCCTTGGGCGCATCGTCATCGGCGGCCGGCGCGGCCTGGGTGGACAGCACCAGCAGTCCGGCGAGGGCTATGAGCTTTCTGGAAAAGGAACGCGCAGGCAATGGACGCATAGATCATTCCGGTTGGGCGTTGGCGCCCATCGATAGCAGAAGCACGCACGGCGGGCCATGGGCCGCCCCCGTGACGAGATTGCCGCGGCCGCGCCGGCGGCGCGATGCCGCCGTTCAATTAGTCACCGGAATGAAGAGGAGGTTCGCTGCTTCCCACCCTCCCCTGGAGGGGGAGGGTCGATCGCGCGAAGCGCGAGCGGGGTGGGGTGATCTCTCCACTCGGGCAGTGTTCGATGCGGAGAGACCGTCACCCCACCCCGTCTCATATTTCGCCGCGCTCAATATGAGCTTACCCTCCCCCTCCAGGGGAGGGTAAGCTCACGGCAGGCTCAAAAACTCCACCCAGTTCGGCTTCTTGCCGGTGGGATAGGATTTCAGCTTGCTCAGCGTGCCGCTGGTCTGGTCGATGGCATAGACCGTCATGCCGTCGGAGAGTTCGCCGACGGCGGCGAGATAGTGGCCGGTGGGATCGATGTTGAAGCCGCGCGGCTGCTTCTCGGTCGGCACGCTGCCGATCGTGGTCAGCTTGCCGGTCGCCGCGTCGACCTTGTACGCGGCGAGCGTATTGGTGGTGCGCTCGGAGGCGTAGAGGAAGCGGCCGTCCGGGGTGATGTGGATGTCGGCGGCCCAGGGTTTGCCGTTAAAACCTTCGGGCAGCGCAGTGGTGCGCTGGATCTCGCTCCATGCGCCACTCTTTGCCTCATACGCGAACGCCGCAACGTCGCCGTTCAGCTCGTGGACGAGATAGACGAACTTGCCGCTCGGATGGAATACGAAGTGCCGCGGTCCCGACTTTTCCGGCACCTTGATCGCCGGCGGCTCGCTCGGCGCCAGCGCGCCGGTCGCTGCATCGAACGCGAAGCTCAGCACCTGATCGGAGCCGAGATTGGTCGCGAACGCAAAGCGGTTGTCGGGCGAGGGCAGGAAGGCGTGCGCGTTCAGCCCGGTCGGGATCACCTGCTTCGGCTCGCCGACGACGCCGTTCGCGAGCAGCGGATTGAGCGCGACCTTGTTGCCGCCATAGGAGGCGCTGAACAGGAATTTCCCGGAGCGGTCGATGGCGATGTTGGCCATGCTGTCGGCGAGCGGTCCGTTGCCGATGTGGCTGAGCTGCCCGGTCTTCGGATCGATCGCGAAGCTCACCGCGAGGTAGGGCTGCGAGCGCACGCCAGCGATCAATACGCGTCGATCGGGCGTGATCGCGAGCGGCGTCGACGAGCCGGGCTTCTCGACGCCCTTGAAAGCGGCGGTCTGCACCGGCGTCATCTCGCCGTTCTCGGTCGCCTTGAACACGCTGATGTCGTTGCTGTCGGCATTGCCGATATAGGCGTAGGTGTCGGCCATGCTGGCGCCGGCTCCGGAAATGAGGCTTAAGGAAGCGACGAGGATTTTGGCGATCGCAGCGCGTGGGGCTGCGAACGCAGGGCGGCGGGCAAGTCTGAATTTCGGTCTGGACATGGGCTCCTCCTGATCGGTCGTGCCGGATGCGGCGCTATCGTTTTGCGGGAGGATAGCGGGCGGGGCGCGGCGGCACCAAATTCCAATTGGGATTGATCGATGCCGAAATTGTATCGGTCGCGGTCACCGCGCGCGGGCGAGCGATCGCTACCGCACCGCCGCGTGGAGACTGCGCGAGGGCAGGTTCGGCGCTCCCGGATGTTCGGGCGGCCCAAGCAAGGTCCAGACGGCGACCGCGACCAGCGCGGAGGTCAGGATGGTCCAGGCGACGAGTTGCTTGCGCATCAAGCCAAAATCCGTGCGTCGAAGATGTGATGCGCGAGAGGCGCGCTGGCGATCGTGCACCGCAAACGGCAACGTCCCTATGAAATCGTTCACATCCGGCACCGCTCAAGCAAATTGCGAACCAATGCCGTGCCAGCGCATTGAAGCGGTATGCCCAACGAAAATGATCTCGAAGGAAAGCCCGACATGGGCTGCAAGCATGGCGGTCAGGCCGGCCAGCCCAAATCGTCGCCACGCCCACAAAAGGGGCAGCGCGACGAGGATGTCGTGGCAAAGCGCCACACCGGTCAAACCGGCGGTGATGTCCCGTCGACCAACAAATAGGGCTGCGCCCGCGCGTCGCTGTGCCGAGCCTTGCGCCGGGAACGGTGGCAGCGCTCTGCCGTTACCCTGATTCCCGTTGGCTGAGGATGTCGAAACGGAGGCTGGGACATGTTTTGGATTTATTGGGACACCGCCTGGTCGCTGATCATCAGTGGCATCATGGTCGCCACCATCGTCAGCCATCCCGACTCCGAATTTGTCGAGGTGCACGCCGCCCGACGACAGATGTGAGCGTCCCGTTTCCGGACCTCGCCTAGAGCAAGATGATTGCCACGAAGGAGGTGCGCTCCCTCTCCCGCTTGCGGGGGAGAGGTGGCCTACGCCCGCCGTTCTTTAATAAGAACGCCGACGCGCAGCATCGGCTACGGGTGGGGGTGCTTCCACGATAGAGACACTCCCCGCGTGGAGAGAGCCCCACCCGGCGCTACGCCAAAGCCGAGGCTTCGCCTCGGCGTCTTTCAAGGACGGCTAGGCACCGCGGCGCGCTCGAGGCCGTTGAGCTCCTTTTCGGGGCTCCAGACGCAACCTGAGCCGGTCTATGGTTCGCACGAAAAGGCTCTCGTCATTGGTTGCGCGTGCCAACACCAAGGCGCCCTGAATTCCAAGTACGACTTCTTCGGCGGATTGGTTGGCGTCCGCAGGGTCCCATCCCAGTCGGACGAGTGCATCACGCAATGATGCGATCCATCGGACAAAATACCTTGAAATTGCATCGGCAAAACGATCGCGCGTGCCGTCGAGGGCAAATGCTCCGACGAGACAAATGCGTCGTCCTGAGCGGAAATATGAAATGACGGTATCCCACATGCGAGTGATGGCCGCCTCAGGTGCGTCGTCGCGCAAGGGGGCGAAGACTTCACGCTCGAACCAGGCACCAACTTCGTCCAGCACGGCCTTGGCCATGTCTTCTTTGCCGCCGGGAAAGAAATGATAGAGGCTGCCCTTTCCCAGGCCGGTTTTTTCAGTGATCCGGCTCAATGACGCGCCCTCGTAGCCGAATTCCCGGAAGACTTCGGCTACGAGGGGGATGACGTCAGGGCGCTCATTGAGCGTCCGCATGCGATGCCTTTCTGGTTTAGAGGCCCAAATCTAGTTTAGAGGCCCAAATCCGACAGTCCCGGATGGTCATCCGGACGGCGGCCGAGAGGCCAATCGAACTTGCGATCTTCTTCCTTGATGGGGACGTCATTGATGCAGGAGAAGCGCCGCTGCATCAGTCCCTCGCTATCGTATTCCCAATTCTCGTTGCCGTATGAGCGAAACCAGTTGCCGCTGTCGTCATGCCACTCATAAGCGTAGCGGACGGCAATTCGGTTGTCGGTGAAGGCAAATAGTTCCTTCACCAGGCGGTAGTCCAGTTCCTTCGCCCACTTCCGGGAAAGGAACGCGACAATCGGACCCCGCCCGCTGACGAATTCGGCGCGATTCCGCCATTGGCTGTCCGGCGTGTACGCGAGGGACACCTTTTCCGGGTCCCGGCTGTTCCATCCATCTTCCGCGAGGCGGACCTTCTGCTTGGCGCTTTCCAGTGTGAAGGGCGGGGCAATCTTAGTCATGTCTGCATCTCCGTTGTACCGATAGGTACAAATTAGACTGATCGGTACAGTATGTCAACAGCGTCCGATAACGATCGCTTGAAGCGCGTTCAGACAACTTCACGGAAGCCGATCACCCAACCGAAGCACTGAAATGACTCGGACCGCGCTGACGTCGCCTGACGGCCCAAGCCGGACGTGGACCGCCGCTCTTGCCATGTCAGCAAGTGAGACCTGTTGCAGACATCCCGCGATCAGAAATACTCCGTCCAAGAAGCTATCCGGTGGATGACTGTGGGTGCCTCTCTCTACGAACCAATCAACGCATTCAAGCCGATGGGGCCGGACATCGGAATAGTCGATGGGCCATTCGAGTACTTGACCGTGGGTGGCGTCACGTTACCGCTACCTTTCACGACGCGGATGACGGTGGTGCGCCTCTCGAATGGTGATCTCTTCCTGCAGTCGCCGATCAAATTTGATGGGGGGCTGGCAGGCGAGCTGCAGCGGATGGGCACAATCCGACATCTCGTGTCACCCAACCAGTTTCACTACGCTCACATCGGGGAGTGGTCGAAAGCCTTTCCCGATGCGATCCCATGGGCCTCACCGCGTGTACGCCAAAGAGCGCGCGATCGGCACATCGCCGTCACGTTTGCGCGCGACCTCGACTTCAATCCCCCGGAAGAATGGCGGCAAGACATCGACCAGACGCTATTTCCCGGTGGGTACTTCAAAGAGTTCATTTTCTTTCACAAGAAATCGAAGACGCTGGTTCTCGCGGACACGATTATCAACATCGAGTTGGATAAGATGCCCGAGCCTTGGCGAACCGCGACAAAGCTCAGCGGGATGTACCATCCCCGCGGGCAAATATTCTTGGGCATGCGGCTGCCGCTATTGCTGCAGCAGCGAAAGGCTAAAGCAGCATTCGCAAAAATCCACTCATGGCGGCCGGAGCGCATTGTGCTCAGCCATGGCCGGTGTTTCGAGTCTCATGGCAACGAAGTTATCAGAAGGATATTTGGCGAGCCGGCGCCTTGAAAGTAAAACTCGTTCGGCCGCGCCGAGAGCCAATGTTCCGATGAAACGACGCGAAGTCATCAGGCTTGTCGGCGGCGCGCCGGGCGCCGGGGACGAACACGCGCGCTAAGCCGCCGCGGCTTGCGCCGACAGCAACTGCTTCAATTTGGCGGCCGGTACCGCCGGGCTGAACAGCCAGCCCTGCATGTGGCTGCATCCGAGCTGCAGCAGCATCCCGCGCTATGCCTCGGTCTCGACGCCATCCCCCGTCGCTCGCGCAATGTTGGCAAACGACTCCGTTGCGGATTTCGAATCGAAGGACCCCTTGCCCCGCCTAGCGTAGGGATCGCTGGCATGCCAATGTAGTGCGGTGCCAAACCTGCAGGAGTTCAACATGCGAACGAATATAGTGGGAGCACTGTGCGCCGTCGCGGTCATCGCGAGCGCAAACGCTGCTGTAAAGGAACAGCCGGTCACGTATACGGACGGCGAAACCACGATGAAGGGCTTCCTCGTATACGATGACGCTAGTCAAGCGAAGCGGCCCGGGATCGTGATGGTGCCTGAATGGTGGGGCATCACCGATCACATTCATAACGAGGCACGAAAATTCGCGCAGCAGGGTTATGCTGCATTCATCGCGGATATGTACGGCGACGGCAAGACCGCCGACAACCCGAAGGATGCCGGCGCGCTCTCGGGATCAGTGATGAAGAACCCGAAGGTGATGGAGCAGCGCTTCAACGCCGCGTGGCAAGAACTCGCCAAGCAGGCCTCGGTCAATCCCGGGCGGATCGGCGCCGTTGGTTACTGCTTCGGCGGCGCGGTGGTGCTGAACATGGCGCGCGCCGGCGCTGATCTCGCCGCCGTTGCCGGCTTTCACGCATCACTTGGTCTCAACACCCCCGCGCCGGCGCCGGGAGCCGTCAAAGCGAAAATCCTCATTCTGAACGGCGCGGACGACCCGTTCGTGAAGCGCGAGCAGTACGATGCGCTCAAGAAGGATTTCGACGCAGCGAAGGCCGATTATCGTATCATCGAGTATCCCGGTGCTGTGCACGCGTTCACGAACCCCGAAGCCACCGAACTCGGCAAGAAGTTCAACTTGCCGCTCAGATACGACGCCAAAGCTGATCAGGAAGCGAAGGCCGAAGCAGCCAAGTTCTTTGCCGCAAACCTTCAAAAATAAGCAAAACAGGCCGCCGACACGCTAATGCACGAAGATGCCTTGTTTAGCGGTGGTTGCGCGACATGGTGCCCTTTTCCTCGGTCGGAGGCCCATCAAGACCGCAACTTCCAATTTAGGCGATCTCTTGGCGAGGCGGCCGAGACTGACCGCACCTGCGCCACAGGTGCGCCCTATTGTCTCCTCTTCGCCTCCTTAATTCGTGTGCCAAGTTGGGGGCATGAATGGGGGAACCGCGGCCGCGCGGCTGGCGACATTGAAGATTTGGCGAGCAAGCTGCATTGCCGGTGCGCTGACCGCGACTTCGCTTGCCGCGATTCATCAGATCGCGGTATGGCGCCCGAGCGTCGCAACGCCGAATGCGAGAGTTGCTGGTGCATTCAGCGCCGTCCCGCTGAATGTGACGATGGTCCTGACAAATGCCCAAGCAGCGTTTCAGACCCCGGTCATTGAGTCGAAATTCGATCCAAGCTCATCGGCTAATGCGATCGTCGCGGCGGAATTCAGCGCCGCCGCGCCGGACGCGGCGATGCCGTCCGATGTAACCAGTTCGCTGCGGCTAGGGCGAATGTCGCAGGTCGCCAGCCTTGAAGCAGCGCCGCCCGAGAACGAGGCAGCGCCACAGCAGGACCGTCCGCCCGCTGCTCCGCCCAATCCGGACGAAGGCGAACCGGCGTATCTGAAGTACTACGTCTACTCGGAAATTCCGCCGCCGGAGAAACCCGCGAAGATTGCCTTGTCGGCGTTGAGCGGCGTTCCGCTCGGAACGCCCGTCCAGGAGATCGAACGCGCGGCCAAAGCGTTCGGCGTCGATGCCAATTTCATGAAGGCGGTCGCCAAAATCGAATCCGATTTCAATCCCAGGCAACGCACCGGCTCCTATATCGGTCTGTTCCAGCTGAGCAAGTTTGAATTCAGCAAATACGGATCGGGCGACATCCTCAATCCTCGCGACAACGCTATGGGTGCCGCCTACAAGTTCCTCACCGAGGCTGCGCTATTCGAAGTCATGACGCACAAGCAGCCGACGTTTTCCGATCTCTACCTGATCCACCAGCAGGGCGGGGAAGGAGCCGCCGAACACATCAGCCATCCGCAGCGGATTGCCTGGAAGTCGATGTGCGCAACCCAGGAGGGCTCGGCGAAGGGCGAGCGATGGTGCAAGCGCGCCATCTGGGGCAACACGCTGCCGGCGGTCAAACGCGAATGGAAGTCGGTCGATAATCTCACCTCGGGCGCGTTCGTGGCGATGTGGCGGGATCGCGTCGACACGCTCTATGCCCGCTATCCAGTGCTAACTGCGGCGGCCGAACGCTCGAGATAGAACGGTTTGCGACTGCCCGCACGCACACGTCCTGGCCCACATTTTTCGTCGAGAAGGTGTGTCGGCAATCTAGTTTCCGGCACCGGGTAGGTTTGTGTCCCGACGCAGACCTCATTGAGGGCCCGCGGCGGTGTCCGCCTATCGGGGTAAAGCGGACTTGTGCCGCAGTGGTTTGGTGGTGGGACAGCGGGTGATTTTCTGCCCCGGGGATACCCGTGAGTTGCGTCTAGCGTCCCTTTGGTTCGCTCTCTCTGGGCGGTCTCTCTCGAGGGAGGAAGCCGCAACGAGCGCCGTGAGGCTGATGGTCGCTGCCCTCCAGCAGAAGCTGCGGGACTGGGGCACTGTCCTGACAGCGCAGGACTGCGAGGCTATAATGGCCAAGGCTCTCGAACGCGCCGGCACCGCGGCGCATGCAACGAGCACGGCCATGAAAATCAAAGACCTAATAGATGAGCTGCAGAAGCTCGATCCGGAGACGCTGGTCGTCACGTCCAGTCCTGACGGCTTCGCTTTGTATGAGCCGACATTTGACCGCGAATGGATCACGATAGACCGGTTCGGTAGTCCGCAGCGCGCCATGTCAGGCGAGCCCGGAGCGGTGCAGGCCGTCAGGCTCTAAGCCTCCGGGAAGTTCTCCTGCACATAGAGCTTGATGCGCCCGCCCATCGTATCGTGTTTGGGTACGTCTGGTTCGAACGCCCCGACCGGCGCAACGTTGTAGGAGGCGGAGATGAAACCCATCAAAGACGAAATGATCCGAACAATCGTGAACGAAGCCGGCGATGAAGTGGGCCAGACCACCCTCGACGGCACGCTTATCAAAGGGCACCACCAAATCGAC
This sequence comes from Bradyrhizobium neotropicale, assembly GCF_001641695.1. Classification (GTDB taxonomy): domain Bacteria; phylum Pseudomonadota; class Alphaproteobacteria; order Rhizobiales; family Xanthobacteraceae; genus Bradyrhizobium; species Bradyrhizobium neotropicale. Next base: position 34,716 of record NZ_LSEF01000125.1, read on the forward strand.
GCCGAGCTAAAGCTCCACCACAAACTGTTCTTCAGGACCAGCGGCGCCCTGACGAAGATAAACTGCATCACCATTGACCATACCGCGCACAAGATCACGCTGGCGGTGGACGGCTTTAGTCGGGCTTGAGCCGGTGATGGGCGCGCCTGTTTGGCGTGGAGCACGGTCCAAGTACGACTGGAAACCCAATCAGACCGACGGCGTGTAGTCGACACCAGCACTGCGCTTGACGGGGAGCCAGCGCCAGTTAAGCGCAAAAAAGGCCGAATGATGTCGCCGGGGGGGCATCCGGCCCTGGAGTTTAGGGAAGACGGTTCCATTTTAACGAGACGCGGCGCCCGCTCGGGAGTAGGCTGCGTTATGGACCGGGCAATGCAGCTGCGACACCTTGAGGAAGCTGAACGGCATGTGGCCCAAGGCGAACGGCATATTGCGGCGCAAGAGCGGCGGATTGCAGATATGCGTAGCGCTGGCCTCAATACTGGCGAGGCCATAGACCTGCTTAAGACCTTCCGAGAGCTGCAAGCCCAGCACCTGGCGCACCGGGACCATATCCTCAGCGAGCTAGAATTGTGACGGCCATTTACCGGCTGCTTCAAGGCTCTGGTCTGGAGCCGGAGCAGATCAGCTGTGCCACAGCGGCTTACGAATGGGGCTGCGGATGCTCTGCATTAAGGATCGCGATGATCCTCAACCCAAAGCGGTCGCAAGGAAAGTCATAAAAGTCGTGCAAACCGGCATCATTGAACCAGCACAGATAGCCGCTCGCGCCATCGAAGAACTGGCGGTCCGGTAAGGCCGCGTAAGAACTGACCGGCTCTGCTAAAGGGCGACGCGCGTCGCATCGACATCATGGTTTGCTGTGACCCTTGTTCGTATCCAACCACTCCAACACGTCCAGCGCGGTATCTATTTGCGCAAGCTGACGCTCAATTTCGTCGCGCTCAATCCCTGTTGGGCCGCTCTCAAGCTGCCTGAGCAATTGCTGCCGTCGAGCAAGCAAGTTCGTCACGGCTGACATGGTCGGGGTCTCGAATGGGCGGTAGCTTCAACCGCCAACCAGAGCTGACCACCGATGTTCCTAAAGGTCGCTCATCACGCACCATTCCAAAGAATAGCTCTTGCTTCCCTAGTCGGTCGGAACCAATCGGGCGACTGCCCGTTGGTCTTCAGACTTCTGCCGAGGGGCGGGCCACCACCGACATTCTGTTTGCAAACTGAAAGGCCCGATGAGAAAATCGGCAAGCCGTTCCACCCTCGCCAGTTGCAGGCTTTCGACCTTCGGAATCTCTGCTGAGAGCCATCGTATCATGGATGGCTCCCAGAATGATAAGCCTAGCTTGTCCGAGGCGATAAGTCGCTCGTCGAACTGGGACTTACGCTGCGCGCCGATCAAGATCGACAGAAGCGGCGCGCTCGCAAAATGGATGGCGATGCGATTGACCGCATGGGCGACACAACGGCGACAGCAGATGATCGGGCAACTCGCAAGCGGGATCTGCTCGATGGACCCGCGGAGTTCGACCGCGTGCGAATTGATCGGCCCAAGCGCGGCAAGTCGATCCAAAATAACCTGAGCAACGAGAAGCCGCCAACACGCGCGACTTCAAAGACAAACGAGGACAAGCGATGAGACAGCATTTCCGATCGCCTGCGGTGAATGAGGCAAACAATCTGTTCAAGCGCGTCGCAGAGAAAGCCACGACTGACTACGAAAAAGCGCAACAAGCCTTCCACGCAAATCGGGAACGGCTGAAAGCTGAACGGTTGGCCAGAGAAGCCGAACGACGAAGCCAGCCCGATCGAACGACGAAGCCAACCCGATAGGGCGTCTTAGGTGTCGCATTTCTAATATCTGGGACGGCAAGGCGCTCGTCGTAGACGAAGAAGGCCTGGATTTGACCAGTCAACGGGCCGCAGAGCTTGAGGCGGCACTATCTTTAGCCGACATTGCCAAAGAGCTTGAAACGTTCGCGAGCATCGATGGCTTGGCCATCGGAATTCGGGACGCAAGCGGTCTCATCTTGAGAGCGACATTCGTCTGCGAAAGAGTTCGCCCGATCAACTGAGCGTCGCCGAAATTACTCATGCCAACTTGGTAGGTCTGACTAGAGCATCGAAAGGACGACAATCCCGTCTTCGAGCTCCCCTGAAGCAAGGCGCGTTCGCGCCATACGCTCGAACTCCGTTCGATGCTTCTGCAAGTAGCTGAAGGCCTGCTTCTGCGTGTTAAACGTCGTCGTAAGCCGGCACATCTGTCGATTTGCGCCGAACGCCAGAAAGAAAGTGATGGTTCCGTCGTCCGATTTGACTCTAGGCACGACCCGCTCTCCCCAGAATGTGACGGCCCTCGAAGTTCCGTTTACGACTTTGAGACGGCTATCGCGGTGGTTTTCTCGGGCGTTTCTTGGGCGCGTGCGCTGGCAAAGTTGTTCGAAGAGCTGCGTCAGCCGCTTCCTTGGCTTCGCGCACTTCTCGAAGCCGCGTCATGTTCGCGCGAACCGCGATGGCCTGCCTCTCGACGTCCGCCAATGCCCGCGCTCCCTCTTCAGCGGCCAAGCGCTTACGATCGGAACGCGCGATGTGTTCGGGTGACGGCTCTGCCGTTTTCTTGGCGTTCATCCTTCACCCCCCTTCGCAGCCGACAAAACCCGCTCAATCTGAGCATCGAGCGGGCAGAATGGCCGTTTCAGTACATCCGTGAAACGGCGCCACGACATCAAGCCAGCGAGAGGTTCTCGGCGCTGACTTTCCCTCGCATCTTGTCGGTCTTGATCTCGAAACTGACCTTTTGATCCTCTCCAAGACCCGTAAGACCGGCTCGTTCGACCGCGCTGATGTGAACGAATACATCATTGCCGCCGTCGTCGGGCTGAATAAATCCAAAGCCCTTTTGGGCATTGAACCACTTAACAGTACCTGTCGTCATTTTCTTCTCCAAAGTGCACAAGCGTATGCCGCGCGACAATCACGCGGTGCCCTTCAACTTCGTCGATGTCTTTGGAAAAGGAGCCCGCGGGCGCATTCAACAAGGCACAGCGGCAAATCGAACTTCCTCAATATACACATCAACTTCACGTTTTTGCAAGGAACGGAGCTTTTTGTTTCAGCCAGGCTGCTGTGGTGCCCGATCGAGAGGTTTCAACTGGGGCCGTCGACGTGCAAGCAGGGCTTTATCGATTGACAGGGCCGCACGACAGTGGTCACTGTCGATACCGCTACGTTGCAGCGTTGTGACAAGACCGGTTTGTCCGAAGCCGGCGACGAATGTCACCGCCACCATCCTCAAAATCGCAATGAAGCTCCTGCGCAATTGGCTGCCATGCAGGGCGTGTCGCAATTCGCAGCCCCATCGAGGAGGATCAATTGCAGGTACTTGTGCGAGACAACAATGTCGAGCAGGCACTCCGTGTTCTCAAGAAAAAGATGCAACGCGAGGGCGTCTTCCGAGAAATGAAACAGCGGCGTTCCTATGAAAAGCCGTCGGAAAAAAAGACTCGCGAGAAATCTGAAGCTGTTCGCCGGGCCCGCAAGCTCGCTCGGAAGCAGGCGATCCGAGAAGGATTGCTGCCCGCGCCGCCGAAAAAGAAGCCTTTTGAGCGCAAGCCGCCCTTGCCGGAGATCAAAGCACGGGCAGAGTAGTGAGTCCCTTGTTCAGGAGAATGCCACACGTCGAGGAACGTTATGCTCTCGGATCTAGCGCCATGGTGGTTGCGTCACTTGTGACGCAGCGAAAAAGGACGCAGATCAGAAGTCAGAACAGTCCCGGTCAGGGCGGCCAGAAGTCGGGTCGCGACGAACAGCAGCGCTGTTAGCTACGATCATGGGACCGGGACGACGACCGGGTCCCGTGCCGGCTATGCATCTAGCTGGCCGGTTGCTGTCATCACTATGGCCTGAAATCGATGCCTCGTAGCACGATCCCTGGCGGCGTGCCTTCGAACTCCGTCGCGCGATATTTGCTTGCCGCGCATGCTTCGATGCGGTCGCGCAGGCGAGTGAACTGAGCTTCCCGCTGCTCGGGCCCAACTTGCTGGCCGCGCTCGAGATAGTCCATCGCAGAGGTCGAGATCGCGCAAGGAATCTCTCTGGCTCCGTCATGCATCGAGAACCGGACGATCATCCGGTCGTACTCGTGACCGATAAAGCGGCCGCTGGTCAATGTCATGGCTTACTCCTTCACGTGATTGCTTCTTGGCACGATCGCGCCCTCGACTCATCGCCCCCGCGACCGGCCACCCGCTTCCGGTCGCGCCGAGCATGGCACGTGTTGAGAATGCAGGCGGCCGTCGTTCGCCTCAGCCCTCCCCCGACAGCCGGGCGAAATCGTCGAACAGCGCTGCCACGAGCGCGCGGTGCCGCGTGTCCTCGGCGGGCAGGCTCGCAGCATAGAGGTTCAGCAGATGGCGCGCCTTCACCGCGGCCTCCGGCCAGGATGCGGCGGGCACCGTCATCATGCGGTTTTCGAGATCGGCCTCGCGCTCGCGCAGCTCCCTGACATGGGTCTCGACCTCGGCCAGTGCGCGGCGCAGGTCGGTCGCCTTCTGCGCGGCCATGCCGCGGTGCTTGTCGAGATCGACGGTGTGGTCAGTCATTAGCGACACTCGCATCCATGCGTTGGACCGCTAGGTCGACGGATCCGATCGACAGCAGCTCCGTTGAGCCGCGCACGCCTTCGCTGGGTACTGATCATGGCGGCAACGCGGCGCCAGTGCGCGAAGGACAGGGCCTCGATCTTCTCCTCGTCGGTGACGACCTCATAGGCGCCTGCAGGCCGTTCGATGCCACGGATGCGGAACGGGTGCCTGAACGTCATGGCTTCTCGACGCGAGCGGATGGTCATGCACGCCTGCCTTTCGCAAGTGGGGCCCCAACCGACGCCGGCTATGACGACCATGCGCCCTTGGCGCGGCAATAGCCAGCACTATCCTCACCGTGCCGGCTCGCGACGATGCCGCAGCACGGCTCTCGTAAACGAGGCGCTTTAACGCTCGCTATTGGTGTGAGGCAGGCGTAGGCTTGCCGCTGTCACCGCATCTCCAACGGCATCGACCGGTGACTGAGGGTCACGTGCGCTCCCGCCAAAAGCTTCGCAGGAGCGTTTTTGTATCTCGGAATGGGTCGTGTCGCCGGTGATCGTTCCGCTGCTTCTTCTGCTTCTCGTGTGCGGAGCCGCTGTCCGCAATGGCTAGGGCAACACGCGTGCCGTATCTGGTCAGCGGGACCAACGAATACGGCAGCTCCAATCTCGGCCGCGGCACTGCGACGGTCGCGCTGCGCCTCGCGCGAAAACTGCTGCGCGAAGGCTACATGGACGTGCGCGTCTGCACCCCGCGCGGACGCGTGCTGCAATCGGACGAACTCGACGAACTCAAGGCACCAAAGGAGAGCGACATGGCGAAGGGCCAGCAACGCAGTAATCGCGAAGCCAAGAAGCCGAAGAAGGAAAAAGCCAAGGTGATCGCCGCGGCCCCGAGCCGCAAGGAAGCCGCCTGGCAGCCGGATTTCGGACCGGCGAAGAAGAAGTAGCGAGGAGCCGACGCCGAACAGGCAACGCGAGAGTTCGAGGCGCCGAACGCGCCTGAATTGGCACTCTCAGCCGGCGGCTCCGATGTCGCCTGTTCGCCCAAGCCAGACGAGCTGAAGGGACAGGCCGATGTCCGCTTCCTAACGGGATGCGGATACAGCTAATCGAGGCTTGGGGACGAGTACGCGCACTAGGCCGCCACAGCCTGCGCCGACAGCAACTGCTTCAATTTGGATGCCGGCACCGCCGGGCTGAACAGCCAGCCCTGCATCTGGCTGCATCCGAGCTGCCGCAGCACCTCGCGCTGCGCCTCGGTCTCGACGCCTTCCGCCGTCGTCGCCATGTGGCGGGCGGCGGCCATGTGCACCACCGCCTGGACGATCGGGGAGGAATCCTCGGGTTCGCCGATGTCGCTGATGAAGCTGCGGTCGATCTTGATCTTGTCGAAGGGGAAGCGATGCAGATAGCTGAGCGACGAATAGCCGGTGCCGAAATCGTCGAGCGCGATGCGCACGCCGAGCTCGCGGAGCTGCTGCAGGATCGTCAGCGCCTCCTCGTCGTCGCGGATCAGGACGGTTTCGGTGATCTCGAGTTCGAGCCGCTCGGGCGCAAGGCCTGACTCCGCGAGCGCCGCGGCGACCTTCAGTGCCAGCGTCTTGGATCGGAACTGCACCGGCGAGACGTTGACCGCGACGTGGATCTGGCCGGGCCAGCCGGCGGCTTCGAGGCAGGCCTGCTTCAGCACCCATTCGCCGATCTCGCCGATCAAGCCGGTGTCCTCGGCGACGGGGATGAACTCGGCCGGCGAAACCATGCCGCGCTCCGGATGGCGCCAGCGCAGCAGCGCCTCGCAGCCGGTCACCACATTGGCGGCGAGATCGACCAGCGGCTGGTAATGCACCTCGAACTCGCCGCGGGCGAGCGCCTGACGCAGATCGAGTTCGAGCTGTCGGCGCTGTCTGGCCTTGGCGTCGTATTCCGGCACGAAGAAGCGGAAGGTGCGGCGGCCCTCGGTTTTCGCCGCATACATCGCGAGGTCGGCACGCTTGAGCAGGTCGTCGAGATTGTCGCCGTGGTCGGGCGCGATCGCGATGCCGATGCTGGCGTCGGTCGGGACCTCCTGGCCCTTGCAGTCCACGGGCGTACGCAGGGCTTTGAGGATCTGCTCGGCCAGCGCGGTCAGCTCGGCCTGGTCGCTGGTGCCGGCCTTGATGATGGCGAATTCGTCGCCGCCGAGCCGTGCGACGAGATCGTTGCCGCTGACGCAGGCGCGCAGGCGGTTCGCGACCTGGCGGAGCAGCTCGTCACCGACCTCGTGGCCGAGCGCGTCGTTGACGCCCTTGAACTCGTCGACATCGATATAGAGGATCGCGAACGGCTTGCCCTCGGCAAGCTCCGCCACGCGGCGTTCCAGATGTCCCCGCATCAGCACGCGGTTCGGCAGGTCGGTCAGCGCGTCGTAGTGCGCCATATGCGCGATGCGCTCGTCGGCGCGGATGCGATCGGTAACGTCTTCATGGGTCGCGAGCCAGCCGCCGGCGGCGCCGGGCTGGTTCTTGATCTCGATCAGGCGGCCGTCGGAGGTCTCCCCAATGGAGCTCTGGGTGCGTCCGGCATTGCTCAAGATGTGGTCGCAATAAGTGTCGACGTCACCGTGGAACGAGCCGGTGTCGTAGCGATGCTGGATCACGTCGCGGAAATAGGCGCCGGGCTTCACCACGTCGGTCGATAGCCGGTACATCTCGACATAGCGTCGGTTACAGACGATGAGCCGCTCGTCCTGGTCGAACATCAAGAGGCCCTGTGTCATGGTGTTCATCGCGGTGTCGAGCCGCTGCTTCTCCAGCGAGAGCCTGTTCGTCATTTGGCGGAAGATCAGGAACAGCGTGAGCACGAGCAGTGCGATCGACAGCGTTGCCACCGCGACGAAAAACTTCGTCTGCGTGCGCCAGGTCGCGAGCGTCGCGTCGAGCGACTTGGTCGCGACCACGACCAGCGGCTCACCGGTCAGAAGACGCGAGGCGACGATGCGGTCCTTGCCGTCGATCGGGCTTGAGAGCTGCGTCGTGACGAAGGTGCGCTCGAACACGGCGATCTGCTCGGGCGGACCGTTGCGGTAATTCTGCCCGATCATCCCGTCGACATGCGGAATGCGCGCGAGCAGCTGGCCGTTCTGGTGGTGCATCGAGATCGAGGATTCCTCGCCGAGCCCGGTCGAGCCGAAGAAGGATTCGAGCTGGTCCGGCGTGATCGCGCGCGAGACCATGCCGAGGAATTCACCGTGCGGACCGGACACGCGCCGCGCGAACACGATCGCCGGCCCGTTGCCGAACCGTCCCGGCACCACCTCGACCTCTTCCTGCGAGGCCGGATCATTCTTGAGCCGATTGAAATAGCCGCGGTCGCCAATCGAGATATCGGCGACCGGCCAGTGCTTCGAGGAATTGATCAGCACGCCGCTCGCATCGAACACGTTGGCGCCGGCGACGTCGGACCAGCCGCTGGCCTTGCTGCGCAGCACCTCGTGCATTGCAAGGGTGCCCATCTCGCTGCGGAACACATCGGCGGATTGGATGCCGTGGCTTTCGAGCTCGGCGATGACGCTCTTCTGCAGCACCGCGAAATCCTCGAATTCGCGGTCGAAATGCCTGGCTAGCAGTCGCACCGCGCTTTCGAGGCTGTCGCGGCCGCTCTCGATCGCGTTCTGCCGGAAGCGATCGACGGTAAGGGCGGTCCCGAGGGCAGTTGCCGCCATCAGCACGAAGCCACCGATGATCAGCCACGTCAGCGGCGCGCCGCGCCAACGGCGAAGCAGCGCGCGCATCCGCGCGCTCCATCGGATTGATGTACCCATGCAGCCCTCCCGTGGGATGCAAGATGCCTCAAAACCGACAAGAGGCCGTTACTAGCAACGGTTAGGAAAGTATGAATCGGAGCGGAATCAGAGGGTTGGTTCCGGCGGACTGGTCCGTAGGGTGGGTTAGCCCGCGGCTGCGCGAAGCGCAGTCCGCTGGCGTAACCCACCTCTTTCGCTTCCGCGGAGACGGACAGTGGTGGGTTACGCCGAGCGGACTGCGCTCCGCGCAGCCGCGCTAACCCACCCTACTTTGCATGGGGTTGTTTTCGATATTTTGCGGGAGCGGGTCGGCGGGCGAGGGCTAGTGGTTCATCACAGTGATTTTGACGTTTTGATACCGAGCCATCCGAGGATAGGCAACTTTTCGGGTGGCAAGAGGATCTCGATGCTTCGAGCGACGCCGGGCTGGCGACGAATGAACCCGTTGCGTTCGAGGGTGAGGATCATCTGGTGGACTGACGGCGGGCTGACGCGGAAATGCCGCTGGATGTCGGCCTCGGCGGGCGGCTGTCCGAACATGTACGAGTAGGTATGGATGAAAGCGAGATAGTGTCCCTGCTTCTCGGTGAAGTGCGCGCCTGATTTTTGACTCATAGCTGGATTCGTCCCGGCCTCCGACAAGGAGGCGAAGCATGAATGTACGTTATCGGGTCGAATTGAGCCAAGCCGAGCGGGACGAACTGACGGCAATGCTCGGCGGCGGCACGCATTCCGCCCGCAAACTCAAACGGGCTCAGATTGTGCTGGCGGCCGATTCAGGCAGCTGCGACGCGGAGATTGCCCGAACCGTCCGGGTCAGCCTTTCCACCGTCGGCCGGACCAAACGCCGTTTCGTAGAAGGCAATCTGGAGCGGGCCTTGAGTGAGGAGCCGCGTCCGGGCGCGGAACGCAAGCTGACAGGCAAGGAAGAGGCCCTGCTGGTGGCGACGGCATGCGCCAAGCCGCCCGCCGGCCGCAAACGCTGGACGCTGACATTGCTGGCCGACGCGATGGTCAAGCTCACCGATCACGCCAGCCTGTCGGGCGAGACCGTGCGCCGCCGGCTGGCCGACAACGACCTCAAGCCGTGGCGCCGGGATATGTGGTGCATTCCTCATGTCGACGGCGAATACGTCGCCCGGATGGAGGATGTGCTCGATCTCTACGCCGAGGCGCCGGATCCCGAGCGGCCCCTGGTTTGCTTCGACGAGACCCCAGTCCAGCTGATCGGCGAGGTACGCCAGCCGATCCCTGCCCAACCGGGACAGCGCGAGCGCTACGATTACGAATATCGCCGCAACGGTACCGTCAATCTCTTCGTCACCTTCGATCCGCATCGCGGCTGGCGCAATGTCAAGGTTACAGACCACCGCGCCGCGGTCGACTACGCGCACTGCATGCGCGAACTCGTCGACGTCCACTATCCCAATGCCGCCTGCATCCGTGTGGTGCAGGACAATCTGTCGATTCATACGGCCGGCGCGCTATATCAGGCATTTGCGCCTGCCGAGGCCCGTCGCATCCTGCGCCGCCTCGAGTTCCACTACACCCCGAAACACGCCAGCTGGCTCAATATGGTCGAGTGCGAGATCAGCGTGCTGCAGCGCCAGTGTCTCGGCCGTCGCATCGACGATCCCAAAAGGCTTCGAAAAGAAATCGCAGCATGGCAACGGCAGCGAAACAAGGCGCGAGACCGCATCAAATGGATGTTCACAACCGACAAAGCCCGCGCCAAACTCGGTCGCGCCTATCCAGTTGCCGCCAAAGAGTCAAAACCACTGTGATGAACCACTAG